>NZ_FNDX01000006.1 GCF_900099765.1 Paenibacillus typhae | reverse complement strand
CCATGCGCAAGCATCCTAGCTACCAAGGTGGCTTGGCCCCTCCTTGGGTTGGACTTTCACCAATTAGATAATGCGTGCCTCTGGGCACGCTAAAATTAAAAAAGGAGGGCGTTCGCCCTCTCGCCGCCGCCCCCGCTACATATAATGGACCATAACCCACCGGTAATCAGCGGCGGCGGCGCCCTCCTTCCTTACAGCTCATCATCCAGGGCGTCAGGGTCCAGATCATCATAGTCGAAGCTCTCACCTTCGAAATCATAATCCTTGTCTTCCAGATCGTCGGCCTGATCACTGACGTACACGCGGACCTTGGTCTCAGCCACCAGCTCCGCCTCAAACTCGCGTTCCACGCGGAGCGTCACACTGCCGCCGCCTGGCGAGACACCCGCTTCCACACAGTTGGGTTCCTGCGTTGCCTCCGCAGAGACTTCAACCGTGGAAGCGCGGTGTCTAGGGTCCAGGTATGACAGGGGGATAAGCTCAACATAGGAGACTGTTTCTTTGGCTACCTCAGTCTGCTTGTTTTTGTCATACGAGTACCAGATGTTCACATCGTAAGTACCGATTACTTCAATTCCGTTTCCGGCGGCAACCGCTTCGTACTGGTGGTTAATGATCCAAGCCCCCAGAATACTAGTCGGATGATGTGGCGGAGTCACGGTATGGGTTGCGGTAGAGAACTTACGACCTTTGCCGCAGATTGCCTTCGTAATGATCTCCCTTGTTTGACGTTTATGGCTTAATGACATCTTTGAACCTCCTCCATACAATCATTCACTATCAAGTGTATGCACGTTCTGGGCATTTGTTGATTGTTAGAGTAGAAATAAATTTGGGTAAGCCCTCCACCCGTCCCGCTATAAGCTTCATAGTCCATTTTATTGTTAAAAACACCGCCTTATGATACATAGCCAGCCCGTCTCCCCGTAAAAAAACACCAGCTCCTCCGTAACGGATGGACTGGTGTTTTTGGGTGCCTTATGCGATTGGACTTGCCGGCCGGCTCTATTAACCGAAAATGATCAAGTATACTCCCCGGCTATTGCGGAATAACCCGTACGATACCCAGATCCCGGTGCCTGCTGAGATCCACGAAATCCTCCTCGATGTTCACCAGCGGACGCAACGGATCATGGGCGAGAATCAGGATGATTTTGCCGGTCCGGCCGTCAGTAAGCACTACATCATTGCCCAGCATGGACTGCATCAGCTTATTAATGAAGACTCTGCAGATATAAGGGTCGAGCTTGCCGAATACGTCATCCTCCATCTGCCTGAGCACCTCGTACAGCGGCGCAGCCGGACGGTAGAACCGTTCCGAGGTCATCGCATGGAAAATGTCCGCCACGGCGACGATTTTGCTGAAATCTGTAATCCGGTGCCCCAGTACCCCGAACGGATAGCCGCTGCCGTCCATCCGCTCATGATGCTGCAGCGCGACAAGTGCCTGCATGTGATTGGTCCCTACCGTATCTCTTATCATCTCATAGCCGTAGGTGGTATGCTTCTTCATCAGCGCCGTTTCTTCCTCGTCCAGCGGACCGGTCTTGGTCAGAATCTCCGAAGGGATCATGATTTTGCCGATGTCGTGCAGCGTCGCGGCAATCGTCAGCATGCCCAGCTCCTCCGGCTTCAGCTTGAGCCATTTGCCGAGCAGCGTGGACAGGATACCCACCGCAACATTATGTCTGTATGTATAGTCGTCCTTCGGCTGGAGTGCAGCCAGTATGCCAAAGAAATCGTTCTTCTCACTAACCTGCTGGATAAAAGGAATAACTTCATTTCTGAGCTCAATCATCGGTAAACGTTTGCTTTTGTTATAGCGGAGCTGTTCAAAAATACTCTCCATTGCTGCAGTACACTCATCAACCGCAATCTGGTAAAAGGCGGCGCTGTCAACATGGACTACGTCCTGGGGCTCCAGCATAATCCTGTGCCGGGTGATCAGGCGGATATGATCACTGTTCAGCAGTGTCATCGCCGGCAGGACGAACACGCCCTTGTGATTAAAAAGATTGGCTGCAAGCTGCTTGCCGAGATATTGTTCATTATTGATGTTCATTGTCCTCACCTGCCAGAGCAGAAATTCACATAAGCGAACAATCTGCAGTAATTGAACTTCTTCTCTCATGAACAGTGAACGGCAAAAGGATTACCGGCTCACTTTTTGTGCTTACATTTCTTATCGTAATTTTACACGGTAATGTGAATACCTGTCACCTATTTCGTGTTATGTATGATCAGTTGCTGCGGCCCCGCAGCAGACGTTTTGCCGGCTTGATCTCGACCGGAACCTTATGCTGCTTGGCAATTTTCAGGTATAGCGCCAGTTCCCGGCACACCTGCAGAATAGCTGAACGGACTTCAAATTCTTCGCGGGTCGAAGGAAGCTCCATCTGCTGAAACTCCTGCTCGACGCCTGCCAGCAGCCGCTCCGTGCGCCCGGTATATTCCTCTGCCAGCACATCCCCGCTCAGCTGGTCGAACAGGTCGGCAACCATCCCGCCGTGCGGAAGCTGCCGGTAGACCTGGGATAGAAGCTGCAGCATATTTTGAATCGATTCCAGCTGCTCCTTGCGCATATAGAAGTAGACATTCCAGGCCTCGTCCGGATGAATCACATGATTCTCAAGCTCTCTGGTGGCTGCAGTAAGTCCGCGCTGGATAGCGGCGTTTGCACCGATCAGCTCCTTACCGTCCCATATATAAGAAGGATCACGGAGTGTCGTTGCCATTTGTTTGAAAATAACCGAGAAATAACCGTCCACTTCCTTGCGTATGCCGGATATAACGCCGGTGGCCTGCGGCATATAGATCAGATTGACCAGACCGGCCGAGCCCAGTCCGATGATCAGCAGCTCGATCTGCTGCAGCAGGACATGCAGGGTCAGCTCAGCTTGTCCGAATACGCGAAACAAAATAACGGAGCTGGTGACGATCCCTTCCTTAAAGCCTGATTTGACGATCAGCGGAAAGCCGAACAGCACATATAACCCCAGCACCCAGTAATGAAAACCCAGCACGGCAAATAAGGAACAGCCGATAAGAAGGCCTACAAGCGAGGCGGAAAAACGGGCAGTGATCGTGCGAAGACTCCTTTTCCGCGTTGTTTCCACCCCAAGAATGGCCAGCAGGCCGGCGCTTTGCGCATTCGGAATACCCGCAGCGGCTGCCAGCAGTATGGACAGCAGCGTGGCGGCCGCTGTTTTGATAACCCTAAATCCCATGTAAATACCTCTCCTTGACTCTCTGCTTCAGCTTGCTTGTAAAGATATAGACATGGTACAGGATTTTTCAAGGAGACACAATATGACATAAAATTCACAGCCGTGACAGCAGCAGCTTCTCCACATAGACCACCAGCTGATACATCGCAGTAGCAACAGCGGCTATAATGAGCAGGCTGGACATCACCAGAGTGAAATTGAAAACCTGAAAACCGTAAATGATCAGATAGCCGAGCCCTGATTTGGCCACCAGAAATTCACCGACGATCACCCCGACCCACGACATTCCGACATTAACCTTTAGGGTAGACACTATTGCGGGAAAAGAGGCGGGCAGAATCACCTTGTTAAACTCCTGCACCCGTGATGCCCCGAAGGAACGCACCACCTTGATCAGGTTGGGATCAACACTGCAGAAGCTGTTATAGACAACCAGTGTAGTAATAATTACGGTAATGGATAAGGTGGTAATGACAATCGCAGTAAAGCCGGCTCCGAACATCACGATAAAAATCGGACCGAGTGCCACCTTGGGCATACTGTTGAACACAACCATATACGGATCAAGCACGGCTGATAAAAAAGGCGACCACCAGATGATGACCGCAAGCAATGTGCCAAGCAGTGTTCCCAGCACAAAGCCGACCGCCGTTTCACCGACTGTCATTCCAAGATGCGGCCACAGGCTGCCGCTGGCCATATCACTCCAGATTTGCCGCAGCACCTTGGTCGGATAGCTGAACAGCAGCTCATCGATCCAGCCCAGTCTTACCCCGGCCTCCCAGAAGAAAAAGAACAGCACAAGCAGACTGGCCCGTACGGCCATGACCCGGCTGCTCCAGCGGCGCTTTTGCTTTTTAAAGTCCTGGTGCTTCTGCTGCAGCCACTCCGCGCGGGAGTTAGGCATTTCGTTTAGCCCGTTCCTGCTCACTGTCCTTCCCTCCCTGCCAGCTCCATTTCCTTCCATAATTCATGAAAAAGCTCCGCAAACCCCGGCAGATCCCGCGCGTACAGCGGAGGCGTGCTGCGGATTTCCTCAGGCACCTCAAAAATTTTGCGGATCCGGCCTGGATTGCGCTGCAGCAAAATAACTCTGCTGCTGACCGCAATCGCTTCAGACAGATCATGGGTCACCAGAACCGCCGTAGTCCCGCGCCGGCGCAAAGTTTCCGATACCAGATCCTCCAGCTGCAGCTTGATCTGATAATCCAGCGCCGAGAACGGCTCATCCAGCAGGAGCAGCCCCGGATTTGTTGCAAGTGTGCGCACCAGGGCCACGCGCTGGCGCATTCCGCCGGACAATTGGGCCGGATAAGCCTTCTCTTTGCCGGCCAGGCCCATATCTGCCAGCAGATCCACTGTATTCTGCCGGGCTTCGGCAGTCAGATTACCGGTCAGCTCAAGTCCGAGCAATGCATTGTCAAGGATGGTCCGCCAGGGGAAGAGGTAGTCCTGCTGGAGCATATAGCCCACTTCAGGCGAAGGACCCTGGATCAGCCGGCCGCTGACCGACACCTCTCCGAGCGATGGCTTCAGCAGCCCGGCGATGATCGATAGCAGGGTTGTTTTGCCGCAGCCGCTCGGTCCGACCAGGCTGACAAACTCCCCCTTCTCCACCTCCAGGCTCAGGTCCTCAATGGCAAGTGAAGCCTCACGGTCGCCCAGGTAAGCGTGCGTCACACCCTTCAATTGCACAACTGGCAGCATATCAGCCCCTCATTTCCCGGATGAAGTTTTAATTTCCGCTTCCGCCTTCCCGGCGAAGCTGTTGTCCACGATCTTTTCCAGCGGAATCCGTTCCTGCAGCTCACCGGCGTGTTCAATGACATCCAGCAGATTGTTCCACTCTTTATCATCAATAACAGGATTTACAGCATAAGTGTCCTGCTCCTTGTAACGATTAATGGCGGAAATGACAATCCCCTGGTCAGTGTTCTCGAAATAAGGCATAACCGCTTCTGCAATTTCCTCTGCGCTGTGCTCCTTCACCCACAGCTGGGCCCGCTGGACCGCATTGGTGAACTTTTGCACTGTATCGCCATTTTTACTGATATAGCTTTGCTTGGACATGAAGACCGTATAAGGCAGATAGCCGCTCTCCACACCGAACGAAGCTACGACTGTACCGCGCCCTTCACTTTCAAAGATCGAAGCCTGCGGCTCGAACAGCTGTACGTAATCTCCTGTTCCTGACGCAAATGCACCGGCAATATTGGCGAAATCAATATTTTGAATCAGCGTAAGATCCTTGCCGGCATCGATCCCTTTGTTATGGAGCGTAAATGCACCGGCCATCTGCGGCATGCCGCCAGC
Organism: Paenibacillus typhae; assembly: GCF_900099765.1. Classification (GTDB taxonomy): domain Bacteria; phylum Bacillota; class Bacilli; order Paenibacillales; family Paenibacillaceae; genus Paenibacillus_AQ; species Paenibacillus_AQ typhae. The sequence continues at coordinate 253,248 of NZ_FNDX01000006.1, read as the reverse complement.
CCGCTGCCCGAGGAACGTCGACCCTTTCAGCTGATCCCAGCTGAACTCACCTTCTGCCTTGCGGGCAAACAGGAACGTGCCGTCCCGCTGGGTAAGCTGGGCAAAATTGATTACAGGATCATCTGCTCCCTGCTGGGCTACATAGATCGAAGTCTCAGACCCGACAAGCGCCACATCTATGGCCCCTGAGAGCAGAGCGGTCATCGTCTTATCCCCGCCAGGAATGGTCTGCAGCTCCACATCCAGCCCCTCATCCTTGAAAAAGCCCTGTGATAATGCCACATACTCAGGCGCATAAAAGACAGAACGGGTTACTTCGCCGACTTTCACCTTTACTCCCGCCTGCTCTGTGCCGCAGCCGGCGAGCACTGAGAAGCACAAGACGAGGAGCAGCAGCGGCAGCGCCAGCTTTTTCTTGATTGTCATCCTTCATTTCTCCTTTCATCCCGGGTCTTTGGCCCTTACCTAAAGCATATGCGAAGGCCTATTGTTTGGTTAAAAGTGTGAAGGAAAACCGTTTGCACTGTCACTTCAGCAGAACTCAGCGAGTAATTTGTTATAAATAATGAATCAATCTATTTAATTATGCTGATAATCCGCTTAATCAAGAGTAATTTTATGATTTGTAAAGATAACTATGTATAATCCAGCATAAATCGTTATAAACAATAAATTTTAGCCAATCCAAGCCTGTGCAAACGTTTTACCAAAAAGCTCGATTGCACTACTATATTTAGTAAAGCGCTTACTAGATACATATTAATGAAGCAACACCATCAGGAAGGGGTTTATTTACAGATGAAACATGAGTTTAAACGGCTACCGGGACGCCGTATCCTCCATTCCCTGGCCTTAACCGGACTTACCGCCGCACTGCTGGCCGGCTGCACGAATAACGGAAATTCCCCCGCCGGCATTAACGGAGAAGCTTCCGCCGTTCCGGCTGCACAGGCTTCACCTTCACCGGACGCCGGTACGGCACCGCTGAAATCTCAGCAGCCTGCTGCAGTTTCCGGTACTGCTATTGATGAGCAACCCTCCACTGTGTTCTATGAAGTGTTCGTCCGTTCGTTTTATGATTCAGACGGCGACGGCATAGGTGATCTCCGCGGGCTGACAGGCAAGCTGGATTATTTGAACGACGGTGACCCTTCGACTGCGGACGACCTGGGGGTTGGAGGCATCTGGCTGATGCCGGTTAACCCTTCTCCCAGCTATCACGGGTATGATGTCACTGATTACCGCAGCATCAATCCCGAGTACGGGACGCTTGAGGATATGCAGGAGCTGATCCGTGAGGCGCACAAGCGGGGAATCAAGGTGATCATGGACCTTGTTGTGAACCATACGTCCAGGGAGCATCCGTGGTTTGTGGAATCCGCCAAAAAAAAGGACAGTAAGTACCGCGGTTATTATGTCTGGGCTGAAGATCAGAACCGCCCTGTCAGCGGAAGCAGTGCAGCCGGCAGCGGGAGCCCCTGGCATTCCGTGCTGGGCAGCCATTACATGGGCACCTTCTGGGACGGGATGCCCGATCTCAATTTCGATAATCCTGACGTGCGCAATGAAATGAAGGACATCGGAAAGTTCTGGCTGGAGCAGGGTGTCGACGGCTTCCGCCTTGATGCGGCCAAACATATTTATGAGGATCTTGTAACGGATAAGAGTACGGAGACGACTGCCAAAAATGTAGCCTGGTGGCAGGAATTCCGCCAGGCCATGAACGAGGTTAACCCGCAGGCCTATATTGTAGGGGAGGTTTGGGAGAACTCTGCCGTATCCGTCGGCGCCTATCTGGATAAGGCTTTTGATTCCGGCTTTAACTTCGGGCTGGCCGAGACGCTGGTGAACTCCGCCAGGACGGAAAAGGACAGCGGGGCAGCATTCACACTGGAGCGGACTTACAGGCTGTATTCGCAGATTTCTGAGGGCCGGTTTACAGATGCAGTCTTCTTGACGAATCACGACCAGAACAGGGTAATGAGCCAGCTTGAGGGCAATCCGAATCATGCCAGAATGGCTGCCGCAATGCTGTTTACGCTGCCGGGCAATCCGTTTATTTATTACGGGGAAGAGATCGGCATGTTAGGCCGCAAACCGGATGAAGGAATCCGTGAGCCTATGCAGTGGTCAGCGGACAGCAGCAGTGCCGGCCAGACAACCTGGGAAGCGGCCACTAACAACAAGGGGAATTCCGGAGGAAATGTGGAGAGCCAGCTCAGCAGCACCGGCTCGCTGCTGGACTGGTACCGTCAGCTAATTGCCCTCCGCAGCCAGGTACCCGCGCTCCAGAAAGGGGATATACGGGACTATGCTTCCGGGAATGACGGTGTCATGGCATTTGAACGTGTAACAGCCGAACAGCAGGTGCTCGTTATGCTTAATTTGACAGGCAGCAGTCAGACCGTTACCCTGAAGCAGGGAACGAATGACAAAGGATATACGAACATCATCAAAGCTGTTCCGGAGGAAGCCTCCTATAGCGGAGCTGAACTTACCCTTCCGCCCTATTCTGCTGTTATTCTGGATTAACCGCATGCGAGGCATGCAGCATCCATTCATATAATGCCAAGCAGACCTCCGCTTTGCTTGCAGGTACGGCAACGATCCAGTCCTCTGCGGATTCGCAGCTCATCCGGAGCAGCCAGCCGCCGGAGGCATCTTCTATGTATCCCGCATGCTGAAAAACCCAGCTGTCCGTGCTGCGGGAACAGAGCCTGAGCTCACCGTCAGCCGTCCGGTATTTAAGAACTCTGGCCAGCTGGGCCGAACGTAGGAGGTCTCCTGTCTCGGCATTCAGGCACTCGGCCAAAGTGTACAGCGTGTAGGTTGCCGCCTGGGCTTTCAGTTCCTCGAACCTGCTTCTGGACATCTGCAGGGCGGGGGCATCTGAACAGGGGATTCCTTCCATCTGCTCAGGGCAGTTGAACAAATAAAAACATGCCCGCTTCACCTTTGCGGGCTCAGTAAGCTCATAGCCGAAGGGATCCTCCTCCTGAATGCTGGAGATGATGGTCCGTTCCTTGAATACCTGCAGACAGAGATCCTGGGTATGCTCCCCTTCACAATATTTCAGCCGGCATATTCTTTCTGCAGAACCCGCCATTTGCAGCAAACCGGATACTTCCTTTCCGTGCGCCGGCGCTTCAGGAAACAGAAAACGCGCTAAATATACCATTTCATCGTTATTCACAGTCCAATTTCCTTCCCGGATTCCCAGGAGATCAGGAATCGCCCAGCAGTAAAAAGCTCGAATCTACCAAACTTGCAATCTTTATGTTATCATAAGCTAATTTTAAGGTAAAATTAAGAAATGCCGGGTATGATCATAGCATGAAATACTTTTAGCGAGGTGATTTCGATTATGAGAATGCTCATCACATTTCAAAACAAGTCTGTACCGGTATATTTCACCACTGAAAACAAACAGCCTACCCAAAAGGTACTCCGAATTTTGAATAATACACTGGAGCTCAAAATCCAAAAGGGCAAAAGCGCATTGCAGAAATGTTTAAATTCACTGATCAGTATCGAAATAAAAGGCTCAGAAGCTATATTGCACAGTTACAGTGAAAATGATTCACTCGCACTATCCCTCTACTAGCAGAGGGATAGTTTTTTTGTACACAAGAGAACCGGCTTTGCCGTCCTTTAAAGGATGGTATCCGTTTCTGCGAGATTACAAAAAAAAGCACGCTCTTTCGCCTGGAAAGAAGGTGCTCCGCTCTATATGTTAGGCCGAATAGCTGTAAGTCAGCGGCCGGTTTTTAACCGGTCGGCCGGTTTTTATTTTCTTCTTTCTCCGCTTTCTGGATACGCAGCTTGAACAACTTCACTAAATTGATGCGTGTCTGTTCTTCGTGACAGCTGTCCAGTTTTTTAATGATAAAACGGTCAATGGACATGTCAATCGCTCCTTTTTGAATATCTTTTACCGTTAATGGACTCAGGAAATCATTTCCTGCCTCCCTTGTATCACCTATATAACCGGGTCCCCGGATGCTCAAACGCTTCTATTTTCTGGTAAAAAAGACTTGTCGGAACGACTTTACTACATATTGAGCTTCAGTTCCGGTTATGCTGTTATCCATCAGGAGATATGGTAGCCGTGCAATTCCAAGGCATTTGCTGTCGCTGAAAATTATTTTTCTTTCGACGGATATTTACAAACTAAATATTCAATGCTATATTAAATATAGTAAGTATTAAATATATATTTAAGGAGAAATCATAATGTCTAATGTACTTTTCATCAAAGCAAACAACCGCCCTGCTGAACAGGCTGTAAGTGTTCAACTTTACAACGCATTCCTTGCAAGCTACAAAGAGTCACACCCGGAAGACCAGGTAACTGAACTGGATCTGTTCGCTGAAGAGCTTCCTTACTACGATAACACCCTGATCACTGGTATCTATAAAGCTGCCCAGGGCTTTGAAGCAACTCCTGAAGAAGCTGCAGGTGCAGCACTGGTTAAGAAATATCTGGATCAATTCGTTGCAGCTGATAAAGTTGTATTCGGCTTCCCGCTCTGGAACATGACTGTTCCTGCTGTTCTGCACACTTACATCGACTACGTGAACCAGGCTGGTACTGCTTTCAAATACACAGCTGAAGGTCCTGTAGGCCTGCTTACCGGCAAAAAAGCGGCTGTCCTGAACGCAAGAGGCGGCATCTACTCCACTGGTCCTGCAGCAAACGCTGAAATGGCTGTTAACTTCATCGTGAACAACCTGAGCTTCTGGGGCTTCCAGGATATCACACAGGTGATCATCGAAGGCCACAACCAGAACCCGCAGGAGTCTGCTAACATCATCGCAAAAGGTCTGGAAGAAGCTAAATCCGCTGCTGCATCGTTCTAATACAGCACCAGCGTTAAAGGTCCGGCCCGCAGTATAGACATTCGCAAGAAGATCAGGCATCGGTTTTACTCAGCATCCGGACTTTTATTCATATATAGCAGAGGCACAGCCCTTCCCCGGGCTGTACCTCTGCAGCATAAAGCAACCCCACAAAGTGAGGCTTTTACATAAAAGCTGATACAGGCACTTTGCGGGGACCCCTTTTTAAAAAAAGCCATCAGGGCGCCTGAGCAGACAACTGCAGGGCATCCTGATGGCCTTTTTTTAATGGTAAAAATTTATATATTTAGGGGTCCCCGCTGGCCCCTGAGTCAGCATCCCTGCAGAGCTGCGGTTTGCGGGGGAATTTATTGCCTGTTCAGGATCAATACTCCTCAAGCTGCCGCTCCCATGACGTTTTCCGCGGCCGGGGGGTGCTCGTTTTACCAGCAGAAGCAACAGCCTTCCGCTTCTGTCTCTGCTCTTTGCTGCTCTGGAAGCGCAGCTCCTTCTGTGTCTTGCGGAAGTTCATAAGCCGCTTCTCCTCCAGCTGACCAGAGAATACAGCCGCCAGCACAGCGCAGCCCTCCTCGCGCTCGTGACTGCAGTCGCTGTAGCGGCATTCTGCCGCCAGGCTGCTTATATCGCCAAAGGCAAGGTCAAGCCCGCCCTCATCCTCCCACAGCTGAAGCTCGCGCATCCCGGGGGTATCCACGATAATCCCGCCTTCAGGCAGCACGAACATTTCCCGGTGCGTCGTTGTATGCCGTCCGCGGCTGTCTCCCTCTCTGACGTCCTGGGTCAGCTGCAGGGTTTGGCCGCTAAGCCAGTTGACCATCGTTGACTTGCCGCAGCCGGAGGAGCCGGTAAGAGCCACCGTCTGCCCGCTGCGGATATACGGCAGCAGCTCTTCACGGCCGTCCCCCAGCAGGGCGCTGACCGCATGCACCGGCACGCCGGGTGCAGCCCGCTCCATCTCCGCTATTCTGGTATCCGCATCCGGGCACAGATCGGCCTTGGTCAGCAGAATGACCGGACTCGCCCCGCTGTTCCAGGCCATAATCAGATACCGCTCCATCCGCCGCACATTGAAATCATCATTTAAGGCACTGACCAGAAACAAGGTGTCTACATTGGAAGCGACAATCTGCTCTGCCTGCGTATTTCCCGCTACTTTTCGCGAAATAACACTTTGACGGGGCAGCAGTCCGTGAATAACAGCGTGCTCTCCCCCATCCTGCATAGCTAAAGCGACCCAGTCACCAATAGCCGGCAGCTCACCCGAATCTGTGACGGAATGCCGGAGCTTCCCGGACAGCTCACCCCAGGTTTCGCCTGCCTCAGTCATGACCCGGTATTTGCTGCCAAAGTCCCCTGTGATCCGGCCGGGAACACGCTTATTGTGTGCCCGCTCCTGATTGTGAATAATCCCGTTCCATTTTACCTGCCAATTTTCATTCCATCCGTATTGTTCAATAATCATTGTAATGTTAGTTCCTCCCGATATTTGGTTTATTTCTCCACTCACATGTCCCGGAACACAAAAAGCCGCCGGAACCTGACGTTCCGGCGGCGGATTGGATCACAGACCTCCCCTCCTGCTGAAAGGAAGGACTGCGATCAAATCATATACAGAAAGCTGCGGTCTTCCCGGGTAAGGGAGAACCGCACATTTCTGTGCGCGACCCGGGCATACCAAATACGGTACTTATCCGTATTCAGTAACGCTTGACCGCGCAAAAAAGCCGCCGGAACACATACGGTCCCGGACGGCTCTAAAAGGCACTCTAAGAGCTTACCTGCTAAGCTGCATCACACTTGCTGTGCAGCCGCTGTTCCCGGAAGACACGTATCTACAACAGTTGTTACCGATAATGAACGTGCTGTATAAACTGTCATATTACATCGTCTCCTTCTTGGTTAATATGCTGTAACTATAAACGTCCCGGATGCGCATTGTCAACGATTAACCCCGGTAAAGTATTATTTATAAATAAAGTCTACCTGAATCTCTAAATAATTTCCTTCAGCTCATCCAGCTCGTTGATGGTTCTCCACGGCTGCACATCCAGACGCTCGTCCCACGGGTGGTTACGCTTCAGCCAGACGGTGTCCATGCCCGCCTTGCCGGCACCCCAGATATCATTAACCGGATGATCTCCGATGAACAGGGTCTGCTCTGCAGAGTTACCCATACGCTCCAGAGCCAGCTTGTAGATGGCCGGATCAGGCTTGCTGATTCCGGCTTCGCCCGATATCACAATCGCCTTAAAATAGCCGCGCAATCCGAGCAAATCGATTTTGCTGTCCTGCAGATTCTTTTTGCCGTTGGTTACGAGCCCCAGGATGTACCCCCGCTCCCGGCAGTAATTCAGGATTTCAATTGCATCCTTCATGGCTGCCCCGTGGCTGAAATAGTTTGTATCATAATACGCCCGTATATCCGCTGCACTCACCGGTGTCCGCCAGGGCAGCACTTCGCTAAGCTCGGCAAAAAAACCGTCCTTATCCCGGTAGCCGTCAGCATCCCGCACAATCATATCCTCAACAACCCGCAGAGCCTCTTCCTCCGGCAGATGGCCCAGGAAATCCTTTACAAACCGGGTGCTGAAGCTTCGGAACGTATAATCCCGGTCCATCAGGGTGTTGTCCAGATCAAACAGCAATGCCTGTTTCTCTTGCATCTTGATAAAGTCTCCTTATCCGCTTAAATGTCAGAGATAATTGTACTATGCATGTCCGGATAAAGAAAAGACTGCCCTGCAGAAAAGAAGCAACATCCTCCTTTAACTGCTGAACAGCCTGCTGGCAACATATAAATGGATCATCAGGTTACTCAAAATGCTCCGCACGGTGGGTCAGCATCATCTCTTCTTGCGTAATATACAGCGGAAACGGCGGTGTCTCCGTCAGATAACGTTCCGAATGGAGCAGACGGTAGTGGACCTCCGGCAGCCAGGCATCCTCGATTAGCGGCAGCTTGCCGGTATCACTGATATAATGATCCACCGCAGATTGAACCAGATCGAGATAGTAGGGCACCAGCTTGTCAGCTTCCTCAAAAATTTCGTAGGTTTCACGGGACATATAGAATTTCTGCTGGGGAACACCGCCCAAATAACGTTTCAGCCTGGACAAGTCTATGCTTTTATCCTCCATAATCAGGACAGTACGGTTGACTGAGGCAGGCATATCTTCTTCGAATTGCCTTACAGCCTGCTTGATCTGCGGCAAGGTGACAGTGATCGGCTCAGGGATTGTATTTTTTTTAGCGCGTTTGAATATCATACTGAAAGTCTCCTTTCCGAAGTATATGTCAGATAACGCTTACAATTCCAGTTTATTCACTTTTCTAACCTTTAATCAGCAGTGCATTTATTTGTCACAGAATCTCCGTAATTATAAGAGCATTAAGTGACAAGTTGCATTATTTCACGTTCTCCCAGCGCGTCCACATTTCAGGCGGGTTCAGTTCATATTTGTCATGCTCGCGGTACATGAACTGATGCATGATGAATTCACGGCGGATCGTGGCATAATCGTCATGGTATTGCTTGATGAACTCGTTCATCTCTTTCTCGCTGTAGACAGTTCCCGGGGTCAGCTTCTCAGCCATGTACTGCAGGGCAATCAGCTTCTTCTTGTATTGGGCCGGGATCTGGCGCAGCCTTCCGTCTTTGGCAAAAAAGTTGCGCAGCACCGATTCCTTCAGGCTGTTCTCCGGTGACTGCTCCTCCAGCTCCTGCGTGCCTTTTGAAAAAATAAAGCTCAAGGAAGCCTCGGAGCCTGCCCGGATAAACTCGGGATTAAGTCTGAAGTAGACGGTGTTCTTGTCCCGCCGCTCTGTTATCATTGCAGCTTCCCTCAGCTTGGCAGCATGATGGGTTACAGTCGGCTGTGACAGGTTGAGCCGTTCCGCCAGCGCCTGGCCGTGAATCTCCTCTCCTTTGGACAACAGCAGCAATATGCGTAATCTCGTCGGATCGGACAAGGCCTTATGGTAATTAACAATTTTATCAAGCTGCATGGGGTCACGCTCCTGTAGCAAATATAAGCTGGGATGAAAAGGAATAATATTTAGATATGTATCTAATTATATCAAATTTGAGGATATCCGGCAACCGCAGCAGCTGATCTTTTACGCAGGAATTGGCGTTAAATTAAAAATTAAGGTAACATTTAGAGACAGAACTTATCCACCAGGAGGTCGCAAGTCTTATGAAAGACGTTATTATTATCGGCGCCGGTCCCTGCGGGCTGTCAGCGGCAATGGAATGTCAGCGCCAGGGGCTGTCGAGCCTCATTATTGAGAAAAATTTTATCGTGCACTCCATTTATCTGTACCCGACCAGCATGCAGTTCTTCAGCACCACCGCGCTGCTTGAAATCGGCGGTGTTCCCTTTACCTCCCCCAATGACAAGCCGTTCCGCCACGAAGCGCTTGTCTACTACCGCCGTGCTGCTGAACAGCATGGCCTTGAGATTGCAGCGTATGAAGAAGCGCTGAGCGTGGAACGGAATGAAGACGGCAGCTTTACTGTACATACTGTCAACAAACGCGGAGAACGCCAGAGCCGGCAGGCTGCCCATGTCGTTATTTCGACCGGCTATTTCGATCAGCCGAATATGATCGGTATACCGGGTGAAGAGCTGCCCAAGGTTACACATTACTTTGGCGAGGCCCATCCGTATACCGGGATGAAGGTAACGGTTATCGGGGGAAGCAATTCCGCAGTGGACGCGGCTCTGGAGCTGATCCGTGTCGGCGCTTCGGTAGATATGGTCTACCGCGGGGCAAGCATCTCCGACAATATCAAGCCGTGGGTGCGGCCGATTTTTGAGAGTATGGTAACTAAGGGCCTTATCACGCTTCATCTGGAATCACGTGTTACGGAAATTACTCCATCCTCGGTCATTGTAACGAGACACACCGGGGAAACCAGCGAGCTGGATAATGATTTTGTGCTGGCAATGACCGGATTCCGTCCAAGCAGGGCACTGTTGTCTTCCGCCGGCGTGCTCATGGATGATGCGCTGGACAAACCGTCGTTCAACCCTGCGACCATGGAGAGTAACATTCCCGGCCTTTACGTGGCAGGGGTTATCGCTTCCGGACGCAACGCCAATGAGGTTTTCATCGAGACCGGACGCGGTCACGGCAAGCTGATTGCCGACCATATCGTTTCACAAAAGCTCAAATAAGACAAGGAGTGCCCGTCTACATGGATATCACCTCCCTGCTGCTGCTCGGCCTGGCCGCACTTGGCATTATCAGCAGCAATTCGCCGGTAACTATCGCTATGGTTGTACTGCTGCTGCTCAGGGTACTGGGACTGCAGCAGACCTTTCCGTGGCTGGAAAAGCACGGCCTGACGCTCGGCATCATCATTCTGACCATCGGGGTAATGACCCCGCTGGCCAGCGGCAAAATCTCGCTGAACACGGTCTGGCAGTCCTTCTTCCACTGGAAATCGCTGGCCGCCATCGGCATCGGCATGCTGGTCGCTTATCTGGGCGGCCGCGGCGCCGTGCTGATGGGCAGCCAGCCGACGGTTGTCGCCGGCCTCCTGATCGGCACTGTGCTTGGCGTCGCCCTGTTCAAGGGCGTTCCGGTCGGTCCGCTGATTGCCGCGGGCCTTCTGTCGCTGATTATCGGGAGGGGATAATCTCTTTGCTGCGCTCCACATGAACAGGCTGGCATCATCCGCAGGAATATGCGGGTTATGCCAGCCTTAATATTTTGCTCTGATGCCGGTGTCATAGCTGTTTATTCATCACTCTATGCCTTAAAAGGCACCGCCTCCGTCTACACGATACTGCTTCTCCAGTTCGGAACGGTAATGCGGATCAAAGGTTATTCTCTTCTCGGGCGTGCAATCAAGAAAATCGTTACCGGCTGAAACATTGCGCTCTGCCCCCGCAAGCCCTGCTGATGCCTTAACCTTATTAACGACCTCCTCATCAATCTCAGGCTCCTCTGTTTCTGCACTGTCAGCTTCTGCAATCATCAGCTGAACAGCAAGCTGTTCGCTCTCTACATTCCCTTGGAGATCTGTGTACTTCACCACTATACATAAGCTTACTTGGCCGCAGGTAATAGCTTCGCCGGTATAAATCTCCACCAGCAGCTCGTTCATACTGTCCAGCGAGTGCAGGAGCATATCACCTGAGCCGTCTGCCTCAAACTCGCCGTAAGTCTCCCCCACTTGAATTCCTTCCGGCATAACAAGCCTTACTACTGCATAATCAGACATTTCTGGCGGGTGGATTTGAATAAGCAGATGGTTTAGCCCTTCCTCATTCTCAAGCACCGATTTGGCCAGCCGCGCTGTTATCATCCTCGTTGCCCCTCCTTCAGCATCCGGGTAATCGTATCTTGAAGCTCCAGCCTCAGCTCTGGTGAAATCCGCGGGCTGACCGTCAGCATCACATCCTCGCTGACTACCAGCGTGTCCCCGGACAGAAGCTGTTCCGGCTGCATGAACTTCAGACGTTCGCCAAGCTTAGTTATCTCATCTTCCGGCATGTCTGCCAGTTTAAGCTGGATATCGGCAAGCGTCTCTCCACTTCTGGACAAAGCCAGAATAGCCCTCAGATGTCTGTAATGGCGGTCGGTATAAACCCGCTTGTTGCCGGACAGCTCAAGCGGCGGGAGCAGGCCAATCTGTGTATAATAACGCACGGTCCGCAGGTTCATATCAGGAGCTTCCTGCTGTACCAGCTCAGCCAGCTGTTTGCCGGTGTAAGTATTCATCATTCCAGCCTCCAGACATATATAGATACAGTTAAGTGTCTCAGTTACAGTTTACTGTAACCAATAAACAAATGCAAATAAAAACGGCTTCCTCTGTGAAGGAAACCGTTAATATAGTTTATCTATCCATCCAGCCGCTGCACATTGAACAGACGGGCATAGCTGCCATCTAGCAGCATAAGCTCTTCATGAGTACCGCGCTCGGTAATCTCACCGTTTTCCAGCACGATAATCTGGTCCGCATGGGTGATAGTGGACAATCGGTGGGCGACAATCAGCGTTGTTCGCTCTGAGGCCAGGGACTGCAGTGACTGCTGGATCAGGTGCTCTGACTCCAGATCCAGCGCAGACGTGGCCTCATCCAGAATAAGCACCTTCGGATCTTTGAGGAAGACTCTGGCAATCGCTACCCGCTGCTTCTGGCCGCCTGAGAGCTTCACTCCGCGCTCACCGACCTCGGTGTCATACCCCTCAGGCAGCTGCATAATGAAATCATGGGCATTCGCAGCCTGTGCAGCGGCAATAACCTCCGCTTCACCGGCATCCGGGTTGCCGAACAGGATATTGTCACGCACCGAGCCGCTGAACAGGAAGTTATCCTGCAGAACCATGCCCACCGTCCGCCGCAGGCTCTCCTGGGTCAGTCCGCGGATGTCCTGTCCATCCATGAGCAGTCGCCCTTCGCTGATGTCATAGAAACGCGGAATCAGGCTGATGAGGGAGGATTTGCCGCCCCCGCTCATCCCGACAAACGCAACGGTCTGTCCCGGGCTGATGCTGAGATTTATTTCTTTCAGCACCCATTCGTTGTCTTCCCTGTACTTAAACCACACATGGTCAAATTGGATGGCTCCGGCCGCATCCTGAAGTGGCTTTGCACCGGGCCGGTCAGCAATATCATAAGGCTCATCCAGCAGCTCCATAACCCGCTCCAGCGAAGCAGAAGCCTGGGTCAATACGGTGGAGGAGTTAATCAGCCGCCGCAGCGGCGCATACATCCGGTCCAGATAGCCGAAAAAAGCAACAAAGGTGCCGAGCGTCAGATTACCGCGGATGACCTCATAGCCGCCGTATCCGATTACGAGCAGCGGGGCAAGGTCCGTCAAGGTATTAATAATGGCGAAGGTAACCGCGTTCCAGCGGGTATGAGCCAGCGCTTTTTCCAGAAACTTGCCGTTAATACCCTCGAACTGCTTCTGATCAACCTTTTCCATTGTAAAGCTGCGGATGATGGCAATCCCCTGAATCCGTTCATGCAGATAGCCTTGTATGGCAGCCAGTGCCTGTGATCTGTCCTTGGTCAGTACCTTCAGCCGCTTGTAAAGTGTGTTAACGGCAATGCCGTACAGCGGAAGAACTGCAATCGAGACGAGCGCCAGCACCGGATTGAGATAGAACATGAACCCCAGCGCAAAAATCAGCGTGAACATATCAAGCCAGACGTTCATCATCCCGACCTCGACCAGGTTTTTGGACTGCTCCACATCGTTGATGAACCTGGAGATCGCTTCGCCTACCTTCGTATTCTGATAATACCGCAGGGACAGGCGCTGCAGATGGCTGTACAGCTTGTTGCGCATATCGAACAGCACTTTGCTCGTAATCAGCTGGGCAAAATATTGGCGGTAGTACTCCACCGGCCCCCTGATTACAACAAACAGCAGAAATGCGCCGCCTAGTACATAAAACAGCTTCGAGATTCTTTCCGCTGCAGTCAGAGCTGAGGGTGTCAGCAGATCATCGACCACATATTTCAAAATCATCGGCAGAGTCAGCGGAATGCTGAACTTGATCATGCCGATAACGAGCGTCAGCACAATCCATTTCATATAAGGCCGGACAAAGGTATAATACGCTTTCCATTGCTTCACAGAACGTTACGCCCTTTCTTTTTTTATACCGCTCTGGGTACTGTTGACATTTGAGGCTTACAGTGTTTTTATATTTCTTAGGTACACAAGTGCAAGTGCAGTACCGAACTTCAGGAGGATAATGATGTCTAGACAATTTGTGACGGAAGCGGTCATGATGGCCATCTACGGCCAGCTTCTCGTACCGCAAAGCCCTGTGGAATATATCGTGCCCTACACGACCGTTATGGAACTATACGAGCTGCGGGACAGTGACGAGCCGCTGATGAACCGGGCAGACGATGACCAGCATGTCAAAAGCAAAATACGTGAGCTGATTGCCTATTTCGAGGAGCCGCTCAATTCCAAGAAGATCAACCGCTGCCTGTCCGTACCCTGGGCGAAGAGCTCCGGCATTCTGCTCGGTGAACGGGCGCAGGTTACGATTATCAACAGCGTTGACAACGCAGCCTACGGGGAAGCCTTTGATCCGATTGAGACAGAGTTGCTGCTGACCTCCGTGCGGGAAAAGGTACCTGTCCTGACCGACCAGTTCGAGCTAATCCAGCGCATCATCGAAGGCGGAATCCCGGTGCAGGTGTATGACATCGATGATTTTGAGTTTGCGATGGAGGAAGAGACCTTCCGCAGCTCGCAATAAAACGGCTATCTTATACTTACCCGCCACTGCACAAAAAGCCCCTGCCGCCCGGCAGGGGCTTTTTGTGCAGGCCGCCCTTCAGACTGCAGCTGGCTCCAGCCAGCCCGCTTCAGGCAGCAAAGGCTACTCCTTAGCCTGACCCGCCGCGCTCAGCGGCTGATACACATACTCGATATCATCCTCGGCAGCGACATAATTAATAGACAGGCTGTAGCCCTCCATATACCAGAGATCCTGCTCCTCCATATAAAAAATCAGGCCTCCCTGCTCCGCCTCTGCTGCAGGACGCGCGGGTGGTTCCGTAGCAATACCCAGTGAAAATCCGGGATGCAGTCCTCCGCCCGAGCTGTAACGCGGAAATAAACGAATAGAGTCCCCGTTCTTCAGGTTAAGTTCCTTCTTGAACCAGGCTGCCGCCTCCGGACTAATTGTCATATCCATTTGTGTTAGTGCACCTCCGTTTCTGTATATCATACTATAAGCCGGCGGTATTCCAAATCAGCCGTTCCTTATCTATGATACTCCGTCTTCGCAAATTGTTCAAAATTCTATTTGACATTGTTCAGAGACTGATGATAAACTCTGAACATACGAAGCGTCTTGAAGTAATTACCAAAAATGAGCGAAAGGGTGATTTCGGTGTTGACCATTGTACCAGTTGATTATAACTTTTTTGTCGGCGACTATACACAACCTCATACCGAAGCAGCCCGAATAGTGGAAACCTGCTGAATCAAGTACATCCACCGTACCTGAATTTAGCCAGGTAAGTCTCTTCCATGTCTTCTGTGCTGCTGCAAAGCACCGTGGACATGATTATCACTGTATCTTACAGGCATATCATCCGTTTAACGGAGGGTATGCCTTTTTGCATGCTGTTAATAGACATCCGCTATTGTCATCATCATTCTAAGACACATTCACAAACCGACAACGACACCCCAAACACGAAAGGAAGGGATTACCCTTGTTCTCCGTACTCCGTGATCTCGGCTGGTTTTTCCGCCGGGAGAAAAGGCGCTATTCTATCGGCCTGATTTTGCTAATTGTAGTAGGTGTATTAGAGCTGCTGCCGCCCCGTCTGCTTGGCAACGCTATCGACGAAATTGTCCGCGGCTCCATCACCACAGGGTCACTGCTGAAGTACATCGGCGCAATCACCGTGATGATGCTGATTATTTACTGGATCACTTATGTCTGGATGCATAAGCTGTTCGGCGGCTCCAACCTGGTCGAGCGGCTGCTGCGTTCCCGGTTCATGAACCATCTGATGACGATGACCCCTTCTTTCTTTGAAAAAAACCGCACCGGCGACCTGATGGCCCGCGCCACCAATGATATCCGCGCCGTGGCGACCACCGTCGGCTTCGGAATGCTGACGCTCGTGGACTCCACTGTCTATCTTAGTGTCGTCCTGCTGGCAATGGGCTTTCTGGTCAGCTGGAAGCTGACGCTTGCTGCGGTGCTGCCGCTGCCGCTGATCGCAATCGCGATGATTTTCTACGGCAAAGCGATTCACGACCGTTACAGTCTGGCCCAGGATGCCTTCGGGGATATGAATGACCAAGTGCTGGAATCCGTATCCGGGATTCGCGTTATCCGCGCTTATGTGCAGGAGCGGCTGGACGAGAAGCGATTTGCCGACATTACTGAAGATGTGTACCGCAAAAATATGGCGGTTGCCCGTGTAGATGCCTTTTTTGAACCGACCATCCGTTTCTGTGTAGGCCTCAGCTATATCATTGCACTTACATATGGCATTTATCTCGTATTCCGAAATCAGATTACACTGGGCGACCTAGTCTCCTTTAATATGTACCTGGGAATGATCGTCTGGCCGATGTTCGCCATCGGTGAGCTGATCAACATCATGCAGCGCGGCGGCGCTTCACTGGAGCGGATCGACGAAACAACGAATACCCGTCCGGATGTGGCCGATGTCGCCAGCCCGGTAGCGGTAGCCCAGCCAACCCGGATCGATTTCAAGGATGTAACGTTCCGTTATCCTACCTCCACCATTGATAATCTGAGCGGAGTCAGCTTCTCCCTGTCCCAGGGCCAGACGCTGGGGGTAGTCGGACGCACCGGCAGCGGCAAATCCACACTGCTGAAGCAGCTGCTTCATGAATATCCAACCGGCAAAGGGGATATCCGGATTGCAGATGTTCCGATTGAGAGTATTGCTCTCGACAAGCTGCACAGCTGGATGGGCTACGTTCCGCAGGAGCAAATTCTGTTCTCCAAATCGGTCCGTGAGAATATCCAGTTCGGCTATGACAAGGCCAGTGATGAACGCATTATGCAGGCCATTACGGCCGCAGCGTTCCAGAACGACCTCGGCACCTTATCCGACGGCCTGGATACACTGGTCGGCGAACGCGGCGTCTCCCTCTCCGGGGGCCAGAAGCAGCGCGTCTCGATCTCCAGAGCTTTTATCGCGAACCCTGAGATTCTGATTCTGGACGATGCCCTGTCAGCCGTTGACGCACGCACCGAAGCCCGGATCATTGATAATATCCGCGAGGAGCGCGCCGGCAAAACGACCCTGATCTCCACCCACCGCCTCTCTGCCGTCGAGCACGCCGATTTGATTCTGGTGCTGGATAATGGGCATATTATTGAGCGCGGCACTCACCAGGAATTGCTGGAGATGAACGGCTGGTACCGTGAGCAGTTTGACCGCCAGCAGGTGGAGAACAATCTGAGCGGGGAATAACCGCGGATGCCGGTTGGCTTATCCAATATTTTAAACCAGATTTTTTAACCGGGACTTAATAACCCTTTAGGAGGTGTCACCGTTGACACAGAGTACAGGCAAACGCCTGCTGCAGTATGCACTGACTGCCAAAAAAACCTTTATCGCAGCCCTTCTGCTGCTTACCATCGGCGTGGCCGCCGAGCTGGCCGGCCCGTTTATCGCCAAAAATATGATCGACAACCATCTGCTCGGCATCGAGCAGCCCTACTTCCAGACGGCATCCTCTGAAGAGGCCGCTGAGTATAACAGCAATTATTACAAACGCGGCGACCGCTTTGCCGAGGGTGAAGCCAAGGGCCAGGAGGTCCGGCTGCTGCAGTCAGGCAGAAGCTTTTATTTCATCAATGAGGCGGTTGCACAGGCTGATGGCGAACGTTCATTTAAGGACGGGATGCTGGAGATCAAATACGGGGATGAAATCTCTGCTTACCCTGCCGTGAAGCTGTCCGCGGATGAGGTATTTGCTTTTTACAAGCCGGAGTTTCCCGGGATTTATGAGCTGGTAGGACTGTATGCGGTCTTCCTGGTCATCTCGATCCTGGCCGAATTCGGCAAAACCTACTGGCTGCAGTCGTCAGCCAACCAGGTCATCCGCAAGCTGCGAACCGATGTATACGCACATATCCAGCGGCTGCCGGTGTACTTTTTTGACAATTTGCCTGCGGGCAAGGTTGTCTCACGGGTCACCAATGATACAGAAGCCGTCAAGGACCTGTTCATTGCCGTGCTGTCCAACTTTTTTACAGGAATTATTAATATCACCGGGGTGTACATTGCCCTCTTTCTGCTCGATGTCAAGCTTGGCCTGATCAGCTTGTTCATCGTACCGATTATCGTTCTCTGGATCGTGCTGTACCGGAAGGTGGCAACCAAATACAATACCATCATCCGCTCGCGTCTTAGTGAGATTAATGCCATTATCAATGAATCCATCCAGGGGATGTCGATTATCCGGATTTTCCGCCGCCAGAAGCAGAGCCGCGAAGAATTCGAATATCTGAATGATGATTATATGAAGTATCAGAACAAAATGCTGAACCTGAACGCGCTGACCTCACACAATCTGGTGAATACGCTGCGTAACCTTTCCTTTGTGCTGGTGCTATGGTACTTCGGCTTCGGCAGCCTTGGCGGATCGACCTTTGTATCACTGGGCGTGCTGTATGCCTTTGTTGATGTACTGGGACGGATGTTCCAGCCGATTACCGGTATGGTCAACCAGCTCGCGAATCTGGACAGCTCGATGGTCTCCGCAGGCCGTGTGTTTACCCTGATGGATGAACCCGGCGAAGCTGTGACTGACGGCTCAATGCCGCGTTACAAGGGCAAGGTCGAATTCAACAACGTATCCTTTGCCTACAAAAAAGATTTCGTGCTGAAGGACATTTCCTTCGAGGCGCGTCCGGGCGAGACAGTAGCTCTGGTCGGGCACACCGGCTCGGGCAAAAGCTCGATCATCAATCTGCTGTTCCGCTTCTATGATCCGCAGCGCGGCAGCATTACGATTGACGGCCAGGAGGTCACCTCCATTCCCAAGCAGTGGCTGCGCAGCCATATGGGGATCGTGCTGCAGGACCCTTATCTCTTCACCGGTACCATCGCGTCCAACGTCAGTCTTGGCGATGAACGGATCAGCCGGGAACGGGTGGAACGCGCGCTGCGTGAGGTCGGGGCGGATAAGCTGCTGGCCCACCTGCCGCAGGGCTTCGACGAGCCGGTAGTGGAAAAAGGCAGCACGCTGTCCGCCGGACAGCGCCAGCTGATCTCCTTCGCCCGGGCGCTCTCGTTCGATCCGGCGATTCTCATTCTGGATGAAGCGACCTCCAATATTGATACGGAGACCGAGAGCCTTATCCAGGACGCGCTGGAGGTGCTGAAGAAAGGCCGGACCACCTTCATCATCGCCCACCGCTTATCGACGATCCGCAGTGCAGACCAGATTCTCGTGCTGCATCACGGCGAGATTGTGGAGCGCGGCAGCCACGAGGAGCTGATGGCGCTGGAAGGCCGCTACTACCGGATGTACCAGCTGCAGCTTGGAGCTGGTGCTGCACAGGCTGCTGATGCTGCTGCGCCGGCTAAGCCTGCAGCTGTTCTGCAGCCCTCGCTGAAGCACAGCTAAAGAGTTCAATACACCCCCTGGCGGCGCTTAGGCTGCCAGGGGTTTTCTATACTTGAACGCAGAACATCCGTTCTATATAATGAAAAATAATACATAAGAACGGGGTGGTAACCATGATTACCTATTCACTTAGCAAGCAGCAGGCCAGACGGTTTCTGCTGCAGCACCAAAGACTCGTTCCCGGTATGCTGCCGGGCGGAAAGACAGGGATTTTTCAGTATGTCCGCCATGTCGGCTGCATCCAGTATGACCCGCTCAGCATTGCCGGGCACAATCACGAGCTGGTGCTCCAGGCGCGGATTCCGGATTTTGTTCCCGCCATGGCAAATGAGCTGCTGTACACGGACCGGCTGCTGATTGACGGCTGGGACAAGAACATGTCCATCTATTGCACAGAGGACTGGCCATATTTCAGCCGCAGGCGGGAGGCCGCAGCAGCAAGGCATAATGGCGACGAACTGCTCCTGAAGACGATGGAGCAGGTGCGGGAAGCCCTTGAAGCCCGCGGCCCCCTCTCCTCACTTGATCTGGAAGGCAAGGAGAAGATGAACTGGGCCTGGGCTCCGGCCAGAGTGACCCGTGCCGCGCTGGAAACGATGTATTTCCGGGGTGAAGTGTCCGTCCACCACCGGGTGCATACCCGCCGTTATTACGATTTCACGGCCAGGCTGCTGCCGGAGCATCTGCTACGTGCCGGGGAGCCGAATCCGCTGGAGGAGCAGTACCACGACTGGTATGTGCTGCGGCGGATCGGCAGCCTTGGCCTGCAGTGGAACAAATCCGGTGACGGCTGGCTGGGCATTTCCGGGTTAAAGAGCAAGGAAAGAACGGCTGCTGTGGAACGGCTGCTGCGGAATGACAGCATCCGTGAGGTGCGTGTAGAGGATGTGAAGCTGCCGCTGTATATGCGGACGGCGGATGCTCCCGGACTTGGGGCTGTACTGGCCGGGGATGCTTCGGACGGGGACGGTTCTGCAGAGGCTGCGGAGCAAGGCGGATTCGCCGCTGTGCTCGCTCCGCTCGATAATCTCCTGTGGGACAGGGAGCTGATCCGCCAGCTGTTCGGCTTCCAGTACCGCTGGGAGGTGTACAAGCCGGCTGCAGATCGGGAATACGGCTATTATGTACTGCCTCTTCTATTCGGCGACCGGTTTATTGCCCGGCTGGAGCCGGTCATGAACAAGAAAACCGGAGTCCTGAGCATTCTCCGCTGGTGGTGGGAGCCCGGCGAAGCCCTGAACGCCGGAATGATCCCGGCGCTTGCCGGCGCAATCGCCAGTCTGGCACGCTGCAATAGAGCCGGCAGCGTCGCCTTTTCTCCGGAGACCGTCCGCACAGGCGGACTCGGGCTGCTGGAGGAGGCTGTCCACAATCTGTGCAATAGCAGGACTGATTAATAGGTCAGCATCATAACAACCGCAAAAGACTCACAATACACAGGAGATGCTGTGTATTGTGAGTCTTTACTGATAGCCTTGCCCGCCTGTTCTATTCAACGAACTGCTCCTCTTCCAGCCCCAGCTTGGCATACATTTCCGTGCAGTATCCCTGCAGCTTGATTTCCAGTCTGCTGGCCTTATTCTTGAACCGTTTCAGCTCACGGATCATATGCGCCCTGCCTGCCGGAGTAAAGGTCTCCTGGATGCGCTCCTTGAAATAATCGTGGACAATATGATTACGCTGCTTCCATACAGCCTGCAGCTGATTCGTCTCTTCTTCCGAGAAGGGAAAATGATGCTGGATTTCTTTGATGAGCTGGCCGAGTGAACTGCTGAGTTTGCGCTGATACAAATCAGCTAGATCTGCTTCTGTAGGCGTTTTTCCCTGAGACAGCTTTGTGAGCAGCAGCAGATTGGTCAGCTGCTGTTCCAAAGCCTGACAATAATAGACTGCCAGTCCGAAATAAGCAAATAACTCTTTGGATTGTTCACTCTCCGGTATTTGTGTATCCTTCATCTTTCCTCCCGCTGTTCTCTCTTTATTGATCTATTCTCTCACAAATGCCTGCCATAATCCATGCGTCCGGAGCGGTACAAATACACTCCGCAGAGCAGCAATATGTAAATTAGTGCATGGGCAAATGTCCCCAGCACCGCTGGCATCGACCATTCATCTGTCTTCATCAGTGCATTCATTAACAGCGCCGCAGGAGGCAGCAGCACCGGCACAACCGGGCCGGGAATGAGTTCAGCCAGCTTCAGTCCGCTAATGGACAAAATCAGGATGATCAGGAGCAGGCCGGTGGCATAGCTGCTTTTGGGAACCCAGGAAGCCTGCAGAAACAGTGAAATGGAGACTCCGAGCATACCCAGCAGCAGATGTCCGGTGAATGCGACCGTCACCCGGTATAATCCGGCCGGCTCAGCAAAGCTCCCGGTCAAGAGCGGATAAACCACCATCAGCAATGCAAGCGCCACTGTAAGCAAAGCCAGCGTCAGTATGCCGCCCAGACTGTACTTTATGCTGCTGCGCAGATGAACGATTGTGACCTGCCGCTGTACGGCCTGCTCATGGTTAAGAAAGCTGATTCCCATCCAGGCGCAGCCGATGAACAGAATTACACCGGTAGCTGCATAGCTGCCCATTACAGGGTTTGGCTTGTATGTATAAAGAAACAGCAATAATATCACGACAGCTGCAACAGGCCCAAAAAACCGTTGTGAGGTCGTATAGCTTTTCAGCATATAGGCAATGAGCGCTCTCATCCGGTATGCTCCTCCCCGCTGCGTTTCGGGTCCATCCATTCTTCAAGCCGATTACGGCCGCTCCGGTGCTCAACAGAGATTACCGACCCGCCGTGCTGGAGAATATAGCGCAAAAAATCATCCGCATAGGCAGTATCGACAGTCCACTCTGTACACTTTCCTGCCAAAGTGGTATGGACAGACTGTTCAGCAATAAAACCGGGCATGCCTGTAATGATTTGCTGCTCATGATTCTCCAAAGGCGTGCATACCAGACAGGAGGAGGACTTCTCTCTAAGCTTGTCTGCGCTGGTAATCATATGCGTCCGGCCTGCCTGAAGTACATGCACTCCCGCTTCCAGCGCTTCCACACACAGCGGTTCGTGTACAGAGAATACAAGCGCTGTCCCTTTCCGCTTCAGTTCCTGCAGTCGGTCAATCAGAACGTGCTGAGCCGGAAGATCAAGTCCGGACAACGGCTCGTCAAGCAGCAGCAGCTCAGGTTCACCAAGCAGGCTTTGGATCAGGTTAACCTTTTGCAGCATCCCCTTGGAATAGCCGATTACCGGCTGCTTGCGGAACGGCTGAAGATGAAACGCCTCCAGCAGCTCTGTGATCTGACGCTCCAGTTCAGCCGGGGGAGCTCCGCTAATCCTGCCCATGTGACGCAAATACTGCTCTGCCGGAAGCTTCATTCCTGTAAAAGCCTCGGGGGCATAGCCGATTCTGAGCTTAGGGTGTGACCGCTTCACGATACCTGATGAGAGCTGCAGGAGCCCGGCCAGCACGGCAAGCAGTGTGCTTTTGCCGGAGCCGTTGCGGCCGATCAGGGCTGTGGCGGACCCGGCTCCGATGGTGAGGGAAACCTCATTCAGTACGGCTCTCCCTCCATATAGTTTGGTCGCACCGGTCAAGCTGATCAAAGATTGGGGTTGATGCATACGGTGATTTCTCCTTACAAAAATACTGCCAGCCGGGCTATCACCGGTGACTGAATTTGTTATCCTCTCTACTATTCGTCAGATTATCGCCGCCTTCCTTCCTGCGTGAAGATGATTCCAGCAAACGAACATACAAAAAAACCAGAATCCGCTGCAGTCGGGACTGCTGGCGGTCTGGTTCTATCAAGTTATAGATAATTAGGCGTATACTTCAACAGCACCGCTGATCAGGCGGCAGGCCAGAGCTGCACTGCGGCAGGCATCAATGCATTCCTGACAGTGTGTCTGCATATGCCGGCTGCTCTCGTCGGCACAGCGTTCACAGATCTCCGCGCACAGACGCAGGATTTCAACGACAAACGGGCTCTGCCGGGTCATTGCCTGAACGGCGAAAGAACAGATATCTGCACACTCCCGGTCAAGCCGGATGCTCTCGCGTAGCGCTGCCAGGTCATATTCTTTCAGGCTGGAGACGTAGCTGTAGTTACAGGCATTCATACATTTAATACAAGCATCGATGCATTCCTGATATTGGATTCGGGTCATAGCCTTAAACCTCCTGCAATTTGTATAGGGTATGCCTATGTATTAACCTGCAAGAAAAGGAACGAACCAAGCTCACCGCTGAACAGGCTGTCTGCCGGAGGTCCGGGAATTTGAAGCTCAGCTCCGGATGACCTGCCGGAAGAGCCGGTTACAGGCCCCGCTTTACTGCCGCCGGCCGGCCGAAGTAGCGCTTTTCCAGCTGCAGCAGCCGGGTACGCAGCTCGCCTGCCGAGAAATGCTCACCGATAAAGACAGCTACATCCGGCACCTCTCCCTGCGGTGTAATTTTCATAAAATCAGCTTCCCTGTAAGCATACTGGAACAAAAACCGGCTCGCAGTGTCACTGAACGTAACGATGCCCTTCGCACGGTATACATCACGCGGCAGCTCTTTTACAAACTGCTCGAATGCTTCACTGTCCACCGCATTTTTGAAGTAGTGGGTGTACGCCATGACATGGTCATGGGTATGGTGAGCTTTGCCCTGTTGTCCGGCAGATTGCCCGCTGTATTCTTCATCCCTTTCGGAAGTCCCGCCATCCGCACTATCTCCATCCAGATGCACTCCGCCAAGGCCGCCGAGCAGCTCTTCCGGTTCAAGGGCACAGCGCACAGCCGGCAAAATCTCGGCATATGCATTCCATTTCCGCAAAATGGCAGAGATTTCCTCAGCTTCTTCTGCTGTAATACGGTCCGTCTTATTGAGAATCAGAACAGATGCACAGCGGATCTGCTCCTGCATCAGCCGGTAGGTGGCTCCCTGCTGCGAGCGGTACAGTTCCAGCAGATGCGCCGCATCAACGACGGTAATCAGCCCCTTCAGCTCCACCTGCTGATACAGTGAGGTTTCCGTTACCGCATCAACTATTTCCAGCGGATTCGCTGCACCTGTAGCTTCAATCACCACAACATCCGGTTTTTCTTTTTTGACCAGTGTAGTCAGCTCTGTACTGAGATCACCGCGGCTTGTACAGCAGATGCACCCGCCCAGCATTTCAGCCATCGGAACCTCCTGCTCAACCAGCAATCCGTCGAGATTCACTTCCCCCAGCTCATTCATAATGACCGCAGGACGCAGATTCTGGCTTTTCCAGTGATCCAGCAGCCGCTGCAGCAGTGTTGTTTTACCGCTTCCGAGAAATCCGGACAATATATAAACCGGCAAGGCCTGTTGTTCCATGTTTCATCGCTCCCCCAAAAATTCCGTATGGTAGCGAGTGTACTACAGTCTGAGTGTACAAGCAAGATACTCGGCAGAGAGCGCCTAAAGCCGGCTTAGACAGATTTATTTTTATTGCATTTACAACAATAATATTTTTGTATATACTTTGTTAATGATTTCAGATAAGAAAGGTTGGAGAAAAATGAACGTACAGGCCATCACGCTGCCAGAGGAGCTGCAAGCTGCTTTTTCGATCAGGAAGCAGGTATTTGTCGAGGAGCAGGGAGTCCCGCTTGCTGACGAATTTGATGATTTTGATACACTGGACAGTCAGTGCCGGCATGTTCTGGCCTATTATGACGGACAGCCGGTGGGCACAGGGCGGATTCGCGCTTTTGAGGGGAAAGGGAAGCTGGAGCGGATTTGCATTCTGGCGCCCTTCCGTAAATTCGGGATAGGCAAACAAATCATTTCTGCACTTGAGGAAATCGCCGTTCAAAACGGTTATACCGGGGTCAAACTGCACGGGCAGTCACAAGCCAAAGGATTCTATGAGAAGCTTGGTTATCAGATCTCATCCGCAGAATTTATGGAAGACGGTATCCCGCACTTTTTAATGACCAAAGCGATTTCTGCTTCACAGATATGAACAGATCCCGTCTAACGGCTGCCTCTCTATTCATCGGCGGATTATTAATATTAACGCTCGGCATTTCACTGACCATACAATCCGGCCTTGGTGCTTCCCCTTTTGACGCTACCTTGGTCGGCCTTTCCGGCAGTATCGGCCTGACCGTGGGCAGCTGGGAAATCCTCATCGCTATACTGCTGCTGGTGCTTAACACTTGGCTGTCCGGAAAAAGACCGGAAATATTAGGGTTGGCGACTGCTTTTGTAACCGGCCTCGGGATCGATGTTTGGCTATACTTGCTTAATGACTGGATTGAACCCGGATTGCCGGCCGGCAGACTGGTTTGCTTTGCATCAGGCTTAATCGTCACAGGACTGGGAACCGCATTGTATCTGCAAGCCAAATTCGCTCCCTCCCCGTTAGACCGGCTGACCCTATTGCTGCAAAAGCTGACGGGCCGCAGCATCTTTTTTACCCGTACGCTCCTTTATCTGTTGTTCCTGCTGGCGGCCTTTATTTCAAACGGGCCTATCGGGATCGGCACCCTGCTCACCGTATGTCTGGGCGGATTCATCCTTAATTTCTTTATGCCGCTTACAGAGAAGGCCTTAAACCGCATTTCACTGGAACAGCCCTTATAAAGACTGGTATTATGGGTAAATAGGAAGATAGGGAATCGATTTGGACTCTAGGAGTGGATAATATGTCATCTGTCGAAGAACACCGCAAGCAAGCACCGCAGACCGTAGCCTGCTACGTCATCACCGTCTCTGATACCCGTACTATGGAGACAGACACGGGAGGCCAGCTCCTTGTATCAATGCTGGAGGAGGCCGGTTATCAGGTCGTCGGCCGCACCATCGTCAAAGACGATTATGAGGACATCCGTGAACTGGTCTACAAAAGCTCCGTTCATTCCGGCATCGAAGCAGTGCTGCTGACCGGCGGCACGGGCATTTCACCGCGAGACACCACCTATGAGGCTGTCGCCTCGCTGCTCGACAAATCGCTCCCGGGCTTCGGCGAAATCTTCCGGCTGCTCAGCTTTACCGAGGATATCGGCTCTGCCGCCATCCTGAGCCGGGCTATCGCCGGCACGATCGGCAATACAGCGGTCTTCTCGATGCCTGGCTCTACGGGGGCCATCAAGCTGGCGATGAGCCGGCTGATTGTTCCTGAGCTGCGGCATGTGATGAGGGAGATTTATAAGAAGGAATAGCAGGAAGCCAAACAAGGCCGGTAACGCATCTGTCGATGCAGTTACCGGCCTTGTTTCTGCTGAAATTTTTCCACCAAGTATTAATGCGAGGCATGCACCCCGTCCATAAGCTGGTTTAGAAGCGCTTTTAGCTTATCTGTATATTTGCCCTTCTCTTTCTCCAAAGAGGTATACAGTCGGGCAACAGAGCCCTCTGAGAGCTGTTCCAGGCTTCCATGTGATGTTATATATGCTTGCTTGATATAGTTATGCTGAATATTACCCGCGCCTACTAACCCGGCAGCCAGTGCGGCAGCCAGCAGTATTATCTGAAATCTCATCAAAGCTTCCTCCCGGCAGAATTTTTATACTTAGAATGGCTGGGAGAAAAGCTATTTATGCAAAATGTAATATGCCGCCTATTCCCCATAAGAGAGTATCAGGCAACAAGCTCATTCCCCCGGAGGCTCATCATGAACATCTGTATCCGGCGAAGTAGAGATCCAGCTTGTGAACTCCACCCTGAGCCCGGGCCGGGTCGGAGCACAGAGCATCGGGCCGGCCTGTACTTCACCCGTATAAGGGAATCTGGCGACCCGGATCGTGCGCCATGGATACACGCCGGTTCTGGCTCTGAGAATGACAGCATCCTTCAGGCGTGAAGCGCGGATGGTCACAATCTGCCCGGCCCATTCCGGAACAGGTGACAGCGACCAGTCAGAGTATTGATCTGTTACCACAGCACCTATATGCGGCACGCCGTCATTGATTTCGACCCCGGCCTTGATCCATTGCAGCGGGCTGTGCCACAGCATAATCCCCGCCTGGTCGTACAGCTCGGTTAGGCTTCCGGCGTCAAAGCTGACCTCTACCGCAGTTCCTTCTGTCCAAGCAGCAAGCAGCGCATGCCCGTTATCATGCTGAAAGCCGTACATGGTCTTCTGCCAGTAATCACTGCCCTCCACAGCCTGAACAATCAGTTTGCCGTTCTGCTCTGCAACCGAATGCGGCTCATTACTCCAGATTCCGTCCTGCCAGTCCACCCTTTTCATCACCAACACGCTCCTTTACCGGATTCAGCTGTTTAGAATGTCCATGCCTTCCTGTATTCATCAACCCTACTCTATCAAAATGCAGCAGAAAATGCAGCTACTCCCCTGCAATAGCTTTAATACCCGCCCTGATAACACAAACACAGCCTGACAATTAGACTGTCAGGCTGTGAGATATGAAAAGTTATGAATCCGCAGTTACTTACAGGTCCGGATGCTCATGCTTAGCGACGAGCTTGCTCCAGCGGCGCTGAACCTCACTCTCGAAGCTGCGCAGTGCAGGCTCATTCTCCGGCTTGAGCAGATGGCGGGTTTTACCCATCGTCTTCAGCCACGCAGACACCTCAACCCGTTTATTCTTTTCTTCCGGATTGTAGGTAATATTAGTAACGCCTTGCTCCACTTCATAGAGCGGGAAGAAGCAGGATTCAACGGCCAAGGACACGATATTCGTGCCTTCCTTGTCCTCGCTCATCCAGTTCAGCGGGCAAGCAATCAGAATCTTGCCGTAAACCAGGCCTTCGTTCTGTGCATACCACTGTGCCTTCGCCGCTTTTTTCAACAGATCCTGCGGATAAGCTTCACAGCCGGTGAACACGTAAGGAATGTTGGTAGCTGCCATAATCTGCGCAGTATCCTTGTGCTGAGTAACTTTACCCTGCTGTGTTTTGCCGATGCTGGATGTAGAGGTGCGGTGCCCCAGAGGGGTCGAATACGACTGCTGTGCACCGGTATTCATGTAGCCTTCATTATCGTACTCGACGATAATCATTTTGTGTCCGCGCAGGGCTGCACCGATAGCAGGTCCCATCCCGATATCCATACCGCCGTCCCCGGTAACCATCACGAAGGTAAAGTCATCCTTAAGTCCGAGTCCGTCCAGTTCACCGCGGCGTTTGCGTTCCCAGAACATTTCTACCACACCGGAAAGCGTAGCAGCACCGTTCTGGAACAGGTTATGGATAAACGTTGATTTGTGGGAGGAGTAGGGATAACCGGTTGTAGTTACCATAGCGCAGCCTGTGTGATACAGCGCGACGATATCTCCTTCAATCCCTCTGAAGAACAGCTCGAGTCCTGAGAAAATACCGCAGCCCGGACATGCGCCATGCCCCGGAGACAGGCGTCTCGGCTTCTTCATCAGGCTGCGCACCGGCGGAACCTTAACCGCAAGCTTGCCGGTTTCTTCATTCTTGGTAACGGTAATCAGCCCGGTCTTCAGGGAATCGAAATCCAACGGCTTCAGCAGGCGCTTAGGTGCTTTGTCTGCCTCGCCCGGATTGTGACCGTAGTAATCAAACGGCACTTCAACACGGTCAGCGGCAACGGCATCCATAGCCAGCTGGAAGAAGTGATGGCCGTCTTCTGCGTAGAAGTCTTTACCGCCCAGACCGTAAATCCGGCTGATAACCTTGGTGGTTGTGTTGCCGTAGGTGAACAGGGCCGCCTTGATTTCGTTGACCATATTACCGCCATGTCCGCCGACGGAATCCGCACGGTCACCTACAGTAATAGCTTTGACATTCTTCAGCGCTTCCGCAATCTGCTTCTGCGGGAACGGACGGATCATGTTCGGGGAGATCGCTCCGGCTTTGATGCCCTGCAGGCGCAGCTGATCGACAACATCCTTGATAATCTCGGATGCAGAGTTCATCAGGAAGACGGCAACGTCGGCGTCCTCCATCCGGTACTGCTCAATCACCTCATAATGGCGTCCGGTCAGCTCGGCAAATTCCTGAGCGATTTCTTCAAACACCTCACCGGCGTTGTACATCGCAACGGACTGCTGGTAACGGTTGTTGATATAATCCGGTTCATTCATGTAAGGACCAACCGTAACCGGATTGTTCCGGTCAAGCGTATCGGTGAAGCCTACAGGAGGCTGTTCGCCTACAAACTTTTGGACATCCTGCCGGTGGGCGAAAGCCTGTACGCGGCGCTTCTGGTGAGAAGTGAAATAACCGTCCGAAGCAACCATAACCGGAAGCCGGACCTTCGCATGTTCTGCCAGCTTCAGTGCCATCAGATTCATGTCGTAGACCGATTGCGGGTCACGGCACATCAGGATCGGCCAGCCGGTATTGAGTGCGAAATACAAGTCAGAGTGGTCACCGTGAATGTTCAGCGGCCCTGAGATCGAGCGGCAGATCAGGTTCATTACCATAGGCATACGCGTACCTGCTTGTACAGGCAGCTGCTCCAGCATGAACATGTAGCCCTGCGCACTGGTTGCGTTGAATACGCGTCCGCCGGCTGTGGAGGCACCATAACAGATCCCTGCCGAGCTGTGTTCACCGTCTGAAGGAACGAGCATAATATCATGCTGTCCGCTTGCTTTCATCGTATCGAGGAACTGGGCTACCTCCGTCGATGGCGAGATCGGGAAATATCCCATAACATGATAATTAATCTGGTGGGCAGCGTAGGCTGCCATTTCATTGCCTGATTCATACAGGAATTTCTGCTCTACCTTGGCAGAGCCTACTTCTTTTTCATAATCTATAGCCATTGTTCATTCCGCCTTTCTTACCGGATTTATAATTGCGGGACCAAATCAAAGGTATGTTTCACAGTGTGGCTGTCTGCATAGCCTTCCTTCTCAAGGATACTGGACAGTGCCGAGGTCGGGCAGGCGCCTACGCATTTCAGGCAGCCTTTGCAGTACTGATAGTCGATACCCAGCAGAAACATCTGCGAACGCCCTTTGCGGTCAAGCCGTTCTTCCCAGACAAAGCACTGGTCAGGACAGACGGTATCGCACTGTGCACAATTGATACAGGACTCGTTCTCATAAGCCGGAATCATGCCGGAACGGGAAATGCTGAGGTTTTTCAGGAAGCTGTTGCCGGGATTCACAATCGAGCCGCCCATCGGCTGGGTGTCGTAGCCAAGAGCCGAAATGTCGGAGCGTACGTATTCAGGCATGCTCTCTCCTTCAGGCAGCTCAAAGTGCATAAACTTCACTTCGTTGTAGCCGCGCTCAAAGGTCGTAATAGCGGACTGTACAGCCTGCGGATATTTCTTGCCGAGCGATTTCTCGATAACGCCCTTCATCGTCTCCGTGTCAAGAAACGGACAAAGCCGGAACAGCGCGCCCAGCATGGCCATATTTACGCGGTTTTTCTCTTTCAGTGCAATGCTTGTTGCATCAATGACAGCAATGGTACCGGCTTTCAGCTTCAGCAGTTCTTTGAGTTCTTCCGGCGTCTTGGCCGAGTTCACAAGAACGGTGCTGTCTTCGCTGATCCCGCTGGTTACATTGACCGTCTTGGCGAGCGCTTCATGGAATACGCCAACCACATGAGGACGTTCTACCGGTGAAGTATCGCGGATATGCGTGTCCAGATCACAGAACCGGATGTGGGCTTTGACAGGCGAGCCTTTTTTCTCCGAGCCATAGGATGAGAAGCTGACCCCGTTCAATCCTGCTCCGACAACGCCTGCTTCCGCGAGCATTTTACCGGCCAGGTTAGCCCCGAGCCCTCCGATGGATTCCAGCCGGATTTCAAAGAATCCCAGACTGTTTACTTTTGGTAGTTGTACCACCTACATAACCCCTTTCGAGTGTCAAGAATAAAACAATCCTTTTGACTTTTTCAATGATTGTAACGTGATAATGATGGTAACGAATGTGACAAATCTTGCATTTTCACGGGTCCGGGAATCACAATAATTTATAGATTTCGATCGATTTCTTTATACGCGACAGCGCTGCGTTACCTGAACAGAAGGTAACCTGCCATAGAAATTGCAAAATGTGAAAATTATGTGTAATCCGTCATTTACGAGCTTTCCCGCGAACACAAGGTCACCCTTAATTTAGCTATAAAATTAAAAATTAAGATGTTAAATTTGTCACATAAAACATGATCTTTATCACAACTACAACCCTGCCGGCGGTCAGGACAACTCAAAAAGCCCATCCGGATGGATGGGCTTCTGGGGCAAAATAAGGCTATTCAAGATCCAGCTGCATATGCTCGGCGATCAGCTGCTGCTTGCGGTTCCATACCTGCTCACTGAGGCTAACACGGTACACCTCGGGATTCAGCTTACGCAAATATTCCGGCCAGAACAAGTCGAGCTGCTGTTCATGATAGCGGCGGATTTCTTCCAGCGGCGGCAGGGAGTAGACCTGGAACCCGTTCACGAAAATCGGCTCCAGCATCGGCAGCGCCTCGTATTTGTCAACATTCTTGCGCAAATACGGATGCAGCGGATTAAACAGCTTGATCCGGGCGCCGTTGCGCGGGGCAGCTTCGTCCGGAGAGCTGATGTAATCGGCCATTGCCTTGCCGTTCGTGCCGACAATGCGGAACACATCCTTCTTGCCGGGCGTAGATACCTTCTCCGGGTTAGAGGAGATCTTGATGGTCGGGATCATCTCACCGGTGGCTGACTCGATCTCTACCAGCTTATACACCCCGCCTAGGGAAGGCTGATCGGCAGCTGTAATCAGCTGTGTGCCGACACCCCAGGTATCAATCGCAGCCCCCTGCAGCTTCAGGTCCATAATGGTATTCTCGTCCAGATCATTTGAAGCAACAATCTTCACGTAATCCAGACCTGCCTCGTCCAGCATCTTGCGTGCCTGGATGGACAGATACGCCAAGTCTCCGCTGTCCAGGCGGATGGCGTTCATTTTCTTGCCTGCGGCTTCCAGCTTCTTCGCGGTATTGATCGCATGCGGCACACCGCTGCGAAGGGTATCGAAGGTGTCTACCAGCAAAGTAACGCCGTCCGGCAGCACCTTGGCATAGGCATCGAATGCCTCCTGCTCGCTGCTGAAGCTCTGGACCCAAGAATGGGCATGTGTGCCTTTGGTCGGGATGCCGAACATCCGGCCGGCCAGCATGTTGGAGGTAGCATGGAAGCCGCCGATATATGCCGCCCGTGCGCCCCATACCGCTGCATCCGCCTCCTGCGCCCTGCGGGTACCGAACTCCAGCAGGATGTCGTTGGGAGCAACCTGCTTGATCCGTGAAGCCTTGGTGGCAATCAGCGTCTGGTAATTCATAAAGTTCAGAATCGCTGTCTCCACAAGCTGTGCTTCCATAATCGTTCCTTCAACGCGTACCAGCGGCTCATCCGGAAAGACAAGCGCTCCTTCCTTCATGGCATGGATGTTTCCCTTGAAGTGAAACTGCAGCAGCTCCTCGAGAAAAGCAGGCGCATAATTCTCCTCCTGCTCCGACAGATAACGGATATCATCTTCCGTGAACCGCAGGTCTCTGATATATTGGGCTATACGCTCCAATCCGGCGAAGACGGCAAAACCGTTCCCGAAGGGCAGCTTGCGGAAATACGCCTCAAATACCGCCTTGCGCTTATGCGTCCCGTTCACCCAATGGGCGTACATCATATTTATCTGATACTTGTCTGTATGTAGAGCAAGCTCTCTCCTCAAATCCTCATCTCCTAGACCTGTGTTATTCTGCATCGGCACGTACCACTTGTGCTCCGAGGCTGCCGCGGAAATGCCCGAGTGCCCATGCATGGCCTTCAGCGTTAAAGCTGGCCACTGCATCCTCATGGATCACAATTCCGAATCCTTTGTTGTAGGCATCGACCGCAGTATGCAGCACACAAATATCAGTGCAGACTCCGATCAGATGCAGCTCCTGTATTCCGCGCTCACGCAGCTTAAGCTCCAGATCGGTGCCGCAAAAGGCGCTGTAGCGTGTTTTGTCCATCCAATAGATAGATCCCTGGTGCTTTTCATAGACAGCCTTCAGACCGCCGTACAGCTCCCGTCCGGACGTCTCACGCAGGTTATGGGGCGGAAACAGCCTGCTCTCGGGATGATAAGGATCCGCCGCCTCATGCAGGTCAACCGCCATGACCACATAATCGCCGCTTTTTACAAACTGCTCCGTCAATTCATTAACTCTGGGTGCAATATCAATTCCCGGCTGCCCGACCGGCAGACTGCCGTCAACAAAATCATTGGTGAAATCTATCACGATCAATGCCTTCATTGGATAAGCCTCCTTTAGTGTAGTAAGACGGTGATTGAAGCGCTATATCAAGTATAAATAGATAATAAAGGCTCATGGTCAGTGAACATGTAGAGCTGCGCAGGCCGCTGGGAATACTGGTTCGAGCTGACCGGGTTACCTGCTTCATCACGCACTTCTTTTAATATACCCTGCCTGCTGCGTGTTGAAGTGATTTTGCGGATAAAATTCGGCTCTTTGAACTCAGGCACTACCGTCTGGATAACCTGATAAAGCTCGCTTAGTGTAAAATGCCGGGGCAAAAACTGCCGGGCAATCGTCGTCTGCAGCATCTGCTGCTGAATCCGCAGATAAGCATCCTTAATAATGTCACGATGGTCAAAAGCAAGCTCAAGCTCTTCCAGCGCTTCCTGCAGTGTAAACAGGCCGACCTCACCGGCATCATCCGAGGCCTGTCTCTGCTCCAGCATCCATTCCTCCACCAGCGCAAAAAAAGCATGGCTGATAATCCAGCCGCGCGGATCACGTCCGGGAGTGCTATACACACCGAGATACTCCAGATGTCCGCCGTCCACCCCCGTCTCCTCTTTCAGCTCCCGCGTGGCCGCATCATAGATGGACTCATCCTCCTGGCAAAAGCCTCCGGGCAGCGCCCACATGCCGGCACACGGCCATTTTTTGCGCCGGATCAGCATTACCTTCAGCTCGCGCAGAGGAAGCGTCTTCGTGACCGTCTTCCGTTCCCGCTTCGTCAAAGTGAACATCACAATGTCGGCCGGAACTCCGTCCGGGGTGCGGTACTTTTTGGCGTTGTAGGTTTGTTCCACGTTCTCGCTCACTTTAGATCATCCTTTGCCGCTGTCATTGTTTACTGTTCGTATCGTTTAATGTACCAAACCTGCTCTTCTAAAATCAATAAATCCGGCACATTCAGATGTAGATAAAGGGACGGATCTTCATCCGCCCCCCTCTCAAGCCCGAATCAATCTCCGCAGGTAGACGGCGGCGCATCCGTGCCGGCCTCCACGCTGATTTTCTCAGAAACGGTATCCCTGATGACCGAAATGACCAGCTGCAGCAGGTAGTTGATGTCGCTCTGGCTCTGCTGGAACTCATTCACCAGCGGAATGCCGTCGATCTCATCCTGCAGCGCTTCGATTTCCTGCTCTATCTTAGCAACCATCGCTTTATTGCCGAAGCTTTCAAAGGCCACAATCTCCTTCTGCTTCTTCTTAATGGTGGCAATCAGCCCCTGCACCCGCTCGTGATTCTGGATTTTGAGCTCCGCCTGCTGAAAATGCCGCACTTCTTCACTGGTAGAGATCAGAGCAGCAAGCTCCTTGGCTTTGCCCATAATATCCTCACGTACAATAAGATCACGGGTATCGTAGCTCTGCATGCCGTATTTGTTCACATTCGGGTTCTCCTGGCTCATGCTTCTCGCCCCATTTCTCTATGATTAGAGGACTGCTGCAGCCTCAGCCACATAATCCCCTTTGATATACCAGGTTTTGGTATCGGTAATTCTTACCTGCACAAAGCTGCCGATCAGCTCCTTGGGACCTTCGAAATGAACAAGCTTGTTGGCACGGGAGCGTCCGGAGAGTACATTTGCGTTGTTCTTGCTCTCCCCCTCCACCAGCACCTCCACCAGTTCACCGAGCATCCGGTCGTTGCTGACCCGGCTCTGTTCCTTAATCAGATCATTCAGGCGCTTCAGCCGCCCGTTCTTCACTTCAAGCGGAATATTATCCTCCATTGCTGCAGCCGGCGTACCCTCACGCGGCGAGTAAATAAAGGTATATGCCATATCATAACCTACTTCACGGACGAGGGACAGCGTCTCTTCAAACTGCTCCTCGGTTTCGCCGGGGAAGCCGACGATAATATCCGTGGTCAGCACGGCATCCGGCACACTCGCTTTCAGCTTATAGACCAGCTCCAGATAAGCCTCACGCGTATATTTGCGGCTCATTTTTTTGAGCACCGCCGTACTTCCGGACTGCACCGGCAGATGGATATGCTCCGTCAGATTGCCGCCTTTGCCCAGCACTTCAATTAATCTATCGTCAAAATCGCGGGGATGCGAGGTCATGAAGCGGACGCGCGGTATATCAATCTTGCGCATATCATCCATCAGATCCCCGAATGTATAGTCCATATCCGTAAAATCCTTGCCGTAGGCGTTCACATTCTGTCCGAGCAGCGTGACTTCCTTGAAGCCCAGGCGGGCCAGCTCGCGTACTTCGGTGATTACGTCCTCCGGACGGCGGCTGCGCTCTTTGCCGCGGGTAAACGGTACAATACAGTAGGTGCAGAACTTGTCGCAGCCGTACATGATGTTCACCCAGGCGCGCATGCCTTCCCGCTTCTTGGGAAGATTCTCAATAATATCTCCTTCCTTGGACCAGACCTCGACCACCAGCTCCTTGCTGAACAGCGATTCCTTGATGATCTGCGGCAGACGGTGAATATTATGCGTTCCGAAGATCATGTCCACGAACCCGTGCTTGGCCATAATCCGGTTCACAACGCCTTCTTCCTGGGACATACAGCCGCAGACGCCCAGCAGCAGCCCCGGCTTTTCCAGCTTCAGTGTTTTGAGGTGGCCCAGCTCGCCGAACACTTTATCTTCAGCATTTTCGCGGATCGCGCACGTGTTCAGCAGAATAATATCCGCTTCAGTACGGTCTTCCACCGGCTGATAGCCCATTTCCTCCAGCATGCCCTTCATCGTTTCGGTATCATGCTCATTCATCTGGCAGCCGTAGGTCGCAATGAAATAATACTGCTGCTTATGACTGTTCATTTCACGGAACTGCTCCATAATCCGGATGGTTTCCGCATCTTCAAAGTTAATAACCTCGATCTCCTGCTTGCCCCGGCGCTTGCCTTCCTTATAATCCGGGTTGGAGTTGATTTGTACGGTACGACCCTTGATCCGGTAAGTCGTTTTCCCCTCTTCTTCACTGATGACTTTGGCATCAGAAAAATCAAAATACTTCGAGTAATCCTTCGAACCGCCCTTGCCGGATTTTAAGTCCGGTGAGTTATTCCCCATTGTCATGTTTTCACGTCCTTTATGAATGAAAGCTTCAGTAATCAAATCGGTTAATTGTATTATCGCCAATAAAAAATTATAGCATAAATGCTGGAGGCCAATCCATCCGGCAATGCAGGCATAACGAATAAACCTTCCAGCGATTCGGCAGGAAGGCTCTGAGTGATATATAAAGTATGCGGAGCATCATCATTTGCGGCGGATGTACATTCGCAGGTACACCATCTCAAGTTTGGATTTTTTGACGCAGATGAAAAACATCTTCATTTCAGCAAATCATCTCCCCGTGAATTCAGCTTTCTCCCATTTTAACAGCATACCGTTACATTAACGTTACACTTTTCTACAAAAAACCGCATATTATGATAAAATAACTGCCTTTTTTATCAATATAGATACATAGATTATGCGGTCCGACAGAGGAGCACTGAAATGAAGCATACTTTGGAGAGCGGTTTACAACTACATTACGAATATAAAGAGGCTAAACAGGCTCACGAAAATACCCGGACACTTGTCCTAATTCACGGGATGGGCTTTGATCTGACCTCCTGGGACCGGATCGTTCCCTATATGGAAGATGAATTCCACCTGCTCAGATACGATTTCCGCGGACACGGACAAAGCGGCACAGACAGCATTGACCCTTCCAAGCTTGCCTGGATTTATGTAGAACATCTGGACAGCCTGCTGCGCCGACTCGGGATTGAACAATTTGATATCATCTCCCATGGTGCCGGATGCATTATTGGCCTCTACTATACCAAGGTATATCCTGCAAAAGTACGCAGCAACGTCATGCTGTCACTGCCGTTATTCAATTCAAGCAGCACTGCCGGCAAATATGCGGACTATCGCAAAAATCTGGTGAAGCATCAGTCCATGAGCGCCCTGGCCGGCCATGTCGTTCCGAATGCAACGCTTTTTCAGCCTGGAACACCGGAAATTAACCGTCTGTTTGCAGCATTCGCAAGGGTAAGCTTTGACAGCTATATTGAGCTGCTGGATTTTTTTGCGGGGGCCCACGACGAGATCATGGAGATGTTCAAGAAGCATACAGGACCTCTG
The DNA here is from genome assembly GCF_900099765.1 of Paenibacillus typhae. Taxonomy (GTDB): domain Bacteria; phylum Bacillota; class Bacilli; order Paenibacillales; family Paenibacillaceae; genus Paenibacillus_AQ; species Paenibacillus_AQ typhae. Next base: position 215,964 of record NZ_FNDX01000006.1, on the reverse strand, counting down.
CTTCTGCTGACAGGTGAACGCGATCCGATGTACCCGCCGTACCTGTCCGGCCTGATTGCCTCGGCGAACCCGAACTGCCGCTTTATGACTGTCTACAATGCATCCAACATGCTGTTTTATGACCAGCCGGAGGAGACATATAAGCAAATCCGGATGTTTTTTGATACGGAGACAAGTAACCGGGCACCGCTTGACCCTTATTTATTGGAGCTGCATTCCGATTTTATCGGAATGGTAAACGTGGAGGCGCAGCTCGATGACACTTCTGTCCCTGCTGCTCCTGTTGCTCCTGTTGCCCGGCTAAAGGTAACGCTGCTGAAATCATTTCAGGTCTTCCTTGATGATACGCAGGTGCTGGGCGGCTGGGGGAGAAGAAGCGCCAAAGAGCTGCTGATATACCTGCTGCTGCACCCGGGTGCTGCCCGGGATCAGCTCTGCGAGGATCTCTGGAAGGACATGGAGAACACCAAGGCCCGGAGCCAGCTTCGTGTCTGCCTGAATCATCTGAAGCAGCTGCTTAATAATGAAGAAACGCGGCTTCTATATAGTGATAACCAGCAGATTTCACTGATGGCCCCGGTAGACTGTGACCTGCTGACCCTGCTGGAGAATACCAGGCTGGCGGTTAAGGAAACAGACCCTGCACGTAAAGACAGCCTGATCCAGGATGTCTTCCAGCAGGTCGATGATGAGCTCTTCCGGAATCTGGATCAGGACTGGAACCTGAATCTGCGGACCCGGCTTGAGATCGATCTGGTTGCCTTGGCCCATTATGAGGCAGATGTGCTGGCTAAACTTGGTAAATATACGAGGGCAATCGCCTGCCTGAAATATGTTATCCTGTTCAATCCGGAAGAGTATGATGCCTATGAACGGATTGCAGTGCTATATGAGCTGAACCAGCAGAAACAGGAGGCCAGGACATGGCGCAGCAAGCTGGCCATGCTGCAGCCTGCGCCAGAAAAGCCCGGCGCCCGATTATAGGACCGGTCCGGCTCAGGTTCTCGTCAAAAACACGCTTGCATTATTGCCGCCGTAACCGTGGCTCGTAATCAGCACTTTAGCAGATGGCTGGAGCAGGGTCTCCGTGATTAGCGGAAGATGCTCATACCCTGCCTGGTCCGTCCGGATCGTCCGGGGAATGAACTGCTCCCGGAAGCCAAGCAGCGAAGCAATAATCTGTGCAGGCCCGCTTACACTGAACGGATGCCCGATCAGCCCTTTGACCGAAGTCAGAGGAACCTTGTGATGGAACACATCCCGCGAGACTATGTCTTCAATGCTGTCATTAGGAGCATAGCCGAGAGCCTGGCTGTTGTAATAATCCGGTATTCTTCCGGCCAGCACACGGCCCACAACCTCCTTCATAATTCGGCCTGCCGGGTCCTGCCCGTTCACCGATTTACCGTCGTTGTTAGTCGCTATAGCATCAATATACCCGTAGATCACTGCTTTCCGGGCTTTCGCGTGCTCTTCTGTTTCCAGAATCAGACCCGCAGCTCCTTCCGATAATATAAAACCCTTGCTCTTATTGCTGAAAGGGGCACCTGCCGCCTCCGCCTGCTGATTGAACGGCAGGGCCCGCAGTTTGCCAAAACCGAAAACGGTTACTTTATTGGTGCTGCTGTCAGCTGCACCGACAATGGCCGTATTGATCCGGCCGTTTTGCAGATACACCACTGCATCCTCTATAGCTTCTATACCGGCAGTACAGCCGGTGGTCACCGTTTTGGTAATCCCGTTCAGCTGAAAATAACCCGCAACCGCCGAGGCCAGACTGTGATAGTGCACCAGTCCGCAGCAGTAGACCGGCATTTCCTTGAACTGATCCCCGGATGAAAGTCTGACCATCGCCTCAAGTTCTGTGGTCCCTCCCATGGTCGTTCCCATAAATATTCCTGTACTTGTCTCTGGATCTTTAAGGTCCAGCTGTGACATTTCGAGCGCTTCCGTAAGGGTGCTGACCGCAAGTTTGGCGATCCGCGGCAACACCCGGTACTGCTTCTCATCCAATAAACCGAGAGGCTGTTTAACTTCGCCAACCGTAAGCGAAACCCCGTCAGGGGTAAGATCCTTCCGCACTGTAAACTTATAATTTCCGCTCAGCAGATTCTGCAGCAGTTCATCACAATTCTCACCATTAGGCACCTTAACCCCAAACCCGGTTACAGCTATACGCTGCCTCATCCTAATTCACCCTTTTTCCCGGAGAATAAATTTTTATTAGGGAACCACGACAAAAAGAGCTTTCGCCGCTTGCCAGATCCGGGATCTGGCTGATCAGAATCTTAAGCAAACGGTTAAAGCTCTTTTCGCTGATGCTGTTATTCATTGCTGTGTATGCATTCAAAAAATAAATCAGCTTAATGTTCGGGTTGCAGCCGGAGTAAACGGAATAATCTCCTCCTTGTGTCCGCTCTGCACTTTGGCTGGCCACTCGGGGTCGCTGATCAGCGCTCTGCCTACAGCTACGAGATCAAATTCACCTTTCTCCAGCCGCTCTACCAGACGGTCGAGGTTATCCTCCTCATGCGGGTCTGCTGCACCGCCTGTAAATTCACTGTTCAGGCCTACAGAGCCTACAGTAATGACCGGTTTGCCGGTAATCTGCTTCGTCCAGCCGGCCAGATTAAGCTCGGAGCCTTCGAACTCAGGTAACCAGAAGCGGCGGGTGGAGCAGTGGAAAATGTCTACGCCGGCATTGCTCAGCGGTGTCAGGAACCGGGCCAGCTCATCCGGTGTACGGGCCAGCTTGGCCGAATAGTCGCCGCTCTTCCACTGCGAGAACCGCAGCACGATCGGGAAATCCGGACCCACAGCACGGCGGCAGGCATCAATAATTTCGACGGCAAAGGTCGTACGGGCTTCCAGATCACCGCCGTACTCATCCGTGCGCTGGTTGGTCTTCTCCCAGAAGAACTGGTCGATCAGATAGCCATGCGCCCCGTGCAGCTCGATGCCGTCGAAACCAATTCGCTTGGCATCCGCTGCCGCTTGCGCGAAGGCAGCAACAATGCCGTCGATCTGCTGCTTGGTCATCGGCTCTGTTACCGGCTCGCCGGCGAGGCTCAGCCCGGACGGCCCGACCGGCAGCGCATCCGCATTCGGAAGATCGCCGATGGAACGGGCCATGCCGACATGCCAAAGCTGCGGAATAATTTTGCCTCCGGCTGCGTGGACTTCTCTGACTACTTCAGCCCAGCCCTCAAGCGCGGCTTCGCCGTGGAAATTCGGGATGCCGGGATGACTGACAGCTGCCGGGTGGTTGATAGCCGTACCTTCGGTAACAATCAGCCCGACTCCGCCCTCCGCGCGTTTGCGGTAATAGGCAGCCACATCTGGACCAGGCACACCTTCCGGCGAAAAAGCACGGGTCATCGGAGCCATAACAATCCGGTTATCAAGGGAAAGCGTTCCTGCCTGAAAAGGAGTAAACAATAGGTCTGTGTTCATATCGGTCCTCCATTACATAATATAATTACTTTAAGTAAGTATATTATGATGGCTGGCGGGATCAAAAGCAAATGGCGCAGCACATTTGGCCGTTTTCGCCCGATTAGCCAAACAGACAAAAATAACCGGACACCCGCAGAAACACTGCTGATGTCCGGTTTCTCTTATATAAATTAAATTCTACAAGTCCAGAACGCCTGCTTTTGGTGTTACACGGAAAGCTGCAGCCAGATCAGCCAGCTGCTGGTCGGTAATCGTCTGTTTGATTTCTCTGCCGCCGATCAGGTTGTAGATGATAGCTGCTTTTTCGATCGTTTCTACCAGGCCGAAGGTAGCGTCCATAGTCGCACCTGTCACGAAGATACCGTGCTGCGGCCAGATGACTACGCGGTAGTCCTTCATCTTGGCGGCTGTTGCCCGGCCGATATCACTGCTGCCCGGAACCATCCAAGGGATAACGCCGATGCCGTCAGGGAATACAACCAGACATTCTGTGCACATTTCCCAGAGCGTCTTGGTGAATTTCAGCTCATCCAGATCATGGGTGAACGTCATAGCAATAACGTTGGTAGCGTGAGTGTGCAGAACAATGCGGTGCGTAGGATCAACCTTCAGGCGTTCAATGTGGCTCATGAAGTGGGAAGCCAGCTCGCTTGTAGGTACAGCATTGTTGCGCAGACCCCACAGCACTTCAACGCTCTCACCTGTAGCGGATACGCGCAGTACGCCGAGGTTAGCTTCCGGGTCTTTAATCACGTTGCGGAAGTATTTGCCGGAACCTGTCACGATGAAGTATTTGCCTGCAAGCTCAGTTACAGGGAAAGTAAGCTGGATAGTACGCAGGGGCTCACGGATATCAATGTACTTGGCTACTTCTTCTTCATCCAGCAGATAGCTGATGTTGCCGCCGTTCAGCTCATCCCAGCCCAGGGACCACATGTGGTGGGTAATTTCGGACATTTCCTGGATGAAAGGTGCTTCTGTGCTGGCGATATAACCTTTGGTTTCAATAACTGAAGTACTCATATGTTTTCGCTCCTTTTGGATGCAGATCTGTTGGTGGTAAAAATGACGACCATTTAAAAACTCAAGTTAATGTTTGTTTATATAAATAGCCTTATCTAGCAGACAGTACTTCCTTCTCGTAAGTCTTCACTTCTGCCAGCCAGTTTTCGCGGACAGGTGTGTTCTGGGAAGCGCAGTAGTAATCCCAGATTGCGCCGAACGGGTAAGATTTGAATTCTTCTACCAGTGCCAGGCGGGAAGTATAGTCACCTTCCAGTTCGATCTTCTTCAGCTCGGCAACAGGCTCAAGCATAGCGCGCAGCAGCGCTTTGATGGTGTTGCGTGTTCCGATTACCCATGCGGCAACGTGGTTGATGCTGCCGTCGAAGAAGTCCAGGCCGATGTTCGTACGCGGCAGCAAATCTCCGCGGACCAGCTCACGGGCGATTTCCAGCAGCTCATCGTCCATTGTTACTACGTGGTCACTATCCCAGCGTACCGGTCTGCTCACATGCAGCAGCAGCTGCTCGCTGAACATCAGGATCGAGGACAGTTTGTTCGAAATCACTTCAGTCGGGTGGAAGTGTCCGGCGTCAAGGCAGATGGCTTTGCCGCGGGTCAGACCATACCCCATATAGAATTCATGCGATCCGACAACATAGCTCTCGGAGCCGATGCCGAACAGCTTGCTCTCAACGGCATCGATGTTGTATTGCGGGTCAATCTCTTCACTGAACACTTCATCCAGCGCATCACGCAGGCGTGCACGCGGAGCCAGGCGATCAACCGGAGTATCCTTGTAGCCGTCCGGTACCCAGAAGTTAGTTACACAAGGCTGTCCCAGCTCGCGGCCGAACGATTCAGCGATTTTGCGGGAAGCTTTGCAGTGCTTGATCCAGAAATTGCGGATCTCCTCGTCAGCATGGCTCAAGGTGAAGCCGTCTGCCGCTTTTGGATGGGAGAAGCAGGTCGGGTTGAAATCAAGTCCCAGTCCCTGTTCCTTAGCCCACTCTACCCAGTTAGCGAAATGGCGCGGCTCCAGCTCATCCAGATCCACCTTTTCGTCTGTATCTGCATAGATGGCGTGCAGGTTGACCTTGTGTTTGCCCGGAATCAGCGACAAGGCCTTTTCCAGATCCTTGCGGAGCTCATCCGGTGTACTGGCGCGTCCAGGATAGCTGCCGGTAACAGCGATACCGCCGCTCAGCTCCTTGTCCTTGAACAGGAAGCCCTGTACATCGTCTCCCTGCCAGCAGTGAAGGGAAATCTTGATCTCCGCCAGCTTCTCCAATACTTCATCCACGTTGATGCCGTGGGCTGCATATAACTTCTTCGCTTCGTTATAACTGTTGATGATGCTCTGATCCATGTTGGGGTCCTCCTAAAAGTTTTGTGTGAGCATCTGCTCCATTGATTTTGCTTCGGACAAAACTGACTTCGAAAGCATACGCTTAGTTTTGTGAGCATCTGCTCCATCTGATCTACTTCGTGCAAAACTGTCTTCAACAAAGGTTATATCTATTGGCTGCCGCCTGCAGAAACTGCATGCAGGGCTTCCCAGCGGGCCAGCAGGGCCTCAAGCTGCGGAAGCGGGCGCGGCAGGTAAGACTGTATCTTAAAGGACTTGCCGATGATCGTCCGGGCTTCGCGGATGTCCGCAACTTCTCCGGTGTGAATCAGCTGGATTGCGAGATTACCGAGCGCTGTCGATTCCGTAGGACCGGCCAAAACTTCCCGGCCGATAATATCGGCAGTAAGCTGGCACAGCAGCGTGTTGTTCGCACCGCCGCCGACAATCTGCAGCACCTCTACCGGTCTGCCGGTCAGCTGTTCCAGCTCGCCCAGATAACTGCGGTACGAGAGTGCCAGGCTGTCGAAGATGCAGCGGGCAAGCTCGCCCGGCGTTTGCGGAACAGGCTGGCCGCTCTCTGCGCAGGCAAGGCGAATCTCTTCAATCATGTTGTCCGGATTCAGGAACCGCGGATCATTGCACGGAATCAGGCTGAGGTAGCCTTCAGCTTCTGCGGCAAGCTCAGCCAGTTCAGCGAAGCTGTAACGCTCTCTGTCCAGTCTGCGTACCTCCTGGATCAGCCAAAGTCCCATAATATTCTTGAGGAAACGGTAGGTTCCAAAAGCGCCCCACTCATTTGTGTAATTCGCCTGCATTGCCGCCTCTGTATTGACTGGATGATCCAGCTCAACACCGAGCAGAGACCATGTTCCGCTGCTGATGTAAGCAGCAGACCGGTCATCCTGCACAGGCACACCCAGTACGGCTGAAGCCGTATCATGAGTAGCTGCGCAGATGAGTTCACAGTCCGGCAGGTCATACTGCTGCTTCAGCTCATCCTTGATGCTGCCAAGCACTTCGCCGGGCTCGGTAAGCGGGGCGAACTGCTCTCTTCTCAGCTTAAGCAGGGACAGCAGCTCTGCATCGTATTCACGCTCTGCAAGATTCAGCAGCTGCGTGGTCGAGGCATTGGTTACTTCGTTGATCTTGCGGCCGGACAATCTGTAGTAGAGATAATCCGGGACGAGCAGAATCTGATCAGCTGCAGCCAGCTCTTTAGCGTCATGAGCATACAGCTGGTATAAAGTATTAAAAGTTAATTGCTGGATACCGGTTTTGGCGTATACCTTATCCGGAGAAATCAGCTTGGCTACTTCCTCCATTACCCCGTCAGTCCGGCGGTCACGGTAGGCGTATACCTCCTGCAGCCGCTTACCCTCTGCATCCAGCAGCACATAATCCACAGCCCAGGTATCAATCCCCAGCGTGCATTTGCTGATGCCGGCTGCTTTGGCCTTTTGCAGGCCGCGCAGAATTTCTTCAAATAAATAATCGATGTCCCAGAAGCAGGAGCCGTCACGTTCGGTGAACCCGTTGCTGAAACGGTGAATTTCCTCCAGCGAGAGACTTCCGTCTGCGATGGTGCCGAGCACAAGCCGCCCGCTGGAGGCGCCGATATCGACGGCGATATGATAGTTCATAGGGAATCTCCTTATCTTGAGATTAATTTAGAGAATTTTGCGGAACAGGGCGATAACTTCTTCTTTGGTCGGAATGAACGGGTTACCAGGCGCACAAGCGTCCTTCATGGCATTCTCAGCCAGCAGGTCAAGATCTACCTCGTCAACCCCCAGCTCAGACAGCTTGGCAGGGATACCGACTTCCTTGGACAGCTCCTTGATCGACTCAATAACGAAGTCTGCACACTCTTTATCGGTTTTGCCTTCCACCTGGAGCCCAATTGCCTTGGCGATTGCCCGGAATTTCTCTGGAACATACTTGGCATTTTCTTCTTCCACATAAGGCAGCAGCATCGCATTACATACGCCGTGCGGCAGATCATACACTCCGCCGAGCTGATGCGCCATTGCATGCACATAACCGAGTCCGGCATTATTGAACGCAAGTCCGCCCAGGAAAATCGCATATACCATCTGTTCACGTGCTTCGATATCATGGCCGTTCTTCACAGTCTTAGCCAGGTTGCCGAAGATCAGCTCAACAGCCGCCAGAGCCGTAGCATCCGTAACAGGGTAAGCGCCCGGGGTTACCAGTGCTTCAATCGCATGGGTCAATGCATCCATACCGGTTGCTGCAGTCAGTGCAGCAGGTTTATCAACCATCAGCTCAGGATCATTTACAGAAATGGTCGCAATGCTGTTCTTATCAACCATTACCATCTTAACCTTGCGTTCTTCGTCAGTAATAACGTAGTTAATTGTAACTTCACTGGAGGTTCCTGCAGTTGTATTAACTGCAACAATCGGCAGTGATTTGTTCTTGGATTTGTGTACACCTTCATACTCGGCAATATGTCCGCCGTTGGTAGCAACGATACCTATTGCTTTGGCCGTATCCTGCGGTGAACCTCCGCCGATCGAGATCAGATAATCACATTCATGCGATTTAAGGAAATCCACGCCGTCATGAACATTTTTACAGGTCGGGTTCGGCTTAACTTCATCATATACCACATACTCAATACCGGCTGCATCCAGTACGGACAGCAATTTGCCGGCGATTCCGCTCTTCATAAGGAACTTGTCGGTAACAACAAGCGCCTTCTTCAAATTCAGTTCTTGAATGTAAGGAGCGATTTCCTGCAGACAGCCTTTGCCCATAATGTTAATAGAAGGAACATAATAAACACGGGTACTCATTGATTGACCAGCCTCCTGATAATGTTGTGTTGCACAGTTCGTTATCTTCTTCTCTGTAAGGGTTATCCCGGCTGCGGCACCTCAGGCTGGTCTCTGTAGTAATCGCAGCGGACCTTATGCTCAGGCGCTTAATCTTATGAAGCATGCGCTTTCAAAGAGAAAATGAACACTCTTATCGTAGCTCCATAATTCTGTGTTGTCAACAAATAAAATATTATTTATGTTGTTTTTATTTGTTTACTGTTTACAAAACGCAGATTATAATGAATATTATAATAAATTATGTGTGGTTTTCGTCTAATTTATTGCAAAACACAGATATTCAGGTCTATATTTATAGATATCTATTGGGATTCAAGAGTATAGCTCCGGAAAGGTGATAACAAATGCTGGCTGCCGAAAGACGCAACAGAATCATAGATCTTGTCCATCAGGATAAAAGAGTACTGGTCTCCGACCTGAGCCGCATGTTCGAAGTAACGGAAGAAACGATCCGCAGGGATCTGGAGAAGCTGGAGAAGGACGGGATTGTCAGCCGGACTTACGGCGGGGCTATGCTTAACAGGCATACGAACGAGGATCTTCCTTTTGTAACCCGCAATGCGCTCAATACCGACATCAAACGCAACATCGCGCTGAAGGCGCTTGATCTGATCAATGACGGGGATACCCTGATGGTAGACCCCAGCTCAACCTCGTTCGAATTCCTTAAACTGCTGGGCAACAAAAATAACCTGACACTCATCACGAACTCGATCAATATTTTACAGGAGTTCTCCAATTCCGGCATGAACATTATTTCTACCGGCGGTTCTCTCCGCCACCGTTCCCTCTCGCTGGTTGGCCCGGTCGCCCATGATACGATTCAGCGCTACAATGTGGACACCGCCGTAATCAGCTGCAAGGGGATCGATATGGACCGGGGAATTACCGATTCCAACGAACCGGAATGCGAGCTCAAGAAGTACATGCTGCGTCAGGCGGAGAAGGTTGTGCTGCTGGCGGATCATACGAAATTTGACAAGACAGCTTTTACGAAGCTGGTGGAGCTGAACCGGATCGATGTGCTGATCACTGACCGTAAGCCGTCAGAAGCCTGGCTCAAGCGCCTGGCCAAGGAGAATATTGAGGTTCTCTGCTAGTGCGGATGATTGTGTTTCTTCTATATAATATGTGTATCCAAAAAAAGGACATTTCCCCCTTCCCGGGAAATGTCCTTTTAGTATAGCTGCTGCAGCCTGCATTAAGCTTTGGACAGCATAATATTCAGAATCGTCTCATCTGTAGCGGCAAGCCCTTCCTGGACGAGCCGTTCCATGTTGCGGATAGTATCCTCTACCTTTTCAAAAATGACTCCGTCATTGTCTGTCGGTGAAATGTTATTCATCGCCAGCGTTGCCGCCTGGATTGCGGCATTGGTGGCGGTGGAGATTTTGAGCGCACAGGTGGACTTGGCCCCGTCACAGATCATGCCGGACAAGGAAGCAATGGTATTCTGGATGCCATGCTTGATCTGATCCAGGCTGCCGCCCATCAGGTAGATGATCCCGCTGTTCGCCCCTACTCCGCCGGCAATTCCTGAGCCGCACAGCGGTGAGAGCCGGCCGATGTAATGCTTGACGTGAACAGTGACCAGATTGCTGAGGGCAATAGCCCGGGCCAGCATGTCATCACTTTTCCCCATAAGCTCGGCCAGTTTAATGACAGGCAGCGTAGCTGCGATCCCTTGATTACCGCTGCCCGCCGTCGTCATGACCGGCATCGCACTGCCGTCCATCCGTGCATCGGAAGCCGCAGCCGTCGCCGCGATTACGGAATTGGCCACATCGTTGCCGAACAGATTGACTGCGGAGCGCTGGCTCATTTTTTTGCCGACCTGAAGACCGTAATCCCCCCGCAGGCCTTCATCTGAAATAGCCTTGTTCATTCTTGCGCCTTCCAGAAGAAATTCCAGATCAGTAAAAGCTGTAGTGCAGACAAACTCATAAATCCCTTCGAGAGAAACGGCGTAGTCTTCGGGACTTAGCTGCTCGTCCTCCCCGCAATCTCCCTTATCCTTCTGGATATTAATAGGGATACCATCCTTCTCCAGCAGAACGATATTAGTGTGCTCCTTCGCAACAACCGCTGTTGCCCGGTGATTCGCGCTCTGTACCCTTGCTTCTATATACAGCTTCTCCGGGGTGTCCTTGAGTTCCACCGCCAGCAGCTTTCGGTCTATAATCGCATTAGCCTGACTAAGCTCAACAGCCGTCAGCCCTGAAAGAATCTCCAGCTTTCTGTGGGAGCGGCGGATTACTGCACCAAGCGCTGCAGCAATCGGGAGTCCGGTCTGTCCGGTCCCGGGAATGCCCACACCCATCGCATTTTTGATAATATTACCGCTGAGGAACAGCTGAATGCCTGTAATTTCCTCCTCAAGCAGCTCTGCCGCCAAAGAGACCGCATAGGCTACTGCAATCGGCTCCGTACAGCCTTCCGCCGGAACGATTTCCTTCTTCAATACTTCGAGTAAGTTAACCATATAGGATCCCCCCTTATCTCTGTCTGAGCTTTCTCTATATACTACATCAGACTGGAGGCTGAGGGAACCGTTTATTCAGAGGGAGGGTGCAATCTCATTGCCGAATCACCAAAAAGCGCCAAATCCCAAATCCCGTTCAGGACTTTGAAATTTGACGCTTTTGCAGCGTACAGGCTGGTTCAGCTGCTTAGTTTTTTTCCACCGCATGGCCGCCGAATTCATTACGCAGCGCAGCAACCACCTTGCCGGTAAAAGTGTCCGTCTCCAGCGACCGGTAACGCATCAGCAGCGACATCGCAATGACCGGAGTGGCCGCCTGCAGGTCAAACGCTGTCTCCAGTGTCCATCTGCCTTCGCCGGAGGAATGCATGACGCCCTTGATGTCATCAAGCTTGGCATCCTTAGAGAAGGCGCGTTCTACCAGCTCCATCAGCCACGAACGGATGACCGACCCGTTGTTCCACACGCGGGCCACCTGCTCGAAATCGAAGTCATATCCGCTTTTCTCCAGAACCTCAAAGCCCTCGCCGATGGCCGCCATCATGCCGTATTCAATTCCGTTATGGACCATCTTGAGGAAATGGCCGCTGCCGGATTTGCCGGCATACAGATAGCCGTTCTCCACAGACGTATCACGGAACAGCGGCTCAGCCACAACCCAGGCCTCTTCATCCCCGCCGATCATATAGCAGGCGCCGTTGCGGGCTCCTTCCATACCGCCCGAGGTTCCGGCATCCAGATAGTAGATCCCTGACTGTTCCAACTCACCGTGGCGGCGGATTGATTCCTTGTAATGGGAATTCCCTGCTTCTATAACAATGTCGCCTTTGGACAACAGTGGTGTCAGCTCGGCGATTACGGAATCGACGAATTGGTGCGGCACCATAATCCAGGCGATCCGCGGTGTATCCAGCTTGCTTACGAGCTCAGCCAGGCTTGCTGCTCCAGCTGCCCCTTTTGTGCCAAGCTCGGCTACTGCATCAGCATTTACATCGTATGCCACAACCTCATGTCCATGCTCCAGCAGGTTCTGGCCGAGATTGAAGCCCATTTTACCCAGTCCGATTAATCCGACTTTCATTAGATATCCCTCCGGTTAATTTCTGATTGTGTATTATGCCAGTTAAATCTGGCTTACGCTCCTGCCCGGATCGCCTGCTCATCCGTTCTGCGGGATGCTTCGACGTCTTCCTCCGGCTCATCCAGCCACCAGTGGTTTTCGCCAAGCAGCTCATCCGCTGCAGCCGGACCGTTAGAACCGGCAGCATAGGTATGGAGCGGGAGCTTACCTTCCTCCACGGCCTCAAGAATCGGCTGCACCCACTGCCAGCTCAGCTCCACCTCTTCCCAGTGAGCGAAGAAAGTAGCGTCTCCGAGCAGTGCATCGTAAATAAGGTTCTCATAGGCTTCAGGCAGATCGGGATTAGCTGAATCATGCCGGATGCTTACCGGCTCGAGCGACCCGTGCTGGCGGGGATTTTTGGTATTCAGCTGCAGCGAAATGCCTTCCCCGGGCCCGATTTCAATCACCAGCAGATTAGGCTCAAGCGTAAGCTTGCCTCTGTTAACGTTATGAGAGTCATTAAACGGTTCCTTGAACTCAATAACAATTCTGGTTGATTTCTCCTTCAGCCGTTTGCCGGTGCGGATGTAAAAAGGCACCTCGCTCCACATCGGATCATCGATCCATAAGCGTGCGGCGATATATGTTTCATTCTGCGAGCTTGCGTCAATACCCGGTTCATTAAGGTAGGCTGGCACCGCTTTGCCTTTCATATGGCCGGCGCCGTATTGTCCGCGCACCACATGCTGCGTCACCTCTTCCTTCAGCAGCGGCCGCACGGAACGGATAACATGGCGCTTTTTGCTTCGGACATCCTCAGGACTGCTGTCTTTAGGAAGCTGCATGGCCATCATCATCAGCAGCTGCAGCATATGGTTCTGAAACATGTCGCGCAGCGCACCTGATTTGTCATAATAGCCTGCCCGTTCTTCCACACCAACAGTCTCGGCAGCCGTAATCTGAACGTTAGCGATGTAACGGTTCTGCCAGAGCGCCCGGAGCACCGGGTTAGAGTACTTGAGTACTTCCAGGTTCTGCACCATCGGCTTACCGAGGAAATGGTCGATCCGGAAAATCTCCTCTTCCCGGAAAGCCGCAGTCAGGCTCTCATTAAGCTCCCGCGCGGACTGCAGATCCCGGCCGAACGGCTTCTCGATAATCAGACGTTTCCAGCCTGTGGTGTCACCCAGACCGCTCTCATGAATATTCGCGGCAATCGGACCGAAAAATTCAGGGCCGACCGACAAATAGAACATCCGGTTACCCGGAATGCCGAGCTCTGCTTCCCGCTGCTGCACGTGGGCCAGCAGCTTCGTATAATCCTCCGGACGCCCAACGTCCAGCATGCTATATTCAAAAGCCAGCAGGAAACGCTGCAGTCCCGCTGATTCTACAACAGGACGGCGGGAAAAGGTACGCAGTGAATCCAGCACCTGCGCCTGGAACGTTTCGTTGCTTAGCTCTCTTCTGCCCAGGCCAATCACCGAGAGAGGACCGGAAAGCTTGCCATCGGCAAACAGATTATAGAGAGCCGGATAGATTTTGCGTTTCGCCAAATCCCCGGTGGCGCCAAACAGCACAAAGGTAGATGATTCCACTTTCATTCCTCCCGTTATTATATATTATTTATTAGGTTACTATTAATTACTCACGAACTTAACAAAACTCATCATACGCCTGTAAAATCCATTCGTCAACCTCATTTCGACATTTACGAAAAGTACTTATTTTCACGAAGTCTTTGCTATGGTATAGTGAGCAGGATACTAATAATAACTATAAGGACGGATGTGTGATGGATCAGGAAATCAGACCGTTACTGGCCAAAGTGGAGCATGCTTATCATATCGTCGGAAAAAAATGGGTGAATTTCATCCTTCATGTGCTGATGGAAGGCCCCAAACGGTTCAGCGAGCTGAATACCCTCATTCCGGATCTGAGCAAACGCATATTAAACGAACGGCTAAAGGAGCTGGAAGGCTGCGGTCTCCTTACCCGCACCGTGATCCCGGACCGGCCGGTCCGCACAGAATATTCACTCACTGTCAAGGGACAGGAGCTCGGGACAGCGCTCAGCCATGTGGAGAAGTGGGCCATTAAATGGCTGTAAGAGCTAGCTCGATTGGATCAGCAGCTTTAGGTATAGACAAAAAAGGAGCAGGACATCGCGTCCCGCTCCTTCTCTTTTTTCTTCTAAATGATCCGGCCGTTAAAGACCAGCCGTTTGGTAATCAGCCAGCACCGCTTCCGGTGCAAGTACATTGTTATAAATCTTCAGCTCATCGATCAGCCCCTTGAATGGAACATCCCAATAGTTGACCCCAAGCGTGAAAACTCCGTTATTATCCTTAAAAATATCCGGAAATCCGCTGCCCGAGAACTTTTCCTCCCCGTTAATGTACAGCTTGACCGTTCCGTTATTAACCGTGAAAGTGACATGCGTCCAGGTTCCGGCAGGAATTACGTAGCCTGCAGTTGCCTCATAGACAGCGTTTGACCACAATATGGTGGCATCTGACGGCCCTTTTGGCACAAGACTAAACCAGCTGCTGTTCGAGCTTGCTCCAAAAAAGGCGGTCGTGTAAGTCGTCAGCTGATCCGGCTTCAGCCACATTGAGACTGAATACGAGTTGCTGTTAATCAATCCGTCCGGCAGCCGGATACCGGAAGCCCCGTCAAATAATGCCGCCTGGCCCGTTACCCCGTCACCGTAAGTAATGCTGCCTACAGTAGCGCTGCCGACCAGCGCCCCTGTCACTCTGCCTTCACCTGAGAGCTCAAGCGAATCCTTCAAATTGCCGTCAAAAGAGTACACCGCGACCCGGCCGTCCGTAACCTTCACAGACAAGCTTGCGGTTACATTGCTTCCGTCGGTGGAGGCTGCGGTAATGATGGTATCGCCTGCATGCTTTGCCGTTATAACCCCGGATGCACTATCAACCTCAGCAATAGCAGGATCGCTCGAGGTCCAGGTTAGAGCCCGGTTGCCTGCATTGGCCGGCAGGATGGAGACCGCTGGAGTATAGGAATTTCCGACAGCGATGCTTGCAGCTGTATCAGCAAAAGCAATCGCGCTCACCTTCACATCGGCATCCGGTTCACCGTTTACCAGCCAGCCGACGGCTTCAGGCGTCAGCGCTTTTTCATAGACGCGGAACTTGTCAATCAGCCCTTTGTACGGGGTATCCCAATAGTTGACCCCGAGCGCAAAGACACTTTCTTCACCGTCAAACAGGTCGGTATAGTTCGTCCCTGTATATTTCAGCACTCCGTTCAGGTACAGCTTAACCGTTCCGGCATCATAGGTGAACGCAATATGCGACCACTTGCCGGCCGGGATCTGCAGGCCGGCATCAGCATCCAGCCAGGTTTCACTGCCGAACCATACCCGGGTCGTTGCCCCCCCGTTGCCGTAAGGCAGCAGACTCATCCAGTTATTAGTGGTTTTGGCTCCAAAAAAGGCCGATGTGAAGGCTGTCAGCTCCTGCGGATTCAGCCACAGGCTGAACGTATAGGCGCTGCCGTTAATCAGGCCGTCCGGCAGCCGGACACCAGAGCTGCCTGTAAGCTTGAGCGCCTGCCCGTCCTGGCCGGCCGCAAACTCCACTGCTCCATCTGCTGTGTTCAGCAGCTTGCCGGTTGCGCTGCCGTCAGCCTGCCGCCCGGCGCTCTCTGCCAGGCTGTCTTCAAAGTCATACGCTGCAACCAGTCCGTCCTCCAGCAGCGTGCCGCCGAGTTGAACGACAACGACAGTGAACGTCTTCGTGACCGAAGCATTGCCAAGCTTAATGGCAGCTGTCAGCTGCACCTCGGCATTGCCGCTTCCCGCCTGCGGCCGGGTAACCTTGCCGTCCGCCGCAACAACCGCCGGGCTGGAGGATGTCCAGGTAATGACAGCTCCGTGCACACCGGACACCGGCAGTGTCAGGTCTCTATAGACCTTGCTGGTATCCCCAAGTGTCAGGCCGCCGGCAATATTAGCAACCAGCTCATCATCGCTGAGCAGCTTGATGGCACTGCCCCAGACGGCAACGCCCTGGTCTGACATCGCTGTGAAGACCATGACCTGTTCATTCCGGGTGGAATCCCACTGCTTCACAAATACACCCTTGTACAGGCGCTGTACTGTACTGCCGTTCTCTGTTTCGTCAATCAGCAAATGGGCATAATAATCGCCTGCCAGTTCCCAGCTGCCGCTAACCGCTCCGCCCAAAGTGCCGTCTTCCAGCAGATCGACATTGACGGTCGGCTTGATTTTGGCCGAGGTATCCTTGCCGTGGTTGACGAACTGATAAGACCCGACAACGTCAGCCCGCTGAACCTTGGCAAGCGTCTCGCCGGAATAACGGTGCGGAGCCACAACCGGCCAGGCGTCCTCGTTCATGAACATCTGATGCACCCGCACCTCATGGGTTTCCCCGCGCAGCGGGAATCGGGTATGGAAGAAGTTGAACAGCTTGTCCTGCTCCTCATCATAAAAGACCGAGTTATGCCCGGAGGAGACATAGCCGTATACCGGGAAATCCGCCTCCCCGTTCAGATTGCTGAACAGGAAATTGCCGATCAGCTTGTTGCCGATGTTCGAGTGATCCCCGTCCGTCGCCAGCACTGCATTCTGTCCTGCCGTATCCTTGTAAGGACCGTCCGGATTCACAGAACGGAACAGCCGCATATTGTAGCCGCCGTCAGCAGCCAGCCCGCCGTAGGTTACATACAGGTAGTAATAGCCCGTTGACTGGTCATAGACGATATAAGGACCTTCTCCGGATTTGTAATTGCCGCCGGAAATTTTGGTGCCAAAGTAACGGTCAATCAATCTTCCGTCAGCTGTAGTCCCGTCTTTACCGGGGTATAGCGGCTGTCCGGTCGCAGGGTCAACCTCAAGCAGGAAGATGCCTCCTGACCAGGAGCCGTAGGTCATCCACAGCTTGCCGTCCTTGTCATAGAACAGGGTCGGGTCAATCGCATTGGTATACTGCTTGTTGTTATACGTGCCGTTGGCATTGAACCAGGCCGTATTCATGCCTTCCAGCATCCCTTTGCCGATCAGCGTCTGAATGTTAGTGTTGGTCCACTTTTTGTTGACCGTGCTATTCGCATCGTACTGCTCATCCAGCGTAAAGCCGGAGTATATCACCGTGCCGCCGTAAACATAAGGGCCTTCAATCTTCTGTGATACGGCAAAGCCGATTGCAGAACGGATATAAGTAGATGAGGTGCTGTAATAGAGCATATATGCGCCTTTTGTGCCGTCGCCATTCACATAATCCGCATTCCAGAACACATCCGGCGCCCAGACGGCGAATCCGCCTTTACTGTCGGAATCATTCTCCCCGGCCCAGGCAAAGGATTCCGCCAGATTGCCGGACAGATCACCGTATATGGCATTGTCCGGTGTTTTGTAGCCGTTGGTGAACGTAGTCCAGTTCAGCAGATCCTGCGATTTAGCCGCTTCAATATGCGAGCCAAAAACATAATACCTACCGCCGTCCTTCACCACTGAAGGGTCGTGCACGGATACGTTGCTGAACACCGGAGCAGTCGGTGCAGGTGTGGCTTCCGGTGTAGCCGGCGGAGTCGCTGCGGGTGTTGGCGATGCCGCTTGGCTTGGCGTAGCGGTGGGGGATACAGGACTTCCGCCGTTACTTACAGGTGCAGCCGTAGCTGTTGCCGTTGCTGCTGGAGTCTCCAGCTTGATTAAACCGCTGAATTTCGGATCATAGCTTACCTTGCCGGTTCCCTGAACTGTAAGCTGACTGCTCAGACCAAGAATCAGATTCCTGATTTCGCTTCCGGCCTCTGCACGCAGCGCCGCCATGCGGTTAAGCGTCATTTCCGCGATGGTTCCTTTCACCAGAACAAGCTCCGGCTCCCCTGCAGCATTGACTACAACAGAATCAAAGCTGCCGCTGAGCTGGATGCGCGAACCCGCAGGCAGGGTGGTCTCAAGCTTAACCCGGCTGAAGCCCGCTCCGCCAAGTGCCGTATCTTCTTCCAGTCTGACACCCGATTCAGCTGTTACATCCGGTATGCTACTACTGCCCTTCAGAACAATCCGCAGCTTGCCGTCCGGCTTGTCTGCGATCAGCGAGGCTGCTGAGGTATTGTTCAGCACGACACTGTTTTCACCGCCGCCGCTGACGATAATCTTGCCCGCAACCTTCACGTTGTCCAGCAGAATATCTCCACCGGCAATCCCTTCCGTGAGATACAGATTGCCTGTAATTTCGGTGTCCTTTAGAGTCACACCGGCCGTGCTGATCACCAGGTTCTTAGCCTGCAGCTGTGTATAGCTGCCGCTTTGCAGAATAATCTCACCTGACAGCTTGCCGATCATCCGGACAGCTTCTGCCCTTGTTACCGGACGTCCTCCTTTAAAGCTGCCGTCCTCATAGCCGCTGAGGAATCCTCCGCTCAGCAGGGTGTTAACGGCTTCTCTGCTGAATGAAGGCAGGACTTCAGCATCAGTCGATCCTGACGCAGCAGCAGCGGCATCAAGTCGGTACAGCCGGTACAGCATAACTGCCGCTTCCTGGCGGCTGACCGTCTGCTGCGGGCGGAAGGTTCCATCGCTGTAACCTGACACATATCCTGCAGATACCGCTTTCATAACTTCGGTGTAGTAAGCCTTTCCCTGCTCCACATCACTGAAGCTGTTTGCAGCAGCCATAGTCTGCAGATTAAATACCCGGTTTACAAGGGTGACCCATTCCGCCCGGGTAATGTTCTGATCCGGCTTAAATACGCCGTTTCCGTACCCCGACAGCAGCCCTTTGTCAGCCCATGTCTGCAAATCTTCGGCTGCCCAATGCCCTGTATAATCCGGTGCTGCAGCCGTCTGCAGTCCCGCAGAATTGCCGTCCATTACTGTTCCCGAAGCCCCCAATGCCGGTGAAGGAACAAGCAGCAGCAGTGCAAGAAGTGAAGATGTCAGCCTGCCAGTCCATTTATTCAAAAGTAAATCCCTCCGTTTCTAAAATTGGCCTCAACGGTTCCCTAACCATTCCCTTTCTCGCACATAAGCCATAAGCAGCATTTAAGGCACCGGAAAGCACCTCCTTATCGCCAGTATAAATAAAACGCTTACAAGATAAATTCGATAAAAAAGTTTCTTTTCGGCCTTTGTTTATTTCATACATAACTAAAATAAAACCTTTAAGAAACTCTGTAACCGCTTTTATTCTATAGTGATATTCCCATGTTAGTCAATTGAAATTTTTAAAAAGTATGAATCTTTTTATATTTTTATTTATTAATTACAAAACCAAAATAAAGAGCAGCTGCCCTTCGTCATAATCCGGAAAGGCGCTGCTCTCTTTAGTATTCTTTTACCGTGAGACCTTCAACTGACGCGTATGGATCCTTACTGTCCTTCCTGCTCCATTATCACCTGCTCAATCCCCAGCACAATCAGCTTCAGGCCAAACTCAAACGCCCGGTCGGTCCCCATCAGCTCGAACAGCCCGGTCGTAAACATCCTCCGGAACAGCCCCGCGTCCTTCTCACTCATAGAATCCAGAAGGTGAAGCATTTCCTCACCCGGGAGCGCTTCCTGATCTTTAATCATAGCGGAGATATTACGCTCATGCTGATAACGGTCCAGTACAAAAAAGAAAACATAATTCATAAGCGTAGTGGCTACCTGCATTTTCTGTTCCGGCTCAAGCGGTGTCTCTTCCACACAGAGCAGCATCCGGTTCGTAAACCGGATAATATCCGGCTCATGCGGCAATGTCATCATCATGAGCTGTGTAGAGCAGGGATACCGGCTAAGCACGTTTCGTACGGTTACTGCAAGTCCGGTCAGCTGCGCTTTCCAATCCCCCTCAGCATGGAATCCCTCCAGAATGATTTTGGATATTTGATTGGCCAGGCCCTGATAAAGATTCTGTTTGCTCTTGAAGTACCAGTAAAGAGAGGGAGCCTGAATCCCCACTCTGTCCGCAAGCCGTCTCATGCTGAATTTCTCAATGCCCTCTTCTCCAAGAAGCTCCCATGAAGCTTCCAAAATCCGCTCCTCCGAAATCTGAGGCTGCTGCTTTTTCATCCTAATCCGCCCTTTTATCTAACAGTGTAAGTTTATGCTTTACAAGTTCCTAAACCCATGATATCATCTAACACTGTAAGGTTCAATCTAACACCGTTAGATAAGCGTTTATTAAACCAGAAAGAAGTGATTGAAATGGATGCAGAAAACCTCCATTATTTCGAGAAAGCCCCTGTTGCCAAAGCCGTAGCACACTTCGCCGTCCCCATGATGCTGGGTATGTCAATGAGTGTCATCTACTCCATCCTGAATGCCTATTTTATCGGAACACTCCACAATACTGCGATGTTAACTGCACTTGCGCTAACCTTGCCGTTATTCGCAATTATTATGGCGCTGGGGAACTTTATCGGCATGGGCAGCGGTACCTTCATTTCCCGTTTGCTCGGTGAGAAGAAATACGATGACGTAAAGCATGTATCCTCATTCGCTTTTTACAGCAGCCTGGCACTCGGTTTGATCGTCATTGCTGTTGGCCTCCCGTTCATCGATTCCATTGTGAATAGCCTTGGAGCAACGCCTGATTCCTTCGGTTTTACTAAGGATTATGTCACCGTTATGCTGATCGGTTCACCCTTCCTCGTATTATGCTTCACGCTGGAGAATATTGTACGCTCTGAAGGTTCAGCTGTTAAGTCAATGGTTGGCATGATTCTCAGCGTTGCTGTGAATATCATCCTCGATGCGCTGGTCATCTTCGTGTTCCACTGGGATGTTATCGGCGTTGCGTCAGCCACAGTCGTCTCCAACCTCGTTGCGAGTGTCTATTACGCCTTCCATATGGGGTATAAAAGCCAATTTTTAACGGTTTCCGTACGGTGGTTCAAGGCCAGCAAAGAAATTGTCGGCAATGTTGTTAAAATCGGAGTTCCCGTCTTCATTATGAGTATCTTCATGGGCGCAATGTCGCTGATCTTCAACCACTATCTTGTGGAATATGGCGATACCGCCGTAGCCGCTTACGGTATTTCATCCCGTTTATTGCAGTTTCCCGAGTTCATTATTATGGGCTTATGTGAGGGAGTCGTGCCGCTTATCGCTTTCTCCTTTACAGCCAACAGATTGCGGATGAAGCAAACCATCGGATTCACGGTCAAAACGATTGTGGCACTAGCTGTCGCTTTCGGTCTTATCGTCTATCTGATTTCCGACCATTTAATCGGCTTGTTTACGAATGATCCGCAGTTAATTGAAATGGGCAGCTATATCCTGCATGTGACCTTCTTATCATTGTTCATTTCAGGCACGACGGCGTTGTTTACGGGGATCTTCCAGGCAACAGCGCAAGGGACCGCCGCATTTATTATGTCAATTATTCAAGGCGCTACGCTGATCCCTGTGCTCTACGTCGCCAACCGGATGAACGGTTTTCACGGGGTGGTCTGGTCACTGGTCATTGCGGATGCTGCTGCATTCCTCGTCGGTGCCGGGATGCTGTATATTCTGCGGAACAAATTACAACCGGATCTGGAGAGCCTGGCGCAGTGAACATCATTATTTCTGGTAAAAGAAAGCCGTTCTCAGCCGGCTGATGGCGAAAACGGGCTTCTTCATTTTTAAGTTCAAACGGTATGGTCCAGCTTCTTGGTAAGCAGGATCTCGAGCGGCTGCGAATCAAGGATTAAACAGCCTGCGTCTTTATAGCCAAGCTTTCTGTAAAAATGCTGGGCTTCTTCGTCAGCCTGGGTGGATGTCATCACCATATCAAACCCCTTTTGCTTCATCTGCTCCTCCCAGAAGTGAACAACTTCAGCTCCTGTACCCTTGCCCCGATGGGGTTCATCTATCCAGATCAGGTTCATGAACGGGATGTTGTCCCAGAAGTATCCATACCGCATCCATCCGATATTCGCTCCGTCCCCGTCCCGCAGGATATAGATTTCCTTCCGCTCTATTTTACCGGATATAAGATTCTCAGGAATATGCCGGTCACGGCTGCTTATGTATTCATAGTCAGAATCGTCTGCAAAAGCGATGTGCATGATGTTCCCTCCAGATAAAAGATTTGGAACGATTATACCTCTTTTCTATCAATCAGAGTCTATAAATAACAGATATAATTAATCTCTACTGCCGTTATCACAGCATAAAACAGCCCATCATCCAGACAGGCTGCCTTAATCTTCAGATTCAATCCGTTATGTCCTCTTGGTAACCCTTCTCTTCCGATCTATATAAGAGCTATCACAGTTCCACCCAGCGCACCTGTCAACACTACGATCCAAGGCGGCAGCTTCCAATAAACCAGCATACTGAATAATATCGAAGCAAAAGCAAAGTCAGCAGGAGCCAGGATGGAGCTGGTCCAAATCGGCTGATAGAAGGCTGAGATTAATATACCTACTACTGCAGCGTTCACACCCATTAAAGCTCCTTTTGCTTTTGGATTCCGGCGCAGTCCATCCCAGAAAGGAAGGGTTCCCAGAATCAATAAAAAAGCTGGCAGGAAAATAGCTGCTGTCGCGAGCAGGCCTCCGGCCCATCCGTTCATCACAGCACCCAGATAGGAGGCAAAAGTAAACAATGGCCCCGGAACAGCCTGAGCCGCCCCGTATCCTGCGAGAAAGGCCTCTTTACTCACCCAGCCTGAGGCTACGAATTCCCGTTCAAGCAGCGGCAGGACGACATGTCCCCCGCCAAACACAAGCGCACCGGAACGGTAAAAGCTGTCAAACACTGCAATCCAGCGAATGGAGGTCATTTCTCTCAGCACCGGAAGAAGCAGCAGCAATCCAAAAAGTAAAGCTAAACATAACGCAGCCAGGCTGCGCTTAACCGGAAAACTGATTCTGCTGTCTGCCTCTGCTTCGTGCCGGCTATAGATCAGGAAACCCAGTATTGCTGATAAAAGAATCATTCCGACCTGGGAAAAGGCGGTCTGCCATAATAATGTAATGACCAGTGCCAATAATGCGATGGCTTTTCTTTTTAAATCGGGAGTCAGCTTTTGGGCCATGCCGATAATTGCGTGTGCTACAACGGCGACAGCCACCAATTTCAAGCCATGAATCCAGCCTGCGTTACTTACATCGAGGCCCTGAAGGATCAATGCAAATAGGATTAAGGCCACTACAGAAGGTAATGTAAAACCAAGGAATGAGACAATCCCGCCCGGTACCCCGGCCCGCATAATCCCCATGCCAATCCCAACCTGACTGCTGGCCGGCCCGGGTAAAAATTGGCACAGCGCCACCAGGTCAGCGTAATTTTTTTCGTCCATCCATTTTCTTTTGCGGATATATTCATCATGAAAATAACCAAGATGGGCTATGGGACCGCCAAATGAGGTGAAGCCCAATCTGCCTGATACCATCAAAATTTCGAGCAGCGTCTTGAATAATCCCTGCTCCGGCTGTACCCGCTTATCCACTTCAATCACCTCTGTATGTTATCGAAAGCCTAGATAGAATGTTACCTTCTTACAGCCGTTCCCACAACAAATTGACTGAAAAATGACATTCCACTAACAGTGCTTTTACACTTGCAGCAAAAAAGACCGTCATATAGACGGCCTTTAATACAGCTATACACTATAACGTTAAACTCTCTGCAGCAGCCAGGCCACCGCCTCTTCCTCATTGCCGAATGTCCTGAAGCTGCTCCCCTTGTTCAGCTCGGAGAGCAGCTCCTTGAATCTGCCCTTGCCTGCCTGCCCGCTGCCAATGACCGCCGCACCTCTCACTCTGTAATTCATGAATTTCTGCAGTAGCGTGCCAGCCAGCCCGGTCCGCAGATTATAGAATTCCTCCGGTAGCGCCGCTTCATGGAGCAAAACTTTATATACATCATGCTCCATGCAGGCGCCGATCAGATCCAGAATATCCTGCTCTGTATTTAGCATACTGTCAGCCGGGCGTACTTCGAGGTACTGCTGTCCCTCACGGGTAATCACTTCAACCTTCATTTGCTTCACTCCATCCCCATTCTCATTAGTAAGGGCCCTGCGGACCTCTCCAATCCATTGCAATTCACTCGTATGCGCCGACAGCTTGTTCGCCTGAATCAGCTTCCAGAGCATAGCTTCCCGCGGGCTCCGCCCGGGCGCATACTGCCCTTTGGCTGCGCGTCCCTGTTCCAGGTGGATAAGGCTCTTAATCTCCTGCTCATAAGCATCCAGCATGCCAAGAATTTCTGCAGTTTCCAGCTGATCGCTCCAGGCGAGCTGAATAAGGAAGGTGTTTCTGGCTTCGGGCTGCTCCGGTGCCGACAGAACCCAGCGCTTCAGCTCAGCCCTTCCTTCGGGGGTTATGGTGTACATTTTCTTGGAGGGCGAGCTCTCCTGATGCTGCACCTCACTCGTCACATATTCTTCCTTCAAAAGCTCAACCAGCGCTTTATAAATCTGGTTGTTATTCCCTGACCAGTACATGAAGGAAGAATCCTGAATGATCTTCTTCATGTCGTACCCGGTCAGGGACTGGCTGCTTAGCAGTCCCAAAATGGCATAATTGATGGACATCCCTTTCGCTCCAATCCGAATAACCTATGTTAATAGTAACATAGGTTATTCTCATCATACAAACAAAAAAAATAAGCCATGCGCCGGAAACGGCACATGGCTGTTCATTATCCAATGAAGGGCAGGCGGATATCATACCACCCGCTTACCCCGCATTGTCCATATTCATTACTCCCTGCAGCGACCACTGTACCGTCGGATTTAAGACCGACAGTATGGGTACAGCCGGCGGCTACGGCTACAATATCGCGCCAGCCGCTTACCTCGCATTCGCCGTACTTATTCCAGCCTGTAGCCGTTACTGTACCGTCCGCTTTCAGGCCGACAGTATGATGGCTCCCCGCCGCAATCGCTGTAATCCCTCGCCAGCTGCTTACTTCGCATTGGCGTTCCTTGTTGCGGCCCGCGGCTACCACCGTACCGACCGCCTCCAGCGCCGCGGTATGCAGATAACCGGCGGCTACAGCCACAATACTGCGCCAGCCGCTTACCCCGCATTGGCCATACCGGTTATTCCCTGCAGCAATAACCCTGCCGTCTGATCGCAGTCCGGCTGAATGCCAGTCACCGGCGGCTGCCGCTACGATATTCCGCCAGCCGCCCACCTCGCACTCGCCATCCTGATTCCGGCCCGCGGCTACTGCAGTGCCGTCCGCTTTCAGGCCGATTGTCCTGCGCCAGCCTGCTGCCACCGCCACAATATCGCGCCAGCCGCTTACCTCGCATTGGCCGTGCTTATTCCAGCCTGCTGCAGCCACTGTGCCATCTGCTCTGAGACCGATGGTGTGGGCGTTGCCGGTATGCGCATTGCCGGCGGCTACTGCGACAATACCGCTCCAATCGTCCACATTGCATTGGCCGTATTTATTATCCCCTGCAGCCATTACCGTACCGTCTGCCTTCAGGCCGGCCGTGTGACGGTATCCCGCTGCCAGGGAAGGCAAGACTTGCTTTACAATCATTAATCCCGCTCCTTCATCATGGTCAGATGCTGCCCATTAACAAGCTCATCTTCATTAAACCATAAGAAAGGACCGGCCCGATACCAGTACATATGCAAGTATACGTATTGATAATAAACTATATAAAGAGATAGAACTCACGGATGAGCCCCAAGTTATCAAAGTGCAAACAAAAAGAGGATAGGATATACTTAAAGTCCATGATAGGGGGATAGAATTAATTGAATCAGACTGTCCAACAGATGATATAGATGCGATTCTATAAATAAAAAAAGGAACGGATTTTGTATGGCTGCGTTCGTGGTTGAATTGTTAGGTGAGAGTGGCTATTTCGCCATTATCTTAAGTTTGGTTTTAAATATATTAATAAGCATTTTTGCTTTCATCCCTAGTGTATTTCTCACAGGAGCTAACATCACTTTTTTCGGTTTTCTTAACGGAATGATTATTTCCTTTTTCGGAGAAGTGCTCGGTGCAATTGTCAGCTTTGTTCTTTATCGCAGGGGCTTTTTGTCCTTAATGCGGGGTATAAAAAATGAGAATAAATATTTAAAAAGACTTCAACAAACTTCTGGGCACCAAGCATTCTTTCTCATTCTCGCGTTAAGAATCCTCCCCTTTGTCCCATCAGGATTGGTTAATATTTCCAGTTCTATTAGTCGCGTTAGCTGGCTCACTTTTGGATCGGCAAGTATGCTTGGAAAGTTACCAGCCGTGATTATTGAAGCCTATTCAATTCAGCAATTGCTGATTCTCAGCAAAGAATACCTCAGTGTGGCTTTGATATTAGTTAGTACCGTACTTATTTTAATCCTTTTCACCGTTAGAAAAAGAAGACATAGGTAGCCAAATTTTTAACGGCATTCTTTGACCCCATATCTGCAAGATTTCCTTAAAACAAAAGAAAGCAGCCCTTGGCGGCTGCTTTCTTTCATCCTCGTTATTTCGCTTTCAACTCATCTCCTGTTACCCATTTATGATTTCTTACGGGCTCTCCGCCTGTTGTCGGGGTATAGTCAATCATGTATACAGTGGTTTGCTCACCTGTATCTACGGTTGCGGCAGCCCCCTTCATACTAGGCATATGATCAACGTCAAGCACCACTTCGGAGCCAGGTACATAAAGCTGGTCTTCAGCATCTTCTAATTCTTGCTGAATGACCCATTTATGATTGGTAACCGGATCTCCTCCCGTAGTCGGTGTATACGATACCGCGTAGACATTAGTATCATAAGCCCCTACAATGGTTGCGGCAGCCCCCTTCATCCCGGGCATGTGCCCCTCAGTAATGACGACTTGATCGCCGACCTTGTACTCCGGATTCGCTTCTTCCTTTAACCCTTCAGGTACTTCACTTGTCATATTCTCATGTTCCATCTCCGAATGATTCATGCTGGATGCAGCGTTATTGGGTGTGTTGGACGCTTCATTTCCGTTATTTGCGGTATTTCCACAGCCACTGATGACGACCACCAGCGCTGTAGCTAAAATGAACAAACCTTTTTTCATATAAATAACACTCCTTCATAGGTGAATTGTGAAATTTATGCAGACTAACGCGTATGCATTATCGTCTCCAGCGAATCAGATTTCATACCGTCTGCATAGAACGTAGACATTCCTCAATGCACTCCTGTAACTGTTCATGTATCATGAAACAACATTCTCCTTTCTGTCTTCGAATGAGGTGATGCTATCTTTCATTAACCTGAAAGTATGAAGATTTAATGTGGTTTTTGTGAAAAAAATGAGTTTCACAATCCGGCATTTATCAAACGTAAGCGAATCGTATCCCAAGACCCTGGCCGTCAAGGGATCGATTAAGGAACACGATTTCCCATTAACCGTGTAAATGTTATACATCGTGGCCATCATCTCTTCTTCGCTCATCGCTTGAGATGAAGAGCCGTGGCGCTGTGGCTGGAGGTTTCCTGCTCTTCCATTCATTCGTCCAAGAGGAGGGTCACATCAAACGAACAAATCGCACAGCAACTCTGTTAAATCGACATTATAATCCAAGATATGATTTGAGTATGGAGGCGATTTGTGAACAAAAACAAGTTTTTGAAGGTGCTGCACATGCGTTTTACTGGAAACCTAAACTGCGCATACCCGACATTTATGAAAATGAAGAGAACCAGCTGGCTTTTGGCCGATTTTTGAAGGCCGTGCTGCAGGCCTCTGACGAAAAGCAAATATTGACTGAGATCGTGAAACTGGATCAATACCATATAAAAAGCCTTGGTCCTGCGGTAGCTAATATCTTGTATTTTTTGCATCCTACACTTTTCCCCCCGTTCAACACAGCCATCGTGAATGGGTTTAACTCCCTGCTGGATCGTAAGATAAAGCTCGGCTCCTGGCCGGCTTACTTGGAGATGCGCGAGACATTGCTGGACATCAACACGGCTTACCGCTCATCCTTATCCAAGGACCTGGGCGCCATTTCTGGCTTGCTGTTTGAAATAGGAACCGGGCGCTTGATTGTTAGCGGGAATGCTGAGGCATTTCTTCAAGAGGAGGAAAAGAAACGGGAAAAGGGGCGGTATAAGCGGCATCTGGAGGTGCTGAATGATACTAACGAAGAAAGTGAACATTCCGAAATGCAGCTGTATTTGGCGAGACTGGGACGGTCCTTTGGGTACAACGTCTGGATCGCCCAGAACGATCATCAGAGACAGTGGCAGAACGAGACTTTAGGGCGGTATTCCCTGTCTGCTTTTCCAGCCATGGATCTCCCTAAATCTGTTACGGATACGATCGCTTTTATCGATGTTCTTTGGCTCAATGAACGTAATGAGATTGTTTCGGGGTTTGAAGTTGAGAAGAGCACCTCCATCTACTCCGGAATTCTCAGACTGCATGATTTATCATTATCCATAGGAAATGCAACGTCCAGGCTGTATCTAATTTGCCCGGATAGACGGGAAAAAGAAGTGCGAGCACAACTGCTTCGTCCTTCTTTGCAGCGAACGCAGTGCGGCCCTGTCTCATACATTCGTTTTTCGGATTTACGAAACGACTGTAACGCCATGTGCAAATATGGGAAATCGGTTGAAGCACTCGACCCCATTTCGAACATCTGTACTTGCTGAGTTATTGCTGAGGATTAATCGGATACATTTTAATCCTTTTTATACTTGTCCATTTCCGGCTTAAAACAGAAAACCCGCGCTGGGCGCAGGCTCTTTATAGAACTATATTTCTTGTCTTTCTGCATATTTCTGCGGCAAACCTCATAAAGAACGTTCCTTTAACCCTTTTAACCCTTTGTGGCTCCCGCCGCAATACCCTTGACGAAATATTTTTGCAGGGCGACGAACACAATCAGCACCGGCACAACCGACATCGCCGTTCCCGCAAAGATCATATCCCAGCGTGAGGAGAACTCTCCTATATAGCGGTATATTTCCACCACCATCGTCTTTGGCTCGCCAGAAGGCAGCACCAGCATTGGCATCAGGAAGTCATTCCAGATTCCCAGTCCGTTCAGCACCACCATACTGGCCGTAACCGGACCCATCAGCGGGAACACGATCCGCCAGAAGATCCCGTAGCGTGAGCAGCCGTCAATTTCCGCTGCTTCTTCAATTTCCTGCGGAATGCCTTTAACGAAGCTGGTGTAGAGCAGGCAGCCAAAGCCGACAGCACCGGCGACATAGACCAGAATCGGACCGGCCAGACTGCCGTACAAGCCGAACATTCTCAGCTCCTTGAACAGCGGAATCATGTAAGCCTGGAACGGAATCATCATCCCGGCCAGGAAATACAGGAACATGAACCTGGTCCAGCGCGCGTTTCGCCGCTCAATCGCATAGCCGGCCATCGGAATGATCAGCACCTGGGCCACGATGGACACCAGGGTCAGAATCAGGCTGTTCAGAATGGCGCGCGGAAAGTCCGTCTCGGTCAGCAGATATTTGAAGCTTTCCAGGTATAGCCCTTTAGGAAAGGCAATCGCGTCCCGCATGATTTCGGCGTTGCTTTTGAAGGCCGACATCAGATTGAAGAAGATCGGGAAAAAGAAAATGACAGCCAGCACCAGCGTAACAATGAACATTGAGATTTCAGCAAATCTTTTTTTCGTTTGAAGAGTCATGCTACATCTGCACCTCCCGTTTCCGGAGGAATTTCACTTGAATGACTGTAATCAGCATAATGATCAGGAACAGCACCATGGCCAGCGCCGTACCAAAGCCCTGCCGCAGCTCGCCAAAGCCGACTTTGTAAATAATATAGGTCAATGTCTCGGTCTCAAAGCCCGGACCTCCATCCGTCATGACCGCAATCTGGTCAAAAATCTTCAGCGCGCTGATCATCGACAGTACCATACATACCGTCATTGAACCGGCCAGCAGCGGGAAGGTGATGTGCCGGAACTGCTGGAAGCCGTTCGCCCCGTCAATGCTGGCCGCCTCATTCAGCTCAGGCGGAATGCCCTGCAGCCCGGCCAGATAAATAATCATGTAATAGCCCGCGCCTTTCCAGACCGTAGACAAAATAATCGAAAGCATGGCGTATTTCGGATTGCCCAGCCAGTCAACCACCCAGCTGCCCAGTCCGACTGCATCAAGAATCTGATTGAACACGCCGAAATTATAATTCAGGATCATTGCCCACACAAAGCCCATTACGATCCCGCTCAGCAGTGTCGGGAAATAAAAAATACTTCTGAACAGATTGCGGAACCAGCGGACCTTATCCACCAGAATCGCCATGGCAATCGCTGCGATATTTTCGAGTACCACCAGGCTGATGGTCATGACCAGCGTGTTTTTAAGTGCATTGTGTACGCGGGGGCTGTGCCAGATTTCCACAAAATTGGCGAACCCGATATACCGCATATCCTCACTTATACCATCCCATGAGGTGAAGCTGAGATAAATACTGCCTGCTGTCGGCACGATGACAAACAGCGTATAGATCAGAAAAGACGGCAAAATAAACATCAGCGCATAGGACTGCCACTGCTTCTTTTTCTTGGGCTTAAGCGCCGCAAGCGGCTTGTCTGTCTGTTGCAATGCTGTAGACATGGATGCTCTCCCTCCCGGAGATGCTCCCCGGAAAGAAGGTCTGGGCCCGCTCAATAGCAGGACTTCCCTCCCCCGGGCAGCTTTTCTTTTTTTACCTGTAATCCGGTGCTGCTTATTGCTGGTTCGCTTTCACCTGAGCGTCATATTCGGTGTCGGCCTGCTTCATGTAATCGGTGACGTTCTCGTCCTTCACGACCAGATCCTGCAGCAGCTTGTAGAACCAGTTGCGGAACTGCGGAGGAATCAGGTTATCGCCCCACCAGTTGTTGATTGCCAGCGATTTGGTGACATTCGGGTCGGCAATCAGATCAAGAGCCACCTGCATTTGTTCTCCGGTTTCATAAGTAACCTTCTCTTTGGTGGAAGGAATGGCGTTGATGCTGGCCAGATATTTGGCATATTGCTCAGGTGCAAAGAAGAAGCGGATAAAATCCTTGATCGCCTCTGTTTTGTCCGCATCCTTGGCAGCTTCAGCAGAAAGCGACCAGCCGGCCGGCGACGGCAGACCGATTACGTTCACTTTGCCTTCACGGTCAGGAATGGCATAGAAGCCGAATTCAAAGCTTGGATCTGCCTCCTGAATCTGCGTAAACATCCAGGTGCCGGAATAGAGCTGGGCCGCTTTGCCTGCTACGAGAATGGAAGCCGTCTGGTTATCCCCGGTGCTGAGCCAGCCTTTGTCCACATAGTTAGTGAACAGGTCCTTAAAGTCTGTCATTGCCTGTACAACATTGGCGTCCGTGAAGCTGACTGTCTTGGCCGTACGCTTGGAGTTCCAGTCCGGGTCCTTAGAATACACATCATCAATCAGGAATTTGTTCACCCAGAAGCCCATATGGAAAATATCCTTGCCGCCGACAACAAGCGGGGTGATGCCGCTGGCCTTCAGCTTCTCCTGGATCGCGAGAAACTCGTCATACGTTTTGGGAAGCTCGGTGATGCCGGCATCGGCATATGCTTTTTTACTGTAGATAATGCCTTGCGGCACGTTTACCGACATCGGAGCATTCCACACCTTACCGTCAACCTGCGGCGGATTGTCAAACAGCTCGGCCAGATCGGCAGGCAGCTCGACAATTTTGCCGGCATCTGCAAACACCTGGGTGTCACGGATTTCAACGAGATCCGGGAATTCGCCGACGGCATCCTTGGTTTTGAGCCAGTCCAGATAAGCCGCTGAAGAGGTTTCGCTGATGTCTTTGATTTTGACGTTAGGATTGGCTTCCATGAAAGCCTTGACGGCTTCTGCAATCGCCTCTTTGGTCGCCGGGTCGCCGGACGCATAGCCGATGGAGAACTGCACTTCTTTTTTGGCGTCCGTTGTTGCCGCTGGTGCATTAGTTGCTGCTGTGTTATTTCCGTTGTTAGCAGTATTTGAAGCGTTATTGTTACTTCCGCAAGCCGACAGAATGGCCGTTGCGGCCAGAAGGGTTGCAGACAATGCGGTTACTGATTTCTTATACATATGAACAAGACCCCCTATGAGACTGAAGATGGATTAAAGCCTGGGAAACAGCACCCGATGTGCGCATCATCTTAGAAAGCGTTTCCTTGTGATTACAGGATAGCATTCTGCACTCAAGGGTTGAATGCAGTTTTTTAAGCTCCGTATGCGGTAATTTTAATAAATCTCCATGATACAAAAAGAGGGAGATCCGCAGATCCCCCTCGCATGTCCGTTATTCAGCTAAATTTCTGCTATTCCTTCAAGCCCTCTTCCCGCGCCTGCCGGTCATATTCCCGGTCTGCTTCTTTCATTGCGCTGCTTACATCGCCATTTCTGACAACGAGCTCCTCCAGCAGCTTATAGTACCAGTTGCGGAACTGCTGCGGAATGGTA
This sequence comes from Paenibacillus typhae, assembly GCF_900099765.1. Classification (GTDB taxonomy): domain Bacteria; phylum Bacillota; class Bacilli; order Paenibacillales; family Paenibacillaceae; genus Paenibacillus_AQ; species Paenibacillus_AQ typhae. Next base: position 183,407 of record NZ_FNDX01000006.1, on the reverse strand, counting down.
TTGCCGCCCCACCAGTTGTTGATCATCCTTGATTTCACAGTCTGCGGGTCGTCAAGAATACGCAGCGCCTCCTGCATCGGCTCACTGACCGGATAGACCGGTTTAACTATGGTGGCCGGAATCCCGTTAATTGCCGCCAGAAAGGTGCCGTACTGCTCAGGACTGAAGAAAAATTGCAGGAAATCCGTAATCGCTGCTGCCTTTACCGGATCACCGGCGGCTTCCGTCGAGAAGGACCAGCCGGCAAGCGAAGGAAGGCCGGTCACCTTGACCTGCCCGGTGCGGTCCGGCACCGCATAGAAGCCGAATTCAAAGGCAGGGTCCGCAGCTGCAATCGGCGAGAACATCCAGGGCCCCGAGTAGAGCTGGGCCGCTTTCCCTGACACAAGGAAGGATACGGTCTGGTTATCGCCGATATTCTGCCAGCTTGGATCAACATAACGGGTGAACAGCTGCTTGAAGTCGCTTACGGCCTGTATCACATTGGCATCGGTAAAGCTGGTCTTGCCGGCCGTTTTCTGTTCGTTCCAGTCCGGATCAGCGGCATACACATTATCGATCAGAAATTTATTGATCCAGAAGCCCAGGTGAAACAGATCCTTCCCCCCGGCCACCAGCGGTGTAATGCCGGAGGCCTTCAGCTTCTCCTGCACGTCCAGAAACTCATCATAGGTTTGCGGAAGACTGGTAATTCCGGCTGCCGCATAAGCTTTTTTGCTGTAGATGATGCCCTGCGGCGGGGTTTCATACAGCGGAGCGTTCCACACTTGTCCGTACACCTGTACAGGATGGTCCAGAAGCTCCACCAGCTCCTTCGGGAGCGGGGCGATTTTGCCTGCAGCGGCGAAGGCCTCTGTATCACGCATCTCCAGCAGATCGGGAAACTCGCCGACGGCATCCTTTATTTTCAGCCAGTCCAGATAGGCGCTGGAGGAAATTTCGCTGAGGTCCTTGATCGTCACATGGGGATGAGCCTGCATATAGGCGGCAATAACCGCCTTCAGTGCCTGAGTCGTCGCCATATCCCCGGCAGCATAAGCAATGGAAAAGGTGACCGGCCGGAGAGATTCCTCCTCTCCCCCGCCCTCATCCCCGGAGCGGCCCGTGCTGCAGGAGGCAAGGATCGCGAGGGTGAGAATACCCGCTGCCGTTTTTCTTTTGCTAAACTTGTACATACACCGCTTGCGCTCCCTTACAGTAGACTACGATCTTTGTTCAATAACAGGAAACAGCAGGGTAACGGATGTTCCGATATGCTCCCGGCTGCTGACGGTAAGGCCATACTCATCCCCGAAGCTGGAACGGATACGTTCATGGACATTTTTCAGGCCTACATTTTTGCTGGGGGCGGCGGGGTCTTCCAGATTCCGGTGAAGCTGTGCCAGTGTCTCCCGGCTCATCCCGATGCCGTCATCATAAATGGTGACAGCCATTACGTGTCCCCTACGCTCAACCGTGATGCCTATTGTTCCCTTGCCCTTCTGGCGCAGACCATGCTGTACAGCATTCTCGACCACCGGCTGCAGCGACAGCTTCAGCACAGGCCAGTCCAAATCAATATCCTGCGGAATTTCCTGCTGAAGCGTATACCGGTTTTCATACCGGACGGAAATAATGTAGAAATAATTATGAAGATGATTAAGCTCGCTGCCGAGGCTGACCCGGTCCTCCCCGTAATCGATTACATACTTCAGCTGATCCGAGAGGGCCAGAATCATATCCGCCACTTCCCCGGCCTCCTTATCCACTGCATTCATGCGGATAACCTCCAGGGTGTTGTATAGATAATGCGGCCGGATCTGGCTTTTCAGCGCGTTCAGCTCGGTCTGCTTCTGCTTGATCTGGGCCACATAGGCTTCGTCAATATGAATTTTGAGGCGCTCCACCATCCGGTTAAACCCATGGGCCAGCCGGCCCATCTCATCATTGCTGTTCACTGTCAGCTGGGTATCCAGGTTGCCTGACTCCACCACCGTCATCTGCCTGATCAGCTCCCTGATCGGTGCAGCCAGGCGGCGGGAAAACCACGCCCCCATTACAATCATCACAACCGCGCAGATTGCAATGGCGGTATATACAGTCATCCTTGCCGACAGCAGCTGCTCGAACAGGCTGCCGCGGTGGATTCCGGCGATAATCTGCCCGTCCAGAAAAGGGATCTCCTGACTGAGTGTGATCCGCTCCTTATCATCCAGCACGGGCTCTACTACTGCCCCCGGAGCCACATTCTGATTGCTGAAATACACTCTGCCCTGGCCGTCCAGCAGGTACAGCTCATCCTTGGCGCCGAGACTGAGCTCCCCGATAAATTGCTGGAACAGCGAGGTGTCGATGTCCAGGAAAAGGGTCCCAACCACCTTGGGCTCCCGGGACACTCTGCCCGAGGTATCGATCAGGGTGCGGCCGATGGTGAATACGGTTTTGTGAGAGTCAAAAAAGTAATCATCCGTATGTGCCGGAAATACCGCTGCTTTGGCCGGATCTTTAGCCATGGCCGCCAGCCACTCCGGCCGGGCGAAGTCGTCCGTTACCAGCGAGCGGTTCTCCTTCTGCTGCGAGTATACCTTGCCGTCCGCACTCCTTACAAACTGCACACCGGTAATATAGGAATCGCTGAACAGCAGCGTTTTGAGGAAGCTGTCAATCGGGATGGCATTAATCTGCCCCAGCTCATTGACATTCGCCGTCTGGTTGCGGCTGTAGCTGTCGATGTATCCGTCGTAACGGCCGGTGTACATCAGCTTGGAGATTTCATTGTACTGGTTAAACGCGGAGTTGAGATTATAGCCCATATACAGCACCATCTGCTGCAGATTGTTGGCCGTATAGCGCTCCACATAACCGGAAAAGGTCTTGACGGAAAAAAAGCTGAGCGCCAGCAGCGGAATCAGCCCGACCAGCAGAAAGGATGCCGAAAATTTGACGAAAATACTGCTGCTCCTCCCCCGGTTCAGCACGCATACTCCCCCTTAAACTCTATTATCATGCCGTCAAGGCTTCCAGGACTGTTTATATTCCTGCGGCAGCCTGCCGAATTTCTTCTTGAACATATCGCTGAAATGACGGGCATTGTTATAGCCGACCAGCTCGGCGATTTCATAGATCATCAGATTGCTCTGGAGCAGCAGCCGGCGGGCATGGTTCAGCCTTACCTCCGTTAAATAGTGCTTGAAGTTCTGGCCGGTATGCTTCTTGAAAAAGCTGCTGAAATAATACGGGTTCATGTACAGCATCGCTGCCATGGATTCCAGCGTAATATTCTCGGCATAATGCTCCTCCACATAAGCTTTGACCTGGAGCAGCTGGGGCATCTCTTTGCCGCTCAGCCTGCCGGCCAGCTGGTCGTACAGCTGCTGTACCACGCTGCAGAAAGCCTCCCCCAGCGCAGCATAGGTTGGAGCCGCAGTAAGCTGCTCCAGCAGCAGCGGGCTGGGGCCCTGCTGGGCGGCAGCATCCGCACTGTATTCGGCAAGTTCCTGCTCCAGCTGGAGCACCGTATTGTAGATGTGCGATACCGCCTGGGCAGGGCTGCCGACGGAGAGCTGCTCCACCTGGTCAAGCAGCTCTTTGCACCGGCCGGCGGCAGTCTCCTTCTCCAGCATCTTCAGCGCTTCTATCAGCGACAGCTGAGTCTCCGCCAGGAAGGCCGGCGAGGACAGTGAAGAATGAGCCTGAGCAGCGCCGTCATCTGCGATAACCCGGTTCAAGCCGCAGAAATATTTGGATTTGAGCGCTTTCAAGGCGCTGCGGTAGGATTCGTCCGCCTCCTCCATTCCGTCTCCCGGCAGGCCCACGCCGATGGTCACCTGCAGCTTGAGATAGCTGTTGATCTTCTGGTGCAGATCAATCAACAGAGCAAGCGGCTGTTCAGCCTGCTCATGCTGCAGCAGCATACACAGCCGTTCCCCCTTGCGGAACACATATCCGCTGCCGCTGCTTTCGACCGTCTCTTTGATAATATTGCTGAGCGCGAATTCCACCAGCTTGCGTTCATGCTCCTCCCAACGGGAGGAGCCGCCGCTGTATTCATCGATCTCCACTGCACAAACGGTAGCAAAGCGGGTAATGGCCGTATTCCCCAGCCGGGCCAGCGTGACTGCAGCCCCCTTGTTGCCGTCCGTCAGCTGTTCGAGCAGCTCTTCAATCGTGCCCGAGACCTTTTTACGTTCATAGGATTTCAGCCTCTCCTTGTTCCGCTCCTCCTCCGACTCCTGGCGGATCAGCGCGGCTGCCTTGCCTGCCGCCTGTTCCAGCTGGCCGGTATTGACCGGCTTAAGCAGGTAGTCCACCGCGCCGTACTGCAGCGCCTGCCGGGCATAAGCGAACTCCTGATAAGCACTGATGAACACCACCTTGATGGAGCGGCCTGATTCATGAATCTCGCGTATAATGTCAATGCCTGAATAACCCGGCATGCTAATGTCACTGATAATCAGATCGGGAGCAGCGCTGTCTATCAGCGTCTTCAGCTCAATCCCGTCGCTTGCTTCCCCGACGATTTCAAGGCCGAGCGACTCCCAGGCGATCAGTTTTTTGAGCCCGCGAAGAATGACCGGCTCATCATCGGCCAGTACCACACGTATGCTTCTGTTCATGCTTGTTCCTCCGTGTATATGTCATCTTGCTGCCGCTTCCGGGATTGCCCCACCACTACTGTACCACAGAAGCCTGGCAGGACAGATGCAGCTTTTTAATGGAAAACCGCAGTTTTTTAAGCGGGTGATCCGTAACTGTCTGTTCCCCTCTTCATGCGGCCGCATGGCACAATCCGGCTGCAGCTTGTATACTTGTACCAAAAAGGAAAGGCGGTCATCTTCCTGATCTATTTCATTAAATTCATCTACAGCTTTATTCTGCCGCCGGGCCTGTTCGTCCTGCTGCTGACTGCGGCTGCACTCTGGATCTGGCGCAAAAACCGCCGTCCGGCCGTCACTCTGCTGGTTATTACCTTGCTGCTCTACCTGTCTATGACACCGCTGATGTCAAGTCTGCTGATGGGCAGCCTGGAGCGTAAATACAGTCCGCCATCCCGGATCGACGGCGATGTGATCGTCGTACTGGGCGGCGGGGCAACAAGCGGAACGCCGGATATTGACGGCGAGGGCAATCTGTATGGGCCTGCGGCCAACCGGTTGTTGACGGCAGCCCGGTTATACAGGGAAACCGGCCTGCCGCTGCTGTTCACCGGCGGCCAGGTGTTCGCCGACAGCGGCAATGAAGCGGACATTGCGAAGCGCCAGCTGATTGGCCTTGGCATTCCGGCAGAGGATATCCTGACCGAGAACCAGTCGCTCAACACCGAGCAGAACGCTGAGTTTACCGCAGCGCTGATGAAGGAGCACGGGCTCAGCCGCCCGGTGCTGGTCACCTCCGCCTTCCATATCGCGCGCGGCATGGAGGAATTCCGCAGCGCCGGGTTATCCCCGCAGGCTTATCCGAGCGATTATAGGGTCAGCCGCATAGGCTCCTTCACCCTCTCCAAGCTGTTCCCTTCACCCGGATCGATGGAGTCTACCGGAGTGGCGCTGAAGGAATACCTTGGCCTGCTGGCGGCCAGGTTATAGACAGCCTGGCCGGCAGCGGACTAAATAAAAAGCAGTGGCCGAAGGAATTTTTCCCGCGCCACTGCTTTTTGTGTCCTGCGTCCTATTTGACCAGATCGTAAAATACGGCATCTGTCATGCCGGCCAGCTCCTGCGGGTCCAGCTCCATCTGCATGCCGATTTTGCCGGCACTGACCGCAATCGTATCGTACAGCTCCGCGCTTTCCTCAATAAAAGTCGGATACAGCTTCTTCATCCCGACCGGCGAGCAGCCGCCCCGGATATACCCTGTCCACTTCAGCAGGTCCTTCATCGGCAGCATCTCGATCTTCTTCTCTCCCGCAGCCTTGGCGGCCTTCTTCAGATCCAGCTCCCCGCCTACCGGAATGACGAACACATACAGATTGGGTCCGTTATGTGCCACCAAAGTCTTAAAGACCGTATCCGGATCAAGACCGATCTTTTCGGCCACCGCGGTTCCGTGAATCGCCCCGTCCTCGTTATCATAATGATGCACCTCATAGCGGATGCCCTTGGCATCCAGCATCCGCAGCGCGTTTGTTTTACCTGTCTGCATGTTTCCCACCCTTTTCTGCCCAGTATCATTTAATAGATTATAACCCGCTGAATATGTATAAAAGCTATTATAACACGCGCCGTTTGCAGTCTATAATACCGGATGCGTTAATGCTCGGGACAGCTCTGCCGGACAATAACAAAAACCCTTGGCGGCCCAAGGGTTCAGTTATTTGGAATCGTCATCCGGTCAAGCTGTCTTGCCCGGCTAATCGCGCGGATAATTCACTGCCATAATATCCATAAACGGAACCTTGTGCAGTTCCCCGTTAAAGCTGACATGCACCTTGCCGGTCCGGGAGTCCATACCGGTAATCTGCCCGCGCACCTCTTCTTCTTTTCCCCATACGGTCAGCACGATCACTGACTCCTCCTGCATTGCTTCTGTCAACTGGTTGCCGAGCTCCTCCAGCACAAATTCATCTCTCGTCGGCCGTTTGGCCACTTTCGCTTTTGCCACGCTTTACCTCCATTAAGCCATTCCTGGGATTCCTTTTAGCAACTGTTCAGCAGCTATAATGAATGCTCCTAAATATTATAACATGTACTCCCCGGGCAGCAACCCGCAGTGCAGCAAAAAGGAACCGGACAGCAGCCCGGTTCCTCCTAATACAGTGTTATTGCATAAACTATTGAATGGTGGCGCCGATATTAGTGCCGGCTGGCGTACCGGAGCCGATCAAATCGCTGCCTGAGGCCAGCTTCAGGAAATTGCCGAGGCTGAGAGAGCCGTCAGCATTCCGGATAACCGAAGGAGTCAGGCTGACGAAATCCGCACTGCTCGCCACAAGCCCCTTGGCGTTGGTGCTCGCGTTATTCTTCCACCATACGTTAGTGCTGGAAACATCCGTTCCGCTTGTCTTGTCGCTTGATGATCCGGCAAAGCTCAGGTTATTCGTGAAGACATGGGTACCTGCATCAAAAGCAAAGTTGCTTCCGCCGTTGCTCCATGACGTATTGTTGGTCATTTTGATGGAGCCGGGGTTGCTGTTATAGGTGAAGCCGTGCTTTTTGTTCTGGAAGGCCACGCTGTTCGTCACAATATGGTTCACAGAGATGGATTCCCCGCCCAATTTGAAGCCGTTGCCGTCACTGTTTGAAGTTGAATTGCCGTCGGAGGTTTGGCCGTTCTTGTAGGCAATGCTATTCTTAATGGTTACTACGCCGATGGGGCCGGTATCCGTCTTGGTGTACAAATCCCATCCGTCATCGGTATTCCAGGCTGCAACGCATTTATCGAATACATTTCCGGGTCCAATCGTCAGCTTGGCGGCAAAGCCATCCGCATCCTCCCCGTTATCCGGGTCAAAATTGTCATGGGAGTATACGCCGATAATCTGATTGTAGCTTGGCCATTCGCTCATGCTGGCGGCAGACGAGGCATAACGGCTGATTTGCAGTCCGGAATCCCGGTTATGATGCGCCTCTATATTCTCGATAATGTTGTAGTTACCGCCAATAAAGATGCCGTTGTCTCCGGCTCCCTTGACTTCAAGTCCTTTTACATGCCAGTAATGACCAAAGATCTGTAATCCGCGTTCCGAGGATGCAAATGCTTGGGCGGAGAAATCAAAAACCGGCTTTTCACTTCCATAGGCGACGATGGTCTTGCGCGCACTGGCGGTGCCGCTGTTATCCCGCTCGATCGTCACTGGTGAAGAGAAGGAATAGGTGCCGCCGCGCAGGTATATCGTTCCGCCCGCAGCAATCCGGGTTAATGCAGATTGCAGCGTAGTCGGGCTTCCAATCGTACCGGCATTGCCCGCAGCACCGTTAGCAGCGACATAAAGCGCGCCGGAAACCGGAGTTGCAGTCGGGACAGCTGTAGGCGCAGGAGTGGGCGCTGTTGTCGCTGTTGCTGAAGGAGTTGCAGTCGGTGTAGGCGCTGCTGTCGGACTGCTGGTGGGTGCCGTTGTAGCGGTTGGCGTGGATGTAGGAGCAGCTGTGGTATCGCTTACAATTACATTATCAAATTTGGCAGCCGTCTTGTAGGCAATCAATCCAACCCCGCCGGAGCTTAAAATGTTATCGTGTGCATTTAGTTGCAGCACATTATTTACATACATGCTGATCGAATCCCCGGCTAGTTCCAGCCGGATGTTGTACACTGTTCCTGTCGTGATGGAGAAGCCGGTCTTCGTAGCAAGTGTAGTGCTTTCGCCGCCGAACTTTTTGCGGATTTCCAGTGTTCCCCCGTTCGAATTGGAGATGGAAGCGGCGTAGTAATTGTTCCCGTCCTTGTAACGTCCGCACACATACGTACGGTTTGTGCCGTTAAAATTATCGATTTTGACATCAGCCTTGACGCTGTAGTCGGTCCAGGAGCCGCTGCCTGCCGAGGTACGGCCTTCTGAACTGCCGGATTGATAATATACATAAGAGCTGCCGTCCTTTACTACTGACCAGGTACCTGTCGTGCTGGTCCAATTACCGGCGCTGCCGGACTCAAAATCATCACTGAAGACGTTGGCCGCATGTACTGACGGTATCCCCCATTGCAAGCCGCCAAAAGCGATTACAGCAGAAAGCGCAATACATGCAGTGAAAGAATATCTCTTTTTTATTTTCACGTTAACATTTACCTCCGGATTAATTTTTTATTTTTTCAGTAGCAGCTGCAGCTGTAGCATTCCATGTCATTCTTGCTGTTATTACCGATAACAGTTATTCATCGTTCATGACATCCCTCCAATAACTTGGAAACTGCAGATTGCTGCGAAAAACACATTTCCGCAGGAGTCAACCTAACTTCCACTATAAATCCTTTTTTAGGATTGTACAGATGCTTTTGAGTAAATTTATTACATATATGTGAATGAATTCGATTTTTCTTTCGTGTCTCACTTGTAGAGGGTACGATAGGCATCTGATCATGCAAAAAGCTGCCCGGCAGGGCAGCTTCATATGATCCTCTATTCAGCTATTGCGCATCCGCTCAACCAGTCCGGAATACACTTTATACTGTTCTTCCCACGCATGCTTGCGGTTAACGAAACCTTTTCCCTCCAGCAGCGCTTCTATAACATCCAGACAGACATGCCAGCCGGCCAGGTCCCTGGGAGTGTGGTCCGTAATTGTACTTATCGTCTCGATTAGCCGAAGACTGCTTCCGCCCGGCTCTGCTACAAGCTCAAACCTGATCTTATCCTCACCCCAGGCGTACTCCAGCACAGCGGCAGGCTCGTAATCCGAGATGCCCATCACCTCATACGTCCCGTCCCCCATATCAAACGTCATGCTTCCGCCCGTGCCCAGCTCACCGGCCCTAAGCTCAGGAAACCATTTGGAAAGCAGCTCATTGTCCGTCAGATAAGCCCAGACTTCATCTACTGTATGCTTGTAATGGCGGTCAAACGTTGCTGTAAAGCCGTCCGGCACTTTCTGAAGTCTGGCAGTCATCTGGATTCCTCCGAATCTGAGTGGGATTGCTCCATTTAAGGCGATTGATGATCAAAATAAGTGTAAATTCGCCACCTAATTCTTAGCAAACTATCGAAAAGCAAGAAACAAGTGGAAAAACGCATCTTAATTCTACATATTTTGCACCCAGCAGGGCTTACAGCCCGAAATAAGTGGCGTTTTTCCAACTAGTGCCGATTAATAGTAAGAAACATTGAAATTAGGTGGCGAAAATCCAACTAATGTATCGCATCATAGGAACCAAACAGCGTATTGTGAGTTATTCTCCCAAAAAGGATATCACTTGCAGGGCGCGTTATCAAATAATAAACAGCAGCAATAACTATACCTTATAATCTTCCCATCTAACTGGTTTGCTGTTAATTGAAGCTGCCGGCCTTTTGTCTATGCCGGCCTCAAGCCGCAGCAGATCACCGCCGAGGGTAGTGTATTCTGCCGAGAGTACAGCTCCAGCCGTGAACACCGGCTTACGGGCTGACAGAGCAGCGGCAAACTCCGCCAGGCTGCCGATGCCTTTTTCCGCTGCCTCGGCTGCTGATATAGCTTCAACCGCTACACCGCCCGGCATTCCTGCCGCCGTTACTTCCAAGTAATCCTCCCGGCTGGTCAGCTGATACGCCCTGGACAGCCAGACAGCAAAATAAACGCCCCGGACCAGGCCGTAAAGCGCCTGTTCCTGCTCCAGCCAATCTCCCTTCGGCAGCACACCTACAACCGTGTTCTCCGTCCCTTCTGGCACAGGGAACACTGACAGCACTGTCCCCTTATGGAACATCACTTCCATATACGGGCTCTGATGGCGGGGATCGCCTGCACGGTAGCCTTCGCCCGGATGGAAGAAATACAGCCGGTTGACTTCCCCTTCCCCGCTGACCGGCAGTGAATAAGCCCAGCGGAGCTGCTCATTATCAAATTCCTCTACCCGTTCCCACAGGCCGCCTGCCGCATACGCGTCTGTAAAATAAGCGTATGAATGGAGCAACGGCTGCTCCTTAGATTCGCCGGGATTTACTTTTTGCGTTAGCTTCTTCACCTCTACAGGCTCCCGGCGGTTTAACGCTGTTTCCCGGGCTTGTGCCGGAGCCTCGTAGAACAGAAACCCTGCATATTCCGTGCGCGGCATACTCCCGGTTAGCGGGAAATCGCCGAACTGCACATAATCATGCAGCACGTTCCGGTCAGCCGGCACATCATGCGGCCAGCCGCGGGAATGTGCGCCGGCCCAGGCACCGCGCAGATAGAAGTCACTGCGCACCTGCCAGAGGTAGTCCAGCATCTCTCCAAGCAATGCCCGGACTCCGCTGTCCGCCTCAAGCTCCCAGGCACAGGTGAACGCCTGCACCCAGTGCCAGAACCACGGCAGACTGCCATACTCCGGCATCCCTTTTGCCCGGATATGGCTGAGTGTCTGTTCCAGACTGGCCACGCCGTCTGCACGCAGCTCCTCGTCTCCGAACAGCTGGCCGAAAATCAGCTTGGCGGCTGTATACTTGGCTTCATGGTGCCCGTAATGCACCACCTCTTTACGGAAAAAGCCGCTGCGGTAAATATGCCCGGTTGCTGTATGCAAAGCTACTCTGAGCCCAGCGCTCAGCAGGCCGTTGTAATGCCGGCAGAACCAGACCAGCAGGCTGCCCATAATTTCTGCCGGCAGCTCATGCGGTGCAGCTTCGCGCGGCAGCGGATTCAGGCCAAGCGGCCAATGGCCGTACAGGCGGGTTCCCGGTTGCCGGTTCTGCAGCAGCACGGTTTCCAGCAGCACCGCCTCTGCTTTCTGCCGGGCCTGCTCACGTTCTGCTTCCGGAAGCATTGAATCGTCTACAGCAGCCGCAAACAGATAGGAAGCATAATAGAAGTTATTGCGGACGTCATCGTGAAACCAGAGGCCACTATCCAGCAGCGGCAGCGCCTGTGCCTCGAGTGCCACCTTTTGAATGATCTCCCGTTGTCTCTGTGCATAGGGATTATCTAGTTTATAGTGTAGCTTAGCCGTCATCCTTTTCCCCTCCCAGGGTATTATTTCCATCCTATTGTGCACGCTTTCCGTTCATATGGCAATCACAAAAAACAACAAATAAACTAAAATAAACAGACTAAAAAAGATTATCTCTTGCCAAATGAACGTAAATGGATTAAATTGTACCTATACGAACGAAAATACGTCAGCGAAGGGGATTGAATACGTAATGGAAAGACGTTTTGCATCGCATCCGAATGAAGTGAAGCAGTTTGACACAGAGCGCCTGCGCAAGGAGTTCCATATCCCGGTTATTTTTGCTCCAGATGAGCTGAAGCTGGTCCTGACCCATGAAGACCGCATGATCGTGGGCGGAGCTAATCCGGTAAACGAAGATGTTGTACTGACAACGGACCTGAAGGAGCTTGGGGTAACCTACTTCCTGGAGCGCCGCGAGCTGGGTGTTATCAATGTCGGGGGTAAGGGCTCTATCATTGTAGACGGCACTGAATACGAAATTGATTTCAAAGAATGTCTCTATGTCGGACAAGGCGCTAAGGATGTTGTGTTCAAAAGCGCAGACAGTGCCAAGCCTGCCAAGTTCTATCTGAACTCTGCTCCGGCACACCAGTCCTACCCTACTACCAAGACTACTCTGGAAGAATCCGAATCCGGCGCACTCGGCGGTCTGGAGAATTCCAACGAACGGACCATTCACCGTTTCATCCATACGAACGGCGTACAGAGCGCTCAGCTTGTAATGGGTATGACTCAGCTGAAGCCGGGCAGCATGTGGAATACAATGCCGTCCCACACTCATCCGCGCCGGATGGAAGCCTACTTCTACTTCGATCTTCCGGATGATTCCATTGTGTTCCACCTGATGGGCGAGCCGACTGAAACCCGCCATATTGTAATGCACAATGAGCAGGCTGTCATTTCCCCAAGCTGGTCGATTCACAGCGGCGTAGGTACACACAACTATACCTTCATCTGGAGTATGGCCGGTGACAATAAACGTTACGATGATATGGACCCCGTAGGCATGAAAGAATTAAAATAGAAGAAAACCAACTACGGAAAGACGAGGCAGGCGGATGAACCCGATACGGCGACACGAGATGATTATGGAAGTTATGCTGAACCAGAAGGATGTAACGGTAAATGAGCTCAGCGACAAGCTGCAGGTCAGCGGAAAAACAATCCGCGAGGACCTTAGCAAGCTTGAGGAGCAGGGATTGATTGTGCGGGTGCACGGCGGAGCCGTACTTGCCCAAAGCGATCAGTTCGGCATCCTCCCTGTAAAGAACCCGCTGGATAAATATTCAGACGAGAAAACGGAGATTGCGCTGCGTGCCATTTCCCACATCAGACAGGATGACATCATTGCACTGGACGGCGGAAGCACGACGCTGGAAATTGCCCGGCGGCTGGACAACATGTCTCTTACAGTGGTTACCAATGATGTGTACATCATCAGCGAGCTGGTTCCAAAAGACAACATCCGTCTGGTCGTTCCCGGAGGGTACCGGGTCCGCAATATGCTGGCCGGTCCTGAAGCCGTCGCCTACGTGCAAAAGCTAAATATACAAAAAGCATTCCTGTCGGCTACAGCCGTGCATATCGAGCACGGACTGTCTATCTACACCGGTGATTTAATTGATTTCAAGCAGGCGCTTGTCTCCACAGCACGCAAAGTTTTTGCTGCCTGTGACCATCACAAGTTCGGACAGACTGCGCTGCGTACCTTCGCTTCATTGCAGGAAGTCGATGTGCTGCTGACAGACAGCGGCCTGTCCCCTGAAACGGCGGAGCAATTCCGTAAGGCAGGCGTCAGCATTGAAGTCGGCTAAGCTGCCAAACACAAAACATTCATATTACCCATTTAAAGGAGCGAATTATATTATGTCATCTTTATTCAGTCTTGCAGGCAAAACAGCAATTGTAACCGGAGCAGCACAAGGTCTGGGCCAAGGGATCGCCCTTGCTTTTGCCGAAGCAGGTGCAGACGTTGTATCCATCTCGCTCAATGAAAGTAATGAAACAGTAGCGGGCTGTGAAGCTTTTGGCGTCAAAGCCCTTAGCATCTCAGCTGACCTGAGCGACCACACCAAGCTGCAGGCTGCATTTGACCAGGCTCTGGAACTGACCGGCAAAGTGGACATTCTCGTTAACTGCGCAGGTATGATCCGCCGTACTCCAGCCAAGGACCACAGCGAAAAAGACTGGTTCGATGTAATCAATCTCAACCAGAACACTGTATTCCTGCTGTCCCAGATCGCCGGCCGTCACTTCCTGGAAAGAGGAACCGGCAAAATCATCAACATCTGCTCCATGCTGTCCTACCAGGGCGGTATCAACGTTCCAGGCTACACAGCAAGTAAGCATGCTGTTGCCGGCTTGACCAAGGCTTTCGCTAACGAATGGGCACAATACGGCCTGAACGTTAACGCTATTGCTCCTGGATACATGGCTACTGAAAATACAGCACCAATCCGTGCGGACCAGAACCGTTCCGATTCCATCCTTGAGCGTATCCCTGCAGGCCGTTGGGGAACTGCTGAAGACGTTAAAGGTCCTGCAGTATTCCTGGCTTCCGCTGCTTCCGACTACCTGAACGGCCATATCCTGGCTGTTGACGGCGGATGGCTGGCCAGATAATATCGCTTCATTCCTCCCGATGAAGGAGCTTTCTCACATACACTTACACCCGCATGCCACAGGCATGCGGGTGTTTGGTGTTCTTATTCTGCTTTTATTTCTGCAGCAGCTTCAGCACACGTCTGATATGCTCCACTGCCTCTGTGCTCTGCTTATCCTGCGGATTAATTGTCATTTTGTCCGTAATGATGATCAGGCCTTTATCGTAATATACATGCTTTTTCAAAGCGTCTGCTACCGCCCTGAGCGGCACAAAGGTCCGGCCATTTAAAATTTCCGCATCCGGTATTACGGTCTTCTGATTCATGTATAACACCGTCGCTTCCAGCTTCTTGAGATCGACCGCTATATTGGCACCAAAATTTGCAGAGATGAACTTCAACGGCACCATCGTCCGTCCGTTACGGATATAGGGCTCAACCTTGTAATTGTCCTCATCGACCCGGGTAAGCCGGTTTCTCGCGAGTACAACAGAGTCTCCAACCGTCAGCACGACCCCATCCTCCAGGATCGCATCCGTCAGGGCACTCCTTGTTGTTCCCTCTCCGTCAGACTGGCACGGACTGCCCTTATACAACGCCATATAGTCAGTGATAATATCCACTGCTGCCGGTCGCATGTCTTTGGTTAGCTTCGTATTATTAAGCACTTGTTCCGTAATTACCCAGCCGCAGTCCATATTCTGCTGTGCGGCGGCAAGCGCCTGAATCAGCGCAACGGTCTGGCTGTCCGGCAGCGCCTTTTGTGCTGCAGTAATCCAGGTAATATCCGGCTCCATGTAGTGATCCAGCACCTTCAGGTAGCCGATTACAAACATCTCTTGCGCACTTAGAGCAGATATATCCAGTGATGCAGTTGATTTACCGTACACCAGCTGCGCGTATTCCTCAGCATGCTCCCTGTCCGACCAGGCCAAATCCGAATATAAGGCATTGATTGCGGCCGCTTTCACATCCACCGGGTTGGCCGGCAGGGCCAGATAGTCTGCTACAGTGCGGGTTAGCCCGGTTTTTTCGGCCTCAGCTACAATTTTGACATCCAGATAGGCTTTGTAAATAGCGGTTGAAGTAACCGGAGAATCCGCATGAACAAGGGCTGACCCGCTTCCGGTAAAAAAGGCTGCGCACATAATAGCCGCCGCAATAATCAGCTTCCCTAAGCGGGAACTCATAAATGTATTCATTTTCATACCTCCCTGTTTTTTTGTGACAGAATTTCAGATAGCTAACCGGGCACAGAGCCGCAACCCTCCGGCTAAGCATTGCCTGTGTGACAAAGGCTGTGCTATATTAAGCCGATGAACATCAGGTTGTAAAAATGATCCAAAGGGGTACGGCGCATGAACGACGAATTACTGACTACGTTTGATGAACACGGAAATATTACCGGAACGGCTCCCCGCGGTGATGTGCACCGGCTGGGGCTGTGGCATGAAACCTTTCACTGCTGGCTGGTCAGCCGTGACCCCGGTACGGGCTTATCCATCTGGCTCCAGCTGCGCAGCGGGCAGAAACGCGATTACGCCGGTCTGCTGGATATTACGGCAGCCGGGCATCTGCTCTCCCATGAAACAACCGAGGATGGACTGCGGGAGCTCGAGGAGGAGCTGGGAATCACTGTACCTTTTACCTCTCTGCATCCGCTGGGCATTATTCCGTATACCATGGATACAGCAGGCTTCCTGGACCGCGAACGGGCCAATGTCTTCCTGCACGAAACCTCCTTGCCGCTGGAGGCCTTTCATTTGCAGCCCGAGGAAGTTGCGGGCCTTGTTACCGCCCGCTTTGATGACTTCCGCAGCCTGTGGGAGGGCAAGCTCTCTTCCATCCGGATCCGCGGCTTCCGTGTCGAAGGAGACAGCCGCATAACGATTGATGAGGAAGCCGGAACCGGCAGCTTTGTTCCGCATGAGCAGTCCTATTATAGGAAGATTATTGCAGGCATTGCGGCTGCATTTACTTAATTATACCAAATCACATCCTGAATCATGGAGATTGTTATGACTAGAACACGCCTCAGCAGGCCTTTTTACTTTTTATGGGGCACACAATCCGCAGCAAATGCGGCCGATGTCCTGTACATTATGGCTTTAACCGTGCTGGTGCTGGATCATACCGGCAGCCTGATCTCGGCGACACTGGTTCCCCTCTTCCGTTCCCTTTCCCAAATGCTGAGCGGCCTGCTTGCGCCGCTGCTGATTGAACGGTTCAGGCTGTCCCGCCTGCTTTTACTGTCACAATCCGGCCAATTCCTGTTCTTTGGCGCAATGGCGTTGTACCTTGGGACACAGGGCAGCAGCGCTTCCCTGGCTATCGTGTTCGTTCTGATCTTTGCCATGTCCTTTCTGGACGGGTGGACCGTTCCGGCGCGCAATGCGCTTGTACCACGGCTCACTGCCTCCCGGGAAGGGCTGCTCCGGGCCAACGGTCTGCTGTCGGTCAGTGATCAGATCGTACAGTTTGCCGGCTGGGGGCTGAGCGGCCTGATCATCGTCTGGATCGGCACGTCCTATACCCTCCTGCTGACAGCGGTTATCTATGCTGTGGCCGCCCTGCTGACCCTGCAGGTCAAGGAACCGCAGACGGCAAGTCCGGCAGACGCCGGTTCAGCAGTCCATGCTGAATCAGATGCTCCCCTTCCCTCTACACGTGCTGTGCTGTCTGAAGGCTGGAAGATCATCTGGCGTACGCCAAGCCTGAGGGCGCTTACCGCTATTGATGCTATCGATATGCTCGGGGGTTCGGTCTGGGTCGGTGCGTTTACCCTGATTTTTGTACAGCAGGCACTGGGACAGGGCGAGGAATGGTGGGGCTTCATTAATGCCGCCTATTTCGCCGGCACCATCGGCGGAGGATTCCTGGTCATCTCGGCGGTGCGCAGAATCGGCAGCAGTCTGCTGCGTTATATGCTGATCGGGATGGCCGGCTACGGGTTGCTTACCTTCCTGTATGCGGTCAATACCAATCTCATTCTTGCGCTTGCACTTGTCCTCCTGATGGGGCCCTTTGCCGAGTTGAGCATTGTGACCCGCCGGACACTAGTTCAACATAGCGTGGACAGCACACAGCTGCCCAAGGTATTGTCTGCCCAGGCGACCGTGCTTCACCTGTTCTTCTGCATCTCGCTGCTCGGGATGGCTTGGGCGGCCGAGACGTTCGGGATCGTCAAGCTTTATATTTTCGCAGCTGTTCTGACCTGCTTTGCCGTTGCTGTAGGAATGGTATACGCGAAATCCCTGCGGATAGCGGAAGAGCGTGAGCTTCACGGGCATTAAACAATTGAAGGTGCAAAAGGCCAGTTACACTGGGCCCATCTGCACCTTTTTTTCGTTTTCCCATATTAGATTAAAGCGTCAAAGTGGCCCTGCGAGTCAACCGTCGCCGTCCGCGGATCCGTCATGCCGATGCCTCTGAGGCCACCCTTCCAATCCATCCGTGAAAGCGGAGCCTGGCTCTGGGGAAAAAGGGATACCACATCAGCAGAAGCGGTACTCCCGACCTTTTGTGCGAGCTGTACCTCGAGCACCCGGATCTGCCGCTGCAGCTGCTCACGGCGGCTGGAGGACGCTACTCCGCTATCCTGCGCCGCATTCAGCTTTTCCAGCTCCATCATCAGCCGGTCCCGCCGTTTCTCCAGGGAACCGATATCACTCTGCGTGTCCCCGTAAGCCGTAAGTGCCTGTACTGAACTAATGCCTGCAACTGTCTGTACCGCCATAATGGCCCCCTCCGTTTCCTGGACTGAGTATGAAGTCCACCCGGTTCATTCAAAAGCTCTTTTCCTTTTATTACCCTGCCAGCAGCTTCATGACAACCCGGATACATTAGAATTTATGAGACAGGATGCTGAGGCCGCTCCTTACGCCATATCCAATGGTTTCCTTTGTAAAAACCGGACGGTTAGTTCATTCACCGTATCGGCGTGCTCCATCGTCAGGGAATGGCTTGCCCCGGCAATCAAGCGCTGGTATTCCATGCAGAAGAAGCAGCGGCTCCTTCCTTGGATCACCAAAACGGGTCACATATGTATCTCCGGATGCCGTCGCAATATAATATGACGTTCCTTCTAGCTCAAGGCACTCCAAGCTTTTCTCGTAACAAAGATAGTATTCTTCTTCGCCTGCTTCGGTTTTAAAGATTGATCCCATACACTACCCCTCATTAAAACGGATTAGATGGTTCGGCTTAATTTCACTTCAAAATCAGGTTTAGTCACATAGTCCATGTACTGCGTTTTCCCGTTAAAATCCAAATAAGCCTGATAACGCGCGCGGATGGCGGGGGCTGTAATCATCTCCAGCACCTGGTCCTTTGCGACCCAGCGGCAGTCTGAGGTCTCGTCCGATGTACGCAGTTCTCCGCCAACAGGCTTACAGATAAAATCCAGCATTACTTTCGTCGGTACAGTTGTTACGCCGTCATACCATTTATGAACGCCTGTATTGGAGACTACTCCATACAGCTGTGAGACGATAACGTCGATTCCGCTCTCCTCATTAATCTCCCTGATCAAAGCATCCAATAGGTTCTCGCCGATCTCCACCTGTCCACCCGGGCACACCCAGCCTCCACGATAAGTCTTCACCAAAAGGATCTGCCCCTCTTCATTCTCCACAATTCCGCTAACGGCAACAATATGCATTGGCCATACCATGAACATCCCTCCAATTCCTTTACTGATTATAGCAATTACTGGTATATGCATTCATATTAGTGAACAATTGCCATAAATCCTTTGAGATATTATTTCTGTAAAAAAAGAAGAACCGCCTCCCTCATCCGTTGATGTGGAGTACGGTCCTTCTGTCTGCGCACTGCTGTCCTGCAGAAGGGATGGCTTATTCAGCCTTGAGACACCCTTTACAGGCTCTCCATTCCCTTATTGACGATATAGGGGCCCGAGCCCAATGTGGAATGCTGATGATCTGCCGGCTGAGCCAGAGTTGGCGCACCGCCCTGCGGCACCGGCTTCGAGACATATTCGAAATGGCCGGTTCCATCCGGCAGCGGGCCGCTGGCCCAGCTGCCCTCGCTGCTCTCCTCGCCTTCGGAGAGGTTAAGGAACTGGCGGGTCGCCGGCTCCACCGTCAGCTCACGCGGGAAGGAGGCCGGGGCAATGACCCCCTCCATCTGCTCAATTTCAGCGATTGCCGCCTTCCACTGGTTCTGGTGCAGAATGTCGCGGGAGATCATAAAGGAGAGCATATCGCGGATGCCAGGGTCTGTCGTCTGTTCATACAACCGAACTACCTGGACTAGTCCTTGGGACTCCGCGTTAAGATTGGCCCGGAAATCCGCCAGCAAATTGCCGCTGGAGATAATATATTTACTGTTCCAAGGGTAACCGTTACTGTCGGTCGGAGCTGCACCCATGCCCGAAACGATTAAATGCTGCGGATTGGTTCCCCCAAGCACAGCTGCGAGCAGCGGGTCCTGGGCAGCAGCGTCCAGCTCGGCAGCCGGAGCGCCGTCCAGCAGCTGGGCGATCATTGTACACAGCATCTCGACATGGCCGATTTCTTCGGTTCCGATGTCCAGCAGCATGTCACGGTATTTCTGTTCGGCCCGGCAGTTAAAGCCCTGGAACAGGTACTGCATCATCACTGACATTTCACCGTATTGCCCGCCCAGCACCTCCTGAAGTTTACGGGCGTACACAGGATCAGGTCTCTCAGGCTTTGCCCGGTACTGGAGTTCCTTGATGTGATAAAACATAGTATGCATCCTCCTTGTACATGTGTGGTGTCTGATTTTTCCTAATTCAATTACCCGCTTCACCGGGAATCAATCAGACTACTTGACACGTCTACTCCATAACTTGATCAAATTCTAAGGTACTGTGAGGCTTTATCTCAGTACTTCAATACAATAAACCAGCAGTCCCGCTCCTCGCGGGACTGCTGGTTTATTGTGATAACATATTGCCTTACAAACTTCTAGCCTTAGAGGGCAGGCTCCAGCTCTTTATCCGGTACCATGATGCTGTTAACGGTTGTGCTGTTAATCCATGACAGCGCAAGCGTTCCTTCGCCCATATGTACACCTACAACGGGTACAAAGGTCATGATTTCCGTCCCGATGGAAGGTGACAATTCCTTAATGACTGATTCCAGGCTCAGCGCCTCTTCAATATTATTGGCATGCATAATGCAAATCTTCTGGATCTGCCGGATATCCTTATTGAGGGTTTCCAGCAAAACTTGCTTGGTCTTCTTGAAGGTGCGGATTTTGTCCACCACGACAATTTTGCCTGCATCGAACTTCAGCAGCAGATGAATCCGCATCAGCTGGCCCAGCAGCAGCTGAGAGCCGGAGAGCCGGCCGCTGCGGTGCAGCTGGCTCAGGCTGGCCGGGATCAGGTAGAAAGACATCTCTTTGATAATATCTTCGATTCTGTCCCTGATCTCGAGCGCAGAACAGCCTGCCTGCTGCCAGTGCACACCGCGGCGGATCATCTCTCGGATCGGATACGCACCGACTCTTGAATCGATGCCGATTACGTTAACGCCGGCAATATCTGCAGCCTGCATAGAGGTATGGAAAGTACCGCTGAGCTCAGAGGAGCAATGAATCGCAATAATTTCGTCATACTCTTCCTTCAGCCGCTCATATAGCTCCACAAATTCACCGATCGGCGGCTGGGAGCTTCCTGCCTTGTCGCTTTTACGCATTTTTTCATAGAATTGCTCAGCGCTGATATCTATATTTTCTTTGTAACATTCATTATTCACAATTAGACGCAGAGGAATAATATAGACATGGTTATTCCCGGCGAATTCAGAATCAATGGTGCTCGTGCTGTCGGTTACCCAGGCGATGGATTTCATAGTCATTACTCTCTTTCGTGAGGGATTTAATGTAACTCGGTAACGGCAGCCTTAACTACCTGCTTATGCGTAAATTATACAGGAACCCAAGCCTCCGTATAGTGTTCACGTGAATATTCCTGCACTTTTTTTCAACTAAATTCGACATAATTTCACATTATATATGACAGATATACCTATTAATGAACAGACAGTCTATGG
The DNA here is from genome assembly GCF_900099765.1 of Paenibacillus typhae. GTDB lineage: Bacteria > Bacillota > Bacilli > Paenibacillales > Paenibacillaceae > Paenibacillus_AQ > Paenibacillus_AQ typhae. The sequence continues at coordinate 162,223 of NZ_FNDX01000006.1, read as the reverse complement.
TATGCATATACAAAAAAACGGATAAACACCTGCTATTTCAAAAGAAAAGAGCCGCACAATTTCTGTGCAGCCCTCCCCATAAATTCAGCCTTCAACCAATCGATGGAACGATAGATCGTCTCCTCTATATAACTAATAAAAGGACCATTCCCTCATCAGAAGATGTAGAGTATGGTCCTTTTCCCTGCTTGCGAAACAGATTTTGTTAGTCAAAAAGTGAAGTAAAGCCCAGCAGGGCAAGCAGAAGCACGCCGATGCCCAACAGGATGCCTCCTATGAGGAAATACTTGGCCTCCTGTTGAAAGGATGCCGTTCCGGGCCCTCCGGGTGCAGGCGGACCCGGCTTGGCTGTTACGCCTTCCAGACCGGTACGCCGTCCGGTTCTCGTCCGTTTGTAACCAATGATCATCAGCACGACACCGAGCAGACAAAAGAAGCTGCCGGGATAAACGAATGCCATCCACAGATCGTCCATGATCTACCTCCTTGTTTGGCTGTCTTTCTTAATACTAAACAATGTTGCACTCTGCCAAACAAGGAACAGTGAAATGATCTCTCGATCAATCAGCCAGGTTCTCAGAAAAAATATTCTCGCCATAACGTGCCCGTAATTGATTGGCCATACAAGGGAGTGATTTTGTACCATAGGCGATTCCATCAAGTCCAGTGTGTGCCGAGCCGTAAATGCCCATAATGCTCTCATTTCCCAGTATATCGAATTCACGGATAAAGTTTTCGGTCATCTTGTTTTCCCTGTATTCTCCTTCATAATATTTTTTGTAATAAAGCCGGCCTTGCTCGATCGCTTCTTTGGTTAAAGCATACTTCTCCGTTTTTGTCAGACCGTTCGCCTCAAGATAAGCCAAGAAACGGCTTCCGGTAGAATCATACTGATGCCCAACGTCTGTACCGTGGAAAATCGTCTCCGGACATTCGCTTTTTATTTGTTTGTAGAAATTCCTGGTATCCGGATTATAACTACGCGTTCCCTTCCAATCCTCATAAATCTCATCCAGAATATCATCATTGTCCGACTGCATCCAGACGTTCAAATATTCGGCGGTAAAATAGGACAGCTCGACGAACAAATGCCTCATGCCCTCGTTATGATAGTACTGAGACCATAGTTCAAATTCCTTGTCCAAAATCTCGGCTACGCCATGCGCCTCACCGTACAGATAGATGTTGCCGGATGCCTGGGCTGCAACAATAGTGGCTCTAGCCGGCTGCAGCGGCTTGCCCGGTGTCTTCCCTTCGGCGGAATTGCTGCAGGCTGCAAGACTGCCGGCCGCAAGTGCGATGATAAGGAGTAGCAGTAACGGGTGCAGAAATATCGTTTTTACTTTTGCTGGGCAGATAGGCTTTTCGTTATTCATTGGCAGGATTCAACCTTTCATATAAAATAATTCTATTTTATCCGCCAGCAATTGTACCACATATTGGAAATGTGTATAATGATGAAAGTAATAGAAATTAAGGGCACTGCTTCGCTAGCATCGCTAGAGACAACCCCGCTACTTGTAGCCGGGTTGTTTTTTTGTTTTTAGTACACTGAAAAGGTGGCGAATCCGTTTATGACCACAAAGGAAACAAGAGCCCTCCTCACGAAAGAAGACCTCACTAAGCAGTTCAAAGACTGCGGGCTCAAGCAAGGACAAACCGTTATGGTTCATGCATCGTTAAGCAAGCTGGGTTTTGTTATTGGCGGAGCCGAAACGTTCATCCGGGCGCTGCTTGAAATCGTCGGAGCAGAAGGAACCCTGATGATGCCGTCCCAGACGTGGAAAAATCTCGACCCTTCCACCGGCGTACACTGGGAGGAGCCCGCGGAGTGGTGGCCTGCCATCAGAGAGCACTGGCCTGCCTATGATAAAGAGGTAACCCCGGCTATTGGCATGGGCGTTGTAGCCGAAATGCTCCGCAAATGGCCGGGAGCCAAAAGGTCTGACCACCCGGCACGTTCTGTTGCGGCAGTAGGCAAACATGCGGCGTACTTAACGCAAGATCATGATTTGTGCAATATTTTTGGAGAGGGCTCTCCGCTGGATAAGCTGTATCAGCTGCAGGGTCACGTGCTTTTGGTCGGCGTCGGCTATGACAAAAATACTTCCTTGCATCTGGCAGAAACGCGGGCGGATTTCCCCGGCAAGAAGTTTTCCGAGGAGAGCAGCGCCATGATGGTTAACGGCAAGCGCGAATGGGTTACATACAGGACCCAGGCCGTGGATGATGAGGATTTTGTGCGGTTGGGCCAGCTCTATGATAATGAAAAAAAGGTGAAGCTTCATAAAGTCGGGAATGCCGACGTCCGGTTCCTGGAACAGCGTCCCTTGGTCGACTGGGCAACAGCCTGGATGGAGCGCAACAGAGTCTAGCTGTAAACGGTCGGGCTTTCTTTTTAGACAGCCAGCATTCAGTGAACGTTAAACCTTTTTTCGGGCGCGGTATTGCTGCGGCGTTACGCCCACACCAGAATAGGGCTAACGGCACTTTTGGCCCTGCCGATGAATGGATCATCTTGCAGAGCCAATTGATGTGGAAGCTGTTACGTTTTGATGATGTCTGCAACAATTATGATAGGAATGCAGTCAGCACCGCATGTGGCCCTAATAGCCAAGCGCTGAGTTTAAGGTTGAGCCGCTTGTAGCGTCTTGTTTTTACGCAATAGGAGTACCATTAGGTATTTCGGTATCCGGCTTTAATAGAATCACATCTCCTTTTTCCGGTACTCCTCCCAGAACTAACACCTCCGATTTGAATCCCGCAATGCGCCGGGGAGGGAAATTGACGATTCCTATTATTTGCCTCCCTACAATTTCATCAGCCTTGTAACGCTTAGTTATTTGTGCACTTGAAGATTTCATCCCGATCTCCGGTCCAAAGTCAATTTTAAGCTTTATCGCAGGGATCTTTGCTTCTTCAAAAAGCTCCGCTTCCTTAATTGTTCCGACACGAATATCCAGTGCTGCGAAATCATTGATCGTTGCCAACGTTTTGCCTCCTCCACTATAGTCCTTCACCACTGACGAAAATATCTCTCACGTTCTGTGGACAGAAACTAATGAGTTCCGCCCGGTGTTGCATTTTACCGCGCTGGGCGGAACGGCTGCAGGATTCGAATCCCTTCCTCGATGGATCCCTCCATCATTTCTAAGAGCCGGGGCACCAGTTCCTGCATCCGGGGGGCGCTCAGGTGCCGATTGAGAGCATCCCGGTTTTCCCAGCGCTCGTAGATGATGAATGTGCCAGGTTGGCCTTCTACCTCGTGAGCCTCGTAGTCAATGTTACCCTGGTCGTTGCGCGACGGGGTAACAGCAGCAGTCATGAATGCCCTCATCTCGGCTTCTCTCCCTGGCTTAGCTCTCGCCTCCCAGAGTACAGTAACGTAACGATTCTTTGTATCGTTCATGAAAAACCCTCCTAATTTATAAACATTTCGTATTTTTGGCTATGCGGTCCTTAATCGCAATTTGCAGTATGGCATCTTCTTCCTTACTCCGATTGGCTTGGCTGGTTTGTGATAGTTCTTCTAGAACGCAAGCCCCATCATCAGACCACCTGAAGATCCGCCAACAATAATGGCATGTTCAAACTTATTTTGCGGCATATTTCATTCCCCGTTTTAGTTTTCTGCCTAAGAGGATCTGTCATAATGCCCTGCCCGTTACTGCAGTTTCATCTGGCTGCGGAGCATCCGGTCGAGGAGTTTGTCTGGGAGAATACGCACCAGTCGGGTCAGCAGTGCCGAATCGCGTCCGGCCGTGTAGCGGGTTCGCGGCTTGCTTGCGTGGATAGCTCGTGAAACCACTTCAGCCACTTTCTCAGGGCGGATACCGTCCTTTGCCCACGATTCAGCCTGAACCTTCACGGCGTCAAAAAGACGATCATGGCGCCTGTGCTGATCGGGCGTCATCAACTTGGACAGCCGATCGGCTGTCGTAACCCCTTTCTCCGACAGGCTAGTGCTGACACCGCCCGGAGTAATCATGATGACCATGAGCCCGAACGAAGACATCTCCCTGCGGAGACTGTCATTGATCGCTTCCATCGCGTACTTGGCTGCAGAATAAATTCCGAAACCCGGCATGGAGATTTTGCCGCCAACGGATCCGATATTGACAACGCGTCCGCCGCTGTTCAGTAAGGCAGGAGTAAGCGCCTGAATTACCGCGACCTGACCGATTACACTGACTTCGATCTGACGGCGCAATTCATCGAGCGGAACCATCTCGAGAGGCGCATTAACGGCGATGCCTGCATTGTTAACCACTGCCCGCAAAGGGCGACCAAGCGGATCTTTCTCCACCCGTTCGGCCAGTGTCTTTAATGTATCGATATTGGTAACATCAAGGATCACCGGCTCGATATTTTTGCGTTTGATTTTATCGGCGTCTTCCTGACGGCGAACCCCCGCCAATACGTGAAATCCGTCAGCGGCGAGACGCTCCGCGGTAGCCTTGCCGATGCCGCTGGACGTACCTGTGACGACAACCAGTTCTTGAGTTTTGAATGACATCGTAACCCTCCTGAGTTTGATATGATATGGTTCACTGTATAGCACTGTTATACGGTTATTATAGCAGCGCTATACTTGATTGTATATAGCGGTGCTATAGTTTTTTTTCAAAACGTGCTGACTGGGGCTATGCTCAGATCCTCTAAACATAAGAAAGATCGCCTATCCAATCTGGAGCTCCAGATTGGATAGGCGATCTTTCTTATTCCTTTTCTAGATTAGGGCTTGCCTGGAGAGTCTCCAAGCTTTGGCATCGATTCCTCATTTTGAATCAGCGTCAGGCCTTTGGAGCAAAATGATCTGCATTACGCTTTCCCGAATGAGATCAACGACGTCGGGCTGGGGTGGGGGTGCCTTACGAATCTGGGACGTTACATACAGCCAAGAGGCCGTATTGGCGGAAGCCCAGACCAGATCAACCGCAGCCTGGGCTGGCACAGCCAGTTTGCCTGCTGAATCGACCCTCTGAACATTTTGCAAAAGTGCTTGGTACGACTGGTCTGCCGCCTCGATATGGGCGCCTTCAAGCAGCCGCCCCATCATCGCCGCATAAATCCGGGGACGGGCTGCCGCAAAGCGGACATAGTCATCCCATCCTTGACGAAGAGCCATCTCTGGAATGATGGACTCCACGGCGGCAATCTTGCTTTCAAATAACTGTTTGAACGCTTCCACTATTGCTGCACTCAGGAGTCCATCGGCATTGCCGAAATGATGGTAGAGTGTAGGAGCTGAAACCTGCGCGATCGCAGTTACTGCTCGCGTCGAAAATTGGGCTCCGCCCTCCTCCTCGAGTACCTTAAGAGCAGCAGCCAATATTTTATCATATGTGTTCATACGCCCATTATAGCAGTGCTATATGTGTATGTCCATAACGAAGGTTGGGTGATATCAACGCTTTATCACCACAAGCATAAATGTTTGTTATCTGGACGAGCGTGGAATACTGATTCCATTTTTAGTCGTATATGTACCATTTGAACTGGAATAATAAACAAGATATAGTGTTATTGCATAGGAGTTATGAAGGGGGTTAAATACTTTGAATGTTGAATTGTTAAAGGATCTTATTAAAGATGACCGGGGCAATTATTACGCAGCAGTCCACAAGGAAGGTAATGAGCTGACTTTGGTTAATGCGATGCTAGAGCGGTCTTACCAAGATTTATTGGAGTTTAATGAGGAATTCAAACAAAAGTATGCAGAGTACGAGCACCAGTTCATTGGTAAAATCATTATGGATAAGGTGCGGCACGACGTCGTATTCGCTTCCAAAGAGGACGGTCATGGCCGAATGCATGATTTGGGTAAGGTAATGAGCGAATACAGGGTTACGTTTATCGATATGATAGAATTTTACCGAAATCCTCGGACAGGACACCGATGACAGCGAAACCGATTAAACTTAGTGTTTTGGATCTGGTCCCCGTTTTTGATGAGGTCGATGCAACCTACGCACTGGGACAAGCTGTAAAGCTGGCTCAAGCAGCCGAAAGACTGGGCTATTTCCGTTATTGGGTGGCGGAACATCATGATATGCCAGGGCTGGCATGCACCTCAACGGATGTGCTACTATCGCATATCGGTGCAAAAACACATAGCATCCGTATCGGTTCCGGGGCATTGCTGTTGCCGCATTATAAACCTCTTAAAGTTGTAGAATCCTTTCATTTACTCGCTAGCTTGTACCCGGGACGAGTTGATCTTGGGTTAGGAAGAGCGCCGGGTGGTTCAGCTGAAGTCAGTCTTGCTCTCAGTGACAACTTTCTTGAAAATGTCTGGAAAATGCCAGAATTGCTCCGGGGAGTTTCCGAGTTTTTGCAGGGGAGCTATGAATATGAAGGACGTCGAATCACCGCCCGCCCAACTCCATCCCTATCACCAGAACTGTGGCTACTCGGTACAAATAAGAAAAGCGCAGCTTATGCAGCGGAGTTTGGAACAGGTTATGTTTTTGGCCAGTTTATGAGCGAAGTAGCCGGGGAGGAAGTATTGAGAGCTTACCGCGAAGCGTTTACTCCGTCAGCTCTTTCCCCCGTACCGCGAGCGATCGTTGCCGTTGGTGTCGTTTGCGCGGAAACAGAGGAGGAGGCAGAGCGGCTGGCATCCTCGGGTACAGCTTTGTTTCAACAAGAAGCTTCCGCAGGGGAAAGGGCTCCGCTTTCGGAGCGTAAGCTGCTGATAGGCACGCCTGAGAGTCTAAAGAAAAAGCTCGAACAGTTATCTCATTTGTATGGCGTTGATGAATTCATTGTCGTTACAATGATTCCCGACTATGGGAAACGGTTGCGTTCTTTTGAGCTGCTTGCCCGTACATGCTCAATGGCTTAATGCGTTTAATTATTAAAGCAGGTAGCATCCTCATGAGTAATTCAGCTTAGAGTAGTACTTCAGTTTAATTCTCGCATCCCGGAGCGCCCGCGCAGCTTCCGCTTGCATCTTGCAGAGCACCACCCAATCGTCCGCGAAGCGCCTCAGTCGGTACCTTCTGTACGTCATTTTATGATCGACGCAATTCAGGTGAATATTGGATTCGTGCTATCCAAAATATCAGTAAAACAAAATAAAAGGACCCGCACAGCCATCCACCGGCTGTGCGGGTCCTTCTACTATTTTACTTCGCCTGACGCTTCAGCAGCGCCAATCCGTTCACCGGCAGCTCAAGCTCTGCAGGAGCCTCAGCACCGGACTCCAGATCGGTATAACCGCGTCCGTCCAGCTTCACCGTCTGTGCTTCGCCGCTGAAGTTCTGCACGAATACATACTCGTTATCGCCGTCCGTACGCAGCTGTGCAGTCACGCCTACCGGCAGATCCGACTCCAGCGTGCGGGTGATTCCTGCTTTGGCAGTAATCGCAGCATACAGCTCCACGTAGAACGCCAGGTCTTTAACCCGGGTTGCCAGATGGTACGCTTCACCTGCGCCAAGCTTGTTAACGGTCAATGCCGGGCGTCCGGCATAGAAGTCGGCGCGGTAATGGCCGAGTGCTTCTGCGCCTTCCAGATGGATCAGTTCAGCGATTTCGTGAGCATCGTAGTCGCCGGACAAGCCCAGGGCGTTGCCGCTTTCCATTACCAGGCCGTTCAGATCACGGCTGTGCAGTCCTTCTGTCTCTTCTGCCCAGATGCCCAGCGTCTTGCGCAGCGGGCCAGGGAAGCCTCCCAGATGGCAAAGATCCGTCTCGCCTACAACTCCTGACCAGTAAGTCGCCAGGAAAGTACCGCCCTGCTCTACATACTGCTCAATGTTCTTCCCGTTCTCTTCGCTGATCAGGTACAGCATTGGAGCGATAACCAGCTTATAGCGGGACAGGTCGTCACCGGAGCCGACGATATCAACCGGAATGCCCTGCTCCCATAGCGCACGATAGTGCTGCAGTACCGTCTCTTCGAACTTCAGACCGGAATTGCGGATACCTTGGGCATCTTTGATTGCCCAGCGGTTGTCCCAGTCATACAAAATCGCTGTCTGAGCCGGTGTCGAGGTACCAACCACTTCAGTCAGGCCGGCCAGAATCTGGCCCACTTCAGCTACATCCTTAAATACGCGGGTTTCACCATGTCCGCTGTGATCCAGCACGGCACCGTGAAACTTCTCGCTGGAGCCGCGGCTCTTGCGCCACTGGAAGTACTGCACGGAATCCGAGCCGTGCGCTACCGCCTGCAGGGAAGACAGCTTATGCATGCCCGGGCGCTTCAGCTTGCTGACCGACTGCCAGTTGGTCAGGGATGGCGTGCTCTCCATCAGCAGGAACGGCTTATGCTTGAAGGTGCGGAACATATCGTGATGCATGGCTGTCCAGGCAGCCAGACGGGCATCATCGTTATCTTCGGTGTAGCCCCAGTCCGGGTAAGCATCCCAGGAAACGACATCGAGAATCTTGGCCATTTCGCGGTAGTCGATACCGTCAATCATGTGCATATTGGTCGTAATCGGCAATTCCGGATTGTAACTGCGCACTGCGGACATCTCATGGCTGCAGAAATTGATGGTCTGCTCACTGACAAACCGGCGCCAGTCCAGATTCAGGCCGTGAACCTGGGTCTCACCGTGCGGAGCCGGGGATTCAATCTGCTCCCAAGCCGTATACGTATGGCTCCAGAAGGTGGCCCACCAGGCATGGTTAACCTCTTCCAGACTGCCGTTATATTTCACTTTCAGCCAATCTCTAAAAGCATTCTGGCAGTAATCACAGTGGCATTCGCCGCCGAACTCATTGGAGATATGCCAGCCGATGACTGCCGGATGGTGGGCGTAACGCTCGGCCAGCTTGGAGTTGATCAGCGCTGTTTTTTCCCGGTAGACCGGGGAAGTGAAGCAGTGGTTGTGCCGGACGCCGTGCAGATTGCGTACGCGGTTGCGCTCTACACGCAGAACCTCCGGATATTTTGCAGACATCCAAGCTGGACGCGCGCCGCTCGGAGTCGCCAGAAAAGCAAAAATCCCGTTCTCGGCAAAGGTATCCAGTACATGATCCAGCCATTCAAACGTAAAGACGCCCTCTTCCGGCTCCAGGGACACCCAGGAGAAAATACCGACAGACATCACGTTACAGCCTGCCAGCTTCATCAGGCGGATATCCTCTTTAAAAACTTCCGGGTATTTCAGCCATTGCTCAGGATTATAATCGGCTCCATGCAGCATGACCGGGGCTTTGCTGCTGATTGCAGGGGATTTAAGACTCATAGTAGTAGATTCATCCTCTCATCATCTTCCGTGTCAGGATGGGACTTTTCTCTGATTACATTCGTTCAACATCCTTGTCCAAAACACGGATAATCATTTATACTATTTATAATATAGGATAACTACTATCAGACAGTAGGAATATACTCGCGACTGCATAGCACAAAATGAATATGAGGTGTATACTTTGCTCCCTTTTTCCCTGGTCGAGCTGCCCCGGCAGCCTGATGAATTTCCGCTCTATCCTTACTCTGTAGGCCATCATATCCAGTACCATCATGTCCGTCCCTCCGGCTTCCCTGTGCACCAGGTGTTCCTGATCCGAAGCGGCAGCGGGCTGTTCCGAGATCTTACAGACGGCACCGAAACGGTGCTTAGTCCGGGGATGGTATTTGCTTTTCCTCCTGACCGGGGGCATGAATACTATCCGCTGTCCCATGAGCCGTGGCATCTGGCTTTTATCGGCTTTGACGGCAGCCAGTCTTCCGCAGTACTGGAAGGACTGCGCCTGCTGCCCTCTGTTCCTGTAATGGCCGAGCGGTTTGAGGAGTGCTGGGACATGATTGCCGGAATTTGGCATACCGTGGACCGGAATAACGCCGCCCGGCTGGATGAACAGACCATGCAGGAGCTGTCCGTCACCCTGTACAGGCTGCTGCTGATGCTGCGCCGGGGCGATTCCTCCCTTAGCCAGACTGAACGGCCGGAGACCGAAACCGTCCGTAACGAGGCGCTGCAAAAAGCTGTCAGTCTGATCAACGAGCACTTTACCGAACCGCTGCTGATTGCCAATCTTGCTTCTGCGGTCGGCTACTCAGTGCAGCATTTCCAGCGCCTGTTCCTGCAGGAGTACGGTGTCACACCGCATAAATACCTGCAGAACCTGCGGCTGCAGCGGGCACTGCAGATGATTACCGAAAGCCCCGAGCGGCCGGTGCAGGATCTGGCGCTGAACGTGGGCATGGAGACGAATTATTTTATCCGGGTATTCCGCAAGACTTACGGGTGTACCCCGGGTGTTATGCGCAGCCGGCTTGCGGGAGAGCGCGATCATTGAGAGTGATCATACTGGTTGAGCCTTTAAAACAAATTAACAAGATAAGAGGGGGAAGGCATAATGACTCAGGACGAAGTATTGCAGGGCGGTAATGTTAATCTTATTGTCCGTAAAGAGAATACAGTTCTCCGCCCCACTGGTTATTGGAGTCCGTCTGTTCACCGGCTTCTTAAACATTTAGAAAAGCAAAGCTTCGAGGGAGCACCAAGATTTCTGGGAATCGATGAATCTAATCGGGAAATATTAACATTCATTTCAGGGGAAGTTCCAGGAAATGATTACCCCAACCTTGAGCCTTACATGTGGTCGGATGATACACTTGCGGGTTTAGCACGTCTTTTATGCTGTTTCCATGATGCGACGGAAGGCTCTCCTCTCATGACACAGGGAAAATGGCAGCTTAGCTACAGTGATGATCATGATTACGATGTGATATGTCATAATGACGCTGCGTTGTATAATGTGGTCTTTCAAAAGGGGACTCCCGTGGCGTTGATTGATTTCGATATGGCTGGACCAGGTCCGCGAATGTGGGACATTGCGTACTCCCTTTATACCTCGGTTCCGCTTGCCAGCTTCTCACCTGACTATGCCTCGGGAAAAACAGTAGAGTATCAAACAGATCTGCACGCTTTGGAGCGCAGCCGGCGAATTCAATTATTTTTTGAAGCGTATGGGATTCCCGTCCCTAATGACCTGCGTGGGTGGATTGTTAAGCGATTGACAACCTTGTGTGATACATTGAGAAATGGTGCCGCTGAAGGAAATCCCGCTTTCCAAAAAATGGTTGATGAAGGACACTTGGCTCACTATGAAAGCGAGATTCAATTTATAACCGATCATTTCAAGGATTGGATATAGAATTAAGTATTTCGCTATTTTGGAATCATTAATACGCAAAAAGGCATCGTGATAAATCGTCCCTGCTATAAGGGTTACAGCGTTTAAAATACACACTTAAGAGGAGGCGAATGATATGACACTAATGCCTGTTATTGTAATGATCCTTGTATTTGTACCTGCTATCATTCTCATGGTGAGCATGCCTTATTTGACAAAAGAGACGATTAGCTTTGGGGTCACCGTCAGCGATGTACAATTCTACAGTGAGCCTCTGCGCCAGATGCGGAGGTCATATGCTACGATTAGTGCTACCTTGCATACCATCCTATTCATTATTTGTATCATCTGCCTAATATACAGTGATGATCGTTCCAAGCAACAAAGTTGGATTATTGTCGCTTATTCATTCGCCATGGTCCTAATCTCCCTAATCATAAACATCAGCTATTATTTCAAAACAAAAAGTTCACTGGCTGTGCTGCTTATTGCTGAGGAACCATCGATCATGGCAATGGACACTGGATATCGGAAAAGAAACATTGGCTTGTCTAATAAATGGTTCCTCCTTCATGCTTTAATTATTGTTGTTAGTATTGTAACTGTGCTAGCCAACTACGATCTGATTCCTGATCAGATTCCGATTCATTACAACGGCAGTTGGACCGCAGACCGCTATGCAGCTAAAACATATAGTTCTGTTTTTATGCCTACGATAATGCAAGTGTTCACAACACTTTTGTTCGTATTTGAAAATTGGAGTATCCGCAGAGTGAAGCAGCAGCTTCAACTAACTAATCCTAACCGTTCCATCCGACAAGCTGTAACGTTCCGCAATACTTGGTCATGTTTTATGATTACGGCAGGCTTCTTAATAGTTATCCTGCTTTCCGTCGTGCAACTAAACATGACTTCTCTGCTTAGCACCTATATCACTATCCCCATTGTCCTAATCATAATAGCCCTTATCATCCTATACGCCTTCGCCTTATCGTTCTGGGCTGGTCAGGGAGGAAGCGACTTGGAGCAATCTACCGATCGCCCCAATGTCAGACCTGTCCATGATCATGATAAATGGAAATTAGGCATGTTTTATTTCGATCGCAAAGATCCAAACCTTATTGTCGAGAAAAGGTTCGGAGTCGGCTGGGGATTAAATTTCGGTCACCCATTAATCTGGCTGATTTGTCTCGGAATGATTGTACTGTTTGTAGCCATGTAGTAACCAGACTTGGAGGTACTCGCCTGAGTATTAGTTAAAAGGAGATAAGTAGAGGTTTTATGTGAATTAATGTTTCCTGTGAGTTTACTAGATCCTGATGTTTAACTTCATAGTCCAAGAGGTTCCAGATAACCCAAAATACTCAAATCCAAGTTTTTCATATAACCGGACTGCTGCTTGATTCTCTGGGTCAACGCTTAAAGAAAGTGATTTATAACCATCGGATATTGCTTGTTGAATGATGTCTTGCATGAGTCTCATTCCTAACCCCAGCTGTCTATAGTTAGATAGTATAGCAATGCCTAGTTCTGGGGTTTCACAATCAATAAACCCATAGCCTTTATTCCTCTCGTCAAATAATCTATACCATGCAGCACCTACAGGTATATTGTCAATCAGAGCTACTAAAGCCATATCACCTTTTCTTCCCCAATTCTCACTATACTTCATAATATGCGGGGCATTCAAAAGCTCATGTTTCGATGGCGTCCCTTCTAAAATATATATGGACTCATAATGCATATCCATAAGAAAATCATATTCTTTTTGTTCCAATGGTCTTACATATATCATAGGCTCACCTCTTTGCACCTTATTCTAATTTCAATCATGCATATGGTCAAAGGAACGTTTAACTTTATTCGATTCTTCTGGTTGTTAGCTTTTAGAGCTTGATCATCGAGAGCCACAGCGGCAGTATACTGCGGTAAATAAATTCAGTTACTATAAAAAGATAGCACTATTGAATTAAAACAAAATATCCTATAATTTAACTGAAGGTAGATTTATGTTGTGCGTTGTCTATAATTAAGAGGTGAAAATATGAATCGCTGTTCTAATTGTCAAAACACAAACATCAAACAGATAAGTTCATTTCATACAAGACTCTTACTTTCCATCTACTTATTTTTAAATTTTTACTTTTTTACAGGTGCCATTGATTACGGAGCTTTGATTGCTATAATTCCTGTTTTTATTCCTTATTCATACAAATGCTCTAACTGTAATAAAAGATTTTTCGGATTGCCCAGAATTAATTTAAATAACTTTTGGGTAGGAAATAATAACGATATATATTTACTTGCGATGTTACCTTCAATACTAATAATTACACTCCTAATACTGACCTTCCCATATACAGGACTAGGACGTATAATTTATTTACCAATTATATACTTTCTCAACAGCGTGATTGTCCTTTTATATTTATTTTTATTTAGAAAACGCAATGGAGCATTGAACCTTTTTATACGGGTATCGTTATTAATTGTAACTGTGATTCTTTCTGTATGGTTATATCCTCAAGAAGACGGTGTTGGGATATTAAAAATGATTTTTACATAAAAACTCGAACCGTGTCATACTTCGAAGGAGTAAACTGGAACATTTGCGAAATTGAGCATGTTGGAAGTAACTCAGTTCCTGGTTTAGCAGCAAAACCTATTATCGATATGGACGTTGTGGTGGTTCTTTCGATATCAACCTCAAGAACACAATCCCCAATATTCATCTGCTTCATTATGCACCTCATTTTACACAGCCTTCACCAGTCCGATTTGTAATTTCTGTCTCTGCCAATCTCTTCATAAAAGTGTTCCAGGATAGGGAGATATCCTCACTGCTCACAAACATCGCGTAAAGACCACCGTCCCCCTCGGGAATCGTGGCGCACATTTCATACCCATAAGCTTTACCGGGAGTGCTTGGCATCTGCTTCACATTGCCGCTGCGTCAGGCTCGTCAATCCCATCAGTTCCGATATTTTATTGATAGTAAAAGATCTGTTCATATCCGTCCTCCTTTCCAATACGTATGTAGTTGTCTGAATTTACCGCTTCTTCTTGCAGATTCTTAGGTAGCTTAGGCTTAGCCTAATAGAAAAGCGCATCAGGCTCGCCCTCTCCTCTTCAGCTCATTTACAACAGGCATTACAGGAGGGCTGATCTCAGCAGGAATATCATCAATATCAAAATAACGGTATTCTCTGCTTTCATTATCTACAGAGATTTCTCCGTAAACATTATTGCTTGAGTACACTACATCAACGATATATACTTCATCTCCGTTTGGATAGACATAGTGCAGTTCTTGTCCTGAAAACACACCAAAAAGACTAACCTCACCCACACTTAAACCGGTCTCCTCAAGCAGTTCTCTGCGTGCTGTTTCTGCAGTATCTTCACCGAGGTCAACGGCTCCCCCCGGAAAACACCAGCATCCGTTATCGTTTCTTTTTAGCATTAAAACCTGGTTTAACTCATTAAATACAATAATACTGGCACCACATAGCAGTAATGGCTTGTGTCCAATTAATTTTCTCATAGTCTTAACGTATTCCGTCATAGACAGTAATCCCTCCCGGATATGTCACTTTGCACTTCTGGTTTAATATATAAAAATAGCACCATACTCTTCAATGATGAAGAATATAGTGCTGTTTATATTTTACAATAAGCCAGTTACCTTCTATCAGATGGCACAGCAGACAGAGGCCTGCGTCTCCAGAGCCGGACCAATCAGCCGGGCGACATCCAGATGGGCCGGGTGTATAAGGTATTCCTCCATGTCTGCTAAAGAAGCAAACCTGGTGATCAGGATCAAATCATAGGCTGAAGGGCCGGGACGAACGTTAGCATCGACCTGAATATCGAGAAGAACCTCTATTTTTCCTCTCATGCCCAGCAGAACGGTCCGAATATGCTCAATATGCTCAGGGCTCCGGTCCTTCAGCTTTAACAGCACATGATTCACTATCATTGTTGCTCCCCCTCGTTTCTTATATGATCAGACAGCCGTATCGCAAGCTGCTTAATCTTATGTTTACTTATCTCAAAATAAAAATCCAAATAGAGCGGGTCCGGGAGACCTGTTTTGTCGAAATCCCTGTCAACCTTAAAAACGACTATGGTTTCTTCCTCATCCTGTTTATCCTTTATGGGTTCAAGCGTTATGTTAGCAGCAAAGTGATGTTCGGCACTCCATTTTGATATAGCGGCTTTGCCGGCCCACTCTTTGCCTTCATCGAATACAAGGGCATCTTCTGAAAAACAGTCGGCATATGCCTTTGGATCCGGTTTATTGGCAGCAACTATAAAATCCTGTATAACCTGCGGAAGCAGATTAGGCTTCATAAGATCAGCTCCTTTTTCCTTTTGTTACACGGTGCGGATGGTTCCGCCGTCAATGACATACTCACAGCCGGTAATATAAGAGGCTCTGTATGACGCGAGAAAAGCCGCAAGCTCGGCAACCTCCTCAGGCTTGGCAGGCCGGCCGAGGGGAATGCCGCCAAGCTCGTCCATTAATTGCTGCCGGGCAGCGGTATAGTCTGTTCCGGCTTGTTCGGCCATTCTCGCGATTAAGCGTTCTGCCGCTTCTGTCTCAGTAAATCCCGGAGCAAGTGTATTGATTCTAATCCCTTTGGGGCCGAACTGGGTCGCCAGGTTCTTACTGTAATTCACAAGCGCAGCTTTGGCAGCCGAATAAGGCATAGTCATGATGCCGGGAAGCTTACGTTGAATCGAAGAGATATGGACAATAACTCCGCTTTGCTGTTCGGCCATGTAAGGCAAGAATCCGCGGTCGAGCCGGACCGAAGAAAACAGGTTGGCAGTAAATGTCGTTTGCCAATCTTCATCCGTTAAAGCTAAAGCCCCTGCTGTACTTGTAGAGGAACCGCCCACATTATTAATCAAAATATCCAGACCGCCGAGCTGCTCTAGCGTCTGCTGAACGATATGATCCACGCCTTCCGGAATGCTCACATCTGCCTGAATGAACCCTGCCCCCTCTGGTAATGCCTCTGGTACGGATCTTGCCGTAGCTATAACCTCAGCTCCTGCTGCATGCAGACGCTTCACGATCGCGAGGCCGATTCCCCTGGTGCCGCCGGTCACCAGTGCCCTTTTACCTGCAAATTCTTTACTCATTTGAAGCCTCCCTGGTATGTTTTAAATACAAGGCTAGTGTAATCAACAGAACCTGACAGCTGCGTGTCCAGTTATCCTGAATATTTTTGGGCCATTGTGGCTGTGCGGGCTTTCATCTCCAGCCTGAGAGTTTCCGGCTCCATAACCTCCAGTAGGTCTCCATAGGAAAGAAGATATTGAACAAGCCATTCTCCGGAGGGCATATCTGATATGACCAGGAAAGACCCGTCTTCCTGTTTCAAAATGTCCTCTTCCTTAAACTCATCCACGATGCGATAGGCTCCTGCCGGTTCTATATTTAATACCAAACGGATTCTCGGGCTTTCATTAACCTTAATCTCTTCAACGGAAGTCCCTGCAGAATCTATCCGCACCTGTTGAAACTCTAAGAGACCGGTCCCCTCCCCTTCTAAAAGCTGTACATTCGACATCCTGGTAATCTTGAAGGTTCTTGGAGCACCGTTTTCAAAGCTGTAGGCTTCTACGTACCAGGATCTATTCTTAAACAGCAGCTTCACTGGTGCAGCTCTCCGGCTCTTTTGTTCCCCGGCAGCACTGAAGTAGGTAAATGTAATCATTTTATGCTCCAAAATGGCCTGTTTCAGCAGTGTATACAGCTCTTTTTGCTTTTGCCCGCTCCCCCATGGCGAGAAATCAACTTCAATCCAGCTGGTGCTGTTTTTTCTGAACAAGCTGCTTAGCTTCAAAAAGACATCGTCAGAATCAGGCAACCGGGCTGCGGACAAGCTCTGCAGGGCAAACAGGATCTCATCCTGCTCCTTATCGCTAAGCAAAGATTTGTTCAGGACAAACCTGTCCGTAAGGGAAATGCCTCCGCCTTTCCCCTGGCTCGTATAGACCGGAATTCCCGCCTGGCTTAAGGCTTCTACATCCCTGTAGACTGTTCTGACCGACACCTCGAACCGCTCAGCCAGCTCCGGTGCGGTAACCGTCCCCTTCTCCAGTAAAATATACGTCATTTGAAGCAGTCTGCTAATCTGCATTCGCTCACCTCTTAGCTTTTAGTATAAACAAAAAACTTGACAGGATTATGTCGAGTTATATTATTTTTCACATGCACCAGGATTTTACAATGATAAGCTGTAAATATATGCCTAACAACATTCCAGGAGGTAATACAATGAGCAAGTATGACGAAGCCATGCAGCTGCTGGATACACAAGCGGGTAACAAGGACGGCCTGATCACTCTATCCACCATAGCGCTGGAACCGGGGCCCAATGGCAAAAGCCGTCCCGCATCCCGCATTGTAGATGCCTATTATGAAGACGGCTCATTTTACACTGTCACTTACGCAACTTCAAACAAGATGCAGCAGATCGCCCAAAACCCCGAGGTCTCCGTTTGTATCATCGTTGAGAACTTTACGGCTGACGGAATCGGTGAAAACCTGGGCTGGGTATGTGGCGAGAAAAACGCGGAGATGATGACCAAACTGCGGACAATATTCGCCGGGTGGTATAACGAAGCCAATAATGACGAAGACCCTAACACCTGCCTGCTGCGCATCCGGCTGACGAAGGGATTGTGGAATGACGCCCATAAAGGGATCCGGAATGAGATTGATTTTGTAAATAAGACGGCTAATTAAGCGGTGTATGTGGTTCGACTTTTGGATGATTATGAAGTAGACATCGCTCCCAAAAATCAAAAAGGCACCCGCAAACGGATGCCTTTCTTTGACTCTTATAAGTGTTATTATTGCGTACCCATTACTGCGACAGACTTCACCTCGTTCCGGCAGGCTCTTTCAGATTAGACTTCTTAACCGCCTGCTGCAACGACAATTTCCCGTCTTCCATCCGGTATACCTTGTCGCAGTATTCAAGCATACGCTCATCGTGAGTAACCATAATCGCCGCTTTCTGGCCTGAATTCACTTCTTGTGCGATCAGACTAACTACTTCATGTGCACGTTTGGTATCCAGGCTTGCTGTCGGCTCATCCGCCAGGATAATGTTGGGATCATTAATCAGGGCACGGGCAATCGCTGTGCGCTGCTTCTCACCGCCGGACAGCTCTTCCGGGAAGCTCTTTAGCTTCGAGCCCAGCCCCAGCTTTTCCAGCAGCTTAACGGCAAATTCTTTATCCTCTCTTTTAACCTTTCCCGACATCCTTTTTATAATGAGCAGCTGATCAAGCACATTCAAATAGGGAACCAAATTCGAGGATTGCATAATAAATCCGATTTCTTTTAGTCTTGTATCCGCCAGCTCTTGGGCAGTAAGCGCAGAAATGTTATTTCCGTTCAGCTTAACTTCGCCCTCTGAAGCTTTGAGCAGCGCTCCGGCAATGGACAAAAATGTACTTTTTCCGGAACCGGACGGTCCAACTACAGCAACAAACTCACCCGGCTCCACTGATATGGACACATGATCCAGTGCAGCAATCCGATTACTTCCTTCGTTATAGTACTTTGTGAGCTCCTTCATCTGTAATCCCTTAGTCATTATTCAACCCTCCCGAGTGCCTTGAGCGGATCAATTTTTGTGATCTTCCGGACCGACACCATTGAACTTAAAATGGAGATAACCAGCAAAATGATGGAATAAGTCACAACCAGATTCGTTTCAAGTTTAAATGGCATTCCCTTAGGCATGATGGCTGCCGTTCCATAAGTAAGTAAGATTCCAACAACAATACTAATCAGCGAAAGCACAAACACTTGCGATACAATGGCTTTGCTCAAGAATTTGTTGCTGGCACCAATAGCTTTCATAATGCCAAACTGGTTCGTCTTCTGCATCGTTATGACATAAAAGAACACACCAAGCACAAATGCGGCGATGGCAAGCAGAAAGGCCAGCATCATGAAAATAGTGCCGTTCTCTTCTTTGTACCCCGGCATACCTTGAACAGCCCCCGACCGGGTAACCGTGTCCGTACCAGTCAGCTTGTTGTCAATGGCATCTGGATCAATGTCCTTGCCTTGCAGCATAATGGCATTAACTGGCCCTGTAACCCCTTTATCTGAACCCGGAGCCGCGAAGGCAATCTTCCGCCATTCAGCCATAGGAGTAAATACGGATGCTACATGGTTATAGGTCTGATTCTCGACAAAGCCTATGATGGTTAATGCTTGCGTCGTACCGTCTAACTGAAAAGTATCACCGATGGCAAAGCCTTCTTCCTTCATGGTCGAATTCACTATGACACCAGTTGGATTTTCAGTGGACAAGCCTTCCCCTTCCACAACAGCAGGCTCCAGGAAGCTCCCCGGGTTAATTCCGATGATTGCGATATCCAGCTTATCTTCGTTTCTGGTGCTTTGTTCCTTTAACGCCGTCGCCATCGTACTTCCCATAGGTGCGGCAGCAATCACATTTGGCAGCAGCTGCACTTCCGGTATTAATTGATCAGACAGCAGCGACTTGCTCATCGAAGACTGCGACCCTTCTTCAAATATGACATAATCCGCCTTCATGGTTTTGAATGTCGAAGCAGCTAACGTAGATAATCCATTCCCTAAACCGGATAAGATAAATACCAGCCAGGCCAGCAATACAAAAATAATGACGATCATCAAAAATCTCATTTTACTATGCATCAATTCTTTCACAGCTAAAAACATCCGCTCTACCAGCTCCTCTAATCTCTTTTTTTGACACTTGTGTCATTTTTGTTCTACCACCAAGCTCGACACCTTTATTAAACAACATATATGACACATGTGTCAAATTTAATCCCGGACCGGGGCTAGCTCCTGGCTCCTCCGATCCACATTTGAAACAACAGCTTTCCCCAGTCAGGAGCAGGGATATTCATCATATTAGGGGTATCGATTAAATTAAAAAACACACCAATAAGTACAGGAAGTGGAATATCCTGCCGCAGTCCTTTATTCTGTTGTGCGCGTTCAAATAAACGTGATAATTGAACCTTGAGCGTCGTATGTGCTTCGTCAATAAATTCAAGGTCTTTCGCTGCTGCAGAGGAGTTAGCAACATTAATTTTACCGGCTTGGCCCAAAAGCTGATGCAGCGCAGACTCTTCCACATAAACAAGAAGCAGCTGCTCGAGGGCATCCATAGGATCTGTTTCATCAATGGCTAATGCCTTTTCTAATACCTTTACCATTACACGCTTCATACAAGCAGCCACAATTTCTTCCTTGTTAGAGAAATATTGATATATAGTGCTTCGGGCGCCTGACAGATGCTCTGACAGTAATTTGAGATGGAACCCGTCGTATCCATGCTCCAGCACTAGTTTCTTGGTCATATCAAGCAGTTCTGACTCCGTAAAAGACTGTTTTCTTCCCATCGAATCTCTTCCTTTGTATCATGTTATTATCAGTTTAGCATTGTTTATAAGCATTTCCCAATACCAGGACGCCAAATAACGGATTGCCGGCGTTGATCATTAGAGTCATTGAAAATAATAACGGTATGAAATATCATACTTATGTGCAGATTGTCTATCACAAATGAGAGGCAGATAAAAAAGAATGAGCGAATTTTTGGGATTGATGAAGGATCTCCGGTTCAGAAGAACCATGCGAATGCTTTTCAAATTCGTTTGGGCTTTCTGGTGGCTTGGCAAACAAAAATATTTTATACCGAGACGGCGCTGGGAAGCCAAAACAAAAGCCCTATACCGAAAGCAGGCATCCTATTTTACAGAGACCGCAATGGACATGGGCGGATTAATTATCAAGCTTGGGCAGCATGTCAGTGCGCAAGTGGATTTTTTGCCAAAGGAAATTCTAGATGAATTGTCCAAGCTGCAGGACTCCGTAGCTCCGGTGGATTTTTCCGAGATCAAACGTAAGGTTGAGAGCGAACTTCACGCGCCCGTTAACGAGCTTTTTGCCGAATTCGATACAACTCCTATTGCAGCGGCTTCCTTAGGCCAGGTACATCGGGCGACATTACGGACAGGTGAACAAGTCGCAGTGAAGGTTATGCGTCCCGGGGTCGAGGATATTATTGAAATTGATTCGAAATCTATACAAATTGCTGTCCGGTTATTAAAACGCCAGTCCCGGATTGCAGCCCTGATGGACCTGGATGCGGTGTATGAGGAATTTTACGATACCGTGATGGACGAGCTGGATTATCAAAAAGAGGGACGGAACGCAGAAGAATTTCAGCAGCAGTTTACCCACCGGAAGGATATCGTTGTTCCAGGCATTCACTGGTCCTATACAACCTCAAAGGTGCTGACCATGGAGTTTATGGAAGGTGTTAAAATCAACAATTTTGCCCAGCTTGATGCCTGGGGTGTGGACCGGACGGCATTAGCGAAGTCATTGCTGGAGATTTTCGTGGAACAGATTCTCGTAAACGGGTTCTTTCACGCGGACCCCCACCCGGGCAATGTTCTCGTGCAGCCTGACGGCACCATAGCCTTAATCGATTTTGGAATGGTTGGACGAATTGCAAAGGATATGAAGACACAGATGGTAGCCCTTCTAATGGCCGTATATTTAAAAGATGCCCAAGGCGCAATTAATGCCATTAACCGTTTGAGATTTTTAAGACGGAATACAGATTTAGAGGTGTTCTCAAGAAATCTTACATTATTATTTGAACAAATCAACGGCGATACGTTTGACTTGAGCTTTGTGACATCAGGTGACAATACTGAAGAGTTGCGTGACTTCCTCTATTCCCAGCCCTTTCAGTTACCTGCAAATACAACATTTATGGGAAAAGCAATGATCACGGTTTATGGACTCTGTCTGGGACTGGACCCTGAGCTTGATTTGATCGGGACCGCTAGGCCTTACATCCAAAGGGTTGTACTTAAGGATCTGCGTGGAAGTGTCTTTTCCACCGTTGTAGATGAAGGCACAACTCTGCTCAAAGGAATCCTTCCGACGACTAAGAAGTTCATTTCTGCAGTAGACAGAATAGATAGCGGAAATTTACGGGTGAAGCTATCGAGCTCCTTTGAGAAAAAATTGATCGAGACGCAAAATAGAAATACACGGCGGATTATTGCGACGATCATTGGAGCGGTATTTCTTCTGACGGCTGCCAACCTGTGGAATGAAGTGAGCCCTATCGTTTCTTATGTGCTTGGCACCCTGGGGCTGCTCATTATGCTGGGCCAGCTGATGCCGGGAGGAAACCGCCGTGAAGCAAGACATGTCCGGCAGATGAACGCCATGCGTGAACGCAGCAGATTGGAACGTCCGAAATGAAATCGGATTAATAACTGCCAAAATAACAGAGGACCGATTTGAATCGGTTCCCTGTTTTCACAACAGGATCGCCTGCTATACATCACCAGTTAGTTATTTGTTATAAGCCCCCCATCACTACTTACAGTAACGACGACATTCCCCTTCTTATGTTTTTGTTCAACATACCGATGGGCATCGGGAATTTGTTCCAACGTATAGCATCTATCGATGACTGGTTTGATTTTACCGGCTTCAAGAAGCCCTTGGAGGAAGATAAGGTCTTCAACGCAAGGCTTTTGCGACATATGCACACTCACATATTTCCCGTTCGCACGCAGTGCTTTTTTGAATGTCGATTTTTTAATTTTCGATATCGGTTTTCCGACGGCATCAAAGATTAAATCATAACGTTCCTTAAGCGCCATGAAATCTTGTTTCGTATAATCTATGACTCGATCAGCTCCTATAGATCTTACCATCTCAAGGTTGCCGGTACTGCATACCCCTGTTACATCTGCCCCGTAATATTTGGCTAGCTGCACTGCATAAGTACCCACACTTCCAGAAGCTCCATAAATAAGGACCTTCATTCCGCCCGCGATATTCCCCTTCCTTAGAAAATTCAACGCGGTTATTCCCCCTACGGGAACAGCAGAAGCCTCCTCATAGCTCACATTGGCCGGTTTGGTGACCACCATTCCATCTTCAGGCAAGCATTTGTACTCGGCATATGCACCGAAGCCAAAGCCACAAGACGCAAATACTTGATCGCCGATCTTAAACCGTTTTACATCTTTGCCTGCGGCTTCGATTTCCCCGGCTAATTCAAAGCCCAGTATGGTTACCTTTTTGGGTTTCAGGAGACCATTGTACAGTCTTGAAAGGAACGGGTCAGCCTTTCGCATGCGCCAGTCTCCTGCTGTTACCGTTGTAGCATATATCCTGATCAAGATTTCATTATCCTTGGGTATAGGCTTCTCCAGCTCCTTCAGTTGAAGAACATCGGGCGGACCGTATTTGGTATAAACAATTGCTCTCATCTTTTCCCCTCCTTGATTGCTGTCTTCGGTGAAAACTCCATGACCTCATCTCTCCTCTGAGTTTTCTCCGTAAAAGAATACTTCTTCAAGCGGTAAGTTAAAGGCGTGAGCAATACGAAAGGCCAACTCCAGTGACGGGGAGTAGTTTCCTTTTTCAAGAGCTACAATCGTTTGTCTGGTTACCCCCACCTTGTCGGCCAGCTGCTGTTGAGTCATTTCATTGTGATTGAACCGCAATTTTCGGATGTAATTGCCAACAAGAACCTTACCCATTTTAGACTCCTCTCCGGTAATGATATAGTCTCGATAAAGAACCGGTTACGTCTGAAAGAAAGCCGGAAGCGATAAGGACAATGAACATCACCTTTAAGGGCTGGTCAGCAACCAATGAGCCCATAGCCAGAATAAAACCGCTGACAAATACAGCAAATGAATTCCGGAAGGCTAACAAATCAATCCTCTTATCCAGTTCATCCGCGAATGCGGGTTCCTTTTCTCCTGTAGTCATGCGGAAGATGATGTTAAAAATAATGCTGATCACGATATGTGCTGCAAGGGAAACTAAGGTCAATACAAGAACAAAGGATCCCCAGTAATGAAAGGTTACTTTTGAATCCAGCATTTCATTGGAATACTCCTGGTACTTGTACAAGCAATACACTGTAAAAATGAGTATGGTGCTGATCAGCGATACGATGCTCTTCTTTTCTTGATAAGTCATGTATGACACCGCCTTTAGTAAAGTAAAATCAACTAAACATAATGTATAACAAACTATACATCATGTCAACTTCATTATACAAAAAAAGCCGATTACTATCTGAATAGATAGTAATCGACTAAGGAAATTTTATATGATACGGTTGCTTTGTTGATCTCAAGCATTTCTTTTTGCTACTGCATGACTTCCCCTTCCCTTTGGCTGCCTACACAATCTCTTTATTAAAATGTCCTCTTGTGTCTGTTTCCTGATTAAAGACAGCATTATTCATTGAGCCATTTAATTTGCCTGAGGCCATATGAATGACTTTCACAACCTGCTCTTTAGATTCAACTGTGAAGTTTAATCTGAGTGCCTCGATTCCTTTGATGTTTGGCAGCTCATCTAAAAGATTAAGCGTCTTCCCGTTAAGAATAGTCGTTGTACAATCCTCATGGGAAAGGATAGGGAACGTTCCGTGCTCATCTTTTAACTCATAGCTCTTCGTTTTGCAGATTCTGCATTGATTCATTTTTTTCATCGGACAATATTTTGTAAACATCAAAGGAGCCTTGCCATACACAATCATTTCCAGTGCAGGGTAGCCGTCATTTTCTTCAACATAGGCATTCATTAAATCTTCAATTTGGCTCTTATTCAATTCATAAGATAAAGTGACTCGTTTGGCACCTAATTTAAATAATTCATAGCAACTGGTAGCATTAACAACATTAAGAGAATAGTCCGTAACAAACGGATTCGTTGCTCTGTAGTGATAAACCCCGCCATATCCTCCAATGAGCAGCTGCCCTTCTTTTTCCTGATAATCATTCTGATTTCTTCTTATAACATTTTCATAATAGATTTCCTGAATGCCACAGCTCACGCAAGCATCATACTGCTCCTTAGTCGTTACAGAGGCCGTAAGGTATGGTTTGACAGGGGCAAAGCTTATTTTTTCTTTTGCTTCCACAGCCCTGGTTCTTTTCTCTTGGCTGTTAAGCTTTAAGTCATACAAGCCCAGTACAATATCTCTTCTTGCTGCATTTAATAGTTTAGCTGGAATAAACGCATTGCATTCCTCGTAATCCACATGATTAAGTTCGAATACCGTATCATTTAATCTTGAAAATTGCTTGATTACCTGGTCTTTTGTTGTTGGATTATTAATGGCTTCGCCCAGTATTTCCTCACTCTCATAAAAATAATGAAAGCCTAAGCCCTCTGCATCTATGAAAAGCTTCGAACCCGGACTTGCATATACTCTAAGATCGAGGGTGAACCGCTTAAACTCTTTTTCCAGCGATGCTTCTAGTTCTTTGGTATACAAATAATCCTTCGTTTTATAAACTAAATCTCCCGTAGACAACTTTTCTTTGACTTTGATGTAGCAGATATGATCTGCTTTGTTGATTAATTCACCGTTTTTATCGTACAGCTTTGCAACTGTTAAATTAACATCCTCATGGTTGTGACTTAT
Organism: Paenibacillus typhae; assembly: GCF_900099765.1. Taxonomy (GTDB): domain Bacteria; phylum Bacillota; class Bacilli; order Paenibacillales; family Paenibacillaceae; genus Paenibacillus_AQ; species Paenibacillus_AQ typhae. The sequence continues at coordinate 136,601 of NZ_FNDX01000006.1, read as the reverse complement.
TCGGATGGTATCGTTTTGGTTTAGAGGATGTGTAAGGGTTATTTCATACCGATCTTTTTCAATCTTACTGATTGTTCCAATTTCATACCCAAAGTTATTAGGTCTTAAGATGTTGGTAATATTTCTCTTATCTTCGCGAAATAAATATCCTTTCGTAAAGGTTCTGTTGAATGTTTTCTTCAGATTTTCTTTATCTTCTTCGGTTATTTTATGATCTAAGGCCAGGCGATATTTGGATACAACATTCGCAACATACGTAGGTGCTTTCATTCTGCCTTCTATTTTTAAAGAATCGATTTCTTTTAAATCATGGATATAGTCGATTGTGTTTAAGTCCTTAGTAGATAAGATATAGCTATTCCCTAAAGATGTATCTGTTGTCTTATCCATCAGCTCATACTCCTTACGGCATGAACCCACACATCTTCCGCGATTTGCGCATCGATTGCCGAGTAATCCTGACATTAGACAGTTTCCCGAATAAGATACACATAAAGCACCGTGAACGAAAATTTCTAAAGGTATTTCAGCTATTCTTTTGATCTCTTTTACTTTTTCAATCTTAACCTCACGGGACAGAACAACTCTTTTAGCACCAAGTTCTTTAAATAATAAAGTTCCGTCTACATCGTCGATTCCCATTTGAGTTGAACAATGTGCTTCCATATCAAGAAAGTTTTTAACGATATAATCGAATGCAGTCAGGTCCTGGACGATAATGCCATCTACACCCATTTCATTTAATTCACGTATCTGCTCCTTCATCTCTTCTACTTCGTTTTCGAAAACGATGGTATTCATTGCAACATAGATTTTAACGTCCCTGAGGTGCGCATAGGTAACAGCCTCTTTTAACGATTCTATATCAAAATTAGATGAGTATGCGCGTGCACCAAATTTTTGCATTCCTAAGTATATTGCATCACAACCATTAGATATTGCTGCTTTTAAAGCTTCCATATTTCCTGCTGGAGCTAATAATTCTGTCATTTCTTCCTCCGTATGAGATATTTTTTTGCTACGCCTATATAAGTCAAACTCAGCACCATTGATCATAAAATAAGATTTACACTTAAGCTACGGCAAAAAGCACAAACCAATGGCTTGCGCTTTTGTTTCTAATGACCTTATTTGCCATGAGAGGCTTGCCTCATAATGATTCTATATAATTATTACTTCAGCACATTTTAGCCAGACGTACCTTCTCATCATTGGCCTCACGGAGCATGCTGACGATCTCCTGAATATCACTCTCTGCTAAGTACAAAGAAATATTCCGAAGTGCTGTTGATTTGATCTCTACAGTTACTGAAGGGATCTATAATAGTGATAATATTAGAACTGAAGCGTTCATTGAAGCGTTATGATACGGTTCTCCGAAACGGGCTAACGGCGAATGACGCATCGATAATAAAAACAAGCAGGACAATTTATAAGAACTTTTCGAGTTCAAACAGATAAAAGCCTTTGAGGGTTTGCTTGTATCGATAAAATTCAAAATTACCTTTGATATTATTGTTTTCATCGAAATAAATATTGGTGATCTGGTTGTCGGACTGTAGTTTATTTATAAGATTTATTGACAGTCCTGTTTTAATTAATCCAATTTTCGTTCCATCATTTGTTCCGTAAACTACACGATTATATTCATCTTCTGAAATTAATTCCAAGTCAAATAATGCATTAATCATTTTATTTAGTTTATAGCCTACGAAGTCATCTTCTATTTTTAGCTTCACAATAGACAGATTGATGATTTCACCATCGCTCTTTTGTTGAAGATCAACATATACTTCTTTCAGATTATCTTCTTCTGAATAAACTTCCGTGTTGCTTGTAATTTCACCATATTGTTGACCAAAATAAAACCGAGTATTTCCCTCGCGAATTTTTCCCTTAAAGTATTCAAAAGTCAATTCTACGTTTCTCTTTAGAGAATAAACACGCGCATTAAACATATGAAGCTTATAAAAATCCCTTGCTCTTTGATTGGATAACCGACGAAATTCAAAATCCGTAATATCGTCTACAAGATTATTTATAAAAACAAGATAGACCTTTTCAATAATATGGATATCTATCCACGATATATCCCTTCGGTCTATTCTTGAAATATTTCCCATTAATGTACCGAGTGTATGGTCTGACAATCTATATGCCTGATCCAATCCTACATTAATGAGGTATTTCTTTAACATACCTAACTCATTTGGATCATCATTGTATAATAAATTCTCATTCTCAATAATTCTAATCAATCGTTCCTTTTCAGTTTCATTTTTTACATCCTCCACATTAAAAGCGTTTAACGTTGGATTACTTACAGTGTCGTTAAATACATTACTTCTAAGCTTTTCTATTTTGTTTCGCATGTTGCTTCTTGCGCCGCCGTAATACTCATTATTTACAAAGTGTACTTGAGGCAAAAGCTTGTTCAGTTGGGATCTGGGGACACTTGCATTAAATATTTGATCAAGCCTATTTACTCTACCTATTAAATTTGTAAGTTCTTTTTCTTGCAAACTCCAGGTATTAAGAATAAACAAAGTATCAATTGGCAGGTTAATACCCTCAAGGATAACAGTATTGGCAACGACAAATTGCAGTTTCTCGATCTTTTTAAATTTATACTCAAGGTATTCCTTCACGATATCAGGTATTTTCCCATGGAGATAAACTATCCCAAATTTCAGTAAATTAATTACGTAAAAATCTTCATGTACAAATTCCTTGAGTTCCTCTATTAGTTCTGTTATATCTTTATCAGTTTCAATTTGTTCAGATACAGCAGCTAATTCATTTGAGAACTTCTCAATTTTCCTGGGGGAAAGGACATATATGAAATTCTTCTTTCCCTTTTTTTGAAGAATATAACTAAGATAATCACCTTCAAACGGTACATTGTAAAATTTATTAGAAAACCTATTATACTTGTGTACTTCTGCAGATAATGTGTATTCATAGATTTCTGGCTCTTTAATATTATGTGATATCCTTTGTTCAGTTATTGCCTCTTGCTGATTGAGCTTTAGATTGCTACTGTTACCAACTAGCGGAGATAAATACACTGTCTTAGCCAATGGGTTGTGTGTTAAGTTTTTCCTTATCAGTCTTGATAGTAATACATTTCTTGAATCTTTTTCATAGAGGTTATGCGCTTCATCAATATACAATATGTCAAAAACCACACCATGCTTATCCATCAATCTAAGAGCCCTTTCTTGCGTCAGTATTCCGATAAATTTCTCATCATCGTTAAACATCTCATCATGAACAATTAACTTTCTTTCTATTCCTGCTTCCTTTATTGCTCTATATGTCTGTATTAAAAGTGATTTTGTCGGAACAATTACACCAACTTTATTGAACTGACTGTTTTCTATAATATGTTCGATAATTATTGAACTTTTGCCAAAGGATGTGGGAGCTACATAGCTTATGTGCTTACTGGTCACATCACTTAAAATATTCTCTCGAACCTGTTTTTGTTCAAAAGTTTCGATGTGATTCTTATGCGTAAACTCACCTAATCTAAAATCTAACAAACTATGTTCAATTCCTATATGTTCTATGAGGTTGTGTTTAAGAATCTCCTTTGCAATTGGATAAAATCCAAAATTCACCGAGAAGTCAAAAAGCGGTGTAAAATCCTCATACCTAACCGAGTACTTCAAAATGATATAATACCCTAACTCCACAAAAGTTGTGTGTCGACGGTCTTCTTCATAATGTTTTATAAATGCTATTGCGCAGCCTAATATGTAGATTTTTTCGTCTTCTGTAAGTAATTCATCTATTGTTAATTTCTCTATTACAATTCTAAACTGCTCGATTTTGTTAATGTTCGTAAGTTTAATTTTTTCAGATCTATCCATGGTTATCTCCCTCTAGGTTCCAAGGTAATCTAAAAATAATTTTAGGGACTTCTTGTTAACACATATTACAAACAGTTCTTTACATTTCATTTCTTTAATTGTTGTAGTCATCTTCGTCTCAAAATCAGTAACATCCATTTCAATCCAACTATCAGCTAAGAAAATTGTCGAAGCAGGAATTATATTATATTCATCAATCGATGGATAAATAGAATTCACAAAGTCTTCTGACAGCTTTCTGATTGTTTCTTTTATACTATTACGCGCTCCAACTACACGTGCATGATTAAAAGCATTTCGCCAAGGATTATTAGACACATTACCTCGAAACTTCTTAATCAAGTCATCATATGCTTCCCTAATCTTGCTGGGGTGACTAATATTTTGTGTATTAATTGAACCAGACTTACTTTCCATTATCCATGTTTCATCGCTTAGTGTGTAATATCCATCAAAACCTTTCTTTATTGACTTTTCTTCAAGATTAAGAAAGGTAAATAACTGCTTATATCCTAAGTGCTTTAGGTATAAGTGAATAAAAAACTCCGCAGCCGCTCCCATTTGTGTTCTCTGATCTTTCGTCTCGATAAATTCTTTAACATATTTTTTAAGTGTTGCAAGGTTGCCTCCAGCGTCACCCTCACAAATTTCGACAAAATACTCATCTATTGATGAGATTAGCTCAGAGGCGAAATCCTCAACATCGATTACATGTACCCTCTTATTTAGAAAAGTTCTCGGTTGAAAAACGGCTAGTGTGCTTGGCATAATATCCCTTCATTCTACAATTATTGATGGGCAGAATTCGATTATTATTCGATCAAATAATAATAATAACAATAGCTATTCCCATTATTCTACAAATGGGAGAGAATTACCTTCTCTTATAATAAAAAAATGGACCTTATGCTATTGCACAGATCCAATTTAGGTAAAATGTATTATGTTAGGAACCATCATAAAGTAAAATATTTAAAACTATAGGTAATAATCCTAAAAACTATGTTAAATATTACGGCTTACATACTACATTTGCCTTTACCATATAAAATTTAGCATCATTTATGGTACGGTTCACCGCGCTGGCTGAAGGGGCAAGTTTTTTATACTGACAATGGGGTACAGGGAATGCAAGGTACGTCACTTTGATCTGTGATAGTATGTCATACGCTCTTAAGCGGCTCGGAACGATTTACTTGTTTTGAAACACATCAACCGCTCCATTAATCAAAGGATGTACTTTAATGTCGTAGTCAACATTAATTTTCATATTTTCCCAATGCTTCATCCATTGCTCATCTGTTATTTCTTTAGAAAACGCCTTAAGCGAGTGGGTTCCGACCTCTAAGGGATCCACTTTCAAGCGTTGCATTCTTTTTAATAAATCTGACGTTTGTTCCTCAAGGTAGACCTCAATTTCATGAATTAAATGTTGCAATAGTTCCTCACTTTGAATATTCGATTCTCCCTGGTATTCCTCAATTCTTCCTTTCAATCCCACATGTAAAGACAAGGATGAATAGTCCCTCGATAGTTTCATGCGAACATTGGATCGGATACGTCCTAAACTGATAGAGAACTTTGGAATGGCCAAGACTTTTAGAAAATGATCGTTATCCAGAAGTTGGAAAATATTATCATCCACGTCTTGAATGACCATTACTTCTTTATCGTTTTGGAAGAGGGCTGTTCCTACGTAATTGAAATTGTTCTTATCCGAATGAAAAACCGGCAGGATCGGATCCTTAAAAGGGGAATATACCTTTTTCATAAATTTATGAATATTGACGATGCTCATTTCACCTTGATTATGCTCCTCGTAATGCTTTAACATCCGATAAAGAAAATAATCTTGGTTTTCTTGCTTCGTCAATTGATTTTTTATGTATTCATCAAAATCGCCTCTGACAATCAACAAATAGACACGCATTGAAATATCGGGATCAACCAGTATAGTATTGATCAGCTTTTCAATGCCTCCTTTTTTTGCCAGCTCCTCATTGATTAATAACATTCGCAGCTGCCCCTGCTTTAATTCCCGATAATAAATTAAATTAAACTCCTGGCCTCCCTGCTTTAACAGATCGACTTCCTTGGAGAGAAGACGTTTTTTTTCTTGGATGAGCGGTGGTACTAACGTGCTGATTTTCAACTTTCCTTCCGTCCCCTTGTCAATCGACCAGAAAACTACCGGAGCAATCTCTTCAATCTTATTGTTCTCGACATATGGAGAAGAACAGCCGGCCATCCACATAAGGCCTACAATTGCCAATAAACCATAGTGCTTGTATGGTACCATGCCTACATACTCTCCTTTCGTTTAACTGCAGTGAAAAGGATCGTAGGAATAAGTAAATAAATGCATGCGCCGATCCAGATTTGAAGGTTCAGTAACATCTTTTGACCAGGAACCGTTTGCCATAACCATTGATCCATTAAGATAATGCTTATCAAAATGACGAACCAGCTCGACAATAATCCGATCCGAGTGGAGCGTTCTTTCATTTTTCTCATAAAGATTCTTCCTGCTCCATAAAAACATAACAGAAGAATTGAAATGTCAAACACATAATTAAACATATGGAAAGAGATGAGGATGTAATCGATTCGTTCTAAACCGCTCGTTTGAATGTAGCTTCCCATATATCCTATCGGGAAATCGATCTTGCGTAAGTAGTGCGAACCGTAAAATAATACCGAAGCAACGAACAATAATATATATTCCATGATCGACAGCATGTTTCCAATGACCAGGTATTTCGATATTTTTTTATTGGAGCTTAACCATGGAACCATAAAAGCCAAATATACCGGACCGGAAAATGCCGACCAAATAAACCACAAACCTTGCCATGATTGTCCTGACCATTCAGTGGGGATGAGAGGATACAAATCGCGGTAACTTGCATCCGCTTGAAAGAAAAAAGGAATAAACAGGACTACGATCCAAGCCCCGCAAAGAAAGGCGATGACGACAAAACGCAATGTATTCTCCATTCCATGTGAGGCCACAAACAAGCTGATCAAAAGAATCATTAGGATCAGCCACTTTTTATCCATCGATGGAAAAATAAAACTATGGAGCATTTCAACGTATCCCAGTGTGACAATTGAAATTTTTAACAATATGATCAAAAATCCAAGTATTGCGAAAATTTGAACCGCCCGTTTCCCGAAAAGCTGTAAAAATCCTTGATAGCCCTTCGCTGCATAACTGGAAGTAAACCATTTGGACATCATCATCAAATTAAGCTGGGACAGCAGCCCCATCACGACAATTGCCCAAACCATATATGAATGAACCAAATAAACCGGCATGATTAAAATAAAATAATGCATTTGCATGCGATTCACTAAGAAAAGGAAATAGATGCCGCCAAGGGTGGAAGTTCGATTATATAAGGATAAACTCTTCACTTCTTCATCTCCTGTCGCCATTTCCGTAGTGGTTTTAGATATTTCGGACGCGTTTTCATCCAAATTAAAGGGCCGCGGATAAAGAGGTCATTCCAATCCTTTCCATAAAAAGGAGCAATCGGTGCTAAATAAGGTTGACCTAATGACGTTAATGCATGGAGATGTGCAAGAATCCCGATTAGCCCGATTACGATTCCCGGCAACCCAAGAAACGATGCAAGGATAAGAAGAAGAATTTGCAGCAGCACCATGGATTTTGTAACTTGATAATTGGGAACTAAAAAGAAAGCAATAGCGGATATACCCATCAACACTATCAGTACTTTACTTGCAAAGCCTGCTTCTACTGCAGCTTGTCCAATGACGATACCACCGATAACCCCCAATGTTTGACTGGTTTTGGTCGGCATTCGCAAACTTGCTTCTTTGATGATTTCCAGCGTTATGATCATGAAAAACCCTTCCGCAAACGGAGTAAAGGGCAATTTGCTTCTCGATTCCAATAATACGTAAAGAAGCGGCAGCGGAACCATTTGGTAATGAAATGTCGTTAACGCAACATAAAAAGGAATCATCGTCAAAGAAACAACAAAACTTCCGTACCGGATTAAACGTAAAAAACTGGCTACCGGCCAACGAAGGAAGTAGTCTTCCGGCGATTGGATTAGATGGAAAAAAGTAATGGGAGCAATTAAGGCAAACGGTGAATTGGAAACCAATAGCGTCAGCTTTCCCTCACCTAAGGCGTAGGCACAGGCATCCGGCCGATCCGTTTGTAGAAACTGCGGAAAGACCGTATGGTTATGATCTTCAATAAAAGCTGCAAGCTGAGAGGAGTCTAAAAATTGATCGAAATCCACACTATTAATTTTCTTTCTTGCAAGGGAAACAAATTCTGGATTAATTAATCCGTCTATATACAGTAACACAACTTTTGTTTTACTCAGTGAACCGATAGTAAAGCTTTCTGTTTTTAATGTCGATATAGGCAAACGTCTGCGCAACATCGTAATGTTCTTGTCTATTTGTTCACTGAAGCTGTCTTTCGCTCCATATATAACCGTTTCCGTTTGGGAAGGTTCAACTGCCCGGCCAAGAGGGTTTTCCAGTTGGACGCCTAACCACTGATCATTGACTGAATCGTTTAGAAGCACAAATCCTTGCATTATTTTTTGCTCAGCATCATCGATCGATATAACATCCGAAACTTTGGCATTGGTTATGCATGAAGAAAGCGAATCGCCGGCAGAACGATCAAGTGGCTGAATAATCGTCTCGTTTAAACGCTCTGGATCGATTAACGTTTTTATGTATACAAGATAAACGGAGGCACTGGTACCCATTCTGTGCTCAACAATTTCGGCATCATCCATATGGTTTAATTTCTGTTTTAATTCATCAAGCCATGCGGACATTTGATGATTTTTCATTTGAGGGTCGTATTTTTCAACCATAGTCTTCTCCTTCATTAAAGAAATCAAAATCCTGCGGTTTTATCTTGCCCTGTAATGGAAAAATTATACGGCCGGACATTTGTATCTATCAAACAACGATTCCATTGCACACTATCGTCATCTGATGCCAAATAGGAGTAAGTCCCTTCCAGCTCTATGCCCTCAAATCACAGTATATCGCCTCTGTAGCAGGCTTTATCACAGAAAGTCACTTAATGTAAACCCTCGCCATGCTATTCTTTTTTAACGCCTTTTAGGCAGTTACCCGCCATAAAACTTGCTGCTACTTATGATACGGTTCTCCGCAGTTAATCTTCAACGAATCCCCCAGCAACTCTTCATAAAAAAGCTTCATTTTTTAATTTTTTTGTATCCCTTATAAGCTCCTCCACCCTTGCTTCAAAAACTTCCCACTTAGTATCAGAACCTACACCGTAGTTCCATCCTCTGGAGCGCAGCTCCTTCCCTAAACAAATTCTTTACTTCCTCCAGCCTCACGATACCCGCTCGACCGCCTGCGGCAACGTCCTTTCATATTCCCTTTGTAACAAATAACGCTGGGCACCTCTCGATGCATCCACAGCTTCGCTGGCGTGTTTGACTGCGGCTTCGATGTCCCCCGCTCTACGTTCCATTTCAGCGAGCAGTGCCGATCTCATCCACCGTTTCTTAATGGATTGCAGATGTTCCTGTGCCTGAGCACTTTTCCCCTCCTCCAACAATAGCACTGTCTCGTAATATTTCCGGTAATCAGGATAGCGGATATGCGACACGGCTTCCCCAATTGCAGCCATATCTTTGCAGTAAAGCCCGTAGGCCGCCTTGTAAGTTGCCAATGCCTTTGAGTGCTTATATTTTCTCATCAGCTTATCCATAGTCGTTTTCGCTTCGTCATCAAGCCTGTTTGCAAGAACGTAATGAATATATATCCCAGGTTTGTGTTTTTGGCTAAGCAGAAAGTCTTCCACCCGTTCCACTCGCTTTTCCAAAACTAAAGGATAGACAAACAGGATCATATAACCAATTAGGGAAACCGTTAAAGCAATTCCTAATGTCAGAGTAAGTGGATAGTTATTTAATCTCATAAATAATACAAAAACGAACAGAACGAAATAAAAGAATAGTTTTCCCAAAAAGCGCTTCATCATAAATCCCCTTTAACCTTATACTTAAAAACACATTTGGAAAAATTATACGTTGCTGCCTCCAGGCTAGTCAATGCACTCATGAATATCTTGTAAGAGCAGCTCTGTCAAATGGTCAGTCTAAGCAACTTATCCGCATAAACAACGTCCATATTAATATGGTAAACTCTTACTATTTGCAACAGGGAGGTTTATACATGCGTTATTTGACAGTGATTATAATGGCGGCTGCCATGCTCGCAGGATGTCAGCAGACGGATACAGCAGAACAAGCGGACACTTCTTCGTCCCCTCCTCTGGCAACGCTCCAGACAGCTACAGCTACTCCGTCCCCGCCTTCATCCGCAGCTCCCTTAAACCCGGAGGAGCCATTTCTCTATATAGAGCAGTTGAAGAGCCTGGGAGGACACGGGCAAGTGGTACAGGTGAAGTCCAATACCGATATTGACCAAGCTTCACTGGAAGCCGCACTCGAAAAAAGTCTGCAGACCAGCGATCCGCAGGCACAGTTCAGCTATACGCTGGAATGGGAGTCGCCGCGGTTTGTGCAGATTCGTCTGAAGCTGGATGAGGAGCGTACTTTTTCCGGGACATTCAATCTGGATGAAGCTAACACAGCAGATGGACGAAGCTATGCGAGCACAGAGCAGCCGTACCGCAACACTGTTGTTGTCAGATCCCTAACGGAGCAGGGCAGTGTGCATTTTAAAGGCATCGTATCCGGTACCCAGCGGATGCTTCCGGTCTGGAATACGGGCTGGGTGAAAGCCGTTGATAACCAGGACTACAAGGCACCTTCCTACCTGTTCTATGGACAAGAAGAGCATCATCTGGTTCAGGCTATGACTGGCCAGGAGCTTACGATCCCTGCTTTTCCCCGTGAGGAGGGCGCTTATGGCAATGACTATGGTTACCATGAGATGTATTCCGACCGTTTCTATCCGGGCTACACTTATATGGTATCAGGGAACAAAACGCTATACCGGGTAGATCTGAAGGATTTCACACGCAAGAAGCTTCATGTTTTTGACAAGCCGGTCTATGGGATGTCCTCATCGCCGGATGGCACCCGCATCGCCGTACTATATGCACATGATGATTACATCGGCCCCGGAGCAGATTTGCTGGTATTGGATCAGAAGGGGAATAAGCTGTTATCACGGGAAAATGCAGCTTTCCTCTCACACAGTGACGGGTTCCTGTTTGTGTATCCGTTGGCCTGGGAGGATGACTCAATTCTGATACTCCCCGCAGATTACGATGAGAGCAACCCGCATGGCAAAATCCGTTTTGACATCGTCAGCGGAGCTTCTAAAGTCTTACCGGATGAGCGGATTACGGAGCAGGTCAAAGAGGATATTTGGGAGCATGAGCGGCAGCAGGATTACTACCTTCTGTCTACACTCCAATGGTCGCAGGACGGCAGGTTTGCTGCTTACACAGCCAGCTCAGATACAATCCGTCTATATGACAAAAAAGAACGGATTATAACATTCGTGGCAGCAGGCGTTCTGCTTGGCTGGATGCCGGATGGGACGTTAGCCTGGGCAGATGTTGGAGGTCATGCTTATACTTTTTGAGTAAACTTCCGGATTTCGCGGCACCAGAGCAACGAGATTACAACTGCCGAGTGTGCATTTTAATTATAATCATTTATTACATTGAACATTTTTCCATAATAGGATATCTTATAGAAAGCTTAGCGATAAGCAAGTTCCGTACACGAAAGGGGATGTGATTTTAATGGCAGCTACTTATACGGTGGTTTCGTCTTAGAATCGAATAGCAGGCATATACGAACAACGCGGGATATTGCCCGTATTCTTTGTGATGCCATCCAAAGTAACCTTTCGTGAAAATTGCTGTTTACTGGATACGATGAGGATCGTCTCTTTAGGGTGCGTTCTTATGCCGTGTATCAGCAGCTTCTTAAGAGGCTGCTGGTCCGCGGCATTTTTGCGTCCAAAAACAACATTAAAGGAGCTAACAACACAAACATGATTGTTTTAAAAGCCTATGGCTATATTGAAACAGAAGATATTCAAGAAGGATTAGTGCCCGGCAGAGTGACGGAGCTGCGGCGTGAGCGTTTTACTGTTATGACCGGAAGCGGTGAAGTTACAGCGGTGCTCAAAGGAACCTTTTATCACAGTGCGGATACGCGTTCAGATTATCCGTGTGTCGGTGATTTCGTCCTGCTGCTGTACAACGGGAATGGAGATTCGTTAATCGCTACTGTGCTCCCCCGCCGCTCCAAGTTCTCACGCGCAGATTATTCCGGGCATGCCGCAGGCTACGCCAAAACCATCCGGGAGCAGGTCGTCGCAACCAACTTTGATTATGTGTTTATAGTGACTTCGCTTAACCTGGATTTTAACGTCACCCGCATTATGCGGTATTTGACCCAAGTCAGGCAGAGCGGCGGCCAGCCGGTTGTTATTTTGACCAAAGCGGATCTCGTTGAAGACTATGATCCCCTGCTCGCAGAAGTCATAAATAGCATTCCCGGTGTGCCGGTTCACGCCATTTGCAGTCATACCCGCCTTGGGCTGAATGAACTCGCTCCCTATCTGCTGCCGGGCATAACAGCCGTTTTTCTCGGCATGTCAGGCGTCGGTAAATCCTCACTATTAAATGCGTTAATGGAACAGGATGTAATGAAGGTTCAGGCGATACGTGAGGTTGACAGCCGCGGCCGGCATACGACAACACACCGACAGCTGTTCATGCTCCCCTCCGGTACGATGATCATTGATACGCCGGGGATGCGTGAGCTCGGACTTTTTGATGCCGCCGAAGGCATTCATGCAAGCTTTGGCGATGTGGAGGAATGGTTTCCGAAATGCCGTTTTGCCGATTGCAGCCATGTGACTGAACCGGGCTGTGCCGTTCTCGCTGCGCTGGCGGAGGGTTCGTTGCCTCGTGAACGCTGGGAGCATTATCTTACCCAGCAGCATGAGCACCAATATGTCCAGGATAAATCCGGCTACCTGATTGACAAGCGGGCCCGAAACAAAACATTAGCCATGCAGAGCAAGCAAACCAAGAAAATCGGGGGATGGAAAAAATGAAGATTACAAACAAAATATTAACATATGTCTTAAGCCAGCAGTTCAAGAAGGAGATCCTCTCAGCAGACTTCACTACTAAGTCTCTGCAGGGCGGAACGGTAGGAAATGTAAATTTGGTAACAGGAACCGCCGAAACCTCTGACGGAGAGAAATTGCCGTACCGTGTCGTGCTGAAAATCCAGAAAAAATGGGAGCGCTACAGTGATCCGGGTTCATGGCGCCGGGAGTATGACCTCTATGCCTCTGACTTAGGCGCAACGTTCACAGATAAATTCCGCTGGCCGGAATGTTATCATGCTGAAATGAATGACGTGCAGAATGAATATCAGCTGTGGCTGGAATTCATCGATGGCGTTTCCGGCTTAGACTTGACCGGTGTCATGTATGAGCAGGCTGCACTGGAGTTAGGGCGTTATCAGGGCAAGCTGTATGCGGAGCAGCCTGCTGTGCTGGAGCGTCTGACCAATTTGAGCCGGGCGGATCTCATGAAGAATACGTATCTGCATTACCGGTCTTGGCCGCTCGTCTACCATTATATCCGTTCGGAGGATTGTGAATTTCCGCAGCATGTGCGGCAAATGCTTATAGATATCGACGAGCATTCAGAGGACATTTTCGCCCGCATCGAACAATTGCCGCTTGTGCTGTGCCACCGGGATTTCTGGATCACCAATATCATTTATGACGGAGGGACAATCGCGCTCATCGACTGGGATACCTCCGGATGGGGCTATCTGGGCGAGGACATCGCCAGCCTGCTGGCGGATGAAGTGGATCTTGATCATATGATCGAATATTACCAGCGGTGCATCCCCGCGTATTATAGAGGTTTTGCAGAGTATGCGGATGCTCCCCCGGTTGCAGATCATTGCATCTGCGAGCTGATCCTGATCATATTCGGGTACAGGCTTGTGGAAGGGTATCTGCATGCAAAGGACGAGGACGGCAAGGTGCTTAATCTCCGGACGCTCCAAAAAATATACGAAATGAAGAACACCCCTGTCCTGAGCTGACTCTTTATGCTCTAAAAAAACTCCGGATACCCGCGATTGGAGCGGGTTTCGGAGTTTTTTACTTGCTATCATCGTAATTGCTGAAAACGCGAACTAACCTTTGATTTAATTCATCATATTCTTTCATAAGATCTGCTTCGTTTTTAGAGTATTTACTTTGTACATAAAATCTGCTGCAGGTATACAAAAGAGACCATACTAATTCTTTAGATACCCTTTCTTCTGTACGAATCGCTTCCTTGTAAGAATCCAGTGTTGTATGAAGACGTTGAATCAGGTCGTGATCAATCAAAGCATTCCCATTCCCGCCGCCGTTTCCTCTGAGCTTTACGGTAAGAGCGATACAAATTTCCTTCAATTCTTTCTCCAGGTCTGGTACCACGATGATCCCTCCTCATTCAAATGAGCTCATAGCTGCCCCTGCGGTGCTTTTTCCGGATGATTAGAAGAATTCAGCAGCACCACACCGCCGATAATAGCCGCAATACCGAGGAAAGACACGAAGGTAAACGGATCGCCCCACACCACTACACCAAGCAGGGCTGTAATAGCCGTACCGACGCCTGACCAGACCGCATACGCGAAGCTTAAGGGAATGACCCGCAGACTCATGGATAAGCTGTAAAAAGATAACCCCATCCCCGCAACTACCCCGAGACCGGGCAGCAGATTCGTGAACCCGTCTGATAGCTTAAGCATCGTTGTCCCGAATATTTCAAAGCAGATGGCCATAGCCAGGTATATGTAACTTTTCAATTGAATCCCCTTCCTCTTCTTTGCCCTTAAAATAAATCAATGCGTTCCGCCCGTAGCAAGCTTCAGTGTAATGACACCGCCGATGATCAGCAGCAGACCCAGTATTTTTTTTCGTTTAAGCCGTTCTTTATAAAAGAATACTCCAACCATAGCCGTTAACGCCGTACCTGCCCCGGACCAGATCGCATAAGCCGTACCGAGTGAGATCGACTGGAGGGCCAGAGACAGAAAATAAAATGCTGAGCCGAGTCCTACTACCACCCCGAGAGACGGATATAGCCGCCTGAAGCCGTTGGATAATTTGAGCAGCGAGCTGCCGCAGACCTCTGACACAATGGCAATCGCCAGTAAAATAAACGGATTCACAATCCACTTCCTCCTACACCGTCATTTTGAGCAGTTCCTGTATGACCTGTTCGCGCAGCTCCGCATCCAGCTTCCCTAAGCTGAACATTTCAGAGAACCACAGCCCGTCGGCAGCGAGCCGTACAATGGTGGAACGCACGGGGTCGATCCCGTCGTTTTCAATATCTTTTTGCCAGAGCGCATACTGCTCCTGCAGCTTCTCCAGCAGCTCCGGTTTGCTGAAAAGCGCCGCGGACAGCGCCGTGCTGATCCCGTTCCCGTCCTTGATATCACAGGCCACAGATTCTGTGTATGCCCTGCTCCACTTGCCTTCATTAACCGCTGAAGCCGCCGCCCGCTCCTGGACATCGGTCACGAACCCGTCCGTCAGCTCTTCGACCAGCCCTTGAATCAAAGCATTTTTATTCGGAAAATGGTGCAGCAGTCCGCCCTTACTGACGCCGGCCTCTCTGGCAACCGCCTCGAGCGTAAGCTTCTCTACCCCCTGGCTCCTGATGATTAAGGATGCGGCTGTCAAAATAACCCCGCGTTTAGAATTAACATTCACTGGATTCACCTCTATATTTACTATACCGTCTGGACGGTTTTGGTGTCAAACAAAAATCTTATAAGATTTTCCTTTGTGGCGCCGATTCTACGAATAAATTGCGACTGCCCGCCGGGTTCTTGTCTGTCAAAGTCAAGTCCCGGCGGGCAGCCGCTTAATTATTGAAATTTGTAATCCTGCAGGTTCTAGAACTCTTAACAACGTTATACCGCCGCAAACTGGCTGTTATACAGCTTCGCATAATGTCCGCCGCTGGCCAGCAGCCCTTCATGAGTGCCGCTCTCGACAATGTCCCCGTCCTTCATATAGAGGATAATATCCGACTCGCGGATCGTCGACAGCCGGTGGGCGATGACGAAGCTGGTCCGGCCGGAGATCATCTTCAGAAAAGCCTTCTGGATGCGGATCTCGGTCAGCGTATCAATGCTGCTGGTCGCCTCATCAAGAATCAGCATCGGCGGATCAGCCAGCATGACACGGGCGATCGTCAGCAGCTGCTTCTGGCCCTGGGACAAATTGTCCCCGGAGCCGCTGATTTTGGTGGCGTAGCCTTCCGGCAGCCGCTTGATAAAGCTGTGGGCGCTCGCCGCCTTGGCAGCGGCAATAACCTCTTCATCGCTCGCCCCCGGCTTGCCGTAGGCGATATTGTCGCGGATCGAGCCGCCGAACAGCCACGTATCCTGGAGCACCATCCCGAAATTCTGCCTCAGGCTGTCACGGGTGATGTGATTGATATCCACACCGTCGATCCGGATGCTTCCGCTGTCCACATCGTAGAAGCGCATCAGCAAGTTAACGAGCGTGGTCTTCCCTGCTCCCGTCTGGCCGACTATGGCTACACGGGTACCCGGCTTTACTTCCAGACTGAAATTACGAATCAGCGGCCGCTCCGGCGTATAAGCAAAGCTTACTTTGTCAAAAGTGATCGTCCCCTGGCTTGCACCCAGCACATGGGCATCCTTGGCATCCGGCGTTTCCGGCACCATATCAAGAATCTTGAAGACGCGTTGGGCCGAAGCCGTCGCTGACTGCAGCTGGGTGATGACACCGGTGATTTCATTGAACGGCTTGGCGAACAGATTGGAATAGATGAGGAAGCTCGACAGGTCTCCGACCGAGAAATGCCCGCCGATAACAAGCGCACTGCCGATCATAGCAATGACCGAAAAAGTAATATTATTGACCAGCCGGGTAGTCGGATTGGCCAGTGAACCGTAAAACTGTGATTTGACCCCGGTCTGATACAGCTCATTATTGCGTTCTGAAAATTGGGCAAAGGACCGGTCCTCGTAGTGGTAGGCCTGCACGACCTTTTGCCCACCGACAATCTCCTCCACATAGCCGTTCAGTCCGCCGAGAATCTTCGCTTGCTCGCGGAACAGCTTCTGGGAGCGTGTCGTAATGAATCTGGCGACAAAATAAGTCACAGGTGCAGACAGCAGCACTACTACAGTCATAACCGGGCTAATGTATAGCATTAGACCAATTGCCCCGGCAATCGTGACAATACCGGTCAGCAGGGTCGAGAAGCCCTGCAGCAGTCCGTCAGAGACGGCATCCATATCGTTGACAAACCGGCTGATGCTGTCGCCCTGCGGGTGATTGTCATGGAATTTGAGCGGCAGCGTATCCAGCTTATTGAATAAGTCACGGCGCAAATCATAGACCGTTCTGTAGGCGATTTTGTTGGTGTAATAGGTGAGCAGCCAGCCGAAAAAGCTGCCGGCGGCATACACGGCGCCGAGGATCAGCAGCAGCCGGAGAATTTCCGGAAAATCGACATTGTCCGGCCCGATCATCCGGTCGATTGCCCGCCCGATCAGCAGCGGGCCAATCAGACTGGCGGCCACACTCAAGATGGCACAGATTACAGCTCCGATAGAAATGCCGCGGTATTGTCTTGTATAGTTCAGCAGTCTCTTCCATGTCTCATTGGTATTCATTGCGCCACCTCCTGGCTGGACAGCTGTGATTCGCAGATTTCCCTGTAGACCCCGCAGGATGCAAGCAGTTCCTCGTGGGTGCCGGTTCCCGCGATCCGTCCCTCGTCAAAGACGATAATCTGATCCGCCTGCTGCAC
The DNA here is from genome assembly GCF_900099765.1 of Paenibacillus typhae. Taxonomy (GTDB): domain Bacteria; phylum Bacillota; class Bacilli; order Paenibacillales; family Paenibacillaceae; genus Paenibacillus_AQ; species Paenibacillus_AQ typhae. The sequence continues at coordinate 118,877 of NZ_FNDX01000006.1, read as the reverse complement.
GGTGCTGACCCGCTGTGATACAAGCAGAACCGTCATATCCCGCCCGTACTCCTTAAGCGCCTTGCGGAGTGCGGCATCTGTTGCAAAATCCAGCGCGCTGGAGGAATCGTCCAGAATCAGAATCGGCGGCCGGCCAACCACAGCGCGGGCAATCGTCAGACGCTGCTTCTGGCCGCCGGAGAGATTCAGCCCGCCCCGGGCTACCTGCGTATCCAGCCCTTCCGGCAGCTTGCTGATGAACTCTTCCGCCTGAGCCACCGCAGCTGCCTGCATAAGCTCCTCACGGGTAGCGTCCTGCTTGCCCCAGCGGATGTTATCGGCGATCGTGCCGGTGAACAGCAGCGCTTTTTGCGGTACGATGCCGATCAGGCTCCGCAGCTGCTCCAGCGGGTAATCCTTAACGTTCACCCCTCTGACCCGGATTTCACCCTGAACGGTATCATAAAAGCGCGGAATTAAGTGAACGAACGTCGACTTGCCGGAGCCCGTACTGCCGATCAGCCCGACTGTCTGGCCTTGGCTTATCTTGACCGTAATGTCCTCTAGCGCAAGCTCACCGGTACGGTTATAACCGAAGGAGACATGCTCGAAGGTGATCGCAGGGGTGCCTGCCGTTACTGCTGCAGTCTTCCTTGCGTTCCCCTCATCTGGAACGGAGGTAGCTGCGGCCAATACTTCATTGACCCGGTTAGCAGAGGACGAAGCCTTGGTGAACAGGATCACCAGATTCGATACGACAATCAGAGCAAGCAGGATCTGGGTGACATAGTTGATAAAAGCGATAATCTTCCCCTGCGAGAGGCGCCCGGCATTGATGTGCCAGCCGCCTGCCCAGAGGATGGCGATAATCGCCGCGTTAACGACCAGTGTTGTCATCGGTCCGAGCCAGGCGGCGATGCGGGAGACCCGGATCGCTGTCTCCGTCAGGTCATCCGAAGCCGCCGCGAAACGCTGCTTTTCGCGGCGCGACTTCGCAAACGCACGGATAACGCGGATACCCGACAGATTTTCGCTCAGCACCAGCGCCAGTTGATCGAGCTTCTGTTGATATTTGCGGTATAGCGGGCTGCTCCGGGTGATAATAAAGTACAGAATCACGCCGAACACCGGTGTGGCAGCAAGCAGGATCAGCGACAGCCGGAAGTCGAGAATCATCGACATGATGATCGCCCCGATGCAGATGAACGGCGCACGGACAACCAGCCGGATCAGCATGGCTACGGCCAGCTGCAGCTGGTTCACGTCATTGGTGATCCGGTTGATCAGCGATGGCGTTCCCAGCTTATCCAGCTCAGCATAGGAGAGCGAGGATACATGCTTGAACATCTTATTGCGCAGCAATGTGCCGAAGCCCTGTGAAGCGCGGGCGGCATAATACTGGCAGACCATGGAGCAGCCGAAGCCCAGCAAGGTCATGAGAAGCATCAGTCCTCCCATCCGGTATACATAGGCGCTGTCCTGGTTGCCGATGCCGTTATTAACAATCAGTGCAACAACAGTCGGCAGCAGCAGCTCCAGTATAGCCTCCAGCAGCTTGAAGATCGGACCGAGGATCACCTCTTTTTTGTACGGTTTCAGAAAAACAGCAATTTTAAACATAAGTACTCACCAGCCTATACAGTATGTAACCTCTATGCAACTTCTAGAAGACCCGTTATGATTATGTCATATCTGCTACCATATTAATAATATTGGTTTCATATCTCTGAGATACGTATCTCATATGTCAATATCATAAGGATGGAGGTTAACGATGGATATCCGTCAACTGAAATATTTTCTGGCCATTGCCGAGGAAGGACAGATAACGTCGGCAGCCAGGCGGCTGCAGATGGCCCAGCCGCCGCTCAGCCAGCAGCTGAAGCTGCTGGAGGAGGAGCTTGGGGTAAAGCTCGTGGAACGCGGCCCGCGCAGCGTACAGCTGACCGAAGCCGGAATGATGCTGCGCGTACGGGCCCAGCAGATTCTGGAGCTGGCAGATTCGACTACCCGTGAGCTGAAGGATTATGTGAAGGGCGTGTCCGGCACACTCTCCATCGGCACCGTCTCCTCCTCTGCCGCCACCCTGCTGCAGGAACGGCTGCTGGATTTCCATCAGCTCTATTCCGGCGTAAAGTTTGAGATTCATGAAGGCAACACCTTCCGGATTCTCGATTTGCTCAGCAAGGGCATCGTCGAGGTTGGCATCGTCCGCACCCCGTTCAGCAGCACCGGCCTGGAATCTATTTATACTGCATCAGAACCTATGATTGCCGTGATGTCACCCGATTATGACTGGAGTAAAGGAAGAAGCGCCATCGAAATTGGCGAGCTGCAAAACCAGCCGCTCATTGTCTACCGCAGGTTTGAGCAGCTGATCCGCGAGACCTGTCTGGAGCACGGCTTTGATCCGCAGTTTTTCTGTATGAATGATGATGCCCGCACGACCCTGCTGTGGGCTAACGCTGGGCTTGGCGTCGGGATTATTCCCAGATCCGCTTACAGCCTTGCCGCCAACAGCAACCTTGTGTTCAAGGAGATCCGCAGCGATTCGTTGAATACCCGGGTTGCCGCCGTCTGGATGAAGGATAAATACCTGTCCGCACTGGCCGAGAAGTTTATCGAGAATTTCCGGGAGGGCTAAACCAGGGCCACTTGAGCTGCTGTATGCATTTCTGTGGCAGGATGCGGCCGCTGCGAAACGTGTAAAAACCCGCCCCGGCAGCGCCGGAAGCGGGTTTTATCTTTTATAGCCACTTTACAGCAGCAGACAGCTGCCGCTTAAGCATTACACCATAATCTTGCAGATATCGTTGGTGAACTGTACCGGATCGTTAACCTGCAGGCCTTCGATCAGCAGCGCCTGGTTGTACAGCAGGTTCGTGTACAGGCCCAGCTTCTCCTTGTCGCTGTCAGCCGCAGCCTTAAGCGATTTGAAAACGTCATGGTTCACGTTGATTTCCAGCACCTTATCCGCCTGAACCTCTTGGCCGTTTGGCATAGCCTTAAGGATTTTTTCCATCTCGATGGTCAGCTCGCCTTCAGTGGACAGGCAAACCGGATGGGACTTCAGCCGCTTGGAGGCTTTGACTGCCTTCACTTTGCCGGACAGGATGCCCTGCATCGCTTCGAACAGGTCCTTATTCTCGTTCTGCTCCTCTTCCGACTGCTTGTCTGCAGCATCCTCTTCAATGCCGAGATCGCCGCTGGAGACGTTCTTGAATTCTTTTTCCTTATAGGACATGATCATCTTGATTGCGAATTCATCGATATCGTCAGTGAAATAGAGGATTTCATAGCCCTTGTCGAGCACCAGCTCAGTCTGCGGCAGCTTCTCGATCCGCTCTACCGACTCCCCGGAAGCATAGTAAATATACTTCTGGTCTTCCGGCATTCTTTCCACATATTCAGCCAGCGTAACCTGTTTCTTCTCCTTGGAGGAGTAGAACATCAGCAGATCCTGGAGGGTTTCTTTTTCCATACCGTAATCATTGTACACGCCGAACTTCAGCTGTCTGCCAAAGGATTTGTAGAACGTCTCATATTTCTCTCTCTCGTCCTTCAGCAGGCTAAGGAGCTGGCTCTTGATCTTGTTCTTGATATTCTTCGCAATCAGCGTCAGCTGACGGTCATGCTGCAGCAGCTCGCGGGAGATGTTGAGCGACAGATTCTCGGAATCCACCATCCCTTTGACGAAGCTGAAGTAGTCCGGCAGCAGGTCCGCACATTTGTTCATGATCAGCACGCCGTTTGAGTAGAGCTCCAGGCCTTTTTCGTACTCCTTGGTGTAGTAGTCAAAAGGGGTGTTCTCCGGAATAAACAGAATTGCGTTATATACCACTGCACCGTCGGCGCTGATGTGAATATGCTTGAGCGGCTTGTCGAAGCCGTAGCGCTTCTCGTTGTAGAAGTTGGTGTAGTCCTCTTCGGTCAGCTCGCTTTTGTTCTTGCGCCAGATCGGCACCATGCTGTTGACCGTTTGCTCTTCCTTCGTTTCCTCGAACTCGCCTTCGCTGCCCTCTTTCGGCTTGCTGCCGGTGATGTCCATTTTGATAGGGAAACGGATGAAGTCGGAGTATTTCTTGATGATCGCTTTCAGGCGGTACTCTTCCAGGAACTCGTCATAGTTCTCTTCTTCGGTGTTGGCTTTGATCTTGAGCGTAATCTCAGTACCTACGCTGTCTTTCTCGGCCGGCTCGATTGTGTAACCGTCAGCCCCCTGCGATTCCCATTTGTAAGCCTGGTCGCTGCCCAGCGCCTTACTGATGACCGTAACATCCTCTGCCACCATAAAAGCGGAATAGAAGCCGACCCCGAACTGCCCGATAATGTTATGGCCGTCCCTCACTTCGTTATCCTTCTTGAACGCAAAAGAGCCGCTGTTCGCGATAATCCCCAGATTGTTCTCCAGCTCCTCCTGCGTCATCCCGATCCCTGTATCGGAGATGGTCAGTGTACGGCTGCCCTTATCGGCGGTAACTTTAATGAAATAATCTTCTTTATTGAACACCAGGCTGTCGTCGGCCAGTGCTTTGTAATAGATTTTGTCGATGGCATCGCTTGCATTGGAGATCAGCTCCCGCAGGAAAATTTCCCGCTGCGTATAGATGGAGTTAATCATCATTTCCAGTAGTCGTTTGGATTCGGCTTTGAACTCTTTTTTAGACATGAATATAGAATCTCCTTTCAAAAATAGCCTGCTGATAGCTTCCGGACGGTTAGCACTCCATAAGGGTGAGTGCTAACACTTCCTTTTATATACCATATTGTCGTTTTTGATGTCAATATCTTGCTGCATATCAGTGCTTAAATGAACCTCATTATATATGTAACGATCCCCCGTGATAGCAGTAATAATGCTTCGCCTTGAGGTTCTTCAGCAGCTCCAGGGATTGCTCCGCCTGCGGCAGGTCGAGGCAGTACTTCGGATTGGCTACCAGCAGCTCTGTACCATTGTCCTCTATGTAGGCGGCATCACCGGTAATCACGCTGTCCAGCTCCGGAAAATGAAGGGAGATATGGCCTGACGTATGTCCCGGTGTCGCCACAATTTTACAAGTCCCGCCAAACAGCCACTCCCCGTCCGTTACGGTCTGATCGACAGGAATATGCCGCAGGCTCGTCAGCAGCTCTACGAACGACTGGCCGAAGGCCTTCTGCTCATCAGGCATTTGCTCAAGCAAAGCCTCCGCCTGAACCAGACGTTCGGATTTCACCTCGCCGCTGATATAGACAGCCTCCCGTTGGCTGGAGATCACCGTTACCCAAGGGTATTTTTCCTTAAAATCTTGCAATGCGCCGATATGGTCGTCGTCGTAGTGGGTAATCACGATATACTTCAGCTGCCTGAGGTCATACCCTTTTTGCTCGATAGCATTTTCAATTAGGGGCAGGAAACCGGGATAACCTGTATCCACCAGTATCAGCTCATTGTCAGCTGCAATCAAGCTGGGATAAAGGTAAAACGGCTGTCCTTCATACATAAATTCAACAGGAAGCTCGATAATGTTCATTGGTCCTCCAATATAGTTTCATATTTTGCCCGGTGTGGGCGGCCTCAAATCCAAACGTTCATAAAACCGCAGGGTACCCCCGCGCTGCTTATCTGGCGTTAGCTGAATTATATGGCAGCAGTCCGGGTCCACCCTTCATACCGCAGCCTTCTTGGCCTCAGCATCGGTCAGCAGCATTTGGATCAGTGACTGCAGCGGCAGCGATTTCCACTTCTTCGGATGAATGAGCAGCTGCAGGTCAAAATGAATCTCCGGATGGGCGAACGGCAGCTCAGCCAGATTCCCCCGCTCAATCTCTTCCTCCGCCACTATTCTCGGCAGCAGGGCAATGCCCAGGCCGTTGCGCACACAGCGTTTGATCGCCTCCAGATTGGACAGCTCAAAGCCGATCCGGAACACGATGCCATGCTCGCGGAGCAAATTCTCGAACATGCTGCGGTAAATGCAGCTTTCCTCCGAAACAATCAGCTCACAGTTGTTCAAATCCTGCAGTGTTACCTTACCGAGCTTCGCCAGCGGATGACCTGCAGGAGCGACCAGCACCAGCGGCTCATCCCGGATGATCGTCCGCTCCAGCGTGGAATCGGCCGTACAGCGGTCCAGCATCAGCCCGATGTCCACCTCGCCGTCCCTGATTTTGGACACGAGATTCGCTTCCTGCTCGGTCTGCAGATGAATATTCAGACCGGGAAACGTTGTCCGCAACTGCTGCAGAAAAGGCGGAAGATAGAATGCGGCCAGTGAGTCTATCGTCCCGATGGTCAGCGTCCCCCCGATTTGCTGGGCAATGGTTTCTTTCGACCTGTCATACAGATCAAGAATCTCCACAAACAGCTTCAGCAGCTCTTCACCCGGCGGGGTCAGGCGCAAAATCCGGCCGTGGCGCTCCATCAGAGTTACTCCGTATTCTTTTTCAATCTTCTGAATCTGCATCGTTACGCTCGACTGGGCGTATCCCAGCTCCTCTGCCGCTCTGGTAAAGCTCTGGCGCTTCGCTACTTCGCGGAAGGTTCTCATATATGTTAAATCCATGCTATCACCCTTCAGAACGTGAACATGAGTGGTTCAGCAGATCAGACCCGCCGCCCTTCTCAGGTTCATCAGATATAACATCAATATTTTTGATGCCCCATATCATTTATTATAGCTAACACCGATGAATTATTCCATGCTACAGTAGAATAAACGGTTATACAAATTTGGAGGACGATATTCATGTTAACAGAAGAGCAGATTTATGGAATCTATGTTCCCGTGGTAACACCGTTCGATGCAGCAGGCGAGATTGATCTGGCTTCGTATCAGCGGTATGTGCAAGGCATTATCAAGAACAATATTCATGGTCTGGTCGTAAATGGAACCACTGGAGAATCGCCGACAGTCAGTATACAAGAATTACAATTGTTAATCGATGCTTCTAAACAGCTGCTGCAGGGCAGTGATATTCCGCTCGTAATCGGTACGGGCACCAATGACACGATGTCTACCGTCAAACGTACGGAGCTGGCCGCCAATGCCGGCGTTGATGCTGCACTCGTTGTTGTTCCCTATTACAGCCGCCCCTCCCAGCAGGGGATCATCGCACACTTCCGCAAAGCCGCTGAGGTTGGTATTCCGATCATCGCCTACGATATTCCCGGCCGCGCCGGAGTCGGAATGACGGTTGATACCGCCCGCACGATTCTGGAGATGGACAACGTTGTCGGCCTTAAGGACTGTTCCGGCTCACCGCTGCTCGTCTCTGAGCTGTCGCGTCACGGCTCGAAGCCTGTTCTCTGCGGCGACGACCTTTCCTTCTTCGACATGCTGGGCTGCGGTGCCGCCGGCGGCATGCTTGCTTCCGCCAATGTGCATACCGCCAGATTCCTGGACATCTACGAACAATACAGAGCCGGCCAGGTAGAAGCTGCCAGAGCCGAGTACGACCGGCTGGTGCCGCTGATGAAGCTGCTGTTTAAGGAATCCAATCCTGCACCGATCAAGTGGCTGCTCAGCGCCAAAGGCGAGATTTCCTCGGATACCCTCCGCCTGCCGATGACTTCAATCAGCGACGCACTCCGCGAGGAGCTGGGCGCTCATCTCGCCGGCTAGCCCTTGCCCGGATTATCCCGGCTGGCCGCCGTAGACGCAAAAACCCGTATTGTACGCTCTGGCTAGAGTGTGCAATACGGGTTTTTGTGTTAGTTCTTAATGCAGTAGCGGCGCCACTAATATAAACTATGTTCGTTCCTGCTGCCTGTTAGCCTCGCGCAGCTCCTGAGGTGTTCCTTCCGCCGCCGGACCGGTTACCAGCAGATCTGCCCGCTCCGTTAGCCTGTGCTCTATCAGCTACAGGAGTCCTTGCTCCGCCAGTCTGTCCTTTGCCGGCACCACCAGTCCGCCCTCCGTTAGCCTGCTCTCTGCCAGCTCCGCCAGCCTGCTTTCTGCCGGGACCTCCAGTCCGCGCTTCGCGTGCATTGCCGCTAACGCTGCCTGCAGCTCTGCCATCCTTGCGGTCCGGCCACTCTACCTTGCCGCCTTCAGAGCCGCTGCGAGGGCGGTTGCCCTGAGTGAACCATTCTTCCTTCGGCTTGCGTGCCGGATTAGCTTTGGCTTTTGGCTGGTTGCCTGCTTTGGCTGAGGCAACGGTCTTACTCGCTTTAGCCACCTCCGCCGCCAGCGCCGGATTGATCTTGACCATCGGATACGGATGATCCTTCATCTCCGGGATGGTCTTGCCGATCAGCTTCTGGATATCCTTCAGGTACGGAAGCTCCTCTGCTTCGCACAGGGAAATGGCGATGCCGCTCATCCCGGCACGGCCAGTGCGGCCAATCCGGTGCACATACGTCTCCGGAATATTCGGCAGATTGAAGTTGATCACGTGCGACAGCTCGTCAATATCAATACCGCGAGCAGCAATATCAGTGGCTACCAGTACCCGGGTGACCCCGGTTTTGAAATTACGCAGCGCATTTTGCCGTTCATTCTGCGATTTGTTGCCGTGAATCGCCTGGGCGGCAATGTTGACCTTGCCCAAATCGCGCGCAACCCGGTCGGCCCCGCGTTTCGTCCGGGTAAACACAAGCGCAGATACTATCGACTTATCCTCCAGCAGGCGGTTTAGCTGCTTCTGCTTACAGCCGTTTTCCAGCAGGTAGACGGATTGCTGAATTCTGTCCACTGTCGAAGAAACCGGGGTAATTTCAATCTTGACCGGATTCACCAGCAGCGTCTTGATCAGCTGTGAAATCTCCTGAGGCATCGTTGCGGAGAAGAACAGGGTCTGTTTTTTAGCCGGCATCTTGGCAATAATCCGCTTCACATCATGAATGAAGCCCATATCCAGCATCCGGTCAGCTTCATCCAGGACGAGCAGTTGCACCTGTTGGAGGTCAGCATGCTTCTGGGCAATCAGGTCAATCAGCCGGCCTGGAGTAGCAATCAGGATATCCGCACCCAGAGCCAGCGCACGCTCCTGGGATCTTTGTGAAACCCCGCCGACAACGGCAGTAGAGCGGATACCGGTGAACTTGCTGTAGACCTGAATATTCTCATAAATCTGCAGCGCAAGCTCACGGGTAGGGGTAAGAATCAGTGAACGGATTGGGCGTTTGCCGTTCCGGTTAACATTTTGCTTGCTAAGCAGCTGAATTATCGGCAGCGAAAAAGCTGCCGTCTTCCCCGTACCAGTCTGCGCACAGCCCAGCACATCTCTCCCGGTCAATGCTGCGGGGATTGCTTCTCTTTGAATAGGTGTAGGTGATGTATAGTTTGCAAGATCCAGCGCCTTTAGAATTGCCGGGCTCAGACCCAAATCATTAAAAGTCATGGTTGTCTCCTTATTTCAAACACATATATTGTCAGTTCACCCGGACTTGCGGGATTACGCTTATCCATACGTTTCCACAATGCGCAAAGCTAAGACATAACAAATAATGATACCATAAATCTGCAAATAAAATAACCCCATTATCTAAAACAGGCCTTATTTACACAAAAAAGAGCGGAGGAACATCCCCCCGCCCTTCTCTGCTATAAAAATATAACTAATCTACGATTTCAGCAGTGTCGCCGTTATTGGCACCTGCAGCATTCGCTTCGTCGGTGTCGATGTGCATATCAAGCTTAAAGCTGTCAGATACACGGGCGATCACGTTTTCGAGAACCAATCCGCGTTCACCGCCAAGGCGTACTTTGAGCAATTGCTTGTCAGCAATACCCCAAGCTTCTGCTTCGGAAGTGTGGAAGTGAATGTGACGGGCTGCAATGATTACGCCAGTCTCCAGCTCAACTTCACCTGCTGGTCCTTTAAGAGTAATGCCTGGTGTTCCCTCGATATGTCCGGATTCGCGGACAGGGGCTTTCACACCGAGGCTGAAAGAGTCGGTGCGGGAAATTTCAAGTTGCGATGCCGGACGGGCAGGTCCGAGAATTCTAACTTTGTCGAACTTGCCTTTGCTGCCGATAACGGCCACTTGCTCGTTTGCTGCGAATTGTCCTGGTTGGGAGAGCGGTTTGAACTCAGTCAATTGATAGCCTGGGCCAAACAATGCTTCCACGTGCTCCTGCGTAAGGTGAATATGCCGGGCCGACACACCTACGGGTACAGTCTTGCTCATTGTAAGTCACTCCTTGTATTTTCTCTAGTATCTGTACAAGCCACTGAACATTATACAACTTCTTACCCAAAAATAAAAAGGCCAGGCTCACATTAAGCGTTAATTTTTCGACATTTCTCCGACAATTCGCATTATTTCCTCCTTCTCAGTCACCGTTTCGCCATTTTATAAATAAACCCGTGAAGGCAGCTGTGTACTCAAAAAACGCATGGCATTCCCATGCAGCCAGCCCTTCACCTCATCCTCGGGATAATGCTTCAGCAGCAAATCGGCCAACTCCGTATATTTTCCGGGATGCTCCAGTCCTTCAATCCAGGCATCAATACCGTCGAAATCCGACCCGAACATCAGCTGACGCGATCCGCCCAGACTGCAGACATGCTCGATATGCTTCAGAAGATCCTCTGCCTTGGCCCCGCCCCCATTACGGACAAACCAGGGAACAAAGGTCAGCCCGATCCGTCCGTCCATGGCAATGACCGCTTTAATCTGCTCATCACTTAAATTCCGGGGATGTCCGCACACAGCTGCCGCATTGGAATGGGATGCAATAAAGGGGCGTGTACTGCGCTCAGCCAGCTCCCAGAACCCGGCCGGAGAGAGATGGGACACATCCAGCAGCATTCCGCTGGTATTGCACCATTCGATGAGCTGCCTGCCTTTTTCCGTAAATCCGCCGTTTCTTGACTCCAGTACCCCATCCGCTGCCCAATTCGCATAATTCCAGGTGATCCCAAGAAATCGCACACCAAGCTCAAACAGCAGCTCTGCATAAAATAAATTCCCTTCCAGGCCGTCGACACCCTCAAGCGAAAGCATCGCCCAGGCTGATTCGGGGGCAGACGTTACAACCGTCTCTTCTTTCCAGCGAAGCCACCGCAGGCCTTCCCCGCAGATAATCCGTTTGCGGAACAGCTCAAGCTGACCGAGTATCCTTTCAAACCGGGGTTTTCCCAAAGTCCCGGACAAATAGACCGCAAAAACCTGCAGTCCCACATTACCCGCCGCCAGCCGTTCCGCTGTCACATCCAGCCGGTGATCATTATTAAAATCTATGTCCGGTTCCGCCTGCAGCTTGCTCAGTGCATCACAATGAAAATCCGCAACCTTAAATTTTGCCGCCGTCCCCATCTTCTCCCCTCTTCCCATACCGCTAAAATACCATGCAACGCCCTTATTCCTTTCTAATCATTAGCGTCAGCCGTTTATATTAACAGCTTATGCCATCAATCCGCTCCTTTTCCCAGAACAGCAAAAAACCTGTTTACCTAAGTAAACAGGTCCATCAGAACAAGTTCATAAATTATCTGGGTTCCACAATGAGTTTAATCGCCGTCCGGTCCTCTCCGTCAATTACGATATCCGTAAAAGCTGGAATGCAGACCAGATCAACACCGCTTGGCGCGACAAATCCCCGGGCGATGGCAACTGCTTTGACTGCCTGGTTCAGTGCTCCTGCTCCAATAGCCTGCAGCTCGGCCGATCCACGTTCACGAAGAACACCTGCTAATGCACCGGCAACGGAATTCGGATTGGATTTAGCTGATACTTTTAATACATCCATAGTAAGTACCTCCCCTGGGAAAATGATGGTGTTCTTCCACTACTGTAGATGTTATTCGCGGGAGAAGAAATAATTCCTTCTTTTTGCGGACTACGCCGGAGAAATTGGTACAAAAGATACTCTTTTTCGATATAAAAAAGATCACACTTTATCCAAAAACTGCGATTTTTCCCGAATGTCCTACTACACGATATCCAGGCCTAGCTCATAACCCATTCATCTTCACGCAAACGAATCTTCTCCAGACGTGTCGCTTTACCTGTAGCCTCGTCAATCTCCGCGAATAACCCGTTCAACTGCCATTTACCTTCGTCTACCACAAATCTCGACGGGAGCTGGGTAGTGAATTTATAAAGGACCGCATCCTTTTCCATACCCAAAATTCCTTCTCTTGAACCAACCATGCCCGCATCGGTCAGATAAGCGGTTCCGCCTGGAAGAATGACATCATCGTTGCTTTGCACATGCGTGTGGGTGCCGACTACAATAGATGCCATGCCGTCCATAAAATAACCCATGGCAATCTTCTCAGAAGTTGCTTCGGCATGAAAATCAACGAGAATGCACTTGTGGGTACGGCGCAGCTCCTCCACAATTTCTTCCCCTACCCGGAACGGGTCATCAATAGCCGGCAAAAAGGTGCGTCCCTGCAGATTGACAATCGCCAGCTGTTTGCCGTTGCCTTTAACCACCGTATACCCTCTGCCCGGGGTTCCCGGCGGAAAGTTCGCCGGTCGGATCATCCGCGGCTCATCGTCGATAAATTCAAAAATATCCTTATTGTCCCAAGTATGATTACCCAATGTAATACCATGTACACCCCAATTAAAAAATTCATTGGCAATTGCTGAGGTAATCCCTCTGCCTGCGGCTGCATTTTCACCGTTAACGATGATGATATGGGGCTGGTACTTGCTCTTTAATGTCGGCAGCATTTCCCGCAGAGCCTTTCTGCCGGTATTGCCTACAATATCACCTATAAATAAAACTTTGATATCCTTCTCCTCCTAACATTAACTGCTCTGCCTAACCTTTTCTCTTTGTTTTGCGGGAAAGAAAAAAGGCCCCGCAGGGGGCCAATTTCCTTGCTTATTTTGCGTATTCCACAGCCCGTGTCTCGCGGATAACGGTAACCTTGATATGACCCGGATAATCCAGCTCACTCTCGATCATCTTCGTAATGTCGCGTGCCAGACGGAAGCTTTCCGCATCGTCGATCTTCTCAGGCTGCACCATCACGCGAACCTCACGGCCCGCTTGAATTGCATAAGACTTCTCGACGCCTTCGAAGCTCTCGGAGATCTCTTCCAGCTTCTCCAGACGTTTGATGTAGGTCTCCAGTGTCTCACGGCGTGCGCCAGGACGTGCTGCCGACAAGGCGTCAGCTGCTCCGACCAGCATAGCAATAACCGAGGTAGCTTCGCAGTCTCCGTGGTGGGATGCGATACTGTTGATAACCACTGGATGTTCCTTGTATTTCTTCGCAAGCTCAACGCCAATTTCAACGTGCGAGCCTTCCACTTCATGATCCAGCGCTTTGCCGATATCATGGAGCAGCCCGGCACGTTTAGCAAGCACGATGTCTTCCCCAAGCTCACCGGCCATAAGTCCAGTCAAATAAGCAACTTCCATGGAGTGCTTGAGTACATTCTGACCATAGCTCGTACGGAATTTCAGACGGCCCAGGATCTTGATCAGATCCGGATGCAGACCATGAACGCCAACCTCGAAGGTAGCCTGTTCACCGTACTCGCGGATCCGCTCATCCACTTCTTTGCGGGATTTCTCAACCATTTCCTCGATCCGTGCCGGATGGATACGTCCATCGGCAACCAGCTTCTCAAGTGCCGTACGGGCGACTTCACGACGGATCGGATCAAATCCCGACAGAATAACAGCTTCCGGCGTATCATCGATAATGAGATCAATACCTGTAAGAGTCTCCAGTGCCCGGATATTACGGCCTTCACGGCCGATAATCCGGCCCTTCATCTCTTCATTCGGCAGAGTTACCACAGATACCGTTGTCTCGGCAACGTGATCAGCTGCACAGCGCTGGATAGCCAGTGTAATGATTTCGCGGGCTTTCTTGTCCGCTTCCTCTTTGGCCTGCTGTTCAATTTCCTTGATCATCTGCGCGGTTTCATGGCGAACTTCCTGCTCTACATTGCTCAGAATGATACTTCTGGCATCATCGATGCTCAGGTTGGAGATACGCTCCAGCTCGGTAACCTGATTCTTGTAAATAACATCAATTTGCTGTTGTGTTTCGTCAATTCGTTTCTCTTTGTTAGCTACTTGTTCTTCTTTTCGTTCAAGCGATTCCATTTTTTTATCCAGCGATTCTTCCTTTTGCAGCAAACGTCTCTCTTGCCGTTGGATTTCATTCCGGCGTTCACGAGTTTCTTTCTCAGCTTCAGTACGGATTCTGTGTACTTCATCCTTAGCTTCGAGTACCGTTTCCTTCTTCAGCGCCTCAGCGTCTTTCTTCGCGTTCTCCACGATGACGAGTGCTTCTTTCTCTGCGCTTTGAATCTTAGCTTCTGCAAGGGATTTACGAATAAAATAACCGAATCCAAAGAATATTGCAGCTACAACGAGAACGATTATGACCCAGATTGCAGTATGCATCTGTTCACCTCCTCGTTGGTTCCTCCAAGGAACTTGCCTTGGGAATTGTGCAGTTGTTAAACTATCCGTTCATCACCATACAAAAAACCGGTAATACACCGATTGCCATACTGCACATGCTGCACATGCACACTGCCCGCCTTATCCGGCGATTACATTTCATATGAGTTGTACGCGAACCGGTTACCTAAGAGTCTGCTTTTTGGGAAGGAAAAAGGATTCTTAGTTTATGCCGATTCATGTTATATTTTATTATTTATAAAAAGACATTGTCAAGAGAGTCGATAATGCCATTAAAGTCAAGAGAATGTCAAGCCGTTCACTCATAATCGTAAAATTCGTCATCATAGCCTTCCGCGTTCTCTTCCTCACGCAGAGTATTTAATACCTGCCGGACCACTTCACCCGGGAAACCGCGCCGCATCAGGAAGGCACCGGTCTTTCTGCGCTTGTCGTTCTTATCCCCGCGGATCATGTTCCACTTCTTGCGCCCGGTCTGCAGTGCGCTCTCCAGTTCTTCTTCAGGCGAAATATTCTCCAGCGCTTCAGCGATCAGCGATTTGTCGATACCCTTCTCCCGCAGCTCCTGGCGGATCCACAGCTTGCCCTTGCGCTGGTTCGTTATCCGCTGCTCTGCCCACTGCTTCGCATACAGGGGATCGTCAATGAAACGTTCCTGCTGCAGACGCTGCAGCACTTCTGTAATTATAGTCTCTCCTATTTCTTTCTCCCTTAAACGGCGGGCCATTTCCTGGGCCGTCCGCGGCTTGCGCTCCAGGTATCTCAAGCCCTCGACATAGGCCCGCTGGCGCTCATCTGCCACTACGATCTCTTCAAGGTCTTCCTTCATGAATGAATTCCCGGAGATCATCCGGTATTTAATCATGACATCCTCATGCACAGTCAAGTTATAGGCGCCGAAATGTATAATATAGCGGTGATCCGACTTCTTCTGCCGCTCTACCTTGGTTATTTCCAGAAGCTCACCCTCCGGAAAATCCGCCAGTGCCTGCACTTCCTGATCTTCGGGCTCAGGATTAAGTTGAATTACCATAGGTTCATTCACCTCTCGCTCTAACGATATAAAATGCGAAAACTTTACTATTAATTATCAATAAATAAGTAATTATCAATAAATAAGCGCCCTGCTGCAAACATACACAGGGCGCTTAATATTAGGTTACGTATTATTCAATTTCAAGCAGCAGGTTTTCTTCTTCCTCTTTCTCCGCTGCAGCCTCAGCTTCCGACGGAGCAGCAACAATGGTGGTCAGGTTGCTTGCTTCACGGATCTTGTTCTCAATCAGCAAGGCAATTTCCGGATGCTCTTTGAGGAACTGCTTGGCATTCTCACGTCCCTGGCCAAGGCGTTCGCCTTCATAGGAATACCAAGCTCCGCTCTTGTTGACAATGTCCATTTCCGTTCCGATATCGACAAGGCTTCCTTCCTTCGAGATGCCTTCACCGTACATGATATCAACGTCTGCCTGTTTGAACGGAGGAGCCACCTTGTTCTTCACGACTTTGATTTTGGTACGGTTACCGACTACATCATTGCCCATCTTGATGCTTTCTACACGGCGAACATCAAGACGTACCGAGGAGTAGAATTTCAACGCCCGGCCGCCCGGAGTCGTTTCGGGATTGCCGAACATAACGCCGATCTTCTCACGTAGCTGGTTGATGAAGATGGCGATCGTGTTGGACTTGTTGATCGCACCGGACAGCTTCCGCAGAGCCTGGGACATCAGACGGGCTTGAAGACCAACGTGGGAATCCCCCATATCGCCTTCAATCTCCGCCTTAGGCACCAGTGCCGCTACGGAGTCAACGACAATAATGTCTACCGCACCGCTGCGCACAAGTGCTTCAGCGATCTCCAGTGCCTGTTCTCCTGTATCCGGCTGGGACAGCAGAAGTTCATCAATGTTGACGCCAAGCGCGTTGGCATATTTAGGGTCGAGCGCATGTTCCGCATCGATGAAGGCAGCTTGTCCGCCAACCTTCTGTACTTCAGCGATAGCATGCAGGGCAACCGTTGTTTTACCGGAAGATTCCGGTCCATATACTTCTATAATACGTCCTTTTGGAAGTCCGCCAATACCCAGGGCAATATCAAGTGCCAAGGCTCCGCTTGGTACAACTTCCACTTTCATGTGATTGGATTCACCCAATTTCATGATCGAACCTTTACCAAATTGTTTTTCTATTTGACGAAGCGCCATATCCAGCGCAGCACGACGATCTGACAATCAGACCACTTCCTTCACTTGTTTATAGTAATATAATACCGTGTTTTAGAGGTCTTGCCAAGCTTTTTTTCGAACATACATTCGTTTTTTTTGACCGCGGGCGAAAGATACCCTTTTATTGTAAGCCCCCTTTCCTGATGAATGTACCATACATAGTCATTAACCAGCCGGTGTAGCAGACTCACATTTACAGGCTAACCGCAGTCACAAAAACAAAAAACCGCAGCAAAAGGTTCACTATGCCACGGTTCTTCCGTATTTACAATTATATACCGCCCTGCAGAACTATTGCAAGGCTGATCCTTCAAGTGGTGTCTCCACCTTGCGTTCCTCCAGCCTGCGCCACAGACGGTACAGCAGCGCTTTGACAGAGCGCAGCCGGATGTTCTCGCGTGTTCCTTTGAGGTTAAGCTCAAAGACCTCTGTCTTGTGACCGCGTTCGGCCAGGCCGACGTATACCAGACCGACCGGCTTGCGCTCCGAGTATCCCGGTCCCGCTACCCCGGTAACCGATAGTCCGAAGTCGGTGTCTCCCAGCATTCTGACCTGCTCCGCCAGCACCTCTGCAACCTCGGGGCTGACAGCTCCGACGGCATCAGGGCCTTCCAGATAAGAAGCAGGCACGTTCAGCAGCTTTTTCTTAATTTCGTTGGAGTAGCAGACAATACCGCCCTTGAACATGGACGCGCTCCCCGGAATGTTCGTGATGCTCTCCATTAACAATCCGCCGGTGCAGCTTTCGGCTGCGCTGAGCGTCAGCCCGGCATCCGCCATCCAGTCCACCAGCAGCTGCTCCAGCGGCACATCGATATTGGCATACATATTCTCAGGCAGGATTGCCTTGATCTGCTCCTCCAGCACATCAAGCTTCAGCATCGCTTCCCGTTCAGAAGGTGCTTTGGTGGAAATACGGACCGTCACCTCACCTTCCTTGGCGTAGGGGGCAATGGTAGGATCGCTCTGGTTGCGGATCAGATCTATCAGCTTGTCCTCCAGCAGCGATTCACCGATACCCGCGAACTTGAGCATTTTGGAGTAGATCGGCATTTCTGTGGTGAGGGCATGCTGCAGCAACCATGGCTTAACTTTGTCTGTAAACATCGGCTTCATCTCACGGGGAGGTCCGGGGAGCACAATGTAATATTTACTCTCATGGGCAAAAGCAAGGCCGACGGCGAGGCCGATTTCATTCGGAAGCGGAGTTGTTCCGTCAATAATAACGGCCTGTTTGCGGTTATTCTCGGTCATGACTATTTTACGGTCATCGAAGAATCTCTGTACATGATCCATCGCAAGCTGGTCTATATGAAGTGAACGTCCAAGCGCTGCTGCCAGCGCATCCTTGGTAAGATCATCTTCCGTCGGGCCGATGCCGCCGGTGAACAGAATAATATCCGCCCGGCTCCGGGCAATCTCAATCGCCTCCTGGATCCGGCTCTTGTTGTCCCCGACTACGGTCTGGAAATAAACATCAATTCCCATCGCGGCCAGCTCTACCGATAAAAACTGGCCGTTGCTGTTAACGATTTGTCCAAGCAATAGCTCTGTGCCGACGGCAATAATCTCTGCTTTCATAGCTGGCGTTCTCCTCCTGGTGATAATGTCATGACTAGTTAAGGATTAGGGTTAGGCGTTATGAAGCTCCAGCAGTTCCTTGTTCTTCACAAAATAATCGATCCCTGAGTAAATCGTGATCAGAGCCGCCGCCCAGATTGCAATGTCATCCAGCGGAATGCTCACGAACTGGAACGGGAAATTGTTAAGCAGCAGCAGTGAGATGGCAACAATCTGCGTCACTGTTTTTATTTTACCCCATTTGCTGGCAGCTACCACTTTCCCTTCCAGCAGCGCAACCTGGCGCAGACCGGTAACCGCAAACTCGCGGCTGATGATAACGATGGCAATCCAGGAATCGCATCTGCCCAGCTCTACCAGCGAGATCAGCACTGCGGATACCAGCAGCTTGTCCGCAAGGGGATCAAGCAGCTTGCCGAGATTGGTAACCATGTTATATTTCCGGGCAATGTACCCGTCTATCCCGTCTGTACTGGCGGCTAGCAGGAAAATTACGGCTGCGATTAGATGATTAATGGAAAGCTGGAATGATCCCCAATGAATCGGCTCGGGATAGAACTTAAAATCCACCAGCAGAAAAAACATCATAATCGGGATAAGACAAATACGTGCAAGTGTAATACGGTTGGGCAAATTCACTGAAGTTCCTCCCCTGATCCATCCTGATTCCAAAATATGTAGGTAAAAGACCCCGCTGCGGCAGTTACGCATACACTGCGGGGTGCATAGGCTTACTTTAAATTGTTAAACTGCAGATCCAGCGGCAAATCAGCTTTGCGCAGCATTTGGATGATCTGCTGCAGATCGTCACGGCTTTTACCGGTTACACGGATGGTATCTCCCTGAATCTGGCTTTTCACCTTCAGTTTGGAGTCGCGGATGAGGATATTGATCTTTTTGGCATTTTCCTGATCAATGCCCTGCTTGAGGCCCAGACGCTGGCGGACTGTGCCCAGTGCAGCCGGCTCGATTTTGCCGAAATCCAGATTTTTGAGTGTGATTCCGCGTTTGACCATTTTGGACTGCAAAATATCAATGACGGCGTTCAGCTTATATTCGTCCTCGGAGGCAATGATAAGCGCGTCCTTCTCCAGCTTCAGACTGCTTTTGCTGTTTTTGAAGTCAAAGCGGTTATCAATTTCCTTCTCCGTCTGGTGAACCGCGTTGGTTAATTCCTGCATATCCATTTTGGATACGATGTCAAATGAACTTTCCGAACTCATTCTTCCACGTCCTTTGCTTACAATTATTCTTTTCTATTATATGAGAAAGGGCACATGAAGTCTAATTATGGAAGGAAGCTGCCGGGCATGCAAGAAGAAACGGCTTTGCCGTCCTTCAGGGGCGGTATCCGTTTCTGCATTAAATAGATAAATAATTTATAACGGGCAACATATAAAGTCTTATCTTTCAAAATACCTTAAAACGGCTGTGCCGCCTGAAAGGCGGCACCCGTTTTTCTGCGTAAACAAAAGATTATTCCCGTCCCCCGGCATATCCGTTCCCGGGAGACTCCTTCACTGGCCTTATCTGCTGCGTGCGGGAGCCCGGAACATATCCAGAATTCCCAGCACAATATGCGCCAGTCCAAAACCAAGAATTCCATAGCCCCAGGCGCTCGGTGTCAAATAATACCCGAGAAGGCTGACAATAATGCCAAGCCCGGTAACAATCCAGCTGACAGTCATGAGATACACCTCACTTTGGCGTAAGAACTGTAAATCATTCTTAGGTTCTCCAAATTACCAAAGTCTATGCAGGACTGGTTTTACTCGTTTGTATTTCCGGCAGTGTCTTCCGTTCCTTCAGTTCCGCCGGAAGCACCGCTGTCCAGCTCCAGCAGGAGACGGGAAGAGGTTTTGCCGTCCGTAATTTCCTGTCCGTTCACGGTAATGGTGGTCGCCGGAGAGTATCCGGATTTGATATACATCCCTTCCGCACCGAGCGTAAAGCTCAGGGAATCGCCAGCTGCAGTATTACCGAAGCTGAGCTTCTCTCCCTGGGAATTCTCGCCGTTGTAAACCTCAAGCCAGCTAGTACCCGTAGCTGCAATCTTAACCTCTACAGGAGTACCGGAGGAGGCAGTTACTTTAAAGATTGTAGTCTTGCCTGATTTGCGATCCTCAGTAACCGTCACCGGGCCTGCTGTCGGAGAAGGTACAGGTGTAGCAGTCGGCGCAATTGTAGGCGAAGCTGTTGCAGTTGCCGTGCTGTCCCCGCCCGCTGACGGAGAATTACTGACAATTCCGCCACCGACGGCAGTCGGCGAAGGCTGGATCTTGGACGGATCCTGCTGTTCATTCGTTACGTTGGACGAATCTACCGTTTCAGGATCGGATTTGTTCATATTCGAGGAAGCGTACCAGTAGATCACCGCGATGATCAGGACCGGAAAGGTCCACATCAGGACTGTCGGCAGCCATTTGGCATTCCGTTCCGTCTCCGTCCTGCGGCTGCGCTTCTGGATCACCGTTTCCATCGTGGTATCTACAGGAGCCGCCGGAACATTGCCGTGCTCTTCCATCAGCTCGTCCGGATTAACTCCGACAGCTTCGGCATAGGTTTTGATAAAGGCCCGGACATAAAAGCTTCCGGGAAGCACTTTGTAATCCCCCGCTTCGATGGCTTCTAAATATTTTTTGCGAATCTTGGTTACTTCCTGGACATCGTCAAGACTCATCCCCTTTTGGAGACGCGCCTCTTTCAAATGCCGGCCCAGTTCCGACATACCATCACCTCCTAAAAGTTTTGTGAGCAATACTTCCACGATTTTAGCTTCGTACAAAACTCACTTCGGAAGCATACTCTTGGTTTTGTGAGCAATACTTCCACGATTTTAGCTTCGTACAAAACTCACTTCGGAAGCATACTCTTAGTTTTGTGAGCAATACTTCCACGATTTTAGCTTCGTACAAAACTCATTTCGGAAGCATACGCTTAAGTTTTTGTGAGCAATACTTCCACGATTCTGTTTCGTACAGAACTCGCTTCAGAAGCATGTGCTCATTTATAGATCATCACTGTAGCTTGTCGTAAACGACTCGTACAATATTTCTTCTCCAGGATTGTTGCGCAGCTCGATAATGATATCGAAATCATCAAAGGTATACTCGGATTCCCGCACAAAAATATCCGGGTGCTCAATCACCTTCGTGCTCGGCATGCTCATGACCTGCTGCAGCAGATTGTAATGCTTCTCGTTGGAGCGGATGGTGCTGACAATGCCGTCAATAATGAAGACATTATTCGGATTCATTTCATCCTCGGCCAGCTGGCTGCGCACCGTTTGTCTCAGCAGCGTGGACGAGACGAAGGTCCAGCGCTTCTGCGCACAGACGCTCCCCGCAATGATGGACTCTGTTTTGCCGACACGCGGCATGCCTCTAAGTCCTATAACCTGATTGCCTTCCCTTTTAAACAATTCGCCGAGAAAGTCGACAAGCAGCCCCAGTTCATCCCGCGTGAAGCGGAAAGTCTTGCGGTCATCCGAATCCCGGTCAATATATCGTCCATGACGGACAGCCAGCTTATCCACCAGACGCGGGGAGCGCAAGGCCGTAACCGTAATATTATCCACCTTTTTGAGCATTTCACCCATCAGCATAATTTTCTCGTCGTCACTGGTTTCCAGCAGCATCCCGCGGGTTTTGCCTTCAACACCGTTAATCGTCAGAATGTTGACTTCGAGCATACCAAGCATTGAAGCGATATCACCAAGCAGACCAGGTCTGTTCTTATGTATCTTGTACTCCATGTACCACTGTTTATATTCCACTGATTCGCACCTCATAGATTCCTTTTCCCTGTAAGTTGCCATAACCTCAAAAAAACCGGCTTCGGCATAGCTTCTGAAACACGGGTCATGTTAATGATATATAAAATAAAAATGAAAGGCAAGGACACTGTTGTAATAATTGCAGAAAAGCTCCCGCTATGGGGAGCTCCTTCCGCTTGCCTATGCGTTTTTCTTCGCCAGCTTGACCATGAGGGAAGCAATGGTATGCTTCTCATCGTCCGTACCGACATCCCACAGCTCTTTGATCGCCCGGTTGGAGTAGTTGCCCGGATCGACTTTTTTGTCGAGGAATTCCCCGATTTCAAAAGCCAGCTTGGTGATGGTTTCTTCACTCATCCCCATTTTTTCAGCCTGAATGACCCGTTCACCCAGAAAGCTCTTCCAGGTATCAAAGTTCTTTACTACGGATTCTGTTGACATCTTAAATCCTCCTTCATGGTTACGGTCCGGACGCCCTGTTTCAGCCGTCAGCCGTCTTACGTGATGATTTAAAAGCAACAGTATTAATATGTCTCGTACGTGCTGTTCTTATGCTGGAGCATTTCTCCAAGCCGCTCGGAAAAACAGATACGCTAAGTAATCCAGCCGCCATTCGGACTGATCACCTGGCCGGTGATATAACCCGATTCGGGCAATGCCAGAAAATAGACAAGTGAAGCCACCTCTTCCGGTGAAGCAAGCCGGCCGGCCGGAATTTCTTCTTCCAGCATGCGCAGCTCGTCCTCCTGAAGATTATTAAGCATCGCTGTATTCACGGCCCCCGGCGCCACAGCATTCACAGTCACCCCCGAAGGGGCCAGCTCTTTGGCCAGCGCCTTCGTAAAGGCGTTGACGCCGCCTTTGCTTGCGGAGTAGGCCACCTCGCAGGAGGCGCCGGAAATGCCCCAGACAGAAGATACATTAATAATCCGGCCAAAGCGCTGCGAGACCATATAAGGCATAAAAATCTGGCTGCATAAAAAGATTCCTTTGAGGTTGACCGCCATTACTTCGTCCCATTCCTCTTCCGTGACATCGGCCAGCATCCCGTAATGGGCCTTTCCGGCATTGTTGACCAGAATATCCGGCAGCATGCCGCTGCTTTCCAGGCGTTCAGCCATACGCAAAAGCTGGCTGCGGTCCTTCATATCCGCAGCCACGGTCATCACCTTTGCCCCCATTGCCAGACAGCGGCGGGCAACATCATTTGCCGCTTCATGTGAATTCATATAATGAATGACAATGTTCATGCCTACAGAAGCAAAGCGCTCGGCGATTGCACCGCCAATCCCCCCACTTCCTCCTGTTATAAGCACCGTCATCTCATTGATTGGTTTGCCGCCATCTCCCGTTAACGCCATTAAGGGCTCACCACAAGCGATACGCTAAGCTGTTCCCAGTCAACATGGGCACGGAGACGGGCATTGACCTCATCCAGTGTAATCGACTCGTAGACCGGAAGCACTTCAAACAAATCGCCGCCGCGGAACTGATAGCGCGTGAATTCATGGGCGATGCTCTCCGGCGAGTTCAGCATACGCAGATAGCCGCCGATTTTCTTTTTGCGGGCCCGTTCAAAATCCTTCTCGGCAAAGCCGG
The DNA here is from genome assembly GCF_900099765.1 of Paenibacillus typhae. Taxonomy (GTDB): domain Bacteria; phylum Bacillota; class Bacilli; order Paenibacillales; family Paenibacillaceae; genus Paenibacillus_AQ; species Paenibacillus_AQ typhae. The sequence continues at coordinate 95,388 of NZ_FNDX01000006.1, read as the reverse complement.
AAGCAAGCACCGCATTCACCTCTTCCTTGATCCGTTTCAGCAGCAGATCCGGGTCCTTCGTATCTCCTCCGACTGCCGAGAAGGCATATTGCGGGGAACTGTTGAACTCATGGCCGAAGCTGTCCGAAATCAGCTCTTCATCGTACAGCTTCTGATAGAGCGCCGTGCTGCTTCCGAACAGCAGGTCGAGCATCAGCTTCGTTGTCAGGTCACGTCGTACCGCCGCTTCCCCGGTCAGCCCCTCGGGTTTCTCCTTGAATCCGAACAGGCATTTCGGCATGGATACAGCAAGCCGGCTTTCTTTATGTTTCTGTGCTACCTGGACAGGCTCTTCTTCAAAAATACGCGTAATTTCGCCCTGCTTGTCATAGGCCTTAGCCGCCTGGTTCGTGCGGACCAGCTCAAATACCTTCTCGGGCTCAACACCGCCGACAATGAACAGCAGCATGTTGCTCGGATGATAAAAGGAATTGTAGCAAGTGTAGAGCGTTTCTTTGGTGATCGTGGCAATGGAATCAATCGTGCCGGCAATATCGATATGCACCGGATGCTTGGAATACATCGCTTCGATTAATCCGAAATAGACGCGCCAGTCCGGATTATCGGCATACATATTGATTTCCTGTCCGATGATGCCCTTTTCCTTCTCCACGTTTTCATCCGTAAAATAAGGACGCTGCACAAAATCAATCAGGGTGCTGAGATTGGTCTCAATATTTTCAGTTGCCGAAAAGAGATATACCGTCTGGTCAAAGCTGGTAAAAGCATTCGCCGACGCACCGTTGGAGGCAAAGGTGGCAAAAATATCGCCTTCCGGCTCCTCAAACATTTTGTGCTCGAGGAAGTGGGCAATCCCGTCCGGAACAGTCGTTTCTTCACCCCCGGCTACTTTGAAATGATTGTCTACAGAGCCGTATTTGGTCGCGAAGGTGGCGTAGGTTTTTTTGAAGGCAGGTTTGGGCAGTACATATACGTGCAGCCCGTTATCCATGACCTCGTGATACAGCGTTTCCTGCAGCTTGTCGTAATGAAGTTTGTTCATCTGCTATTCCCCCTTCCCTGTCAGGAAATAAATCGTATCCAGCTGGAAGGTGTCGGCAGCCGCCTTCACGTCTTCAGCACCAATTCCGTCCACTTGTGCAAGCAATTCCTGCGCTGAACGGTCTTTTCCGGACAATTGGCGGTTAAAATCAAACGAAATCAGCTCAAAGGCAGAGTCCTGTATCTCGGACAACAGGTTGCGGATCATCGCTTTGGTCTGATTCAGCTCCAGATCGCTGATATTCCCGGCCTTCAGCTCATCGAGCTGTTTGCGGATAATGTCTACAGCCTTGCCGTAATTCTGCGTTTCGATCCCCGACTGGATGGTGCCGATGCCCTTGTGCCCGTCATAGCGGGAGGATGCATAGTACGCAAGACTTTCCTTTTCACGGACGTTAACAAACAGCTTGGAGTGCGGATACCCGCCGAGAATACCGTTGTACATCAGCGCTGAAGCATATCTGTCATCTGAATAGGTTATGGAGGTGCGCAGACCCATATTGAGCTTGCCCTGATTAACATCCAGCTTTTCTTCCACCGTGCGGACCTCTGAAACAGCCACCGGCTTAAAGTTGGAGCTGTAGCCGGCTGTTTCCTTGTGGGCACGGCCAAAATGGCGGATAACCTGCCGTTCGACTTCTTCAGGCGTTGTATCGCCAACCACATACAGATCAAGAATGGCGCCGTTCAGCCATGCTGTATAAGAATCATACAGGCTCTTGGGCGTAATGCTGTCCAGGTCGGCTCTCTGTCCAAGCGGATGCAGACGGTAAGGCTCCTGGCGGCACATTTCCTCAATGCAGCGTTCAGCGGCATAGCGGATTTTATCGTTTACGATCGCTTCCAGCTTCTTGCGCACCGTTTCACGCTCGGTTGCCACATAGGAGGCGCGGAAGCTTCCATCCTCCAGCAAAGGCCGGGTCAGCACCTCACCGAGAAAGGCGAATGACTCGCCCAGCAGACTTTCCTTACTTTGAACAAAAGAATCGTTGATCGTGTCCATCCGGAACTGGACAATCTGATAATCGCCCCGTTTGTAGACATCAAAGCCGAATCCGGCTCCGTAAAGCTCTTCCAGCCGTTCGCGGAACTGCATGGTCTCCGGGTAAGTGGCTGTGCCTCTGCGGAGGACAAAAGGAGCCAGCGCTGTCGGGGTGACTGTGCTCTCATCCAGAGGCACTCCGGCATAGAGGGAAATGGCGAAGGTTTTAAACGCCTTGGTCGGCAGTACATGGATGCGCATGCCTGCAGCGTTGCCATGTTGAAATCCATTGTTTGTCAATTCCAAAACTCCTTTACGGCGTGGATAGATGCAGTGCTATTTAAGTTTATGAAGTATTATCCATTCTAAACCATTCCAAAGTAAGGAAGCAACCGGCTGAGGATTTACCGGTTGCTTTAAGTCGGTGTATAGACTTACATACAGAAGATATGCTCTCCGATCGTGATGACCTGCGGCCGGGTCCAAATCCATTTGGAGGTCGCAGTCCGGGGGTTAAAATAATAGAGGCAGCCGCCGGAAGGGTCCCAGCCGTTAAGCGCCTGCTGAACGGCTTTGCGTGCCTGTTCATTCGGCTCGAGATAGATCTGGCCGTCCGCTACCGCCGTAAAGGCTCCCGGCTGAAAAATAACACCGGACGGTGTATTGGGAAAGCTCGGGGATTTAACCCGGTTCAGGATTACCGCAGCCACCGCCACCTGCCCCTCAAACGGCTCCCCGCGTGCCTCGCCGTATACGGCATTGGCCATGATCTTCAGATCATTTTCGGACAAGCCCATAGTATTACCGGAGGACAATTCTGCAGTTGTATTCGTTTTGCCGGTATTGCCTGTCTTGGCAGCCGTGTTGTTGCCCGTATTCTTTTTGGCAGTCGTGGTTGAAGGCTCTGTCGGCTTCCATGCTTTGGTCGCATTATACAGCTTCAGCTTTGTTTTAGCCCCGACAACGCCATCTGCCTTCATTCCGAATTTCCACTGGAACCAGGTTACCGCATTTTTGGTCTTGGCACCAAACTTGCTGTCAATCTTTCCGTTATAGTAACCGAGATACTTCAGTCTGCCCTGTAGCTCATATACATCCTGACCTGATGAGCCTACCTTCAGCGGAGTCGTCCCGAAAGCCGGAAGCGCCTCTTCCCCGGAAAAAGGGCTGACGGATTCCGTCCGCTGCTGCGGATTGGCGTATACATCCTGGTCCTTGAAAGCTACTCCCGCAAACGGTGCGGCTGCCAGTAGCAGAGTCATTAAGGCAAATATCCACTGCTTATGTTTTTTCATTGGGGTCGCTCTACCTTTCTATTGTAAGTTCAACATGGATGGCTAAAGTTATTATGACGACTGGCAGGACATCCTATGCATGGACAGGCTGAACTGCAATGCATATCCGGCGGCAGCTGTACCGGGTACAGCAAAAAGCACCCTCTCCGCAAAGGAAAGAGTGCTTGATCATTAAAACGGTTAAGAGCTGATCCGGTTCTGCTGATACTGCTCCAGCGACATCAGCACCTCACGCGGCTTGCTGCCCTCGTAAGGCCCGATAACCGAACGGGCTTCCATTGCGTCTATCAGCCGGGCTGCACGGGTGTAGCCCACACGCATACGCCGCTGCAGCAGCGAGACAGATGCCTGCTTCGCTTCCAGTACAATCTGAACAGCCTGTTCATACAATTCGTCCTGCGGCTCCTGATCTTCAGAGACCATATCATCCACCTCGGGTACAAGCGTTTCGTCGTATTCGGCTTCTCCCTGGCTGCTTACGAACTGCACGATCGACTCCACCTCCTGGTCGCTCATGAAAGCGCCCTGGACGCGGACCGGCTTCGAAGCACCCATCGGAAGGAAGAGCATATCGCCGCGTCCCAGCAGCTTCTCGGCACCCGGCATATCAAGAATCGTCCGGGAATCGACATTGGAGGATACGCCGAAGGCAATCCGTGAAGGGATGTTCGCTTTAATCAGACCAGTGATAACGTCAACGGATGGCCGCTGGGTAGCGATGATCAGGTGAATGCCTGCAGCACGTGCCATTTGCGCCAGACGGCAGATTGCATCCTCTACATCATTAGCCGCCACCATCATCAGATCGGCAAGCTCGTCCACGATAACAACAATATAGGGGAGAATAGCGGCCGGGTTATCCTTCATCAGATTATTGTAGCCTTCCACATTGCGCGTTCCCGATTTGGAGAACAGCTCATAACGCTTCTCCATCTCTACTACAATCTTCTTCAGCGCCAGACTGGCCCGTTTCGGATCGGTAACTACGGGAGCAAGCAGATGCGGGATGCCGTTATAGACATTAAGCTCAACCATCTTGGGATCGACCATCAGGAACTTGACCTCGTCCGGCTTGGCTTTGTACAAAATACTGGTAATAATCCCGTTAATGCAGACCGACTTCCCTGATCCGGTAGCCCCGGCAACGAGCAGATGGGGCATTTTGGCCAGATTGCCGACAATGGTCTGGCCGGAAATATCGCGTCCGAAGGCAATGGACAACCGGGATTCGGCATCCTGGAATATCTGTGTTTCCATTACTTCACGCATCGTTACAAGCGAAACCTCCGGATTCGGCACCTCGATACCGATAGCCGATTTACCAGGGATCGGAGCTTCCATCCGGATATCCTTCGCTGCAAGCGCAAGCGCTATATCATCGGTCAGATTAACGATCCGGCTGACCTTAACCCCGATATCCGGCTGGATTTCATACCGGGTTACAGCAGGACCGCGAACCACCTCAAGCACCTTGGCACGGACGCCGAAGCTCTCCAGCGTCGCCTCCAGCTTGCGGGCAGTCTGCATGTAATCGTTCTGGTCTCCCGCTTTGCCGCCGCCGTTCGGTTTGGACAACAGCCTGAACGGCGGAAGCTTATATGGCTTGGGCGGCGGCGGAAGCGGCGGAGCCGGAGCAGTCTCTGCGCTGTCTGCCGTACCCAGCAGGCCCTCCAGATCTACCGTAATATCCTCATCCGGCACATCATCTGGCCCAGGCTGCCGGGCGGCTGCAGGAGTGCCCGGAGCACCTGTACTGCGTGCTTCTGCACTGCGCGCCGCAGGTGAAAACCCGCCCCACTCTTCCCGTTCCTCCTCACTTAACCCTTCTGAACGGATATGCTCAAAGAAGTCACGGATGATCGGAGTCACCGGCTCAAGATCCTCATCGGCAAATCCAGATTCAGGCCCGTCCTGAACAGCATGCCTGCTGTCTGTTTCAAATCCTGAAATCAACGGAGATACAGGCATACCCGGATCTGGTGTTCTCACCTCTGAGCCTGTCTCGTCACCGCCAGCTTCAACAGATCCTCCAGCCCCGGATCCGCCAAGCCAGCTGCCGATCCGGCGGAAGAACAGCGGCTGGCTTCTTCTTGGAAGTGACGGCTCGTCCTCTTCTTCATCGTCCTCGTCATCGTCAGGAGGCGGTGGCGCAGAAGACCTGCCGCTTCTGGACGAACGGGGTGAAACAGGAACCGCAGCCGGGCGGTTGGCCGATCTCTGCCTGAGATTCTCCAGCAGCTTCACGGAGCGTACCCGCAGCAGCGAGAACAGCTCCACATAGGAGAGATTGGTAACCAGCATGAAGCTGATTGCCAGCATTACAATCATAATCAGCTTCGCACCCAATGTACCGAACAGCCACAGCAGTCCTGCGAACTCCAGCGCGCCAACATATCCGCCGCTGATATCCTTGCCTAGCAGATAGACACTGCTGTCATTGGTACCGGGCTTCAGCGCACCGGATAAATCATTATGTATTTGCGCCAGCACATTGCCGGGATGCAGCATATTAATAGGTCCCAGCTTCTGCTGCATGGCCGAGATCGAACTCATAAGGCATAAGGACAGGACCAGCATCACTGCACCGGTATAACGAGTGTTCCAGCCGGACGGCCACTTCCTGTGTATCATGACCATCAGTCCGTAGATGATGCCGACGACCGGCAGAACAAAATAAAATCTGCCCAGCAGGTATCCCGCCATACTGGACAGAGACCGCCCTACGGCAGCTTCGCCGGACAGGGCAATTACCGAAATGGTAATAAGCATAATACCATAAATTTCATATTTAAGAACGCTGCCGATTGTCGCTTTTTTCTTAGACTTTCTCTTTCTCCGTTTAGCCACGCCAGCCACCCCCGGCAACATTATACCATATAATGGCGTGGCGTACCTATGTTCTGTTCTGTAAAAAAATGCAACTTTATGGCACTCCGTTATTTATCGTAATCGACAACTGCACCGGGAGCAAACGACGGATCAAGATATTTGTCCAGCGGACACTGAAGCAGGCGGACAATCCGTGCCTGCCTGCCTTCCAGCGGCTCTACCTGCATCAGCATTCCCCCGATTGTCACTTCCTGCAGCTGCTGCCCGTTACTGTAAGCCCCCTCAAACATTTGTTCAAGCGGCACAACGGTATAAAAGGTCATTGCGTCAGCCCCCCCTGTGCAAGCTCACCGGCTCCTGGAGCCGGTATTACTGTGCCGGCAATCATCCGGTTTAAATGGGCCAGGGCGGCGCCGATTCCGCCAACCTCGTCCATCAGCCCGAACTTAACCGCATCATACCCGCCTACCGCGGTACCGATATCACGGTTCAGTTCTCCTGTTTTGAACATGAGATCCTTGAACATCTCTTCACTGATCCGCGAATGGGAGGTGACGAACCGCACCATCCGCTCCTGCATACGCTCCATATATTCAAATGTCTGCGGCACGCCGATTACAAGCCCGTTCATCCGGATCGGATGAATGGTCATCGTTGCGCTTTCGGCAATGATGGAGTAGCTGGATGCAACGGCAATCGGCACACCGATGCTGTGTCCGCCTCCGATAACCACCGTAACCGTCGGTTTGGAGAGGGAGGCAATCATTTCGGCAATAGCCAGCCCGGCCTCTACGTCACCGCCGACAGTGTTCAGAATAATCAGAAGGCCTTTAATATTCTTGTTCTGCTCTGCCGCCACAAGCTGCGGAATAATATGCTCATATTTAGTCGTTTTGTTGTGCGGCCGAAGTACAAAATGCCCCTCGATCTGGCCGATGATCGTCATGCAGAAAATATCCGGCTCTGCGCTCGGCACCGCTGTCTGGCCCAGCTCTTTAAGCATATTTACGGCCGGCGCGACTGCTTCAGGAGCAGCTGTCCTGGTTTCCTCCGGCTGGACCTCCGCGTTGCTGATGCCCGTATCCTTACCTTGCTTTTTATCCACTTGCAGCTCACCCTTTCCGCTTGCAGCTCTTCAACAGCTGCAGCCATACTGACTGTGCTTAGTATGACATTTACGGTTAGCGGCTTATGCAGAAATGAACATTTCCTTTTAGTACTTGTCGGCAACAGCCCCAAGCACCGCGCCGCGGATATAACTTTGTCCTTGCAGGCTGGCCAGTCCGGAAGCTGTACCTGTAACAACCACGCCAAGAATACGGACATCACTAGCATCCGGCGCAGCTTTATCTTTTTTCAAATTTTCAATAATTTGCTTATATTCTTCATAGTATCTGTCCTTGCGCGACAACCCGCTTTGAACGGAGTCGACAAAGTCCTCAGGCGTTATTTTATCGTAGTCGGGGCGGTTTCCGAAGCCGTATACCCCATAACCTGACATTGGCAAAGGGTAGCTTGTTCCTCCGTTTCCGTCATCGCGGGATTCAAACTGAAATCCTATACGTTCACCATACGTATCAACCCAATACCATACCGGTCGTACACCCGCCGGCAGCATGTCTCGGACCTCTTCAAACGAATAGGATTGATCGAATGACAGCGACATTTCCGCAAGCTTCCCGGGCTCCATTTCACTAAGCAGCGATAGGTCATTAAAGATCTTCCCGTTATAATCCACTTCAGGAATATAGTACAGCATTTCACGCTGGCCATTGTAAGGATTATACTGTCTGCCGTATTCATAACCGGCTTGCTCCAGCTCGTGATCGCTGACTGTCAGAGCCGATGTCCCTCCGTATGCGCCTGTAGTGAATGGAAACCACCATTCATTGTAGTTCGTCCATTCTTGATCCCAGGGTATAGGGACACCCTCAATGATTTTGTAGGTGTTCGTTTCCAGCACGCCGGATAAAAATCCGCGGGTATCTTTATACCCTGATTCATATTCGTTAGGACTGCTGATCATCCTGTACATCCATTCGCTCGTCAGGGTCTCTAAGGATCTGTGATTCACCATCTGGGCAGCACCAAAAAATATGGCGGTTAATGTCACAAGCACTACGGCCAGCGAAATTAAAATGCTGCGTACCGTACTTTTGCGTTTTGCCCTTTTCAAGACCTGTGACAGCTGCTTGTCCTCTTCTTCATTCCATGGGGCCATCAATGTGCCTCACCTCCGTAAAATTGTTGAAACTGTTGTCTTGCCCGGTATAGCGACGCTTTAACCGTTCCTTCAGTGATTCCCAGCAATGCTGCGATTTCCTTGTAAGATAAACCCAGCTCGTATTTGAGCAGAATCAGCTGGCGGTTTGCCGGAATCATCCGGCTTAGCGTCTGCTCAATCTGTTCCTTTTGCTCACGCTGCAACAGCTGCGACTCCGGCTGCTCCTTATCGGGCGCTGACTGCTCCTCTGCCTCCATGGTGTACTGAAACCGTTTATGTCTGCGGCACAAATCATAATAGCGGTTAATCGCAACCTTATAGAGCCAGGCGCTGAAATTACGCTCTTCAATCCCGCTTATATACTGCAGTGCCTTGCAGACCGTATCCTGTACAATATCCTCCGCATCTTCAGGCGCTGCGCCCAGGCGGATCAGATATCTGCGGATCTCGGCCATCTTGGACCCCAGCAGCTGTTCCTTAAGCTTAGCCCCCATTATGCACCTCCCTGGCAGTATAACGATTGAACGAAGGAAATGTTGTCTCTTGCCGTAAAAAAATAACAAAAACCCCTCCTCCCCAGGAAACCGTCCAATATTTCCGGGAGAGAAGGGGCTCTTGCGCCCTGCTTATTTAAATAGAAGCTCTCTTCTTAAACTTCCATAATAATCGGCAAAATCATTGGTCTGCGGCGTGTCTGTTCATACAGGAAACGGCCGAGCGAATCTTTGACGCTGGTCTTGAGGGAAGCCCACTCATTAACCTTCTCGCTCATCAGACGCTGCAGCGTGCTGGATACAATACGGTTGGCTTCGTCCAGCAGTCCTTCGGACTCACGGACATATACAAAGCCGCGGGAAATGATATCCGGCCCGGAGACAATCGCTCCGTTCTGTTTGCTCAGTGTAACGACGACTACGAGGATACCGTCTTGGGACAGCAGTTTGCGGTCGCGGAGTACGATGTTGCCTACGTCACCCACACCCAGACCGTCGATCAGTACGTTGCCTGCAGTAACCTTACCAGCTCTGCGGGCTCCACCGCCCTGAATTTCAATCACTTCACCAATCTCGGTGATGAAGATGTTGCTTGGATCCACGCCGACGGATTCTGCCAGAAGCGCATGTCTGCGCTGCATCCGGAATTCACCGTGGATTGGAATGAAGTACTTCGGCTTCATCAGGTTAAGCATCAGCTTGAGCTCTTCCTGGCTGCCGTGACCGGATACGTGAACCCCGGAGTTCGAGCCGCTGTAGATTACATTGGCGCCGAGACGGAACAATTCATCAATGGTACGGCCGACATACTTCTCGTTCCCCGGAACCGGAGTGGCCGCAATAATAACGGTATCTCCCGGCAGGATATCCACCTTGCGGTGGCTGGAGCGGGCCATGCGGGTAAGTGCCGACATCGGCTCACCCTGGCTGCCTGTGCAGAGCACCACAACGCGGTTGGCGGCCATGCGGTTCATTTCCTCCGGCTCAATCAGCATGCCATCTGGTACATGCAGATATCCAAGCTCGGAAGCAATGGCAACTACATTAACCATACTGCGTCCGATAACAGTGATCTTGCGGCCTGTCGATTCAGCAGCATTAACCACCTGCTGAATACGGTGCACGTTAGAGGCGAAAGTCGCCACTACTACGCGCTGGTCGGCTTTGCGGAAAATATCCTCCAGCACGATGCCGACATTTTTCTCCGAAGGGGTAAAGCCCGGCTTCTCAGCATTGGTACTGTCAGACATAAGGGCTAGTACACCCTTCTGGCCGATTTCCGCCATCCGGTGCAGGTTCGCATATTGGCCATTGACTGGTGTATGGTCAAATTTGAAGTCCCCTGTATGAACGACATTACCTTCCGGGGTCTCAATGCATACGCCTACGGAATCCGGAATACTGTGATTGGTTCTGAAGAAGGTCACCTGCAGGGAAGTTCCCAGATCGATAACAGAATCTTCGTTAATCAGGATGCGCTTCGTTTCGCCAAGCAGGTTGGCTTCCTTCAGCTTGTTCTCGACCAGGCCGAGCGTAAGTCTTGTTCCGTATACCGGAACATTCAGGTTCTTGAGCACATAAGGCAGACCGCCGATGTGATCTTCGTGTCCGTGAGTGAGGACGATCCCTCTAACCTTATCACGGTTCTCCGTCAGGTATGAGATGTCTGGGATAACAATATCAATACCGAGCATGTCCTCTTCCGGGAATTTAAGTCCTGCATCCACGACCACAATGTCGTTAGCATATTGGACTACATACATGTTTTTTCCGATTTCTCCGACTCCGCCCAAAGCGAAAATCATTAGCTTATCGTTGTTGTTATTTTTTTTGGACAAATGAATCTAACCCTCCTATGATGTTGGACGTCACCCTTTTATTGGCAAATCATTAAGCTTCATATTTCAGCGGCGCTGAACACATTGTTCAAATTGCCGATAGCTTCCATAAAGAACAGGGATATTCCGCTTAAGTCTAACCATATCTGCTGTGCAATGCGAAAAATCCCGAAACCGAGAAGTGAGTAGCTTCTTGAACCGGATAATATCCGTCAAAGATCAATGCTGCGCTCCTCGCGCAAAAAAACGACAGCAATAGCACAGACTTATAGAAGGACCTACCCTGTCTCACAATGTAAAAAAACATTGACGGAAGATTACCGCATATTTAATTAACCGCACCCAGTCACTTAAGAACATTATACATGATTTTTTTGGCAAAAGACAAGTCATCCGCTATGTAAGCTTATTCTTTCCTTAGAATACAGGCATTATTTACAGAAAAGGTGCATCAACCAGCCCATATAAAATGCCGAATTTCATTAAAAAAAACCGGCTCCCGTTAATGGGATGCCGGTTTCAGTTAGCAACGATTCAGTGTCGGATCAAGGCTAATTCAGCAGCGCTTTGATAAAAGCAGCCTCGGCTTCATTCGGGCCGACCAGCGGAAGCCGGACCGAACCGACGTCGATTCCGCGCAGCGACAAGGCATACTTGACTGCGGCCGGATTCGGCAGCGGCTGCGGACATTCAAAAAGACCCTTGAACACAGGGAACAGCTGACGGTGCAGGTCTCCTGCCCGCTTCACATTTCCGGTCAGGTATGCCTGAATCATGTCTGACATCTGGGAGCCGATAATATGTCCCGCCACACTGATAATTCCGTGCCCGCCGACCGCAAGGGTAGCCAAACCTGCAGAATCATCGCCTGTGTAGACATGAAAATCTTCAGGGCATGCCGTAGCAATCAGTGTAATCTGGTCCACGGAGGCACATTCTTTGGTGGCGACAATATTCGGAATCTCCGCAAGCCGCAGTGTCGTTGCCGCACTCATGCTCACCCCTGTTCGTCCGGGAACATTATAAAGGATACAAGGCAAAGAGGTGCTGCCGGCAATCGCCGAGAAATGCTGATACAGCCCTTCCTGGTTCGGTTTGTTGTAGTAAGGAACGACCAGCAGAACACCGTCAACGCCGATCTTTTCTGCTTCCTTCGTAAGATGTATGGAATGTCTCGTGCTGTTGGTGCCGGTTCCGGCGATAATTTTACAGCGTCCATCTGCTTTATTCAGGACAAAGGAAAACAGCTTCAGCTTCTCCTCATCGGTCAGGGTAGGCGATTCTCCCGTCGTCCCGCAGACCACCAGCGCTTCGGATTTCTGTTCTTCGATCAAATAATCGACCAGCCGGGAAGTTCCTTCCCAGTTGATTTCTCCATCCCCGTCAAAGGGGGTTACCATCGCAGTGATCAGTCTACCGAAATCCACTTTGAATTCCTCCTTGTCAGCGGTGCAATTCAAATTTGGCATGCAGCGCACGCAGCGACTGCACCATATCTTCCTTTTTCACAAGAACCCAGATGGTAGTATTCGAATCCGCCGACTGTAAAATCTGAATATTCTGCGAGCTGAGCGCCTCCACGATCCGGGCCATAATCCCCGGCACACCGTTAATTCCGCCCCCGATTACGGAGACCTTGGCGCAGCCGGATAAGCTCTTGGGACGGAGCCCCAGCTCCTGCAGCGCAGCGATAGCCCGCTCGGATTTGTCGTCATTGACGGTATACAGCGCCTCTGTAGGCGTTACGTTAATAAAGTCAACGCTGATGCCGTTGTCGGCCATGCTTTTAAAAATCTGCAGCTGTACGCCTGTACCGTTGCCGTCCGGGCATTCAACAGAAATCTGTGTAATGTTGCTCACGTAGGCTATCCCTGTTACAAACCGGTCAACAATGCCGTTGGATACATCATTAAACCCTTCGGGATGGGTAACCAGCGTGCCTTCCGATTCGGAAAAGGTAGAGCGTACACGTACCGGAATATTGGCCTGCATGGCAATTTCCACGGCACGCGGGTGAATAACCTTAGCCCCCTGGTAAGCCATGTTGCAGATTTCGGTATAGCTGACATAACTAAGAGGCTTGGCATCCTCGACAATCCGCGGATCAGCAGTCAGGATTCCGTCCACATCGGTATAAATATCGACCATATCTGCACGGAGGGCAGCTCCGAGCGCAGTTGCCGAAGTATCACTTCCGCCTCTGCCAAGGGTCGTGAAATCCCCGGCTTCGGTCTGACCCTGGAACCCGGTTACTATTACTACTTTATGCTCGCGCAGTTCACGTAGAATCCGTTCGGTGCGGACATCGAGAATTCTTGCATTTCCGTAATTACTGTCAGTCAAAAAGCCCGCTTGTGCCCCCGTCAGCACAGTAGCGCGAATGCCCTGTTCCTCCAGCAGCCCGCACAGCGTAGCTGCCGAGATGATCTCTCCGCAGCACATCAGCAGATCCTTCTCGCGGTCAGGCAGCGCGTTGCCGTTCTGTACCGCCCAGTCCAGCAGGGTGTCGGTAGCATAAGGCTCGCCTTTGCGGCCCATTGCAGATACAACGATTACAAGATTGAATCCGCTTGCCAGCTCCCGTTTGACATGGCTGATGACATGCTCTCTTGCTGCCGGTGTCGAAAGTGAAGTCCCTCCGAATTTTTGCACTAGAATACCCATCGTATAATTCCTCCATTACTTCTCTAAACAAGCTAAAAAAGTGCTGAACCGCCCCCAGCATGAGGACGGCGCAAGTAAGGCTTATAAATCAATTCAGGTCTGCTTATTGCAGGCCTTCATGCTATGCTGAATGAAACCGTTCGATAATCATCGGCTGCAGCTGTTTGCCCTGCAGAGCGGCGTAGCAGGCTTCAGGAATGAGCTCCATGCGTGCTACAAGCGAATTGGGCTTGCCCTCAGGGTTATCCTGGCCGAACGGCACAAAATAAATATGTTTGGCTACCAGAAGCTTCGCAATATTCGCCGCGTTCAGACCCAGTCCGTCATTTGTCGAAATGGCCAGCACAAGCGGACGGCCGTTGCGCATCTGCGATTTGGCAGCCATCAGGACAGGGCTGTCAGTCATGGCGTTAGCCAGCTTGCTCGTCGTATTGCCTGTGCAGGGAGCTATTGTCAGCACATCGAGCAGCTTGGATGGACCCAGCGGTTCCGCATCAACAATTGTAGAAATGATATCATTCCCCGTTATATCTTTCAACTGTTTTAGCCAATTTTCCGATGTGCCGAACCGGGTGTCCGTATTCAACACGGATGCGGAAACAATCGGCACCACTTTCGCTCCCCCGTCCATAAACCGCTGAATCTGCGGCATCACCTCCGCAAAGGTGCAGTGTGAGCCGGTAATCGCATAACCTACTGTTTTTCCGTGCCAATCCATTTATTGGTCCCCCTTCGTTAGAATCTCCTCCGAGATCGACTGTACCAGCGCATTGCCCATAATCATCCCGGCGCTTTTCGGGGCGACAATCCCGGGCAACCCGGGTGCAAGCATCGCCTTGATGCCTCGCTTCTCCGCATACCGGAAGTCGCATCCGCCCGGAGCTGAAGCCAGGTCAATAATGACGCTACTCTTGGGAACACGGGAAAGAATCTGTGCTGTAATAATCATGCTTGGTATCGTATTAAAAATCAGATCGGTATCGCCCACCTGTGTTAGCAGCTCCCCGGTCATAAACGGCTTCCAGCCCATCTCCTCCGCCCGGGCATAATGATCCTGCTTCCTTACACCCACCTTGACTGTGGAGCCGAGCCCCTGAAGTGCCCTTGCCATAGTAAAGCCGGTGCGTCCCATCCCAAGCACCATGGAAGTGGAGCCGTGAATGGTAAAATCGGTATTCTGAATGGCCATGACCAGCGCACCTTCCGCTGTCGGAATCGAGTTATAGATCGCCACATCATCCCGGTTCAGCAGCTCTATAAGCTTAAGCTTATGTCTTGCGCACAGGCTGCGCAGATAGCCCTTGGCCATTCCGGTGTATACTGTACATCCTTCCGGCAGCGCGGCAGCATGCTCCTCCAGCAGCTGCAGACGGCCGGATGAAAACAGCGCATTGATATTTCCTTCCTCGTCACAGCCCACCGTAGGCAGTACCAGCACATCCGCATTGCCGAGCAGCTCAGGCGACAGCTGTTCCAGGTTCACCCCCGGGCTAGGGGCCTCCCATTTCTCGAATCCGGCGGCACTGACCACCGCATCCATTTCCACACACTTTCGAATCACTTCAAGCTGTCTCGCGTCCCCGCCCAGGAACACGATCCTGATGCCAGTAAGCATAGGGATGACGCTCCTTTCCACATACACTATCGACTATAAAGCATCTTATGCCGGGGCTCGCGGATGGGTGAAAAGTGGAGAATAATTCCTGGGCGGTCCACATAAATCACAGAAAATGATCCAAAATCATTTGTTGATGCATGACGGGCATACGGTTTTATATTGGGAGCAGGAGAACCTGAAGTTCCTTAATCTTCCTTTGTTTTGGACTAGTGACGGACTGGTGGTTAATAATAACCGGGGCAATCTGCATACCGGTGATATTGTTACAGCTATCGGGGACGCAGCATTAATGATCTGGAACAGGAGCTCGTGTAATGCAGGAAAAAAGTATTAGACTAGAGTTGTTGATCTAGCGTGGTTTTTGAATCGAAGAATGGGCAGCTTTTGTAAAATAAGTTTCAGACTGAAGCGTTAATATAAAGAGCGGCAGCCAAGGACAAGAAAATAAAGTCCTAGACTGCCGCTGCTGTCATTCATCTATCGTTCTCCAATAGTGGAATGTTATCAGGCGTTATATTATAAAAATTGCTATATCATCGTTTCTCTCCTGATTTTGTTCATATAGCCTCTCATCCATTTTCCTCGCTTTGATTGTACCTGTATCTGCTTTGCTCTGCAACGTACATGGCTGCAGCGCCCGCAAGAACGACTGGCGCCCATACCACATCCATTATGCCGGAGGGGTCAAGCCCGTCGTGATCGCGATGCGGTTCCAGGCGTTGATCGTGATGATGGCCATCAGCAGCTCACTGATTTCCTGCTCGCTGAAGTGGCGGGCTGCTTCTTCGTACACGTCGTCGGGAACGTGATTAGAGGCGACCAGGGTCACGGCTTCCGTCAACGCCAGCGCTGCGCGCTCTTGCTATGTGAAGTAAGTTGTTTCGCGCCAAGCATTAAGCGTGTAGATGCGAACCTCCGTTTCGCCCAGCTTGCGGGCGTCGGTTGCGTGAATATGGAGACAGAAGGCGCATCTGTTGAGTTGTGAAGCGCGAATTTTGACAAGCTCCTTCAGGTTTTTATCGAGACTTGCGCCGTCCAGAAATTTTTCGAGACCGGTTCTAGCTTAATCGGCCAACGGCTACGGATTTATGCCATAGAATCAGGCAGCTGTCGTCCTCGCCGGGGACGGGGTGCCTATTCTGCCCGTTTCAACGAACAAAGGCAACCGATCGTGTAGTCGGTTGCCTTCATGTCGTGGTGCTAACGTTCCCCTCAAGCATATTAATTTAGCCCTTGTCGCATCTTATGTCACAAATGCTATAGCAGAATTGTCTTAAATAAAAATAGATAAAGGAGGCAATAACAAATGAAGATTTTAGTTGCTGGAGCAAGTGGCGTCATCGGGAGGTTACTCATTCCGATGCTAGTACAGAAGGGACATGAAGTGGTTGGGTTAATACGCAACCCGGAGCATGCAGAAAGTTTAAAGAATGCTGGGGCTTCATTCGTCCAAGCGGATGTATATGATCGCAAGAATCTGTTCAGCGTACTTGCCGAAACTTCCCCAGAGGTGGTCATTCACCAGCTGACTTCGCTGCAGGCTATGGATCCATCCGCCAATGCAAGAATTCGCGTGGAAGGAACGAGAAACTTAGTGGATGCTTCGCTCGCCGCTGGCGTTCGCCGGATGATCGCACAAAGCATCACAATGACCTATGCGCCCGGAGAAGGGCCGGCAACGGAGGATTGCCCACTAGACTTTGAGGCTCCGGAACCGCAACTCACAAGCGTGAACGGTGTTCATGCACTGGAAACCACCGCTGCGGAAATGCTGGAGCATGTCATTCTTAGATATGGCGTGCTGTACGGTGAAGGGACCTGGTACGATTCGAACGGATTGTTCGCAGAGCAAGCTCGGCTTGGGAACTTGCCTGCTACTGACGGCGTCACTTCTTTTGTGCATACAGAAGACGCCGCATTTGCAGCTGTTTTGGCACTGGAATGGCCCACAGGAACATATAACATTGTGGATAGCGATCCAGCAGCGGGTACCGAATGGGTGCCTGTCTATGCGAAAGCCCTTAACGCTCCTGAACCCATGGCAATACCAGGAAGCGTGAGAGGAGAACGTGGAGCGCTTAATGCAAAAGCACTTCGTTATGGCTGGAGTCCGCGGTTCGCTTCATGGCGTGAAGGTTTTGCTCAGACGCTTCATTAAGCGGCAGCTGTAGAATAAACAATTGAATCTGTTCAAGAATGCGGAGATTTCTGATCTCCGCTTTTCCATTCAAATAATAACAACTGACAGAAGAAGCAATAATTATCGGAAGTATAGCCCCTTAATGCTCCTACTGACCTCGAGTATCACAGAAGCATTTTTACCGTGACCTGATATTTCCGGGTATTCTCGCAGGTATTCTTCAATAAGGTTAAGGCGCGGGGCTTACAGCATGTGGCAGCGGATCTGCGGAGTAACGGGGGCGGTGACTCGTCCGTTATTGAGGAATTTCTGTCCTGTACGGATGTTGAATCCTACTACACTTACGGTGCTATTGTCCGCTACTCCCCGCAGGTTAAGGCAGCCTACGATGCAGATCAGGATGATGGAGTAGTGCGGTCGCCAAGGCAGCTAATCAAGAACGTCAGGAAGACAGACTCTCCATACATGGGCAAGCTGTACCTGCTGACCTCTCCCCAGACGTTCAGCTCAGCCGACATGTTCGCTGTCACTGTCCAGGATAACGGCCTTGGCCGGATTATCGGTGAAGCAACAGGCAACCAGCCGTCGTCTTACGGTGATATCCTTACCTTCCAGCTTCCTGCCTCAGGCATCCATTTTCAGGTTTCGTTTAAAAAATTCATCCGGTCCGCACCGGAACGTGATCCAGCCGATTCCCTGCATCCGGACATTGAAGCCTACATTACAGCCAACGAGATCATCGAACGGCAGGATGCCCAGCTGAAGAAGCTGCGTGAGGTTGTACGGGCCGGCCCGAAAATGAATAGCAGTGGCAAATAAAGGCCCTACAGCAAGAAAAAAGCTTGCAGACAGCCCGCCCAAGAGGCGGTTTATCTGCAAGCTTTTAAATGTGCAATAAATCCTTACTTCCCGGTGTGGCCGAAGCCGCCGGCGCCGCGCACCGTTTCAGACAGCTCTTCCACTTCCACCAGTGTTACTGCCGGAACAGCCTGGAACACCATCTGGGCAATCCGCTCATTGCGGGCAATGGCAAAGGGCTCCTGCCCCAGGTTGATCAGCAGCACCTTGATCTCACCGCGGTAATCGGCATCGATGGTTCCCGGGGTGTTCAGGCAGGTAATGCCGTGCTTGAAGGCCAGCCCGCTGCGCGGCCGGATCTGTGCCTCCAGCCCGTCTGGCATGGCCAGAGCAATACCGGTAGGGATCAGGGCACGCTCGCCGGGAGCAAGCACTACAGGCTCTGCCACTGAGGCATGCAGGTCAAAGCCTGATGCCTGCTCCGACATTTTGCGCGGGAGCTGCACATCCTCATTTCCCGGAAGCTTGTTAATTTGAACGTGATAAGACAAGGTCATCTCTCCTAACATTGGCAATCGCTTTATCTGTTGAGCCGACCATCGCCAGTGCGAGAGGTTCAGCAAACATGTGGTCCAGCAGCCGGTTTACATCGTCCATCGTTACCCGGCTGATTTTGTCAATCATATCGTCCAGTGTATCATGTCTTCCCAGCATCAGCTCGTTTTTACCAATCCGGTTCATCCGGCTGCTGGTGCTTTCGAGGCTGAGGATCAGGCTGCCCTTGAGCTGCTCCTTGCCTTTTCTCAGCTCATCCTCGCTGATGCCCTTCACAGCCAGCTCCTGCATCATTTCCTTGATCAGCTGCGTAACTTCCTTCGTCTGCTTGGGAGCCGTTCCCGCATACACGGTGAACAGGCCGCTGTCTACCTGGGAGCTGTGGTACGAATACACGGAATAAGCAAGTCCGCGTTTCTCGCGGATCTCCTGGAACAGGCGTGAGCTCATTCCGCCGCCGACCGTATTATTAAGCAGCACCATCGGGTACTGCAGCGGTCCGCCGCTCTGTACACCCGGCAGGGAAATACAGATATGGTTCTGCTCGGTTTTTTTGCGGTGGAACAGCAGTCCGCCCTGATAATCAGGCGATGTAAGCTCCGGGGCCTGGCCATGATTGTCAAATGCGCCGAAATGGCGCTCCAGCAGCTCAGTCAGGCCATCATCAATGTTCCCGGCTACGCTGATTACTGTATTTTCGATCGTATACTGCTCTTTCATGTAAGCCCGCAGATCATCCGGCGTCATCTCAAGCAGGCGTTCCTTCAGCCCGAGAATCGAGTAAGCAAGCGGATGCTCCCCGTAAGCGGCAGCACACATCAGGTCATGCACCAGATCATCCGGTGTGTCCTCGCACATGGCGATTTCTTCGAGAATGACGTTTTTTTCCTTGGCCAGCTCTTCGGCGTCCATCTTTGAGCGGAAAAACATATCTGACAGCACATCCACCGCTATCGGCAGATGCTCATCCAGCACTTTTGCATAATAGCATGTATATTCCTTCGAGGTAAATGCATTGACGTTGCCGCCAATCGCATCAAACTGCTCGGCAATATCCTTGGCGCTAAAGCGGTCGGTGCCTTTAAAGAGCATATGTTCAATGAAATGGGAAATACCGTTGTTCAAGGGATTTTCATTGCGGGAACCGGTTCTGACCCAGATTCCAAAGGAAACGGACCGGCCGGTCGGGATTTTCTCCGTCACCACCCGCAGGCCGTTCGATAACACTATTTTTTCCAATTGTACGTCCTCCTGGCATAGCCCTGTTTCTGTTCTGTCCAAAATCTTAAGCGAATTTAATCCTACCAGAAAATAACGGCTCACTCAACATCAGAGGGTAAAAGCCGTTCTGCTGACAAGGTCTCGCTGACGGTTCCGAGCTTAAGTCCTTTTGCCTTAACCGCCCGGATCATCCCTTTAAGCGCCCTGGATGACGAGGCTGTCGGATGCATTAGCACCAGTGTACCCGGCTCCGCCTTCGCACTGATTTTGGCTACAACAGCTTCAGGTGCCGGGTTGCGCCAGTCTACCGTATCCAGGGTCCAGAGCACCGTCTTCAGCCCGAGCGCTGCAGCAATCTCCACGGTCTCCTGGTCAAAATCTCCAGACGGTGGAGCAAACCACTGATTGGTTACCCCCAGGCTCTCTTTTAACAAAAGCTGTGTCTTCTGGATCTCGGCGGTTGCCCTTGCCCTGCTTAAAGTGCTCATATTCGGATGGGTGTAAGCATGATTCTCCATCTCATGCCCGCGCTTCAGCATTTCAGCCGCAAGCTCCTTGTTCTTGCTCAGCCAGGTGCCGTCCAGAAAAAAGGTCACCTTTACCTGTTCCTCATCCAGAATATCAAGCATCGGCTTGATATACTCATTGCCCCAGGCCACATTAATCATGAAGGCTACCATCGGCTTGGCCGGATTGCCGCGGAAGATCGGATGAGCGCCCAGGTCATTTAAAGAAACCTTGGGCTGCGTCTGGCGGTAGACCAGCTTTAGTCCTTCTCCCGGCCCCTGCAGCAGGGTGTTCCGGTAACTCGCTTCCACATCCACCTCAAGGCCGTTATAGCCCGGAATAGCCTTCCAGACACGGTCTACAGTGGCATCCACCGGCGGGGTATTCAGTTCAGCTGCTTTTTGCTCCACCTGGGCCCGCAGATCTTTACGGCCCTTCTCTCCAGGCAATACGGCCGTTACCGCAAGAGCATCCTGCGGCTTAAGCTGCGCCAGCATCTCCTTTACCGGACCGTTGGTACTGCCTATTCCGATTACAACAGCTATACAGGCCAGCACAAGCGCCGCCTTGTCCGTTTTCATGCAACTGTCCTCCCCGGCTAGATACGGTCTACATCGTCCCGCATAGCACACACAGGACGCTTTGTCCCAGCCTATGATTGACAGAAATGAAATATGACACTTCAACTTTAAAGTAACCGGCTTCAGGAGCAAACCTGCAGGAACGTTAAAAAAGAGCCAGAATGCATAAGCTTCTGTCTCTTCTTCATACATATTCCTTATAGACCGGTATGGGAAGGCTTAGGCCTTCGCACCGCTCTCAGCAGTCAATACCGCCTTGCGTGACAGGTTAACACGGCCCTGCTGGTCGATTTCGGTTACTTTAACGGTGATGGTATCACCGATGGCAACAACGTCTTCAACCTTGGCTACGCG
This sequence comes from Paenibacillus typhae, assembly GCF_900099765.1. Taxonomy (GTDB): domain Bacteria; phylum Bacillota; class Bacilli; order Paenibacillales; family Paenibacillaceae; genus Paenibacillus_AQ; species Paenibacillus_AQ typhae. The sequence continues at coordinate 74,247 of NZ_FNDX01000006.1, read as the reverse complement.
CTCTGTGGACAGCTGGGAAATATGAACCAGGCCGTCTTTGCCGGGAATCAGTTCCACAAACGCACCAAACTTCTCAATACGGCGGACTGTACCTACATAGATTTCGCCAACCTGAACTTCCTTCACGATACCTTCGATAATACCGCGGGCTTTCTGAATCATCGCCTCATCGGAGGAACCGATAAATACGCGTCCATCCTGCTCAATATCGATCTTCACGCCGGTTTCTTCAATGATCTTGTTGATGATCTTGCCGCCGGCACCGATAACATCACGGATCTTGTCCGGATTGATATTGATGATGATGATCTTAGGCGCATATTTGGACAGGTTAGGTCTTGGCGCAGAAATCGCTTCATTCATTTTGTCCAGGATGAACAGACGTCCTTCTCTGGCTTGGTCCAAAGCTTCCTTCAGGATTTTGCGGTCAATACCGGCAATTTTGATATCCATCTGGATTGCAGTTACGCCTTCAGCAGTACCTGCTACCTTGAAGTCCATATCACCGAGGTGATCTTCCATACCCTGGATGTCAGTCAGAATGGAGACATGCTCTCCGTCTTTGATCAGACCCATCGCTACCCCGGCTACAGGAGCCTTGATAGGTACGCCTGCATCCATCATCGCCAGGATACTGGCGCAGATGCTTGCCTGGGAAGTCGAACCGTTGGATTCAATAGCTTCCGATACCAGACGAATGGTGTACGGGAATTCCGTTTCACTAGGGATAACCTTGGACAGGGCGCGTTCACCCAATGCTCCGTGACCGATCTCGCGGCGGCCCGGTGCTCTCAGCGGACGGGCTTCCCCTACGCTGAACGGCGGGAAGTTGTAATGATGCATGAAGCGTTTGGTTTCAGCCGGATCGATTCCATCCAGAATCTGCACGTCACCAAGCGCACCAAGTGTACATACGCTGAGGATTTGTGTCTGTCCGCGTGTAAAGAGTCCGGAACCGTGTGTACGCGGCAGCAATGCCGTATCACATTCGATCGGACGGATCTCATCCAGCTTGCGGCCATCCGGACGCACTTTGTCATGCGTAATCAGGCGGCGCACTTCATCCTTGACGATATCATGCAGCACTTCCTTGACATCCTTCAGCAGCTCAGGTGTTTCTATGTATTTCTCAACGAAATACTCCACTGTTTCGCTGTTGATCTGATCGATTGCGTCCTGGCGCGCGTGCTTCTCGGCGATTTTAACAGCTTCCACCAGACGGTCTCCGGCATAAGCACGAACCTCAGTATTCACGTCAGCATTTACCGCATGCAGCTTCACGGCCATCTTTTCTTTACCGGCAACAGCTACCAGCTCTTCAATAACGGCTACGATCTTGCGGATTTCTTCATGCCCGAACATGATGGCTTCCAGCATCACATCCTCCGGCACTTCATTTGCTTCTGCTTCAACCATCATAATGGCGTCTTTTGTTCCGGCAACCACGACATAAATATCGCTGGCTTCCTGCTGGGCAACGTCAGGATTGATGACGAATTCGCCATTGATCCGGCCGACAGCCACTCCGCCAATAGGTCCGTCAAACGGCACATCGGAAATACTCAGTGCAGCAGAGGTACCGATCATTGCCGCGATATCCGGCGCACAGTCCTGATCCACACTCATTACCATGTTCAATACCTGAACATCGTTACGGAACCCTTCCGGGAACAAAGGACGAATCGGACGGTCCGTCAAACGGCTGGACAGAATCGCTTTCTCGCTTGGTCTGCCTTCGCGCTTGATGAATCCGCCCGGAATTTTACCTACTGCATATAGTCTTTCTTCATAGTTCACTGTAAGCGGGAAAAAATCCAGATCTTTAGGCTCACTGGAGGCAGTAACCGTACACAATACTGCAGTATCTCCGTAGCGGACCATAACAGCGGCATTTGCCTGTTTGGCAAGACGCCCGGTTTCCAGCACAAGGCGTCTTCCGCCAAGCTGCATCTCAACACGTTGTTCCATAAAATCCCTCCTTGATGGGTAATTTTCTGCGGTTCATTCTACAAGCAAAAACGGCTTGTCCTCCATAAAGGTAAAATAGCCGTTTCTGCGAATCATATCCTTTTTGAAAACTGGAAAAATCTCCGTAAATTTTCAAAAAGCAACCCGGCTGTCCCGTTGTCGATCGTAAGAAGGACATACGGTATACAACCAGGCTGCTTTAAGGTTACTCTTATGGAAATTAGCGACGCAATCCCAGTTTTTCGATCAGGGCGCTGTAACGTTGGATATCCTTATTCTTCAAATAAGCCAACAGTTTACGACGTTGTCCAACCATCTTCAGCAGTCCGCGGCGGGAATGGTGATCCTTCTTGTGCGTACGCAAGTGGTCAGTCAAATTAACGATATTCTCCGTAAGGATAGCAACTTGCACCTCAGGGGATCCTGTATCGGATTCGTGAGTTTTGTGCTCGTCGATCAATTGGTGTTTACGTTCTTGAGTCAATGCCATCCTGTTCACCTCCTTCATTATAATCGCCAGTAGCCTCGTCGCCGTCGGTGAGAACGTGCAACCAAGCTAAGGTTATGATGCTGTCATTCCAGCAACGTTAATCAGTATAGCATCTTCGGAGACAAAAGTAAACGCATGTCCGCAGAAGATTATGAAGAATAACCCAGCAGCTCTTTTGCCGTACCGGCATCCTGTGCAATCTGCGAGATCAGCGCATCAATCGACTCGAACTTCCGTTCAGGCCGGATGAACGCCTGAAGCTCAACCTTAAGCTCCTGCCCGTAAATATCATCAGCAAAATCGAACAGATGCACTTCAAAGCTCGGCGCTGTCATTCCTTCATGGAAGGTAGGCTTGACACCGACATTCATGACACCATACAGGATTTCATTCTTATAGAAAACCTTAACGGCATAAACGCCTTTGGCCGGAATGACATAACGGTCCTCAAGCTGAAGGTTCGCTGTCGGGAAACCGATCGTACGCCCCCGCTTCTCACCATGTCCAACCGTTCCGCGCAGATGATAGCAGCGGCCGAACCAGCTGTTCGCCAGGGCCAGATCCCCGCTGTGCAGGCTTCTCCGGATTCCTGAGCTGCTCACCTTCTCCCCTTCAAGCAGGAAAGGCGGAACCGTCTCGACCCCCATTGCTCCCTGCCCCAGTTCACGAAGCATATCCGCATCCCCTTCGCCCAGATAACCGAATCGGAAATCAAATCCGACCACGGCCGTTATAATCTGCAGCGGCAGCAGCATTACAGATACAAAATCCTGCGGGCTGACCCGGGAAAGATGCTCATTAAATTCTATTATATACAAAATATCGACGCCCATACCGGCCAGGATTTTCTGCTTGTCCTTAGGCGGGGTCAAATATCCATCATAATCGCCTTTGCCCATAACATCCTTGGGATGGGGATGAAAGGTCATCACTGCAGCCGGAACGCCTTGTCTGCGGGCCAGGGCAACAGCGGATGTAATGACGCTGGCATGTCCGCGGTGCAGCCCGTCGAACTGTCCCAGGGCAGCTACTTGCGGCTGAGCCCATGAAGCTGCGGTCTCCGGCGGTATTGGATAGCTTAAGGTTACGGTTCTCACGCTGTTTCTCACCTACAATTCACAAATAAATTAATAATTAGCGCTGTGCGAATACCTTGACCGGAGCAATGGCTCCCGCATCGTCGAGCTTGTAAATGCCGAGGAACTCACCTGCACCGTCATACAGCCGGAAATCGCCGCTCTCCTTCACCTCAGGCGCTACATAACGGATGGAGAGACGCTGCCCCTGCAGGGCGGCCCCTTTCTTCTCATCAGCCACCGTATGCCGGGGCAAATTGGAGATGGCTTCATCAGCTGCAATCAGATGCTGCTGAAGCGTACCTGCTTCCTTATATTCCGCGATCTGTTCCAGCGTCAGGCAGTGGCTGGCAGAGATTCCGGCAGACATCGTACGTGTAAGCTGCGCCATGACACCGGGTATTCCTAGCGCACGGCCGATATCCACGCAAAGCGTACGGATATAGGTACCCTTCGAGCAAAGCACGCGGAAGGTAATATCGGGATATTTGCCGTTCCAGACCATATCCGTCATTTCTATCTCATAGATTTCCACTTCACGGCTCTTGCGCTCCACGGTCTTGCCTTCCCGGGCAAGCTCATAAAGCCGTTTGCCGTCGACCTTGACCGCCGAGTACATAGGCGGCACCTGAGAAATAACTCCTTTGAACGATTCCAGTACAGCCAGCACCTCAGCCTCGGTTACCCGGACCTCATCCACCGATTCCGTAATCGTTCCAGTCATATCCTCGGTATCGCTCGACAGGCCCAGACGCAGTGTGGCTACATATTCCTTGGGAAGCTCTTGTATGTACTCCACCACCCGGGTAGCCCGTCCAAGACACAGCGGGAGCACCCCGGTCACTTGAGGATCAAGTGTCCCGGTGTGGCCGATCCGCTTCATGCCAAGAATACGCCGGGCTTTGGCGACCACATCATGTGAGGTAAAACCTGCAGGCTTAAAGACTGCGAGTACACCTGTAAGCTCACTCATAGATGGCGTCTGACCTCCTGAAGCACCAGCGCAACCGCTTCGTCCAGTGTCCCGTCGATACGCGCTCCTGCTGCCCGGGTATGTCCGCCTCCGCCGAATACCTGGGCCAGTGCAGCAACGTCCACCTTGCCGGCTGAACGCAGGCTGGCTTTGACCGCATGTTCATCAATCACCTTGAACAGAATGCCAACCTCTACCCCGCGGATGTTACGCGGATAATTGACGATACCTTCCAGATCTTCATTAGCTGCACCGCAATCGATCATATCCTGCGGGGTAACATACAGCCAGGCAATATCTCCTTCCGGCGACAGCTGCAGGGTATTAAGCGCCCGGTTCAGCACCTTTACCTGTGCAAGCGTCATCTCCTCCAGCAGGTTCTCCGCCAGTTCAGGGCCGTTTACACCCATTGCCAGCAGCTCCGAAACGGCCGCCATAACCTTTGGTGAAGTATTCGTGTAGCGGAAGCCGCCCGTATCTGTCAGCAGTCCGGTATAAATGGCTGTAGCAATATCAAGGTCCCATTCCACCTGAAACGTCTTCAGCAGGTCGAACAAAATTTCTGCAGTCGCAGCAGCATCCGGCTTAATCAGCGTAACGAGGCCATAACCGTTATTGGTTGGATGATGATCAATATTCACGATGCGCGCATCGCTGGCAAAGTAACGCTGGGTCAGGCCCACGCGCTGAAAATCTGCACAATCGACGCAAATGATATTGCTGTATTGGCGGGGGAGCTCACCGTCCGCCAGATTCACGATTTCACCGGCATGCCATAAATATTCCATCCGCTTAGGAATCGGACCTTCATTCAGCATAGTGTATTTTTTGCCCAGACATGAGAGAAGCCAGCCCACCGCAAGGGTGGAGCTGACTGCATCTCCGTCCGGCTGAACATGCGACACTACAAGATAATCGTCGTGTTCCAGCAGAAACTCACGGGTCTGCTGGAGACTTTGTTCATAGCTCTGCATTCGCCGTCTCCTTTATGTTTCCTAGCTTTCTTCGTGCTTGATCTCGCCGAGCAGCTTCTCGATATGACTTCCATAAGCAACGGATTCATCAATCTTGAAGATCAGCTCCGGCGTGTGGCGCAGGCGGATCGCCTTGCCAAGCTCAGAGCGGAGAAAGCCATTGGCTTTCTCAATCGCTTTGAGCGAGGCATTCTGCTGCTCCGCATCGCCGAACACGCTCAGGTATACTTTGGCCTGCGACAGATCGTTCGTCACGTCTACGCCGGTTACGGTAACAAAGCCTACCCGCGGATCCTTCAATCCGCTCTGGATAAGCTGGCTCAGCTCTTTCTTAATCTGCTCGCCAACCCGTCCTGCTCTGATTTTAGACATTTGTATTCACCTCTTCGCTTAGCGCTCTACCTTTTCCATGATGAACGCTTCGATAACGTCCCCCTCTTGGAGGTCATTATAGCGTTCCAAAGTTATGCCGCATTCATAACCCTGCGCCACTTCTTTTGCATCATCCTTGAAGCGCTTCAAGGTATCAATCTTGCCTTCGAAGACAACAATTCCGCCGCGGATCAGGCGCATTTCGGCATTGCGGGTAATTTTGCCGTCTGTAACCATACACCCAGCAACACTGCCCACTTTGCTGATTTTGAAGACGTTGCGCACTTCGGCATGACCGATAATATTTTCTTTGAAGACCGGATCGAGCATGCCCTTCATGGCACTTTCGATTTCTTCAATTACGTTGTAAATGATGTTGTGCAGGCGCACATCAACCTTCTCCTGCTCTGCAGCAGCTTTGGTCTGTGCGTCCGGACGTACGTTGAAGCCGATTACGATGGCATTGGATGCTGCAGCCAGCGTAATATCAGATTCTGTAATCGCACCGGCACCGCTGTGAATAATCTTCACGCGTACGCCTTCAACCTCAATCTTCGCCAGAGAGCTCTTGAGTGCCTCAACCGAACCCTGCACGTCACCCTTGATGATTACGTTCAGGTCTTTGATCTCGCCATCCTTGATGTGCTTGAACAGGTCATCCAGTGTAACACGGGTATTTGTGTTCAGCTCAGACTGGCGCTGGGTTGTGGAACGTCTGTCGGCAATTGCACGGGCTTTGCGCTCATCTTCGAAGGCCATGAACGGATCGCCCGCCTGCGGCACTTCAGTCAGACCGGTAATTTCCACCGGAGTCGAAGGTCCCGCTTCCTTAATTTTGCGTCCCTTGTCATTCACCATGGCGCGGACACGGCCGAAGCAGTTACCTGCTACAAAAGCGTCTCCGACCTTCAGTGTACCGTTCTGCACGAGAATACGGGCAACCGGTCCGCGGTTCTTATCAAGCTCGGCTTCTATTACTGTACCGCGTGCCCGTTTGTCCGGGTTCGCTTTGTACTCGTTAACTTCGGCAACGAGCAGGATCATTTCCAGCAGCTCTTCCAGGTTAATGCGCTGTTTGGCGGACAGGTTAACGAAGATGGTGTCTCCGCCCCACTCTTCCGGTACCAGCTCATAATTGGTAAGCTCCTGCTTCACGCGGTCTGGATCTGCACCCGGTTTATCAATCTTGTTAACAGCAACAATGATCGGCAGACCGGCAGCCTTCGCGTGGTTGATTGCTTCTACCGTCTGCGGCATAACGCCGTCATCGGCAGCTACAACGATAATGGTCATATCAGTGACCTGTGCACCGCGGGCACGCATGGCGGTAAACGCTTCGTGACCCGGAGTATCCAGGAACGTAATTTTCTTGTGGTTGATTTCCACTTGGTACGCACCGATGTGCTGCGTAATCCCGCCGGCTTCGCCGCCGGTTACGTTCGTTGAACGGATCGCATCCAGCAATGTTGTTTTACCATGGTCAACGTGACCCATGATCGTAACAACCGGCGGACGGGTCTGCAGATCCTCTTCGGAATCGTTCTCCTCCACGGTTTCGAAGCTGTCTTCGTCCACAGGGATCTTCACTTCAACTTCTACGCCGAATTCACCCGACAGGAGCAGGATGGTGTCGATATCAAGCTCCTGGTTAATAGTTGCCATTACACCCATCAGGATCAGCTTCTTGATGACTTCAGAAGCATCCTTATGCAGCAGCTTGGCTGTTTCACCGACAGTCATATTACCGCGGACGATAATCTTCTTCGGTGTGTTGTCAATCTTCTCACGGTGTACGACCGGCTGGTTTCTGCCGCCGCGGTTGTTCTTGCCGCCGCGGTTGTTGCGGAAATTACCGCCGCCTTTACCGTCTTCAAAACGCTTCTGGCCGCCGTTGTTGTTGGGTCTGCCGCCGGATGTGTTCTTCTTCGGACCTCTGTCTCCGCCGCGGGAGAAATCACCGCCGCCTTGTCCTTGCGGACGGCTGTCTGTGCGCGGAGCGCTGCTCTGCGGACGGTCGCCGGTACGCGGAGCACCGCCGCCTTGTCCTTGCGGACGGCTGCCTGCGCTGCCGCCTTGCGGACGGTTGCCGCCGCTGCTGCCCTGCGGACGGTTGCCGCCGGTTGAGCTGCCTTGCGGGCGGTTGCCGCCGGAGCCGCCTTGCGGACGGCTGCCGCCGGTCGAGCTGCCCTGCGGGCGGTTGCCGCCGGCCGAGCTGCCTTGCGGGCGGTTGCCGCCAGTGGAGCTGCCTTGCGGACGGTTGCCGCCAGTCGAGCTGCCTTGCGGGCGGGAATTCTGGGTGGAGCCTGAGTTGCTTCTGCGGGAATCTTGTCCGCTTTGGGGCCTAGGTGACGTTGTCGATTGGTTGTTGTTTTGGTTACTGTTCATACCTACCTGCTTTTCCGGTTGATTTTTGTTGGCATTCTGAGCACTCTGGGGTTCGGCGGTTACCGTAACGGCTGATGCCGGACGGCTGCTGGTGCCGGTGTCCCGCTTGGCTGCAGCGTTTGACTTGATATCCTTAAAGAACTGCTCCACTTTGTTTACGGAGCCGTCCTCCATCACACTCATATGATTATTCACAGGAACATTCAAACGCTTCAGAATTGTAATAATTTCTTTACTGCTCATATTCAGTGATTTCGCGTATTCATACACGCGCAGTTTATCCTTATTGTCTTCTTTAGTCAATAACTCCACCTCCGACAGTATCTCCAAGCGTTCTGGAGATCATTTCCGCGAATCCTTTATCCGTAACGGCCAGCACAACGCGCTGGTCCTTACCAATACTTGCACCGAGTTCATCCCGGTGAAATGCGATTACTAGTGGAATATCGTAGGTTCCGCACTTATCGCGAAACTTTTTTTGGGTATTATCTGAAGCGTCACCTGCCAGGACGACCAGCTTCGCCTCTGAAGACCGCACTGCCTTGAGTACAGCCTCGTCTCCGGTGACAATCTTGCCTGCTCTCATCGCAAGCCCTAAATAAGAAAGGGTTTTACTCATTGTCCTCACTATCCTTTGCTGCTAGAAATTCTTCCTCTACGGATGCAAAATCCCTGGCCAGCTGGGCATAGATTTCAGGACTCACCTGACACTTTAATGCACGGTCAAGCGCTTTGTTTTTTTGTGCCAGTTTAAAGCATTCCAGTTTACCGCAGATGTAAGCCCCGCGCCCTGATTTCTTCCCGGTCAGATCGATCATCACTTCGCCGTCCGGAGTCCGGACTACGCGGATCAGTTCTTTCTTGGGCATCATTTCCTGGCTGGCAACACATTTGCGCAGCGGAACCTTCTTTTGCTTCATTCTAATCGCCCCCCGTCAGTCAACAGCCAAATTAATCGATGGAGACGGAATCCTGATGCATTTCATCGCTAAACGTTTTCGGTCTGCCGTACTCCTGCTCCGCTTGCGTCTCGCTCTTGATATCAATTTTCCAGCCGGTCAACTTGGCGGCAAGGCGGGCGTTCTGGCCCTTGATGCCGATAGCCAGCGACAGCTGATAGTCAGGCACGATAACGCGGGCCATTTTCTCAGCTTCAAAGACTTGAACTTCAAGCACCTTGGACGGGCTGAGCGCATTGGCTACATATTCCTGTACCGCGTCAGAGTAACGCACGATGTCGATCTTCTCGCCGCGCAGCTCTGTCACGATAGTCTGGACACGCGTACCTCTAGGGCCTACGCAGGAGCCGACCGGATCAACCTCTTCATTGCGCGAATATACGGCAATCTTGGAGCGGAAGCCTGCTTCGCGGGCAACGGAACGAATTTCAACGACTCCGTCAAAAATTTCCGGCACTTCCAGCTCGAACAGACGCTTGAGCAGGCCGGGGTGGCTGCGTGACAGCATAATCTGAGGCCCCTTGGTCGTGTTCTCCACCTTAGTGATATACGCCTTGATCCGCTCGCTCTGCTTAAACTTCTCACCAGGCATCAGCTCGCTGAGCGGAAGCACAGCTTCGATTTTGCCTAGATCGACGTAGATGTTGCGCATATCCTGGCGCTGAACCAGACCGGTAACAATATCATCTTCCTTATCAATAAAAGCATTATAGATAAGTCCGCGCTCCGCTTCACGGATACGCTGGGTTACGACCTGCTTCGCAGTCTGCGCGGCAATGCGTCCAAAATCGCGCGGTGTTACTTCAAGCTCGGCGACATCTTCCAGCTGGAAATGCGGGTTAATTTCTCTTGCGGCAGGCAAGGAAATTTCAGTTCTGGCGTCGAGAACCTCCTCGACTACCATCTTGCGCGCAAACACTTTAATAACACCTGTGTTACGGTTCATATCCACGCGCACGTTCTGCGCCGCATTGAAGTTGCGTTTATAGCTGGAGATCAGCGCAGCTTCGATGGCTTCAAACAGCACATCCTTGCTGATGCCTTTCTCCCTTTCCAGTTCATTCATAGCTTCAATAAAATCCATACTCATGAAATTCCGGTCCCCCTTTCAAAACGTTAAAAAATAATGGCCAATCTCGCGCTGGCGACTTTGGCATACGGCACAACATGTTCTTTTTTGCCCGCGGAGATGAGCAGTTCCTCATTCTCGAACGAGACCAAACGGCCCTCGAATTCCTTAAGGCCCTGAATCGGCTCATAAACCGTTACATATACGTCCTTGCCTACCGCTTTGGCTACATCCGCTGCTTTTTTGAGCGGGCGTTCAGCCCCCGGAGAGGAAACCTCCAGGAAATAGGCCTCGGGGATCGGATCATTCTCATCCAGCTTTGAACTGAAATATTCGCTGATCATGCCGCAGTCATCGATGTCGATGCCGCCCTCTTTATCTACGAATATGCGCAAAAACCAGTTGGAACCTTCCTTCACGTATTCAACGTCCACCAGTTCGAAACCATTGTCCTCAAGATAGGACCCGAGCATCTGCTCTACCGTTTGTTTGATTTTGGATTTGGATGTGCTCAAAAGAAAATTACCTCCACGAACTTGTCTTTTGCTATATACCAAAGATAAAGAGTGGGTTTCCCCACTCTTTACACAACGGACTTATCTCATTATTACCAAGAAAAATTATACCATAGTGCATCTGCACTGACAAGTACCAGCCCTTGACTGCCTGTCCGGCAAGGCTTTGCGGGGCTGATATTCAGGGAGTCCACGCAAAGTACCAGGTGATTCTTCGGAGTCATCGCTTCACTTTGCGGGGTATTTTTAGAACAGTGACAGCTGGTTGCTCTCCGGAAGTCCGCGGAAGCAGCCCATCCCGGTCAGCAGCTCGATAACCGTCTTGCTTGCTTTGGATTTCTGCTGGAAATCCTCAATTGACAGAAACTCGCCGGCATCCTTGGCGGCAGCAATATTGATCGCCGCATTCTCACCGATTCCCGCGAGCGCGGAGAACGGCGGAATCAGGCTGGTGCCGTCAACGGTAAAGCGATTCGCATCGGAACGGTACAGATCGATGTTCTTGAAGGTGAACCCGCGCGCCGTCATCTCCAGCGCCATCTCGAGCACCGGCAGCATCGCTTTTTCCTTAGGCAGCGCCTGGAAGCCCTTGGCTTCGATCTCGCCGATCTGGCGGTTGATCGCTTCATAGCCCTGGCAGCAGAGCTCGATGTCAAAGTCAGCCGCACGTACCGAGAAGTAGGTCGCATAATATTCAATCGGATGATACAGCTTGAAGTAGGCGGTCCGCACTGCAGAGATTACATATGCAGCGGCATGCGCCTTAGGGAACATATACTGGATCTTCAGACAGGAATCAATGTACCATTGCGGCACTTTGCATTTCTTCATCTCTTCAATCCATTCGGGAGGCAGCCCTTTTCCTTTACGCACACTTTCCGTAATTTTAAAGGCCAGGCTGGCATCCATACCCGCCTTATAGATCAGATAGAGCATGATATCGTCACGACAGCCGATTACGGTCTTGATGTTGCAGGTGTTATTTTTGATCAGTTCCTGTGCGTTGCCCAGCCATACGCCGGTACCGTGGGACAGTCCTGATATCTGCAGCAAGTCGGCAAAGCTGGACGGCTTCGATTCGATCAGCATCTGGCGGACGAATTTGGTTCCCATTTCGGGTACACCGTAGGTGGCCACAGGGGTGCGGATCTGTTCGGGCCGCACCCCTAACGCCTCGGTAGAGTTAAACATGCTCATAACCTTCGGGTCATTCATCGGAATGGTTGTCGGATCGACGCCGGTCAGATCCTGCAGCATACGCATCATGGTCGGATCATCATGGCCCAGAATATCAAGCTTCAGCAGGTTGGCGTCAAAGGCATGATAATCGAAATGGGTTGTCTTCCACTCGGCTGTCACATCATCCGCAGGGAACTGGACCGGGGTAATATCTTCGATCTCCATATAATCCGGCAGAACGACGATACCGCCCGGATGCTGTCCGGTGCTGCGCTTAACGCCTGTGCAGCCCGCCGCCAGACGGTTAAGCTCGGCCCCCCGCCAGCGCTTCTGGTGATGCTCCTCATATTTCTTGGTGAAACCGAAGGCTGTCTTCTCAGCTACCGTACCAATCGTTCCTGCACGGAATACATTATCCGGGCCGAACATCGTTTTGGTAAAGTTATGGGCATTGGGCTGGTATTCCCCGGAGAAGTTAAGGTCGATATCGGGAACCTTGTCCCCTTTGAAGCCAAGGAAGGTCTCAAACGGAATATCCTGCCCCTCTCCCTTCAGCCTGCCGCCGCAGTCCGGGCAGGCTTTATCCGGAAGGTCAAAACCGCTCGGCACGCTGCCGTCCAGGAACCATTCGCTGTGCTTGCATTCGGGATTCAGGCAAATGTAATGCGCCGGCAGCGGATTAACCTCGGAGATGCCGAGGAAAGTCGCAACTACAGACGAGCCGACCGAGCCGCGGGAACCTACGAGGTAACCGTCCTGATTCGACTTTTTAACAAGCCGCTCCGAAATCAGATAGTTGGCCGAGAAGCCGTATTTGATAATCGGCGCAAGCTCTTTTTCCAGGCGGGCCACCACGACTTCCGGGAGATCTTCACCGTAAATGGACTTGGCCGTGTTATAGCAGGTGCTGCGTATTTCTTCGTCCGCCCCTTCAATATTCGGCGTAAAGAGCTCGCTCGGGAACAGATCATATTCCTCGAACCGGTCGGCAAGCGCTACGGTATTGGTGACAACAACCTCCATCGCTTTTTCCGCACCCAGGAACTCGAACTCCGCCAGCATTTCATCCGTTGTCCGGAAATGGGCATCCGGCTTAACCTGATCCTTCAGCGGACTGAATCCGGTAATTCCGTGGATCGTGATATCACGAAACAGCTTTTGGCGGGGCTCCAGATAATGAACATTGCCCGTGGCAATGACCGGCTTGTTCATCTGTTCGCCAATTTCACAGATTTTGCGCACAACATCCCTTAAATCCTCAGCCGTTGCCACAAAGCCCTTATCCACAAGATGCATATACATCGTCAGCGGCTGAATCTCCAGAACATCATAGAACTGGGCAACCTCCATCGCTTCCTCTACAGTCTTGTTGAGCACTGTCTCAAAAAATTCCCCGCGCTCACAGCCGGAAATCACGATCAGCCCGTCGCGGTGCTGCTCAAGCTTCGATTTCGGGATGCACGGCACACGCTTGAAGTACTCCGTATGGCTCATGGAGATCAGCTTATACAGGTTCTTTTTGCCGGTAGGGTTCAGAGCATAGATTCCGCAGTGGAACGGCCGGACATTGGACAGATCGTTACCTACATAGTCGTTCAGCCGCTCCAGCCGGGTCAGATTCTTCATCTTCTCGGCGTCATTCAGAAGGCCGGTCAAAATGCCGCCGAGCGCAATGGTATCATCAACAGCCCGGTGATGGCTTTCCAGCAGCACTTTATATTTATCCGCAAGTGTGTTCAAACGGTGATTCTTCATACTCGGAAACAGCAGCCGCGCCAGCTCCAGCGTATCCAGTGACGGATTCGGCAGCTGCGGCTGGCCCAGCTTCAGCAGAGAGGCCTGAATGAAGCCCATATCAAACCGCGCATTATGGGCAACCAGAACCGCATCGCCTATGAACTCTACAAACTCCTTCAGTACCGGTTCCAAATCCGGTGCATCCTTAACCATTTCGTCAGTAATGTTGGTCAGCTGCTGGATATGGTAAGGGATTTTTTCGTGCGGATTAACGAATGTTGTATAACGGCCGATCTCCTTGCCTTCACACATCTTGATAGCAGCAAGCTCGGTAATATTATTGCGTGTGATGGACAGGCCGGTGGTCTCGATATCGAATACGACATAGGTAGCTGTTTTGAGATCCATAGGCTGCGGATTTTCCACTATATTGACCGCATCGTTGACAACGTTAGCTTCCACACCGTAGAGCATTTTGATTTTATGCTTATGGACCGCATGGTTGGCTTCCGGAAAACTCTGCACGTTCCCGTGGTCTGTAACTGCAATGGCCGGATGGCCCCATTTGGCGGCAGTTTTGATGTATTCACCAATCGGCGTAACGGCATCCATGGTGCTCATGGTCGTGTGCAGATGGAATTCAACCCGTTTTTGCTTGGCATTATCTTTGCGGGCCGGCGGCGCGTTTACCTCAGTCAGGTCTGATGGAATCATTACAAGCTCAGGGATCTGCATGAAACGGTCGTACTCGACCTTACCGCGCGCTCTAACCCACTTGCCGTTTGCCAGCTGGCTCATAATTTTCAGATCTTCTTTGGTCTTGGCGAACATCTTCATCTGCAGGGAATCAGTGAAGTCGGTTATGCAGAAAGTGAACAGCGTATTGCCGTTGCGCAGCTCCTTGCTCTCCAGCCCAAAAATCGTCCCTTGAATGGTAATTTTCTTCTCTTCATCCTGGATTTGCAGAATCGGAGTTGCCTGCTCCTTGATTTCATAGCCAACCTGGAGCTTTATCACTTCATTCGGATCAACATCTTCCTCCGGCTCCTCCGGTTCGCTGCTCGTCATCATCATCATTTCCACGAGCTCACGCTGCTCCTGCTGCAGCTTCTGCTGGAATTCCTCATAAGCATCCGCTTTACTGGTTTCATTCTCGGCAATCTGCAGCTTTACCTTCAGCGGAAATCCGAAATATTTATCATAAAATTTAATAATAGCCGCTTCGATTCCCTTTTTGCGGGCAAGCTCCAGTGACATCTTGTCATTCAGGCTGAGGACAAGCGTGCTATCCTGCAGCTCCTGTGCAGACCGGGTCAGCCAGCCGTTAACCGACGGGATCTCCCGCTGCACCCACTCAATGAACAGCCCCCAGTACTCCTGTACAAGCTCCTGTCTGCCAACCTTTTTTTCATCATATAAAAACAGGAAGCTGACTTTGGCGATATGCTGCAGCTTCTCACGCATTCTCAAACAAAAGGTCCGGTACGCCTGTGCCGGGACGAGACTATCCTTGGCGATGACAATATGCCAGTCCTTATTGCCACGGCTGATCTCTACACGCTCAATCTGTCCATCCATGAAATAGGAATCAATCAGCGCAGGCGGAATCTCCCCCTGCTTCATCAGAAGCTCGAACCTTTTTCTTCTCTCCGCGTTCTGTTCCATGCTTCCCCCACCCACTTACACAATGATAAATTGTAAAAAGCTTCCGGGTCGACAAAGTGTTGGGTTCTTTCGGCCCGCCGACTCCTCTCGCCAGAAGCTGCATTCAGATACTGTCTATTATAATCTATTGTTGTTTAATAAGCTTTGGCAAAAACAACCGTATGCTTGGCCGGCTTGCCGCAGCAGATGCAGGTAGTCTTCTGCTCTGCCGGATTAAACGGAATATTGCGGCTGCCTGCTCCCGTTTCTTCTTTAACTTTATCTTCGCACTCTTCGGTTCCGCACCAGCCTGCTAAGGCAAAGCCGCGCTTTTCCTCCATCGAGGCCTTCATCTCTTCCAGGCTGTCCACGGAATAGAAGTGGTCCTCGCGGAATTTCAGCGCACGCTCAAACATCTCGTTGTGCACCTGCTCCAGCATGGCTTGTACTTCTTCCACCAGATTGTCCTGCTGGATGACCTTCTTTTCGCCGGTAATCCGGGACACCAGTACGCAGACGCCGTTTTCCATATCACGCGGGCCCAGCTCCAGACGAACAGGTACACCGCGCATTTCGTATTCGTTGAACTTCCAGCCTGGGGTCAGATCGGCCCGGTCGTCTACACGCACACGCACTCCGGCATCCTTCAGCTGCTTGAACAGCTCGTCCGTCCGGCCAATTACCGCTTCACGGGTCTTAGGCGGTCCGATTGGAATCATAATAACCTGAGTCGGAGCAACCTTTGGCGGCAGCGCCAGACCGCGGTCATCCCCGTGAACCATAATCAGCGAGCCGATCAGGCGGGTTGTAGATCCCCAGGAAGTAGTGTGTACATACTCCAGCGAGTTCTCGCGGCTCAGATACTGAATTTCAAACGCTTCGGCAAACTTGGTTCCGAGATAATGGGAGGTGGCCGCCTGAACAGCCCGTCCATCCTTCATCATCGCTTCAATAGAGTAAGTATCCACTGCACCGGCAAAACGCTCCGAAGGCGTCTTCTGGCCGGTAACAACCGGAATCGCTAAGAAGCTCTCCACAAAATCACGGTAGTTCTCCAACATCCGCATCGTTTCTTCGCGTGCTTCGGATTCGTTCTCATGCGCCGTATGGCCTTCCTGCCACAGGAACTCTGTGGTCCGGATAAACGGCAGGGTGCGTTTTTCCCAGCGTACTACGTTCGCCCACTGGTTGATCAGCACCGGCAGGTCGCGGTACGACTGAATCCATTTGGAATACATGTGTCCGAACATGGTTTCTGAGGTCGGGCGGACCGCCAGACGTTCCTCCAGCACATCCCCCCCGGCCTCCGTTACCCAAGGCAGCTCGGGATTGAAGCCCTCGATATGATCCTTTTCCTTCTGGAAAAAGCTCTCCGGAATGAACACCGGGAAATAGGCGTTACGGTGACCGGTAGCCTTCAGGCGGCGGTTCATTTCCTCCTGGATATGCTCCCAGATTTCATAGCCCTCCGGTTTGAACACGATACAGCCGCGGACCGGCGAATAATCCATCAGATCCGCTTTTTTGATTACATCGATATACCAGCGCGAGAAATCCTCGCTCTGCGGTGTTATTTCCGTAACGAACTGCTTATCTTTAGCCATCTCTTGAAATCCTCCTAAATTGCCCGGCAAAATAAAGCTTGGCTGCGGAGCCATCCGGCCGCCATTTGCGGGTCCGCCATAAATCAGCTTGGGTTAGATCGAAAATCAGCCTGTAATCAGGCGCAAAATATCATTATAGGTTACAGCAATCATGACCAGGAACAGCAGAGCAAATCCTACAAAATGGACCATACCCTCACGGTTCGGATCAACCGGCTTGCCGCGAAGCGCTTCAACCCCGAGGAACACCAGACGGCTTCCGTCAAGTGCCGGAATCGGCAGCAGGTTAAAGATCCCGAGGTACAGGCTGAGAATCGCCGCCCAGTAGGTGAGATAATCAATGCCCTGCATGGCGATCTGTCCGGTCATCTGGAAGGTGCCTACCGGCCCTGAGACCTCATCCATATTGAAGTTGTTGATCAGCCGCTTAAATCCGGTGAATATCAGTTCGGTTGTGCTTACCATCGCTGTACCCGATTTGCTGATCGTCTCCCCGAATCCGGCCTTGCGTGTCTCCACATCCCGGGTTATCCCTACTTTGCCGCCTTCTTCCCCTTCCATAGTCCGGGGAATCATCGTTACCTCATAGGTTTCACTGCCGCGCTGCAAGACCCAATCCATCTCCTTGCCTTTGGATGCCGAGGTCAGCTCGATCATCTTCATATAATCTCCGCCGATTTGCTCGCCGTTGACTGAGACTACGATATCCCCTACCTTTAACCCGGCTTCCTCCGCAGGCATCCCTGCGCTGATATCGCCAATCCTGACCACGGTAGGATTCTCGATCGGTATGCCTGCAAGTTGCAGATGCAGAGCAAACAGGACGAAGGCCAGAATAAAGTTCATTACTGGTCCGGCTACGATAGCCAAAGCGCGCTGTCCGACTGTTTTGCTGCCGAATTGGCGGTCTTTAGGCGCGATCTGAGTCTGCTGGCCGCCTTTGATCATCATGGCCTGCGGATGCACGTCATAGGTAGTAACCTCGCCGTCCACATCAAGCCGGATTTTCAGTTCATCCTCCAGGTCAGTAAACTGCGCCTCCCCGCGGATAACGTTTCTACGGGTGTCCAGCGAGTCTAGATAGATGTTCTTAACCTTGTTGTCCTGACCGAGCCTGACCGCAATCATCTGCCCCTGGCCGATCTCTACAATTTCGGGATCCTCGCCGGCCATGCGCGCGTAGCCGCCGAAAGGCAGCAGACGGAGCGTGAACTGGGTTTCACCGCGTCTATAAGAAAACAGTTTCGGGCCGAAACCGATAGCAAATTCGCGTACAAGAATACCGGCGCGCTTGGCGAAAAAATAATGTCCCCATTCATGGACAGTCACCAGAACAAAAAACATAAGCACCGTTAAAAAAACGACCCTTACCATTTCCATCCGTAACATTCCCCCTTTAGGTGTAAGACCGAAGTATGTCCTCTTAATTTATCATTATTCCAAGGCCCGGCACAAGAGAATCAACAGTCTCAGCCTATTTTTACAGGGTAACGTAAATTCCCCGCCCGCATCAGCCTTTAAACCGTTTCAACGCGGTTATAGCTTAGCGGCAATTTCCCGGGTTACAGCATCACATTGCTCTATCTGCTGCAGGTTCGGATTGCCGGCATTTTCATGCCGCAGGAGCACTTCTTCAATAATTTCCTCTATGCGTAAAAATGGAATCTCACGGCGCAGGAAGCGGGCAACTGCAACCTCATTGGCTGCGTTATAGGCAGTCGTCGCAGTTCCTCCTGCTTTGCCGCATTCAATTGCCAGCTTCAGCAGTGGGTACCGGACATAATCCATCTCCCGGAAGGTCAGGCGTCCGATTGCAGCCAGCGACAGCCTGGAGGCCGGTGAAGGCCAGCGGTTTGGATAAGTCAGGGCATACTGGATCGGGACGCGCATATCCGGGCTGCCCAGCTGTGCAATAATGCTGCTGTCACAAAACTCTACATAGGAGTGAATAATACTCTCCGGATGCAGCAGTACATTAATTTTTTCATAAGGCAGGTTGAACAGCCAGTGTGCTTCAATAACCTCAAGGCCCTTGTTGACCATCGTAGCCGAGTCAATGGTAATTTTAGCTCCCATGCTCCAGTTCGGATGACGAAGCGCATCTTCTACAGTAACATTTACGAGCTGATCACGCGTGTAATCCCGGAATGAACCTCCGGAAGCTGTGACAGTGATACTGGCAATATCCGCACGGTTTTCCCCGTTGAGGCACTGAAAAATGGCAGAATGCTCACTGTCGACCGGCAGGATCTTCACTCCCTTGCGGTCAGCGAGCTCTGTCACCAGATGGCCGGCTGTGACGAGCGTTTCCTTGTTAGCCAGTCCGATATGGCGGCCGGCTTCAATAGCTGCAAGTGTAGACTGAAGGCCTACACTGCCGACCAGAGCAGTTACGACCGTCTCTGCTTCACCGCCTGCAGCTATTTCCACCAGACCCTCATTGCCGTAAAAAAGTTCAACACCGGCAGGCAGGCTGGAGCGGATCTCCTCCGCATGCTGCTTCGAAGACACCGATACACGACGCGGATTAAAGCGGCGGACCTGCTCGAGCAGAAGATCCGTATTGCTGCCAGCAGCCAAGCCGTCCACAATAAACTGATCGGGATGCATAGCAACCACATCCAGCGTCTGTGTGCCGATTGAACCGGTAGAGCCGAGTATACTTATTCTTTTCACTGTTGGATCTTCTCCCGTCGTTTGTTAGTAAGGCATAAGCATTACGATATGTACGAAAGGAAATACGATAATCCAGCTGTCGCAGCGGTCAAGAATCCCTCCATGACCAGGCAGCAGCGAGCCTGAATCCTTAATACCGTACACCCGTTTATAGGCAGACTGTACCAAATCTCCAAGCTGACCGAGAACAGCGGCAGACAGACCGATCAGAAGGGCCCGTCCGACAGTCAGCAGATCAGGAGCAAATAATGCGAATAATGCCGAAATGATTACCGAAATAGCTACACCGCCGAGCGCACCTTCAACCGTTTTGTTAGGGCTGATGGCGGGCCAGAGCTTGTTACGACCGAAGCTTCTGCCGACAAAGTATGCCCCGGCGTCACTGCCCCAAATGCAGCACAGCAGCAGCAGCGTCCAGAACAGGCCATGGCCGTCGCCGGCAGCACGGGTGGTGCCCATATAGGAAAAGCCCATCCCTATGTATACAATTCCGGTAAACAAAAGTGCGGTGAGCCGAATGTCATGTTTATTTTTGCTGAATACCGTAACCAGCAGGAAAACCAGTAATAATAGCCATACTCCCTGTTCCCATGTCAGCCAGACGGAGGCATCCAGCAATCCCCAGGGGATCATGAAGCAGACAATCGAAGCGTAGCCAAGCAGGGCAGTGCCGCTTAACGGAGAGAGCCCTGTCATTTTGACAAATTCATATAATCCGACGAGTGCCATGGCAGTCAGCAGGAGCTGATAGGACCAGCCCCCGATAGCACAGAGCCCCAGAAAAAGCGCTCCGGCCACAATTGCGGTAATGAGTCGTTGCTTCAAAGGTTCCCATCTCCCATCACAGGCCTACTTCAATCCGCCATAACGGCGTGTACGGCGCTGATATTCGGCTACAGCCTGCGTCAAATGCGTCTTGTCAAACTCAGGCCAGTAGGCATCCGTAAACCAAAACTCACTGTACGCAACTTGCCAGAGCATAAAATTGCTGAGCCGCATCTCTCCGCTTGTTCGGATCAGCAGATCCGGATCAGGTAAGCCGCCGGACAGCAGTCTGCTGTCAATCAGCTCGGAAGTGATCTCCTCGGGTGACAGCCGTCCGGCCTTGATATCATTGCCGAGGTCCCGCATACAGTCTTCCAGCTCTTTGCGTCCGCCGTAATTCAGCGCGAAATTCAAGACAAGTCCGGTATTGTGCTTTGTCCGCTCAACAGCCTCTTCCATCGCTTTGCGGGTATGGGAAGGCAGGGCTTCACTGTCCCCCATCACACGTACCTGTACGTTTTTTTCAATCAGTTCATCCAGTTCAATGGCAAGGAATTCCACAGGCAGCTTCATCAGAAAATCGACCTCATCCTTGGGCCGCTTCCAGTTCTCTGTAGAAAAAGCGTACATCGTCAGGAACTCTACTCCCAGATCATTAGCAGCGATGGTAGCACGTTTTACGGCCTTCATCCCGTTTTGATGACCGACAATGCGCGGCAGGCCGCGCCGTTTCGCCCAGCGTCCGTTGCCGTCCATAATAATCGCTATATGCCGGGGGATATTGTCAGGTGAGATCTCAGCAGGCTGTTCTTCCTGCCGGTCATTACGGCTAAGCCATGCTTGAATCCGTTTGATCATTTCCGTTTCCTCCAAGCTCTTATCAGAAAGAGACAAACCCCACCATATGCGGAGGGGCCTTGAGGTCTCTTGATTATCATTATACTTCCATAATCTCTTTTTCTTTGGACAAGAGCACCTTATCGACTTCAGCTATGAACTTATCCGTTGATTTCTGAATATCTTCCTGATGCCCGCGTGACTCATCTTCCGAAATGCCGTTTTTCTCCATCTTTTTGATGTCATCGTTGGCATCGCGGCGGATGTTGCGGATCGCCACTTTTGCTTCTTCGCCAAACTTCTTGGTGAACTTCACCAGCTCTGTACGGCGCTCTTCGGTAAGGGGCGGAATGCTGAGACGGATGATAGTACCGTCATTTGCAGGCGTAAGGCCCAGATCCGACTTCATAATCGCCCGTTCAATATCCGCTACCGATGATCTGTCCCATGGCTGGATCAGCAAAGTCCGGGAATCCGGCGTGCTGATGTTGGCCAGCTGGTTAACCGGTGTAGGTGCACCGTAATATTCAACCTGGATCCGGTCCAGGAGCGCTGTAGATGCGCGTCCCGCACGCAGGGTTGCCAGGTCACGCTTCAGGGAAGCAATCGCTTTTTCCATACGTTCTTCGGCATTCTTTTTAACCGTCTGTGGCATTAATCTACACTCCCTTTAACAATCGTTCCGATTCTTTCACCAAGAACGACACGTTTGATATTGCCTTGCTCTGTAATAGCAAACACAATGAGCGGTATATTATTATCCATGCACAGAGAGGAGGCGGTGGAATCCATAACACCAAGGTTTTTGTTCAGCACATCCATATAGGTAAGCTGCTCAAATTTCTCGGCTGTCGGATCTTTGAACGGATCCGCAGAGTAGACACCGTCTACTTTGTTCTTCGCCATCAGAATAACTTCTGCTTCAATCTCAGCTGCTCTAAGCGCCGCGGTTGTATCGGTCGAGAAGAACGGGTTACCCGTTCCGGCTGCAAAAATAACCACACGGCCCTTCTCCAGATGGCGGATGGCCCGGCGGCGGATGTACGGCTCGGCAATCTGCTGCATGGAAATGGAGGTCTGCACCCGTGTCGGAACGTCGATCTGCTCCAATGCATCCTGCAGGGCAAGCGAATTCATAACTGTAGCGAGCATTCCCATATAATCGGCTGTTGCACGGTCGATGCCGCTTGCACTGCCGGCGATGCCGCGCCAGATGTTGCCGCCTCCGCAGACAATGGCTACTTGAACACCAAGCTCAACCACTTCCTTAACCTGCTCAGCAATGGAATTAATTGTCTCTGCATCAATGCCATATCCGTTTTGTCCTGCCAATGACTCTCCACTAACCTTAAGAACGACTCTCTTAAATACCGGCTGTCCCAATTGTATACCCTCACTTTCTTACAAAAGACGGAACACTAGGTGTACGTGTTCCGTTCTTTTGATGCTTGCCTTTATTCAATTCAAAGATGCTGTATTGCAGCTTATTTATTGTTTAACCTGTGCCATTACTTCGTCAACAAAGTTGTCGACTTTCTTCTCAAGACCTTCACCCAGCTCGTAACGAACGAAACGGCGGATGGAGATGTTTTCGCCAATTGTGCTGATTTTTTCATTCAGCAGCTGAGCGATTGTTTTGTCCGGGTCTTTAACGAACGGCTGCTCAAGCAGGCAGTATTCTTCGTAGAACTTGCTGATGCGGCCTTCAACCATTTTTTCAACGATTTTTTCTGGTTTGCCTTCGTTCAAAGCCTGAGCTTTCAGGATTTCCTTTTCCTTCTCAACAGCTTCAGCCGGAACTTCTTCACGGCGTACGTATTGCGGGCTGGCTGCAGCAATCTGCATTGCAATGTCGCGTGCGAATTCTTTGAAGGAATCTGTTTTACCAACGAAGTCAGTTTCACAGTTGATTTCTACCAGTACGCCGATACGTCCGCCAGCGTGGATGTAGGATTCTACAGTACCTTCAGTAGCGATACGTCCAGCTTTGTTAGCTGCTGCGGAAAGACCTTTTTCGCGGAGCAGTTCAGCGGCTTTGGTGATGTCGCCGTTTGCTTCTTCAAGCGCCTTTTTGCAATCAAGCATACCTGCGCCTGTTCTTTCACGAAGTTCTTTTACGGATTTTGCATCTACTGCCATTGTTATTCCCTCCAGGTAATTGTCGTTTTATTCCATTCAAGGCCATTATCCTAAAAAAAGGGCAGTGAGAGGTTATCCACCTGCCAACCACCCTTTTCATTTAAGTTCTTGTTTATGTCCCGGCTGACTATTAAGCAGTTGTTGTGTCTTCGCCCTGGTGAGCTTCAACAACAGCGTCTGCCATTTTACCAGTCAACAATTTAACGGCGCGGATAGCGTCATCGTTACCTGGGATTACATAGTCGATTTCGTCCGGATCGCAGTTAGTATCAACGATAGCTACGATAGGGATACCCAGCTTGCGGGCTTCTGCAACAGCGATACGCTCTTTACGAGGATCGATAATGAACAGTGCGCTTGGCAGGCCCTTCATGTTCTTGATACCGCCCAGGAATTTTTCAAGACGATCTTTCTCTTTGCGGAGAAGGATAACTTCTTTCTTAGGCAGAACTTGGAAGGTACCGTCTTCTTCCCAAGCTTCCAGCTTCTTCAGGCGGTCAATACGCTTCTGGATAGTCTGGAAGTTAGTCAGTGTACCACCCAGCCAACGCTGGTTGATGAAGAACATACCGGAACGCTCAGCTTCTTCCTTAACGGAATCCTGAGCTTGTTTCTTAGTTCCTACGAAGAGGATTGTGCCGTTGTCGGCAGCTACACTTTTAACAAAGTTGTAAGCTTCCTCTACTTTTTTAACCGTTTTTTGCAGGTCAATAATGTAAATTCCGTTTCTTTCAGTGAAGATATAACGATCCATCTTAGGGTTCCAGCGACGAGTCTGGTGACCGAAGTGTACCCCAGCTTCGAGAAGCTGTTTCATGGAGATTACTGCCATCTTCACACACCTCCTAGATTTGGTTTATTGTGTGTCTCCTCCGCCATGCGTCATTTTCCTACAAGACTTTCTTCAGAAGAAAGCACCCCTTGTCGAAATCAACCGGCGTGTGTTTTAACACCGTCAATTACTATACCATATTAAGATACGGGATGCAACGATTAGCAGAAAGTTTTATGATTTACTGGCACATCCCGGGTTATTTCACGGTTATCAGCTTTTCAATAATGGAGTTTACACTCTCACCTTTAATGAAATTGTAGCTGCCGGATTGAATTTTGGTATTAATCTTCCGGCCGATAGCTGTCTCCAGAAATCCGGCCTGATCACTAATAACTCCCGCGTTAGCGAGCAGTTGTGCGGTTTGTGTAAGCGTGCTGCCGGCAGGAATCCGCACGGCAATAACGCCTGCTGCGGCAGCCTGCGGGCTCGCCGGAGCCGCCGGTGCTTTAGCCGTCCCGCTGCTCGGGGCCGGCTGGGACGGTGCGGCCGGCGTGCTGGGCTCGGCAGCCGCACTAGGCTGGACCGCAGCGGCCGGTGTAGCTGCTGGAGTAGATGTAGGCGCTGGTGTAGCAGCGCCTGGCGTCGCTGCGGCGTCGGTCTGCCTCTCAGCCGCAGGCTCTGTCACGTCCGGCTCTACAGTGGCCTGCGGCTCGGCAGCCGGATCCGTAACGGTCAGATTCAGCAGCGCAGCCTGTCTGACAAGCTCTTCCCGGGTCAGCGGCGCCGCGCCTCCCGAGAGCATCAGCTGCAGAAGCAGCGCGCCTGCGATCAGACCGGTTCCGAGACCGAGCATGAACGAACGGTTCTTGATCATACCGATTCCTCCTGCTTGGCCAGCTGAAGAATAAGCTGGACTTCTCCACGCTGCAGACCTGCCGTTTTGGCGATGGAGTCGATGGATTTGCCCTGCTCATGCAGCTCAAACAACCGCGGATAGCGCAGTTTAATTGAGCTGACCGGCTTCGGCTTAGGTACCGGAACAGGCTCCGCACCACCGGAAGCATCGTCTGCCGGCTGTCTGGCTGCATTGTCTTTAGTGAAGGCAGTCAGCTGAAGCAGCCCCTTTTCCTCTGCTGTCAGACGTGCATCCAGCAGCATTGTGGTCTTCTCCAGCCCTGCAACCTGTTCACGGAGTACGGCTATCTCCTCCTGCAATGCAGTTTTGGTATTCTGGGACTGTTGCTTGATGCTGCTGACGAGCTGCAGCATTTCTTCATTTTCGCGTTCCAAGTCTGCCATATAGAGCTCAAGAGCGGCCTCGGTATCTTTCAGGCTCTGCTTTTCTGCACCTTCTTCTTTCCGGCGTACCGGCAGGATCATGCCATAGACAATAGCTACAGCGCCTACCAGCACAATGTATACCCATGGTTGCAAATGCTTGTTCTCCTTTGCGATTATCTTTGAACAGCTCAGAGACTGAGATCAATTCGACGCCCTTTATACGGATGCTCTGCATCATGCGGGGTATCCTTGTTCTTCTGGCCCTGACCCGATGAACGATTGCTCTGATCGTGTTCCCGTTCCCCGTCGCCACGCAGCTTCGTTTCTGAAGATTCATCAACACCGCTCGTACGCTGCGCCTGCTCTGCTGCATGCTTCACATTCTGTCCGGCCAGCATCTGCTGATCGAGCACAGGGCGGTGAAGCAGCTCATTCTGCACTTTCCCTGCATCCGTTGTCCGGGGCAGGGCAATTTGCAATTCAACCGGTTTCAGGCTCATGGCAATCCCCTTTTCACAAACGAAATGTTCAATTTCAGCATAAAGCAATGGCCGGCTGCCTCAGCTGCCCGCCTGTTTAGTTATACGGCGCCAAGGTAATATCGCCTTCACTATAGTAGAAAACAACCCGCTCCGTCGGATCCTTCACAAATCTCGTATATCTGCCGATTACGATTTTGGAACCGCCATAAACGGTTTTTACAACCACTACCTTGGCTTTGGTTGTATCCTCGAGCATTTTTTCAATTTCCAGCACACGTTCTTTGATCCGTCTCTCATCACGCATATGAGCCTGCTTGGTAGCGTTCAGCTTCACGCGGAGCGCCACCTTGTCCGAAGAAAGCTGCCCGTTGTTAGCCAGCTGATTCAGCAGGTAGAGCGCCTTTTCCGTCTTGTCTTCATTATCCAGCAGCTGCCGCAGCTCCTGGCGGAGTTCATTGATCTCGTTGCGCAGCTCCGGAACGACTCCGACCTCAACCGCTGTAGCGGTTGACATCGTATTCCCGATTGTCCGCGCTACCACCTTTTCCCCGGCCTGTACAATTCCGCCAACAATCAGACCCTTGGTGCCATTGCATAATACATCCCGGCCGGCACGGATATTGGAATGCATAATACTCTGGGATACAATGACATCTTCAGCTGCAACAACGTTGCCGTCCTGAATAAAAGATACTTTGACATTTTTGCCGGCGCTGACAAGACCCTTGTTGTACCCGATAATACCGCCTGTTATTTCTATGGATCCGCCTGCAGTCAGCTCCGCACCCTCAACTCCGCCGACAACCCGGATATCGCCCGCCGATTTCACGGTGAAACCTGTCAGCACATTGCCGCGGATAACCACTGTACCTACAAAATCAATATTGCCGGTGCTGTAATCCACATCGCCGTTAACCTCATATACCGGAAATACATTGATCTTTCCCTTATCGGTAAGTGTAACCAGCCCATCTATAGCTGCATACAATGCCGTTTCACTCTGGTCAAGCAGCACATTTTTACCGACTTTGAGCCGGGCTTCCTTGCCGGGTTTAAAGGGAATCTCTTCTCCAGTAACGGTTCGGCCCTTCTGGCCGGGTACAGGGGGTATCGATTTACAAATAAGCTGGCCCTTCAAAACATTGTTCAGCCGCACCAGATCCTTGTAATCCACCTTGCCGTCTTCCATTTCCAGCGGCTTGCGGTCTTCGTCAAGATCAATGGCCATAACGACCAGCCCGTCGATGCCGTGAACCGGTTCTTCCCCGATAGCGATTGGCACTCTGCTGAAAAAATATTCTTCCGGGTTGCTGCTGATCCGCCCTACAATGTCGTGCTGAATACCGTAACGAATCTCATGACTGTGAAGAAAGCCTTCGAGATCTTCGGCGGAGCAGGAGAAATTCTCGTCTTTCTTAGAGAACTCCAAGTAGGCGATCCCTTTATCCTCCGAAAACGAAATACTTACGTATTGATTCAAAGCATAATGACCTATCAATTATTGCTCCCCCTTGTCACCGTCGTCCGGTTAATCATTTTGCATGAGCAGGTCGCGGTTTTTCTCAAGCGTCCCCCGCAGACGCAAAATGGCTTTTGAATGAAGCTGCGATATCCGTGAAGGCGATAATGACATCACCTCGGCAATTTCGCTCAAAGAAAGATCTTCATAATATAAAAGGGACACTACGGTCCGTTCTTTCACCGTTAGTTTTTCGATGCCTTTGGTGAGTGTTTCGCGCAAATAGAATTCATTTACTTTTCGGTCCGGATTTTTGGCTTTATCGTCCACCAGTATGGACATCCGTGTTTCCGACTCTTCTTCGCGGATCGGGTCTTCCAGAGAGCAGAGTGACATGACTGCCACATCCTGCAGCATATTTTGAAACTCCGTCTCCGATATGTTCAGATGCTGGCTCATTTCCTCATCACTGACTGATCTTAAGTATTTCTGCTCCAGCTGCTGATAAGCATCCTCGATTTTTTTAGCTTTTTCACGAACGGATCTTGGAACCCAGTCACTTTGGCGCAGCGAGTCAAGAATGGCCCCGCGGACCCGCCAGGATGCATACGTCTGGAACTGCAAGCCGCGTTTGTAATCGAATTTCTCAATAGCGTCTATAAGACCCATTACGCCATTGCTGGCCAAATCATCTTTGGAAACATTTTTGGGCAGTCCGACAGCCAGACGGCTGGATACATAATCTACAATATGGAGGTAATTCTCAATCAGCTTTTTTTTGGCTTCAGGATCACCGTG
The DNA here is from genome assembly GCF_900099765.1 of Paenibacillus typhae. Taxonomy (GTDB): domain Bacteria; phylum Bacillota; class Bacilli; order Paenibacillales; family Paenibacillaceae; genus Paenibacillus_AQ; species Paenibacillus_AQ typhae. The sequence continues at coordinate 46,090 of NZ_FNDX01000006.1, read as the reverse complement.
CTCTTTCCACTGCTCCCACAGCCCGTCTGTTACTGATTGAGAAGCTTTTTGCTCGTTCAATGGCTTTCACCCTTCCCAAAGTTTAGTCAGCGGACACCCTGCGGGCAAGAAAACCGTTTCGCCGCAGGCGCTCGCTTATTCTTCTTTCAGGTGACGAACGGCCTTGGCCAATTCTTCAGGATCCTTCATGGAGACCAGTTTTGGCGGTTGCAGCGGGGTAAAACCTTCACTGCTTCCGCTCTCCTCCGGCGGCTTCTGTTTCAGCAGATCTATTAATTCCTCATCTTCATCAGGTGTGCTCAGATCGAACTTGGTACCCAGTGCTTCATTACCGCCGCCCTGCTCGCCGCTGTTACCACCCGGTGCAGATTGTTTAACAATAAAACCCAATACCCATCTCAGGAAGAAAGCAAGCACAAACCAAAGAATAAATCCGTAAATCCCGCGAATCAGACTCGTCCCAAGCAAATTGTGCCCGTAATTTGTTAGAAAGGTAAATACAAAACCAATCAGTCCGGACAAAAGGCTAATTAGTATTTTTCCCATCGCTATATTTCCTTGGTGCCTTTTTGGACACTCCGGATATGAAGCACCCCGGTGCTGCAGGCAATTTCAATCGTACGGCCGAAATTCCCGCCCGTATCCTCAGCGACAAGAGGAATATGGAGCGCCTCCAGAGCCAGCTTGCAGGATTCCACGTTACGAGGCCCGATCCTCATGGTGTCATTCCCTCCGGCAAACGCAAACATCTGTGAGCCGCCGGCCATCTTGGCTACGATCCGGCTGCGGACCGCGCCCAGTGCCAGCAGGCGGGACAGCAGTTCAGGAACGGCAGTATCTGCAAATTTGGCTATGTTAAGCTGTCCCTCCCGGGCAATCTCTGACGAAGGAAGCATTACGTGCGCCATCCCCGCCAGTTTTTTGCCGGGATCGAACAACGTAAGACCCACACAGGAGCCAAGACCGGTCGTACGGATCAGACTGTCCTGGCTGCCTACATTAAGATCTGCCATTCCTACTTTAATAATGCTTTGTTCCTCAATCATTATCAAACGGTACTCCTAATGCTTTGAAAATTTTCGGGAATGATTCGGGATCCGGGATTAGGAAAAATTGGCCTTCGATTTCATTTTGCCCTTCCAGGAAGGTTGTATCAATGAGCAGCGCATCATCACCCATCTGGCCGAACTGCAGCAGCCCGTAACCGAGAATGGCCCCCGCCATATCCATCGCCAGCGCAGGGACAGTCGGATACATCGACAGTGAAGTGAAATCAGCAAGCGAAGAGAGATAGGAGCCTGCGAGTATGTTGCCGATCTCGCTCAGTGCGGAGAATTCCATCTCCCCAAGCTCCTGATCCGGATGAATCTCAATTCCTGCAATCCGGTTGAGGAGACTGATCGCCGCATCCGGAGCCAGAATGAAAAAGAGATTGCCCGGTGCTTCCCCTTCAACTCGCAGAAACACCGCATAGACCAGCTCTTCGGCTCCGCCCACTTTATCTGTGATTTCCTCAAAGTTCAATAGCTGAACCTTGGGTACTGCCATATCAATCGGTTTGTTCAGGAGCTGGGATAACGCGGTGGCTGCGTTGCCGGCTCCAATATTACCGACTTCTTTCAGTACATCCATCTTGAAATCCTTGAAGTTCTTAAACAGCTCCATTGACTATCCCTCTAGGCTTTCCAGTTGCACGATTTCATTCTTATTCAGTACCTCAGACAAGTTAAGCATAATCAGGAGACGGTCTTCTCCGATTTTGGCCACCCCGTCCAGATATTTCGCTTTGATTCCGCCCACAACCTCAGGAGGAGTGTCGATGGACTCACGATTTAAATCAATGACATCATTAGCGGAATCTACGATAAATCCGACTTCCATCTCATTAACATTGACGATGATTACACGGGTCTGATCCGTGTGCTCCGCCTCCTGGATTCCAAAACGTCCGCGCAGGTCGATTACCGGAATAACCACACCGCGCAGATTAATTACCCCTTTAATGAAAGCGTACGTTTTGGGCACCCGGGTAATTGGCATCATACGTTCGATCGTCTGGACCTTATCCACTTCAATGCCGTATTCTTCAGATCCAAGCTTAAACACAATTACTTTAATATCTTCAGCCATGGAATGAACCTCCCTGTTCTATCCTGATTATTTTATAAATGCGTTCGGATCAATAATAAGGGCAACTTGTCCGTCACCGAGTATGGTCGCGCCCGAGATGCCTTGAACCTCCGGCAGATATTTGCCGAGATTCTTGATAACAATTTCATTTTGTCCGATAAAGTCCTGAACAGCCAGAGCAGCCATTCGTTCGCCCTTGCGGACAACCACAATTTCTGTCTCCTCTTCCGTGCTTTCATCAAAATCCGGTATGGAATAGAACTTGCTTAGCGAGAGCAGCGGAATATGGCTGTTGCGGAACTCTATCATCCGGGTTCCGTGAATCGTGCGGATCTGGGTCTTTTTCACAATACCCGTCTCGACAATCGACGAAAGCGGAATAGCATATTTCTCCGATCCGATCTTCACAAGCATCGCTGCAATGATGGACAGGGTCAGCGGAAGCTGTACCGAGAAGTTCGTTCCTTTGCCTGGCGTCGAATAGACAACCACGTTGCCGCCTAAAGAAGTGATCTTCGATTTTACAACATCCAGACCAACTCCGCGGCCCGAAACATCGGAGATAACCTCTGCCGTACTGAAGCCTGGTGCGAACAGCAGCTGGATCGCCTCATCATCGGAATAGCCGGCAGCCTGCTCCTGCGTGATAATGCCTTTCTTGATAGCAGACTGCAGGATTTTCTGCGGTTTGATGCCCGCACCGTCATCCTCGATTTCGATAAAGACATGATTTCCGCTGTGGAACGCCCGCAGATTAACTGTCCCTGTCTCAGGCTTGCCTGAAGCAGTCCGGTCCTGAACCGATTCAACACCATGGTCCACCGCATTGCGCAGCAGATGCACCAGTGGATCGCCGATTTCATCGATTACTGTGCGGTCAAGCTCTGTTTCAGCGCCGGTAATAATCAAGTCGATTTTTTTGTCCAGTGATTTTGCCAGATCCCGTACCATCCGCGGGAATCGGTTAAATACGGTATCTACCGGAACCATCCGCAGCTTCATGACAATGTTCTGCAGATCGCCGCTTACCCGGCCCATATGCTCAACCGTTTCGGTAAGATCGCTGTTCTGCACCTCTGAAGCAAGCTGCTCCAGGCGCACCCGGTCAATCAGCAGCTCGCTGAACAGGTTCATCAATACATCCAGTCGTTCTATATCAACGCGGATCGTGCGTGATGGTGCACCGCCTGTACGGGAAGGCGCGGCTTTGGCTGCATTCTCTTCCCTGCCAGCAGGTGCAGCCGGAACGGAAGCGGCAGGCGCAGCCTGAGCTTCTTGCTCAGGAGCAGGGGCCTCAGCTGTTGCTGCAGCCTCCAGAGCCATCTGGGCAAGCGATTCCTGATCAAGGGCTACCGCTGTTACCGTGTCGATTTCAGATACATTCATAATCATCGACTTCATCTCGTCGGCACCCTTTTGGGTTATGTAATAGAGGGAGAAGCTGTGATCGAATTTCTCCTGCTCTATATCCTGAACCGAAGGGAAGGATTTGACCACTTCTCCTGAACGCTCCAGGAGATCAAAAACCATATATGCCCGTACTGCTTTGAGCTGACAGTCCTTACGGATTGCCACGTCAATATACAGTACCTGATGCCCCTCCTGCAGCGACTGTTCCAGAACCGAATACTGGAATTCATCAAGTGTGATCTGGAGTTCGGCCGAGCTTTGTGCAGCCGCCGGAGCGGATGCAGCACCGCCAGCTGCCGGAATTTCACCGCGGACGATAGCCTGTAGAGCAGTGACAATAGCTGTGACATCGGCCTTGCCTTCTCCGCCTGCCGTAATATCCTGCACCATGGATTCAAGGGCGTCCAGGCTTTTGAACAAAGTGTCAAAAATAAAATCCTGCATCCGCAGTTTATTGTTGCGCACCAGGTCAAGCACATTTTCCATCTGGTGGGTAAGGGAAGCCAAATCCTCAAATCCCATTGTGGCCGCCATACCCTTCAGGGTGTGCGCAGAGCGGAAAATCACCTGTACAATACTAATATCTTCAGGATTTGCTTCCAGCCCCATCATGCTCTCATTCAATGACTGCAGATGATCATTTGACTCATCAATAAACATGGATAAATATTGATTCATGTCCACTAACGAGCACCTCCCCTTCGAGTTCGCTTTTCCTTATTTAACTGCCTGTACCAGCCGCGGTGCAATTTCCTGCAGCGGCAGCACGTATTTCACACATTGCAATTCCACCGCAGAACGCGGCATTCCATAAACGACGCAGGTTTCTTCATTCTCGGCAAACGTCGAGGTTACACCTGAGTCGTGTAGGGCCTTCATCATTCTCGCACCATCGCTGCCCATCCCGGTCATTATGACCGCATGACGCTCCAGGTCCGTAAGCGGAAGCAGGGATTCATACAAGGTATCCACAGAAGGCCGGTGTCCGTTGCGGGCTTCCTCCGTTGTAAGCTCAATCGCATATTGCCCGCCGGCTGCAGGGACAACCTTGAGATGATAGCCTCCCGGAGCAATGTATGCTGCTCCCTGGCGCAGAATCATACCATGCTCGGCTTCCGTCACTTCCAGCGGACTAAACGTATTCAGTCGCTGGGCCAATGATTTTGTGAAGTTAGGCGGCATGTGCTGCACAATCACAATCGGCGCCGGGAAATCAGCCGGGATATTCTCAAGGAACGTTTTGAGTGCCCGCGGACCGCCCGTTGAGCAGCCGACCGCAACCAGCTTGCGCAGCCCCTTCGTTCCGGCTTTGCGTCCCCCCCCGGAAGCTGGCGGCTCAGGACGCGAAACGGAAGGCAGCTCCGGCACTGCCTTGATCTCCGGCAAAGGCTGTACCGTATCAGGCTGTTTCCGGTTCTTCAGCCGCTCGGATGCAGGAGGTTTAAGAGAAGGGGCTGGCGGAGTCTTGGGCAGATTCCGCGGAGTGCTTATCCCGGATTTACTTGTATCCGGCAGCTTTGTGCCGGCATCCTGAACAGGCTGCTTAGACTTGTCCACTGCAGGCTTAACCGTGGCTTCCGCCGTTATCTTGGGAAGCCCGGGCTTGCGTACCGGAAGCTCCGGGACAACGGGCCTGCCTGTACTCACCGGCCGGGCCGGATCAGGCAAGATCATGTCAGGTTCCCTCAGGGAAGCATTTCTCGCCTGACGCTGCTCACGGGCCAGCATAGCTCCCTTCATCTGCTCTATTAGCGATAAACCAACTGCTATAATATCCTGGGAATTCGTAATCGACGGTTTGCGGATAAAATCGAAGGCTCCGGATTCGAGCGCCATGATCGTTTCCCGCATTCCCTCTTCGTTTATCCCTGACAGCATAATGACCGGCAGCGGATGATTGGCCATAATGACCTTCAGCGCTTCAAGGCCGTTCATCTCCGGCATTTCCACATCCATCGTTACCAGATCAGGCTGGAGCTCGTTCACCTTGTCTACTGCTTCACGGCCGTTCGCTGCTGTAGCGGTGACCTTGAAGTCAGGATCATTTTCGATTAGATCGGATATGATCTTACGCATAAATGCGGAATCATCCACAACCAAAACTTTATAAGGCCTCATAGCACTTCCACCTCTGTTCATCTAATTCTGAACAATTATTGTTTTCGCTTCAACCACTTGTTGATAAATCCCCTGATGCCCTGTACCTTGACTGCTTCCACCGGTTCGGCGGACAGGTAATTGAGGGCAAGCCGTTGCACGTCTTTGGCTGCTGCACTGTTCGGAAAAGCCACTGAGAATGGAACTTGTTTCTTGACTGCCTGAACCACATGCACATCACTGCTGATATAACCGAGAAAAGGGATATCCAGCTGCAGAAAGCGGCTTGCCGCCATACGTATTTTGTCGCCGGTGCCTCTGGCTTCCTTTTCATCCCCTGCCTGGTTCACAATCAGCTTGAAGGATACGTCAGGATGAGAATTGTGTACAACCTTCATCAGTGCATAAGCATCCGTGATTGCGGTTGGCTCCGGTGTTGTAACCACCAGACAATCATCGGCGGAGGTTATAAATTTCAGCGTTTCCTTGGAAAGCCCGGCACCGGTATCAAACAGGATGAAGTCCATGGTATCGGCAATCCGGGCGATCTGTGATGTAAAATAATTAAGGTCAGACTCGGAAAGGGAGAACAGCTCATCCATGCCTGAGCCTCCTGCAATAAACGGCAGATCTCCGGGCCCGTTCTGGATAATCTGAGCAATATCCGCTTCTCTTTTTAACAGGTGGTACAGATTATATTTAGCCGTAACTCCCATCAGCACATCGATGTTGGCCATCCCGATATCCGCATCGAACAAAAGCACCCGTCTACCCATCGCTTTAAGCGCCAAAGCGAAATTCAGCGTAAAATTTGATTTACCAACCCCGCCCTTTCCACTGCATACGGTAATGATCCGGGCTGAAGGACCGTCTCCGGGCTCGGGCTTGGAATCCCGGCTGGATACCAGCTGCCGCAAGGATTGTGCCTGATCCATCAGGAGCCCCCTGTTCCCAGCAGCATTTCACTGAGCTGTTCTTTGGAGGCCATCAGCAGATCATCCGGAACATTTTGACCGTTGGTCAGGTATGATAATTTAAGCGGAAAGTCATTTAATACATTAAACATCGGTCCGTAGCTTCCTGTCTCATCCAGCTTGGTGAAAATGACTTTATCCAGCTGGTAGCGGCCGAAATGCTCGGCTATCAGTTTCATATCCCGGCTTTTGGAAGTCATACTGAGCACCAGGAAGGTTTCACTCTTTAATTCCTTGGCAAGCAGGCTCTGGAGCTCGGCTACAAACATTTCATTGCGGTAATTGCGTCCAGCCGTATCCATTAGTACCAGGTCACAGCTTTCCAGACGGAACATGGCTCTTTGCAGATCTCCGGGCGACTGTACTACCTCCAGCGGAATGTTCAGGATGGCAGCGTATGTGCGAAGCTGCTCCACTGCAGATATCCGGTAGGTATCTGAGGTAATAAGACCTACTTTACGGCCATGCTTGAACAGCTGCTCGGCTGCCAGCTTGGCAATCGAGGTCGTTTTGCCTACGCCGGTCGGTCCGGCTATATAGACGATTCTGGTATCGGGAGCAATCCCGCCGGCAATTCTTCCAGCCAGGAACTCATTTATCTGCTCGCGCAGCTTCTTCCCAAACTGGTCAGCGGTCCAGGTCCGCCCATCTTCATTCCAGCGGTCATAAATATTGCCGATCCACTCCTCTATGAGCACGGCATCGGTATCCTGGTCGATCAGCTTACGCTTAAGCTCTTCCAGCATCTGAGGCAGCTCGACTCCGCTTGAAGAATAACGGGCAATCCGCTCCATCCATTGTTTCATGTCTCTGATCTCGCGCAGTACATCGCTTTCCAGAGCAGAGGAAACAGCCGGATCGAGTCCTGCATCAAGACTTTCGTACAATTTTGACAGTGAACCTTTGGATTCCTTGGAAGGTACAGACGGCTTAGACTCGTCAGGCTTAATGACGTTCTGCTCCTCTTCAACCGGCGGCATCACGGCCACCGCTCCTCTTGCCTCCTGGGCCTCGGACAGTGCAGCCGCAACCTCGGCGTAAGAATTGACAGCAGGCCTTTCCTTGACAGGCGCCTGTGAGGCGCTAGCTGCCTTCTGGTAAGCCTGCGGCACAGCGCTTCGCGGAATGCTTGGAGGTGCTGCCGGGGCGCTGCTGGCGGAGGCTGCTGGCTTGCGGGCCTCTTCAACCGCGGCTACTACTTCTATTTTCTTTTTCTGGAACATTCCCAAAAATCCGCCAATTTTAATCTCTTTGGTACTGAGGATTACAGCATCGCTTCCCAGTTCGCTGCGGATGGAATGCATCGCGTCAGGCATCGTGTCGACCACATAACGCTTTACTCTCATAAGTTCACCACCCCAACGCTTTGAATTTCAATATTAGGCTCCAGTTCGCTGTAGGATAACACTGGAATGTCCTGCATCGTCCGCTCAATCACCTGGCGCAGATACATCCGGATGGTCGGGGATGTCAGCACAATCGGCTGCTGGCCGGATTGAAGAAGACGGTTAATCTGTTCAGTAAGCCTTTGATAGACCGTTTGTGTGGACACCGGATCAAGAGCAAGATAGCTGCCCTGCTCGGTCTGCTGTACGCTTTCTGAAATTTTCTTTTCCAGATTAGGTCCGACTGTAATGACCCGCAGAGTTTCTCCCGTCTGGGAGAACTGCTGGGTGATCTGTCTTGAAAGCGACTGGCGCACATATTCCGTCAGAATATCCGGGTCCTTGGTGTAAGTGCCGTAGTCAGCCAGTGTCTCGAAAATTGTGACCAAATCCCGTATAGAGATTTTTTCGCGGAGAAGCTTGCCCAGCACCTTCTGAATGTCACCAATCGCAAGTACCGAAGGCATGAGTTCATCAACCAGCACGGGGTAATTCTCCCGCAGGTTGTCCACCAGCTGCTTTGTCTCCTGACGTCCAAGCAGTTCATGCCCGTGGCGTTTAATCAGCTCGGTCAGATGTGTAGCCACAACTGAAGGCGGATCAACGACGGTATATCCGGACAGCTCTGCCCGATCCTTGACCGTTTCGTCAATCCACAAGGCCGGAAGACCAAATGAAGGTTCGACAGTTTCTATACCGTTAATCGACTCATCATCATACCCGGGACTCATGGCAAGATAGTGATTAAGTAATAATTCACCGCCGCCGACAGTATTTCCTTTAATTTTTATGACATATTCATTCGGTTTTAGTTGAATATTGTCGCGGATCCGTACAACTGGAACAATAAGCCCCATTTCCAGGGCACACTGCCGCCTGATCATAATAATCCGGTCAAGCAAATCCCCGCCCTGTGAAGTATCGGCCAGCGGAATCAGTCCATAGCCAAACTCAAATTCTATAGGGTCAACTGTCAGCAGATTAATCACACTTTCCGGACTGCGTACTTCTTCAATCTGTTTCTCTTCCACTAGCTGTTCTTCGGCTATCTGCTGCTTGTTAGCCTTTTGTCCCATACTGTAAGCTGCATATGCCATAAGCCCTGCTAACGGTAATGTGGACATTACGGTGATAGGTGTGAAAAAACCGAGAAACGCAATTGTTACAGCTACGATATACAGAAGCTTCGGATAGGACAGGAGTTGGCCTGTCAGATCTTCTGCAAGGTTACCTTCCGATGCAGCCCGGGTAACAATCAGACCGGAAGCAGTAGAGATGAGCAAGGCCGGAATCTGGCTCACCAGACCGTCCCCGATTGTCATTACAGAATAGGTTGAGAGAGCATCCTGAAACGAATCCCCATGAACCGTCATCCCGATAATGAAGCCTCCGATTAGATTGATAAACAGGATGATAATACTAGCAATCGCATCACCTTTGACAAACTTACTTGCACCATCCATTGCCCCGAAGAAATCGGCTTCCCGCTCAACGTTGCGGCGGCGTTCCCGGGCTTGCTGCTCATTAATCATCCCGGCATTTAAATCGGCATCGATACTCATCTGTTTCCCTGGCATTGCATCGAGAGTAAACCGGGCGCCTACCTCAGCAACGCGTTCGGACCCTTTGGTAATAACGATGAACTGGACTACAACCAGGATCAGGAACACGATAAACCCGATCGCTATCTGGCCTCTGGCTATCCAACTGCCAAATGTCGCTACAACCTCACCCGCATGGCCTTCGGAAAGAATCAGCTTGGTGGTCGAGATATTCAACGCGAGCCGGAACAGGGTGGTTATCAAGAGCAATGAAGGGAAAATGGAAAATTGCAGCGGATCCCTTGTGTTCATTGCTACTAGGATAATAGTTAGTGCTATCGATATATTGACAATAAGCAATACATCCAAAAGCCATTCCGGGATGGGCAGAATCATCATAAGTACTATGCCGATAACGCCCAGAAGAACTGTTAGATCTTTACCTTTCACTGCCCTTTTCCTCCCCCGGCTTATCTCCTCTTGCCTTTAAGCTTATATACATAGGCCAGCACTTCGGCAACCGCCTGGAACAGATCATGGGGAACCACATCCCCGATCTCTGCTCTTTGAAATAATGCCCGTGCCAGCGGCTTATTCTCAATAGTCATAACGCCGTGCTCCTTGGCCAGCTCCCTGATCCGGAGCGCAACATAATCCTGGCCCTTCGCAACAATCTCTGGCGCCTCCATTTTGGAACCGTCATATTTCAATGCAACTGCAAAATGAGTTGGATTTGTAATGATCACATCCGCCTTCGGAACCTCCTGCATCATCCGCTGCATAGCCATCCGGCGCTGGCGTTCCCGTATCTTACCTTTGATAATGGGGTCGCCTTCCATTTTTTTATATTCATCCTTAATGTCCTGCTTGGACATCCTCAAACTTTTCTCGTGTTCATACCTCTGGTACATATAATCAAAGATAGCCATAATGAAGAGGACAGCTCCGATTTTTATCCCCAGATTCATAGTCAGCTTTGCGGCAAAATTAAAAGTTCCTTCCGCATTGACGTGTGCCAGTGAAGCAAAGCTCTCTTTTTCGCCCCATAGAGTGCTATAAACTAGGTAGGCGATAACCAGCAATTTGAAAACCGATTTAAGGAACTCTACAAAAGAACGCATAGAGAAAATATTTTTGAAGCCTTTGATTGGGTTGATTTTGCTGAACTTGGGAGTCAGTCCTTCTCCAGATGTCATAAAGCCTACCTGGGCATAATTCGCAATCAGAGCCAGCACAAACGTGACGCCGAGCAGCGGAGCAAGCAGAATCAGAATCTGCAGTCCGTACTCGCTGAACATCCTGATAACATTTTCGGCTGATACATCCATCTCCATGCGGTTCTGAAAAACATCCAGGAACAGAGTCACAAAGCGTTCTTTCATGAAACCGCCGAATATACTCAGGCTGAGCAGTGCCGATAAGAGCACAACCGCACCGGATACTTCAGGACTTTTAGCGATCTGGCCCTTTTTGCGGGCGTCCTGCCGTTTTTTGGGGGTTGCTTTTTCAGTCTTGTCTCCCCCAAAAAGCTGAAGATCCAGTTTATAGCGCTTGGTGCTTGGCATATGCCTTTCACTCCCAATAATCAGCTAAGGACTCTTGCCCAGAAGTTTTAGAAGATTTTGCATGGATTCAAACATAATTTCAAACAGATTCTGAAACAATATGGCCATACCGGGCATCAGCAGGGCAAGTAAAGCAAGACCGATAATAATTTTGAGCGGTACCCCGATGACAAACACATTATACTGTGGAGCAGTTCGTGCCAGGAAAGCCAGGCCCACATCTGTCAGGAATAAGGCAACCACCAGAGGTGCCGACATCTGAAAAGCAATGACAAACGACTGCGCAAACGTACGGATCAGAAAATCCGAGAGACTGCCATCCAGCATTTTGACAAAAATCTCATTGTCCAGCGGTACCCAATTATAGCTGTATACGATTGCATTAAGCAGATAGTGATGTCCATTCATAATCAAAAGCAGCAGCAGGGCGATCATATATTTAAAATTGCCGATAATAGGTGCAGATGCTCCGGTCATCGGATCAATTACATTCGCAATCCCAAAACCGATCTGGATGTCGATAAAGGAACCGGCTGTCTGAATAGTCATGAACATCAGGTAAGCGATAAAGCCCAGCATAAGGCCAATCAGCACTTCTCTAAGAACCATTAATACATAGCTGACATCCATCGCAACGGATAATCCCGTTCCCTCTGCACTAAAAACAATCATTGCAACAAAAAAAGACAGTCCGATCTTAATCTGCAAAGGCACGCTTTGCGAAGAAAAGACAGGAACAACAACAAAAAAGGAGGTAATTCGACAAAAAATCAGCAGAAATACAGGAAAACTTTGCAGCAATGTCTCTATGTTCATAAGCTTAACCGATATACATATAGAGATTGCCCAAAATTTGGCTGGTAAAGTCCACTAATTTCGTAATAATCCATGGTCCGAACAGCAGCAAAGCGAGCAACACAGCGACAATTTTCGGAACAAAGGCTAGGGTCTGCTCCTGAATTTGTGTTGTAGCTTGAAAGATACTGACAATCAGTCCCACCACCAGACCAAGAACCAGCATGGGGGCACTGGTTTGCAGCACCAAATATACGGCTTGGCCGGCTAGACCGATGATAAATTCCGCATTCACCCCATACGCCTCCTCTTAATGTCAGGTGTTAAAACTTAACAGCAGTGATTGTACGACCAGGTACCAGCCATCCACCAGTACAAAAAGCATTATTTTGAATGGTAATGAAATCATAACCGGGGGCAGCATCATCATCCCCATGGCCATCAGTGTACTGGACACAACAATATCGATGATCAAAAAAGGGATAAATATCATAAACCCCATCATAAAGGCCTTTTTCATCTCACCTATGGCAAAAGCAGGCACCATTACAGTAAGCGGAATATCGCTGTAGGTGGCAGGCTTGACCGTAGCATTACCGCCGGTGTAATTCATAAACAGCAGCAGGTCTTTGGTGTTGGTCTGCTTGAACATAAATTCCTTCATCGGGTCGGCTGCTTTGGCGAGCGCCTCGGACTGGGTAAGCGTCCCCTTCATGTAAGGCTGCAGTGCCTGTTCATTCACCTGTGAAAGCGTGGGTGACATTATAAATAGCGTCAGAAACAAGGCAAGTCCCACCAGAACCTGGTTAGGAGGCATTTGCTGCGTGCCCAGAGAGGTTCTGACGAAACCCAGCACGATAACGATCCGCGTAAAGCTGGTCATAAGGACTAAAAAAGCCGGGGCCACACTCAAAACTGTCACAAGGAGCAGAATTGAGATGGAGCTGGTTCCCCCGCCGGCTGTGCCGTCACTGTCTCCGACCTGAATATTAATATTCGGAATAGGATCTGCGTGAATCGGATGTACAAGCAACACACTGAACATACCGAGCAAAAGAATAGAAAGAATCAGCTTTTTGTTCATAATTTCCTCGACTCATCCTTAAGACTGTTATCCCGGAGAAGCTCTTCCAGTTTCTCTTTACGCTCAGGCGACTGCGCAAGCTTGGATTGCAAGGTCTCATAAAAAGAGGATGTTTCATTAAGTTCAATTTCCTGGGAAGGCACCTCTCCGCGCACCCTGGTTTTGATCTTGGATAAAAGCGGCTCCAGCAAATTACTTTGCCCTGCCGCCTGATCCTCAAATCTGGAGATGATAAGCGCTACCTCAGCGGGATCAGTGATTTTGTCCAAAATGGAGATATTCTCACCGACCCCGATCAGGTAGAGGCTGCCGCCGATTTCCAGAATCTGCACCGACTTGTTAGGACCCATACCGACCGCTCCAAGCGTCCGGATGGACTGTCCGCTCATAAAAGTCTGATTGCGGCGACCGAGAAATCGGATCAGCAGCACTATAAGAACTACAATAATGACAAGAACAAATATTACTTTCAGTAAACTCAGCAGGGGATTGCTGTCTCCGAACGTTTCGGAAGTGGCTAACATGCCTTATGCTTCCTATACGCCCAGCGTCTTGTTGATAGCTTCGATAACACGGTCTGCCTGAAACGGCTTCACGATGAAATCTTTAGCACCTGCCTGGATAGCATCAATAACCATAGCCTGCTGACCCATGGCTGAGCACATGATGACCTTGGCGTTGGCGTCCACTTTTTTGATTTCTTTCAGGGCGGCAATACCGTCCATTTCAGGCATCGTGATATCCATTGTAATCAGATCCGGGCGCAGCTCCTTAAACTTTTCAATTGCCTGTGCACCGTCCTGGGCTTCCCCCACTACCTCAAATCCGTTTTTCGACAAAATGTCACGGATCATCATTCTCATAAATGCTGCATCGTCCACGATTAGAATTCGGTTAGCCATTTTAAAAAAATCCTCCCTAAGTATGTTTATTGTAGTTTTTGAATGCGGTCCCACTGGCTGACGATATCCGTAACGCGAACTCCAAAGTTTTCGTCAATGACCACGACTTCCCCTTTGGCGATAAGCTTGTTGTTAACCAGAATGTCAACCGGCTCACCAGCCAGCTTGTCCAGCTCGATAATCGAGCCCTGTGACATATCTAGAATATCTTTGATCTGCTTTTGGGTCCTTCCTAATTCTACGGTTACTTTCAGTGGTATGTCCATCAATAAATTTAAATTATTTTCATCGACATTCCCAAATGCTCCTGCGCTCAGGTTAGCAAACTGTACCGGCTGCACATTTACATTGCGGTTAGGCGGCGGTGTCTGCGGCGGAGCCTGGTCATACTGCATGCCCTGCGGCGGCATTCCGTATTGAGGCATACCGTAAGGCGGCATTCCCGGCATTCCGTAGGCCGGCATTCCAGCTGGAGGATAATAGTAGCCACCCTCCATTCCCGGATATGGGGGCATAGGCGGCATCCCCTGCGGCGGATACTGCGGAGGAACGCCTCCCTGCTGAGGCGGAATTTGCTGCATTGGCGGCACTGACGGTGCAGGCTCATTAGCCGGCGGAGCAGATGCTGCAGGAGCTGGCGGCGCCTCTGTGCGTGCAGCAGCTGTTTCCTGCTCAGGCTGGCTCACATCACCCAGCAGCATAGTCACCATATCCTTCGCAAACTGTACCGGCAGGAGCTGCATAATCGTCGAATCGATTAAATCCCCGATTTTCAGGCGGAACGAGATTTGAATCAGCGTTTCATCATCCGGCAGACTGCCGACACCTTCACCGCTCGACATATTAAGAATATCGATCCCCGGAGGAGAAATGTTAACAAACCTGTTGAAGATCGTAGACATGGATGTCGCAGAGGAGCCCATCATCTGGTTCATCGCTTCCTGTACAGCGCTGATATGGATTTCATTCAGCTCTTCGTCCTTGGGCTCACCTTCACCGCCGAGCATAAGGTCGGCGATAACCTGGGCATCCCTGATCTTGATGACCAGCGAATTGATTCCCTGGAAGCCGTCCACATACTGAACATGTACAGCAACATGCGGTTTTGGAAATGCTTCTTCAAATTCACTTCGTGTAATAATGGATACCTTGGGGGTAGTAATGTCAACCTTTTTACCCAGCAAGGTGGAAAGTGCTGTCGCTGCACTGCCGAATGTAATATTTCCGATTTCGCCCAGCGCATCCTGCTCAAACGGCGTTAGGAAATCATCTACCGATTTGGTCTGGGGCGCCAGAGAGCCTTCCGCAGATTGTCTGAGAAGAGCATCGATTTCTTCCTGGGATAAATAATCTTTACTCGTCAAACTCTTCAACTCCTTCACTGACAATCTCGTCTATTTGTACCGCCACACGATCCTTTATCATCCCGGGACTTCCGATGAATTTGAGCTTATCCCCTACTTTGATAGACAAGCCTGCATCCACGGTCTTATTGAGAGAGATAACGTCGCCGACACTAAGCCCGAGAAATTCAGCAATGGATAACCTCGATTCGCCTAGCTCTGCCACTATAGGCAGCTGCGCCCTGTTAACTCTGGATCTTATCGCTTCTAACTCAACCTCATCCCTGACCTTCTTCTCTGATACAAACCATTGATGGACGGAGAGCCTTGACATGATCGGCTCCAGAACAACGTGAGGGATACAAAGATTGATCATTCCTGTGGTATCGCCGATTTTGGTGCTCAAGGAGATCAGGGCGATCGTTTCGTTCGGCGACACAATCTGCATAAACTGCGGATTCGTCTCCAGCCCCTCCATCCGCGGACTGATATCAAGCACGGTTTTCCAGGCCTCCTGCAGACTCTCAAAGCATCTGCTGAAGATCCTTTCCATAATGGTTGTTTCGATTTCGGTCAATGCAGTGATCTTAGTAGGGGCAGTACCAAATCCTCCGAGCATCCTGTCCAGCATCGCAAAAGCTATATTCGGATGTACCTCCATGACCATGCGTCCTTCAAGCGGTTCTGCCTCAAAAATATTCAAAATCGTCATTTTGGGAATGGAGCGGATAAACTCATCATAAGGGAGCTGCTCTACTTGAACGACATTGATCTGTACGAAGGTGCGTAATTGGGCCGAAAAGTACGTTGTAAGGTAGCGGGCAAAGTTATCATGGATGCGCGTCAGGCTTCGGATATGATCCTTAGAAAAGCGCACAGCCCGTTTGAAATCATAGGAGCGGATTCTTTTCTGGGTTTCTTCTTTTTTCAGCTCATCGGCATCCATTTCTCCGGAAGAGAGTGCGGCAAGCAGAGCATCAATTTCATTTTGTGATAGTACATCAACCAATTTATTCACCCCCCCATCAAGGAATTATCCTGTCAGCAGCTAAATTGAAGTCATGATGAAGTTCGTTACTTCAACCTGGGTCAGCTTGCCTTCAGTTAAGGTCTTGTTTATCAGATTTACCAGCTTGCTGCTCAGCTGATCCTTGCCGTTCGCCCCGTTAAGCTCTTCGGGCTTCGTATCGGCAAGCGTCTTGATCAGCAGCGGCTTGATCTTGAGGTCTTTGATCTTTTCGAAATCTTCCTTGGCACTGACACTATCCAGCTGGAATGCAAAATTTATTAAAACGATATAATCGGGGTCGGCAAGATTAGTTTTGATGTCCGTGATTTCTGAACTCAGCTCAACGATTTCATCTGCGCTCAGTTTTTTGGCCTCCACATTCTGGACAGCCGCATTTACATCACTTGCATCACTCGGAAAAATTTTATCCATCAGTAAAAAGGCGGCAACCACAATAAGCGTAATCGCCAGTAAAATCGTTATGAGCCACGGCAGCATTTTTTTCATGAAAGCTCCTCCATTGACTGGACTTTAATGGTGGCAGCATATGTGCCTATGTCCCTGTTATAATCCCTAATCTTTGTTATTACCTCTTCGGCCTTCTCAAGCACGATTAATCTTTTGCCTGTTACAAGGGTGATATACGTATCCGGACTTTCTTCTACCATTTCTACGAGCAGCGCGTTAAGCCACATAGGCGCCCCGTTCAATCTTGTTACCGAAATCATAACAGGCCTCCTAACAAAAAATAGGGGGAGGAGTTCTCCCCCACAGACTGTGCAATAACGGTAACGCCGCTAGACGAAACGTTATTGTTATACAGCAAGTTTAAAATGCTGGTCTAAATATTAGCGTTTCAGGTTTACTACTTCCTGAAGAACTTCATCGGAGGTGGTGATGATCCGGGAATTCGCCTGGAATCCGCGCTGTGTTACGATCATTTCCGTAAACTCGCCGGTCAGATCGACATTGGACATCTCCAGCTGGCCGGCTACGATTGAGCCTGTGCCCACCTCGGCGTTGTTCGCTGTCGTCGGAGCAAGCTCACCTTCAGCATTGGCATTCAGCGTCATCCGGAACAGGTTGCCGCCGATCTTTTCCAGACCCTGCGGGTTGCTTACCTTCGCTACGCCAATTTGCACACCTGCCTCAGTAGTTCCGTCAGCCATGGTCTGCACAATAGTACCGTCACTGGAAATGGAGAATGCTGTTACATCCTCGCCCAGCTGAATGGCTTCACCATCTGAATCCAGGACATGCAGCCCGTCCGATGTGATCAGATTGCGGTTAGCATCCACATGGAAATCTCCGGCACGTGTCAGAAAAGGGGTTTCCTGATCGTCAGACAGCCTTACCAGGAAGAATCCGTCACCGTCAATCCGCAGATCGGTTGGGTTATTGGTAGTCATCGCACTCCCTGCCAGATGAAGGGTATCCACTGAACCAATGCTCACACCAAGACCGATTTGCTTGGCATTCACCCCGCCTTGTCCGCCGTCTACTGGTGCAGAAGCGCCGGAGGTCGTCTGGCTCATAATATCCTTGAACATTACGCGGCTCGATTTGAAGCCGATTGTATTGACGTTGGCAATGTTGTTACCGATAACATCCAGCTTTGTCTGGAAACCGCGCATACCCGAAACGCCTGAATACATAGATCTTAACATTGTTATTGTCCTCCTGGATTAAGAGTCAGCTGACTCTTCGTTTAGTAATGAAACGGATTCATTCAGTTATGGCCGCGTCAGTCGGTCGGCGGCCATTCCGGCTCTCCGGTTAGGACCGGCCGGTCAGGATATAATCACTGCACTGTCAATTTGCGTAAAGACATTGTCTTTCATAGAACTGCCATCCATCGCTGTAACCACTGTACGGTTCGGAACACTGACAATCAGTGCCATGTCCTTCATCAGGATCAAAGATTCCTTACTGCCTTTGGCGGCTGCCTTCTCTACTGCATTCGATATTTGATCCAGCTGGCGGCTGCCAAGCTCAATTCCCCGCTGCTCAAGCCGTTTGGCGGCATGATTGCTGAACTTAAGCATATTCTTTTGCAATACGCTCTCAAAGCTGGCTTCCGTGCCTGCGGCGTTTTTAACCGTTTGTGATCTCTGAAGCACCTGGGGGTGGACTGAACCAGGATACAGCTGGCCTATAGTCAGCCGTTCACTCATACGCTCGCCCCGCTCTCCTCACTGCTTCCTGATGACTCTGTGCTGTTAACAAGATCAGCTTTTGGGGCTGCGTTCTGAATTTGGATAATGTCGGTCAGAGCAATGCGCTCACTGCCGACAACCGCATATTGTATTCCGCTGCTGACTACGATTGACTCAACGTTGCCTGACTTGGGCAGTTCTGTAGAAGCATCATTCCAGGTAATATCCTTGCCGATCAGCCCGGAGACCGACCCCAGCGACTGATTCATTGCTGTAATCTGGGTTGAAATATTCATGAGCTGTTCTACAGATGAGAACTGCGCCATCTGGGCTATGAACTCCTTGTCCTCCATCGGCTGCATCGGGTCCTGGTTCTGCAGCTGGGTGATCAGAATCTTCAGGAACTGGTCTTTACCGAGCGTAGAGCTACCGGTTGTTTTGGCGGTTCCGGAAGTATTCGCCACATAATTCCACTGGTCATTGTTTGAGACCGGATTGGTTGATGCCATCTTTCTTCACCTCGCTATTCATTAAACTATGCTTCAGCCGAGAATCTTCCATCCGGGTTCCGGATGTCCTGTCCGCTGTTAGCGGCCCATTCCTTAAATTCACCGTTCAGCTCAGCTGCAAGCACTGCATCAGCTATATCCTCACGGCGATCTCTGGAGTGACCGTTTTGTTGCCCTCCTGAATTCGGCTGGCGTCCCTGCTGTCCATTGAATTGTGAGAAAAGCGGCGTATTATTCTGTGTCACCTCAAGCTTTTCCACTTGGATTCCCTGCGACTGGAGAGCTGCCCGCAGCTGGCTCATTTGCTGCTCCAGCATTTCCTTTGCGCCGGAATGTGTAGTCGCGAACTGGGCAATCAGATTGCCGTTCTGCATAGTGAGCTTAACATCGACCTGTCCCAGATTTTCGGGGAACAAGGTTATAACGGCCTCAGCAACTCCGCCCTTGCGGACGATTTCCAGCTTGCCGCTAATGAATGTATCCATCTGCTGAGCAAATTGAGTGACCGGTACGCGGGCCGTTTCAGCCTTAAGCGGTGCTGTAAGGCCTTCTCTGATTGACAATTGTCCGGCAGTTAATACGTCATTGTTGTCTTCGGCCGTCCCCGCCTCAGTCAGGGTTTCCTCTGCTGTAGCAGATTGCTGGCTGCTACCGGCTATGGCGGCTTTGGTCACCGGTGAGTCAGGTGTCTCTTTAACTATCTTGGCGGTTACGGAAGGATCAACCAGTACCGGGACCGCTTTATCAGCCCCCTGCGTCTTAGCCCCAATCTCTGTATGCTTGCCTTGTACAGCAGCCTCAGCATTATTCACGCCTTTGCCTTTGGTTTTATTGTCAGGAATAATCGCTTCATCCAGGATTGCCGAAAACTGCTTGAGAAGCTCGGCGCCTTGGGTAGCCAATGCTTCGTCTCCATTCACCGCCGCCTGCTGCAGCATAGTGACCAGGCTGTTAAGCTCATCCTGCACAACAAAACGGATAGTCTCTGCGTTCCGGGCCAGCGGCGATAATGCAGGCGTCACAGTGCCTTCAGCGGCTTTTTCTCCCTGTTCTGATGTGCCAGAAACCGTAAGCATTGGGTCAAGCGCCGGCAATGCAGCCGTCGCTGTATCTTCACCGGCTTCTCCTTTGCCTTGTGGAGCAGTTCCAGACAACAACTGGGCAACCTGCGTCAGCCAGCCCTGGAGAGCCGCCAGCAGCGCGGGATCAGCGCTCAGACTCTCATCAAGCTTGTCCATATCCTCCGTAAGTCTCTTCAACAATTCTATATGCTTGACTTCAATCTTACCGCTTGTCTCTTCATCACCGGACTGCACTGCAGCCAGCAGACCTTGAAGCAGCGAAGCCATGGCTCCGGCCTGAGCAGCCGTTTCAGCTTTGCCGGTTGCCCCGGTCATAGTCTGAATGAGGGTCTGTGCAAACGGCTGAGCGGTTGAAGCGCCCCCGGCAGAAGCTGTTGTTCCGTTAGTCACGGCTGTTCCGCCTGCTCCGGCAGTTCCGTTAGCCGGCAGCATATTGCCGCCTGAAAATGATGGTATAACTAAACTCATCTTTGTTTTTCACCTCCTCTCAGGAATATTATTTACCGCCCATTAGTCGGTTCAGAATTTTTGCTGTAAGTGCGCTGTCCTTTTTGGTCATCTCACCCAGGATCGAGGATCGTACAGAGTCGCCCACAGTATTCAGCACCGTGATAACCTTGTCGGGACTGACACTGTACATCGAGCTCAGCAGCGTTGCTGCTTCCGCAGCAGGCATTGAGGTGAACGTCTGGCTAAGCTTTTCCTGATCCAGATTAGCGCTAGCCGCAGGCGTTGCAGCCGTTGCTGCCTGGTCCTGTTTGAGTCTTGATTGAAGGGCTGCAATAGCCATATCGGTTGAATTTGTTGTTTCTTTTAGCTTAATTGAAACTTCTGCGGCTTTTTGCGGATCCATTTTTTCCAGAATGGCCGTTTTGCTTGCCGTGTTCATTGCGCTCAGAATCTGAACCTGCTCCTCAGGGGTCAAATTCTCCATAATCGGCGCTGCCTTGGAAGCCTTCATCCCCGAATACAGCTTGGCCAGTTCAGTTACTTTATCCTGGTAAGGATCCTCTTCCTCCGTGGCTGCCTCTGCGGCGGCGGCCTCTGCCGTCATGGTATCAATCTGCTTTTGCAATGCTTCAACCTGGGTAGTCTGCGCCGTCTTTTCTTCGTTAATTTGCTTCAGCTGCGCATCCTTTTCGGCAAGCTGGGCCTTCAGCTCCTTGATCGTCGATTCCGAGCTTTTTGCCTGTTCCTGATTCGGCGAAGCCGCTTCTTCCTCTGCCGCTTCACTTCCGGGCTGGACTGCCGGATCAGGAATCCACTGATTCACTACGGGAATCTTGTTGGCCACTTCCAGCGCTTTGTTACGGATATCCATATTAAAAAGAGTCAACAGCACACCAAGCAGCACGAGGGTAAAAATAATAGGGATCATCAAAAATAAAAACCGCTCAAATTTGCTTGCTGACTCTTCGTTTTCAAGCTCCAAATCATTATTTGCCACTAGCGGAAACCTCCCGGGTTAGAGGGATTTCATCGCGAAGCGGACGGTAGCCATCTCATCCAGTTCGTTTTGTTCCCGTAAAATCATATTCTGCTGAAAAATCGTCTTCGCCTTGTCTCTGGCTTTCAGCCAGACCTTCTCATCCAGCACTTTCGTGCTAAGGTGGTCCTGCTTATGCTGAACCTCCTGATGCGCCCTGTTAATGTCCGTATGCTTGCGGGCAATACAGGTGTCCAGATACTGCACGTAATTCTGCATTTCAATAATTTTGGCCATAGGTGTTTTTTGCTCGGCTGCGCTCTGAAGCGATAGCAGCAGCGAACTGCGCTGAATCAGCAGTTCATCGAGGCTTTTTTCCTGCGCCTGCAGTTCCCCAAGTGCAGTCGAGAGCATCCACTCCGCCTGTGTTTTCTCGTTGCCCTTCAAGTCCACAACTTTCTGAAAAGTATAATGGAACTTCATTGCCTATCAACTCCTTGAGAACTGTGAAATTAAAGATTGCTGAACCTCTGACAGAGTAACCTTCTCGTTCACTTTTTGTCTGGTGAATTCCCATATACTATCAATGTAGTGCATCGACTCGTCAATCTGCGCGTTAGAACCGCGCTGGTAAGCTCCGATATTGATCAGGTCTTCGGAATCCTTATATACTGCCATTAGCCGCTTCACATTCTCGGCTGCTGCAATCTGCTCCTCGGGAGCAATGTCCTTCATAACACGGCTGATGCTGGCCAGCACATCGATAGCCGGAAAATGGCCTTTATTTGCAATGTTTCTGTTAAGGACAATATGGCCGTCGAGAATTCCGCGTACTGCATCGGCAATCGGCTCATTCATATCATCACCGTCAACGAGGACCGTGTAGAAAGCAGTTATAGACCCCGTAGGACCTGTCCCTGCCCGTTCGAGCAGCTTGGGAAGACTGGCAAAGACAGAAGGCGTATAGCCTCTCATTGCCGGCGGCTCACCAACGGCAAGCCCTACCTCGCGCTGGGCCATTGCGTAGCGTGTAACCGAGTCCATCATCAGCATAACGTTAAGCCCGCGGTCACGGAAATACTCGGCAATGGTAGTGGCGATCAGCGCCCCCTTGATCCGGATCAGCGCCGGCTGGTCCGATGTGGCTACAATGACAACTGAACGCTGCAGGCCCTCAGGCCCCAAATCCCGTTCAATAAAGTCCAGCACTTCTCTTCCCCGTTCACCGATCAGTGCGATCACGTTGACATCAGCCGAGGTATTACGGGCAATCATCCCCATAAGTGTACTTTTGCCGACCCCTGAACCGGCAAAGATGCCGACGCGCTGTCCTTTACCAATCGTAAGCAGGCCGTCAATGGCTCTGACTCCTATGCTGATCGGCTCATGCACCCTTGGCCGGGTTAACGGATTGGAAGGAATATTGAAGGTCGAGCTGTGCGGCATCCGTGCCGGAATCAGTGAGCCGTCAAGCGGCTGTCCAAGCCCGTCAAGCACTTTGCCCAGCAGCTCCGATCCTACCTGCACGCTCAGCGGTTTGCCGGTGCCAACCACGTCACAGCCTGGACCAATAGCCTGCAGTTCACCGAGCGGCATCAGCAGCACCTTGTTGTCCCTGAATCCCACTACCTCAGCCTGCAGGGGTTTGCTGCCTTTCGCCGGGTATATATAGCATACATCCCCGATGCTGGCATCCGGCCCCTCAGACTCTACCATCAGCCCGATAACCTGGGTAACTTTTCCGTTAATTCTTACCGGATCAAAATTCCTTAAATATTCTTTATATCGTCCAGTGTCAAGCATCGGCTTCCCCATTTCTCTGCTCGTCGGAGTCCAGCGCGATTCTTACCAGCGATTTTTTGATTTCGGCGAGCTGCGTATCAATCCGGGCATCAATGCTGCCGAAGGAGGACCGGATGACGCACCCCATATCCTTCACAGTCGAATCCGGCAAAATCTGAAGCTCGGCCTGAGAATCAACAGCAAGTGCCAGTTCTTCCCGAGCAGCATTGACAAAGGCAAACTGCGAAGGGGAGACACATAGGGAGATGAGCCCCTGCTCACGTTTGCGCGCCAGATTTTTGCGGATCAGATCCATGGCAAACTGCGGTTCAACGGTCAGCTGCTTGTCTACAATTTTCTCGGCGATGGAGCAGCTCAGCTCTACCAGGAAGGGCTCGGCTTCCTGAATAATCACGTCACGGGACCTGTAGGCTTCCTGCAATACCGCTTGTGCCTCTTCCATCATTTCAGCCATACGTTTAGCCATTTCATGCCCGGCCTGTGTGAGGCCTTCCTGATATCCTTGCTGAAAAGCTTCGGATTTGACAGCCTCTATAAGATGCTCGTCCTGTTCCCGGCGCTGCCGCCACCATTCTTCTGCTTCCGTCCGTGCCGATTCCACAATATTTTCAGCTTCCAGAGATGCACTGCGCACCTGTTCTTCAGCAAATTGCTGAGCATCCTTCAGCATCTGCCTGCGGCTCTGCTCTGCCTCTTCACGGGCCGGGTCATGATAATGCACCTCACCTGCCGGTTCCTCCGAAGAGGATTCCTCGGCAATTCCGGCATTCTGTCTCGCTTGTTCCAGCCGCTTTAGCACATCTACCGGAACATATTGGGAGTGTTTAATCAGCTTAGACAATTATGTCATCTCCTCCGCCACGGGCGATGATAATTTCACCAGATTCTTCAAGTCTGCGGATCGTTCCTACAATACGGGTCTGAGCTTCCTCGACATCACGCAGCCGCACAGGTCCCATGTATTCCATTTCCTCGCGGAAGGTTTCGGCCATCCGTTTGGACATATTGCGGAAAATAACGTCCCGCACCTCTTCGCTTGCAACCTTGAGCGCCAGCTGAAGGTCGGCATTTTCGATATCCTTGATGATGCGCTGGATGGAACGATTGTCCACATTGACAATATCTTCGAACACAAACATACGCTTTTTGATTTCTTCAGCCAGCTCCGGATCCTGGATTTCAAGCGAATCCAGAATGGTACGTTCCGTTCCGCGGTCAACCCCGTTCAGAATCTGAACGATAGACTCGATGCCGCCGGCATTTGTATAATCCTGAGTCACAGTAGCCGAAAGCTTCTGTTCCAGCACCCGTTCAATCTGTGTAACAACCTCAGGCGAAGTGCTGTCCATGATCGCAATTCTTCTCGCTACCTCTGCCTGCTTCTCCTGCGGGAGGGAGGATAGAATGCTGGCAGCCTGTTCAAACTGCAGATAGGACAGAACCAGGGCGATTGTCTGGACATTCTCATTCTGAATGAAATTCAGAATCTGGTTAGGGTCAGCCTTGCGGGCAAAATCGAAAGGTCTGACCTGCAGCGTTGCCGTCAAACGGTTAATGACTTCAAGCGCCTTGGTTGAGCCCAGTGCTTTCTCCAGAATTTCTTTGGCGTAGTTGATACCGCCTTGTGAAATATATTCCTGTGCGAGACAGATCTGATGAAACTCGGACATGATCGACTCTTTTTCCACACTGTCCACCTTGCGGACATTGGCTATCTCCAGAGTGAGCTGTTCAATTTCTTCGTCTCGTAGATGTTTGAATATTTGCGCCGATACCTCGGGCCCTAGTGTGATAAGCAGGATTGCAGCCTTTTGACGGCCGCTGAGACCCTGCTGGCTAGCTTTTGCCATTAGTTCACCTCTGTTCGTCTGCAAGCCATGTACGCAGCAGGTTTACGAATTCATCCGGCTTCTTCTTGGCGAGGCTTTCCAGTTGCTTGCGAACCTGACTTTCGTTAGTCACGCTCTCCAAGTTAATGGACGGGAATTCGGTAGGAACCTGCAGCGGAATGTCTTCTTCCACTTCTTCCTCTTGCTTGTTCTTGCGGCTCCGGTAAATCAGGAACCCGCCTCCTGCACCAACAAGCAGCGCAGCTGCTGCAATTGCCCAGATCATCCACGTCGCCAGCCCGCCAGTCGCAGTTTCAGTCGTGGTGCCACCGAACTGTTGCGAGTACACCGAAACTTTTTTGGTCAAATCAGCGTCTGTATAAGTGACTCCTGAATCTGCCAGTGAAGCGCGCACAATGTTGACCAGAATGTTCTGGATTGCACCTGAAGTCGCCTCATCCAAAGTTGTTTGTCCGGCAGGTGGTTCAACTGCGACGTTAATGGTTAAATCTTTAACAGTATATGGGCTTGCGATGATATCCTTTGTAATCCGGTTGACCTCATAGTTTCTGGTCTCCGAAGATTCTTCAGAAGTAGAGGTGCCTGTGTCCGTCCCCGAAGGATAACCCGAGACATCTTCAGATCCTGTACCTGCAACTCCCCCGGTAGTGTTACCCTGACCCGAATAGGTATTGCTGATGATCTGTGAGCTTATCTCAATCCCTCGCATATTCTCCGTATCCACAGGTGTAACGAGGTCTTCCTTCCGGCTCTCCTTATCAAAATTCAACTTGGAAAAGACCAGAACATCCACTTTGTCGGGACCCGTTAATGTACTGAGAAATTGCTTGACATTCTTTTTGACTTCCTCTTCAAATTTTTTCTGAAGGGCAAAGTTTTCTTCAACCTGACTGGATACACCAGCTTGGCCGCCCTTGGCAGTCGGCATTAGCTCAGTCTCATTACTGGTAATCGTGATATTGTCCACCGGCAAATTCGGAACAGCAGTCTTCACAAGATTAAAATATCCGTCGATATTATCCTGTGACGGCCTGAATCCCGGATCAAATGTAAGCACGATAGATGCATAAGCCTGCTCCTGGCCCTCCTGTGCGGCGAAAACAGTCTCTTTGGGAAGGGTAACCAGCACTTTAACATCCTTGATCCCCTGCATACGCCTCATCAGCTGCTCAACTTCCCCGTTCAGCGCATTGTTGTATTTAACATTAAACTCGGAGTCTGTCGTTCCGATCATGGATGAAGACTCATCAAAGATTTTGTATCCGATCGAGCCCTCCTGCACAATTCCCTGAGAACCAATATCCACCTTAATGCGGTTTGCCTGGGTGCTTGGCACTGAAATACTTCTGCCATCCGGACTCAGCCGGTAAGGAATTCCTGCGGAATCCAGGTAGGTCATGACTCCTGCAGAGTCCGTATTGTCCAAATCCTGAAAAGCCACTTCGTATTCCGTTTTCGATAGCTGCATCGTCAAAACTACGGCTATGATGATGATGATAAAAAGAGTAGAGAAAAATAGTATTTTTTGTTTACCGCTGAATCTGTTCCAATACTGGACTGCCTTCTCCCTGTATTGGGCAAATCTTTCATTCACAGTGTCACCCCATCCGAAACTAAGCTAGGATTATTTAGATCTGAGTTCTCATAATTTCCTGATAGGCTTCAATCACTTTGTTCCGGACTTGTGTAGTCAGCTGCAAACTCAGCAATGCCTGTTGTGAAGAAATCATCGCCTCATCGATATTGACTTCCCCCAAAACGAATTTGTTGCTCATATCCTTGGCCTGCTGCTCCTGGGCAGCCACCTGATTCAATGCATCCTCCAGATAAGAGCCAAAGCTCTGACCGGAACCGGTCACTGTTCCCGCCTGTGCAGCTGCGGACTTCATGGCAAGCGGCTGAACGGCTTGTGTTCCAATCATAAAGTTCTGTATCAATGATTACCCTCCTAAAATGTCAGTTAAGCTTATTTTCCGATTTCAAGCGCCTTGCTCACCATTGCCTTGGATGCATTCAGCATCGTTACGTTGGCTTCATAAGAACGGGAAGCAGATAGCATATCCACCATCTCTTTGGTCAAATCGACGTTAGGCATGTACACATAGCCCTCGGCGTCCGCATCCGGATGGGACGGATTGTAGACCGGCTTCAAAGGTGAGGAATCCTCTATGATTGACTGTACCTTTACGCCCTCAGTCCCGTTACTGCTATTCATTTTTGAATTTAGAATATTCGAAAAGCTATTATTTTGCTCTGTTCCAAGAACGACAAGCTTACGCTTGTAGGGTACAGCCTTACCGTCTACTACGGAGGCCCTGGTTGTCTCGGCATTGGCAATATTGGAGGAAATGACATCCATTCTGAGCCGCTGGGCGGTCAAGGCTGAAGCGCTGATTCCAAAACTGCTACCAAAGTTCACTATATATTACCCTCCCTGCACAACTGTACGCATCATAGTAATCTGGCTGTTCAGCTGCTCGATATACGAATTATATCTGAGCTGATTCTCTGCACTGAGCGCCATCTCCCGGTCCATATCCACATTATTGTCGTTATTGTTCATCGAAGTAGATACATCTTTGCTAACGACAGCAGATGGCATACCGGAAACATAACCGAATTGGAAGTGGCGGGAATCCGTTACCTTCGCACCCAGCGTCGGTTTCGCTCCGTTTTCCTGTGCGGCTAGTACACTTTCAAAAGAAACATCAGAGCGTTTAAATCCCGGCGTATCAGCATTGGCTATGTTATTAGCCAGGACACTTTGTCGTGTCGTGGCAGCCTCAAGACCGCCCTGCAGTCTCTGAAAACTGACACTGTTCAGCAAACCCATGGAAATCCCCCTTCCAAAGCTATCATAATGAAAAGAATTCCACAACTTCTTACGGATTCCTGCTTGTTTCGACAAAAAAAGCTATTTTTTTACCATTTTTTAAACAAGCAGTCGAAAGGTGTCGATGGATGATTCTATTAGCAATCTCACATACATTGATTCTCGTAGAATTTGTATATTATTACAATAAGAAATAAGCCCTATCTTTTCAGAAAAGAGGGGGCTTAAAGCATGTTTTTTCAATTTTTTGACATTTTTCCACCATAATATTCTTTTATTTGGCATTATATTGCACGATTTGACCGTTTTTCCGGGCTTTTATGCAAACCACTAATTCCATATACCTAAATTTTAAGGAATTCCAATTCTTCCCTGTTTTACAGGATGTATTGACTTAAATCGCGGTCTTGAGCGATTCCTGACAGTTTTTCGCGAACATACTCCGGCGTAATGACCATAGTCTCAAGCGTCAGCTCAGGCGCTTCAAAAGAAAGGTCTTCGAGCAGCTTCTCCAGAATAGTGTGCAGGCGCCGGGCTCCGATATTCTCCATGTTCTGGTTGACAGAAGCAGCAATTCTGGCGATCTCCTGAATAGCCTCATCCTTGAACTGGATCTCGATGTTCTCTGTTTTGAGCAGATTTACATATTGCTTGGTCAGCGCATTCTGGGGCTCGGTCAGAATGGACACAAAATCCTCCAGCGTCAGGCTGCTCAGCTCTACCCGGATCGGGAAGCGTCCCTGAAGCTCGGGAATCAGATCTGAAGGCTTGGCGATATGAAACGCCCCGGCTGCGATAAACAGCACGTAGTCGGTCTTCACAGGGCCGTATTTGGTCATAACCGTAGAGCCCTCGACAATAGGTAGAATATCGCGCTGTACGCCTTCCCTTGAAACATCAGGCCCGGAGCCTTTCCCCTGGCTGGCCACCTTGTCAATCTCATCTACAAAAATAATGCCGGATTGCTCCGCACGGGCCACCGATTCCTGGATGACATCGTCCATGTCAATCAGCTTGGCAGCCTCGTCCTGAATCAGCACCTTACGCGCTTCCTTGATAGGCAGCTTGCGTTTTTTGGTTCGCTTGGGCAGCAGGCTTCCGAACATCTCCTGCATATTCATTCCCATTTGATCATTGCCCTGGCCGGCGAACATATCCAGCATCGTCGGAGCCGTATCTTCCACGTCAATTTCGATGATGTCTTCTTCGAGCTGTCCTGCCAGCAGCTTGAACTTGATTCCGCGGCGGCGTTCACTCAGACTGCCGTCCTCAGGCTCTTCCTTGCTGTCTTCGGCATTGCCGCTGTTCCCGCCGAAAATCATCTCAAACGGGTTACGCTGGGATTTATTCTTGGAGGAGGACGGTGCGAGAATCGCGACGATCCGTTCATTGGCAAGCTCCTCTGCCCGGTCCTTCACCTTATCCGTCCGCTCCAGCTTAACCATGCGGATAGAGGTCTCCACAAGATCCCGGACCATCGATTCAACGTCACGGCCCACATAACCTACTTCAGTGAACTTTGTAGCTTCAACTTTAATAAAGGGGGCATTGACCAGCTTGGCAAGCCGTCGGGCAATTTCGGTTTTTCCGACGCCGGTAGGACCGATCATCAGTATATTCTTGGGTACAATCTCATCACGCAGCTCTTCGCTTAGCTGGCTGCGGCGGTAACGGTTGCGGAGGGCAACTGCCACCGACTTTTTTGCCTGCTTCTGGCCGACGATATATTTATCAAGTTCAGCGACGATCTGGCGGGGTGTGAGCGATTGATTCACCATTACGACTTCCTCCCTCTTTCTGTGGCACCGTGCCTACAATTGTTCAACGATAATATTGGAATTGGTATACACGCAAATCTCGGATGCAATCCGCAGTGCCTCCCTGGCAATCTCGGCCGCACTCAAATTCGACGCATGACGTTTCAGTGCCCTGCCCGAGGCTAACGCAAAGTTGCCGCCGGAGCCGATGGCAAGCACATCGTCATCAGGCTCAATGATTTCCCCATTGCCGGAAATAAGCAGCATGCCTTCCTTATCCATCACGATCATCAGCGCCTCCAGCTTGCGCAGAATGCGGTCCTGACGCCAATCCTTGGCCAGCTCGACCGCTGAACGCTGCAAGTTGCCGTGATGCTCTTCAAGCTTGCCTTCAAACTTTTCAAACAGGGTGATTGCATCGGCTACCGAACCCGCAAAGCCGGCGATGACTTGTCCTCTGTACAGCCGGCGCACTTTTTTGGCAGTAGTCTTCATAATGACGCTCTCGCCAAAGGTAACCTGTCCGTCGCCTGCGATTGCAGCATGACCGTTATGTCTTACGGCGCAAATAGTAGTTGCATGAAAGCTAGGTAACATAATTTGGCAACCTCCTAGAATAAACTTACTCCCAAGTAGAAACGACATAGCTGTCCTTCAGGGAAGGCAGTAACCGTTTCTGCGAGAAATATCAGATCTGTATAAGACCGCAGGTTTATATTTTCTGATATTTTAAAATAAATGAACTTAAGAATGAAGGTCATAGCATTCCTAAGTTCATCCTCTATAAATCATAAGCTTATGCATTGCAAACTTCAAATTATGACTGCCCAGGCTCCACAGTCTCCGGTTCTTTATAGGTAAGGCCTGTCCGGCTGGCAAATACAGCCAAGCTATCCAGCGCACGGTGGGCAAGCAGCTCATTCTTTTCTTTTTTGTTGCGGATCTTCTTTTCCAGCTTCGGCAGCAGCCCAAAGTTGGCGTTCATTGGCTGGAAATGCTCCGGATCAGCGGAAGTAATGTAGGCCGGCATACTGCCAAGCACGCTGTCTCCGGGGAATATCAGCCCTTCCTCGCCTTGCGCCGCTCTGGCTGCGTTGATTCCGGCAATCATACCGGATGCGGCAGACTCGACATAACCCTCAACGCCTGTCATCTGGCCGGCAAAAAACAGTCTTTCATGTCCCTTCATCTGATAAGTCGGGTGAAGCAGCTTAGGCGAATTGATAAACGTATTACGGTGCATTACCCCGTAACGGACATATTCGGCATTCTCCAGGCCTGGAATCATGGAGAATACACGCTTTTGCTCGCCCCATTTCAAATGTGTCTGGAAGCCCACCAGATTGTAGAGCGTACCGGCAGCATTGTCCTGGCGCAGCTGAACAACTGCGTAAGGCAGCTTCCCGGTGTGGGGATTCAATAGTCCTACCGGCTTCATTGGTCCGAATAGCGCTGTCTGCTTGCCGCGCTTCATCATAATTTCAATCGGCATACAGCCTTCAAAATAGATTTCCTTCTCAAATTCCTTGAGCGCTGCAGTCTCGGCAGTAATCAGAGCATCATAGAAACGGTCGAATTCTTCCTCATTCATCGGACAGTTCAGATAGGCCGCTTCACCCTTGTCATACCGGGATGCCAGATAGACCTTGCTCATATCGATGCTGTCCTTCTCGACAATCGGGGCTGCCGCATCGTAGAAGTAGAAATATTCTTCACCAAGCAGTGCCTTGATCTCGGCGGACAATGCCGGGGAGGTTAGCGGGCCGGTCGCAATAACGACAATACCTTCCTCAGGAATCCGGGTCAACTCTTCATTAACAACTTCTACGAGCGGATGATCGTGCAGGGTGCGGGTGATCTCTCCCGAGAATCCGTCACGGTCTACCGCCAGTGCACCGCCGGCAGGCACTGCATGACGGTCGGCGGCTCCAAGCACAAGCGAGTTCAGGCGGCGCATTTCCTCCTTCAGCACTCCTACTGCATTGCCCAGTCCGTTTGCCCGCAGGGAATTGCTGCACACCAGCTCGGCAAATTGGTCGGTATGGTGGGCCGGCGTTTTAACCGCCGGTCTCATTTCATATAGTTTAACGGGAACCCCGCTTGAAGCAATCTGCCAGGCAGCTTCACTGCCGGCAAGCCCCGCGCCAATTACTGTTACTTTTGCTGTGTCTTTCAAATTCATTTCCTCCTGCTAAAAATCTATTATTCTGCTAATTCTTCGCCCTCAATCACAGCTTCTGTATGATCACAGGAGGTGCATTGAAGCTTGGTGCCTTGTTTATTGCGCTTTTCTATCATCCAGGAGCCGCAAGCGGGACATGGTTTAAGCGACGGGCGGTCCCAGGATACAAAGTCACAGCCCGGATACTGGTCACAGCCGTAGAACACACGTCCCTTCTTGCTGCGGCGCTCTACAACCTTGCCTTCGTTACATTTAGGACAGGTGACCCCGATATCCTTCACAATTGGCTTTGTATTCCGGCAGTCCGGAAACCCGGAGCAAGCCAGAAATTTACCGAACCGGCCGAGCTTATAAACCATCGGTTTGCCGCATTTCTCGCAGAGCTCATCCGAAACCTCATCCTCAATCTCAATCTCTTTCATTTCTTCTTCAGCAAATTCCAGGCGCTTCTCGAAGGATTCGTAAAATCCAGCCAGTACTTTGACCCAATCCTCCGCACCTTCCTCCACATGGTCAAGATCACCTTCCATGTGGGCTGTAAATTCTACATCGAGAATTTCCGGGAAGAACTGTTCCATCTGCTCTATGATCAGCTCGCCAAGCTCGGTTGGCATAAACTTTTTCTCTTCAATTGCAACGTAGCCGCGCTTCTGAATAGTCTCCAGCGTAGGGGCATACGTACTCGGGCGGCCTATGCCCAGCTCTTCCAGCGTTTTGACCAGACGTGCTTCCGTGTAACGCGGCGGCGGCTGGGTAAAGTGCTGCTTGGGCTCAATTCCCTGCTTGTCGAGCTCGTCGCCCGCCTTAAGCGGCGGCAGGAATTTCTCTTCGTCAGTCGTTCCGTCGTCATTGCCTTCTACATAGACCTTCATAAATCCGGGGAAGGACACCTTGGAGCCTACAGCCCGGAAAACCGCTGTTCCTGCAGAAATATCCACCGAGAGGGTATCAAGAAGCGCCGAGGACATCTGGCTGGACAGGAATCTCTCCCAGATCAGCTTATACAGGCGGAATTGATCGCGGCTCATGAACTCCTTGACGAGTTCCGGCTCACGCAGTGCCGAGGTTGGACGGATCGCTTCGTGCGCATCCTGGGCCCCCGCAGCTTTTTTGGAATACTGGCGCGGAGCTTCAGGAACAAATTTCTCACCGTATTTGGCCAGAATCAGCTCCTTGGCCTCATCCTGGGCTGTTGTGGAGATACGCGTGGAGTCGGTACGCATATAGGTAATCAGACCGACTGTGCCTTCCTTGCCGAGCTCCACTCCTTCATACAGCTGCTGAGCCACAGACATCGTTTTGGCTGCGCGGAACCCAAGCTTGCGGGCAGCCTCCTGCTGCAGAGAGCTTGTTGTAAACGGCGCCGAAGGATGGCGCTGTCTTTCCTTTTCCTTAACTTCGGCTACCCGGAAATCAGCGTTCTTAATCGCTTCCAGGACCTCCTGGACGTCGCTTTCCTTGCCGAGCTCTTTTTTCTCACCGTTCAGCTTATGAAACTTTGCTTCAAAGTCAGTACCCTTGATGCCCAGCTTTGCAGTGATACTCCAGTATTCCGTCGGTACAAATGCCGAAATTTCATTCTCACGGTCCATGATAATCTTAACCGCTACCGATTGCACCCGGCCGGCCGACAGGCCTTTTTTGACTTTCTTCCATAATAGTGGGCTGATCTTGTAGCCTACAAGCCGGTCAAGAATTCTACGGGCCTGCTGGGCATTCACCAGGTCCATATTGATTTTGCGCGGTGTCTTGAAGGCATCCTTGACCGCCTGCTTCGTAATCTCGTTAAAAACAACCCGGCACTCCTCGGTATTATCCAGATCCAGCGCATGCGCCAGATGCCAGGCAATGGCTTCCCCTTCACGGTCCGGGTCAGCCGCCAGATAGACTTTTTTCACTTTTTTGCTGGCATCCTTAAGTTCCTTCAGAATAGAGCCCTTGCCGCGGATGGTGATGTACTTGGGACTGAAATCATTCTCTACCTCGACGCCAATCTGACTCTTAGGCAAATCTCTGATATGTCCCATAGATGCCTTTACTATATATTTACTGCCTAAATATTTGCCGATTGTCTTCGCTTTGGCCGGCGATTCGACAATGACCAGTGTATCCGCCATAGGTTAATCCTCCTAAAAGTGATGTGAGCCTGGACCTCATTCCGGTAAAAGGGATGGAGGGAATATGCTCAACTCTGTTCCTTCTATATTAAATTACCTTATAAATTGCACCCGGCAATTGTGTTACCGCTTTTTTTATGATTAAAGATAACAGAACTGAATGCAAATGTCCAAAATCCCAGCTTGTTCTGGAAAGCAGCTCATCCAGTGTAAACGGGCCTTGATGCAGTATATGGTATAGGTGAGACTCCTCACTTGTCAATTTCTTTTCGGTGAGCCCGTCTCCGCGCCCGGGGTCAAAAGACGGATTTCCGCCCGATTCTCCTGCTTTTACAGGCAAAATTGATATGTATTCTTCCAAAATATCTTCGGCGCCGGTTACTAGTTTAGCCCCCTGCTTAATCAGCTCAAGCGCCCCCCTGCTTTTGGGAGAGGTTACAGGTCCGGGAACGGCGAACACATCCCTTCCTGCTTCCAGGGCGGCATCAGCGGTTATCAGTGATCCGCTGCGGCTGTCCGCTTCCACAACCACCGTTCCCAGCGTCAGGCCGGCGATAATCCGGTTGCGCTGCGGAAAAAGTCCCGGATGGCTTTTGGTTCCCAGCGGATATTCGCTGAGCACAAGCCCTTTACGTGAAATTTCCCTTTCCAGCTCCCTGTTCTCGGGCGGGTAAACATTGTCGAGTCCTGTAGCAACTACTGCTACGGTATTTCCGCCGCAAGCCAGTGCAGCTTCATGGCAGATGCTGTCGATTCCGCGGGCCAGACCGCTCACTACAGCAAGACCGGACCGGCTGAGCTGCCCAGCCAGTATTTCTCCAATCCTCCGACCGTAGGCAGTTGGTACCCGAGTCCCCACCATGGCGATTGCAGGCTGCGAAGCAAGCTTCAGGGCACCGCGGTAATAGAGCACCCAGGGTGGCTCGGCCGTTTCTTTGAGCATTGCAGGATATTCCTCATCCAGAATAGTGATCATCGCTGCACCGCTTTCTTCCATTAAAAGGCGGCGCCTTTGCACCCATCCGGCATCGAACGTCTCCGCCAGCCGCTGTGACATTTTCGCGGATAATCCGACCTCCTGCCAATCCTCAGCCCGGCAATGAAAGGCCTGATCCGACAAAAGTCCCGCTCTGCGGATTTTGTCGATGCTTTTCCAGCCAATCCCCTCCACTTCATTCAGTCCGAATAACAAATCACGTGTATCCATGTGAACACTCCCTTTGGATGGAAGGGTCAACCTTCCCTATTTTGTGATAATGCTGTAAAAAAAGCAAGCTGCCGCTGCGAAGAGCTGAAATCAGAGGACATAAACACAAAAAAAAAGCAACCCTTTACCCTGCACGCAGGAATAAAAGGTTGCTTACCTTTAACAAATCATACTACTTGACAGATTAGAGCACAATGATTTTTTGAGCGAACCTGACTGCCTCCAAATTAATGGGTGGTAAAAGCATTCAGAATACCGCGCTCCTCAAGAACACTTACAAGGGTAGAGCCCATTTCAGCCGGTGTTGGCGCTACTTTGATTCCACAGGATTCCAGCACGGCGATTTTTTCGCTGGCAGTGCCTTTACCTCCGGAAATGATTGCCCCGGCATGGCCCATCCGTTTACCCGGAGGTGCCGTAACACCGCCGATAAATCCGACTACAGGCTTCGTCATGTTCTCTTTGATCCAAAGTGCAGCCTCTTCCTCCGCTGTCCCTCCGATCTCGCCGATCATAATGACTGCTTTTGTTCCCGGATCTTCATTAAAAAGCTTCAAAATATCAATAAACTCTGAGCCTTTTACCGGATCTCCGCCGATCCCGACAGCCGATGACTGCCCGATTCCGCGTTCGGTCAGCTGATGCACCGCTTCATAGGTAAGGGTTCCGCTGCGGGAGACCACACCCACATATCCGGGGGTATGAATGTAGCCCGGCATGATGCCGATCTTACACTCTCCAGGCGTAATAACGCCAGGACAGTTAGGGCCGATAAGGACAGTGGACTTCCCTTCCATATAGCGCGATACTTTGACCATATCCAGCACGGGAATGCCTTCTGTGATACAGATGACGAGGTCAAGCTCCGCATCCACAGCTTCCATGATGGAGTCAGCGGCAAAGGCAGGCGGAACGTAAATGACACTGGCCGTTGCACCGGTGGCCGCTTTAGCCTGAACGACCGTATCAAATACCGGCAGGCTGACCTCACTTCCATTTTCGAGCGTAATGTTGACGGAGGTCCCCCCTTTGCCCGGAGTTACGCCGCCTACCATCTGGGTCCCGTAATCCAGTGCGCCTTTGGTATGGAACAATCCGGTCGAGCCCGTAATTCCCTGTGTGATGACTTTCGTATTTTTATCTACAAGAATGCTCATCGTTTGGTCACATCCCTACTTAGTTTGTCGAATACGAGACTTGGGTTACACAAGAGAAACAATTTTACGGGCACCGTCCGCCATGGAATCTGCTGCCACGATATTGAGTCCTGAACCGGCGAGAATCTGCTTGCCCAGTGCCACATTGGTTCCTTCCAGCCGGACGACAAGCGGTTTGGTCAGTCCAAGCTGCCGCGCGGCTTCCACCACGCCTTCAGCAATGACATCACAGCGCATAATACCGCCGAAAATATTGACAAAGATGCCGTTTACCTTGTCGTCAGACAAAATAATTTTGAACGCTTCGGTAACCTTCTCGGTTGTCGCGCCGCCCCCTACATCCAGGAAGTTGGCCGGCTCGCCGCCGTAATATTTAATAATATCCATTGTAGCCATTGCCAGTCCCGCACCATTAACCATACAGCCGATATTGCCGTCGAGGGCAATGTAGCTGAGATCAAATTTGGAGGCCTCAATCTCCTTCTCATCCTCTTCATCGAGGTCGCGGAGCTCTTGAATATCCTTATGGCGGAACAAAGCATTCGAGTCAAAGTTCAGCTTGGCATCAAGCGCCATTACATTTCCGTCAGCGGTCACGACCAGCGGATTAATCTCTGCGATCGAGCAATCTTTATCCACAAAAGCCAAATAGAGCGCTTGCATGAACTTGACCGCTTTATTGACCAGTTCATTCGGAATAGCGATGCTGTACGCCAGTTTGCGTGCCTGGAAGGTCTGCAGTCCTACAGCCGGATCAATGATTTCTTTGAAAATCTTCTCCGGATGGGTTGCCGCCACCTCTTCAATTTCCGTTCCGCCTTCTTCAGAGGCCATCATGACCACCCGGCCGGAACTGCGGTCTACAACAATTCCAATATAGTATTCTTTGGCAATCTGGCAGCCCTCTTCAATGAGCAGCCGTTTCACTTCCTTGCCTTCCGGTCCGGTCTGATGGGTGACCAGCGTCTTTCCGAGGATTTCTCCCGCATAGGTGCGGACCTCATCGAGAGACTTGGCGACCTTGACCCCTCCGGCTTTCCCTCTTCCGCCTGCATGAATCTGAGCCTTCACTACCACCACCGGCGTACCGAGTGATGCTGCAGCCTCTACTGCTTCCTCCACTGTATAAGCAACTTTTCCGTTCGGTACGGCAACGCCGTACTTCTTAAGTACTTCTTTTCCCTGATACTCGTGGATATTCATACCGGAAGCCTCCTAAAGTGTTGCGGCGGCTTTTGCAGGCAGCCTGCAGCCATGCCGCATTCCGTTTTGATCAGCGGGGTACAGATTTGCACCTACCTATAGTATATAAAGTGAAACCCAGAATATTGTAACATGATTCAATTCCGCTTTCCTCAAAAACTTTCACTATTTATACATATATTTTCGCTTGATTTCATGCCGGAATGCGAACGATTGCATTGACACAGGCTTGTACTTCTATTTAGTTGCATTATTATTGGCTTCGTGAATCCGGCCGAGCAGGTCCTTGAACTGGCCCAGCAGATGGACAAATTCCTCTGCCGAGAGCATTGTGCCTTCCGCCATCTTCGCGGGTATGCAGACGGCTTCGTTTTTCAGATCCCAGCCCTTCTCGGTCAGCGAGATGAGCACCTTGCGTTCATCCTGCAGGGAGCGTTCGCGAAGAATCAGGCCCGCGGCCTGCAGCCTCTTCAGCAGCGGAGTCAGCGTACCGGAATCCAGGAACAGGGCTTCGCCAAGCTCCTTGACTGTGCACTGCTGCTTCTCCCACAGCACAATCATAACCAGGTACTGCGAATATGTTAGTCCGATTTTGTCCAGATGAGGCTGGTACAGCTTCGTAAATTCACGCGAACATGCGTAGATCGTAAAGCACAGCTGATTATCAAGCATCAGTTCAGGGGTAGTTGTTGGTTCTTGCATTTCTTCTTCACCTGCCTTTATGTCGTTATTTTATCACAATTCATCTGCAATATCATGTTAATAGCAAAAAATATATTGACTATTATTTTTATTGTGTTAAATTAAATTGTGTACAATATATAAAACAAAATGAACGGGAGCGATTTGTAATGATGACTATCCAACAAAAAATGTATGAAACTACTGTAAAAGCAGTCGGCGGAAGAAACGGGTATATTGAATCGGAAAGTCCAAAGCTGAACCTGACCATCAGCACTCCCCGCGAAATGGGCGGAGCAGGCGGCGAAGGCACCAACCCTGAACAGCTGTTCGCAGCAGGATATTCCGCCTGCTTTGATAGCGCACTGAACATGGTGGCGCGGCTTGGCAAAGTGAAGATTGAGGGCAGTGAAGTTACCGCCACCGTGAGCTTCGGTAAAGTCGAAGACGGCGGCTTCGGGATTGCCGTTAAGCTGGATGTGCTGGTAAAGGGTGTTGATCGCGAAACAGCCGAGAAGCTGGTAGAAGCCGCCCATGGCGCCTGCCCTTATTCCCGCGCTACACGCGGCAACATTGCAGTCGAGCTAAATGTACTGTAATCTTCATTCTTGCAGCTGAGCCAGCGTTGCAACAAATAAGCCGCCGGGTATACCCGGACGGCTTATTTGTTCTTTGCAATGATTTTTCATAACTGTTAACAAGGTTAAATAGGGATATATATAATGAAGGAAAAGATTCGGAAAAAGGCTGCCCCCCCTTACTCCTCAGCCACTACCTGCCTGTCCAGATTGCGGTACTGTACAGCTTCCGCCAGATGGGCAGAGCTTATCGCGGCTGCCCCTTCCAGATCGGCGATGGTTCTCGCGAGCTTAATAATCCGGTCATGCGCCCGCATGCTGAGGCCGAGACTTTCCAGAATCCCGTGCAGCAGCAGACTGCTCTCTTTATTCAGAGCCGCATAGCGGCGCAGCGCTGCCCCGGACAGCTCGCTGTTCCAGGAAATCGGCAGTTTGCTGTAACGCTCTGCCTGAATCTGCTGGGCTCTCAGCACATCCCTGCGCATTTCTGCTGAGGATAAGGCCGGGCCCTGCCCCTTCCAGTCTGACGGGCGGGGAACATCCACCTGCATGTCAATCCGGTCGAGCAGCGGTCCGGAGATTTTAGCCCGGTACTGGGCAATCTTGGCCGGACTGCAGGTACACCGCTGCTGCGTGCCCGTGTTCCCCAAGTATCCGCAGCTGCACGGATTCATGGAACAGGCGAGTAAAAAACGGGCCGGAAAGGTAAAGGCAGCACGGGCGCGGCTTATCGTAACCACGCTATCCTCCAGCGGCTGCCGCAGCACCTCCAGTACATTCCGCGAGAACTCAGGCAGCTCATCCAGAAAAAGCACTCCCCGGTGGGCCAGGCTCACCTCCCCCGGCTTCGGTATGCTTCCCCCGCCAATCAGCCCTGCCGCTGAAATGGTATGATGCGGGGCACGGAAGGGCCTGCTGCGCAAAAGCCCGCTGCGGGTATCCGTCAGCTTGCCGGCTGCACTGAATATTTTGGTGACCTCCAGCGATTCGCTGTCATTCAGCTCCGGCAGAATGCCAGGCAGCCGCTTGATCATCATAGTCTTGCCCGTACCGGGTGGCCCCGCCAGGATAATATTGTGCATCCCGGCAGCAGCTATCGTCAATGCCCGCTTCACATGGCTCTGCCCGAGCACATCTCCAAAGTCCTCCCTCAGCATCTCATCAGCCGTACCTGATAAGCTGCTGACACTATGCTGCGGGTGATACCGCAAATGTTCAAGATTAAGCGCCATGACAGGCTGGTGAATACGGCCGGAATCGCCCTGGCTGTCCATTACAGTAACCGGAAACGGGAGCGGCGGTTCATTGTCTGGATGATCTGCAGAAGCTTGCGGAATGTGCCGCTGCTTATCTGACACCACATCTGGTTGGTCAGCAGCTCCCGTTCCGGCATCGGCAGGATGCGGCAGCTCACGCAGATGACCGGCTGCA
Organism: Paenibacillus typhae; assembly: GCF_900099765.1. Classification (GTDB taxonomy): domain Bacteria; phylum Bacillota; class Bacilli; order Paenibacillales; family Paenibacillaceae; genus Paenibacillus_AQ; species Paenibacillus_AQ typhae. Next base: position 5,883 of record NZ_FNDX01000006.1, on the reverse strand, counting down.
TAGACAGCCATGCCGCTGATCAGCGCTGCCTCTGCCTCATTCCCGCGCGGCACCAGCACCTTGCTGAAGCCCGACCGCCGGGCTGCCTCCACCATCGGCAGCACACCGGTCACTGGCCTGAGGCTCCCGTCGAGGGCCAGCTCGCCGATCAGCAGCATCTCTTCGGCCGCCGGCATCATCAGCTGGCCGCTGGTCGTCAGAATACCCAGCGCAATGGCCAGATCGAAGGCTGAGCCTTCCTTACGCAGATCTGCCGGAGCCAGATTGACTGTAACCCGCTGCTGGGGATAGCGGTAGCCGCAATTTTTGACCGCTGCGCGCACTCTTTCCACCGCTTCACGGATCGCTGAATCCGGCAGCCCGATAATGCTGGTCTGGGGCAAGCCGTTGGCCAGATCTATTTCCACTCCGATCATCACGCCTTCAATCCCGTACAGGCAGGCACTATGCATTTTTCCGTACATAATAAAAAACACCTCTTCTCCTGAAATACGCCCCCACCGGGCGTCATCCATTAAAGAAAAAAGGTGCTTCCTCATTTTCCGTAGTCTGACTATCCCTAGTATACAAAGACAGCCGCGCTATTATCAAGCTTTTTGCAATCCATTATCCTTCCTCACTGACCACAACCGCATCCCTGATTGCAGCGAACGATAAAGGCTTATAGCCGGAATGCTCAACGCAAATATTGAAATGATTGTTCCCTTCATATTTCTGGCCGTGAATATGACCATGCACATTTACGTAAGGCATATGCTTGTTCATATACATGGGCTCATGGGAAAGAAAGAAAAAGTCCTTATACACCAGCGGGTATTCACTGACCTCATCAAAACCCGCTTCCAGCCACCAGCTCCGCCCGCGCCCGCGGTCATGGTTGCCGAGAATGAGTATTTTGTACCCGTTCAGACGGCTGATAATGGCACTGGTCGCCTCAAGGCCAAGAAAGGAAAAGTCACCCAGATGAAAAACGGTATCCTCAGGTCCGACCGCGGCATTCCAGTTTGCAATCAAGGCCTCATCCATCTCCTGCACATTTGCGAAAGGCCGGGACTCAAAATCAATAATCAGCTTATGCCCAAAATGATGATCCGATGTAAAAAAGACATCCGGCATGTGGATTTCCCCCCGTTATGTAATATAAAAATAAAACTTAAGAATCCGGCCGGCTGTGCGGCAACCCTTCTGCAAAGGTACCGCCAGGCTCCCGTTAATCCTTAAGTTCAATCGGCATTAACCTTGGCTTGAGCAGCCGTCATTTCGGCCATTCCCGTTTACCCGAGCGCTGAGTGGCATCCAGATGAATCAGTTCTGCCAATGATGGGATTTCTTCATGCTCTACCAGCCATTTGCGCATTTCCTTGATGGCTTCGACCTGACCATTGCCCCTGTCGCGCCAGGTTAGCAGCTCAATGACCCGGATGACCAGATTCATCAGGCTGCTGTGGCTGCTCTGACTTTTCTCAGCCCTGATCTTTTGAATCAGCGCCTCATTCTCCCAGTCTATTAATATTTCCTCAGCGATGGCCGGGCGCATAATCGTGAAGCTTTTACTGCAATTGCTGCAGCAGATTACGGCTGAAGGCCGGGCTCCCATATCCACTTCAATCTTGTGATCACAATATTGGCAAGCAAAGCTTACCTGTATATTAACCGGTTGGTTATTCACGGGAACCGCCTCCTCATGGTAGCATTAAAAGTCACAATAATGTTTACCCATTTCCCGGGAGAAATGACCCAAAGCGTGCAGAGCTGCCAAGGATGAGGGCTATAACTACCACCAAAGACAGGCTGAACGGGCCATTCTTCAAAAAGCTTCACGGATATGACGGAGTGCGGCGACGCTTAAATCCGGATTCAGCTGAACACTGATGACATCAAAGGAAACGGTACGCTCCTGTTCGCCCTTCATATGCAGATATACCTCTGCCGTGCTGCGCACCTGACGGATTTTGCGGGCATCGACGGACTCCTCCGGCGTTCCCGGCAATGGGCTTCCGCTGCGGCTGCGCACCTCGATGATTACCAGAGCGCCCTGATATTCCGCAACCAGATCCAATTCCCCGCTGCGGCAGCGCCAGTTGGCTTCCACTACAGTGTAACCCCTCGAAGCCAGATATAGTGCTGCTGCCGCTTCTGCTGCTGCCCCCTTGGCCTTCCGGTTATAGGCGCCGCCAGCATGAAGTTCCCTCATTGCATCTTCCGCTTTCCAGCTAATCTGTCGCTCTGATAGACAAAGCTAAGAATTTCCGCCACCAGATTGTAGAGCTCCGGCGGGATCTGCTGATCCAGATCCAGTTTGGAGAGAACCTCAACCAGGGCAGCATCCTCCTGTACAGCCACCCCGTTCTCTTTGGCCTTCTGCAGAATCATATCGGCAACCGCCCCCTGACCTTTGGCCACTACTACCGGAGCCTCGCTCTGTCCGGGGGTATACTTCAGGGCTACCGCCTTTTTCATCCGCTGCGATACTTCCTGCTTCTCCTGCTCACTCATATCCGGTAATCGACTCCTTTATAGGAATCCGGTGTATATTCGGCCAGTTTGGCTGCCACTGCGGCTGATCCGGACGCCGTCTTCATTTCCGGAAGCGGCTCGGTCCGCAGGCTCGACAGCTGGTACCCGATCGACTCTGCGGCAGCCGCCATTTCCTCCCGGCGGCCCTCCAGCAGCTCAAGCACCCATGGATCGTTATTGTGCAGCTTCAGGCTGACGATCCGGTCGACCACCTGGACATCCACCAGGGTCTGGCCCAGCTGCTTCATGTCCAGATCAAACCAGAGGCGGCAGTTCGCCGCATCCAGTTCACCCTTGCGGCCGCGCCGCGATTGAATATGCACCGATGCTGTCTCTTCGCCGTCAGGTCCGCGCAGCGGCAGGAACAATGTGACCTGCGCGAACGGCGCCGTGCGGTCCGTGTTCAGCAGCAGCTGCTGTCCGGTCAGCTGCGCCACGATCTGGCCCGCGGCATCCTTGACCGCGGGCGGGGCGTCGCTGCTGCCCATGACCTGCAGCAGCACGCCCTTCAGCGTATCGGCGGCGGCCTCCGCCCCGCCGCCGGACGCCGCCTGCGCGGCCGCTGCGCCGCCGCGCACAGCCTGCTGCTCGTGCTCCGCACCGAGCAGCTTCAGCACCCGCCCCACCCAAGACTCCGTGTCTTGGGCAGGGGCGGGTGCCTGGCCCGGCTGCTGCGCAGCAGCCGGGCTGTCCCCGCGCGGCGTGCCGGCCGCGCGGGCTGGCTCTCGCCCCGCCGGCGCAGCAGGCGGGGCGCCCTCCTCAGGCTGGGCGGCAGCGCCAGCCTGGTCTGTGAGCTGCGGCAGCGTGCCGCGCAGCTCGGTAAGCACGCCCTGCAGCTTCGCGAGCAGGGCGCCTCCGGTTACAGCCGCACCGGAGGGTGCCGGCTGGCCGTCGGCACTCTTCATAGCAGTGCCTCCCTTACCAGCAGCATCCGCCGGTTCCTCACCGGCGGCCGGCTGCGGCTGCGCTATGCCTGCATTCCCGGCAGTACCGCCAGCCGCTGTGTTCCCGGCTTTGGCAGCTGAGCCCGGCACTCCTGCGGTATCCCCCGCCCCGGATTTGACAGGCACGCCAGTTGCCCCGGCGGCTTCTCCGGCATCCGCAGACTGCGGATTAACGGCTGCGCCAGCAGCATCTGCTCCGGCCCGGACTGCCGGATTCCCCTGTGCTCCTGCAGCTGAAGTCCCAGCCGCTGTAGTTCCCGAAACCGGCATTTCCTTGCCGGCCGCTCCTTTAGCAGCAGCCGGCACTCCGGCTTCGTTCTCCACTGTCGTTCCCCCGGCATTGTTCTCTGCTGCCATTTCTCCTGCATTGTTCTCCGCTGCCATTTGCCCGGCCGTACCCGCCGCTGCACGCACAGCGTGATCTGCTGCTCCGGCGGCCGTCGCCTGCGTGCCCGCTAGTACCGTGCGGGAGCCGCTTTCAGCACCGGCAGGCGAGGCTGTGGTCTTGGCAGTGCCGGCAGCTTCTTCCGGCTCTGCAGCCGCGTTGCCAGCCGCCACAGTTGCGGCAGTATGATCCGCTGGCGGAACACCCGCCCCCTTAGTCATAGCCGTACCGCCAGCTTTTCCGCTCTCCGCTTCTCCTGCCTGCTGTGCCCATACACCAAGCTCCGTCTCAAGCTTGGACAACAGCTCATGCAGCTTCGGTCCAAAGACCGCCTGCTGAAGACCCTTCACACTCTCAGCGGTTACCGGCAGTCCGCGCTTCACCGAGAGCACAGCCGCCTCCAGCCATTCTGAAGCCGGTACTCCCTGAGGCTTGGCGTTCATAATCGCATCCAGCTTGAGTGCGGTTTCTTTGGTCAGCGGCAGTCCTCCGGACTGCATTGCTATTACAATCTCTTTACCGGCCTTCGCGTCTTTAAGTCCCAGTGATTCCAGCGCTTCCCCCATGCTTTGCGGAGATACCAGCGCAGCTTCACCCGGCGTCAGCGGCTTCAGCACCGGCAGCCCGCCTTCCCCCGGAGGTTCGACCTGAAGAGTCATCGACTGCCCCGGTGCAAGCGGTGTTTCCAGCTCAGCACGGACAGGGGTTCCCTGAATCTGCACTACCGCTTCCTTGCCGGATTCCGAAACACTCAGCACTACACCCCGGACAACCTGACCTTCCTTCAGCTCCAGTGACTTGGCCTCCCCGGGTCTGCTGTCACCCAGCAGGCCGCGAAATAATGACCCGATATTCATGCCGCATTCCTCCTCTCTTCATATTCTGATATTTATTTTTATCGGTATTTACCGTCCATTTTATAAAAAATTAACGACTCAAAATAAGGTCTGCTGCTCAGCCAGAATTTTTCCGATAAAGCTGCGTCTGTGCATCGGGGTGGGCCCCAGTGACAGAATCTGCTCCCGGTGCAGCTTAGTCGCATAGCCTTTATGTATTTTAATGCCGTAGTCCGGATATAATTCCTCCCACAGGCCTTCACACAGCCGGTCCCGGGTCACTTTGGCTACGATCGAGGCTGCAGCAATGGACTGGCTGTTGGCATCCCCTTTAATGATCGCCTGCTGCGGCAGCGGCAAATCCACCTTTTCCGCATCTACCAGCAGATAATCGGCAGCTTCACCAAGTCCCTCAACCGCTTTTTTCATCGCCAGACGTGAGGCTTGCTTAATATTAATCTCGTCAATTACTGCAGACTCTACATGACCGACACAGACAGCCAGCGCCTGCTCCATTATGATCTCATACAGCGCTTCCCGTTTCTTCGCTGTCAGCTTCTTCGAATCGTCAACCCCGTCTATAATCAGGCCCTCCGGCAAAATCACCGCCGCTGCCACCACATCCCCAAACAGACAGCCTCTGCCCACTTCGTCCACTCCGGCAATCCTGCGGTATGACTGTTCCCAGCCCGCTTTTTCAAAACTCAGCATATCTATACTGCTCATCAATTTTCCACCGCCATATCTATTCTTAAGGCCCTTCTCTATTTGCCAGCTTATCACAAGAGGACTTCCGGGGTCATCCATCTTTCTGCTTATAAAATAATCCAGGACTCCCTTAGCCCCCTTACTACCCGCTAGAGTAAAGGGCTGAATAAATTCAGCCCCTCCTCATCAAACCGTACGTGAGGTTTTCCCTCATACGGCTTTCCGATGTTCGTCATTCATGGGCATGCAGCATTCTGGCCTTGGCCCATGACCTAGTTTCCCCTGTCGAGTTCTTGAGTGTTTTCTTGCGTGTCGTTAGCCGCTTTGGGCATTCACGGACTCGTACCTCTTGGTGAAACATGAACAAAGCAGGGCTCCTTCCCTCCCTAAGGTTATGTTGTCCTTAGGTTCCTTGGTACTATGAGCCCCTCGGACTCCCTTCCCACAGACGATTCACTTCGTCTTCTGGACTTATAGAACGTCTCTTTACGGG
>NZ_FNDX01000084.1 GCF_900099765.1 Paenibacillus typhae | reverse complement strand
AGGCCAATTGGAGGAAGTAAAGATTTCACTTTAAGAAACTGCGAGAAACAGAGAATTTAAGAGAATGACTCCATAATTAAGGGGCCGAACCGGAAATAACACTCAATAAGTTAGGCACCCTAATTCGCAACAGTTCGCTTGAGATATTTGTACAAGACAATGCTCAGTTAATTAGGTGCTTCATTAAGGGAGGATACTCTTTCAATAAAAAATGTGATATAAGCGTAAACCATGTAAAGGACTTTTATCACTTTTTAGTAAGATTAGAGCCTTACAAGCAGAAAATAGTTTTAGACAATATATATACTCGGTTAGTTAGTATAAAAATTATTATTGATGATGACCTTCCTTTTTAAAGGATGAAATTGAATTTAGAGGTGCAATCAATGGGGAAAAAACAAGGGGCAAAATATAAATTACATCAAGAATCATTAGGTACTCAAGAGGATTTACATTTGTTTTTGAATAAAATTGGCGACAATCCTGCGAGTCTCCCTATAGTTCATCTTTCCAGAAGGAAAGCTCTATTAGAATTACTAACAGTACACTCTGAACTTTCATTTATACATCTTAAAGGTGGGTATCGGAGAATACCTGATCTAAATCCTGAACTTGATGAAAGACAGAGTGAGAGATTAATTCAAGAATCACTGAAATGGGCAATTAAATGGGTCTTCGATTTTTGTAATGATAAAGGGGAAAGCAAATCAATTAAACCTTCGAGAAAAGAAGTAATTGAGATGCTGATATTTGCTTATAAATATGATTTCTTTCGTGATGTGCTGTTTTCTGCTTCAAAAGGTGGATATTCAATTAAATTAACAAATAATAGACTCGAGTTTATTCCTGAGAATATTAATCACGCTTTCTTAGCATACAATTCTTGGAGACAAGCTTACAGAGAACGCATACAGATTAATAACATTCAGTCAACAGGAATAGCAGCTATAAAGGAAGTGCAGTCAAGCGAATTTACTATGCCAAATACATGGGATCTAGGCAAATACACATTGAATGAGTATAAGCAATTTAGTGTAAGTCTTGATGAATTGCTTTCAAAATGGATAAAAAATCATGGGACTAAAAATCCCAAAATAGTAATTGGAAAATATAATTCATCAAAGTTAGTGAAAATTCATCATAAAAATTGGTGGTTTCAACAGATATCAAATATATCTGGATTATCCCAAAATACTGTTAAGGATATTATATCGGATTTAACTTACAGCAATATAAAAGATACTGATCCAGCATACCAATATTTTGTGCCTCTTAATGAAAATGAATTAGCCCTATCTGCATGTTTTGCAGGTGTGTTTATTAGACCGGAAAGGAATTTAGTGGCCCTAATACCTAAAATGCCAGAGAATACGTTCCATCAATTAACTAACGATTGTGAAGGACAACAAATAAGTTTGATAAAACAATCTTTAAAGGATGAAGAGATTCTCATAGCAGAGAAGAAAACTAAAGCTCAAGAGGTTAGGCCAGGTATGGACATTTTATTTTTAGATGTAAATACTAAGGAATTGTTAGTAGTTGAACTGAAATGGACAGCTTCTCCATCTAATACAGGTGAAATGTACAATGTTGATAATCAGGTAAAGAAGGGTTTAGAGCAATTACAAAAAGCCCATGAATATGTAGCTCGACATATCGATACCATACTTTTCGAATACTTCGGTGCATCCTATAAAGGAGTGCAGCCTAGAGATCAAGAATATTGTGTCGCTATAAATGAAAGTATAGGCACGGGAGAGCATTGCGACGCTTTTGCTCATGTCGTAACGTTAGACCATTTAATTGAATTACTAAATAAAGGTGTAGGGTACACAATAAACACATTACGGAATACAACTCATCGAATCCCAAATGAATTTTATTCTGAAGTTCCAATGAACTTTGAATTGCTTGGATACGATATCCATTGTTCTGGAACTCAGCTCAAAGGAACGTGGTTAGACAAATCCTTACCTAAGCTTAGTCGTAGATAATAGTTATAGAGGTCATATGAGCAAAAACTTAATAAATCATTCTAGGTTTAGCAATCTTAACTTGCTTAGAAATAATTAAGTTTTGACCTAAATGGAGTTCTTAATTGAAAAGAAGCATATGTTCTCTTTAAGAATGATAGGATTTCTGATAGTTTTATAAGGAGTCTTAACTAGTTTTGGAGGTGAAATGACTATGAGTAGTAATATATTCACGCTCTGTATAGTTAGAGACAACGAGAAGATATTAGTTCGAAAAAGGGAGAAACACCCGTTCAAGGGATTTTGGAACGCTCCAGGTGGAAAAGTGGAGCTTCGAGAGTCTCCCACTGAAGCTTGCCTGAGAGAAGTGTATGAAGAAACTGGTTTGCATCTCAATGATCTGAAATTTAGAGGAATCATGACTGTTTCTAATGCTATACGCAAGTTGGGAACAGAAGTCCTGATACTGTTTGAATCAAGTGACTTTGAAGGAGAACTAACTTCTTCTGATGAAGGATTAATTGATTGGATTGATTTAGATACTATTTATAATAGTAGAAATGTGCCTGATAGTATGACCTATATTCTTCCTTACATTGTTGACTACGAAGGCATCATTACTGGTAAGCTAATATATAATAAAAATGAGTTAGAAGTCTGCGATATATCATTGCAGGCATAGTAATAGGCCCTCTATAAATGATATGATCCCCCTATAGTAGACAGAAAAAAGCAAGCCGTTTAATCTGTCTACTATGGAGGGGATTTTTTATGGGCGAAATGAGAAGAACGTAT
>NZ_FNDX01000039.1 GCF_900099765.1 Paenibacillus typhae | reverse complement strand
ACCTGTGCCTTTAAGTAATCTCGTTCTTCTTCTATACTGGAAAATGTAGAACGTGGACGTCCTTTTAAAGGGCTGGTTGCCCCTTTTCGTGTATCGAATGGCTCTCCATTCCGATATTTCTTTACCCATACTTTAAGCTGGGTACAGTTCGCAATCCCCAACCTGTCGGAGACAATCTTGTAGCTCTCACCTCCTGTAAAATAGGCTTGAATAGCCTCTGTCTTGAATTCCTCTGTGTACGATTGAAATACTTGTCCCTTTTTGGCCATACAAAAATCCCCTCCAAGTTCACTCATTTCCTCATGTTAACACATGAGGTTTTTTACGAGTGTCTACTTGAAGGGGATAATACCAGTACCCACTATGGGGTACACGGTTTTTTAGCAGACAATCTATGGCTGTTCCAGTCAGGGCTTGTCCTATTTCTCCAGACGGTAGCCGCCGTGGAATACAGGTCCTACATACTGGTTAAAAGCGTAGCCGCTACGGATTGCGGCAGAAACGAAGTCTTTAGCCTTGGCTACAGCTTCATGTACCGTCAGACCGTTGGCCAGCCCGCCTGTAATCGCCGCAGCAAATGTGCAGCCGGCGCCGTGGTTGTAAGCCGGTTCGATCTTCGCGGTTTCCAGCACGGTAAATTCCGAGCCGTCGAAGAAGACATCGATCGCCAGATCGCCGCCGAGCGCCTTGCCGCCTTTTACGACGACATTCTTGGTTCCGAGCTTGTGGATCAGGCGTGCTGCTTCCTTCATCTCTTCAAGGGTTGTGAGCTTGCCCAGTCCGGACAGCACACCGGCTTCGAACAGGTTGGGCGTAGCTACTGTTGCTAGCGGCAGCAGCAGATCTCGGATAGCATTGGCGCTTTCAGGATTCAATACTTCATCTTCACCTTTGCAGACCATAACAGGGTCTATGACTACATTTGTCTGCAGGCTGTCTTTAATCGCTTTTTCAGCGACTTGGACGATTTCGACACTGCCCAGCATGCCTGTCTTCATGGCATCGACCGGACCGCCGGCAAAGACCGTCTTGAGCTGCTCGGCTACAATTGCAGCGTCGACCGGGTAAACGTTGTGGTGCCATCCGTTATCCGGGTCCATTGTAACGATAGTGGTTAATGCGCTGAAGCCGTAAGTACCATATTCCTCAAAGGTTTTGAGGTCAGCCTGGATGCCTGCGCCACCGCTGGAGTCACTACCGGCTATAGTTAGAGTTTTAACGATTTTGGACAAGGCGAACGTCTCCTTCTGTATATAAAGTTCTGAAGCACTGATTCTGGTGGAATCATTGTATATTTCCCGCAGAAACGGCTGCAACTCTTATGGAGAGCAGAGGCGTTTCTGCGTGCACTACGATATTATAACAAAAAACACCGCTACCGTCGCACTATTTTCAGTACTGCGCCGCCTGTATTTTAGCCCTGCTGCTCAAGAGTGGATAACAGGTCACTGGTTGAATATGGAGCAGGATCTGCTTCCCCTGATTCCGGCCCTGACTCAGGAAGAATCAGCGCCCCGTGAACGGCAGCGAAGAAGCCCAGTATGCTCTCCATTGCTGCATTCTCCGGAATACCGGAGGCATGGCGCAGCTCTATTCTGCGGATGAGATAACCCCAGCTTCCCTCCTCGTAATAAGCCGCCCCGTCTGCCAAAAGGCCGTCCTTGTCCGGCTGCAGGGCATAGCGGACCGTACGTCCTGCAGCCCCTCCGGTACCGAGCAGCTCCCGGCTTTTGAAATGGAGCGGCACGTATACAGGAAAGCCGCTATCCTCCGCCCAGTCTGCTTTCTCCGGAAAATACAGACCGATATCGCTGATTGCACAGCCCTGGCAGCTCCAGTTGGTATCCGTATAGGCCAGTGTTTGTGCAGGATCGGCCGGGTCCGTGAAGGTTAAGCCATAGGAGCCGTTCGCGCCAATCACCGCAGAGGCCACCCAGCCGGCAGGCGAGAGCAGCAGGTAGCTGCTTTTGCCGTCAGCTCCGTAGACCAGTGTTGCCTGCAGCTGGTCTGCCATTTCGGCGGATAGCGGAAAAGTCATTTCCGGCAAGGCCGGAACCGGATTCCTGACTGCCGGGTATCCGTCATCCACACTGGGAACGGCAAGCACAGCAACAAGCGGCAGCTGCACCTCATCGCCGGAAGGATCTGCGGAAGGGAAGGACAGTGCAGGCGACTGTGTGCCGGCCGCTCCGGGATCCGGGGAGTTTTCCCCGCTTGAAACTGCACCGTGATCCGGCCGGCCGGTGAGGCTGCTGAATCCGCCGCTGCTGTAACCGATCACCAGCACCAGTGCCACTAAAGGCAGAATGACTGCAGCATATATCCAGCGGCGGAGCTTCCGCTGCGGCGGATGGTTCAGCCGTCTGTTCACGTTCCGCTGAAGCTTCTCAGTGAAATGCCTGTCTGCAAACGGCGATTCCTGCAGCCGCTTTTCCCAGTCGTGCGGTAATCTAGCCATTCCCGTTCAGCTCCTTTTCCCAGTATTCGCTTGCCTTCTGCCGTGCCCGGTGCAGCCTCGATTTGGCAGCCGACAGGCTGATATTCAGCGTATGGGCCAGCTCTTCCATTGTCATTTCATAGTGAGCATGCAGCATCAGAATCTCCCGGTATTTCCGAGGCAGCCGTAATACCAGCTGCCAGACTTCACTGCTGAGTGATTCATCCATATAGGCATTTTCAGCCGATTGTGCTGTACGTGTGCTGTCCGGGGCTGCCAACAGGGTTACCCTTTTCATAAAACTGCTGCTGTGGTAGGTATACCAGCGGTTGCGGGTGATCCGCAGCAGCCATGTTTTGACGGATGCCTCCCCGCGGAAGGCGTGCATATATTTATAAGCCCGGATGAAGGTTTCCTGGGCGATATCGTCGGCAGCACTGCTGCTGCGCGACAGGAAGAAGGCGTAATTCCATACATCCTCGCCGTAGATTTCCATCAGTGTCTGTAATGCGCCAGCGCTCATCGTGGCGACGTTATTTCGCTCCATTGACATGCCTTGCCCCCCAGTCTCAATAACATTGACCCTCCCACATCAGGAAAAGTTGCTTTTTTTTGCAGGAAACTTTATTGTCCGGCCCGTTCAGCAGAGGATACCGGCGGAATCCGGCAGCACCATAGGTAGGAACAGGGTTGCAAAACGGCAGGGCTGCATATCCATATAGGAGCACCAATGTGGTTGACAGTACAACCGGTCAGGAGGACATGATGATAGAAATCAGCTTATGTATGATTGTCCGCAATGAAGAAAACAGCCTGCCCCGCTGCCTTTCTACAGTCTCCGCGATTGCCGACGAGATCATTATTGTGGATACAGGCTCTACCGACGGTACAAAGTCTGCTGCTATGGCTTTCGGGGCGGTCCTTTATGATTTTACCTGGATTGACGATTTCTCCGCTGCACGTAATTTTGCCTTCAGCAAAGCTACCAAAGAATACATCCTTTGGCTTGACGCCGACGATTATCTTAAAGAGGAGGACCAGCAGCGGTTTATACGGCTGAAGAGCAATATGCCGGAGGGAATCGACAGCGTAAATATGCAATATAATCTGGGCTTTGATGCAGCCGGGAATGTGACCGCTTCGCTGCGCCGCAACCGTCTGGTCCGCCGCAGCTGCAATTTCAAATGGATCGGGCCGGTGCATGAGTATCTGGAGGTGTACGGGCCTTCGCTCAGCAGTGATGTCTGTATTACGCATGAAAAAGACAAAGCATACACTGACCGCAATCTGCAGATTTACCAGAAACGGGCGGCAGCCGGAGAACAGTTCACCCCGCGCGACCAGTACTATTTTGCTAATGAGCTGCGTGACCATGGGAGGTTTGAAGAGGCCTCCGGATATTATGAGCAGTTTCTGGACGGGGGGAGAGGCTGGGTAGAGGATAATATTCAGGCCTGCCTGAAGCTGGCAGAATGCCGGGAACGGTTAGGGGAGCAGGGAGCTGTCTTCGCCGCGCTCTGCAGGACGCTGCAGTATGACCAGCCGCGTGCGGAGTTCTGCTGCAGGCTTGGTGCCTGGCATCTGGATAAGGGCCAGCTGCAAACGGCGGCTTACTGGTATGAGCTGGCGGTCAAGCTGCCACGGAACGGGGAATCCATGGCGATCAGGAATGAAGCCTATTCGACCTGGCTGCCCTATCTTCAGCTGGCCTTGTGCTATGACCGGCTGGGACAGCATGAAAAAGCCAATCAATATAATGAAACAGCGCTGTTGTTCCATCCGACACATCCCAGCATGCTGTATAACCGCAATTATTTTCAGAACCTCCTCGGGGACCGTTATATCCGGCTGCAATCCCCGGAAGCAGAAGCTGGTCCTGCATCGCCGTAAGACCGATTAACAGGCTTACCAGAATAACCTGCCGTTTACGAACAAAAGGACAGCAGCACACCGCCGGTTTCCGATGTGCTGCTGCCCTTTTATTATGCCATGTAATTCAAAATGGCCTGTTCCAGCTTCCGGACGCTGTTCGCCCAGGTCCAGCTGTTTGAGTCTGCTTCACCCTGGGAGGCCAGCCTGACTCTGAGCACATGATCCTGCACCAGCCGGATTACGTCTCCGGCCAGCCGGTTTTCATAGCGGAAAGAGAGCAGGCAGTTTTGTTCATGCCTGGCATACTCCATATTTCCTCCCGAATACACGGTTGCCAGCGCAGCACCGCAGCGCATTGCTTCCAGCCCCGGCAGGGAGCCGCTGTCAAAACTGCTGGAGCTGACAAAAATATCGGCCCCGTTATAATGATAATTCAGCTCCTCATCGTTCAGCGGGGTGAAGAAGCGGTATTTGCCGCTGGCTTTCAGCTGTTGCAGGGACTCCGAGGTGTAGAATTCATCCGGCGGGCTGATGAAATTGATCGTAACCTGCGGCAGATTCTGTTTCACGATATCTAACTGCTGAATGAGATAATCCTGCTCACGGTGCCACGAAAATCCGTTTTCGACCTTGCGGAGAATGGCTGTAATATTCATGGGCTCCTGCAGCTTGTGGCGGATATGCTGGTTGCGGAAAATTGTACTGATGCCGACCGGAACCATGCTGGCTGTTATCCCGTGGTTAAGGGCAATAATATCCCGCTGCCATTTCGACAGCACAATCAGCCTTGGCGTGGTATTATAACTGGGAAATGAGACATGATTCTCAGGCAGGAACAGAGGTTCATAGCATAACGACAGGCGGACATGAAGCCCCTTGCCGCTCTGGCTTGCCGCCTCGGAGACCGGCACCGTAGTATAAAAGTTGGATACGATAACATCGCTGAAGGGGAAGTCGGATTCCCGGAGCACAGTATGATCGGTGCGGTGCAGGGCCGAATGAATCTCGTAAGAAACATCGCCGTGGATAGGCATGACAATAACAACCTGGTGGCCCAGCGCAGTCAGACCATTGGTGAGTTCCACCAGCATTCGTTGCGCTCCGCCATGGCATAAGGTAAGAATGGGGAATGTGAACCTCATCACTGATCTCTTCCCTTCTTTGTGTGGCGCTGCATTGGCATTCATGCTATGTTATAGCATTTTATTCAGCAGGCAGGGAAAAGTACGTTATTTGGTCATGTGTCTAAATGGAACAGAAGGACAGGAGGCGTCAGAATTGAGAGAAGCGAATGAAGTGCTAACGGGGTGCATGCGAAGGCTGGATCAATCTCTCGGATATGTGGAGACGGCGCTTGGAAGGCTTACTGAGGTTCCGCTGGAGTATTCAGAAAATCCTGACCGGTGCGGCAGAGCATTACGCCTACCACACCGGTCAGATTGTGTACGTCACAAGATGGCTGCAGGATGAAGAGGAGCATCCGCTGGCCTGGAAGCACTACACTTGAAGCTTACAGCACTAGCTGCGCAGGCTGTGCAGCAGGGCAACCGTTTCGTTAAATACCGGCAGTGTGATCTCTTCCAGGGACACATCAAGCATCGGCTTGCGTGCCTGAAGCTTCCTGAAGAAGTCAGCCGTGTGGAACAGCCCGCCGCCCGGAACGCCATGGCGGTACCCCTCGCCGCCCGCATAAATGTCCTTCAGGTGGGCGAGTATGATCCGGTCACCGAACAGGTCGAGGGAGCTGTCCACAATCTCATCCTGACGGCTTACATCCTGCCCAATAAGGTTGCAGGGGTCGAATACGACGCCGATGTTGCTGGAAGGCACCTCATCCAGGATGCGGCGCATGTGCTGCGGGGAAGCAAGAGTGTGCGTGCTGACGCCTTCGATACCGACGAATACACCCCACTTTTCCGCTTCTTCGGCCAGTTCCTCCAGCGTAGACCTGAAGGTCTCCCAGCCGATTTCCTGATAGCGTTCCGGATCAGCAGGCTGATAGGTAGTTAAGCCTCCGCTTTCGGTGGCTACCATGGGTGCCCCGAACTGCTTGGCGAAGCGCAGATGCTCCTTGAAACGGTTAATCTCAGCCCTGCGTATTGCCGGGTCCGGGTTAATCGGGTCAATGTAGCAGCCGAGCACGCCGATGCGGATGCCCGCCTTGTCGAATTTTTCACCGATATAATTAGCCAGAGCGGGGCTGAATTTGCCCGGAGAAAGATCAATATCCTGTATAGCTTTGGTCAAGGCGAGCTGCACGAAGTCAATGTCATGAGCCTGCAGAGTGGAAACCAGTGTGTCTAGGGGCAGGCAACCTGCCGTATGGGCCAAAGTTCCGAAGCGAATGGGTAACATCTCCTTTTATTATAATTATTGCGTATATCTATTAATAATAATTACGCTTTCATATACTTGCAACTTCTAACCCGCGACAAAATAGCACTGATTAGGGTAATTGATAGTAGGAGGGATTGATATGGAACTGGAAAATGATAAGCTGCCGGCAGTGCTGAAGGCGGAGGAATTTAAGTACAGCAAGGAGAATGAGCAGATCGTCAAAAAGGATTTTTGGCGCAAAATGAAAAAGTTCGCCGGTAAAATCCCCTTTACAAAGGATGCGGTTGCTATGTATTACTGTGCCATTGATGCCAAAACGCCGCTCTGGGCCAAGGGCATCGCATTCGGAGCACTGGCTTACTTTATCGCTCCTATAGATGCTATTCCGGATGCGTTTATCGGGCTAGGCCTGACCGATGATGCCGCAATCATTGCCGCCGGTGTCCGGGCGATCGCCGGTCAGGTGACCGAGGAGCACCGGGAGAAATCCGAGCTGTTTTTTGATGATGAACCCAAAAAAGAAGGGGCGCGGCGCTAAGCCTGCCCCTCTGCACCAGTTTTCTGCCGGTTAGAGCCGTCTTTTTCGCCGGAAAGCTGCTTGGTCTGGTAGGTTACACCCCAATCCCTCATCAAGCGGATGATCGGAATCAGCGTGCGGCCAAATTCGGTCAGCGAGTATTCAACCTTTGGCGGAACCTGCTGATACACCTCACGGTGGACCACACCGTCTTCCTCCAGCTCGCGCAGCTGCAGCGTAAGCATACGCTGGGTAATGCCCGGGCAGATTCTCCGGAACTCATTAAAACGCTTAGTACCGTCCATCAGATGGTACAGCAGAACGCCCTTCCATTTTCCGCCGATTACATCAAGGGTAAATTCAACGGGACAGGCTTTAGCGCCATCGGGACATTCGCCAAAGCCCCCTTTTCGGTCACGCATGCCAGTTCACCTCACAGTATCATTTTGTATACTACATAACAAAAATGTGCGTACTTCAAACTTCGTTATATATATCTTAATATTAAGCATGTGAACAGGATAACGTCAAAACAATATTTTAAAAGGACTGGAAAGGGTGTAACTAATATGGAAACTTTGGAAAAGAACAATGCGTTAAAAGAGGATATTCTGGCAGCCTACACCTTCAGACATGCCACCAAGGAATTTGACAGCAGCCGCAAAATCAGCGATGAGGATTTCGGGTTCATCCTGGAAACAGCACGTCTTTCGCCAAGCTCCTTCGGGTTTGAGCCATGGAAATTTGTCGTTGTCCAGAATCCCGAGCTGCGCGAGAAGCTGCGGGTGAATGCCTGGGGGGCACAGAAGCAGCTGCCTACAGCCAGTCATTTTCTGCTGATTCTGTCAAGACAGCCGGCGGATCTGGCAGCGGATTCGGCCTATATCGGCGGAATGATGCATGATGTGCAGCAGCTGCCGCAGGAGGTGGCTGCAGGCAAAGCCAAGGCTTTTGATACCTTTCTGAACGAGGACTTCGGATTAAAGGGCAACGACCGGGCCAAATTTGAGTGGGGGGCACGACAGACCTATCTGGCGCTCGGGAACATGATGACCGCCGCGGCCATGATCGGCATCGATTCCTGCCCGATTGAAGGCTTCGACAAGGAGCTGATTGAGCAGACGCTGGAAGCGGAGGGTATTCTGGACCGTGAGCATTTCGGCCTCGCCTGCATGGTCGCCTTCGGATACCGGAAAGCTGAACCCCGTGCCAAAACAAGACAGACTGCTGAACAGGTCATTCAGTGGGTTTAAGACTATAGCAAGACAAACAACCTCTTTGCAGAAGCTGGTGCTGCGTGCGCCGGCCTTGCAGAGAGGTTTTTCTTATTTGTGAAAATATTGAGAAGGTGCGAAAAACAATTGAAAATTTGCTGAAAGGCCGCTAGTCTAAGAAGGTAACGATTACCGGTGAATTACTTATTTTAGACTGAGGGGATTCCTGCAACATGAAAATAATCCGTATCATTGCCGAGGTCGGAGTACTGTATGTGTTCTATCTGGCAGGCGATGTCCTGCAGAAGCTGATGCATCTGCCCGTTCCCGGCAGCATAGTCGGCCTGTTGTTGCTTTTTGTACTCTTATTATTAAAAATTGTACCTGTTAAGCTGATTGAAAACGGCTCGTCGTTTATCCTGGCCTACCTGCCCATGTTCTTCATTCCGGCAACCGCCGGGATTATGAACCATCTTGATATTTTCAGCGGCCGCGGCCTGCTGCTCATTGCGGTTCTGGTTGTCAGCAGTGTGATCACCATGGTTGTGACTGCTCATACCAGCGAGTGGATCGCCGGCTTTAGCGCAAGCCGTGCCGCGAGACAAAGCCTTCCTGGCGAGACTCTTAGTGAAAAGAGGAAGGGCGCATGAGACTGCTGCTTGCCGCAGGATTTATCCTGTTTAATGTTGCCATTTATCTGTTCATGGCTATGCTGTACAAACGGTACCGTCTGCCTGTCCTTTTACCCGCGCTGACGGCCACCTTTACGGTGGTGGTCCTGCTGCTCGGGTTTGATATTTCGTATGATACATACATGATCGGCGGCGAATGGATCAACCGGCTGCTCGGGCCTGCTGTCGTCTCACTGGCTTACCCGCTGTATAAACAGCGGCATGTGCTGCGGGAGAATCTGCCGGCTGTGCTGGGAGGAACCGTGACCGGCCTCTTGGTCGGCATGATGAGCGGCCTGCTGCTGGCAGCCGGTCTGGGCTTCTCCAAAATTTATGTGCTGTCGATTCTGCCCAAATCCATTACCACGGCCGTTGCGATTCAAATTTCCGGCAGCCTGGGCGGGGATTCTTCACTGACCTCTGTATTCGTGATGATTGCCGGCTTCACCGGGGCAATTGGCGGGCCATACATCATCAAGCTGTTCAGAATCCGCAGCGAGTCCGGCATCGGCATCGGTCTGGGCACCGCATCCCATGCGCTCGGCACGGCCAAAGCGCTGGAATATGGTGAGCAATCCGTCTCTATGAGCTCTGTTGCCATGACGGTCTGTGCCATTGTCGGCTCCATTGTTTCGCCGCTCGTCGTCTGGATCATGTATCACTAGCTGACCCGGCTGCTATTCAGCCTTAACCTTCAGGCGGATTACGTTCCAGGAAGCCTTCGGCAGCACCGCACTGACGCGCCCGTTGTCTGCAGCTGCATTTCCGCGGTCATGCGGCAGTACGTTGCCCGGATTTTGGCGTGTGTTGGCAGCATACAGATCCTCATGCTCAAGCACCGTGTGCTGGATGACAGAGGCTTCGCCGAAGCTGCGCAGATCAACTGAGAATTCCATGCCTTCAGCCAGGTGTCTGTTCACAGCGAACACAGTAACTTCGCCCAGCTCTTCATTGTATACGCTGACTGCTTCAAGGTAAGGGACATCAGTGAAGTCCTTGGAATCATATTTAGGGCTGGTAATGAGCGGGTGAAGGACGGTTCCCCGGCCGAACTGTGAAGCATGCATGTAAGGGTAGAATGTAGTCTGCAGCCACAGCGGGCCGCCGTTCTCAGTCATGATCGGCGCGATGACATTGATCAGCTGGGCGATACACGCCATTTTTACCCGGTCAGCATGCTTGAGGAGACTGATCAGGCAGCAGCCCACCACAAGCGCATCCTCGAGATTGTATACATCCTCAAATTCCGGCGGAGCTACCTGCCAGTACGTTTCAGCCCGGCTGGACCCCTGGGACTTCCATACATTCCATTCATCAAGCGAGAGGTAAATTTTCTTCTTGCTTTTCTTTTTGGCCTTGATATAGTCGCACACAGCAGCTACACTGTCGATGAACTGATCCAGATCCAGCGAGCTGGCCAGGAAATTCGGAGTATCGCCTTCATTGTTATTGTAATAAGTATGCAGCGACAGGAAGTCTACATTATCATAGCTGAGATCAAGCACAGTAGCTTCCCATTCGGCAAAGGTAGCCATGCTTCTGCCTGAGCTGCCGCAGGCAACGAGCTCCAGGTTAGGGTCAACCCAGCGCATAGCCTTGGCCGTTTCATTGGCAAGTCTGCCGTATTCCACCGCTGTTTTCGCACCAATCTGCCACGGGCCGTCCATCTCATTCCCAAGACACCATGTTTTGAAGTTATGGGGGTCCTTAACCCCGTGGGAAATCCGCAGATCACTATAGTAAGATCCGGACGGATGGTTGCAGTACTCCACCAGATTCCGGGCGGCGTCAATGCCGCGTGTGCCCAGATTTACCGCCATCATAACCTCAGAGCCGACCAGCTTCGCCCACTTGGCGAATTCATTGGTGCCGACCTGATTGGTTTCTGTAACCCACCAGGCCAATTCAAGAGAGCGCTTACGCTCTTCCTTGGGTCCGACACCGTCTTCCCAGTTATAGCCGGAGACAAAGTTCCCGCCCGGATAGCGGATAATCGGAACATTCAGCGAACGGATAGCCTGCAGCGCGTCTCCGCGGAAGCCGTCCTCATCGGCAGTCGGGTGTCCGGGTTCATAAATACCGCCGTACACTGCCCGGCCAAGATGTTCAATGAAGGAGCCGTAAACTCTCGGGTCAACCTCACCCAGTCTGAAATCCTTGTCAACGATCATTGTCGATTTTATTGTCATTAGTGCAGCTCCTTTGAGATGGATTAATGATTTTGTTAATTAATTAATCTTAATATGATTACATAATACGAATTATACGTTAAAATAGGCAATATAAATCTTTAGGATTAATATAATTACTAATCCAACAGGGGTGGAGGATAAGGATGTACTTAACTACTGATTCAGAATCGCTAAAAGTGTATGAAGCGCTGGCCAGTGAGGTCAGGCTGCGGATTATTGATCTTCTGGGTACGGAAGAGATGCATATTAAAGAGCTGGCCGAGAGGCTGTATCTCAGCAGCGCTATCGTCAGCTCACATGTCACCAAGCTGCAGAAGGCCGGAATTGTCAGCTCGCAGATGAAACGGATCGACGGCGGAACCTATAAATACTGCTCCCTGTCAGCTAATTTTCTGCAGATCAAATTGTCGGGGGCGAAGGGGATTGCCCGTAAAGTAGTTGAGGTATCCGTTCCGGTGGGGCACTATACAGATTTACAGGCCTCCCCGACCTGCGGAATTGCCACAACCGACAAGCTGATCGGATACTATGATGATCCCCGTTATTTTCTTGATCCCGAGCGGGTCGATGCGGGCATTCTGTGGTTTGCTAAAGGTTATGCCGAATATAAAGTGCCTAATTACCTGTTTATGGACCAGAAGGTGCAGGAAATTGAAATATCTCTGGAGCTGGGTTCAGAAGCGCCGAATGTTAATGAGAAATGGCCTTCGGAGATTCTGTTTGCACTGAACGGGCATGATCTGGGGAAATGGACAAGTCCCGGCGACTTCGGGGTGATGCGTGGACGTCTTACTCCTTCCTGGTGGAATTCCGATGTGAACCAGTACGGGCTGCTGAAGGTGCTGCGGGTGAACCGCAGAGGAACCTATATAGACGGGCAGCAGATTTCATCGGTAACCCTGGATGAGGTGTGCTGGCAAAAGGACCAGTGGACGTTCAGGCTGACGGCAGAAGACTCAACCCGAAGGCGGGGCGGGCTGACGCTGTATGGACGGGGGTTCGGAAATTACGAGCAGGATATTGTGTTCAGGGTTTATTACGAATAAAGTGAAGCGGTGTGTGAACCTCCTTACTCAGAATTAATGTTTGCAAATCAGTCTTACGGGTAACTATAACTAAGTGAACAAAAAAACTGTTAAGCCTGAGGAGGAATTCACATGACGGATCACATTCAGAACGAAGCGGATCTCCGCAATAAAGAAAATAAAGACGGTGACTCACTTGCAGAGCGCAAGAAGATGGAGAACGGCGTGGACATTGAGCCGGAGGCTGACGACTGGGTAGCCAAACCAGCGGAATCCGCCCATCCGGACCCGCTTCCCAAAAACTAAAGATATACACTCAAGACAGGCTGTCCTATATGGGCAGCCTGTTTCTGTGTATACTGCACATGGTGTATTGAGTATTCCCTGGTGCCTGTTGTATACTCAGGTCAAGTACAGCCACTAGTCTTCATCATTCAGGACAGCAGCGCAGATTTCCCGGGACTCAGGCAATTGAACTTGAGGGAGGTAAAGAAATGCGTAGTCGTAACGATAACGGCAGGTACAGGCAAAAGCGGGGAGAGGCCCTCGCTGGCCATTTCGAGAAAAAGTACGGCTCGGACTTTGGCGTGCGCAGTGAAGTTTCGCTGGAGGCCCTGAGAAAACAGCATGACAGTCCTTTAACGGTACAGCTTGCAAAGGAACAGCAGCAGAAGGAGTGAACCCTACAGTGTCCAGTTTTCAGACAAAGTTAAGGATGACAAGGAGATGTCCCATGTAGCCGTGATTAAAAGGCTGCGGGGGCATCTTTTTTGTCAGCACTAATATATAAGTCTCCCGTATAAGATGAAAAGAGCATTGGCATACTACCTCCCGGAACCATCTGTATAAACTAATCTTACAGTGAGGGAGGCAGCGCCTGTGAATCTTTTTCCGCTGTTGTCGCCTGGCAGCGATTCTGCTTTTGCGGCGGCAGGCCAGTATTTCTTTTACTTTGCAGTCTACTCCTTTTTGGGCTGGGTCCTGGAAGGGACATATAATCTCTACAGCCGGGGAAGCTTCCGCAAAGAGGGGTTTCTCAAGGGGCCGGTTAAACCGATGTACGGCTTTGCTCCACTGCTGCTGCTGTCGTTTCAAAGGCTGGAGCTGCCGCTTCCCGTGTTCCTGCTGCTGGCGCTTATTATTCCGTCACTGGTGGAATACGCCAGCGGCTGGCTGCTCAAGACCTTTTTCCGCAAGCAATGGTGGGATTATTCGGACATGCCCCGCCAGCTCCACGGTCACATCTGCCTTAAATTCTCTCTGTACTGGTGGGTGCTGTCCGCCGGATGCATCTATGCGCTTCACCCGCTGATCGCGCTGCTGTACCCTTTAATGGAGCCTGTGTGGTTACCTGCTCTGCCGCTGGTTGCTGTGATGTTCCTGGCCGATATGCTCTGGACCTTCCGCATACGCCGGCGCAGCCTGACTGAACTGGAGCATGGTGAAGGCTAATAACTAATCTCATAAGGACATGTTAAAATAAAGGATCTTTCTTTGACCGTACGGCCAAGGAAGGTCCTTATTTGGCATGCCTGCAAGGAACCGGGGTATGGGATGTCTAATATAGATAGAGGGTGCTGTACTTCCTGAACCGTTATTATCATACATTAGTACAAAATAGAGAGGGGCGTTATCATGCCGATATCTGATTATTACCGTGAGCTGCGCAGCCAGATAGGTACAAGCCTGCTCATGATGCCGTCTGTAGCTGCAGTCATTCGTAATGACGCCCATGAGATTCTCTTTGTCCGCAAAAGCGGAGAACAGCTGTGGGGTCTGCCGGCCGGTGCGGTTGAGCCCGGGGAGACTCCGTCCAGGGCAGTGCGCCGCGAGGTGTTCGAGGAGACTGGGCTAATGGTGACCCCGTTAAGAGTCAGCGGCGTATTCGGCGGGGCAAAATATGCCTACGAGTACAGTAATGGTGACCGTGTCGAATACTCTGTTACTGTATTCGAGTGTACTATCGTCAAGGGTACACCAAGAAATATGGACGGAGAGTGTGAGGAGCTCAGGTTCTTCAGCGAAGAAGAGCTGCCGCAGATTGCCATTCCTTATCCGCCTGAGCTGTTCCGGAGACCGTCAGGCGAAGCTCAGCCGGCAATATTCGAGTAGATTCTTGTTGAGTATCTGCCTGAATTTGCCGCAGTCCATCTGGGAGACGCTTTATGGGCGGCAATGGTCTATTTCGGATTCCGCCTGCTGCTCAGCCGGCGTTCGGTGGCAGTTGCGCTGGGGCTGAGCATGCTGTTCAGCTTCAGCATCGAGTTCAGCCAGCTGTACCAGGCAGCATGGATTAACGAAGTACGGGCTACACTGGCGGGCGGGCTGATTCTGGGCAGAGGGTTCCTCTGGATCGACCTGCTGCGCTATACAGCAGGAATCTGCGGAGCCTGTATACTGGACCGTCTCTGCCTGAACAGAGCTTCACCCGTGATAAATAAGCTTGATGGAGATGAGATTCCCTAATGACCATGACCAACAGCTTAATCGTCGTATGCCTGCTGACTCTGATCATCAATACCGCAGAAACGTTATCCTATTCGGTCCGTTTTGCCGGTGTGAAGCTGAACAAGATTGCGATTGCCTTATCCCTGACCGGTATTATCGTGCTGATCTCAAGAACAGCCAATATGATTCAGGCTCCGCTGACGGCCAAATTTGTGGACTACTCCAACAATGAAGATCCTAGCTTTCCGCTCGGCAATTATCTGCGGATTATTATGCTCGCTTCCACCCTGGGTACTCTGATTGCAATTGCGCTGTTCCCGACCTTTGTCGGCCTGTTCAGCAGGGTGATTTCCAGGCTGGAGGTAGAGGGCTCCATTCCCAAGCTGCTCAGCAGCGTGACGGTGGAGCAGCTCAAGAACACCCGCAAGTATTTTAAACGCCCCGGCCTGCAGCTGCCCAGCTTCCGGTATCTCGGCATCCCCAAGCGGTTCATTATCATGAACATTTTCGTCACGGGATTCTATACTGTCGGTGTATTATCTTCCCTGTATGCGGGCCATCTGTCTCCCCAGCTGCTTGCCACCGCGTCCAACGCTTCAGGGCTGATCAACGGTCTGGCTACGATTCTGCTGACCATCTTTATTGATCCGCAGCTGGGGATTATCACCCATAAGGCAACAGAGAGCGTGGAGTACCGTGACCAGCTCGGTAAAATCTATGTTCTGCTCATGTTCTCCAGAGTTCTCGGAACATTGCTCGGCCAGCTTGTATTTGAGCCGGCAGCCTATTTCATCAGCTGGATGGTGCAGCTGATCTGACAAAGCCCGCAGGCTTCACCCGCAGAGATTTTCATTCCGGAAGCCTGGATTCGGCAAGCCGGAGGGCCGCAGTAATCTTCTGCTCAAGTACATAGACCTGCTGCAGATAAGTACGGATTTCCGTCATCCGGGCACAGGAATGCTTCATTCCGGCTGCAGCAGTAACGGCGTCTCCGGCCTTTACAGCAGCCTTATATTGTTTGTCTGCTTCTGACCGGAGAGCCTGAGCTTCGCTGATCTGCTTGTTCCCGGCAGTGATTTGCTTTCTGATGCCGGATACAGGCGATAAGGCATCCTTGGCCGGCTTGTTCTTCGCAGCAGCGGCACTTGTAGCTTCGGTGAGTGCCGTATTCTTCGTCTTAATCTCAACCCGAGCTGCAGTCGCAGCAGCCTTCAATTTATTGCGCTTCAGATCGAATGCAGCAGCGCTCTTGAGATTGCCCGCTTTGCGTGCTGCTGCAGCCTGTTTACCCAAGGAAGCATACTGCTCCAGCAGTACAGCATGCTTCTTCCTGGCGGCATCAGCCTCTGACTTGAGCCGGCTCAGCAGACTCTTGTCGGTTGACTGAAGCCTTGCATTAACGGCAGCGAGATCGGCTGTGTTCTGCTTGCGCAGCTCCTGATTGCGCTTGCTCTCAGCCTTGACAGATGCCTGCAGGCTGATGTAGCTGCTGTACAGGTCATTAATCTGGTCAAGCGCCTCATCCCAGTCTGAGGCTGCGGCAGCCCGTGGAGTATTCCCGGACAAGACCGCCAGAATGAGCAGCAGGACGGTGAGGCTGCGGATTCTGCTTGTGATTGAAGGACTGTTCATTTAGATCATCTCCATTTCTGCATGTTATCAGCGAACGCCAAAAAGCACCCCTAAGAAAGGCATAAATGCCTGTCCTGCGAGGTGCTTCGCCCGCTCAACATGTATAATTTATACACACTATAGCTTGAATTTATTGGGAAGTCAAGAAATAAAAGAACGCCAGTTCGCCATTGCACGAATATAGAATTTACAATATAGAATTGAAGTGATCAGTCACTGCACAGGAGGCCTATATGAATCAAATACAGCAAGAAGCCCGTGATCAGATCGCGCTGATTACGGGAACCTCCAGCGGCTTCGGACTGCTGACGGCAGTCAGGCTGGCTGGCCTAGGGTATCAGGTGGTTGCGTGTATGCGCGATCTGCAGCGCAAGGACGAGCTGCTCCGCCAGGCGGATGCGGCCGGTGTAACGAAGAGAATTCATCTGGTGACGATGGATGTTACGCGCTCAGACTCCATTGAAGCAGCCGTGTCCACGGTTACCGGGCGTTTCGGAGCCATTGATGTGCTGGTGAATAATGCAGGCTTCGCTGTTGGCGGCTTCACGGAAGAGGTAAGCATGGAGGAATGGCGGCGCCAGATGGATACGAATTTTTTCGGTCTGGTGGAGCTTACCAAGGCGGTTTTGCCTGTTATGCGCGGACAGCGTGAAGGCTGCATTATCAATATCAGCAGTGTGAGCGGCCTGTTCGGCTTTCCCGGCTATGCGCCGTATGCCGCTTCCAAGTTTGCAGTGGAGGGCTTCAGCGAAAGCCTGCGCCAGGAGCTGCTGCCTTTCGGAATCAGGGTCATTCTGGTCGAACCCGGCTCCTTTCGCACTCCGATCTGGGGCAAAGGGATGGAGAGCATCCGCACCAGTGATGCTTCTCCTTACAAAAAGCAGCTGGAGCAGGTGCTGAGCTACTCCCGGAGAACTGCAGAAACTGCGCCGGATCCCGCACAGGTAGCAGAACTGATAGGAAGGCTTGTCCGGAAGCGTTCTCCCAAGCTGCGCTATCCGGTCGGCAAGGGTATTCACAGCCTGATTATCGGCAAAATCCTGCTTCCCTGGAAAATACTCGAACGCTTCATTGCCAAATCCCTGGCGGGGATGAAATAGGCGTTGAACATCTCCCCATATAGAGAGAAGGTTATGACTTGAAAAGAAATATTTTATACATTGAAGATAACGAGAAGATTGGCGGCTGGGTAAAGGAAGAATTGGAGCAGCGGGGATTTTCAGTCCAGTGGCTGCTTTCCGGCGAAGGCGCTGAACAAGAGGTAAAGCAGCATGAAATTGTTATTTTGGACATTATGCTGCCCGGTTTGGACGGATTTACTGTGGGCAGACGCTTGAAAAAGGCGGCTCCTGCCGTTCCTGTCCTGCTGTTAACTGCCCGGACATCAATAGACGATAAGGTAGAGGGTCTACAATTTGCGGATGACTATTTAACGAAACCGTTCCATACGGATGAACTGGTTGCAAGATTAGAAGTATTATTGCGCCGCAGCGGCGGACCGCATTCAGGACGGATTTTATTAGGTGAACATATTGAAGTTGATCCGCAGCTCCAGCTGATTTTTGACAAACGCAACGGTGAAGAGATTATTTTGACCGGGAAGCAGCATCAGATTTTAATGTATTTTTTACGCCACCCTAATCAAGTGTTGCCAAAAGAACAAATCTATGAAGCCGTTTGGGAAGAAGCTTATATAACGGGTGATAAAACGCTGATGGTACACATCCGCAGACTGCGTCAAAAGCTGGAACGTAATCCGGATTCACCGGAGATTATTGAAACGCTGAAGGGAATTGGCTACCGGGTGAAGCTATGAAACAGGGCAGATCGTTATTCCGCCGTTATCTGAAGGTCCATTTTATGTTTATCTTTTTACCTCCCATGGTGCTTATTATTCTATCTGCCTTTGTCGGGGTTTCTGTCAATGAAGTAACGCTGAATACGCTAAATCAATTTTACGCGGTACTGTTTGTGTTTGGTTTTATTATTGTTGCGTTTGTTCTGATCTCCTGGCTGTTTTTCCTGAAGCTCCGCAAACGTCTTACCGGCTTGCAGGAAGCCATGGCATTCTCAGCTGAACACAGCTCGTTCCCGCAGCCCGTACCGGTTCAAAGTGACCGTATGGACGAAATAGATCAGTTAGGCCGCTCTTTTAACTGGATGATTCGGCAGCTGGAGGACAGCCGCGCGAGGGAGCATGAGGAGGAATGGTTACGCCACCGGCTTATTGCTAATTTATCACATGATTTGCGGACACCCCTGACCATATTGAGAGGACATGTTACCAGATTAAATAGAGAATCAATCAGTTCAGAAGGACAAAGCTCGTTAGCAGAGATGGACCATACGATTACAAGAGCCGGAGAGCTGATGGACGATTTGTTTGCCTATACCCTGCTTACTTCAGGGAAACATCCTTTTGAGCCTGCTTCAACCGATATTACACGATTGGTAAGAGCATCTGTTGCTGCCTGGTACGCTGTGTTTGAAGAACAGGACATTCAGATTGATGCTGATTTACCGGCTGAGAAGACTTTTTATTGGGAAGCAGACCCTAAATGGCTGACCCGGGTGCTGGATAATTTGTTTCAGAATATTATTCGGCATGCGGCAGACGGGAAATATGTATACATCGCAGTGGATATAGAAAAAGAAATAATCCTTGTTGCGGACAAGGGACCTGGTATGGAGAACTCATCTTATGAGCGCGGGGCAGGGATCGGTTTATCTGCTGTACGTTTTATGCTGGAAAAAATGAAGCTTGTGGCCGGCTTTTCCTCTGATGAAAACGGCACAAGTGTAACGATTGGCAAAGCTTTACCTAAAAGTAACCCGGAATTAAACGGGCGGATACCCGGGATGTAACCTTGCTTCTTTATAATAAGCATAACCGGAAGGAGGTGTTATGAAAGCAGCCCGCAGGCAGCGTTCTGTTGATCACGCTCATTGCCAAACTATGAAAGTTTGAATACAATGAAGGTTCACGGATTTTGTTAAGAATTGAGGTGTACGATGCCGGATACAGTAGGGCTGCATATCTGTTTTGACGAGTCGGGGCGTGAGATAGAAGTGCTTGATGTGACTCCAGTAGCGCATGATAAATACAGGATTGAAGAGACGCCGATTTTTAACCCGGGCATTGCGCTCGGAGATATTATCCGGGTCAAGGAGAAGCAGGGGATCTCCTACTATGTGGAGACTGTGCAAAAGTCAGCTTATATCCGGTATGCCTGGCTGCTCAGCAAGGAAGCGGCGGCTTCAAGAGAGATTTCAGCGCTGAAGCAGGCGGTCAAGGAAAATGGCGGGCGTTATGAACAAATTTTTGGAGGCTTTCTCGTCATACATATCCAGAAGGGCACTGCAGTTGATGTCGAGGCTGAAATGTCACGGATATTAGCTAAGTTTGAACTCTAATTTTAACTTTATACCTAAATCGGACAAGCGGAGGGCCAGTATGAAAAAATTTCTGAAGCAGTGGCTGCCCAGTATCGCGCTGGGTGTAATCCTGTCCTTATTTATCCGGTCGTATGTTGCTGAGGCGATGAGAGTCCCGACGGATTCAATGGTCCCGACAATTGAGGTGAATGACAGGCTGTTTGTGGAAAAGCTGCTCTGGCTAACCACGCTGGAGCATGGGGATATCGTCGTGTTCTATCCGCCTGTACCGGGCGAGGAAGAGAAGCGTTATGTAAAACGGCTGATCGGACTGCCGGGAGATACGATTGAAATCAAAGAGGGAGTGCTATACCGTAACGGGAGCAAGGTCGATGAGCCTTATCTGAAGGAAAGCATGACCTATACCTTTGGGCCGGTTACTGTGCCGGATGAGCATTATTTCTTCCTTGGCGACAACAGGAACGTCAGCTATGATGCTCATTTGTGGCCGACTCCGTTTGTAGCCAAGGAACAGCTGGTCGGCAAGGTGCTTGCCGATGTGAACGATATCTTTTAGAGACGCTGCCTGCCGGTCTGCCCGGGATCAGGCTTGTACAGGATAATCCACTACAACAACACTTTCAACAATCCCCTCAAGCATGGCTACAAATTGCTGGTGGGCCGGATGCGGCCCGTATGCACGCAGGGCTTCCTGATCTGTAAAGGTCACGCGGAGCCCCAGCGTATAGCCATGGATATTCTCCGTCTCCTCGGTTACATTCACGCCTGCCGTTAAAGCGGTAATTCCCGGAATCTGATCCTTCAGACCCAGAAGCGCCTGTACCAGTTGCTGCCCCTGCTCGGGGTTAAAGCTGCTGCCAAACTTAAATACAACCAAATGCTCGAACATAATGACCCTCCTCAACTGAAAGAACTGGAATTGATTATACTATTTATTACTGCAATAAAGAAAGTAATGAGAGGAAAATTCGCTTAACAACATTATAACGACTCCAGATTAAGGCGCGGCTAAAGTAGGGTTACATTAGAACTAGGCCGGACAAATGAATGTGACTTTAACCATATTGTTACCAGGAGGGCATTTGGCTATGATCAAAGAAGATAAGGTTTAATTATTTGCAATTTTAAAGGAGTGCTGCAACTTGAAGGTTCATGTCACAGATCTTAAACCAGGTGACCGCCTCATGACTGACACTTTCAATCGTGTAGGCTTGCATATACTGCCGGGCGGGACTGCCGTCACACGTGAAGAAATTTCCCTGCTGATCAGACACAGGGTCGATTACGTGTCGATTCAGGTCCGTGAACTGTACGGAAGCGATGAGGAGCCTGGCCATGGGCTGCATAGTGAATTCGACCAGGTCATTATGAACTATGAGGCGACTTTTCTGGAGGCGTTATCCCAGGGATGCTTCACCCCGGCTCTGGTGGATTCTACGCTGCAGCCGCTGCTGGAGACTCTGGATAAGCAAAAGGATGTAGTCTCTCTGCTGCTCCTGCTTGACCGCGAAGATATTGATACATACCAGCACTCGCTTCAGGTGGGCCTGCTGTCTTACTATATTGCCAAATGGCTGGGGCACTCCAAAGAGGAGTGTTACCGGATTAGCCGTGCCGGCTATCTGCATGATATCGGCAAGAGCCAGGTATCCTTGTCCATCCTGAACAATCCCGGTCTGCTGACGGCTGAGGAAATCGAAGAACTGAAACGCCATACCGCCTACGGCTACGATATCATCCGCAGCTCGATGCAGGATGAAGCCACAGCGCTGGTTGCGCTGCAGCATCATGACTATGAGAGCAACCCCGCTCCTTCTGCAGGTAACCTAAAGAACGAGCTGCATCCGTACACGGAAATTGTTACAGTCGCCGATATTTATATGAAGCTGACCACCTCCAGACTGAGCCGGCCCAAGCAGGGACTGGTAAGTGTGTTGCGCCAGGTGCATGAATGGGGCTTCGGCAGACTGAACGGCAACGTGGTCCAGGCTTTAACCAGCCATCTCCTGCCGGGCTTTGTAGGAAAGACTGTGCAGCTCAGTGACGGGGAGACCGGGACTATTATAATGAACAACGCCCTGGATATTTTTAAGCCGCTGATTAAAGTGAATGAGGGCTACAGGGACTTGTCCCGGGAACGCACCCTGACTGTTGATGAGGTTCTGGTATAAGCCCGGTGCGCCATACAGCTATACTCAAATTAAGTCACCCTTTAGGCCCTGTGCGGGACTTGGGCGGCTTTTTTTACATATAGGACATATTTGAATTCCTCCGGCTGACTGGCTATGATTAATAGAGAAACTGCCAATCCTACTTGGCAGCAGAAAGAGGAGAAATGAAGATGAACGCTGGCAACCAGATTGAGAATTTTAAGCAGATCAAGTATGAGCTGACCCGGTTTATGATGATTTACAAGTTTGCCCTGGAGGAAATTGAGACCAAGATAGAAATCCTGAAGCAGGAATTCCAGATGCTCCATGACTATAGCCCGATCGAACATACCAAATCCCGCATCAAATCCCCGGAGAGCATCATGAACAAAATGCTGCGCAAAAACAAACCGTTCTCTCTGGATGCAGTAAGATCAAGCATCAAGGACATTGCGGGCCTCCGGATCACGTGTTCATTTATTTCGGATATTTATCAGGTCAGCGAGATGCTGCAGAAGCAGGATGATCTGAAAGTGCTGCAGGTCAAGGATTATATTAAGAACCCCAAGCCGAACGGTTACCAGAGTCTTCACCTGCTGGTGGAAGTGCCGGTGTTCCTGTCAGACTGTACAGAGCTGGTATGTGTAGAGGTTCAGATCCGTACGATTGCCATGGATTTCTGGGCCAGCCTCGAGCATAAAATTTTCTACAAGTATAGCCAGTCTGTTCCTGAACACCTGACCCGTGAGCTGAAAAATGCAGCCATAAAAGCAAACGAGCTGGATCTGCAGATGGAACGCCTGCACCGCGAGATTCAGGAAATCAAGGATGCCCAGGCGGAGGATGATTCCATCGAGTTCCAGCGGATTATGATTAATAACCAGCAGTTCAACCTGCCGGCCGGTTTTATGAAACTGCTGGGCGAATAATCACAGCGGTAGTCAGCCCCATCGTATAGCATGTTTGTATATGCAGAAGCTGCTATCAAAACGAAGTGAATGCTTCCGAAGCAGTTTTGCGGTGAAATTCCAGTGCAGCAGATGCTATCAAAACTGAGTGAATGCTTCCGAAGCAGTTTTGCGGTGATATTCCAGTGTAGCAGATGCTATCAAAACGAAGTGAATGCTTCCGGAGTAGTTTTGCGGTGATATTCCAGTGCAGCAGATGCTATCAAAACTTTAAGGAGGAAGTATGATAACAGAGGCCTATATTACGGATCTGGACGGAACACTGCTCACCTCGGAACAGAAGCTTACAGATTATACAGTGCAGGTATTTACCGAAGCGCTTGATCAGGGCGCTATAATCAGTTATGCAACGGCCAGAGGATATGTCAGCGCAGCCCGTGCGGTGTCGCAGATACCCTGGAAATATCCGCTGATTCTGTATAACGGGGCGCTGATCTGTGACGGGATCAACGGCAAGGTGATCGACGGATATTGGCTGGACCCTGTTATCTCCGGTGAAATTATTGCTCTCGGACGGGAGCTGGGTGGCATTTCGCCGTTTTATTTCTCACTGGATGAAGCTGACTGTGAACGGGTGCTGCATGAACCGCTGACGAGAAGCGGTGAGGTACAGTTCTTTAACAGCCGGCCCGGGGACAAGCGGTTCCGGGAAGTAAACAAGCTGGAATGTCCTGACGGCTTCAGGACACTGATTATCAGCTATATCGGTTTGCTTGAGGAGCTTCAGCCAATCCGCCAGGCGGTGCAGGAGCGGTTCGGGAATCAGCTGCAGGTCCATTTCATGAAGGACATATACATAGAGGATCATTACTTTCTTGAATTCAGCCATCGCATGGGCAACAAAAGTGAAGGGCTGAAATTGTGGGCACGGCATGTGGGCGTTGAGACAGGCAATATCACTGTATTCGGTGATCATCTTAATGATTTTGGGCTGTTCTCGGCGGCCGGCCGGGGAATAGCTGTGCAGAATGCCCAGCCGGAGCTCAAGGCTCTTGCACATGATGTAATTGCCTCCAACAATGAAGAGGGTGTAGCAGCGTATCTGGAACAGACACTGAAACTAAAAAGGGAGCGTGTATCAGGTGAGTGAACACATTATCCGCGCCATTACAGTGAATCAGATTGGATATCCGGCAAAAGGGAGCAAGACTGCCCTGTTTACGGGCGGTGAGCATCAGTTCCGGGTGCTGGATGCCAAAACCCGTACAGCCGTGTACAGCGGAGTGACATCTGCAGCAGCCTGGGACAAGACCAGCGGTGCCAGTGTGCATACAGGAGATTTTTCTGCAGTTACGGATGCCGGCAGCTATCTCATTGAAGCAGAGGACGGGACCGTTTCTGCTGAGTTTATTATTGAAGAGCGTCCTTATGAGGAGCTGCAGCAAGGATTGTTGAAAGCCTTTTATTTCTACCGCTGCGGTGTGGAGCTGGGCGGAGAGTATGCCGGACCTTGGGGGCACGCAGCCTGCCATCTGGCTGAGGGGTCTGTAATCGGCCAGCCCGGCCTGAAGCTGGACAGCAGCGGAGGCTGGCATGATGCCGGGGATTATGGCAAGTATTCCGGTCCGGGGGCCAAGGCTGTTGCTGACCTGCTGCTTGCTTATGAATGGTATCCGGCAGCATTTACGGATAGCTTCACACTGCCCGAAACCGACGGCAAAACGCCGGATGTGCTGCTGGAATGCAAGGTCGAGCTGGACTGGCTGTTCAAAATGCAGGAGGCCGGCGGCGGTGTGTATCACAAGCTGACCACCGCAAGCTTTCCCGGGCTTGACGTGATGCCGGAGAATGACACGGATGAGCTGTTTTTCTCGCCGGTATCGGCGGCGGCCACCGGAGACTTCGCCGGTGTGATGGCAATGGCTGCAAGAATCTATAAGCCTTGGGATGAGGACTTTGCGGCACGCTGCCTGGCGGCGGCAGAGGTTGCCTGGCAATGGCTGGTGCAGCATCCGGAGGAACCGGGCTTCACCAATCCTCCGGGAATATCGACCGGTGAATACGGTGATGAAGAGGATCATGATGAGCGCTTCTGGGCCGCCGCTGAGCTCTACCGGACAACGGGCCAAGAGATGTACCACGAAGCTGTTCAGGCGCTGGCCCGGCTGCCCTTTCCGAAATTCGCCCTGGGCTGGGCGGATATGGGCGGCTACGGCACACTGGCTTATCTGCTTACCGGCAAGGATCAGACGGATGAAGAAATATACCGGACACTTGAGGAAGGTCTCCTGGCTGAGGCAGACCGGCTGGCCGCGGTCAGCAGGCAAGACGGATACCGCATCTCCTTGCGGGAAGAGGATTACATCTGGGGCAGCAATATGCTGGTGATGAATAATGCGCTGCTGCTGCTGGCAGCAGAGCGCTTCAGCGGTGAGGCATCCTATGCGGAATGTGCACTGGATCATCTGCATTATCTGCTCGGCCGGAATGTACTGGACACCAGCTACGTGACCGGCTACGGTGACCATCCGGTCCGCCATCCGCATCACCGCCCGTCTGTGGGGGACGGGGTGGAGGAGCCGGTTCCGGGGCTTGTGTCCGGCGGGCCGGACCGCGGTCTGCATGATGAATATGTCAGGGAGCATCTTCAGGGCAAGCCTGCTGCGCAGTGCTTTGCCGATCATGACCTCAGCTACTCAACGAATGAGGTTACAATCTACTGGAACTCTCCGGCTGTATTTGTGGCAGCGAGGTTTAATAGCGGTTGGCAGGGATGAGCCGTTATAGCGTAGTCAGCCTGGATATGTTTCAGACGCTGGTTAATATTGAAGGCCGGAGAGAGCATGTGTGGAGACCTATTCTGAATCACGATTACAGTGAAGAACGGGCTTTGGAGCTTGGCAGGCTGCTGCTGCGAAGCTATTATGAAACGGCGGCAGAGGTCAGGGAGAAGGGAAGCTTTTGGACCAGTAAAGAGATATACTCCAGCGGCTTCCGGCAGGTTTTCCGGGAGCATGGGGTGGATTTCGATGACAGGCAGGCTGTAGATATCCTGTTTGCACAGCATCGGCTGTCTGCACTGTATGAGGATACGGAACGGTTTATGGAAAAGGTATGCCGGGAATTTCAGGTTTGCATTGTCAGTGATACAGATACCTTGATGCTTCCGGAATTCTACCGGAACTATCCTGTCACCCTATTTACTTCTGAAAAGTATAAATCCTACAAAAACGACAGCCGCAATCTTATGTTTCATGAGGTCATTACCCATTACGGAGCAGCACCAGAGCAGATTATTCATATCGGAGATACACCGTCAGATGTTTTGGGGGCAGCAAGGGCAGGGATTACTTCATGCTGGATTAACCGGTCCGGAGCGTGCTGGGAGCATACGGTGAAGCCGGATTATACAGTGGCATCGCTGGATGAATGCTATGGGCTCTTATAGCCTGCATCAGCCCCATATCAGAGAGGAGTACAATATGAGTGAATATACAGCGGATGAGCTGGAACATTTGCGTTATCCTATAGGAAGATTTGAGGCGAGAGTTTATCTGAATGCGGGGGAACGAAATCAGGATATTCAGAAGATCGGCGGGCTGGCGGCAGTATTAAAGGATGCAGTGCTTCCGCTTACTCCCGAGCAGTTGAATACTCCCTATCGTGAAGGGGGATGGACTGTAAGGCAAGTCGTTCATCACCTGGCCGACACCGGGATGTATGCCTATCTCCGCTTCAAAAAAGGGCTGACCGAGGAACTGCCTCAGATTCCGTCTTACCGGCAGGATCTGTGGGCTGAGCAAAGCGATTATACAGGTGAACCGGTGGAGTCCTCACTGCAGCTTATAGACAGTCTTAACCGCCGGTTCGTAACCCTGCTGAATTCTTTGCAGGAGGCTGACTTCGAACGGAGCTTTGTGAGCGCCGGTCTTGGAACGCTGAGTCTTGATGCTGCTACTCAAAGATATATCTGGCATAGCAATCACCATACTGCCCAGATTATCTCGCTTATCCAGCGCAGCGGTTGGTGAGTCATACCACAGAGCAGGCTGCCGGCGGCTTCCCGTGGCACCTGCTCTTTGATGTGTCTGCCGCCTCAACAAGTTGCAGTCATCAATAGAACTGGAAAAGAAATCTGGAGGTAATTCTCCATTCCAATCGTATATAATGAAAGCAAATAGGCCCGGCCGAATTGGGGGTTGAGAGAAATGCCCGGACCAGTAAGAGCAGAACCCAGACCCAGAAAGAAACTCAGCCTCACGCTGCTGCTCATGGCACTGGTGACTTTGGTGTTCCTGTTAACCACAACCATTCTGCTGATTGGTTCCTACCAGTCCAAAAAGAAATCTCTTATAGAGACAACGCTTAATCTGAATTACACCAATGCGGAAAGAATGAGCAAGACGGTTGACTCGCTGTTTCTTTCGATGCGCAGCAGCCTGATCTTCAGTGCGGACCAGATTGCTAATCTGGGAGCCGTACCGCCGGCTAATATAGATGCTTATCTTGAGCTTACGCGCAACAGCAGCAACTACTTTAACTCGATAGTTCTGATGGATTCGGGCGGTAAAGTTTTGAATAATTCACCTTCAGATCTGGGGATGGCAGGCAGACACCTTTCTTCACAAACGATAAATGAAATGCTCCGATTAAAAAATTCTTATCTTTCGGCTCCCTTTATTGCCCCGTCAACCGGCAGAATGCTGTTCTTAATGAGTGAGCCGCTCTATAACAAAGACAGATATTATCAGGGGCAGCTGGTCGGCACGGTTTATCTTCAGGATTACAATATTCTCAACATGATCTTCGGAAACAATGAGATAGATGAGTCGGGGTCTTATTACTATATTGTCAGCAGGGAAGGACGTTTACTTTACCACCCGGATATCAGCAGACTGAATGATGATGTGACCAGCAACAGGGTTGTCGCGCAGTTAATGCAAGGTAAGAGCGGCAGTATGCAGGCGGTAAATACACAAGGTGTATCCATGCTTGCCGGTTATTCGGCCGTTCCCTCCAATGGCTGGGGCGTTGTCGTTGTCTCACCTGCAGCTGGTATCCAGCAGCAGCTGCAGGTGCATCTGAACAAAATCTTGGCGTACACCCTTATTCCATTCGCAGTTTTATTGTTCTGTGTATTTGTCCTTGCACACCAGCTGGCCAAACCGTTCGTAGTTCTTGCAGACCTGGTCAACAAAATCGGCAGAGAAAAGGTCGAACTGCCCGAGCTGAAGCCGCATTGGAACCGTGAGGTTGATCTGCTTACAACAGCGGTGTTGCTGGCCTGGAAGGATATTCAGAAGCAGACAGACCAGCTGACCCAGGAAGCGAGGACCGATCTGCTGACCGGCCTGACGAACCGCAGGGCGCTGGATAACAGCATCAGCCAGTGGATTGCCGCAAGGGTGCCGTTTTCGGTCATTGTGCTTGATGTGGATAAATTCAAATTTGTGAATGATACGTACGGCCATCTGGCCGGAGATGAGGTGCTGCGGCGGGTTGCAGATATTCTCGTGTCCAACATCCGGCCCGGCGATGTCTGTGCCCGTTACGGCGGTGAGGAGTTTGTACTGCTGCTTCCACGGACCAAGGCGGAGAATGCTTACATTGTGGCGGAACGGATCCGTAAGACGCTGGAGTTGACGGAGGTTCCTCTTCCGATGAAGGTTACCTCCTCCCAGGGCATTGCCCATTATCCTACGCATGGAAAAACCCGGGAGGAGCTGCTGGGAAGGGCGGATGAGGCATTGTATACGGCTAAGCATACCGGAAGGAACCGGACGGTTATATATGGTGAATAAGGCAGAGGAGCATCTTTTCCAAGAAAAGATGCTTTTTTTGTTGCGCGGAGAAGCAAAGAAATCGTCACCTGGGCGTAGGCAGATACATATTCTACCCCAGAACGATAAAAATTGGGCTTCAAAGAAAGGAAGGCATTTCATGACTTCATACATGGATTATACATCCCCGGCTACACAATTCTCGGCAGATCTGAACTGCAATACGCTCTTTAAAAAGGATGACTGCAATTATATCAATGTGCTCGGGATCAAACAGCTGAACACGCTGGAAAATACCTCATTGCTTGATATTTTTCTCAGCAAATCCAATGTGGTTGAGCCGCATTACCATCAGAATGCCGCTGAGCTGGTATATTGTATCTCCGGTTCAGCAGTGGTTTCGCTGATCAACCCGTTCACTAATGAGCTGCTGCACTTCCCGATTACCCCCGGCCAGGTGGCCAATGTACCGCAGGGCTGGTGGCATTATGAGGTAGCGACAGTGGATTGCACACATCTGCTGGCGATTTTTGACGCGCCTACACCTGAGGTTATTCTGGGATCGGATATTTTAAGTAAAACACCGGCCAATGTACTGGCTCATACTTACTGCTTGAATGAGGCAATGGTGAAGGAAACGCTGGCTCCGGTGAAGCCTAAAACCTTCATCGGCCCGCCTGCGGACTGTTGTGAACCTGTGAAGGCAGGTGCTGAAAATATGCAGGCTGCCAATATGGCTCCAAATATGGCTCCAATCATGGCTCCTAATATGGCTCCAAACTTGGCTCCAGTTATGGCAGCATCCAACATGCCATATTATATGCCCCAGCCGGCTTCGCAGGGTTTCGGGTATCAGCCGATGAGTGTGCATGCCTACTATGGCCAGCCTTATGTACAGCAGCCTTACCGCCAGCTGCCGTACGCGCAGGGTATTCCGGCTTACCCGAATGCGGGAACAGACAACGAGTGACGGGTGACGGCAGCCGAACAACAGCCCCCGGGTTCTAAGACCCGGGGGCAACTGCTAGGACAGGCGGACAAGCACCCGGCCTCTTGTATTGGATTTAAGGATATCTTCCAGAGCAGCGGGAAGTTCAGCTAATGTGATCTCCCGGTCTACCAGCACATCCAGATTGTCCGGCTTCAGATCATTTGCCATCCGTGCCCAGATGAGCTGACGCTTGCCGGCAGGGCAGGAGACTGAATCAATGCCCAGCAGGCTTACCCCGCGCAGGATAAAGGGCATTACCGTTGTCGGAACTGCGGTTCCTGCGGTTAATCCGCTGGCCGCTACCGCTCCGCCGTAGGCGATCTTGCTTAGCACGGCTGCAAGCGGACTTCCGCCGACGGAATCCACCGCAGCCTGCCAGAGCTGTTTGTCCAGCGGCTTCACGGCCGCGCCGCCAACCTCCTCACGGGAGATAACTTCCGCTGCGCCTAATTGCTGCAGATATCCGGCTTCGTCGGTTCTGCCGGTGCTGGCTGTCACTTCGTAGCCCAGCTTGGCCAGCATGGCGACTGCCGTGCCGCCAACGCCGCCGGTTGCACCGGTTACCAGCACCTTGCCTTTATCCGGGGCGGCTCCGTGATCCTCAAGCGCCTGAATCGATAGTGCCGCAGTGAGGCCGGCTGTCCCGTATATCATCGCTTCCCGCAGGCTGAGCCCTTCAGGCAGCGGAATCACCCATTCAGCCGGAATACAGGCAAATTCACTGAATCCGCCATAGTGGGACACGCCAATGCCGTAGCTGGTGGCAATAACCGGCTGTCCAGGCTGAAAGCGGCTGTCCTCCGAGGACACGACGGTTCCGGACAGGTCGATGCCGGGAATGAACGGATAGCTTCGCACGATGTTGCCGTTTGGAATGCTGGCAAGTCCGTCTTTGTAATTTACACTGGAATAAGCGACTTTGATCAAAACCTCACCTTCAGGCAGTTCCTCCCGGGTAATCTGCTTGACCCCCACTGAGAAGGTATCGTTCTTATCTACAACCAAAGCTTGAAATGTTTCAGACATTCTAAATCCGCTCCTATCCGTTAACTGTATGCAGGTCTGTTATACAATATTTATTCTGACTGGTCAACTTTTTTGTTGCTATGATATAATACACATAAGATGTAGCGGACAATCACGCTAAAAAGCGGAGGGCGTATGGTAAAGTACAAGAAATCAGAAGAAAAACGCAAACAGATTCTTTCAGCCGCATTCCGCGCCCTGTCAGAGCACGGTTATGATGCGGTTACCCTGCAGACGATTGCGGATTACGCCGAGGTTAGCAAGGGGGTAGTCCATTATTATTTTGCGAGCAAGGAAGCCGTGCTGGTGGAGCTGCTGGAATGGCTGACCGGCAAAATTTCCTCCAGGGAGCGGGCGGCGGTAGCGGAGCAGCATACGGCGGAAGGCAAGCTTAACGCCTATATTGATTCTGCGTTTGCCGGTCCGGTGCAGAACCGGTCTTTTTACAGGGTGTATCTCGATTTCCTGTCCAGGGCAAGCCGCAGTCCGGTTTACCGGGAAATTAACCAGCGGTTCTATGACAGCTGTGCGGGTATCAGTACAGAGGTGCTGCTGCTGGGGCAGCAGGAGGGAATTTTCAATAAAGAACTGACGCCGGGCAGGGCAGCCCCGCTCATCCGGGCGGTTATCGACGGCTGCCTGATCCAGTGGCTGATGGCTGATCAGGATGAGCTGCATACCTCTTTTAAGGAATCCTGCCACACTGCAATTATGAAGCTGCTGAGCGTGTAGCTAATGGTTACATTTTTGCAGAATTTGCTCACCTGTAGTATGTTAAATTATGGATAGGTATTGCCATTGGCCGTCAGATTAGAGTACTGGCTGCAGCTATATCCTCGGTTGAGAGGTATTCAGGAGGTGCAGATGAAACGCAGAATTCATATCATGGGGGCCTCAGGAGCCGGAACCAGCACACTCGGGCAGGCGCTTGCCGGCCGGCTTCCGCATGTTCATCTGGATAGTGACGATTACTTCTGGGAGCAGAAATTCACGAAGCAGCGTGAACTGACGGAGCGTCTCGGCCGAATCAGGCATGACCTGGAGCAGCGGGAGCCCTGGATTTTATCCGGCGCAGTGTGCGGCTGGGGGGATAGCCTGCGGTCCTATTTTGACCTGGTTATCTTTCTGCGGATTCCCCCGTCAATCAGGCTGGAACGGCTAAAAGTGAGAGAATATAATCGTTACGGGGCGGAGAGTCTGCCTGGCGGGAGCAGGTACGGGGAAGTGCAGGCCTTTCTGGAGTGGGCGAGCCTCTACGACACCGCAGGTCCGGAGGTGCGGAGCCTTAGTCTGCATGAAGCATGGATGCGGGAGCTGGACTGTCCTGTTTTACGGCTGGAGGGGGACATGTCAGTTGAGGAGCGTGTTGAAGCTGTTCTAAGCTACTTATCCTGCGGAAAAAGAGGGCTGAGCCTATGAGAAGGAATGCTTGGGTGCGTATCTTTTTACTGAAGGGGTTTATCATGGTGCTGATGCTCCTGACAGGCTGCAACAGCGGGACACTTCATCATACGTACACTTTTTCCGGTGAGGGTGAGCACTGGTCGGCCATCTACAGTGAGACGGTTACAGAGAAGCCGGTTATTTCAGAAGGAAAAGCAACGTATTACCAGCCTTCAGGGGACTATAACTTTCAACTGGCCTATAAAGGAGAAGCCAAAGATCTTAAAGAGATTAAGCAGTTTACATATGGCTTCGAGGCGCTCGGCCACGGCTCAAGCCAGTCGATGGAGGGCCCGGTAAGAGTTGAGTCTTTGCACATGTACGGCTCAAGTGACAGCTCGCTGAATCGCGGACAGGCGCCCATCAAGGTGAATGTAGAGTGGGACGGACATCAGGAGCAGTTTGAACTGCAGCTGGACGGGGATGAGGCGGAGTGAGGATCGGTCAAACGAATGAACCACCCGCAAAATGGACAGCTTTATGTATATGAGAAATAAACATTTGTCTTCGTAAGGAGAGTTGTACATACCTATGGTAACGATCAAAGAAATTGAGGCGGATTCACTCGCGGAATTAAATGAGCTGTACCGGGAGCTGACGGGTTCGCTGACCGATCCCGGTAAGCTTGCAGAGGCTTTCGCGACCATTAAGGCGGACAGCAGATATATCCTGTTAGGCGCTTATGTGGACGGGGAGCTGCTGGGTTCGATGATGGGGATTGTCTGCCAGGATCTGGTGGGGGACTGCCGTCCGTTCATGGTTATCGAAAATGTCGTTGTCTCAAGCCGCGCCCGCCGTCAGGGTCTGGGCAAGCAGCTGATGGATGCCATTGAAAAGATCGCCCACGAGCGCGATTGCTATTACATCATTCTCGTTTCAGGAGAGAAACGCAAGGAAGCCCATGTCTTCTATGAGAAGATGGGCTACCGGGACGAGAAGGTGGAGGGGTACCGCAAGCATCTGAGCTCGCACTGAGCCGGCAAGCGAAGTGATACTGCCCTCTCATAATTGTAATAAAACAGTGAAGCTGATCACCATCA
This sequence comes from Paenibacillus typhae, assembly GCF_900099765.1. GTDB lineage: Bacteria > Bacillota > Bacilli > Paenibacillales > Paenibacillaceae > Paenibacillus_AQ > Paenibacillus_AQ typhae. The sequence continues at coordinate 22,584 of NZ_FNDX01000039.1, read as the reverse complement.
CGGGGGTCAGCTTCCTGTGCTTTTGTAATGCCTTACGCCGATACGCCAGACCAGCAGCGAGAGCCCGAGAAAAGCAGCCCCGGCGGGAAGTGAAAGATAGCCCAGCCATGCGGGATAATCCCAGCCGCATACGGTGGCAGCCGGATAGAAGCTGATGAACAGCATCGGCAGCATAAAGCTGAAGACATTTTTCAGCACCCGCGGCATATACGGCTCCGGACAGCGGGTAACCTGGTAGCTGGCATTGGTCAGCAGGTAAATCCAGTCAAGCCCTTTGATCGTGAAAAAAGCAAGCCCCGAGGTCAGCACGAACACCCCGCAATACATGATGCAGCCGCCCGCGAGCGCCATAAAGAGAATTCCGATTTTGCCGGGAGTCAGCTGTACTCCAAGTTCACTCAAGGCCCAGCCTGCGGCGCAGATTCCTGTGATTGGACGGACGAGCCGGTGCAAGTGGAACCTGGAGGCGGCAACCTGAACGAACAGGGAGCGCGGCCGCAGCAGCAGCCGGTCAAAGTCACCGGAACGCAGCAAATGCCACGGGAAATAGTCAAAGCCCCGGCAAAAGCTCTCCGCCAGACCAAACGAGGCCACTGCCAGCGAGTAAACCAGAATGATATGGGCGACGCTCCATTCTCCGATATTGCCGAAGCGTGTGAACAGCAGGACGGTTGCGATCGGGTCGGAGACCACGACAATCAGCACCTGGATCAGCATCAGCCACCAGCCTTTATACTCCATTCCGGACAGCAGATGCATCCGCAAATACTTGAAATAGATTTTACTCTCGGCAATCATGCTGTGTGCTCAACCTCCTTGGACGATAATATTTTTCAGCTTACGGTTCATGATCAGCCGGCCGGCCGCGATAAAGAGAGTACTCCAGATACACTGCAGTCCAATTGCAGGCAGAGCTGCTGACGGAGGCATACTGCCGATGTAGAGCTGGGCCGGAATGTCGGCGAAGCCGCCGAACGGCTGAAGGTATAGAAAGGTCTGCATGAAGTCTGGCCATAGCCGCAGCGGCAGGTAGGTGCCGGACAGAATTCCGCTCAGCAGCAGAAGCATATGGCTGGGCCCGTCACCCCAGGTAACATTCAGCCGGACCGTTGTCACAAGCATGGCGAATGACGAGCAGAGGACAAAGGCCATAATGACCGAGAGCAGAAAGCAGAGCAGCCCCGCAAAAGACGCAGGAGCGCCCAGCGCATAAGCGGCGGGCATCAGGAGGCCAACCAGGACGGTAGCGACACTGCGGATCCAGGAGGTGCCTAGCTTGCCGGCTGAGCTTTTGACGAACCAGTGGGTGTACAGATTCATCGGCCGGCACAGCTCGATCCCGACGTCACCGTTGTTGATTTTGCCCATAATTTCACCGTCAATACTCATCGTCTGCAGCACAAACAGCCCTTGCGCGATCCACACATAAGAAATCGTCTGCGGCAGGCTCATGCCGTTGTTGTTCCACGAGCCGTGCTCGCTATATGTATAAAAAACAGTGAACAGCACACATTCCAGCAGCGCCCAGAACACGCCGACCACCGTTCCCGAAATGGCCGACACCCGGTACTGCAGGCCTTCAGCCATCCGGATGCGGAAGAGGGAGAGTGAAGCCCGGCAGGTATTTTTAAAATCCATTGCAATTACACACCTCCTGAAATAATATAAATGCCGTCACTCTATCAGGCTGCGCTCCCGGTTATGTCAGTGCCAGATCGTTGTACATAGCGGCGATCATCGCATCGGTATTGACCTTCATCACAACCTCCGGTGCATATTTCTCCTGCAGTCCGGCCAGCTTGCCGTCATAGAGCAGTTTGCCGTGCCCAATCACCATCACCCGCTCACATAGCGCCTCAATATCGTCCATATCATGGGTAGTCAGCAGCATGGTAACTCCCTGCTTGCGGTTTTCTTCCTTTAAAAAATTGCGCAATGCCAGCTTCGATACCGCATCCAGACCGATCGTCGGCTCATCCAGAAACAGAATCTTCGGCCGGTGCAGCAGCGCTGCCACCAGCTCACAGCGCATCCGCTGTCCCAGCGAGAGCTGGCGGACCGGGATTCGTAATAGCGCTTCCACACCGAGAGTTGCCGTTAGCTCGGCCAGCCTGATTTTGTAATCTCCGGGCGGGATTGCATAAATATCCTTCAGTACGTCAAAAGAATCGGCCACCGGCACATCCCACCATAGCTGTGACCGCTGACCGAACACGACACCAATCTTCGACACATGCTCCACACGGTTTTTCCAGGGGATTTTGCCGAGAATGGTGCACTCGCCACTGTCCGGTGTCAGAATGCCGCTCATCACCTTGACGGAAGTGGATTTGCCTGCCCCGTTAGGGCCGATGTATCCCACAAGCTCACCTTCAGCTATATCAAAGCCAATCCCGCCAAGCGCCTCCACCTCCGTCACATTCCGCATAAAAGCTCCCTTCAACAGCCCCCATTTGCCTTCCGGGCGTTTGTACACTTTAAAGCTTTTTTTGATCTCCCTGAGTTTGATTTGCATCCTGTTCGCCTCCTTCGCGCAAAACATCATACCATTATATGGATGAACGAGACAGCGGCGCTTTACACTCTGTACTTCCTTAAGTGCCGGGAGTGGGGGGATAAAGGTTTTATTTTCTCCGTATTCCATAAAAATGCTTGCTATGTTGACATTTCCATGCTATATTAATTTTATAGTTAACGCAGGAAAACTAGATGTTTTTTTGTATATTACATAAGATAAAATTTACGTACCGGTGACCTTGGTTGCCGGTATTTTTGCGTTGTCTGGGGATGGTGAGAGCTTCTGCTTTTTATACTCATTTATTCCCTCGGACACGAATACCCGCTGTGATACACTAAATGCAAAGATCTTATTTAAATTTAAAATTCCGGAGGGATTATATGCAGACTTTGTTCGTTTACAACTGGAAGGTCCGTGAAGAGTGGTATAAATGGTGTGAGACGCTGAGTGAGGAGGAGCTGCTGCGGCCGAGGACCGGCGGGGTTGGCGGGATTCTGAAGACGCTGTTCCACATTGCAGATGTGGAGTGGAGCTGGATCATGGCGATGCAGGGCAAGCCTGATTTTGAGGAGGATTTTGCGGAATACAGCACCTTGGATAAGGTAAAAGAGCTGGATGCCCGCTTCCGGCCGGAGGTAGAAGCGTTTGTGCTGGGCTGGCATGAGGGGCTGGAGCGCAATATCTTTGTGGATAAGCGTTACGAAGGAGAGAAGGCTATCGATGCCTGGGGTGAGATTATGCGTCATATCATTGCTCACGAGATCCACCATATCGGACAGTTATCGGTGTGGGCGCGGGAGCTGGGGCATAAGCCGGTGTCGGCCAATCTGATTGGACGCGGTCTGCGGGAAACGCTGCAGGGCAAGGAATAACCAGGGCTTCAGCCTTTTTTCAGGTTCATCTTTTAAGCTTTTACACAGGCTTAACAAAATATGAATCTGCATAAGAGGAGGAGTACACATTTTGCGTATGAGGAATATGTTAAAAAAAATGATGCTGACGACATTATCGCTCGCGGTGGTGGCATCGGCAGGTGGAGCTGCTGGCAGCACATCCAAGGCTTTTGCCGCTGAAGCAGGGGTAAGCCAGGCCTACGAATCCCTGTTCACACCGGATAAAGTGATCAATGTAAAAGTGACGATCGACGATGAGGACTGGGAGAGCATTCTGGCCAATCCCCTGGAAAAGGAATATAAGAGCGTGACCGTAGATGTGGACGGGACGGTGCTGGAGAATGTGGGCTTTTCAACCAAGGGGAATCTGACCTTGAAATCTGTAGCGGCGATGACGGATTCCGACCGCTACAGCTTCCGGCTGAAGTTCGATAAGTATGACAAGCAGCAGACACTGATGGGCCTTGATAAAATGGTGCTGAACAACAGCTATTCGGACCCTTCGTTCCTGCGGGAGTATTTGCATTATGAGGCACTGCGGGCAATCGGCGAGGATGTGCCGCTGACGGTGTTCACAAATCTCTATATTAACGGAGAGCTGTACGGCTTCTATATCGGCGTTGAGTCTGTGGACGACAGCTATCTGGAGCGTAATTTCGGTGCAGATGCGGACAGCGGAGTTCTGTATGATACGGAAGAGAACAGCTATCTGAAGTATGAAGAAGGCAGCGATTATGAAACACTGACGTATGACACCGGTACCGAGGATGACAAGGCATCGCTCAAAAATTTCATCAGCGTGCTGAACGCCATGCCTGATGGGGAAAAAGGCGATATTGAGAGTGTGCTGGACGTGGATTCCGCACTGAAATATATTGCCGCTAATGCCGTGCTGGGCAACTATGACAGCTATAACGGCGATAAAGGCCATAACTATCTGCTGTACGGGGATGCAAATGGTAAATATACCGTCATTCCGTGGGATATGAATATGAGCTTCAACGGGTATTCCGGTGGCGGCGGAGGAAGGGGACAGGATATGGCTGGAACGGCTGCTGCCGGTACATCAGCAGGAACTGCAGCAACCGGCTCAACTGACACTGCTGCAATAGGATCGGCAACCAATGCCGTGACCGCTTCCATTGATACGCCGACACTCGGCATTGATGTGGATCAGGTGCCGCTGATTGCCAACCTGCTCGAAGTACCGGAATATAAAACCAGATATTTAGGTTATGTCTCCGAGCTGGTGACCTACCTGGAGGGGATTCGGGACCGGATTACCGGGCTTGCCTCGCTGATCAGACCCTACGTTCAGGCTGATCCGACCAAGTTCTACACGATGGATCAGTTTGAAAACAATGTAGCTTATACAGCCGATACCGGGGGCAGCGGCGGCATGATCGGCGGCGGAGTCAATATGACGCCTCCATCCGGCACGGAGGGCACACCGCCGGCGCGGCCTGATGCTGCTGCGGCCGGACAAGCCGGCGCAGCTGGCGGAACGGCGGCTGCAGGCACGGCGGTGTCAGGCAGTCCGGCGGCTGCGGCGGGAACGACCGCTGCCGCACCGGCAGCCGGAGGCAATCAGGGCATGGGCGGCGCAGGCGGCGGACAGGGCATGGGTACGATGGCCGCGGGCTCGCTGATGACCTTTGCCCTGAACCGGCTGGCCAATCTGCAGGCCCAGCTGGGGCTTGAGGTTACACCGCTGCCGGAGGTGGTTCCAACGAAGGGCAGTACGGCAGCGGCTGGAACGGCGGGGACAGCCGGATCGGCCGCAGGTTCATCCGGCAGTAAGCCGATTACAGTAACACTTAACGGGACCGCCGTAAGCTTCCAGGATCAGCTTCCGCTGAATAAGGGCGGCCGGGTGCTGGTGCCGGTCAATGCGATCTTTAGTGCACTGGGCGCTGACGTGACCTGGAATCAGACAACGAAGATGATCACTGCCGTTAAAGGCAGCACTACCATCACGATGACCATCGGCAGCACAACCGCTTATGTAAATGGATCAGCCGTTACGCTGGACGTCCCGGCGCAGATCATTAATAACCGGACGATGGTGCCGGTGCGGTTTATCACCGAGGGCCTGAATATGGATGTGAAGTGGGACGCTGCGGCTCAGACGGTTACAGCAACGGATAAGGCTGCGGAATAGCCGTATTTCGGTTGAAGTGTAGAGTACGCGAGTTACCTTGCTAAGCTGGTTGCTTGATCAATCAGAAGGTGCTGAACAGTGTGGCGAGAGGAACTAAGTGGAAATTCGTCATCTATTTCCGGGCAAAATGCCGGGAGGAGGAATCTAGTTGGAATAACGTCACTTAATTTTACTGTGTTCGCCCCAAATGAGGAATATAGCCGAAAATAAGTAGCGATTTTCCACCTAAACATTAGAAGTGAGCGGAAATGAAGAATCTAAGTAGCGAAAATCCAACTAAATGCTGGACAGTGACGCTCACCCTAACACAAAAGCGGCAGCCGGAGGTAACACTTCCGGCTGCCGCTATTTTTACGCCAATTAAACCTGACAAGTCCCCGAACCCGCCCTCACCGGAAGCATACATCAGCACATGGTAGTTAACATTTAAAAAAATTCAGCCTGGTTACATGCTACGCGCACTCTTGTAACATTATTGGGCTAATTAGTAAGGTTTATAGATGGCCCAGCTTCTACATTGGAGGTCCAACTAACCCTGTTGGCGGGTTGTGCTCACCTGTATGTGTCCGGCTACCAACTTGCTTTCAGCCATTACTCTATCAGATCCGTGCTCCAGTTCTTCTCCTGAATCCGGAAATCCAGCTCACGGTATTGCTTGGACAGTTCGTCTACTTCCTTCTGCAGGGCAGTGACTTCTAACGTTGTATAGAATTTGACTTCCTGCCGACCGTAACGCTCCTGCTTGATCGAAGCCTCGTTCAGCAGCTCATTCAAAATATTACGGTGCTGCATGATCCGCTCCCGTTCAGCCAGCGCCTCCGACAGGGTAAGGTCTGCATCAAACGGACTCAAGGAGTTCGTCTTGTTAATCTTCTTGACCCAGACGGCCAATTCATCCAGCGTCCGCTTCAATTCCTGAAGCAGCTCAGCCGGCGGCTCAGAGGGCTGATCCCCCTCCTGAACCTTAATGACTCTTCCGAGGCGCTGCTTCAGCTGCGCCACCTTCCGCTGGCAGTCTGCCCGCAGCACAAGTGCTTCTGCTAGTCTCATTCAAATCCCCCTCCGCTATAAACATAGTAAACCTAATATACCAAACCGGAGATATATTTACCAATTTGGCACAGGCACACGATCATAGCTCCGGCGGAAACCACAGATGCCGCAGATCGACCCAGCCCTGGCTGTTAAAGGTAACCCCCCGGACAGAGGGGAGGTAGGCGGTTTCGGCCGGCTTTTCGTACAGGATATGCAGCTGATGCTTCTGCCGCAGGCTGTCTTCAATCTGCTGAAAGCCGGCTGCCCTTGTCTTGCTATCCGGCTCCCGGGCGATGATCTGCAGTCTTCCTTCAATATCCGCGCGGATCTGCGGCTCCAGGTGCTGCACCATCGTGGAGTAAAGATCGGACAGCCGCAGCTGCTCGTCCTGATCGCGCAGCAGCGAGAAGAGAATCAGATCGGCCTGCAGCCGGACCGGGCCTTTGAATTCTTCGGGAGACACGGATAATACATGGCAGGCATACCCACAGCCGGTCAGCTTCGCGGCTACCGCTTCCGCATCTCCGGCATACTGCGGAATGGTGGCGATTTGCAGCGCCGGTGCGGACGCACATGCCATTATTTTAGCTGATGTTTTTGATTCTGCTGTATTGTCCACACCATCCAGACCAACCGTATCATCGGCAACACCGGCACTCCCGGACTCAATTGCCGGAGCCGCTTCGCTCTGCTGCCTTCCGGCCGCGTTATCCCCGGCGGATGTAAGGCCCCCGCCGAGGCAGGACAGAACCTCAGCACGGATTAACGGATCGCTGAGCGGACCTTTTTTCTTCGTGTTGCAGGTCACGAATTTGCGTACCGAATACTCCGAATGTATCCGGCTCCAGGCAGCCGGACCGCCGGAGGAAGGATTATGGACAATATGGAAGGCTGAGCCGGTCTCCGATTCGGCTGCCGAAATATCCCACGGGACATGCAGAATCTCCACCCGGTCCAGATGTGCCCGGCCCTGAAAATAATAAGGAAATACTTCCAGGGTGCACAGATCCTCATTCATCTCCACCAGCTTGAACGGTCCGGTGCCGGCGGGTCTGCGCCCAAAGCTGCCGGCAAAGGCTGTCTCCAGATCACGCGGAACGATCGCAGCGCGGCTGGTGCACAGAAAAGGGAGGAACAGTTCATTCGGCTGCTTCAGCAAAAAGCGCACCGTTCCCGGATTAAGCGCCTTCACTTCCCGGATATCCCTGAAAATGTTGCTGTACAGCAGCCGCTGTGAAGAATCCATCATCCGCTTGAAGGAGTAAACGACATCTTCGGCAGCAAGCACCTTTCCGTGATGAAACAGCACATCCTTGCGCAGATGGAAGGTCCAGACGGTGCGCTGCTCACTGGTATCCCAGGTATGGGCAAGAGCGGGAATAATCCGGTCCTGCCCGCCGCTGCGCGCAACCAGACCGTCAAAGACATGGCTGGATACGAAGGATTCAGCCAGCAGATTCATATACAGCGGGTCCAGGTTGTGCAGCTGCTGCCGGACCGGAAGACGCAGCGTATCAATCCGTTTGTCGCTGCGCAGCTCGGAATGATAGCCGAAATAGGCCAGCAGCCAGCCCTGGAGGGTATCCTGCAGGGAGGAGGAGCGGGCATGTCCGCGGATCCCGTCGATGGCGCTGCGGATTTCGCTGCTGCTGATGGCCTGCATCATGGAGCTAAGCGCAATTTCCTCGGCATCCGCGAGGAACCTAAGAGAGGAGCGCCGGCCGCGTCCCCGGCTGGGGGTCCAGCAGACCCAGCCCTGCTCGGCCAGCTTCTTAATGACATGCAGCGTGTTACGGTGGGTACAGCCCAGGGTATGGGCCAGCTCATCCAGGGTAACGGAAGCTTCTTCTGCTCCTCCGTGCATGGAATGCAGCCTCAGAAACTGGCTGTGAAGCTTCATATCGGCAGCTCCTTTCAATAAAATAGGAAATGAGTTAAATATTTTTTCTCTTTTTCTTCTTATTTTATCAGCTAGAATCAGGTTAAGAAAGTGAAAAACTGGAGGGAATTCCCATGGAAGAGAAAGTCCCCGTTATTCCGAGGTCTGCGCTTTCCGCACTGGCTGCGGCCTTGCTGCTGGCCATCGTGCACCAGTACTTGTTCTTTGGACATAAGCCCGGAGTCTCTTATCCCATCTTTGTCGTCCTATTCTATTGTTTCATGCTGTATTATGCGAAGGACCAGCTGCGTCCGCTGAAGTGGTTCGACTATGTATGGCTGGCTGCGATATTTTTGCTCGCCATGACCTTTGTGCTGTTCTCAAGCTGGTTTTTCTTCGGACTTAACCTGCTGGTGCTTCCGGCACTGATACTCTTACATATGACCTACCTGCTAAGCTACCGCCGGCCTTCATGGAGCGGAATTCAGCTGATCGGCGCTGCGCTGGAGCATTTTTTTGCGCAGGGTCCGCGGCACTGGCCTACGGTGTTCTCAGTTATCCGAAGAACAGGCGGAGAAGGGCTAAAGAACGAACGTAAGCAGGTATACCTTAAAGTGCTCGCCGGTCTGCTGCTGTCCTTTCCGCTGCTGCTGATCGTTGTGTCGCTGCTCTCCTCGGCAGACGGCGTTTTCAACCAGATTCTTAACAAATTCCCGGAGCTGCTGGAGCGGATTTCCTTCAGTGAAGGGTTCGGACGGACGCTGTGGAGTGTGGTGCTGGGAATCGGGCTGTTCGGCTATTTATGGGGGTTTGTTGCATTTAAACGGATCGAGCGGCAGGTTATCGTGCCCAAAGAGGGAGAGCCGCGGATGGAACCCTTCGAGTTCACGGTTGATCCGGTCATTGCTACAACAGTCCTGACGGCAGTCAATGCAGTGTACGTGCTGTTTGTAAGTGTGCAGTTCTCCTACCTGTTCGGTGCCTGGGAAGGCGCTTTGCCGCAGGGGAGTACGTATGCCGATTATGCGCGGAGCGGTTTTTTTGAGCTGATTATGGTTACATCGATTAACTTCGGCCTGCTGCTGCTGTCGCTGCTTGCCCTGCCCCAAGCCAAAGCCAGACTGCTGAGCGTTATCCGCACACTACTGTATATTCTGGTGTTGTGTTCGGTAGTCATGCTGTATTCAGCGTATTCCCGGCTTGCCTTGTATGAGGAGGCTTACGGCTATACAGAGATACGTTTTCTGGTACATGCCTTTATGATTTTTCTGGGACTGCTGCTGATTCTCGCTGCTGTACGGATAAGCAAGAGAGAATTTCCGCTAATAAAATGGTATGTAGTGCTTGGCCTGCTCTCTTATGTCTTTATGAATTACATCGGTATGGACCGGATTATCGCCTCCCAGAACATTGCCCGGTATGAAGCCAGCGGGGACATCGATGCCCCTTATTTGAGCGGATTGTCCTGGGAAACGGTTCCGCTACTGATTGACTTCAGTAAACAGAATAATGATCTGCTCAAGCAGGAGCTTAGTGACAAATGGTCTGACCGGCGGGGGGAGGCGCAGCAGGAATGGCCTTCCTTTAATATAGCGCAATACCGCGGACAGCAGGCGCTGCAGGAATATCTGAATACGGCAAAATAGTCCTGAAACCCTCATCCTTTCAGAATGGTACCCTGTTATGTTACAGTTAGAGCATCATGCGGGTGCTTCTGTGCGGAGCATAACCTTGTACATATGCGGGTCTCAAGGAGGAAATACAATGCAGTCAATAATGGACCCTGAAGCGGTCCGGCGGCTGGCGGAAAGTAGCGGGCTGGATAAAATGTTCAGCAGCGCTGACATTGCCGCAATGGAGCTGCGGCGCTACGGGGACGGTGATGTGATCTGCTCGGTCGGCGACCGGCTGGAGAGCATGTTCATTCTGATGGAGGGCAAGCTGAAGATCCACACGCTTCTGCCCAACGGCAAGTCGATGCTGGTGCGCTTCGCCAGGCCGATGTCCGTGATCGGGGATGTAGAGCTGCTGAGGCAGTATCCGGTCAAAAATGAGGTGGTTGCCGTGGGCGGCAGCCTGCTGCTCGTAGCGTCACGCAAGATGCTGCTAAGAGAGCTGGAGGAGAATACAGCCCTGCTGCGTTTTCTGATGGGGGAGCTGAGCCACAAAATGTATACCCTCGGCCAGACCTCGGCGCTGAATCTGCTCTACCCGGTGGAGAACCGGTTTGCCAGCTATCTGATGTCCCTGTTCGAAGAGACCGTCGGCGGCCAGCGGGTTGAGGAGATCCGCACCTCCAGCCTGACGGAGACGGCTGATCTGCTCGGTACAAGCTACCGGCACCTCAACCGGATTGTCCGGCGCTTCATAGATGAAGGGATTATCGAGCGCAAGCGCGGCAGGCTGAGTGTACTGGATCAGACCCGGCTGGCCCAGCTGGCTAACGGGAATTTATATGAATAACGGATGTTTGATAGAAAGGCCGCTGTTCCGGTTAATTTGACCGGGCAGCGGTCTTTTTTGTGCGTTGAGGCTTGGACTGGCGCTTTGTACTTTCAGCTAACGTTCAGTCCCGGTTCAGTTCCGGTTCAGGCCGATTTAAGGCTCATTTAAGGCTGACAGCGTAGGATGATGGATATAAGGAACATGACACAAAATGAATGACAGGAGGACTTGCACCGGGGCAGAACGAGACCGTACATAGGGACTAAAGAATGATCAGCAACAGAAATACATAACCGGGAGGAAAAATTTTATGGTAAAAGGAATCCGGGCAAGAATCCTCATGGGGTTCGCAGCCGTCATACTCGTCTTTATCCTGGCAATCGCCGGCAATACGCTGTTTCAGGGCAAGGCCACAATGCAGACAGACCAGATTAACCGCAATTACAGCAAGCTGACGCTGGTACAGGAGCTGACAGACCAAATCCGCACAGCTGACGGGCTTGCGGCAAGATATGTGATGAGCAACACCGACGATGAGCGTACCAAATATCTGTCGGCATATGAGGCTAAAATTCCGGAAATCACGGCATCAATCACAGAGCTGAAGAACGCAGGCCTGAATGAAGCGGAGCTGTCCGGAATCAATAATCTGGAGAGTGAATGGAGCAATTATCTGACGGTGCTTAAGAATGCCTTCGCAATGGCCAAGGAAGGGAATTTTCCGGGTGCGCAAAAAGAGTTCACGAACCTCTCACTGGATACCATCATTGATTCACAGCTTGTATTTGAGGATGTACTGCACAAGGAAATAACAGCCGCACAGAGCCTGGCGGCCTCGCACCGCGGTTCAGCGATGGGGATCAGCCTGGGGGTAACCGGCTTGTCGGTTCTGCTGGCTGTCCTGATTGCACTGCTGTTATCCGGACGCATTCTGAAGCCGATCCGTGATGTGAATAAACAGCTTCAGGAAATAGCCGAAGGCAGGGCGGATCTGACCCGTAAGCTGACTGTCCGCAGCAAGGATGAGATCGGACAGCTGGCGCACACCTTCAATCAGATGACAGGCAATTTGGGCAGCATCATCAGCCAGGTGAGCCAGTCGGCGGACAGTCTGGCGGCCTCCTCCTCCAAGCTGACTGCGGACAGCGGAATGACGGCGGATGTAACCGAAAAGATCGCCGGAATCATGGGCAGCGTAGCCTCCGGAACAGACAAGCAAATGACAGATCTGCAGACCAATATGACCACGATACTGGAAATGTCTGCTGCGATCCAGCAGATAGCGGCAAGTGTGCAGGATATTTCAGATGCATCGGTCCGTTCAGCCGAATATGCGCAGAGCGGGGATGAATCGCTGCAGGCGGCGGCCCGCCAGATGGACTCTATTAACGCATCCATTGACTCGCTGTCCAAGCAGGTGATGGGCTTTGTGAACCGTTCGCAGGAGATCGGAAGTCTGGTGGGCGTCATTAAAGGAATTGCCTCACAGACGAATATGCTTGCCCTCAATGCAACGATTGAAGCAGCGCGGGCCGGGGAGCAGGGCAGGGGGTTCGCGGTAGTTGCCGACCAGGTCCGTAAGCTGGCTGAGCAGTCGGAGGAATCCGCTAATCTGATTGCCGAGATGGCGGCGGGTATCCAGAAGGATGCTTCCAGTGCAGTTACAATCATGAAGCTCAGCATGAGTGAAGTGGAGGAGGGTACGGGCATTATCGGGAACGCCGGACACGCTTTTGGAGAGATCCGGATTTCCGTTGACTCACTGGCCGGACAGGTGCAGGAGGTGTCCGGTGCAGTCGAGGAGATTACAGCCGCAACGGATGAGATTGTCGAGTCCATCCGCAAGGTGACACAAATCTCGGAGACTACCGCCTCCAGCACACAGTATGTCTCCGCCGCATCCCAGGAGCAGATGGCCTCCGTGGAACAGATCGCTTCCTCAGCGAGCACGCTTAGCACGATGGCCCAGGCGCTGCAAGGGCTGGTGGCCCGGTTCAATGTCGCCTGAGACAGCACCGGGGAGGTGGCCCTGCCGATAGGCAGGGTCCCTTCTATTTCTGCTCTTTTGCAGCGCGAAGGAACCTCAGGTCTTTAATCAGGCCGACGGTAAAAAAGATGCCGGTCAGTAATAGAGAAACCGGCCCCGTAATGAAGATTAGCCAGAAGACCGTCCCTCCGTTGAAGGCGGACAGGCAGATCAAAGAGATGAAGTTAACATTGAAAATGATAACCGGGTAATTCAGCCACCGTAAAAAATGGATTCTTCTAATCCACTTGAATATGAAGATCAAGTACCATAAATTATCCTCCGAAAATGTGATACTCTATAAATTCTGGACAACAGAATGAATTCCTTTCAGGTACGTTATTTTGCACATACTCCGCATAGAATCGGTCATCGACCACTGCCTCTCTATAATTTATATTATTACCATAATTAGTTAGCTGATAGTCTAACCATAAGTTCGGTCTGCCGATCCTGCGATTGCGGTTTTTGTTCTGCATTGATACGCAAGGGACGGGCCGTTCTTTTTGCTGTGTGCCTGCTTAGGCTAGGAGCATATAAACTTATTTAGATGATAAAGGCAGCGGACAAGGGCAACGGGCTTACAGCTAACCCGGGAGGCGATAGGCAAAGAAAGTAATTGTAAGCGCATACTTTAGGCGGGGTAGGAAGGATAAAACTACTGGAGGTGGCTGAACATGTATTCAAGGACCAAGGCTAATCCCAAAAGATCATTGCCGATGTATATCCTGATCGTTCTGCTGATTACGGGACAACTGGGGATATTTCCGGCAGTAAGCGCGGCGGCGGGCAATCTGGCCCAGGGAAAAAGCATTACGGCAAGCTCGGTCGGTGATGTATATACCGCAGTGAATGCAAATGACGGCAATCAGGGGACATACTGGGAGAGCGCCAGCAATGCTTTTCCCCAGTGGATCAAGGTCGATCTTGCGGCTAACAGCAGTGTTAACCAGGTTGTGCTGAAGCTCCCGGCAGGCTGGGAGACAAGAACGCAGACGTTGTCAGTCCAAGGCAGCACTAATGATTCTACTTACAGTAATCTTGCCGGATCCTCAAGCTATGTGTTTAATCCGGCGGCAGGCGGCAATACAGTAACTATTAATTTTACTGCAGCTACAGCCAGGTACATTAAAATCAATTTTACGGCCAATACCGGCTGGCCGGCTGCCCAGGTATCCGAGCTGGAGGTGTATGGCAGTACCGTGGCCGCTCCGGGAACGTATGAGGCAGAGGCAGCAGCCTTAAGCGGCGGTGCCAAGACCAATACCGATCACAGCGGGTATACGGGCACCGCTTTTGTTGACGGATACTTAGCGCAGGGAGCAGCCACAGCTTTTACGGTAACTGCAGAAGGTGCAGGAAATTACGAGGCTTCCCTCCGGTATGCAAATGCCACAGGCAGTACAAAGACTGTCAGTATCTATGTAAACGGTATAAAAATCAGACAGACCCAGCTCCCCAATCTGGCAAACTGGGATACCTGGGGAGTTAAAAGCGAGATAGTGACACTGAATGCCGGGACGAACACGATTTCCTATAAATATGATCCGACGGACAGCGGAAATGTGAACCTTGACCAGCTGGTGCTTACAGCCTCATCTACTCCAACGGCCAGTCCGACAGTGGCGCCTACAATTGCTCCAACTCCGGTTCCTACTGTGGCGCCTACAGCTGCCCCAACGCCGACTCCGACAGTAGCGCCTACACCTACGGCAACCGTTACTCCGGCACCGACGGCTACACCGACTACAGGCCCTTCCTCAAATTTGGCCATTGGAAAAGCCGTAAACGCCTCATCGTCAGTCTTTACCTTTGTCCCGGCCAATGCCAATGACGGCGATGTCACTACTTACTGGGAAGGTGCAGGCGGGAGCTACCCGAATACACTCAGCGTGAACTTGGGCGCGAATGCCAATATCACCTCAGTCGTTGTGAAGCTGAATCCGGCTTCTGTCTGGGCGACGCGCACGCAAACGATAGAGGTGCTGGGCCATAACCAGAACAACGCGTCATTCTCCACACTTGTTCCTTCCGCAGCCTATACCTTCAATCCTGCCACTGGCAATTCAGTGACCATACCGGTTACTGCTACAGCCAGCGAGCTGCAGCTGAAGTTTACGGCCAATACCGGTTCAAGCGCCGGCCAGGTGGCCGAGTTCCAGATCTTCGGAACACCGGCTGCCAATCCGGATCTGACAATATCGGCACTCTCTTGGAATCCGGCAGCTCCGGTTGAGACCGATAATATTACACTCAGTGCTGTCGTCAAAAACACAGGTACTGCGGCATCTGCGGCGACGAATGTGAACTTCTATTTGGGAACAGCGCTTGCGGGCACTGCTCAGGTGGGTACGCTTGCCGCCGGTGCTTCAAGCACAGTATCGCTGAACATCGGGGCAAAGCATGCAGGAACTTATGCAATAAGCGCCAAAGTGGACGAAAGCAACACCATAATTGAGCTCAATGAAACGAATAACAGCTATACAAGTCCGTCTTCCCTGACGGTCGTGCCGGTCTCCAGCTCCGATCTGGTTGCCGGAGCGGTCAGCTGGTCTCCGGGAAATCCGGCGGGCGGCAATATTGTGACCTACACCGCAGCGATTAAAAACCAGGGGACAGCCGCATCGGCGGGCGGCACGCATAATATTACGCTGACTCTGACAGATGCGGCGACGAATGCAGTCATCAAAACCCTGACCGGCTCCTATAGCGGCGTTATCAATAGCGGCGTCACCACAGCACCGGTTACACTGGGCACTTGGACTGCAGTGAACGGAAAATATAACGTGAAAACACAAATTGCCGTTGACGGAAATGAGCTTCCGGTCAAGCAGGCCAACAACACCGAGACACGCACACTGTTTATCGGCCGCGGAGCCAATATGCCATATGATATGTATGAAGCGGAGGACGGTGTTACCGGCGGCGGAGCAGTCAAGCTGGCGGCAAACCGCAATATAGGCGATCTGGCCGGTGAAGCGTCCGGAAGAAGAGCGGTGACGCTCAATACAACCGGCAGCTATGTCGAATTTACCACCAGAGCAAGCACCAATACACTGGTAACCCGGTTCTCGATTCCGGATTCGGCCAGCGGTGACGGTATCAATTCAACCTTAAATATTTATGTCAACGGAGTCTTTACCAAGGCGATTAACCTGACCTCCAAATATGCCTGGCTGTACGGCTTCGAGACCAGTCCGGGCAACTCGCCAGGTGCAGGCTCTCCGCGCCATATATACGATGAGGCCAATATTATGTTTGACAGCACGATCCCGGCCGGGAGCACCATCCGTCTGCAAAAGGATGCTGCCAACACCTCACAGTATGCCATCGACTTTATCAGTCTGGAGCAGGTAGCCCCGATAGCCAATCCTGATCCGGCTAAATATGCCGTTCCAGCCGGTTTCACCCACCAGGATGTACAGAATGCCCTGGACAAAGTACGGATGGATACAACAGGTAAGCTTGAAGGGGTATATCTGCCTGCAGGTAATTATGAGACATCTAACAAATTCCAGGTGTACGGCAAAGCCGTTAAGGTAGTCGGTGCCGGCCCGTGGTATACGCGGTTTTATGCACCGGCCAGCCAGTCCAATACAGATGTCGGCTTCCGGGCGACAGACTCAGCCAATGGTTCAACCTTCTCCGGCTTCGCCTACTTTGGCAACTACACCTCACGGATTGACGGTCCGGGTAAAGTGTTCGACTTCGCTAACGTTGCTAATATAACGATCGACAACATCTGGACCGAGCATATGGTGTGCATGTACTGGGGGGCAAATACCGATTATATGACCATCCGCAACTCCCGCATCCGCAACACCTTTGCCGACGGCATCAACATGACCAACGGCAGCACCAATAATCTCGTATCCAATAACGAAGCCCGGGCAACCGGGGATGACAGCTTTGCGCTCTTTTCGGCTATTGATGCCGGCGGCTCGGATATGAAGGACAATGTGTATGAGAACCTGACTTCCATTCTGACCTGGCGTGCAGCCGGTGTTGCGGTATACGGAGGTTATGCGAACACTTTCCGTAATATCTATATCGCTGATACGCTGTGCTACTCGGGCATTACGATCAGCTCGCTGGACTTTGGCTACCCGATGAACGGCTTTGGCGCTTCGCCGACGACGAACCTGCAGAATATCTCCATTGTCCGGGCGGGCGGGCACTTCTGGGGTTCACAGACTTTCCCGGCGATCTGGGTGTTCTCGGCGTCCAAGGTGTTCCAGGGCATCCGCGTCAGTGATGTGGATATCATTGATCCCACCTACCATGGCATCATGTTCCAGACCAACTATGCCGGCTCAGCGCCGCAGTTCCCGGTAGCGGACACCATCTTCACCAACATTACCATCTCCGGTGCCCAAAAAAGCGGCGATGCCTTTGATGCCAAATCCGGGGTCGGCATTTGGGCCAACGAATCGGCAGAGCCCGGCCAGGGTCCGGCGGTCGGCTCCGTTGTATTCAATAATCTGAAGATTACCAATACCGTGACTCCGATCAAAAATAACACGTCCACGTTTACAATCACGGTCAATCCGTAAGCTGCTGTACTATACTTTGCCGTTTCCCGGTCTTCCGGGGAGCGGTTTTTTTGTTTACCGGCTTGCGGCTTGAAGATTGAATCATTCATTGCATAAACCGGAAGTTCCTTGCTATGCTGGAAAAGAGATGACAGAAAGTGGGGAATACCGGGTGAACAATGATTACAAGCTTCGGATCGGAGCAGTCCTGCAATTTATTGAAGAGAATATCGGTGCGGATATCAAGCTGGACATGCTCGCAGAGGTTTCTAACTTTTCCAAATATCATTTTTCCAGAGTATTCACCGCTATTATACATAAGAGCCCGATGCATTACCTGACAGAAAGACGTCTGCATCATGCCGTTACTTACTTAAGTACAACGAACAAAACAATGCTGGATATTTCCTCCCTGTGCGGGTTCAGCTCGCTCTCCAGCTTCAATGCCGCTTTTAAAAAGGCCTATGACACCACTCCCAGCGCGATGCGCAAATCTGTACAGGAACACAGCAACATTCCGTCAGTCTCCGGCAATAACCCGGAAGCCTTATCCCCTCCTAAACAGTATGATTTGAACAGTACCAGCAATAATTTTATAAGGAGAGTATGGGATATGAACATTGAGCTAAAGGAACTTCCAGGCTACAAGGTGGCTTATGTAAGGCATGCCGGCAGTTATCTTGAAACGTATAAGGCGTGGGAAACACTTGGCGCGTGGGTGCGGGGCAGCGGTCTGCTTCCAACGGAAACTTTTATCGGCATATCGCTGGATGATCCTGCTGTGACCGACGAGAACTCCTGCAGATATGATGCCTGCATAACAGTACCTGAAGGATTTCCGGAAGCGGGGGATGCAAACATTGCGTACAGAATCTTGCCCGGCGGGTTGTATGCACTATACAAGTTCTATGACACTATCGACAAGCTGGCTATAGCTTACCAGAGCGTGTACGGACAGTGGCTGCCTTCAAGCGCATATGAGCCTGATGACCGCCATGCACTTGAGTTTTGTATGAATGATCCCTACTCGGACCCGGAGGGCAAGGCCAAGGTTGACCTGTATGTCCCGGTAAAACGTACCCTATCTTAATTCATAGCTTTCCTGTAAAATGTAATGAAATTATTCTTCGGAAAGCGGGTTGATACGTATGATGGCTGCACCACGGTTTGAGCATGATGTACCGGCAGTTCTTCTTCCTTAACGGCAGAAAACTGCAACTCCGTTAAGGACAAACAAGAGCTTGTCTAACCAACGGAGGGTACACAAATGAATAAGACGAAATTATTGGCATCATTATATTTATCACTGGCTGCCAGCATCTGGGGCGGAATGTATGTTGTTGTAAAGCATGTGGTGGACGTTGTGCCGCCGCTCGAAATCGTGTGGATCCGCTATATGATTGCGATTGTAGCACTGCTGATTATCGGGACTGCAACAAAGCAGTCGTGGCGTATTGAGAAGCGGGATTTGCTGCTGATTGTCCTGATCGGCCTGACCGGCAACACGGTCTCCATCCTGACCCAGGAAGCGGGCACGATGCTGTCTACTGCACAGATGGGTGCCATCATTACTTCAACGACACCGGCGTTTATGGTGCTGTTTGCCCGGATCATCCTTAAAGAGCGGATTACGCTCAAAAAAGCATTGTCAATCGTGCTGGCAACCGCCGGCGTAGGTGTTATCGTAGGGACAGGGAGCATTGACCCTTCGCTGCAGCTTGGGGGTATATCCCTGCTTGCTGCCGCGTTAACATGGGCGCTTATGTCTGTTCTGATTAAAAAAGTGCCGGGACAGTATTCACAGATTGTTGTCACGTTCTACAGCATCCTCGTTGCCGTTGTTGTGCTTACTCCGTTTACGGTAAGCCGGCTCCCAAAGCTTGATGCCGGGGCTATGCTGCACCCGTCGATCTGGGGCGGTCTCCTGTATCTGGGGATTATTTCGACAGCCTGCGGCTTTCTGCTGTGGAACCGCGGACTGCAGATGCTGAATGCTTCAAGCGGCGGATTGTTTTTCTTTCTGCAGCCGGTCGTCGGCACACTGCTGGGATGGCTGCTGCTTGGTGAACAGATCGGTTTGTCTTTTTGGGCAGGCACTGCATTCATATTTATAGGCGTATTACTGGTTGTCCGGGAGAAATGAGCAACCCGGAAGTGTAGCGGTTAAACAAACGGCGGCGGTCAAGGACTTGTTGATTACAGGTCCTTGGCCGCCGTTAATTGTATAATGTATATCAGGAAGGATAAGGGGGATGACGCAAGTATGAAAACAAAAGTAGTAAACAATATTGCCGAATTGATCGGGGACACACCTGCTGTGCGGCTGAACCGGCTGACCGGTCCGGAAGATGCCGAGGTGTATGTAAAGCTGGAGATGTTCAACCCCAGCGGCAGTGTAAAAGACCGTGCGGCTTATAATCTGATTCTGCAGGCGGAGCTGGACGGACGGCTGCAGCCCGGCGGAACGATCATCGAGCCGACCAGCGGCAATACCGGCATTGGCCTTGCGATGAATGCCGCTGCAAAAGGCTATAAAGCGATTCTGGTCATGCCGGACAACATGACGAAGGAACGGATCAATATCCTTAAGGCTTACGGTGCTGAAGTGGTGCTGACACCGGCAGCTGAGCGGATGCCCGGCGCGATTGCCAAGGCGCTGGAGCTGGGGGCAGCCATTCCGGGCAGCTTCATCCCGCAGCAGTTCGAGAATGCTGCCAACCCGGATATTCACCGCACGACGACCGCTCCGGAAATAGTGGAGCAGATGGAAGGGCGGCTTGATGTGTTTGTCGCTACCTCGGGAACCGGAGGGACGATTACCGGAACTGGCGAGGTCCTGCGCCGGGAGCTGCCCGGCATCCGGATTGTCGTCGTTGAGCCGCACGGCTCGCCCGTGCTGTCCGGCGGCCAGCCCGGGCCGCATAAGCTGGTCGGCACAAGCCCCGGCTTCATCCCGGCCATTCTCAATACTGGAGTATACGACGAAATTGTTCAGGTAGAGGATGAGGCTGCACTGGAAACGGTCCGGCTGCTGGCAAGCAGGGAAGGGATCCTGATCGGTCCTTCCGGCGGCGCAGCGGTCTGGACTGCACTACAGGAAGCCCGCCGGCTCGGCCCCGGCAAGCGGGTGCTGTGTATTGCGCCGGATACGGGGGAACGCTATCTGAGTATGGGAATATTCTGACTCTCTGAGGAGGGAATGGAATGAAGCAGTATAGGAGAGCATGCCGTCGCAGCAGGATATTCAGCAGGTCCCACAGATTGAGGCCGGCTGCTGTACTGGCGTTTGTCTTGGCTGTTTCGCTGAGCCTGGCGGGCTGCACCGGATCTGGGCAAGACCGGAACACTAATCAGGGAGATGGAAGCCCGGTTGCGTCAGCAACTGCTGCTGCAAGTGCCGGAGCGTCTACGGCTGCGCCAGCAGCGGCGGCAACGCAAACGCCCGGTCCAGCGGCAACGCCTGTCCCTGCGGCGGTGCTTGATCCGGCTGCATTGCAGCCGGTCTTCGGGTTTGCCGGGGAAGCCGGCAAGCAAATCCTTGTTACCCGGGATAACAATGACGGGGAAGAGCAGATGCAGGCACTGAATACCGCGATCGGCAGCGGCGGCCAGGTGCTCACGATAAGCTTTGAGCAGTGGCAGGAGGGAAATGACCAGAGCAACGGCCGGGAGCTGGCAGGTAACCTGCCCAACTTGTCCGGTTATGTATTCAATGTTGTTGGCGGAGCGGCAAAGCCGGATGAAACCTATTATCTGGCTGATTCCTCAGCCTTTAATCAAGCAGCTCTGGTAACAGTGGAGCCTGCACCGGCAGAGGCTGAGCAGCTGCCTGAAGCTGACCCGGTGCGCAGCAGCATAGCAGAAGCGAAGCAAAGAGAGATCATGTCCGCCTGGAAGCTGGCCTCCTTGCCGCCGGGCCGTGAGCTGTACCTCGTCCAGTTCGTCAGACAGAACCAGGATATGCTGTTCAGTCTGGTGCTGGAGGAGGACGGTAAGCTCAGCTTCATGGATTATCCGGCCGAGATCACCGGCAACGCGTATTCCGTCTGGCGGGTCGATGACGGCGGTGAAGTCATTCCGCAGATGTTCTCGCTGCTGTTTGCGGCCAGTACAGCTGACGGACTGCTGCTTGGCATTAACTGGCTCGGGGCAGAAGGAATCAACAGCTTCTTTCTGGCGCAGAGCGGAGAAAGCTTCAGGGAGCTGGATATCCAGTACAGCCGGTACACTTCACCGCTGTGATGGAGCTGAAGCTGGAGCTGGAGCTGTAGTTGTAGTTGTAGTAGAAGCTGAAGTTGTAGTTGGAGCTGGAGTAGGAGCTGAAGTTGGAGTAGAAACTGTAGTTGGAGTTGAAGCTGTGGTGCTAGCTAAGCTGCAGATGTAGATTTAGTGGTAGTAGTGGTTGTAGTAGTTGTAGTAGTTCTAGTAGTAGTGGTAGTGGTAGTGGCAGCGTATAGGTTTCTGCAGTCCCAGCTAATCTTAAAGATGCTAATTTACAGGGGCACCACACCAGCACCTCATCATTAGTTGGAATTTCGCCACCTAATTTCATCATTTCCCGGTTGTTTCGTCATTTAGGTGGAAAAAGGTCACTTATTTCAGCCCCAAACCCGGTTTTAGGCGAATGGAGTGAAATTAGGTGTCTTTTTTCCATCTAATCTTTCCGCTCCAGCGTTTGCTAGAGAATTAAGTGACGAATTTCCACTGCTATGAACGAATTTGTCAATTCCCCTGTTTTTCACCCTTTAATCCAAGGTGTTTTCAATCCCTTGGGCATAGAGACAAAATGCGAGTCGTCGGCTGGCACACTGCTATCCGTGGGTTGGTTACCACATGTTATGCCTACGTCGAAGGAGCTGCCGTAAACTTAGTTTCGCACGTCAGATCCGCAGATCCTGTGCAGTGGAAAATCACGGTTTCTCCTCGAACCTTTCTCTTTGTCTCTATGCCCTAAGGATTCAATTTCCTGGGTCCTGCCTGGCTCTTTTTATTCCACACTACGCCATTCTTTGTTCTGCATTTCGGGCAATCGACCAGATAAATCCGACTAATTCCCGCCCTACGGCTGCCATCGCCAGGTTTCGGTGTTTCCCTC
>NZ_FNDX01000086.1 GCF_900099765.1 Paenibacillus typhae | reverse complement strand
TTCAGCGAACGCAGGTGCATCAATATCTCATTCTCGATACATCGGGCCGCGAAAGTGGCAAGCTTTGTGCCCTTGTTCGGACGGTAGCTCTCAATGGCTTTGATCAATCCGATGGTACCAATGGAGATCAGATCCTCCATGTCTTCGCCGGTGTTATCGAATTTTTTGAGGTTATGGACACGATACGATGTCAAAAAAAATAACCCATCATAATCGTTCCTGATTTGAATTGGTTATTTTTACGTTCTGTATTCAATTTGTAATTGTCTATCGATTAATTGTGCCCATACAGGCATTTCATTTAAATAATATTTTATCCCGCTTTTATCTGCTTCAAGAATAAACTCCCCATCAGCCTTACTGTTATCAACAACAATTAATTGATCAATCAGATCTAAGTGCGATAACAGATTATTCATACTTGTTACATTGCGTCTAATAATGTCTTCGGTTTCAATATGATGCCCACCGTTTTTCACGCGCAAAGCAACACGTTCAATATTTAGCCGAACATCACCTAGCCCCACATAAAACATAATGATTTGAAAGCCCTGTTCCTTGGCATTTCTCATCTGCCTTATGACGTTCCCCCCCGCTAAAGTGGTTTCCACAGTGAAGTCCCACTTATTTCGGATGCATTCCCTAGCTATCTTTATTGCTTCTTTCCCGGCAGACACCTTACTTTTCTCAGGATGTTCATTATTGATTTTGCGGGCTAGTGCATCTGGATCAATATTCACACTTACCCCAAGCCGGTCAACGATCAAGTTGCGGATTGTACTCTTACCACTTCCATTATTACCAGCAAAGATAAACATCGTTGCAACTGTCTTACTCATGGGTAAAATCCTGTTCATTCATTTTCTCGATCTTTCCCGTACTATACTCCCTAACGATTTGCCCTTCTGGTGTTTTGTATACTATATATGTTCCATTAGCTTTGGCATCCAATTTAGCACGGTCACCTGTTAATCGGATCAATTTGACAAGGTCCTGCGTTATATTCATCAATAGATAAACACCTCATTTCCACTTATAGTTTGAGTATACCACAGCACAGCGCAATTTATATCTGCTTGAGTCTGTACTGTATCGTAACAGTATATAGTTTAAAGAATACACGTTTATGCTTCACTCTCTCTGTTTCTGCACTCAATCCCACGCAAATAGCTTACAGGAAGTATAAATACACCCTATATTTTTCATCTATTAGTTTCTATTCTTATTTTGATGAGGAGATATAAAGTAAAAAGCAACTGGAATACCAATAGGCCCCCTGGAAGAAAAGAGAACATCTCTAAGCTATACTTAGGAAATAATTCAATAGAAACAAACTGACGTTCCCTCTCCCCAATGTCTTGTATTGATTTAAAAAACATCAAAAGTAAACTGCTTGGAATCGTGCTCAACAAAAACCATGTGACATGGTACTTTACCCTCCTAGATCTTATAATCATTAGTGAATTTATAAAACACAATAATAGCGGTAAAAAGTAGACCTTAATTGATTCCTTTATTAATTCCGTCTCCCAACCTTCTATTCTTATCTCAAGAAAATAGATTAAAATTAAATGAAATCCTACAATGAGAAATGCATACAAAATACTTTGGAGTGCTGCCTTTATTACTTTCATTTCCTCCTCCCCTTTCAGGATAATTATAAATTATATACCAAACCCTTCTAATTCCAATACTTGGAACAATAAAAGTAAATTCACTAACCTTATAAACTAATCTACCTAATTTCCTCACTTGAAAACTTCATATCATCTGTCACTAAGACAACGATACTACTTTTTCCCTTATATTCATAATCTCATTCAGACAATTTTTAATTAGCAAAAAGCGACTCATCCGAAGACAAGTCGCTTTCCTATTCACCGCTTCGCCTTATAAAACTCATGATAAAGCTTCATCAGCGCCCTTTTCTCAATCCTAGAAACATAACTCCGTGAGATCCCCAGTTCCTTCGCAATTTCCCGCTGCGTCCGCTCTTCCCCGCCAGTGTCCAGCCCAAACCGCCCGACCACAACTTCCTTCTCCCGGTCATCCAATATATCAAGATTCCGATAAATTTTACTCTTCTCAATCTTCAGATCCACTTCTTTAATCACATCGTCGGTCTCGGAGCCGAGGATATCAATCAGGGTGATTTCATTACCCTCTTTATCCGTCCCAATCGGATCGTGAAGAGACACGTCTTTCCGTGTTTTTTTCAGCGAACGCAGGTGCATCAATATCTCATTCTCGATACATCGGGCCGCGAAAGTGGCAAGCTTTGTGCC
>NZ_FNDX01000091.1 GCF_900099765.1 Paenibacillus typhae | reverse complement strand
TCATTTTCCCGTTTGCAGGTCGTTATTGAAATACAAAAGAAACCCATGTCATTTAAAGACCTGGGTTTCTCGACAATCTGGAGAAGCCCGCGGGGCTTCTTTTTTGTTTATGAACAAACGTGCTCCTATTCTTTAAGTGTTGCCTTCAGTGAGTTGAAGCTTTCTGCTTTTTGGTTCTAAGTTTGTCCTCCCTCCGATATGAATGAGAATATGCAGCGGTGCAATTTGGCCTGCGAAAGCTCGATTCTTCATAAGGGGGAGTATAGTATGCGGTGGTGGGGGACTGCCCGGCAGGAAAGCAGCGATAAAAGCTTCCGGCATTCAAGTGTGGATGAGGACTGGCGTGTATTCCTGGAGGTTCGTAATGCTCAGCTGGAGTGGGAGAGAGCACACCTGATGTTTAATGAGGCTCTGGGACAGGATCAGATTGATTACGCCATATTTATTCTTGAGGCTGCCGAACGGAAGTATCAGATCCATCTCAAGCACGCCAAAAGCCTGGGGATTAACCGTAGCCGGTTGTAATAGAGTCGCTAATTTATAGGAGTGGGGAGAGAAGTGGGATGCGGACAATTGCTTTAGCCGTTCTGGTCGGATCGTTAATCCTGCTAGGCTTAATTGTATTCCGTAAAAAGCTGGGCTTGGGGTGGCTTACTGTATTTGGAACTCATCTGGTACTTGCGGCAGTGGGGATTTATATTGTTAATTTTTCGGGCCTGCTGACTGAAGTCTATATACCCATAAATCCAGCGACGATAGGCGCAGTAACGGTTTTAGGACTGCCGGGAGTGCTGATGCTGCTTGGTTTAAAAATAACTTTGTTTTAAAGGTTGACGGGGCCAAAGGATTTATGGTACATTAATTCTCGGCCCTTCGGACAAGCTGATTATCAATAACTTGTTCAAAAGGAAAGCGAAAAAAGAAATTAAAAAAACGCTTGACTTAATCGAAGGTGTTATGATATATTATAAAGGTCGCTGCTGACAAGCGCGACACTGAAGAAAAGAAACAAATTGATCTTTGAAAACTGAACAACGAGTGAGTATCGGAATTCACTTCGGTGATTCC
>NZ_FNDX01000002.1 GCF_900099765.1 Paenibacillus typhae | reverse complement strand
CCCATGAATGACGAACATCGGAAAGCCGTATGAGGGAAAACCTCACGTACGGTTTGATGAGGAGGGGCTGAATTTGTTCAGCCCTTTACTCTAGTTTTGGAAATTTAATGTATACTTACGGATACTTTAAATTTAGAGCGGCCTGATGCGGTACTTCATAAGCTTGTTGCGTCGGATTCTTAAGAATTAGGTGGATTTTCCACACTTAATTCCACTCTATTTCTCAATTTCAAACGAATAGTTGTAAAATCGCAACTAAATTTTGCCCGAAAAGCGCTTTGAACGCCAAAACAGAGAAATTAAGTGCTATTTTTCCAATTAGTATCCTCTTATCTATAGTAGATCTAAGAATTAGTTGACGATTTTACACTTAGATTGAGCAGCTGTAAACCAGATGCTAAACGGGTGCAGAGACTGTTTGGGAGGAGCAGGTCATGAACGAAGGGCTTAACGTGTTTATCCGGTTAACGCTGCCGCAGCGGGAAGCCCGGTTGCAGCGCTGCGGGCTGAAGGCTGCTATGACTCCTTCCGGCCGGGCGGAGCTGGAGCAGCGGGGGATTACCGCAGCAGAAGTAAACGCTATACATATGTATCACTCAAAAGAATTAAGCAGGATCCACAGACAGCAATATATAGTCAGCATCTTCAATCAGCAGGTGTTGGACATCCAGGCGCTGGGGACCGGACAGGCTATGCGGCAGAAGTCTAATGCGCAGAGTCGGGGAGAACCGGAGAGTGTAGCCAAGGGCCCTGGTAATCAAGGTAGGAGTTCAGTGAGGTTAAATGGCCATTATGCTGGAGGCATCACGGAAGGGGGCTCCTTTTCGCCTCTAAACAGAAGGGAACATACGGCGTATACTGCAGTGGATGAAGAGGGGCCGGGTGGCCGGGCTGTGATTGCCGGGCCTGAGGCCGAAAGAGAGGAACGGCTGACAGCAGATGACAGCGCAGAGATGCAGGCAGCTGTGCCCGGTCTATACAGCCACGGGCAGCATAGCCGCCGCAGTTCAGCAGGCCAGCTGTGTGAAACCGCGGTCCGGGCCTTGTATTGCCTTGGGCTGGATAGCGGTGAGGTGAGGCTTGTGGCTCTTGGCGGCAAACAGTTTGCCGTCGAGGCTGTCATGCCTCTCTCTGCAGCAGACAGCGGCGTTTACCGGGCGGCGTCACAGGCGCTGGACGCCGCCCTTGCCCTTGAGCAGCCCGGCCGTCCAGGGCTGCTGATGGGCATGGACCCGGAGTTCCTTCTGCTCCGGGAGTCCACCGGCCGCGTCGTGCCCGCGTCGCGGTACCTGCCCCTGGACGGCGTCGCGGGCTGCGACGCCGGGCCCCCGGGAACGCAGGGCACGTTCCCGGTAGCGGAGCTGCGCCCCCAGCCGCGCGGGGAACCGCGCGCGCTGCTGGCGCAGCTGATGTCCGCCGTGCGCGCGGCGGACCGGCTCATCACCGACCGCTCGCTAAGCTTGCGGGCGGGAGGCATGCCGCTGCCGGGCTGGGCCCTCGGCGGCCACCTGCACTTCAGCGGCGTAACGCTCACGGCGCCGCTGCTGCGCGCGCTCGACAACTACCTCGCGCTGCCGCTGATGCTGCTGGAGGACGCCAGGGCTGCCGCGCGGCGTCCGCGGTACGGCGTGCTCGGCGATTTCCGGCTTCAGCCGCATGGCGGCTTTGAATACCGGACCCTGCCGAGCTTCCTCGTCTCCCCGGTCATCGCCAAGGGCGTGGTCTTCCTGGCTCACCTGATCGTGAGCCGCTACGAAGACCTTACGCTGCGCCCGCTCGACCGGGAGGAGCTGCATGCCGCCTATTACAGCGGCGACAAAACCCCGCTGCGCGCAGCCTTCATTCCGCTGCAGGCGCAGCTGCGGGGGCTGCCCGGCTATGCGCAGGCAGCCGCTTACATCGAACCGCTCCTGGGCTTTATAGCGGCGGAGCGGACCTGGGACGAGTCGCGCGACATCCGCGGACTGTGGCTGAGCAAAGAAGAAGGCAGGATAAAGTCAGGCTCAACCTGAAAAAGGCTCAGATTGAGCCTGATAGTGGCATTGTATCAAAGTCCCTGGTTACACTGAACCTTGCCCTGATTCCCGGAGGCACTCTGATACCGGAGTGCCTACGGCTTGCAAACGATCTGCTGCTGCCGGTCCGGGGCCTAGGGGTCCGTATTTACCGCTGCTTTTCCAGATACATCATCGCCCAGGTACCGATGTCCGTGAAGCCCAGCTTTTTGTAAATCTGGCCGGCTTGGGGATTGTTATAGAACAGACACAGGGATTTCCCCTCGGCCAGCAGATCGGCGCACAGCTCAGCGGTAATGCGGGTAGCCAGCCCTTGGCCTCTATGCTGCGGATGGGTGGCGACGCCGACAATCATGGCCGACAGCGAATTTTCGGCAGTGGTTGAGGCTGAGGCGATGACTTTGCCGTCCTGCTCGGCGAAAAACGTGCGTCCGGTCTTGCTTTCCAGCGCTTTGCGCAGGCTTTTGCGCGAATCTTCGGTGCTGGCGGCGAATTCCTCGATCTGATCGGTGAGCGTACAGATGGCCTCGACATCATGGGCCGTTGCTTTACGGATGACAAGCGGGACAGCCGCTGCGAAGCGGAGCGGTCCGTTCATTTCCTTCAGCTCAGCGAACAGCATCTGCTTTTCCTCACGGGCCGCAATCTTCCCTCTGAAAGCCTGCACAACCCCGGCATCCCCTGATATCATTTCAGCCCCGGTGTCTTTACGGATCAGTTCCGCAAAACCCTCTGTATCAAAATCTCCTTCCGCATAAGTAAGATAACTGCTGTAAAAACGCAGCATTACTGCCTTCAGAGGCCCGTCCGGCGTATCAGATTCCCCCCACAGCTCCATGAATTCCTGCTCGAATCCGAAGTTTTCCACATCCCCGATAATAAACAGATTAATGGACGGGTTATGGCCTGTCAGCGCCATCAGCCGTTCCCGGTCTGCCTCGTACAGTCTGCGTATCATAATAAGTCCCCCTAGTAAGTATAATTGATGTTTGTTCCTAATCTTACATTATACAAGGGAGAAGTTGCAGCCATATTTTAGTTCAGCGGGAGCTGTCCGCATTTGGAGAGAACACCTGTTTCTTCCTGCGCGCAAGGGGGATAACTTTGCTCTGCGAGTTTCTGCTATAATAGAGAGTACTAGAGAAATGGCATGGAGGTTAACAATGGCTAAATATACGCCGATGATGGAGCAATACTTGAAGGTAAAGGAAGGGGCGAAGGATGCTTTCCTTTTTTTCCGGCTGGGTGATTTCTATGAAATGTTCTTTGACGATGCGATCCTCGCCTCAAAGGAACTTGAGATAGCATTAACCGGCCGCCAGGGCGGAGGCGATGAGAAGATTCCGATGTGCGGAGTGCCTTATCATGCGGCCGAAGGTTACATACAGCGACTCATTGAAAAAGGCTACAAGGTCGCGATCTGCGAGCAGCACGATGACCCGGCCGTGACCAAAGGCATGGTGCGGCGCGATATTGTCCGCGTGGTTACCCCGGGAACCGTAATGGACGGCAAGATTATTACGGATAAAAGCAATAATTATCTCGTCTGCGTTACTGAAAATGACGGGATGATGGCACTCTCGGCCTGCGATCTTACGACAGGTGAACTGTATGTCACTTCTGTCCTGTCTAATGCAGAGTGGCTGCGCGATGAAATCGGCATTTATGAGCCGGCGGAAATCATCGGGGATGCGGCGCTGCTGGAACAGCTGCGCAGTGAAGCCTCGCTGCTGGCCAAGCCGGTTGTGTATACCCCCTGGGATAAAAGAGAAGAAGAAATGGCCCGCCGCCAGTTCGGCGAAGCTGCCTGGGTCCGGCTGGAGAAGGAGCGGGGCAGCTGCCTGGCGCTTCTGATTTCTTATTTAAGCGAAACGCAGCGCCGTTCACTTGGCCAGCTGAGCCAAATTTCCCCGTATGAGCCGGGCAACTATATGATTCTTGACCCGTTCACGCGCCGAAATCTGGAGCTGACTGAGACGGTCCGCGAACGTTCGAAGAAAGGTTCACTGCTCTGGCTGCTCGACCGCACCGAAACCTCGATGGGCGGCCGGCTGCTGCGCCGCAGAATCGACAAGCCGCTGCTGCAGCGTGCTCCGATTGAACGGCGGCTTGAGGCTGTCGATTACCTGTATAACCAGTTCATCGTGCGGGAGGATCTGCGCGGTGCGCTGAAGGAAATCTACGATCTGGAGCGGCTGGTCGGGCGGATTGCCTTTGGCAGCGCCAACGGCCGCGACATGAACGCCCTGAAGCTGTCCCTGCAGCAGATACCGGCGCTCAAGGAGATGTGCCTGGCATCCGGCTCCGCGACCCTGCGGGAAATCGCCGGTTCCATGGATGTATGTGCCGAGCTGTGCGAGGACATTGACCAGGCCATCGTGGAGGACCCTCCGGTTTCTGTACGCGACGGCGGCATTATCCGGACCGGATATCATGAACGTCTGGATGAGCTGCGGGTTGCCAGCACAAACGGCAAGCAGTGGATTGCCGAGCTTGAAGCGAAGGAACGTGCCGCTACAGGAATTAAGTCACTGAAGATCGGCTTCAATAAAGTGTTCGGCTATTATATAGAAATAACCCGTTCCAACCTGTCCTCCCTGCCGGAAGGCCGCTATGAGCGCAAGCAGACGCTGGCAAACGCCGAGCGTTATGTGACTCCTGAGCTGAAGGAGAAGGAAGCGCTGATTCTGGAAGCGCAGGACAAAATGACGGATATTGAATACAGCCTTTTTACCGAGCTGCGTGACCGGATTGCGGCCCAGATTCCCCGCCTGCAGGCTCTCGCCGAGAAGGTGGCTGAGATTGATGTGTACCAGTGCCTGGCCGCTGTAAGTGCCGAGCACCGGTTCGTCAAGCCGAAGCTGTCCGACGGCTATGACCTGCGGCTCGAAGGCGGACGCCATCCTGTCGTGGAGGCGGTGCTGAAGGATGCTGCCTTTATGGCCAACGGCAGTACGCTTACCCGGGATGACGGGAATATATTGCTGATTACCGGACCGAACATGGCCGGGAAAAGCACTTATATGCGCCAGGTGGCCCTGATCTGCATTCTGGCGCAGATCGGCTGCTTTGTCCCGGCATCGAGCGCTGAAGTGCCGCTGATTGACCGGATCTTCACGCGGATCGGAGCGGCGGATGATCTGATCGGCGGCCAAAGCACCTTTATGGTGGAAATGGCCGATATTCAGGTTATGACCGAGAAGGCCACTGCCCGCAGTCTGATTATCATCGACGAGCTGGGCCGGGGAACCTCGACCAGCGAAGGGATGGCCATTGCCCAGGCAGTTATTGAGTATGTGCATGATACAATTGCCTGCAAGGCGCTGGTCTCGACCCATTTTCATGAGCTGGCCCACTTGGAGCAGAGCTTGAAAGGACTGCGCAATTACTCTATGGCTGTCCAGGAGAGCGGCGACAAAGTCAATTTCCTGCGCAAGCTGGTGCCGGGAGCCGCTGACAGCAGCTACGGTATTTATTGCGCCCGGCTTGCCGGCCTGCCCGAAGGGATCATCGACCGTGCCTACGGATTGCTTCAGAGCATAGAGCAGGCCGCGCCTCCGGGAAGTTCAGCGCTGAATTACGGAACCGGCGGTGAAGGCGGCAGCTCCGGCAGTGAGCTCAGAGAGAGCCGCGAGCCAGCCGGCCGGCCGCACGGCGGACAGGCTGTGCACCAGCAGCAGCCTCAGTCTTCAGGCCCTTCACACGCGGCGGCTTCCATCCTGTCCGGCGGGACTGTATTTGCAGAATCGGCGGTTTCACTGGCTTCCTTTGAGGACAGTGCTGACCAGGAAGTGGTCCAGCTATCGATTTTCGGGGAAGAAGAGCCGCGCAAAGGCCGCAAGGGCGGTGCTGAGCCGGCGGCTGCACCGGCAGCTGCATCGGCAGCGAAGGAGAATCCTGTCCTGAAGGAGCTGGTCGCTGCTGTCCAGGACGCGGACCTGATGAATATGACTCCGCTGCAGGCGATGAGCCTGCTGAACGAGCTGAAACAGAAGGCTAAAGGATTATAATATTAGCAGCAGCTGCAACAGCTAGGCGCACGTTATATAGACTTTTATGCTGGGAAGTAACAGAATGAGATGGCGAACTTCCAACTCAAGGCGGCGGACCCTTTAATCCAGAGGGATCATCAGGCCGGGAGCCCATCGAGCCTACTTTTGAAAAAGTAATTTATATTATTACCGCGAGGTGAATGACATGGCCAAAATTCATGTGCTGGACGAGCATATTGCCAACCAGATTGCTGCCGGGGAAGTAGTGGAGCGGCCGGCTTCCGTCGTAAAGGAGCTGGTGGAGAACGCCATTGATGCCGGCAGCACCCGCATCGAGGTCACCGTGGAAGAGGGCGGCCTGCAGAGTATCCGCGTCAAGGACAACGGCTCGGGCATTGAAGCGGAGGATTGCGAGACGGCGTTCTACCGCCATGCGACCAGCAAGATTGCCAGCGGCCGCGACCTGTTCCAGATTACAAGCCTCGGCTTCCGGGGCGAGGCACTGCCCAGTATCGCGGCGGTGTCGAAGGTTACACTGCTTACAGCCAGCGGTGATGACGGCAAGGGCCGGCAGATCGCGATTGAAGGCGGGCGGCTGATCGCAAATGAAGATCAGCCTGCCGGCAAAGGCAGTGATATGGCTGTGCGTGAATTGTTTTACAATACTCCGGCAAGGCTGAAGTATATGAAGAGTATTCAGACTGAGCTCGGGCATATATCGGATGCGATGTACCGGATGGCGCTGGCGCACCCTGATATTTCCTTTACGCTGCACCATAACGGCAACCAGCTGCTTCATACGCTCGGCAACGGCGATCTGCTTCAGGTCATCGCAGCCGTCTACGGCACATCTGCGGCCAAGGCGATGCTGCCGGTCAGCGCGGAAGATCCCGATTATAAGATCACCGGATACATCAGCCGACCGGAATGGACCCGCTCCAACCGGAACGCGGTAACAACCATCGTCGGCGGACGTTATATCCGCAGCAACGGGCTGAATGCGGCAATCCTGCGCGCGTACCACACGCTGCTGCCGATTAACCGCTATCCGCTGCTGGTGCTCAAGCTGGATATGCATCCTTCGCTTGTCGATGTCAACGTGCATCCGGCGAAGCTGGAGGTGCGCTTCAGCAAGGAGACGGAGCTGTACGCCTTTGTAGAGCAGGAGCTGCGCAAGGTGCTGCTCGGCCAGAACCTGATCCCCCGGCCCGGCAGGGAAACGGTCGGCGGGAAGGGCAGCAGCTCCTTCATTCAGGAGCAGTTCGCCTTTTCGAAGGGCACTGCACCTGCTGCGCAGGCGGAATCCGCTGCGGCCGCCCAGCCATCGGCGGCAGGGCAGCTGCCCGGCGTGTCTGGCGTGAGCTACGCTCCGCCGGCCGTCCCGGGCAGCGAGAGCAGCGCTCCGCCAGTCAGCGGCGTCCCTGCCCGCACGGCCGGTCCGTCCGGCGGCGCAGAGGGCCGTCCGCCTGTTTCCGGCGGCGGCGCTGATCCGCTGGCCGCGCGGTCCGGCCAGCTTCAGCCTCCGGCTTACCAGCCGCAGGCCAGGGAGAGTGCCGCTGTCTACAGCGGCAGCTTCCCGCAGGCGCCGGCGCGGACCCGGGGTGACGGAGGCGGCAGCTACCGCCAGCCGCCGGCAGCGGTGCCGGCACGCGGCAGCCTGCCTGGTGCCGGGGAGCTGTATGCCCCGAGCGGAAATGCCGATCCGGGTCTCCCGCAGTTTCCCGAGCTGAATTACATCGGTCAGCATCACGGCACTTATATTATTGCCCAGAACGACAGCGGGCTTTATCTGATTGACCAGCACGCTGCGCATGAGCGGATTAACTACGAATATTATTATGAGAAATTCGGGCGTCCGGAGGATGCCTCGCAGGAGCTGCTCCTGCCGATTACACTGGAATTCACGCCGTCAGAGAGCCGCCAGCTCAGCGAGCGGCTGCATTGGTTTGAGAAGGCCGGGGTATATCTGGAGCATTTCGGGGGCCAGACGTTTCTGGTCCGTTCCCTGCCTTACTGGTTCCCGGAAGGGGAGGAGAAGGCGCTGGTGGAGGAAATGGCCGAGTGGGTGCTCAGCGAGCGGTCCATAGACCTGGCCAAGCTGCGCGAGAAATCCTCGATCCTCTGCTCCTGCAAGGCCTCGATCAAGGCCAACCAGAAGCTGACGGAGCCGGAGGTGGATGCGCTGCTGTCACGGCTGGCGGCCTGCAAGCAGCCTTATACCTGCCCGCACGGCCGGCCGATTGTTGTGTCCTTCTCTGCTTATGATCTGGAGAAGCTGTTCAAGCGGGTAATGTAACCTAACGATAGAAGCAAGTACGGAAATGGAGGCAACATGATTATAACGACGGGCTTTGACCCGATACCGGAAATTGTTCAGCGGGCCAGGGCGCTGGCGGAGCACACCGGAACGAAATTTATACCCCGCGGGAAGCTGTCTGTGAGACGGCTGGTCGAGCGCTACGGGGACGAAGATATTCTGGTCATCCTTCAGGAGGCGGTACGGCTGATTACGCCGGGCACGCCGCCGATGGAATTCCACCCGAGCATGGGCTTTGTCCGGGCCAAGCGGATTCTCAAGGGCGAACCGGATGCCATGCTGGAAGCGGCACGGATGGAACCGGGCGACAGCGTGCTGGATTGTACAGCCGGGCTGGGCAGCGATTCCCTTCTGTTTGCCGTGCTGGGCGGAGAGGGCTCAGCGGTTACAGCACTGGAGAGCTCGCTGCCGCTGTATGCGCTGCTCTCCGAAGGCATGAAGCATTATACTTCAGGGCAGGTGAAGGTAAATGAAGCGCTGCGCCGCATCCGGGTGGTTCACAGCGAGCATCTGGAATATCTGCGCGGGCTGCCGGACAAAAGCGTGGACATCGTTTACTTTGACCCGATGTTCCGGGTGCCGCTGATGGATTCGTCAGCCATCTCGCCGCTGCGCCAGTTCGCCAACACCGCAGCTCTTTCAGAGGAGACGGTCGCTGAAGCGCGCCGCGTTGCCCGCAAAACCGTCCTGCTCAAGGAAAAGGCGCTGAGCGGTGAATTTAACCGGCTCGGCTTCACGGAGCTGCTGCGCGGGAGCGCCAAAATATCGTACGGGGTGATCCACATTGACAACTGAGACGAAACATAAGGTGCTCGTGCTGCTGGGGCCGACGGCCGTCGGCAAAACAAGGCTGAGCCTGGAGCTGGCAGAGGCCTATAATGCCGAGATCATCTCCGGCGATTCCATGCAGGTGTACCGCGGCATGGATATCGGCACAGCCAAGATCAGCACGGAGGAAATGAACGGAATCCCCCATCATCTGATTGATATTCATGATCCGGAGGAGGCGTACTCGGTTGCCGAATTCCAGGAGCAGGGCAAGCGGCTGATTGCCGAGATCAGCAGCCGGGGCAGACTGCCGTTTATTGTCGGCGGCACAGGGCTGTACATTGAGTCGCTGTGCTACGGCTTCCGCTTCTCCGAGGCGGTGGCCGACGAAGCATTCCGTGCCGAACAGGACGCCTACGCGGAAACGCACGGGGCTGAGGCGCTGCATGCCCGGCTTGCCGCCGTGGACCCGGCCAGTGCGGAGCGGCTCCATCCGAACGACCGCCGCCGGATTATCCGGGCGCTGGAAATCCATCACCAGATGGGCACCACCCTGTCCGCCAACAAAGCGGAGCAGACCCGGGAATCCCCCTATGAGCTGTGTCTGATCGGCCTCACCATGGACCGGAAGATCCTCTACAAGCGGATTGAGGACCGGATCGACCAGATGCTGGAGCAGGGGCTGATTGCCGAGGTGCGGGGGCTGCTGGACAAGGGCTATCACCGCAGCATGGTAGCCATGCAGGGGCTGGGCTACAAGGAGATCGCCGCTTATCTGGAGGGGGAACTGACCTATGAGGAAGCGGTGACCCTGCTGAAGCGCGACACCCGGCGGTTTGCCAAGCGCCAGCTGTCCTGGTTCCGCCACATGAAGGAAATCGAATGGATTGAAGATTTTAACGAGCAGAACTATCCCGGTAATCTTGCAAAGATACGTGAGATTATCTCCCGTAAACTTGATAGATAAGATGGACACGGCGTTTGCTTCAATCCCTTTATGCATCGTGAACAGTCCCGGGAAGTATGTTTCATACATGCTCCGGGGCCTTTTTTTATTTTGGCAGGCCTGATTCAATCCCCGCTGATTTGCGGTAGAAAAATGTGGGGGCCTCAAGCACTAACCGGAGTGCAGGGAATTGACGGGAAGGGGGCGGAAGATTTAACATGTATTCTAGAGAGAACGGACGCTGCGTGCTACCGGAAGCCGCCCCGGCTGCGTCAACGTTCATGTTATATACCTTAACTTCACTCCAATTCAGCGAATTGCTGTAACTGCAGATTGCGTGGTATAATAGCAGGAAAGTTTCTCTCAGGTGTTGAATATACTTACGAACAATCTAATTGAACCATTGGGGGTACGTCATATGAACAAGTCCATTAACATCCAAGATACGTTCTTGAACCAGCTGCGTAAAGAGAATATCCCTGCCACAGTATATTTGACCAACGGCTTTCAGATCCGGGGAATCATCAAGGCATTTGATAATTTCACGATTGTGATCGACAGTGACGGGCGCCAGCAGATGGTGTACAAGCATGCGATCTCGACCTTCACGCCGCAGCGCAGTGTCTCACTGATGCAGGACAGCGGAAGCGACGAGTAACATTTTACTGCCTTAAAGCGAAACTTTTTTGTTTATAAACCGTTTGAATAGAGTGCGCGAGAGCAACCTGCGAAGGTTGTTCTTTTCATTCGTGCCTATAAATTTAGGATATTTCCGCAAGGGAGTCAGGAGGCAGCATGTCCAGAGACGAAATATCAAGGACAAACAACAGACACAGACAGACGGGCTCTGCGAAATCCACAGGTAAGCCCAAGCCTAAGAAAAAGAAAAAGTTTTTAACCAAAAAGCGCGTATTATGGAGTTTGTTTTTTGCGATGGCCCTGGCGATTTTTTGTGCGCTCGGCGGTTATCTGTTCATTATGCTGAACGGGCAGAAGCTGCTTAATGAGAACCAGGATAAGCTGACGGTCAATCCGCCGACACAGATTTTTGACCGCAATGCGAATCTGATCGGCGAGCTGTCACTGGAAAAAAGCGATCCGGTGGAGCATGACGATATCCCGGAGCAGCTGATCAATGCTTTTGTGGCAACCGAGGATAAACGTTTCTTTGAACACAAAGGGGTAGACTTCTGGTCGATCGGCCGCGCAGCGGTGAAGGATATTGCGGCACGCAGCATGGTGGAAGGCGGCAGTACCATCACCCAGCAGCTGGCCAAAAATATCTTTTTGACCCGTGACAAGACGTTCTTCCGCAAGGCGACAGAGGTATCCATTGCGGTTGCGCTGGAGAACTCCAAGACCAAAGATGATATTATCACGATGTATCTTAACCGGATCCCGTTCGGGGGCACGATCTATGGAATCAAGGCGGCTTCCATCCGTTATTTCGGCAAGAGCAACCTCGCGGATCTGGAACTGTGGGAAATGGCTACACTGGCCGCAATGCCGAAAGGGCCTTCCCGTTACAATCCGCTCCGTAACCCTGAGCTTTCCAAGGAACGGCGCGGCGTAGTGCTTCAGCTCATGTATGAGCAGGGCTACATCACCAAGGAAGAGATGGATCAGGCCAAGGCGGTGGAATACAGCTACAAGCCGCCGGAGAGCAAGCAGCGTTATCAGGCCTTTATTGATTTTGCGATTGATGAAGCAGAAGAGAGATTCGGGCTGACCGAAGACGATCTCAACATCGGGGGCTACAAAATCTACACCACTATGGATAAGCACGCCCAGGAGACGGTGGAGGATGCTTTTGCCGACAGCGACAATTTTGAAAAAAGCGTCGACGATGAGCTGGTTCAGGGTTCGATGACAATCATCAATCAGGAGAACGGCAGTATTGTTGCCCTGATGGGCGGACGCAATTATGAGAAAAAGGGCTTCAGCCGCGTGAACGGCAGCCGCCGTTCTCCGGGCTCGTCCATTAAGCCGATTGTTGCTTATGCACCGGCTCTGGAATCGGGCAAGTTCACAAGCTCTTCCATGCTGAGTAACGAAAAGCAGTGCTTCGGCACCTACTGCCCAAATAATCTGCACGGTTACTCGTCTACCATAAGCATGAGCACAGCCATCACGAAGTCGGAAAATATCCCGGCAGTCTGGCTGCTGAATGAAATCGGTGTGAATACCGGCTTCCAGTTCGCGAAGAAGCTCGGCATTAATCTTAGTGATGACGACAAAAACCTGGCGCTGGCGCTCGGCGGTGTGTCGCAAGGCACGAATACGCTGGAGATGGCCCAGGCCTACAGTGCCTTTGCAAACGGCGGGGAGCTGCGGGAGGCCTACTCGATCAAGTCGATTGAGAACAGCGACGGGGATACGGTTTATAGAGCCAACACCGCGCCTGAGCGGGTAATGAGCGAGCAGACGGCGTATCAGATGACCGAGATGATGCAGGAGGTTGTAACGGACGGGACCGGTAAAAAAGCGAAGATCAACCGTCCGGTTGCCGGTAAGACTGGCACCACTCAGAGCGGGTACTCCGGAATCAGCTCCAACCGTGACGTCTGGTTCGTCGGCTATACGCCGGAATGGACAGCGGCGGTCTGGATGGGCTATGACAAGCCGAGCAAGACCCATCTGCTGAAGAACAGCAGTCCGCTGGCAGCGGCCTTCTGGGGCAAGGTAATGGAGGAGGCGCTGGAAGGTGTTCCGTCCAAATCCTTCCCGTCACCGTCAGGCTCCAATGAAGCAGAGCCAACCGCTACGCCGGAGGCTGTACAGCCGGTAAGCGGGCTGTCAGCTGCTTATGATCCGTCCACGATGACCGTCAATCTGAGCTGGGCGCCAGCGCAGGCTGAAGGCGTGGAATACCGGATTTACCGGCGCGAGACATCTGAGAGCGAGTTTACGGCGCTTCTGAACACGGTGTCGCCGACTGTAGGCGATATCAGCGCCATGCCGGGCCTTACCTACGAATACTATGTGACGGCCTATTATCCTGAACTGGATCAGGAAAGTGAACCTTCCGACACGGTTACTGTAGCCGTGCAGGATGAGATGCCGACCATGGAGCCTGAACAGACACCGGATCCGAATATGCCGACCGACGATCCCGGAAACGGCAATAACGGCAACGGCAACGGGAACGGGAATGGCGAAGGCAACGGCAACAACGGCGGTAATAATGGCAACGGAAATGGTAATGGTAATGGCAACGGCAACGGTCATGGTAACAACGGTAACGGAAACGGCAATGGCGGAGGCAACGGCGGATTGCCGGTGAATACGCCTGAAGCCCTGCCGACACCGCCTCCGGCCACGCCGGCGCCAACCTCTCCGCCTGAAACGGCGCCGGGCAGCGGCAATGCCGGCCCGGATAGCGGAGCCGGGGTTGTAACCGATCCGGCGGCCGGGATGGCAGAAGGAGACGGCAGTACACAATAAGGTTTTTCTAGCAGATTACAGGGGTCAAGAGATTATACAGGGCAGGCAGGCTTCCGCTAATGAGCGGATGTCTGCCTGTCTTTTTTTTGAATATGGATGAGACCGGACAGGCCGTTGTCGATTTTTGAAAGAATAAGCAGGTATATGCTTTACAATATCCATAATCCTTATCTTTCCCGCAGAAACGGGTACCGTCCTGATTAGGACGGCGTAGCCGTGTCTACTTGGTAAGTCTTGTTTTGAGTGTGTCTGCCAAATGTGTTAAGCTGGATACACCATTATTCGAGAGGGTTATTCATATGAAACGTAAATTCGGAGACCGGGCCAACTGGCGCCGGATTACGCGCCGCCATTTTGCCTGCCGCTATGTGGAGACCCGGGAATTCAGCGGTTATATCACACTTTATACGATTTACGGGCTGAAGGAACCGCTCTGGAAAAGCTATGGCAGGCATACATACCGCATCGCGGACAAGGGATATTCCTGGCTGCAGTATTTTCCCAAGGACAGCCATTATATTGTAACGGCCATGTTTGACGAACGGCAGAATATCATACAATGGTACATAGACACCTGCAAGGTCCAGGGTGTTACGGATCAGGGAGTTCCCTGGTTTGATGATTTGTATCTGGATGTGGTGGTGCTGTGGAACGGGGAAGTGTTTTTGCTTGATGAGGATGAGCTTGAAGAAGCGCGTGAACGTAATGATATTACAGACAGCGACTATAAGCTGGCCTGGACAACAGCTAAGGGTATTCTGCGCAGCATTGATGCACACTCCTTTCCTTATTTTGCTCTTTCCCTGAAGCATCGTGCCGAATTGTTCCATCACGGAGAATTCAGGAGGAAATAGAAATGGAATGGTATGTTTACCAAAGAGGCTCATCTCCCATCCGTAAGGTATCGCGGAAACGGCGCCCTCGCTTCAGACGCAGGCTTCTGCTTGTTTGTACCGCCGCAGCGGCAGCAGGTTTGCTGTGGTGTGCGGTTGCGTTCAACAAGATCAATAGTGCCGCTACTGCATCACCGATGATCAAGGCTGATGCGGGCATTATTCTGGGGATGGCCATGTGGGGGGACGAGCCCAGCCCCGGACTCAAGGAACGTCTGGAGTACGGGCTGCAGCTTTATCAGGAAGGGAAATTCAGCCGCTTTATTGTTTCGGGAGGGCTGGACAGGGCCGACTACCGGTATACGGAAGGCCAGGGCATGCGCAACTATCTGGTGGAGCACGGCGTGCCGGATGAAGCCATTCTGATGGAGAATGAATCTACCAGCACCTACGAGAATCTGAAGTTCAGCCAGGAGATTATGCAGCGTGAAGGCATGACAACCGCTGTTATTATCACCCACACCTTCCACGGGCAGCGGGCGCTGGAGATTGCGGAGGAATTCGGCTATATTTCCCCGCAGCTTGGTGTAACCGAGTCCGAAACGATGTCCATGCTCAAATATAAATCGCGGGAGATTCTTGCATACAGCAAGTGGAAATTGCAGCAGCTGTTTATGTAATCAGCAGGAAGCTATAAAGTTCCCGAATCTGCTAATAACACCCCGCCAGCCGGAATAGACTTGAGGTAGAGCAAGTCAGCCCTGGATAATGAGGTGAACAAGGTGAACGGACGCGTAGCAGCGGCAAGTGGCCGGGATGATGGCCGGCCGTCACGGCAGATCAATATTGTGCTGCGGAATCAGGAGCCGCCTGCGGCGGGTATGGCCGCAGGCGAACCTGTGCCTGCCAAAAATCAAGGCCGCAGCGGGTTATTCCAGGAATTAAGCCGGGAGCTTGATGCCCTTGTGGGCCTGGACAATATCAAGGAGCTTGTATTCGAAATTTATGCCCTGCTGCAGGTTGCCCAGATGCGCAGCGAGGCGGGCCTGGCCAGCGGCGGCCAGGCCTACCATATGGTATTCAAGGGGAATCCCGGAACCGGGAAAACGACCGTTGCCAGAATCGTCGCCAAGCTGTTTCAGCGGATGGGGGTGCTCAGCAAAGGGCATCTGATTGAGGTGGAGCGTGCAGATCTGGTCGGCGAATATATTGGACATACCGCCCAGAAGACGCGCGATCTGGTCAAAAAGGCGCTAGGCGGCATCCTTTTTATCGATGAAGCCTACAGCCTCGCCCGCGGCGGGGACAAAGATTTCGGCAAGGAAGCGATAGACACGCTTGTAAAAAGCATGGAGGACCAGCGCAGCCAGTTTGTGCTCATCCTGGCCGGTTACTCGGAAGAGATTGATTATTTTCTGATGAGCAATCCGGGCCTGCCTTCAAGATTTCCGATCCAGGTCGAATTCCCCGACTACACGATCGACCAGCTGCTGCAGATTGCCGAGCTGATGGCCAAGGAGCGCGATTATATTTTGATGCCGCAGGCCATACTCAAGCTAAAGCAGCATCTGCTGATCGAGAAGACCGAGAGTCTTCACGCCTTCAGCAACGCCCGCTATGTCCGTAATTCCATTGAAAAGGCCGTGCGGGCGCAGGCAGTCCGGCTGCTGAACCAGTATGAGAGCACCAGCCCCGGCAAGCAGGAGCTGATGACGCTGCGGACTGAAGATTTCAAGCTTTAGCGCCTGCACCTGCTGCAAGGCGTTTCGGACAAACACAGACAGGCATTTCAACAGGTATAAGAAGAAGGAGCATTCAATACATGTCACTGACCCATGATACACAGACAGATGTGCAGGACCGGGCGATTCTCGTCAGTCTCGTTACAGACCAAATCAAGCGCACAGGCATCGACCCCGAGCTGTCCCTGCAGGAGCTCGTTCAGCTCGCCGAGACAGCCGGAGTTGAGGTGGTGGACGTTCTCCGCCAGAACAAGGAAACCCCTGATTCCAGGTGGTTCATCGGCAAAGGCAAGGTGGAGGAGCTGCGGATGGCGGCAGACGGGCTGGGCGCCAACACGGCGATCTTTGACCAGGAGCTGTCCGGAGCCCAGGTGCGCAATCTGGAGGAAGCGCTTGACCTGAAGATTATTGACCGCACCCAGCTGATCCTGGATATATTCGCCGGCCGGGCCAAGACGAGGGAAGGCATCATACAGGTAGAGCTGGCGCAGCTCTCCTATCTGCTGCCGCGCCTGTCCGGACACGGCAAAAATTTGTCCAGGCTCGGCGGCGGTATCGGGACCAGAGGTCCCGGCGAGAGCAAGCTGGAGACCGACCGCCGGCATATCCGCGGCCGGATCACCGAGCTGAAGCGCCAGCTTGATGACGTCGTCAAGACACGTGAGCTGCACCGCGAACGCCGCCGCAAGAGCGGGGCAGTGCAGGTGGCGCTGGTCGGTTATACCAATGCCGGCAAATCGACGCTCTTGAAGCAGCTGACCGATGCCGACGTCTATATTGAGAACCAGCTGTTCGCTACACTCGATCCCACTTCACGTGTGCTGCAGCTGCCAGCGGGCAAAGAGGTGGTGCTGACCGATACGGTCGGGTTCATTCAGAACCTGCCGCATGATCTGGTGGCTTCCTTCCGGGCGACGCTGGAGGAGGTCAATGAGGCCAATCTGGTGCTGCATGTTGTGGATGCCTCCTCTCCGATGCGCGAGGAGCAGATGGAGGTTGTCGATTCCATTC
Organism: Paenibacillus typhae; assembly: GCF_900099765.1. GTDB lineage: Bacteria > Bacillota > Bacilli > Paenibacillales > Paenibacillaceae > Paenibacillus_AQ > Paenibacillus_AQ typhae. Next base: position 366,736 of record NZ_FNDX01000002.1, on the reverse strand, counting down.
TCCAGGAGCTTGGTGCTGCCGGCAAGCCGCGGGTAGTCTTGTTCAACAAAAGTGATCTCTGCCAGCCGGAGCAGCTGGAGATGCTGCCTTCAGGCCGGGGGTATCTGAAGATCAGCGCCTTTAATCCTGACGACCTGGCCCGTGTCACCGGGCTGATTGCCGATGAGCTGGCCGGAGATACACTGGTATTCCGCATTCCCGGCGACCGGGGGGATCTCTCCTCGCTGCTGTACCGGGTGGGGGAAGTGCAGGATACCCAGTATGAAGAAAACGATGTGCTCTACAGCGTCCGCCTGAACAAAGAGGATTATGAAAAGTGGGGTTATAAGCTGGCGGAGTTTGTGGTGCAGCAGGACTAAGCTATAGTAAAACAGCTGTCCTGTTAAGTATTATAAGAATAGGTCTTCCCCGTCCGGCGGCCCTGTCTTCAATATTAGCGGAGACAGGGCTATGCTGTGCGTGGTGACTGCTTATGTTAAGTAAATGTAATGTTAGGAGCGAATAAGGGGAAATGGCTGTTTTTGCAGAGGATATTTTACAGGCGGCAGAGGCCGCAGAGCTTGAAATTGAAAGTGCGGTAAAAGAGCTTGACCGGATTGTGGATCACAATCAGTGGAAGGTCATTGAGGCGTTCCAGCGCCAGCAGGTCAGTGATTTTCATTTTGCCGGGTCTACCGGATATGCCTATAATGACCGGGGCCGCGAGGTGCTGGATCTGGTGTATGCCGAGGTATTCGGTGCGGAGAGCGCCCTGGTGCGCCCGCATTTCGCTTCGGGAACGCATACCATCTCTACTGCGCTCTTTGGTGTGCTGCGGCCCGGAGACGAGCTGCTGTATATCACCGGCCGTCCATATGACACCCTGCATAAAGTAGTGGGCAAGCCGGGAGACGGGACGGGCTCCCTGGCCGACTTTGGGATTGGCTATAAGGAGACTGCGCTCACGGCAGACGGGAAGATCGACTGGGACGAGGTGGAGCTGTCCATTAATGAGCGGACGAAAGTTATTGGCATACAAAGATCCCGCGGCTATGACTGGCGCTCCTCCTTCACTGTTGCCGAAATCGGCGAGATGGTGACCAGAGTCAAGGCGCTGAAGCCGGGGCTGATCGTATTTGTAGATAACTGCTATGGCGAGTTTACGGAAAAGCTGGAGCCGCCACAGGTTGGTGCAGATCTTGTGGCTGGCTCGCTGATCAAAAACCCCGGCGGCGGCATTGCCGAGACCGGCGGCTACATCTGCGGCCGCAGCGACCTTGTGGAGCTGGCTGCCTACCGGCTTACGGCACCGGGCATAGGCGGTGAAGTGGGCGCGATGCTCGGAACGACCCGCGGCCTCTATCAGGGGCTGTTCATGGCGCCGCATACGGTCGGACAAGCCGTTAAGGGCAGCATCTTTGCCGCTGCAGTGTTCCAGCGCTGCGGCTTCACCACCAAGCCGGCCTGGAATGAGCCGCGTACGGATCTGATTCAGGCGGTCTCTTTTGACAGTGCAGAGCACCTTATCGCCTTTGTTCAGGGGATACAGCGCGCCGCTGCTGTTGACAGCCATGTTGTTCCGGAGCCTTGGGATATGCCGGGCTACGAGCATCCGGTTATTATGGCGGCAGGCACCTTTATTCAGGGCGGAAGCCTGGAGCTGTCTGCAGATGCCCCGATCCGCGCGCCGTACATCGGCTACATGCAGGGCGGACTGACCTACTCCCATGTGAAATTCGGCGTCCTGATGGCGCTGCAGAGCATGCGGGAGCGGAAGCTTTTATAGAATGGAAGAATATGAAATTTGGCGGTCAGCCCGTTTAACGGCCGGAGATTCGATAGTATTGCCCTGCTTATTTAAGCGGGGTTATTTTTTTGACTGCAGACTCTACCGCCGGGCGGGAAAAAGCTCTATAGTAAAATGGAAATTATTGTAGAGGAGGGATTCGGATTATGAAAAGACGGGAGCGGGCGGCGGTACTTCCCACCAGGAACGGTGTCGGTGTAGTGCGGGTATCGTCTGATCCGGCCCATGTCTCCTTAGAGGCTGATGAAAACGGGGAGGTTGAGCCGGAGGAGCTGCGGGCACTAGCACAGCATTTACGTTCCCAAAACATTAACGCCGGAAGTCAGGGTATTGTGCAGCGGGGGAATGGGAAAAATATTGCGAGGCGCATGCTTGTTCTGTAACCGCTTTTTGCTTCCGGATTGTCCGATGTGATATACTGCGGTAGACTTCATCCTGTTGTAGCTTACATCCAGGTAACCTTCTGTTTCGCAGTAGTCTACTAATGTTGTAAAGAAAACTTACATACCATTGACACGCCAAATTAAGAAATGTACAATGAGATGAGAAAAAGATCATTGGAAGGTTGGATGAGTCATGGGTGATGAAATCCGCAGAAATATGGCATTATTTCCTATAGGAATCGTAATGAAGCTAACCGATTTATCTGCTAGACAAATTCGTTATTATGAGCAGCACAGCCTGATTGTACCTGCGCGTACCTCCGGCAACCAGCGTTTGTTCTCATTTAATGATGTTGAGCGCCTATTGGAGATCAAGGCACTGATTGAGAAAGGGGTCAATATTGCCGGCATTAAGCAGGTGATGAATCCTGTCTCGAAGGAATCTGAAGAAGCTACGGTTATTACCCCTGACACAGAGGTTAGACGTAGAGAGTTGTCTGATTCACAGCTTCACCGTTTGCTTAAGCAGGAACTGGTTTCCGGTAAAAGACCGGGACAAGTATCTCTTATTCAAGGCGAGCTATCCCGGTTTTTTAATAAATAAACTAATTAGAGTGTTGAAAGGGAGAGGGTATCGTGAGCTTTTCTAAAGAGGACATTATGCGCATTGCCAAAGAAGAAAACGTCCGTTTTATTCGTCTGCAGTTTACCGACCTGCTGGGAACGATCAAAAACGTTGAAATTCCCGTGAGTCAGCTTGAAAAAGCACTAGACAATAAAATGATGTTTGACGGTTCTTCCATCGAAGGTTATGTGCGTATTGAGGAATCTGATATGTACCTGTATCCGGACCTTAGCACCTGGGTTATTTTCCCGTGGGTGACTGACAGCCGGGTGGCACGTCTGATTTGTGATGTGTACATGCCTGACGGAACACCGTTTGCCGGTGATCCGCGCGGTATTCTGAAGCGTTGTCTCCAGGAAGCTGAAGAGATGGGCTTTACAGCCATGAACGTTGGACCGGAGCCGGAATTCTTCCTGTTCAGAACTGACGAGAAGGGCAACCCGACACAGGAACTGAATGACCAGGGCGGGTATTTCGATTTGGCGCCGATGGATCTTGGGGAGAACTGCCGCCGCGAAATCGTATTGACCCTTGAGGAAATGGGCTTTGAGATTGAAGCCTCCCACCATGAGGTAGCTTCCGGCCAGCATGAAATTGACTTCAAATATGCGGATGCGATCAAAGCCGCTGACCAGATTCAGACCTTCAAGCTCGTCGTGAAGACGGTAGCCCGTCAGCACGGCCTGCATGCAACTTTTATGCCTAAGCCTCTTTTTGGCATGAACGGATCCGGTATGCACGCACACCAATCCTTGTTCAAAGGCAATGAGAATGTGTTCTACGATGAGAGCGATACACTGGGCCTGAGCAAAACGGCACGTTACTACATGGCGGGTATCCTGAAGCATGCACGTGCTTTTGCCGCTATTACTAACCCTACCGTTAACTCTTACAAACGTCTGGTTCCAGGCTACGAAGCGCCTTGTTATGTAGCATGGTCTGCGAGCAACCGCAGCCCGATGATCCGTATCCCGGCTTCCAGAGGCCTCAGCACACGCATTGAGGTCCGCAATCCGGACCCTGCTGCTAACCCGTACCTTGCACTGGCTGTAATGCTTAAGGCAGGTCTGGACGGAATCAAACGCCAGCTGGATCTTCCTGCTCCAATCGACCGCAACATCTATGTGATGTCTGAGGAAGAGCGGATTGAAGAAGGCATCCCAAGCCTGCCGGCTGACCTGAAGGAAGCACTGAATGAAATGATCCGCAGCCATGTCATCACCGAAGCCCTCGGCGAACACGCGCTGGCTCACTTCTACGAGCTGAAGGAAATCGAGTGGGATATCTACCGTACCCAGGTTCACGAGTGGGAAAGAGATCAGTACATGACGCTTTACTAGTATGAAGCAGCCCTTGACGCCGTTGGCGTTGAGGGTTTTTTTTGTTGTGTGGGCTTAGAAGCAGAGAGGGGCGCTGAGATTCATGGTGCCCACAAAATGCCCGCAAAATAATGGGTGGTATTCGAGGATGGTCGTATATGTGCTTTCTATTTTAATATACTACAAGGATATATCCTAATTCCTGTCAGCACCGGCTGGAGGGTTTCTTTTTTAATCCACATTTTACCTTATTAAACTGCTGTTAATCCATTTGGTGAAAGTGCCAAATCTAATGAAGTTTCTGCAACACTGACGGCTCCGGAACCGACAGCCACACCAGAACCAACACCGGCTGCAACTCCTGCACCAACAGCAACGCCAGAACCAACAAGCGTGCCGTCCGCAACGCCGGAACCTTCAGTGGAGCCTACAGCTACGGTAACTCCGGTGCCTACAGTGACACCAGAACCGACACCGACTGCAACACCAGTGCCAGCTCATGAACCTGTACTAAATGTTAACATAGCTAAGGATAAGATAGGCATAGGTCAACAATTTGTGACTGAAATTTCTCTGGAAAATGTAAAGGATATTTACGCGGAGGATTTTGAGATAAAGTATGATGTAGCGCATTTAGAGTATCTTGGTTTTGAAGAAGTTACAGGTTATAAAGTGTACAACAGCCCAACCGATCTGAATGGTGTCTTACGTTTTATTATAGCCAGCCAAGGTGAAGAGTACGGCATAAATGAAGACACTGTCATCCTAAAGTTGAAATTCAAAGCAAAAGCCATAGGGACGGCAGTGGTTGATTCAACAAAGGCAAGAATTGCAGACAGTGAGCAGGAGTATGTCCTTAAGCAGGAAAACTGCCTGGAAGATAGTATTTTAATTGAAGCCACTGATGTGAATAAATCAGGACAGTACACGCTGCTTGATCTGGCAATTGACGCGAAATATTTTAAATATCTTGCGGCAAATGTTGATCCTGTAAAGTACAATGCGCAGCAAGCTGGCGATGAATATGTTAACGATGACGATTTGCTGTTTATTGTAGAACAAATGCTAAGCAATCCGGACTATCTGCCTATTATGTAATTAAACAAAAGGTTTTAAGCAAGAAAAAAATCCTGATCCTTGTTTCAGATAACCCGGCGGGCTGATGCCTGACGGGTTATCTTTTTAGAAAATGAATTTTTTTTGCAAGATATAATGATAAGATGATATTAATTTTATTCAGGAGGTGTGTTCCGATTAAAAAATTTGTAGCTTTCTCAGTACTCATTATACTCTTGCTTATAGTTGGGGCTTATACAGCGCTGCAGTTTAAATATCATTCACTCGAAAAAAGCCTAAAGACATATTTATTTAACGTTGAGGGGTACTCTGAATCTGATGTAATAAGTATTAGGGCTAAACTTGGCTCCATGCCGAAATTTCCGGTATATGTAACCTTTTCTGATGATCCCGATACTACATACATTTTTACGGACAGAGATGCCTCTGACTGGACACAGCTGGACCCCAAAGAACCGCAGCGGTTAAAAAAGAAAAATTAGTATTCACACTGCCTGGCATTAATGGTGAGGTGCGGTTTGATCTGAAGGCGATCTCAATCAATTAATCAATCATAAACATATGAAATAATTTTAATAGACTCTTTAGCAATGGTGAGTGTACCGAAGCCGGTATCTAAATTAATAAAATTGTAGTTAAAACCATATACCAGCCAGCCTGCGAATATATCGCCATTCACTAGCTGGATTTTTACCGGCTCCTGCTTCATAATGGCTTCTTCAATGAGCTTCATGTCCATATGATTTCACCGCCCGTTGAAATATTGTATAGGTATTATTAAACTTATTTTGGAATAAATTTCAATCTATATAAAAAAGAACCTTTACATAAAGGTTCTTTGGTACAACTCAAACCCTGCTCTTTGCATGTGCCTCTAACAACTCAATAACAATCGTTTGCCCCGTGACGCCGAAATTCCTCAAGCAAAGCAATTCAGTCAATGAAGCCTTCATTAAATCACCGATAGTGACGTAGTTGCTGTCATGTAACGAATTAAGAATACGGGAAATGCTTTTGGGGTTTCTGGTCGTTCTCAGTCTTAAAGTGTGAATGGATTTTGGGTATAGGCTGCGGTCAATGTCAATGTAAGACATGAGGGGAAGTGTATCTCTAGTAGACAAGCTCACATGATGTCTCCCTTCATTCATCTGGTAAATATTATAAATAAATGAGATGAATTTGCAATATATTTCACGCTTTGTTTACAAAAAAATTTGAACATGATTATTAAAGCGAATGTGTCTTTCGTGCGGGTTAAAACCTGCTGGATCCTCCTCCGAAGATTGGGATTTACACATTGTTCCAGAGCCGATAAAATAATTTGGAGAATGCCTTTATTTGGTGAGCGGAAGGATCCGGGGGAGAGAAGATTTTGGAGAAGGGTTTAACAGAAAAGAACGGGCTGTACGCCTTGCCGCTGCAGCAAAAGCCAGAACTAAAGCTGTCATTACATATTCTGTACGGGTTTGTTATAACTGTATTTCTGGGCTTCGCTATAATGGCTGGCGTATTGCCCAATATCGGGAACGAAAAATTCTTTCTGATCGCTATTTTGGCGGGGTTGTCCGGATTTATGGGGTATATCTGGGTGGGTGCAGGGGTTCTTCATAAGCCTTATCTAATCGTTACTGAGGAGGAGCTTAAATTCACAACACTGTTCGGGCAGAAGGTTGTTCCCTTAAACAGGGTCTATAAAGCTGAATTTTATGTAGATCATAGCATTGTCGGACTCGGAATTTGGGCAGAACAGCAGGGCGAGCGGTCCTTTATTGAGGTTACAGACCGTTTCTTCGGCAGGGATTATTCTGTTGGAATTCCTGTTCCGATGTTCCGGAGTGTCGACTTTGAAAAATTAAGACTAACGATACTTTCGCGGGCTATGCCTGCCGCTGATTTAACAGAAAGCGCTGAAGGGCTGGAATCCTGATATGAAAAAACACAATCTGCACAAAACATTCCGTGCATTGCTTCCCCTTATTTTTATTCTCGCGCTGACACTTGCTTTTCAGCTGACGGCCTTTCTGATAGGCGTTATGGAGAATTTAGCTAAGGAATCGTATAGGATCGGCTATATGTTCGGAAGTTTCCTGGAGTGGATGATTTGAACCCGTTGTCTTGCTAAAAGTTTTCCAGCGCACATCGGATCGCTTTCTTCGCTGCATGATGCCGGTGGGCTGGGTTATATTTTTATGAATGGTCTTTTTTTATGCTGCTAAAATACTGCGTGCAACATAAATCATCGTCAGGCGTAACCTTCTGGCGTTTTTTTGCGTTTAGTTAGAGTGTGGTATTTATGCCGCCGCAATACTGTGCACTTGCACTTTTAATCCCGTATAGATAAAAATGTCAGCTATTCGGGTAATGAGTGTTATCCAGACGAGGAGGTATAATATGACAAAATCAATACTAACAACAGCAGCAAGTGTTCTTCTCTTGTCCGCCTTAATTCTGGGCGCATGCAGCAATAAGGAGACAGGAAGTGAGGCTGAACCGACAGCGTCCAGCCCGGCCGCAACGGCTGTAAGTGAGGCTACAGCCAGTCCTGAGCCCTCTGCATCCCCTGAAGCTACTGAAGCGGCGCAGGCGTCCGCGAGTCCGGAGGCAAGCGCCGAGCCGTCATCCGGGCGGCCGCAGACGCAAAGCTTCGGTGAGCAGGAGGGTGGAGTCCCAGGGCAGGAGGGCACGCTTGCGCAAGGGGACGGATACTCCCTGTATATATTTGACGGCTATACCTTTGATGCACAGACCGGCCGCTTAGCGTTAACTGCAGATCCTGATTATTATGCAGAGATTGAACCCCTGCCGTCCGGTTATGACCTTGCCGCCCTGAAGCAGCAGGGCCAGACTGAGCTGGCTGCTGCCGGCAAGCCTAATGATTACAGCGGGGAATTGATTGAACATCCGCTGCGTTATGCGGAGCTGTATTTACAGGTGAGCGGCGAGAGCACAGAAGATTATATCGTTTGGAAGAACGAGGCCGGGGAGGCTTATTTACTCCGGTTGCACAACCCGAATGGAGAGCTGTCGGATCAGTTTGCTCCCTGGATGACAGTATCGCTGTCGACCATAGAAGGTAATTAAAATTTAGAAGGTAATTAAAAATTAAGCCGGCTGCTGTAATGACCCGTCCGCAAGAAGGCCCTGTGACAAGCAGGCGGCCTTCTTGCGGATTTTTTTATGAGCATAATCCGGATGAATGGCGCAAAATATAAAAGCTACAGTCCCCGTTCAATCAATATACATAATAATTACAGTTGAGGAATATACTCATGATTGATTAGAGAACATCTGTTTGGTTATAATACAAACAAATGTTCTTATTTGTTGGAGGCGATCGGTCATGAGAATGGCTATTGGTCAAACGATTGAAATCGTGTATCTGGACAGATCGGGTAAGATCTCCCAGCGGAAGATTGAAGTGCTCGCCATCCGTGACGGGCGCATCCGCGCGACCTGTTTAACGGCTGGAGCGCCGCGGGTATTTCTGCTCTCGAATATTCTGGCCTGGCACCCGGCACGGGGGAAGAGGTATGCCTAAGGAGCGGATTATTCTGCTGTCGGACTGCCAGTCCTTTTACGCAAGCGTCGAAAAGGCCGCTCATCCGGAATACAAGGATATGCCTGTTGCAGTAGGCGACCCGGCGCGGATGAACGGGATTGTACTGGCCGCCTGCCCGCTTGCCAAGGCCCGGGGGGTTACTACAGCCTCCCGTGTAGGCGAAGCGCTGACCAAATGCCCGGAACTCGTGGTGATCCGGCCGCGGATGCGGACGTATATTACGGTTTCCCTGCTGATTTCGCAGATTTACCAGGGGTACACCGATATGGTCGAGCCGTTCAGTATCGATGAGCAGTTTTTGGATGTGACAGGTTCGCTGAATTTTTTTGGAGGAGAATTACAGAGGGTCATTTCTTCGATACAGCAGCATGTGCAGTTGTCCACCGGCGTCTGGACCCGGGTAGGAGTCGGACCAACCAAAATCCTGGCCAAAATGGCCAACAATCTGGCCAAGAAGCAGGCGGACGGCATTTTCCGGCTTGGCTACGACAATCTGGATGAGGTGCTCTGGCCGCTGCCGGTCCATGATATGTTTATGGTAGGCGGACGGATGACCAAAAACTTTTTCCGGATGGGCATAACGACCATTGGCGACATTGCCCGGATGGAGCTGGGTGAGTTCAAGCGGAGAATGCGGATGACGATGGGCAAGCAGAGTGATATCCAGGCGGAGTATTACTGGCAGACGGCCCGCGGCATTGACCCCAGTCCTGTTGTTACGGGAATCCGTCACCAGATCAAATCTGTGGGCCACGGCAAGGCGCTGCGCTGGAATCTTTATACGAGGCTGGCTGACATCGAGGTGGTGCTGCTGGAGCTTGTAATTGAGGTCTGCCAGCGGGCTCGGCGGTACCGGTATATGGGCTCGGTGGTATCCATCGCGGTGTCGGAGACGGACGGCAACACCTCTCATTCGTACAGCCGGCAGATGACGCTCCCGGAGCCGTCGTTCCTGACTCATGAAGTGGCTGCGGCAGCCTACCGCCTGTTTGTGGACCACTGGACCGGGATGCCCTTAAGCCGTCTGGCCATATCCATCTCCCGGCTGACCGATGACAGTGTTATGCAGCTAACCCTGTTTGATGACCGTATCCGTACCTACAACAAAGAGCGGGCTATTGACCAGATCAAAACCAGATACGGCAGCCGGGCACTCATTCGGGCATCCTCCCTGCTTGAGTCCGGGGTTGCTCTGGAACGGGCCGAACAGATTGGGGGTCATTATAAATGAGCAAGCTAGACGGAAATGAGCGGTGGAAGACCAAAATGCTGATGAGTGAGCATGTTGACCAGTATGAAGAGCAGGCTAAGGGTGAAAATGACAGCAGAACCATGCTCACGAATGCGGAACGCACGATGGTCCGTGACCTCATTCTGCTGCCCTACATAGATACTATGGTAAGCAAGAGCATCGAGGAGATCGAGCGGTCGGGCAACATGCTTACCCGGATGTACTTAATGGCCGGACGTTATATCCAAAACCGGGTAATGCAGGACACCTACCGGCTGCAAAAAGAGCTCAAGCAGCGCAATATCAGGGTGCTGGCCGATGAACAGGAGGATTTCCTGATGTATTATAAAATCTTTTTCCGCGGCTACCAGGAACGATTCGGACTTACGCGTGACATTATGAGGACGGAGATCAGTCTGCGGCTTACCCGGTATACGTCTGAACTGGGAACTGTACTGAAGGAGCACATGAAATAAACAGTTCCCGTCAACAGCCGGCGCTCAGCCAGGCGGTAGATAACGTGCTGAGCATTCCTGTAAGGTATTCTGCTATAAATGGAGCTTTGGGCTTATGCCAGGCAAGCAATTTCATTGTTTTATGTAAAAAGTAGTAAATAAGGTATACATTAAGCCTGAAATGGGTTATGGTTATGTTAACTTATTTGTGTAATTCTCATCCGGAGGGTCTTTCACTGCGTAAGCGACAGAAAGGCCTTTCTTGCATAGTTTAGGTTGGAAGGGAGTGTTAAATGTACTATGACCCGGAAATAATTTTACGTTATGAGGCGATTGAAGAGAGAGTTGTCAGGTTTATAACCAATCATTCAGGTGTTGAGTATATGAAGGGTTCGGAGCAGGTTGTTGAGGGTGGAGTCTTTGCCTGGGCAAAATTAAAATCCGCGGATACTAGCATTCAGACACAGCTGAGGCTTGATTATGTGGAGATTGTTGAACTGGCCAGAGAGAGCATAGAGCATGCCGAGAGCAGGCATTTAATTGATTTTGACCGCAGCAGTGAAGCGGTGCTTAATTATATAAGGCAGGATTCGATCCTGTGGATTCCATCCCTGGAGGCAGCCGCTGAGGCGGTCACGACCGAGCTTGCGCTTCAGAAGTACCTTCTTACTCAAACTTAACCATATAATATTTGTATAATTGTGTATAAAGTATTTGACCATTCGCATGCCCGGTGTTAAGCTAGGCACATAGTAAGGCATTTCGCAGACCGCTGCGGAATGCCTTACTGTTCATTTAGGGATATTTTACATTAAATGTTAGTCAAGGGGTGATGCGCCATGTGCCTTTCGCTGCTATCTAATACATGTGTTCCAATATAACCGAGAATGCGAAGAATAAGAGGAGAATACGATGATACAGGTAAAAGAATTTGTAGACGGGGATAATTTCTATGCCGAGAATAAGGCGAATGAATTCCTCAAGGGACTTGCGGAGGAACAGGTCGTAAATATCTGTTACGGATCTGTAGTGAAGTCCTCACGTGACGGCGCGGAGCATCAGCGGAGCACGATTTTGGTGGTATACAAGACAGATGAAAAATAAATTCTGGGAGCGGCTGTTCACCTGGCTGTCTTTTGCTTCAACGTTAACCATTGTAATTTTGGCGCTTTTTTATACTCTGGGCTGAAAATGAGAGAGGGGAAGGGCATTATCTGCGGCTTTCGATAAAAGGAGAGCTTAAGGGTAAGGCCTTTTCTTTTGCCGGTCTAAGGGAATTATCACATACATAGATTACCATTTGTGTTATATTTGAAAAAGGAATGTTTATGATATCCGTACCAAGTATGAATTAGACTACAAGGGGGAAGCGGATTGAACACGACTTACAAGGTGCTGTTATGTGATGCTGATTTATTTGCAGCAGCGCTTGCGGAGGCAGATATATATGTATTGCAGCTGCAGGAGGGCAAACCGCCGGTCTTTGCTGACTGTGCAGGTCCGCTGCAAAAATGGACACCGGAATACATAGAGCTGGGCGGGATGACTTACAAACGCAAAGATTTTGAATTCCGTGTGCGTCTACCCGAAAAATAACAACTGCCTGATCACACAGGCCGAAAGAGCCGTCTCGGCATCTCTTATACTATAAAACGTAAAAGAGGTGTTAATATGGCAGAAAGAGATCGGTTAAGAATCCGCAGAGCAATTCGTGCTCTGCTGGCACAGCGGGCCATTCTTCTGGAGCGGCTTGAAGAAATTAATGAGAATCTGCGCAGATTGCCGAATCCGAGCCGGGCCAGACGTGAATTGCTGGCAGCGCGGGCGTCTATCCGGGAAGCCCTCCGCTTGAACCGTATCGCAATCAGATTATTGCGCAGTGTACTGTAGAGAATGGCAGGCGCAGAAGGATAAAAGAATGCAGAAAGGACACCCCCGCCCCGCGGAGGTGTCTTTTCTGCATTATAGGGAAAAGCTGCGGCTGCTACTTCCTGATAGTGACCCGTGTGCCGATAGGAACGATGCGTGACAAGGCAAGAACATCCGCGTTATACATCCGGATGCAGCCGTGTGAGACCATATGTCCGATCGAGGCAGGGTCGTTGGTTCCGTGGATGCCGTAATGGGGTTTGGACAGGCCCATCCAAAAGGCGCCGAACGGCCCGCCGGGATTGGGCTGCTTGTTAATAATGGTATATTCGCCTTCGGGTGAGGCTGTCAGCATCGTACCGATTCCTACGGGGAAGCCGCGGGTCACAATGTTATTATCCAGCAGATACAGCATACGCTGCGACAGGTCAACAATAATCCGGTAATTGGGCATCGTCATCAGCACTCCTTCTGCAATCAGAATATGTACGCAGTGCCGAGCCCGTGAACTTGAATTTAAAGGACAGAAAAAAGACTGTTGCACAATGGATGCACAACAGCCTCAGGGGGATTAATGAATATTAATGGATATCACGGAAAAGTCCGATGACTCTGCCTAAGATGGTAACACGGTTCAAGCGGAGAGGTTCGTACGCCGGGTTCTCCGGCTGCAGGCGGATATGGTCACGTTCTTTATAGAAGGTCTTGACAGTAGCTTCGTCTTCTTCAGTCATTGCTACAACGATATCACCGTTATCTGCTGTCTGCTGCTGGCGGACAATAACATAGTCGCCATCCATAATTCCGGCATCCACCATACTGTCTCCGAGCACGGAGAGCATGAAGACCTTGTTGTCACCGACATAATGGGTAGGCAACGGGAAGTAATCCTCAATATTCTCGGTAGCGGTAATCGGCACCCCGGCGGTGACTTTACCTACAACAGGAATACGGGTGACCGTCTGTACGAACTGATGTACATTCTCTGAATCTTCCTGGCCAAGCAGTTCTATGGCGCGGGGCTTCGTAGGGTCACGGCGGATCAGACCCTTCTTCTCCAGACGGTCCAGATGACCATGCACGGTGGAGCTGGAGGCAAGACCGACAGCTTCCCCGATTTCCCGGACAGACGGAGGATAACCCTTGCTGCGGACTTCGTTACGTATGAATTCCAGGATCGCCAGCTGACGACTCGAAATCTTTGACATTGGAATCAACCCCATATAGTATGTTTGGGAAAATTATAACATAGAACTTCCGTTCGTACAAACATAAGTTCTAACTATTTCATAATAACATTTGGATGATGCTGTCAGGAGAGGCAGAATAGAGCCGAAAACTAAGGGGAACAATTGTTCGAAAAAATCTATTGATCAAAACACATGTTCGTGTTATATTAATCTCAAATTTAAGAACACGTGTTTGGAGGTCGATGATTTTGTTAAAATACAGTACTTACCGCAGCATCTACGATGAGACCCGTGAGGTTCAATCTGCCGGAGATGATTCTGTTTTAGAATATGTGATCCGTATGAAGAAATCTGCAGCAACCCTGTTCGGTACATTAATGAGCCTGTTCCGCAGAGGCCAGCTGGTGAAGCTTGCCATGATCCTGATGCTGGCGGTTTCCGGCTTCACGGTGGTAGGTAATGTATTTGCAGGATCAGTATCCTCAGTTATGCCGGCTGAACGTGTGGTAGTGGAACGCGGCGACTCCCTCTGGAGCATTGCGCTTGCACATAAACCATCTGATATGAGGACGGTTGTATATATAGAAGGAATCAAGAAAGCGAGCGGGCTCAAGGGCAGTGACATACAGGCCGGGGATGTGCTGACACTGCCGGCATATTAATCAGGATTGCTATAAATATCAACTATAGTTCACGCCATGAAGAGCTTGCAGGGAGGAGACCTTGACAAGCTCTTTTTCTCATGGCAAAGTTAGAATGAATTTATAGGGGAGGGGAAAGCATTGAATATAGACGAATTGGTCGCACGCATCAATGAATTGGCACGCAAGCAGAAGAGCAGCGGCCTGACAGAAGAGGAACTGGCGGAACGTGCCAAGCTCCGCGAAATCTACCTGGGCAACATCCGCAGAAATTTCCGCGCGCAGCTGGATACCATTGAGATTGTGGACAACGATGATCAGGGCGACAAGGGGCTTACGCATTAGTCCCGCGGCTTTGTCATAGATATTTTAGGACGACTAGGGGGAACTCACATGGCCCGTTCTTGGGAAAGAATGGTACAGCGCAATACCAAGCAAGTCAATAAGCAACGAAAGAAGCAAGGTAAAGACACGATTTATGCTTCCAAATCATCTTCGGCTGCCGGAAGCAGTGATGTTTTTAAAGGGCGCAACATTGTATTTCCGATTGTGCTGCTCTTGCTCGGAATTATGTTCTGGGTAGTGGGCTCCATTGATGAAGCCCGGGGGCAGGGTATACTGGCCAACTGGCTGGGCGTTGTGCTGTACTTTTTACTGGCAGCCCTGATCTTCTTCCGCCGTCCTTTCCTGAAGGTCGAGCGGGCCAGAGTTTCTACCATTAAATATAACCGTGAGCGCTGGCTGCAGGCATCCGAGATTGAGAAGATTATCCTGTCCCGCAGCATGGTTGCCCTGAAATATAAAGGTAAACGCAAGCAGTGGGTGTTCTCCAGATTTCTGAACCGTTATGATACCGCAGCTATGGGAGCGCGCCTCGAGCAGTTCGCCAAAGCCAATAACATTGAAGTAGTGCACGAGTAGAAAGATAAGATAGACCAGCATAGGGAGAGGGAGCGTTATTATGCCGATTACCGCCGTACTATTTGATCTTGACGATACACTGCTCTGGGATGAACGGAGCGTCGAGGAGGCCTTCCGTGCCGCCTGCGAAGCAGCAGGTGACACTGTTGACCCTCATGAGCTGGAGGCTGCAGTCCGCAGGGAGGCCAGAAGCCTTTATGAATCTTACGAGACCTTTCCGTTTACAAAAATGATCGGGATCAATCCGTTCGAGGCACTTTGGGCGAACTTTACTGCCGGCGAGCAGCCGGAATTCCGCCAGCTGGAGCAGCTTGCTCCGGCATACCGCAAGGAATCCTGGCGCCGCGGCCTGGAAGCGCTGGGCATTAAGGATGAAGCGCTGGCTGAGCGGCTGGCTGCGAAGTTCGGTGAAGAACGGCGGAGCCGTCCGTATATGTATGAAGAGACACTGCAGGTTCTGGATGAGCTGCGCGGCAAAGTGAAGCTGCTGCTGCTGACCAATGGCTGCCCGGCCCTGCAGCAGGAGAAGCTGAACGGTGTTCCTGAGCTTATTCCTTACTTTGATCATGTAGTAATCTCCGGTAGCTTCGGCAGAGGCAAGCCGGACAAGGCGATTTTCCAGCATGCGCTTGAATTGCTTGATATCTCACCCGAGCAGGGGATCATGGTGGGCGATAAGCTCACAACGGATATTATCGGCGGCTTGTCCGCAGGCCTGACGACGGTCTGGATCAACCGGACAGAGAAAGAACCGGATCCCGACATTCAGCCGGATTACAGAATCGGTCATCTCTCCGAGCTGCTTCCGCTGGTGCAATCACTATAAGTCTTTCAAGCCGGTCTCCTGTAGAGGAGGCTGGTTTTTTTGCATATAAGGGCATGTGGCTAAAAAAGACTTTTTTGCACATACATATTGTTCCAAATGAGGTATACTCAGTTAATACTTTCCAGAAGGAGCTGAGTTACACAATGGTGAGCCAACCCGGATTTTTTGTTAGCGGTGCATTTAGTATCTTTTTCTTTTTGATGTGGCTGGCATGTATAGGGGCAGGAATTGTTGCGTTTGTTCTTTTTGTAAAGCTTGCGCTTAGAGCTATTACAGCTCTGGATTTATATAACCATTCCAAAAACCTGGAAATCCGCGAACGCGAAACGATCAGGAAGGAATAGGAATGGGGCAACGGATAGGCGGCATCAGCGCCAATTCAACCAGCCCAACCTGTAACCGGCGATGAGAAATAAAACAATCCATGCCCATAACATCAGCTTGCGGAAAGACCTGGGTATAACCAGATACTCGGAGCATAGCTTATTCAGTAATTTCAGTTAAATCACCCCCTATCTTAACATGTAATACCCGTAATCCTCAGGATTACGGGTATTAGTGCTGCTATTAGGCTTAGTTCAAGCTATCATAGGTTCTCCGTTCATAGCCGTTAATATAGTTCAGTCCGGCTTGACTGAGGCCGTTCCCGGTTCTGTCCGTATAACCGGCTTCGTGGATATGCTGCAGCGCAACAATAAAATCTCTTTCATCCATGCCGATTTGCCTGAAATGCGGCTCTCCCTGTTCTTGCAGCAGCTTTAAAATGTGATACACAGGATCTTTGTTAATCAATGTACTCAACAACCCTTCTGAAGTCATTATGGCGACAGCTTATGCTGAGAACGGCCCCATGGTTACAGGGAGAGCGCTGGGACGGGAAATGAATTTCCCGCTTTTAATCCTGTTAACGACTAATACCGGGGCAATATTTAAAATTATATGTATAATAGAAGCAGAATGGATTACTCGCGCTGTAAGCTTCGAAGGGAATTCACTATCCAATCGGGAGGATGCCGGATGATCAAACCTAAGCAGCTGTCTGCTGCATTATTTATTGTTGCCGCGGTTTCACTGGGAGGGTGTTCAGCAAGCAGTACAGAGCATGAACACATGCATGCTGCGGCAAATATCTCTATGGAACCTATCAAGGTGGAGCTAGGCTGGAGTCCTGAGCAGGGCAGGGTAAATGAGCCGGTCCTTTTTCAGGCGGTGGTTACCCAGGCCGGTGAACCGGTGGATGACGCACGGGAAGTGCTGTTTGAAATTGTCAGCAATAATGATGCGACGGTAAAGCTTGAGCTAAAGGGAACAGCTGCCGGTAATGGCGTGTATGAGGCGGAGACGGTGTTTGAACAAGAGGGCGGGTACAGCGTAACTTCGCATGTAACGGCCCGTACGCAGCACTCCATGCCCAGCAGGGAGCTTACGGTTGTACCTTAACAGCGCTGCCCCCGGAACCGCCAAATAATAACAATTATGCAGAGTGGAAAGCAATGCTTTCCGATTTCGCTTTATTCTGCTAAACTAACTCTAATGTTTTTCGGGGGGGATATGAAGTGGCTAAATATACACTTGCTGAGAGCTTGCAGCAGCGCATACTGATTCTGGACGGAGCAATGGGTACGATGATTCAACAGGTTCCCCTTACCGGAGAGGATTTTGGCGGTGAAGAGCTTGACGGCTGTAATGAAATGCTGGTGCTTACGCGCCCGGAGGTCATCCAGAGTATACATGAGAAGTATCTGGAGGCCGGCGCAGATCTGATTGAGACCAATACCTTTGGCGCGACTTCGGTCGTGCTCGCGGAATATGATATCCCGCAGAAGGCGCGGGAGATTAATCTGGAAGCGGCCAGGCTGGCCCGGAATGCCGCAGACAAATATGATACGCCGGAGCATCCGCGTTATGTAGTGGGAGCGATGGGACCGACGACCAAGACACTGTCCGTTACCGGCGGCGTGACCTTCCAGGAGCTGGTGAGCAGCTATCAGGAGCAGGCGGTTGCTCTGATCGACGGTAAGGTCGATGCCCTGCTGCTGGAAACTTCACAGGATACACTGAATGTAAAAGCCGGCAGCATCGGAATCCGCAATGCTTTTGAAGAGACTGGCATTACGCTGCCTGTCATGATCTCCGGCACGATTGAGCCGATGGGCACAACGCTGGCCGGCCAGAATATTGAAGCCTTCTACATTTCGCTTGAGCATCTGAAGCCGATCTCGATCGGGCTGAACTGTGCGACCGGACCGGAGTTCATGCGTGACCACATCCGTTCGCTGTCAGAGATTTCTTCAGCGGCGGTGAGCTGTTATCCGAATGCCGGGCTGCCGGATGAGAACGGGAATTACCATGAATCACCCGAGTCGCTGGCCCGCAAGCTGGCTGGCTTTGCCGAGAAGGGCTGGCTGAACATTGCCGGCGGCTGCTGCGGAACGACTCCGGATCATATCCGGGCGATGGCCGAAATGATCACGGCGTATCCGCCGCGCCAGCTGAACGGGACTCACCCGCCGGCCTTGTCGGGGATTGAGCCTGTATATGTGGAGGATGCCAACCGCCCGTACATGGTCGGAGAACGTACAAATGTGCTGGGCTCGCGGAAATTCAAGCGCCTGATCGTCGAAGGCAAATACGAGGAAGCTTCCGAGATTGCCCGGGCACAGGTCAAGAGCGGCGCGCAGGTGATCGATGTCTGTGTACAGGACCCTGACCGCGATGAAAGCGAGGATATCAAAAAATTTCTGGAGCTGGTGGTCAAAAAGGTCAAGGTTCCGCTGATGATTGATACAACAGACCCTAAGGTTATTGACCTGGCACTGCAATACTGTCAGGGCAAGGCAATAATTAACTCCATTAACCTTGAAGACGGCGAGGAGAAGTTCGAGCATGTTACCCCGCTGATTCACAAATACGGGGCAGCGATTGTAGTCGGTACCATAGACGAAACCGGACAGGCCATCAAGGCGGATGACAAGCTTGCCGTTGCCAAGCGCTCCTATGATCTGCTGGTCAACAAATATGGCCTGCAGCCGGAGGACCTGATCTTTGATACTCTGGTATTCCCTGTCGGTACAGGGGATGAGCAGTATATCGGGTCAGCCAAGGAAACGATAGATGGAATCCGGCTGATCAAGGAAGCCCTTCCGGGTGTGCACACCATTCTGGGAATCAGCAACGTCTCCTTCGGGCTGCCGGAAGCGGGACGTGAAGTGCTGAACTCTGTATTCTTATATGAGTGCACCAAAGCGGGTCTGGATTATGCGATTGTAAATACTGAAAAGGTAGAGCGTTATGCCTCCATCCCGGAAGAAGAGCGCAAGCTTGCCGAAGAGCTGATCTACAATACTAATGATGAGACGCTGGCTGCCTTTGTCGCTGCCTTCCGTGAGAAGAAGGTAGAGAAGAAGGAGAAAATCTCCAATCTGTCCCTGGAGGAGCGGCTGGCTTCTTATGTTGTCGAAGGAACCAAGGAGGGGCTGATCCCTGACCTGAATGAGGCTCTGACCAAGGACAGTCCGCTGGAAATCATAAACGGTCCGTTGATGGCAGGCATGTCGGAGGTTGGGCGGCTGTTCAACAACAATGAGCTGATTGTTGCGGAGGTACTGCAGAGCGCTGAAGTAATGAAGGCTTCGGTCGCCCATCTGGAGCAGTTCATGCAGAAGGATGAGACCTCGGTGAAAGGCAAGATTATGCTGGCGACCGTCAAGGGCGATGTTCATGACATCGGCAAAAACCTGGTGGAGATTAT
Source organism: Paenibacillus typhae (assembly GCF_900099765.1). Taxonomy (GTDB): domain Bacteria; phylum Bacillota; class Bacilli; order Paenibacillales; family Paenibacillaceae; genus Paenibacillus_AQ; species Paenibacillus_AQ typhae. The sequence goes on along the minus strand of NZ_FNDX01000002.1, from coordinate 347,103 downwards.
CCTGTCCAACAACGGCTATGAGATTATCAATCTGGGGATCAAAGTACCGCCGGAGAATATTATCGAAGCCTTCCGCCGGGAAAAAGCGGATGCCATCGGCCTTTCCGGCCTGCTGGTGAAATCGGCACAGCAGATGGTCACCACTGCGCAGGATCTGCGTTCAGCCGGCATTGACGTGCCGATTATGGTGGGGGGCGCGGCGCTGACCCGCAAATTCACCAAGACCCGGATCCGGCCGGAATATGACGGCCTGGTCCTGTATGCCAAGGACGCAATGGACGGCCTCGATCTTGCCAACAAGCTGATGAATCCGCAGGAGCGGATCAAGCTGGAGGAAGAGGCGCGGCAGGAAGCTGAGGCCGTTGTAGCGGTAGCTCCGAAGCAGGAAATGCCGGAATTGACGAGGGCTGTCCGCTCGAAGATTTCAGCGGATGCGCCGGTCTTCACTCCGCCTGATCTTGAGCGGCACGTACTGCGTAACTATCCGCTCGGCCACATCGTTCCTTATGTGAATATGCAGATGCTGCTCGGCCATCATCTCGGCCTGCGCGGCTCGGTGGAAGCCCAGCTCGCTGCAGGAGATCAGCGTACGGTTGAGCTTAAGGAGACGGTGGATGATATTCTGCATCAGGCGATGGTTGAGGGGACAATTGCCCCTCATGCGATGTACCAGTTCTTCCCGGCACAGTCTCGCGGCAACGATATTCTGATCTACGATCCGCAGGACCAGTCGAGCGTGCTGCATACCTTTACTTTCCCGAGGCAGAATGTAGAGCCGTATCTGTGCCTTGCCGACTTCCTGAAGCCGGTGGACAGCGGGGTTATGGATTATGTCGGCTTCCTGGTCGTAACGGCGGGACATGGAGTCCGTGAAATGTCGACCGAGCTGAAGGATAAGGGGGATTATCTCCGCTCCCATGCCTTGCAGGCAGTAGCGCTGGAGGTGGCCGAAGGGCTGGCTGAGCGTGTCCATCACATGATGCGGGATACGTGGGGCTTCCCTGATCCGGCTGATATGACGATGAAGCAGCGGCACGGCGCCCGCTATCAGGGTATCCGCGTATCCTTCGGATATCCGGCCTGCCCGGACCTGGAAGATCAGGGGCCGTTGTTCAAGCTGATGAAGCCGGAGGACATTGGCGTCCAGCTTACAGAAGGCTTCATGATGGAGCCGGAAGCCTCTGTTTCGGCGATGGTCTTTGCCCATCCGGAAGCACAGTATTTCAATGTGGAGAAGCAATAGTCTCCCTTACTGAACCTCAACTTAGCGAAGGAGAAGTAATCGTTCTTCTTCAGCGGACCTCCCGTAACCGGGAGGTTTTTTGCTGGTGAAAAAAAGCTTCAGAAAGAAAATGTGCTTTCAGCGCCTAAAAAGGGTAAAATTCAGTTCAGAGACTAAGCGGCTACGGCTGCTGTGCATATTAAAGAGTGAAGAAGGGAGGATCTGGAATGGAAATCTATTTTCTTGGCACCAATGCCGGAGTGCCTACAATACAGCGCAATGTAACCTCAGTGGCCCTCAGGCTGATGGAGGAACGGCGCAGCTTCTGGATGTTCGATTGCGGGGAAGGGACACAGCATCAGGTGCTGCGTTCGCCGCTGCGGCTCGGCAAGCTGGAGAAGCTGTTCATCACCCATCTGCATGGTGACCACCTGTTCGGCCTGCCCGGACTGCTGTCCAGCCGCGGCTATCAGGGAGGTACGGCCCCGCTGACGGTGTACGGGCCGCCGGGGCTGAAGGCTTTTCTGGATGTGTCCCTGTCAGTAAGCCAGTCCCGGGTTCCTTACAAGCTGGAGATTGTAGAGCATACGGGCGGACTGATCTTCGAGGATGACACCTTTAAGGTAGAGGCGGGTCTGCTGGAGCACCGGATTGACAGCTATGGATACCGGGTAACAGAGAAGGACAGTCCCGGCAGCCTGAATACAGAGCTGCTTCTGAGTTACGGGCTGAAGCCCGGCCCGTTGTACGGAAGACTGAAGAAGGGCGAGGATATCACGACTGAGGACGGAACAGTCGTCCGGGCGGCTGAGGTGATCTGTGAGCCGAAGAAGGGGCGTATTGTAACTGTGCTGGGTGATACACGTCCGTGCCCGGGCAGTCTGCCGCTGGCCCGGGGGGCGGATCTGATTATCCATGAGGCAACCTTCGCCCATGATCTGGCGGATATGGCTTACCAGTATCATCACAGCACGGCAGCCCAGGCTGCAGAGCTGGCTAGGCAGGCGGGCGGGCGTGAGCTGCTGCTGACCCACTTCAGCTCACGTTATGTAACCCAGGAGGAGCTTGCTCCGCTGCTGGCAGAGGCGCAGGCCATTTTCCCGCAGACTCTGCTGGCCGAAGAGTTCTGCACATTTCCGGTATACCGGAGAAAGTAAGCGGACCAAAGGTCCGGAAAATAACCGGGGAAATCAAAATTATTTTCCGGGAAAGCGCAGGAAATGACAGGGAGCTGTCAAAAAACCACCGTCACTGCAGCTGTTCGCTATCGTTCGACCGGGTGCGTTAAATTTTAAGTAAAGAGGTGCCGTTTACTCTACGAAGCAGTGTAGATTATGACGAAACCGGGACGGCGCTGAGGGGCGGGCGGTACATTGTGACTAGTGTTATCATCGGGCAAAAGCAGAGATTCTAAGCTGTATAGCCTAATTTAATTGTATTAATAGTTAATGATGTTAATAGAAAATCAAGGAAGAAGGAGGCTGCTGTATGAAGAATATCGGAGGCTTGCTGATAGATCTGGACGGAACGCTGTTTCACGGCGGGCGGATGATACCCGGAGCGGATAAGCTGATCGAAGGGCTGCGGACGGCAGGAATTCCTTTTTTATTCGTAACGAATAATTCGTCACGGACAGCGGCCGGTGTGGCTGCGCATTTGCAGGGAATGGGGATTGCAGCAAAGCCGGAGGAAGTGTGTACCTCGTCGCTTGCGGCTGCGCGTTATATCGCCGGGGAATTACCGGAGGCACGGGTGGCGATACTGGGGGAAGAGGGGCTGATTGATGCCTGTATGGCAGCAGGCCTGAAGATTGTTGAGGATGATCCGCAGTATGTCGTTCAGGGTATTTATAGAGCTTTTACATATGATTCACTTGCGAGGGCATCCCGCTGGATTATGGGCGGGGCAAAGTTCGTGCTGACCAATCCGGATTTAATGCTCCCGTCTGATGACGGAGTTATGCCCGGAGCAGGGACGATTGGCGCTGCAATTGAGGCCGCAAGCGGTGTTGCACCGGTGGTGATCGGCAAGCCGGAAGCGCACCTGATTACCTTTGCGGCGTCTATACTTGGTATCAAACCGGAAGAAGCGGTAGTAGTCGGAGATAATATGCGGACAGATATTACAGCAGGAGTGAATGCCGGCTGCAGGACGGTGCTTGTGCTGACAGGCCTGACTACAGCGGAGAATCTGGAGCATTATAAAACGGTCACAGGTGTGACCCCTGATGAAATTTGCCGTGATTTAGCTGAACTTATGGCGATGCTCGGTGTATAATGGCAAAGGTGCGATTTTTTTACCAACCTTGAAGGGACGATGAACAATGCCGGAATTGCCGGAAATGGAGAATTACAGAAGGCTGCTCAGCCAGCATCTTATAAATGTGCCGATTACGGGTGTGACCGTAAACCGCGAGAAGACGATTAACATAGAAGCCGATGCCTTCAAAAAAGCCCTGCTTGGTGCGCGTATTGTATTTGTGGAGCGCCGGGCGAAGCATATTCTGTTCCATCTGCATGACGGGCGCAGGCTGCTGCTGCATCTGATGCTGGGCGGGCTGCTGTATTACGGCACCGAGGAAGAGCGTCCGGACCGCACTACCCAGGTAGAGCTGGCTTTCGGTGACAAGATCCTGTATTTCATGGGCCTGCGCCTCGGCTATCTGCATCTGCTGTCGGTGAAGGAGAGCGAAGCGGCGATGGGCAAGCTGGGACCGGAGCTGCTGGACCGCCGGATGACGCCGGAGCGGTTCGCCGCACTGCTGAAGGGCCGCAGGGGAGCTCTAAAAAGCCTGCTTGTGAATCAGCAGGTAATGGCGGGTATCGGTAATTGCTACGCGGATGAAATTGCTTTTGAAGCTAGGCTGCTGCCGTCAGTCCTGGTGCAGAATCTGTCCCCGGAGGCCGTTACGCGCCTGTATGACAGTGTGCGTAAGGTACTGACGGAAGCGACCGAAATCGGCGGATATATGGAAATGCCGTTTATGGCCGGCGACAACGTAACCGGCTCGTATAATGACCAGTGCAAGGTGTATGACCGTGAAGGCGAACCGTGCCTGCGCGGCGGGGGAAACATTGTTAAAGTTGAGCTGTCCGGCCGCAAGGTGTTCTACTGCCCGGACTGCCAGCATGAAGTCTAGCCCCAAGATCGGGGCGCATGTCAGCATCCGCGGCGGATACGGCCGTGCGGCCCGGTTCGCCTGGGAGAGCGGTGCGGCATGCTTTCAGTATTTTCCAAAGAATCCGCGCAGCCTGAAGCTGAAGCCGCTCGATGTGCGGGATGCTGAGGATTGTGCGGACTTTTGCCGCAAGCATCAGATGGTGTCCATTGCCCATACCCCTTATCCAACCAATATGGCCGCCGGGGCTGCCGGAGCTTCCCCGAGAAAGGTTATGGTGGAGTCACTGTGCAACGATCTGGAGATCGCCGAAGCCTGCGGCTCGCTGGGCATTGTTGTGCATTTCGGAACCTTCGGCGCGCTTGAACCGTTACAAGGCTATCAAAATATTATACAATGTATGAATGAAACGCTCGATTCTTGGGAGGGCCGGGCCAAGCTGCTGATTGAGAACCAGGCCGGCAATCACGGGCGTGAAGGCATGACGCTGGAAGAGCTGGTCAAGGTCCGTGAGCTTAGCCGGTATCCCGGTAAGATCGGCTTCTGCTTCGATACCTGTCATGCCTTTGCCGCAGGGATCTGGAACCCTGAACAGACAGAAGATCTGCTGGGGCGGGGAACAGAGCTGGGGTACTGGCCGCATCTTGTGGCGGTTCACCTGAATGATTCCGTGTTTCCTTACGGGCTGCGCAGGGACAGGCATGCTGGTATCGGGCAGGGGCATATTGGTGAAAAAAAGCTGCGGGAGCTGATGCTCACGGAACCGTTCCGCCGGACCGCAGTTGCCATGGAGACCGCCAAAGGACCTGACGGCACCCACCGCGGGGAAATCGCAGCTGTACGCAAATGGTATGAAGCGGAGGATTAGCCGTGATTAATATTTTTATGGATGATTGCCGCAAGCGGCCTGAGGGCTTTACACTGGCAAGAACGACAGAGGAATGCTTGCTGCTCCTGCGGGAGTGTGAGGTCAATATCCTGTCGCTGGATTATGACATGGGACCGGAAGATTACAGCGGGGATGAGGTGGCAAGGCGGATTGTGCTCGAAGGGCTGTATCCGCGCGAAATCTATCTGCATACCTCAAGTTCCGCGGGCCGCAAAGCTATGTATGAACTGCTCTATTCCGCAGTGCCTGCAGGGACTGTGCTGCATAATGGCCCGCCGGGCAATGAGCTGTTGGCAGAGATTGCTGCAGGAGTGACCGCGATATGAAGGTATTTAAGCAAATGAATGAACAGGAGCTGGCGTTAGCGCTGGAGCAGCCGGGCGAACCGCTGGTCGTCTTTTTGCATACACCGCTGTGCGGAACCTGCAAAGCCGCCCGGCGGATGCTTGAGGTGGCAGCGCATCTGCTGCCTCCCGGCCTCGTAATTGCTGAAGCGAATGTTAACATGCTTCCGGGGATCGTCAGCCGCTACCGCATATCAAGTGTGCCGGCGCTGATGACCGCCGGGGCGGACCGGACGGGCGGGCCGGAAATTTTGTATTCGATGGGCTCTGTAGAGCAGATGCTGGATTACATAAGGAGAGTGTCCTCATAAATGATATCATTACAACATCTTACCCTGCGGAGAGAGCAAAGCCTGATTCTTGATGATGTATCCCTGGAGATGAAGCCGGGTGAAAACTGGGTGATCCTGGGACGGAACGGCTCCGGCAAAACAACAATTCTCGAAATGATGACGGGTTATCTGTTTCCGAGCAGCGGATCGGTGGAAGTGCTCGGATACAAGTTCGGACAATGCGATGTCCGTGAAGTGCGCAAGGAAATCGGTTATATCGGGCCATCCCTGATGGAAAAGCTGTCACTAAGTGATCCCGTCTGGGAAGTGGTGGCTACGGGTGCCTATGCTTACCTCCGCTTCTATCAGGCGATTCCGCAGCAGGTGAAGGAGCAGGCGATCAAATTGCTTGAAGATATGAATCTGGGCGGGCTGGCCTATCATCCGTTCGGCACGCTGTCCCAGGGTGAGCGCAAGAAGGCGATGCTGGCCAGATGCCTGATGGCTGAACCGAAGCTGCTCATTATGGACGAGCCCTGCGCCGGTCTTGACCTGTATGAACGGGAGAAAATGCTTGCGGAGGTTGACAAGCTGAAGCAGCGCAATGTTTCGGTCGTCTATGTTACCCATCATGTTGAAGAGATCGTACCGCTCTTTACCCATGTGGCGCTGATCCGTGACGGCAAGCTGGCCGGCTCCGGGCCCAAGGAAGAAGTATTAACGAAGGAAATGATCCTGGCTACATTTGATATTCCTGTGGATGTTGAATGGGATGGCGGTCGTCCCTGGATAAAAATCAGACCTGGAGGCAATTGATTTGAACGATTTAACACAAGAAACCGGAGCGCAGGCTGCTGCTCCTGAAGACAAAATCCTGTCCCGCTATATCTGCACCGCCAATCACGGCTTTGCCCCTTATGCCCAGGAGGAGCTTCGCCGCCTGTTCGGGGCGGTGAAGAGCACGCTGCTGCTGCCGGGCGAGATTTTTCTTGCTACGCTGGAGGGCGAACCTGCTGAGATAGCAGGGAAGCTCAGCAGTAATCCGCCGATCTTCCTGCGGCATATCCAGCCGGTCCAATTTCAGGACCAGGGGGATATGTCTGCTCTGGAGCGGCTGGCGGTTTATCTGAGCCGGCGCAGTGAGCTGGAAGGCGAAAAGGTGTCCCTGCATGTCCGTAAGGGAACCTCATCCTTCTGGCCGCACAGCCCTGGTGAGTTGCGCGAATGGCTGCAGGAACGGCTGGCGGATCTGGAAGCAGACTTTACTGTACAGGAGCCCGCCTGGATTATTTCCGTCTATGCGGACGGGGATGCGCTGTATGCCGGGGTTTCCCGGCCGGAGGATAACCTGTCCAGCTGGAACGGCGGAATGATCCGCTTCCGCAAGGAGGACGGGCAAATCTCGCGGGCCAAGTTCAAGCTGATGGAAGCCGAAAAGGAATTTGCCATTCCGTTCTCAAGCTTCAGTAATGCTGTGGATATCGGCGCTTCGCCCGGCGGCTGGACTTCGTTCCTGCTGGAGCGCGGCCTGAAGGTTACAGCAATTGATCCGGCGCTGATGCATGAATCGCTCCGCAATCAGCCGAACCTGAAGATTCTGCGCAAGAATGCCGGCGAAGTCAAATTCAGTGACAGTGAATTTGATCTGCTCGTATGTGACATGAGCTGGAGCCCCAAGCTGATGGCCAAGCTCGTTACCGGTCTTATGCACAGCCTCGCACCGGGCGGAACGGCCGTAGTTACCGTGAAGCTGATGCACAAGAAGCCTATGGCAGTGATCAAGGAGATCATCGCCATGTTTGAAGGGGAACGGATGCAGCTCCAGCGGGCAAAGCAGCTGTTCCATAACCGGGATGAAATAACACTTTATATGATTAAATATTAATCAGACCAAATATCTGGAAGAACCGGGAAAGCCTCCCGTTGTCTGCGCCTCCGGCCTTGAGCCGGTCCGGGCGCAGCACGGGAGGCTTTCTTTTTTTATAATCCAATTGAAGGGGAGACGACTAATGCTTTTTGAATCAAAACTTGCTGAAGGATTCTTTCTTGGCGGGCGGTACCGGATTATACGGAAGCTTGCCTCAGGGGGGATGAGTCATGTATATCTTGCTGAGGATATGCGCCTGCCGGGCCAGTGCTGGGCTGTTAAAGAGAGCATTACCCAGCGTGAGACATCGGGGAACGTAGCGGCTGAAGCAGAATTGTTAATCTCATTAAATCATAGGTTGCTTCCGCGTATTGTTGATTTCTTTCCGCCGGATGAGCAAAATTACTGCTATCTGGTAATGGATTATATAGGAGGGGTTACCCTGTCGGATTATATAAAAGAGCAGGCTGCCCCGCTTGATGGAGAGCAGATCGCCTCCTATGCGCGCCAGCTGCTTGGGGTCCTTCATTATCTCCATAGCCATCATCCCCCGATTATCTACCGCGACCTGAAGCCCTCCAATATTATGCTGACCGGAACCGGTGAACTTAGGCTGATTGATTTCGGTATTGCCCGCAGCTACAGGCAGGGAGCTGCGGAAGATACCGAAAAGTTCGGCACTGCCGGCTTTGCTGCGCCCGAGCAATACGGCAGCGGGCAGAGCAGTCCGGCCTCCGATCTATATGGTCTGGGAGCACTTATGCTGTACATGGCTTCCGGAGGGCTGTACAGCCGCTGGGAGCGGGGGATGGAGGCCAGGCTGGACCGCAGAAACATGTCATTGCTGATCCCGGTCATTCGCCGGCTGCTGCGTTACCATCCGGAGGAGCGATATCAGAGCGCGCAGCAAGTGCTGCTGGCGCTTGAGCCGGCAGGGGAGTCCGGAAGCAGGCCTGATAAACGGGATACCCGCAACAGACTGGAGACAACTTCGAACATCTCCGTGAGCTCCCAGGCCACGATCGTCGCCTTGCTGGGCATAGCTGCAGGTCTCGGTACAACACATACCTCCTTTGCAGCTGCCAGCTGTCTTGCCAGGAGAGGGAAAACAGCGTGGGTTGGCTTCAGTCCTGATTCTGCCGTGTACGGGCGGATATGCAGCCTGCTGGACTATCCTGCCGGTTCAGAAACAGCGGATTCTCAAGATAACCCGGTCAGCTGGAAAGGAATAGATTACTGGCCGCGTCCTGCCGCCGGTAATTTAAGCCGGCTCCTTGAAAAACATTACAGCTATATCGTCGTAGACCTTGGCACAGGCAGTTTTGACGGGGCTCAAGAGGTATTTGTTAACAGCGGTATTCCGCTGCTGCTGTCTTCCGGGGCTGACTGGCGGCTGGAGGATACCCTGCATTGGCTGCGGCGGAGCCGCCTCACACCCACTGCGGATTGGCGCATTTGCCTGCCGCTGGCCAGCCATTCAGCAGCCGGACTGCTGGCAGCTGCACTGCACGGACGGGTTAAAGTTTGCAGTCTGCCGCTGCAGCAGAATCCTTTTCAGCGTAAAGGCAAGCTGATCCATATGCTAGACCGCCTGCTGACGGAGACGGGGAAGCTCCATTTGCCTGTAAAACGCAGTGGAATATTTCAGAAAAAGGCGCAAAACCGCTAAATTCCTGTTTCAGCGGGGCAGGCTCCTGTGCTAAAATGGTCGTTATATGCAGAGACAGATAGGTCGTCATGTTATAAATAGATAGGAGCTTAACGAGAATTCATGAGTTTACTTACTGTAGAAGATGTTTCACATCATTTTGGTGACCGGCAGCTGTTCAAGAATGTGTCCTTCCGCCTGCTGGAAGGCGAGCATGTCGGATTTGTTGGGGCGAACGGTGCGGGCAAATCGACGCTGATGAATATTTTAACCGGAACCCTGCTTAAGGACAGCGGAAGAGTGGAATGGACGCCGCGGGTACGTTACGGCTATCTGGATCAGCATACCAATCTTGCACCGGGCAAAACTGTGCGGGATGTGCTTAAAGATGCCTTTCTGCCGCTGCTGGAGCTGGAGAAGGAAATGATGGCGATTACGGATAGAATGGGCAATGCTTCACCGGAGGAGCTTGAACTGCTGCTGGAGCAGATGGGTGAAATCCAGGAACAGCTCGATATCGGTGATTTCTATCTGATCGATGTTAAAGTGGAGGAAATGGGCAACGGCCTTGGACTCTCAGCGATCGGGCTGGACCGTGATGTAGCTTCACTGAGCGGGGGACAGCGGACTAAGGTGCTGCTGGCGAAGCTGCTTCTGGAGAAACCGAATGTACTGCTGCTCGATGAGCCTACCAACTATCTGGATGTTGAGCATATCGACTGGCTGACGAACTACCTGAAGCAATATCCGTATGCTTTTATGCTGATTTCCCATGATACCGAATTTATGAATAAGGTCGTTAATGTCGTGTATCATCTGGAATTCGGCAAGCTTACACGTTACACGGCTAACTATGAGAAGTTCCTGGATATGGCCGAAATGAACAAGAATCAGCATATTGAAGCCTATGAGAAGCAGCGTGAATTCATTAAGAAGCAAGAGGATTTTATCCAGAAAAATAAAGCGCGCGCCTCTACTTCGGGCCGGGCGAAGAGCAGAGAAAAGCAGCTCGACCGCATCGAGCGAATCGACCGTCCGGAGGAAGCGGCCAAGCCGAGCTTCTCGTTCAAGGAGAGCCGCTCCAGCGGTAAAACTGTGTTTGAAGGGATTGACTTTGAAATCGGCTATGACCGCCCGCTGCTGCCGAAGCTGAATATGATGATTGAGCGTGGTGACAAAATTGCGATCGTCGGCAGCAACGGAGTGGGGAAATCTACACTGCTGAAGACCATTCTGGGTGTGATTCCGCCAATCAGCGGAAAAACCTATCAGGGAGATTACCTGAATACTGCTTATTTCCAGCAGGAGGTGAAGGCTGCCAACGTAACACCGATTGATGATGTCTGGAATGAATTCTCGGGTCTTACCCAGAATGAGGTGCGCGGCCATCTGGCCCGCTGCGGGCTGAAAAACGAGCATATTACCCGCCCGCTTAGCATGCTCAGCGGGGGCGAACAGGCTAAAGTGCGCCTGTGCAAGCTGATGATGCGCGAGAGCAACTGGATTCTGTTTGATGAACCGACCAATCACCTGGATATTATTGCCAAGGCTGAGCTTAAGCGGGCATTACAGGAGTACAAAGGTACTGTGCTGCTCGTCTCCCATGAACCGGAGTTTTACGAGGATTGGATAACGAAGACCTGGAATGTTGAGCAGTGGTCTGCACAGAGGGTATAAAATAATTTCATAGATCCGGGTAAAAGCGGCATGAAAGCTGCTGGTTCCCGGATTTTAGTATAGGAGGTTGTTCAGGAATGAATGACAGCAATCAAACCCAAGTTACCGGGGAGAACGGCCGCTATTCCAGGCAGGTCCGTTTCACGCCGTTTGGCGCCGGAGGACAAGCAGGACTAGCTCGGGCTAATGTATTGATTGTAGGTACAGGTGCGCTGGGAACAGGCATTGCTGAAACTCTTGCCCGCTGCGGTGTCGGAAGGCTGATTCTGGCTGACCGGGATTATGTGGAGTGGAGCAATCTTCAGCGCCAGCAGCTCTATACGGAAGAGGATGCCCGTCTGCGCACCCCAAAAGCAGAGGCGGCCAAAGTGAGGCTGCAGCAGATTAATTCGGAGATTCAGATAGAAGCCCACGTGATGGATGTGCGTGCGGAAGAGCTGGAGAGCCTGTTGTCCCGGGTAGATCTGATCATGGATGGCACTGACAATTTCGACACCCGCCTGATCATCAACGATATGGCTCAAAAACACGGCATTCCCTGGATATACGGGGCCTGTGTCGGCAGCTACGGCGTTACATACACCATTCTTCCGGGAGAGACACCGTGCCTGAACTGCCTGCTGGGAACCGTTCCCCTGGGAGGAGATACCTGCGATACTGCGGGCATTCTGCCGCAGGCGGCGCAGCTTGTAACGGCCAATGCAACCGCGGAGGCGCTCAAGCTGCTGGGCGGCCGGCGCGAACAGCTGCGGGGAAGACTGCTGAGCTTTGACGTGTGGCGTAATGAACACCAGGAAATAGGAGTGACGGCTGCCAAAAAAGCAGACTGTCCGTCATGCGGCAGCCATGCGGTCTACCCTTATCTGACCGCAGCCAATACGGAGCGCAGCGATGTTCTCTGCGGCAGGGATACCGTACAGATCCGGCCGGCGCAACGCAGGGAGCTTAATCTGCAGGAGACGGCTGCCAGGCTGGCCAAGCTGGGAACCGGAAAGGTGGACAGCAATCCGTATTTAGTCTCGTTTACTGAGGAACCGTACCGTCTGGTTATCTTTGCCGACGGGCGGGCCTTGATTCATGGAACCAGTGATATTGCCGCAGCGCGCAGCGTATATCACCGGTATTTTGGCTGACGAAGGGAGAAGATAGGATGGGGACAGGAACGATCCGGCACATGGCGCTGTTTACGCTGAAGGTTCCGGCAGATTCCAGGGAGGCACAGGCCTTCCTCAAAGACGGCAAAGAGATTCTTAGCGGCATTCCGGTTGTACGCCAGTTTGAGGCTCTGCGCCAGGTAAGTGCCAAGTGTGAATTTGACTTCTGCTTTTCTATGGAGTTTGCAAATCAGGAGGACTACGACAGCTATAATAATCATCCGGACCATCAAGCCTTTGTAAGCGAGAGGTGGGAAACGGAGGTCGCAAAATTTCAGGAAATTGATCTTTTGAAATAAATTTTTGCGGCAGGCCGCAGGCATATACAGAGCAGCAAAGACCCTTCCTTCCGGAATGGTCTTTTTGCTTTGTGGGGATTCTAAGGTTTATCTGCGGCGGATTACCGCTCTGCAAGGCTGAGGGATGCGGGGTAAAAAAGATGAATGAAACAATCGTTTGGTTCAGGGCTGGCGAAGAAGATAGCGGGCTGACAGAATCGCTGCTGAGTGAACTGGGGCTTCAGACGGCAATAAGCGAAGATCCCGAGGATCTTCGCTTATTGTTAACCAGGATGCAACCTGTCCTGCTGCTTGCTGAAATTAGGGATGCCGGGGCATGGGCGGGGTGGAATATTATCTCGGAGCACCGGTCGCAGGGGGCTTTTATTCCGGTAATGGTAATAGCAAGCGGGGGGAGCAGCGAGGAGGCGGTTGCCGTATTTGAAGCAGGCGGAAATGAGTATATGAAAAGCCCGTTCCATGACGGAGAATTCAGGTGCCGGGTGATGAACCTGCTCTGGCTCACCGGACGCCGGCGCGGTCCCGAAGCATTAATCAAAATCGACGGCCTCATGCTGGATGCAAGCCGCAGGCTGGTCAGCCGGGACGGGATCAGGCTCAGCCTGACCCCCAAAGAATTTGACCTGCTGTATTATCTCGCTGTTAATCAGGGAGAAGTCTGCCCGCGGGACGAAATCCTTCGTCACGTATGGGGATACCACTTCCATGCAGATACCAATGTGGTCGATGTGTACATCAGGCATATCCGGATCAAAGTGGATAAAGGTCACCGGAACAAGCTGATTCATACGGTGCGCGGCACCGGATATGTGCTGAGGGCGCCTGGCGGCAGCCCTTCAGTTGTATAACAGTATTTTCAATACACGTAGCAGATATAAACAGCTTCCTATAGTACCCGGCGTGCTTTCAGATACGTTCTTTTCCAGTTGCCGGAATTCAGATCTGAAACGGTTACGCCAGGGGAACCGTAAGTATGCAGGATTTTGCCGTTGCCGGCGTATACCGCCACGTGTGTAACGTTCTTGCCATTAGCCCGGCTGCCGCTGGAGAAGAACACAAGGTCGCCGACACGGAGATTCGCTTTGGAGACCGCTTTTCCGGCCTTGGATTGGGCTACAGAGGTACGCGGCAGGTTTACACCGTATTTTGCAAAGATATATTTAGTAAAAGAGGAGCAGTCAAAATATTTAGTAGTGGACGTGGAAGCGCCGAATTGATAGCGGGTTCCCAAATATTTTTTACCGAAGGTTACGATGCTTTGTCCGGTAGAGGCTGTCACAGATGCGGCAGCAACGGGTGCTGTGCCGGCTCCTGTAGCCATCAGAGTACTCAGTCCGATTGTAGTGCACATTCCCACGACAACCGCTTGTTTGAACCATTGGTGCTTTTTCATGTTGTAAAACCTCCCAGGTTTATATCTTTCTTGTATGTTTCTTTCTCTGTTTCGTAGTATAGCAGTTTATAACCAGCCTATATTTTTCCATAAATGTCTCAAAATCAAGCCAGGCCTGAGTTGGAAACGTTTTATTAAAAAAACATTAAAAGTTACAAAAAATTAATATTTATAAGAAAATGCACAACAAAAAAACCGGAAAACCCTTATGTATCAAGGGGACTCCCGGTTTTACACTTTTGAAACAAAGGTTACAACGATGTCTCCGGATATGTATTAATCCTTGCTCTGGATAATAAGCAGCAGGCCGCTTTCGATGGTAACCGTTCCAGTCTCTTCCAGCAGGCGGTTGCTGACAGCGAGGGACTGGCCCAGCTTGAGCGTTGCATTGTCCAGCGGATACAGGAAGCCCTGCAGGGTAATCCCGGTAACTTCAGGGGTCAGCGGGAGCAGGGAGACATAGGTGAAGCCCTGTTCATGAACTTGTACCTGAGATCCGGTAAGCGTGATAAAATTATTGGCATCCATTACAGAACAGCTCACCTGGCGCTGCAGCGCCCTTGTCATCATCTGGATGCTGGCCAGCGTATGGTCCATTCTTGTGCCTGTTACGCCCATCATGAGAATGGATTCTGGCTGGGTATTCAGCGCAAGATCAAGCGCCAGCTCGCTGTCAGTAAGGTCCTTGTCAACAGGATCACAGGTAAGAGTCTCTTTACTGCCTGCTCTGATCTGCTCCAGCGCCTCAGGGCTTACCGAATCAAAATCCCCGACGGCGATGTCCGGCGTAATCCCGTGGCTGACAAGAAATAATGCGCCGCTGTCCGCCCCGATAATAAAATCCTCTTCATCTATATGGTGTAAGAAGTCCTCGGAAAGCACACCTCCGGCAAAAATAACAACGCGTTTGGATGGCAAATTAATTTCCCTCCCTCTATTGGTGTTATAGTTTGTCATCCTTCACAAAGTATAATGCAGGATCCAAAAGTTGTACAATTAGAGCTGATAACGCTAAAATAAAGATAGCGGATTTTTTCTACTATAGAATAAATCCTTCTATCTTCAGAATAGAATCAGGAGCTGCAGGAGGTGAGAGAAATCGTAAACGTATTATTCGTATGCCTGGGCAATATTTGCCGTTCGCCAATGGCGGAAGCGGTTCTCCGCAGCAAAATAGCCAAGCGCCGCCTGACGGAATCCATCAAGGTGGATTCAGCTGGAACAGGAGACTGGCATATTGGAAAAGTGCCGCATGAAGGAACCCGGCGCATTCTCGATCAAAAGGGGATCAGCTATGCCGATATGACTGCCCGGCTGGTGAGCAGCAGCGATTTTGACAGCTTTCAATACATAATCTGTATGGATAACTCCAACGCTGAGAATGTCCGCAAGCTGCCCGGAGGGGATAAGGCGGAGCTGCTGTTCTTCATGGATCTGCTTCCCGACGAGGAGCTGCGTGAGGTGCCTGATCCTTATTTCACCGGCAATTTCGAACAAGTGTATGACCTTATTGATGCGGGCTGTGATGTGCTGCTGGACAAGATCATTCAAGAAAAGCTATAGCAGCCTGGAGGAGTAATAGGTTGGAATTTGTGTTCAAAACTAGCCGGCCCGGTAACCGTCCTTAAAAAAGAGGACGGGCACCGTGTGCCCGTCTAAGAATGGAAGCGCAAACAAACTGCATCTATACATAAGTTGACAGATCGTTCACCGTTTCGTCATTTTAAGCTGTTTCATGGGGTTAAGAAATAGAGTAATGATTCTGGGAGCTCCTTTTGCCAAAATCCCCAAAGATGCTTGCCGTCCTTCTCCCGGTAGGAGACGGTGGCTCCGCGGGCTTCAAGCAGCGCCTTCGTATCGCGGTTCATCTGGACGAAATCGTATACGCCGGTATCTGTCTGATAATCGGTCTCCTGCAGGCCTACTACCATATTGATATTCAGCCAGGACAAGTCATCCTCCCGGGCGATCAGCTCACGGGATTCGGGATAATAAGCTCCGGACAGGCTTAACACACGGCTGAACAGGCCGGGATAGGCAAGGGCAAGATGCAGTGAGACGCTGCCGCCCAGCGAGTCTCCGGCGATGATCCGCTGATCAGGGGTGCGGCGGACCGGATAATTATGTTCTATGAAGGGAATAATCTCTTCGGCGAAGCAGGCAAGGTATTGCTTGAAGCGGCTGCCGAAGGGGGCATACTCCTGTGTCCGGACGGCCACGTTCACCTCGACGCCTACAATAATGAACGGCTCGATGTCTTCTTCTATAATGAGCTGTCCGGCAAGGGTGGCGATCCGCCCGAAATTGAAAAATTCTTCACCGTCCTGGCAATAAATTACGGGATAGCTGAGTACTTCGTTGTAGCCCGGGGGAAGATAAATGCGGAGCTTGCGTTCCTCCTGCAGCTGCTCACTCCAAAGGGTTTGCTTAACGATTGTACGTTTCAGAAAAACAGGTTCGCTCATGAATGAATCGTCGCCTTTCTTGTCGAATTTTGCATTACACATGCGGTTACGTTAAAATTACCCAAGCGGTAAATGTGTGAAAAATCATTTACTTGCTTGAAAAAAACAAATCTGTTATAGGATATTCTATTTCCTGTTATACATACAAAATTTATGAGAACATAAATTTTATGCGTATTTCTTTGACGAAACAGATAAAACAGGTGTATAATAATTCTATAACAGATACCACTGATGTTCAAATTTTTTTATTGAGGTGAAAATGATGACTAGAGTTCCTTATGAAGTTTATACAGAGGACGTGGAGGCCCTTTCGGTGCTTTCTCCGGATGGAGAGGTTATCAACAAAGAGAAGATGCCTGCACTTACCGATGATCAGCTGAAAGAAATTATGTACCGTATGGTCTTTACCCGCACTTGGGATGACCGTGCAGTTAATCTTGGCCGTCAGGGCCGCCTCGGCTTCTATGCTCCGGTATCCGGACAGGAAGCAACCATGATCGGCAGTGAGTTTGCACTGCAGAAAGAAGATTTCGTATGCCCGGGCTACCGCGATATTCCTCAGCTGGTATGGCACGGACTTCCATTATATCAGGCTTTCCTGTATTCCCGCGGTCACCAGCACGGCGGACAGATTCCGGACGGCGTTAATGTACTGATGCCGCAGATCATCATCGGCGCGCAGATTCTGCATGCTACCGGGATTGCAATGGGCTTCAAACTGAAGAAACAGCAGAATGTTGCAATCACCTATACAGGTGACGGCGGTTCTTCCGAAGGCGACTTCTATGAAGGCCTGAACTTTGCCGGACGCTTCAAGCTGCCGGTGATCTTCTTCGTACAGAACAACGGTTATGCGATTACGACTCCGTTCTCCAAGCAGACGGCTTCCAAATCCATTGCCCACAAAGCAGTAGCAGTTGGTATTCCGGGAATCAAAGTAGACGGCATGGATGTCTTTGCTGTAATCGCTGCGGTTCAGGAAGCTGCAGAACGTGCACGCAGAGGCGAAGGTGCTACGCTGATTGAAGCTGTTACTTACCGTTTCCGTCCGCACTCCCTCTCCGATGACGCCAGCAAATACCGTTCCAAGGATGAAGAAGGTCAGTGGAACGAGAAGGATCCTATCGCCCGTCTTGCCAAGTACTTGGAGAAGAAAGGCCTGTGGACCGAAGAAGATACGGCTCGCGTAAGAGAAGAAGCGAAAGCGACTGTAAACGAGCAGATCAAAAAAGCAGAGCAAACCGAAAAAATGACCGTTCCAGGCTTGATCGACAGCATGTTCGAGGTAACTCCGAAACATCTGGAAGAGCAAAAAGCCGATTTTGAATAAGGGGGATATCAGGCAATGGCACAAATGAATATGAAAGAAGCAATTCGTGACGCACTGCGCGTTGAACTGAATCGCGACCCTAATGTTATGATCTTTGGGGAAGACGTTGGTAATGTAGGCGGCGTTTTCCGTGTAACTGAAGGACTGCAGAAAGAATTTGGCGAAGACCGTGTGTTCGATACACCGCTTGCTGAATCTGCCATCGGCGGTCTGGCTTTTGGTCTCGGGGTACAAGGCTTCCGTCCAATCGCTGAAATCCAGTTTATCGGCTTCATCTATGAAGCCCTTGACCAGATCGTTATCCAGGCTGCACGCCTGCGCTACCGTTCCGGCGGTAAATATAATGCACCAATCGTATTCCGTACGCCATTCGGCGGCGGCGTTAAGGCAGCAGAGCTTCACACGGATTCCCTTGAGGGTCTGATCGCTCAAAGCCCGGGGATCAAGGTGGTTATTCCTTCTAACCCTTATGATGCCAAAGGTCTGATGATCGCATCGATCCGCGACAATGACCCTGTATTCTTCATGGAGCACCTTAACCTGTATCATGCATTCCGTGATGAAGTGCCTGAAGGTGAATACACTGTTGAACTGGGTAAGGCTAATGTTGTACGCGAAGGTTCGGATGTAACCATCATCGCTTACGGTCTGATGGTACATACTGCAACCAAGGCGGCTGACCAGCTGGAGAAGGAAGGCATCAAGGCTGAAATTATCGATCTGCGGACCGTTAGCCCAATTGATATCGATACCATTGTAGCTTCCGTTAAGAAGACTAACCGTGCAATTGTAGTTCAGGAAGCACAGAAGAGCTCCGGCGTTGCAGCAGAAGTTATTGCGCAAATCAACGAAAAAGCGATTCTGCACCTTGAAGCGCCTGTACTTCGTGTAGCGGGTCCGGATACTATCTATCCGTTCGCACAAATCGAAGATAGCTGGATTCCTACACCGGCACGCGTAGTGGCGGCTGTTAAGAAAGTTCTGGAATTCTAATAAAGATTTTATCTGCCGTCCTTGCACAGAGGGCGGCACCACTTTCTGCATTATATCTATATCTAAAATTTAAGCAGATGCTGACAAACTAAGCTGATGCTTTCGATGTGAGTTTGCGAAGTTAACTCAAGGAAGCGGATGCTAACAAACTAAGCTGATGCTTTCGATGCGAGTTTGCGAAGTTAACTCAAGGAAGCGGATGCTAACAAACTTTTAGGAGGTTATCAAGGTGGCAAAATTTGAGTACCGGTTCCCTGAGCTGGGCGAAGGTTTGCATGAAGGCGAAATTATCAAAATGCACATCAAAGCCGGCGATAAAGTAACCGATGACGATATCGTAATGGAAGTACAGAATGACAAGGCAGTAGTAGAGGTTCCTTGTCCGGTTAACGGCACAGTGCTTGAAGTATTCACCAAAGACGGCCAGGTATGCCGCGTTGGTGAAGTTGTAGCAATCATTGATGCAGAAGGCGATGTTCCTGAGCAGGAAGGCGGCCATCCGGCAGAAGTGGCTTCCCAGGAAGCAGATGCAGCTAAAGGCGGAGCAGACACTACTTCTTCCCCGGCAACCAGTGCTCCTTCAGCAGGCGGCGCTGTAAACTTCGAATACCGTTTCCCTGAGCTGGGCGAAGGCCTGCATGAAGGTGAAATCATCAAGATGCACATCAAAGTCGGCGACAAGGTAACCGACGATGATATCATCATGGAAGTACAGAACGACAAGGCAGTAGTAGAAGTACCTTGCCCGGTTAACGGAACTGTAACTGAAGTTCGTGTTAAAGACGGACAGGTATGCCGCGTTGGCGAAGTTGTGGCGATTATCGCTGCAGAAGGTGAAGTTCCACAGCAGGAAGGCGGCCACGCTGAAGCTCCTGCTGCACAGGAAGCGGCAGCACCGGCAGCTGCACAGGCTGCTGCTCCGGCGCCTAACCGTGACATTCTGGCTACTCCAAGCGTCCGCAAAGCGGCACGTGAGCAAGGTGTTGATCTTGCGAAGGTGAACGGCAGCGGCAAGAACGGCAAGATTACCCATGACGATATCGCAGCCTTCCTGAAGGGCGGCTCCGCAGCTCCTGCTTCAGCAGCGCCTGCAGCGGCGGCATCCGCACCTGCAGCAGCTCCGGCTGCTGAAGCCAAAGCACCTGCAGCGGCACCGGCTGCAGCAGCATCCGGTAATGTGAGCCTGGAAGAAGAGCGCGTGCCATTCAAGGGTATCCGCAAAGCGATCTCCAATGCTATGGTTAAATCTGCCTACACAGCGCCGCATGTTACCATCATGGACGAAGTGGATGTTACCGAGCTGGTTGCTTTCCGCACCCGTATGAAGCCTGTAGCCGAGAAGAAGGGCGTGAAGGTTACTTACCTGCCATTCATCGTTAAGGCTCTGGTTGCAGCATCCCGTCAGTTCCCTGCGCTTAACGCAATGATTGACGAAACCACTAACGAAATTGTGTACAAAAAGTACTACAACATCGGTATCGCTACAGATACAGACAACGGTCTGATCGTACCGGTAATTAAGGATGCTGACCGTAAGAGCATCTGGATGATCGCAAGTGCGATCACTGATCTGGCTGTGCGCGGACGCGACGGCAAGCTGACTGCTAACGAAATGAAGGGCAGCACGATCTCCATCTCCAACATCGGCTCCGCCGGCGGTATGTTCTTTACTCCAATCATCAACTTCCCTGAAGTTGCGATTCTGGGTACAGGCCGCATCACTGAGAAGCCTGTTGTGAAGAACGGTGAAATCGTAGCGGCTCCAGTAATGGCGCTGTCCCTGAGCTTTGACCACCGTATCATTGACGGTGCGACTGCACAGAACTTCATGAATTACATTAAGACCCTGCTTGCAAATCCTGATATGTTAGTTATGGAGGTGTAATAAA
Organism: Paenibacillus typhae; assembly: GCF_900099765.1. Taxonomy (GTDB): domain Bacteria; phylum Bacillota; class Bacilli; order Paenibacillales; family Paenibacillaceae; genus Paenibacillus_AQ; species Paenibacillus_AQ typhae. Next base: position 326,540 of record NZ_FNDX01000002.1, on the reverse strand, counting down.
TGGTAGTCGGAGACGCTTCAATCGAAATCGACACATTGGTTATTGGTGCAGGTCCCGGCGGGTATGTGGCGGCAATTCGTGCCGCCCAGCTCGGCCAAAAAGTCCTTATTGTAGATAAATCGGAACTCGGCGGTGTCTGCCTGAACCGCGGCTGTATTCCTTCCAAAGCACTGATCTCTGCAGCCCACAGCTATGAAGCTGCACAGCACGGCGATGTTTTCGGTGTCACTGCCGAGAACGTAAAGGTAGACTGGGCCAAAACCCAGGAATTCAAAAACGGCGTTGTCAAAAGAATGACAACCGGCGTGACCAGCCTGATGAAGGGCAACAAAATTGAAGTATTCAGCGGCGAAGCAATGTTCATCAGTACAAACGAAGCCCGTTTGTTCAATGACCATGAATCCCCGCGTTACAAATTCAATAACTGCATCATCGCCACTGGCTCCCGTCCGATTGAACTGAAGCCATTCCCGTTCGGCGGACGCATCCTGTCCTCTACAGAAGCTCTGGAGCTGCCAGAGATTCCTAAGAGCATGATCGTAATCGGCGGCGGCTACATCGGTGCTGAGCTTGGCCAGATGTACTCCAAATTCGGCACTAAAGTAACGATCATTGAAGGTCTGGATACTGTACTGCCAGGCTTCGATAAAGATATGACCCGTCTGGTTGCCAAGAACATGGCGAAGACAGGCATCGAGATCGTAACCAATGCCAAAGCGGAAAGTGCTGTTCAGAACGACAAGGAAGTAACCGTTAAGTACTCTGTCGGCGGCGAAACCAAAGAAATTACTGCAGATTACCTGCTGGTAACTGTAGGTCGCCGTCCAAATACTGACGGTGAGCTGGGTCTTGATCTGATCGGCGTTGAGCTTGACGAACGCGGCCTGATCAAGGTTGACCACCAGGGCCGCACCAACATCCCTAACATCTATGCTATCGGGGATATTGTTCCTGGTCTTGCACTGGCACACAAAGCATCCTATGAAGGCAAGATTGCTGCTGAAGCGATCTCCGGCCACAAATCCGTGGTTGACTACAAAGTCATTCCGGCCGTTGTGTTCACAGATCCTGAATGCTCCAGCGTAGGCTTGACCGAGAAGGAAGCAAAAGACAAGGGCTACAAGGTAAAAGCAGGCAAGTTCCCGTTCGCAGGCAACGGCCGTGCAGTTTCCCTGAATGCTCCGGAAGGCTTCATCAAGATTGTGGCTAACAGCGAGAACAACCTCGTACTGGGCGCACAAATCGTTGGTCTGGAAGCCTCCAACCTGATTGCCGAGCTGGGTCTGGCGATTGAAATGGGCGCAACGCTCGAGGATATCGCACTGACGATCCACGCGCATCCAACCCTTGGCGAAATCGTCATGGAAGCGGCTGAGCTGGTAGAAGGCCACCCAATTCACGTAGTGAAGTAATACATTACCGTCTGCGCAAGGCAGAATCATCATAGAAGAGACTCCCAATGTCATGGTAATGGCTGAGGGAGTCTTTTCTTTTATTAAGCAGCATAATTTGCGTTATAACACTTGGAGGCTAGAAAATGCAGGAAGCAATGAAAGGGAGTCATCCCATGAAAGCACCTAAACTGCAGGCCGGCGACGGAATCCGGATCATCTCGCCGTCAAACAGTCTCGGCATTATCGCACCTGAGCAGATAGAGGCTTCTACAAGGCTGCTGGAGAGCTACGGCTTCAAGGTTTCTTTTGCAGCACATGCTTATGAAATGGACCGGTTCTCCTCGTCTTCTGTCCGCTCCAGGGTGGAGGATATTCATGAGGCTTTCCGCGATCCTGATGTCAAAGGTATTCTGACTACACTGGGAGGCCATAACTGCAACCAACTGCTGCGTGAGCTCGATTACAGGCTGATTGCTGACAACCCCAAACGTCTTTGCGGGTACTCCGATATAACGGCGCTCAGCAGTGCAATTTACCGGAAGACTGGACTGATTACATACTCAGGCCCTCATTTCTCCACCTTGTCCATGCGGCTTGGCAATGAATATACGGTCCGGCATTTTATCCGGATGATGATGGAGGATGAACCGGTCCTGGTACAGCCCTCGGCGGAGTGGAGTGATGATGCGTGGTTTCTTGATCAGGAGAATCGAAGCTTTGAAGCTAATGAAGGGCCTTATACAATCGGTTCCGGATCAGCAGAAGGCACAATAATCGGCGGTAATCTGTGCACACTGAACCTGCTGCAGGGTACGGAGTACATGCCAAGCCTGAAGGATGCTATTCTGTTTCTGGAGGATGATTTTGAATCGGGGCCGGAAGTCTTTGACCGTGATCTCCAGTCACTGATTCATCAGCCGGATTTTGAGCAGGTGAAAGGTCTTGTAATCGGCAGATTTCAGCGGGCATCAAGGATAACAAGGGATATGCTGGAAACCATCATCCGCAGCAAGAAGGAACTGCTGCATCTTCCAGTCGTGGCTGACGTGAACTTCGGCCATACCTCGCCGCTGATTACTTTCCCGGTTGGAGGCCGGGCCAAGCTGATAGCAACTGCAAATACTGTGGAGCTGAGGATGTGGGAATAGCAGGAGAACCAGGTGCAATCAGGATCACGGAGTAAACCTTAGTACAGCCGGTCCTCCCACTATTTTCGTGCAAAGGAAATCACTGTGGGCAGCAGGGATGGTGAACGACAGGAAATTGCATTTTCTGCGCTTAATTAAGTTACAAGGGTGGTCAGGTCATGGTAAACTGGGATAAGAAAAAAAGGGGAGAGGAGTTTAAACTTTGCGCAACTACTTAGATTTACTTCAAGATGTACTGGATCACGGCACGCCCAAAAGCGACCGCACCGGAACAGGCACCATTTCCGTGTTCGGGCGTCAGCTCCGCTTCGATCTGTCCCAAGGCTTTCCGCTGGTTACGACCAAGCGCATTCATCTGAAATCGGTTGTTCATGAGCTCCTGTGGTTTTTGAAGGGAGATACCAATATCTCTTATCTTAAAGAAAACGGTGTGTCGATCTGGGATGAATGGGCTGATGAGAATGGTGAACTGGGCCCGGTATACGGCTCGCAGTGGCGTGCCTGGGAGAGCAGTGACGGCCGGCATATTGACCAGATCGCTGCGGTCATTGATTCCATCAGGAACAATCCGGATTCCCGCCGTCATATTGTAAGCGCGTGGAATGTAGGAGAGATTGAGCAGATGAAGCTACCTCCGTGCCACTTTGTGTTTCAGTTTTATGTAGCTGACGGCAAGCTGAGCTGTATGCTGACCATGCGTTCTGTGGATACGTTCCTCGGCCTGCCTTTTAACATTGCAAGCTATGCCCTGCTCACCCATATGGTCGCCCAGCAGACAGGTTACGAGGTGGGGGACTTCATTTGGTCCGGAGGCGATGTGCACATTTATACAAATCATCTGGAGCAGGTTGCCACCCAGCTGTCCAGAGAGCCGCATCCGCTGCCGAAGCTGAATATCCTCAGAAAGCCGGATAGCATTTTTGACTATAGATTTGAAGATTTCGAGTTTGAAGGGTATGTCTATCACCCGGGGATCAAAGCGCCGGTTGCCATTTAATCTTTCCGGGACATGATGATTCTTGGAGAAGGAGGGCATAGATATGAGTATCAGCATGATTTGGGCGATGGCGGAGAACGGTGTAATCGGTAAGGATAATGATATGCCGTGGCATTTGCCGCTGGATTTTGCCTATTTTAAAGAACAGACGCTGGGCAAAAGAATGCTTATGGGCCGCAAAACCTGGGAATCGCTAGGCGGGAAGCCGCTTAAGGGCAGAACAAGCATCGTTATTACGAGAGATACCGGATTTCAGGCGGAGGGCGCACAGGTCATCCATACGCTGGAGGAAGCGCTGGCTGAAGGACGTAAGGACGATGAGCTAATGATTATCGGCGGAGCTGAAATCTACGGGATGATGCTGCCGTACGCCGACAAGCTGCTTGTGACCCGGATTCATGAGGATTTTGAAGGCGAAACGAAGTTTCCGGATGTCCCTTGGGAAGAATGGAAAGAGGTCTCCAGTGTTCAGGGGATCCGCAATGAGCAGAACCCGTATGATTACCGTTTTTACGTTTATGAACGTACGGTTTAAGGAAAAAGCGTTTTCTCTGACACAACATGTGAAATAGTACAAATAATCAGCAGATTAATCCATTACAGTGCGAAAGTATAGAATGCTACTATAGTTAAAATTACAATTGCTAAACTTAAAAATAGTATAGAATGTGCAGGTACTTCATTGCGCTGAATCGACACGAATCTGCCGCAGTATGCTACAATGTACTATACATCAACACGAAGAGAACGGATGGGGGAAACGTAAATATGTCTACACCTACTGGATTTATGGAGTATAAGCGCCAGCTCCCAGGTGACCGGGATCCTGAGCAGCGCGTTAAAGACTGGGAAGAATTCCATCATCACCTTACCGAGGACGAGCTCCGCACGCAGGGCGCGCGCTGCATGGACTGCGGAACCCCCTATTGCCATACCGGCATTGATATGACCGGAGGCACATCTGGGTGCCCGGTTCACAACCTGATTCCTGAATGGAACAATCTGGTCTACCGCGGCCTGTGGAAGGAAGCGCTGGAGCGTCTGCACAAGACGAATAATTTCCCTGAATTTACAGGCAGCATCTGTCCTGCGCCTTGCGAAGGCTCCTGTACCGTCGGTCTGATCGGCCAGCCGGTTACGATCAAGACCATCGAGCTTGCCATCGTGGATAAAGGCTTTGAGGAAGGCTGGGTTGTTCCTAGTCCGCCCGAGAAGCGTACCGGCAAGAGAGTAGCTATCGTCGGCTCCGGACCGGCCGGACTTGCTGCAGCAGCCCAGCTGAACAAAGCAGGACATACTGTGACAGTATATGAACGCAGTGACCGCGTCGGCGGTTTGTTGACATATGGCATACCTACAATGAAGCTGGATAAACGCGTCGTTCAGCGCCGGGTGGATCTGCTGGCCGCTGAAGGCATCACTTTTGTTGTGAACACCGAGATCGGCAAGGATATTCCGACCCAGCAGCTCGTCGATGACTATGATGCGGTCGTACTGTGCGGGGGGGCAACCAAAGCACGCCAGTTCAATGTCGAAGGCAGTGAGCTGAACGGTGTCATGTATGCAATGGATTACCTGACCGGCACGATCAAGAGCTACCTGAACTCCAATCTGGAAGACGGCAACTTCGTATCGGCCGCCGGTAAAGATGTAGTCGTACTGGGCGGCGGGGATACCGGTTCCGACTGTGTAGCAACCTCTCTGCGTCATGGCTGCAAGAGCATTACCCAATTCGGCACGCATGATAAAGCACCGCTTGAACGTGATCCGATTGCCAATCCGTGGCCGCAGTTCCCGAACGTATATACACTCGACTATGCACAGCAGGAAGCCAAAGCCATCTTCGGCGACGATCCGCGTGAATTCTCCATCATGACCACCAAGTTTGTTGGTGATGATGAGGGCAACCTGAAAGAGGTGCACACCGTGCAAATCCGCCGTATGGTGGATGAGACAGGCCGCAAGATCTACCAGCCTGTACCGGGTACAGAAGCTGTCTATCCGGCTCAGCTAGCGCTGATTGCGATCGGCTTCGACGGACCGGAGCAGGATATCATTCAGGAGCTGAACCTGGAAACGGACCGCCGCAGCAATGTGAAGGCCCGTTATGGCAAGTTCAACACCAATGTGGATAAAGTTTTTGCTGCAGGTGACATGCGCCGCGGGCAAAGTCTGGTGGTATGGGCGATTAATGAAGGCCGCGCAGCCGCACGTGAAGTTGACAAATATCTGATGGGATCTACTGTTCTCGTCTAAGTTATAGCCTGTAAAAGTACAAAGAGCCGCCCCTCCAGCAATTGCCGGAAGGGCGGCTCTTGTTATATACAACAAGAGATGCCGTGTGTTAGTACGGCATCTCTTTAGGCGTTCTCTAATCCTCCAGCTTAAAGCGCTCGATCTTCACCTGCAGGTCCGAGGCCATCTTAGACAGCTCACCGGAGGAAGCGGTAATTTCGTCCATGGAGGCAAGCTGCTCCTGGGTCGCTGCTGTTACGCTCTGGAAGGCATCAGAGGTGGACCGTGCGATATTGGAAATTTCAACAACGGAGGCTGCGACCTGCTCTGCTCCGGCAGACATTTGCTCGGTAACGGCGGAAATATCATGGATCTGGCCGTTGATTCTGGCGGTGGACTGTTCAATATTGGCGAACGCCGCTTTGGCCTCATCTGTCACTTGAATCCCCAGCTCCACATCAGCCGATACCCGGTTATGGATCGTCTCATAGGTCTGGTCAATAAGGATGGTCATCTGCTCAATCGTCTCCTGGATATTACCGGCAGTCGTCTTGGACTGGTCTGCCAGCTTGCGTACTTCAGTGGCAACTACAGCGAAGCCACGGCCATGCTCACCGGCGCGGGCGGCCTCAATTCCGGCGTTCAGCGACAGCAGATTGGTCTGTACAGCAATATTGGAGATCGCACTGCTCATCGCTGACACCTGGGAGTTCAGGCCATTTAGTTGGCCGATCAGCTCAGAGGACAGGTGAGTTGACTCGCGGATTGCATCCATCTGCCGGCTAACCTGGCTGATTTTCTCGCTGCCGCTATGCACATCAGCTTCGGTGTCTGCCGATGAGCTGACAATGGAAGAAGCGGCTTCAGCAATTTTTGTAATGCCGGCGGACATTTCCTCCATTGCCCGGGACGTCTCGGCCATGGCGGCGGTCTGGGTCTCGGCTCCGGTTGACGAATCCTGGACCATCTCGGCCACATAGGCCGTAGCTTTGGCATTTTCTTCGGTAGTAGCGGTAAGCTGCTCGCTGGAGGCTGCCAGCAGGCCCGAGGTCTCGGAGATGTCAGTCACGATATTCCGCAGTGATTCCACCATGAGATTATAGTTTTTGGCCAGCTCACCGATCTCGTCGGCACGGTCAATTGTAATCTGTTCGTTCAGATGCCCTTCGCTTACACGGCGTGCAGACTGGTTAAGCCGGGTAATTGGCCGTGAGATAGCTCTTACGATGAAGTACATCAGAATGAGTGCGATCACCAGCGCACAGCCCAGCACGATTAGGCCGTTATACAATACAGGTAGTGAAGCGTCTGAAAATTCCTTGGTTTTGATTACACCCACGACAGTAAAGCCTGTTGCTGGATCTGTCGTATAATAGCCGCTCATGTCCAGTCCGGTATCAGGATTGGTGTAGGCCAGATTGCCTTTGTCTCCAACCAGCAGTTCAGCGACATAAGGGGCAATATCTTCTCCGGCCTTTTTCACCGGATGGGACACGAACTTGTTATTCCGGTCAACAACATAGTAGTAGCCTTCTTGACCGAGCTTATTCTTGTTGATCCTGTCACTCATTGCTTTAAGATTAAAAGTGGTGGCAATAGCGCCTTTGCCGTCCTTAAGGGTTTCAGATATGAACAGTGTGTAGTTGCCGGTGGTCATAGAAACTGCCGGATCTGTAAGGGTAACCTCACCGGGATTGCCCAGTGCGGCAGTATACCAGTCACGGGTACGCGGATCATAATCCTGCGGGCCGGGATCGGGGGCTTTCATCCAGGCACCATTCTGATTGCCGGCAACAAAAAGTTCAAGCTCGGGGTGCTCTTTTATAAACAGTTCAATCAGTGTACGTGTAGCCGCACTTTTGTTGTCGATATCGGCAGAGGTCAGCTGCTGGCTGAGCTGTGATACATTCTGTTTGGCTGCAGTAACCGATTCATTAATATTCGTTGCCAGCAGGTCTACGCTTGTGTGAATGGATTCCTGCATTGTGAGTTCCAGCTGTTTGCTGGAGCTGGTGTAGGAAAAGTAGCTTACCAGCACTACCGGAATTACCAGCATGACGGTAAAAATCAGAAGCATTTTCCTCTGCAGCGAACGGGATGTAAGATGATAAGCGGCACTTTTGATTTTTGTGAACATAGCGATGACTCCCCCTTGAATACATTTGCACAGAGGCATTGACAGGCGTTTCCTCTTGAAATGCTCTATCCATCTATTTCGGCTGATTTTCAAAAAAAATTCATATGTAAGCTCGTTAATCTGAAACATTTAATTTACAAACGGGCGGAAATAGTGTAAACGCATACATAAAGCAAAGCCATAACCGGCTCAAACATGGCAATTTCATGACAGGCTTGACGCATTCTGTAATTTCGGATACATTAAATAACAATTCAATAACGAAGCAGCGTTGACCAAGGATCTGCGTCCCAAATATCGTCAGAACAGAGAGAGGATTCACCGGCTGAAAGGTCCTCCGAGCCGCGAGAGGAGCGCACCCTGCCTTGAAAGCTGCAGCAATGGAGGTAAGCCTCTATTTGCTGCCGGCCCCGGCCGTTATCCGGTTAGAGGACTGCCAGGCATAGCCAGGCGGTTGAAATAGGGTGGTAACACGACGCATTCGTCCCTGACGGATGCGTCTTTTTTGCGTTTCAAACAACCTGAGGAGATGATTTAAATGCGCCAAAGCCAGCTTTTACTGACAACTCTACGCGATGCGCCTGCGGATGCGGAAACGGCAAGCCACCAGCTACTGTTACGTGCCGGCTATATCCGGATGCTCGCAGCAGGAATATACAGCTACCTGCCGCTGGGCCGCAGGGTACTGCGCAATATTGAGCATATTGTCCGGGAGGAAATGGATGCCGCCGGTGCCCAGGAGGTGCTGCTGCCATCTTTGCTGCCGGCTGAGCTGTGGAAGGAGTCGGGACGATTCGAGCCGTACGGCAAGGACCTGATGACTCTTATGGACCGCCACGAACGCCAGTTTGTGCTCGGCCCGACTCACGAAGAAGCAATTACAGCCCTGGTCCGGGGCGAGATCAGCTCCTACCGCAAGCTGCCGGTTACACTGTATCAGGTTCAGACCAAATTCCGCGATGAACGCCGCCCGCGCTCCGGTCTGCTGCGGGGCAGGGAGTTCCAGATGAAGGATGCCTATTCTTTTGACACGGACCGGGAAGGACTGGATATTGCATACAATCGAATGTTCAAGGCCTATGAACGGATATTTACCCGCTGCGGGCTGAATTTCAAAGCAGTTCAGGCAAATGCCGGTGCTATGGGCGGAGAGGGCGGAAACCATGAGTTTATGGCGCTCGCAGATATTGGTGAAGATACACTCGCTGTATGCACAAGCTGCGATTATGCTGCTAATCTGGAGGAGGCCGAAGCAGGCGGAACGTGGATCGCCACGAATGAGCAGGAAGCCGCTCAGCCGGAAGCAGAAAGGTTTCATACGCCAGGCCTGCGGACCATCGACCAACTGGAGGAGCAGCTGCAGCTTGCGACGCACAGCATCATCAAAACGCTGATCTACAGCGGTGACGGTACCCTTTTTGCCGTACTGGTCCGCGGGGACCATGAGGTAAATGAGCTCAAGCTTGCGGCTGCTGCGGGCGTTACCGCAGTATCTCTCGCAGATAATGAAGCCGTGAGGACGGCTGCCGGTGTAGAGAGCGGATATGTCGGACCGGTCGGCCTGAAGCTGCCGCTGATCATTGACAAAGCCGTGGCAGCGATGGAAACCGGGATTGCAGGTGCAGGAGAAAGAGATTACCATCTGCGGAATGTAGTGCCTGGACGTGACTTTTCACTTGAGCATGTGGCTGATATCAGAAACGCTGCCGAGGGGGAGACTTGCCCGAAATGCGAAAAGGGTGTGTACCATTTTCATAAAGGAATCGAGATCGGCCACATCTTTAAGCTGGGTACAAGGTACAGTGAGAAGCTCGGAGCAGTCTATCTGGATGCCTCAGGCAGAAACAAACCGATGATTATGGGCTGTTACGGCATCGGCCTTTCCAGGCTGCTGGCAGCGGTTGCCGAACAAAGCCATGATGATGAAGGCTTGCTCTGGCCGGAGGAGCTTGCGCCTTACCAGGTGCATATATTACAGCTGTCTGCCAAGGATCAGGAGCAGGCTGTAGTGGTTGAAGCGCTATACAATGAGCTTGCCAGGGCTGGTATTGGGACACTGCTCGATGACAGGGATGAACGGCCAGGGGTGAAGTTCAAGGACGCCGGACTGATCGGCATCCCGGTTGTGCTGGTAGTCGGCAAGTCAGCCGGCGAAGGCAAGGTTGAATACTGGGACCGGAAGAGCGGTACGAAGGAAATTATCTCAAACGCAGAGGTCGTCTCCAGAATTGCGGGGGGAATGAGATAAGCGTCCCGGTCAACATTTTGTATTCATCCTCCAAGTAGAAGATGATTATAAGAATTGTCTACATTCCGGCACCCTACCCTTAATGGTAGAATTCAGGTGAAGGGAGCGGATTTGTATGAACGTACCGGGGAATTATTTCTGGCAGGGCACGCTGGTCAGACTCAGAGCAACAAGGAGAAGTGACTGGGAAGTGTGGCGCAGAGAGCAGGAGGACAGTGAAGTTGTCCGGCTGATGGAGTGGAGTGTTGAGCTGCCCAAGAATGAGGCGAATGAACTGGCAATGTCGGAGGAATATGATAACTTCAAAAGCGAACTCCGCTGGATGTTTGCTGTTGAGACGTTTGATAATGTCTTGGTGGGCTTAGTAAATCTGAGTGCGCCGGATTATAAGAACGGTACGTTCGGTATGTCCTTCTGTATTAACAGGCAGTATCGGCAGAACGGTTACGGGCTGGACGCGGCGCGGATTGTTCTGCGGTATGCGTTTCATGAGCTGAGGCTGCAGAAATGCAACAGCGGCTGTGTATCCGTCAATGCTGCAAGCAGAGCGCTTCACCTGAAGCTGGGCTTCAAGGAGGAAGGCCTGCGCCGCAGAAGCATTTATATGAACGGCCAGTATTATGATGATCTTATGCTTGGAATGCTGCGTGAAGAATTTGATGAGGCGGAAGAAATGCGGAGCAGAGCTTGATATATTTCATCAGAAAATTTGGAGTGCTACCGGTGTAACGCTGGCGGCAACTCCATTTTTTTATCACTGCATACAGGTTAAAAAGAGATGATCATACTTTTTTGCTGAGTCACTTCTATTAATAGCAGGTAATTATTTTTGCAAAATGGTATAATAAAAAACTGGACGTGTTTTGGAACAACGATAGGTAAGGAGCGATATTTTTGAAAACACTCATTATTGCGGAGAAACCGGACATGGGGCGGAATATCGCCGCCGCAATAGAACCGAAAGCCAAAAACTACCGTTCCTATTTAGAAGGGGAGCAGTACATCATCACCTGGGCGATCGGACATCTGATTGGGCTTGCCGAGCCGGAAGCTTATGATGGCAAATATAAAAAGTGGAACATTAACGACCTGCCGATTATACCCGACCAGTTCAAGCTGGTGCCGAATGCGCGCACGATTGATCAGCTGAAGGTGATCGGTGAGCTGGCCAAACGCAGCAACCTGCTGGTCAACTCCTGTGACGCCGGGCGGGAGGGGCAGCATATTTTCTCGCTGATTCAGCGGCATTTAAAGCTCAGCCAGCCGGTAAAACGGCTGTGGATATCGGACCTTACGCCGGAGACCATCCGCAAAGGCTTCCAGGAGCTGAAGGACGGCTCGGAGTATGAGAATCTGACCAAAGCGGCCAGAGCGCGCAGTGAGGCTGATTGGCTGATCGGGATGAACGGCTCACGCGCTTTTACTACGAAGCATAATGTGCTGCTGTCCGTGGGCCGCGTGCAGACGCCCGTGCTGGCGCTGATCTACGACCGGCAAAAGACGATTGAGGCGTTTTCGTCGCTGAAATTTTTTGAGGTCGAGGGCCATTTTGCACAGAATGAGGTTGTCTATAAAGGCATGTGGCAAGGGGACCGCCTGACTGACAAGGAGAAGGCCGATGCGCTCGCAGCCAAGGTCAAAGGCAAACCCGGAAGGATTGCTTCCTATGAGGTCAAGGATACGAAAGAATATCCCAACAAGCTGTATGACCTGACGCTGCTGCAGCGTGAAGCGAATGGGAAATACGCATTTTCCGCCAAAAAAACGCTGGATATCGCCCAGGCGCTCTACGAAAAGCACAAGGTCATTTCGTACCCCCGGACGAATTCCAACTATGTTACCGAGCAGAACATTCCGGAGATGCACAAGACGCTGAATGCGCTGCAGGGCACCTCCTACGACGAACTGGTTAAAGGCGCCAACCGCAGCCTGGTCCATAAAGGCAATAAATTTGTCTGCAATCCGTCCAAGGTGGAAGACCACCATGCGATCCTTCCGACCAACCGCAAGGCTTCGGGGCTGAGCGCAGATGAGGCGAAATTATATGATCTGATTGTGCGCCGTTTCTTGTCGCAGTTCTATCCGGCCGCCGAGTATAAGGTACACACTGTCTTTACAGAGGTGGAGGGCGAGAGCTTCAAGACTACGGTCAAGGAGCTGCTGAGTCTGGGCTGGAAGGTGATCTATGCCGACCAGAAGAAGGATAAGGCGAAGCCGTCCAAAGGAAAAGGCAAGGATGAGGAGGAGGAAGAGGAGATCGAGGTGAATGAGCCGTTCTCTATCTCCCCTGCGGATGAAGTGCTGTGCAGCGATGCGGTGGTTAAAGAGAAGGATACGCAGCCGCCCAAGCACTACACCGAAGGCACCCTGCTCAAAGCGATGGAAAGCGCGGGCAAGCAGATTGAGGATGAGGAGCTGCGCGATGCCATGAAGGATTCCGGACTCGGAACTCCGGCAACCCGGGCGGCCACAATAGAGCGGCTGAAAAATGTCGGCTACGTCGAAATGCAGGGTAAAAAGATTGCCATCACCCAGAAGGGGCGGACGGCGATCGAACTGATCCGCGGAGCGGGCATCGAGCTGCTGACCTCACCGGAGATGACCGGACAATGGGAACGGCGGCTTAATGAAATCGCCAGAGGCACGGCGGCAGACGGGCAGTTCATGGAGAATGTGAAGCGCTTCGCAGCCATGATCGTCGACAAGGTGAAGGTCCAGTCCCGTGCGGCCAAAACCTCCTTTGAAGGCGAGACGCCTTCAATCCGGGCCGGCTCCAGAGGCCGGAGCAGCGGTGCCGCTTCAAAGGACGGCGCGGACAAGCCGCCCGCCGGTACCCGCAAACGCAGCGGTGCGGGAGACGGTGGGGCTGGCGCCAAGCCAGCCGGAGCAAGAACGGCGAAGCCGGCAGAGGACAGCGGGCCGAGGATTATCGGCAGCTGCCCCCGTCCGGGCTGCGGCGGCACCATCTTTATGGGCCGCAAGGGCTACGGCTGCTCCCATTACAAAGAGGGCTGCAAGTTTGTCATCTGGAAGGAAACCCACGGCCGGACGCTGACGGACACCCAGGTTAAGGCGCTGATTGAGAAGGGGAAGACCGGCAAGCTGAAGCTTGCAGCCGAAGACGGCTCGCCGCTGGAAGGCAAGCTGGTATTAGCGAATATGGATACAGGACAGCTTAGTGTAGAATAATGAAACGCTGCCCCGGGCAGCAAAAAATAAGAGGATGCAGCTTGGCAGCGGGATCTCCCGGCAGGCTGCATCCTCCTCTTTTGGATACACATGTTTATTTCGAAGAATCAGCCAGACTGCTCTCAATGGCGGCCGTAAGCCCCTCATACGAGGAATCCGGCAGCAGAACACCGTTCACCATAAATTTGGGAGTACCGTTAACACCATAGGCTCCGGCTATCTTGAAATCTTCCTTAACGTCATACATGTAGGTATGGTTCTTCACATCCTGCTCGAACCGGGCATAGTCCAGGCCTTCGATGTTGTCCTTGACAAACTGAAGGATGAACTTCTGGGTAGCCCAGATGGTGCTCTCATCGCCCTGATTGGCGTAAAGCTCATGTACATATTCCCAGAATTTCTCGTTGCTCTGCTTATAGATGGCTTCTCCGGCGCTGGCCGCCAGGTAAGAGTCGCGGTCAATGAATGCGAAGTTCATGAAATAGAGCTCAGCTTTTCCGGTGTCCACATAGTCTTTAATAAAGGTATCCAGATTGGCTTCGGTCCATTTCTTGCAGGCAGGACATTTGAAATCGGCGAACTCAATGACCTTGACCTTGGCGTCCGGATTGCCCAGATGCGGCTGCTTCTCAACCTTCAGGCCGTCAACGACAATTGTACCTTTGACATCCGTATAGTTTGGGAGACCCTCAAGCACATTCTCCTCTTTGGATTTGCTGTCTGTAAGGACATAGATAAGTACAATTGCCAGAATGACCGCGATGATACCAAGCAGCATAGGCAGCAGCCGGGAGCCGGCAGTGTTCCGGCCAGACTGCTTATTCGGTGTGCGGTTAGGACTTGCTTGCTTGTTCATTCCAAACCTCCTGAATGAGATGAAAAATCTACTCAAACAGTATAAACACTGCAGCTGCCGGATGCCTATGGCATTTGTAACAGGAGGCCTGCCACTAGGATCAGCCGTGGCTTTGCAGCTTGGATGCCGTCCGGATAACCGGCGGAACCTCGCTGATCGAGGAGATTGTCATGACCGACTGATGCATCTCACGCTGAAGCTCAATAAGGTTATATAGCCATTCATTCTGCTGCTTCAAGTAGATGCTGTTAATGCCGGCAGTCAAGGCCGGAAGCACGTCGGTGCGCAAGGAGTTGCCGATCATCCAGGTGCGCTTGCGTTCAAAAGGATAGGACACCAGGATATTTTCCAGTGATTCGATATTTTTATGCTGGCGGATAAAGATCCGGTCGTCAAAATAGACATCGAGCTTCATCTGTTCGATTTTGCGCTGCTGGATGGTATCGTCCCCGCCTGTGTACAGGTAGAGGTCATGCCCGTCATGCTTGAGCGCATCGAGGGTTTCCACCATGCCGGGATACGCCTCGACCTCCTGATCGTAGACGCTCATTCCGAGCTTCATCAGCTGCTGCTCATGATAAGGATCGGCGGCCCGGTTATATTTGGCACTGAAAAACCGGTAGGTGGCAATCAGTGATTTGGGGAAGTTATCGCTGGCCAGTCCGCTGGTGCTGACGGTTTCCACATCGATTTCCACCTGCTTGCTGCGGAATTCACCGGTTGTCGGTCCGTATTCGCCGAACCAGTCGGACATCAGCTCGAAATACTGCCCCAGAATGAGGTCAAAATATTTGTTGCAGTGTATCAGGGTGTCATCCAGATCAAAAATAACTTGTTGCGGCAAATACTTCATAACGCTCACTCCTAAGCCTGTAAGTTTGTCGGCAATCTCTGCTTGTGTATTGTTATTATAAACGAATATAGGACTCAAGGAACATCTGCAGATCGGATGCCCCATCCGGACGCACACTGTAGCGTTCATTCCCTTCACCTTCACTGCCCAAATGAACCCTCAGCAGGCCGGCGACACGCAGCATCAGCAGATGATGCATCATGATGTCACTCGTCTGGCCCAGCACAGACTGAAGCTCCCACAGCGTTTTGGGGTCATCGGCCGCATAGCGCAGCAGCCGGAGCCGGGTCGGATCGGACAATGCTTTGGTCAGGCGCAGCAGAACGGTGGGCGGTTCATCTTCATTGTCCGAAGGGACGTCAACAGGATACTGGATAATCATGAGTGTATTATAGAAGCAATACATATTGATCGGCCGGTTATGAATAGTCGGCAGCAGTACAACCGTCTGCAGATCGGGAATATCCTCGATGACTACACCGCCTGAAGCGTACTCAATCAGGGCTGCGGAACCCATTTTGCTCTCGAGCAGCTTTTTCTCGGAGGCGTCCTCAATCAGGAGCGGCAGCAGCTTCTGCTCGGCATGGCGGAAATACTGCTCATACCACAGCCGCAGAAGCGGGGGATAATCCCGCTTGATCCGTTCACATTCATGAATTGTAAAGTCAGGGAACAGCGGGGCAGTCTGCTCAAAGCACTCTTCCAGTGACTGCGTCTCCAGTTCATCCAGGAACTGGAGCACCTTCGATGCCGGCCGGCGGCGGTAAGCCCAGACGTACAGGACATCATAATCGGTAAAAGGCCATTCGGCTGCCTGCCGGAGCGCGGATACCTGCTGCGGAGGAATCCGCCCGTCTATATCGCGGATCCAGTCAGGGCCGATGTCCAGGTTGGAGATCCATTTCCTTGTTACATATAACATAAAACTGTCGATCAGTTCATAGACAGGCGAGACATCAATTTTGAGTTCATAAGTCATGAAGCTTGCACCCCCAGGAAATCGGTCACTTCTATATATTATCTCTTGTTTTGAAGAAGGTTGTCCACTATAATGTTCCATGTTTGCCTGCAGGGCAACTTTTATCCGCATTTGCCTGATCAACGCCCAAGGAGGATTCACCTGTGTCAGACCCGCTTGTACTTAAACGTTCCAACAGTAAACTGAATTATTTTATTCTCATTACCGTCATTATTGCCGCAGGCCTGAGCCAGGGGCTTCTGCTGCCGGTGCTCTCGATTCTGCTTGAACAAAAAGGGGTTTCCTCCTCACTCAACGGACTGAATGCCGCAGCTCTTTATGTCGGCTCGTTCGCAATGACTCTTGTAGCTGAACGTGTGCTCGGAGCGATAGGCTTTAAGAGACTGATAGCCGCCGGCATCAGCCTTGTCCTGGTAACGCTCCTGCTGTTCCCGCTGCTGCCGGGAATCAAGGTCTGGTTCATCCTGCGCCTGCTGGTCGGGATAGGCGACTCGGCGATTAATTATGCCGCCCAGCTCTGGGTGCTGCTGATGGCACCTGCAGAGCACAGGGGGCGCAATCTTTCGCTCTACGGAATGTCCTACGGGCTGGGCTTCAGCCTGGGCCCGGCCGGCATCAGCCTGCTGCGCTTTGGCGAGGCCGCTCCTTTTCTGATCCTGGCCGGATTGTTTATGCTCGCGCTCCTCTTGGTTCTGTTCAAGCTGCCGAACTCCCGGCCTGACAAGGTAGAGCACAGCGAGGGTCAGGCCCGCCGGTTCGGCCGCAGCTACAGCCTTGCCTGGTATGCTCTGATTCCGGCGCTGCTGTATGGTTATATGGAAGCGAGCCTGAACAGCAACTTCCCGGTCTACGGGCTGCGTTCCGGGTTCAATACAGACCAGATCGCCACACTGCTGCCGTTCGCGGGCATCGGCGGCCTGCTGCTCCAGCTGCCGCTGGGCCTGTGGAGTGACCGGTACGGGCGGAAAAAAATCCTGATTTTTGCCGGAACAACCGGCGGTCTGGCCTTTACGCTGCTCCCCCTTGGGGGCGGGCATTTTGTATTTACGCTGCTTCTGCTGCTGGCAGCCGGCGGCCTGGTCGGCTCCTTCTTCTCACTGGGGCTCAGCTATGCCGCAGACATCCTGCCGCGGAATCTGCTGCCTGCAGCCAATGTCGTATCTTCTTTTCATTTCAGTATAGGCAGCATTATCGGCCCCGGCATCGGCGGCCTGCTGCTTGAATTCGGCTGGGGCAGCGGTGTATTCGTGCTGCTGGGCGGTTTCTATATTTTGTTCGGCCTGACCGGGTTATTATTCTCGCCACGGCAGCTGAATTAAGTTAAAATAAGAACAGACGTACGCATGGAAATTGGTCCCGCTTTCAGAGTACACTATAGAGTAGAGACGAAAACAGGGAGAGGCTGAACTATGATTACAGTAGAACATCTGGCCAAAGCAGTCGGAGAAGACAAATTGCCGGTACTGCAGGATATCGGTTTTCAATTAGAACCCGGGGAGCTTGTGGTGCTGGTGGGAGCCAGCGGAAGCGGCAAGTCCACGCTGCTGCGCTGCCTGGCGCTGCGCGAGAAATGGGATAGAGGCAATTTCCGGGTTGACGGGATCGACATTATGAAAAGCCCGTTCGCCGGCAGACGTAAGATCCGCCGTGAATGGGCGTACCTGGAGCAGAATGCCGAGCTGAATCCGAACCGGACCGCACTGAAGAATGTACTGATCGGCCAATCCTCGCAGACACCGCTGTGGCGGATGGTGACAGGAATGGTGCGGCAGGATGATTATATGGGGGCAATGGACGAGCTTGATACGCTCGGCCTGCTGGACAAGGCCAAGCTGAAGACAAGCCAGCTCAGCGGGGGCGAGCGCCAGCGTGTAGCCATTGCCCGCGCGCTTGTGCACGGCGCCAAGGTTATTCTGGCCGATGAGCCGGTAACCGGTCTGGACCCGCGGACGGCCGAAGGCGTCCTGGAGACGCTTCGCAGACTCTGTAAAGAAACAGGGTTAACCGTAATTACCGTACTTCCGCTGGAACTGGCGGAACGTTATGCAACAAGGCTGTGGGTACTGGAGAACGGCAGAATCAAGCATGATGTCAGAGGACGCCGCCTGACTTCCCAGGAACGCCTGAACCTGTAGCAGATTAGAGCATGAAACAAGGAAAGAGTGATGAAGTTGAATCTTAGTGTTCCCAGACGTCTGGCGGCGGCTGTCCTGTCATTGTCCATACTGTCGGGCTGTACCTTCATCAGCGATCCTGTTTCGAAGATGAAGTCTCCGGAGCTGACAGCCGACAAGGCTTCACTGATGACGGCCATCAAGTCACAAATGCCGGCCAGCGCCTCGCTGATCCGCCCTTCCGGGGATGAGGACAGCTCCATATTCACAGAGGATTTCGATAAAGACGGCACAATGGAGACGCTGGTCTTTTACTTGACCGAGAATGAATCCGTCCTGATCCATGGCATGATTCTGGAGAAAACGGAGGACGGCTGGGTGAAGAAGCTTGTCTTCGACGGTGACGGCACGCAGCTGGAGTCGGTTGACCTGGAGGATGTAACGGGTGACGGCAAGCTGAATATTATTACCGGATATTCACGCGGAGAAGAGAAGGGGGTTGTCGTCTATTCCTATTCCGGCGGAGAACTGGAGGAGCTGCTGGCCCAGCCTTATACCAAATATATGATTGATGACCTGAATGAGGATGGGACTGCGGATCTCACCCTGATCTATTTCAAACGCAATGAACTTAACAAAATTACCACTTACCAATATAGTGACGGCTTTAAAGTACTCGATCAGCTGGACGACCTGGACCCGTATTTTAATAATTATTACAATATTGTCTCAGGAAAAGTGGCCGAGCATAAAGAAGGTATAGTTCTGGATTCGGCTGTGGATTCCCGCTCGGCCTATACCACCGTGGTTGTAATGGAGAACAACAAGCTGCGGGTAGTCATTCCTGGCGATGCCAATACCTTTAAAGACAAAAAAATTGTCAGTGAAGACATCGATGGTGACGGCATTATCGAGATTGGCATGCTGGAGCCGCCTGGAGGCTGGGAGTATTTTGACCCTGAAGCCATTCCTTACTTCACCTCATATTACAAATGGGACGGCAAGGACGGCCTGAGCTTTACCTCGCAGAAGTACCGTGATCCGGCGGACCGCTTTGTCATTGACTTTCTGCCGGAATGGCACGGTAAGATAACTGTAGATACCAAATCTGTACAGGATAAATCGCTGAAGTTCATTATGTCGGATACGGGGGAGACGGTTGTTGAGGTAACCTTCTTCACCCAGATGGAATGGGACCGTGTCAAGAGCAACGGCTGGAAGGTGCTTGGCAGGGATATGGACAAAATTATCGGCTACCGGGGTGAGCTGGTACAGAGCACGGGCGGGAGCGACAATGATAAAATAACCGCTCCAATTGAAAGGAAGGGAATCGATGAGTAAAGTATTGATACTCGAGGATGAAGAATCCATCCGCAGTTTTATAGTGATTAACCTGAAACGTAACGGATTCGAAGTGCTGGAGGCGGCTGACGGCAATGAAGCGCTGCATAAGCTGACCACCGTGCCGGATATTGATATTGCACTGCTGGATGTGATGGTGCCGGGAATTGACGGTTTTGAGGTATGCAGACGCATCCGTGAAACCAATGAGCGGCTGGGGATTATTTTCCTGACAGCCAAGGTGCAGGAGCAGGATAAGGTCTATGCGCTTTCCGTAGGTGCCGATGACCATGTCAGCAAGCCGTTCAGCCCGACCGAGCTGATTGCGCGTATTCAATCTCTGCTTCGCCGGGTTAACGTGCACCGTGAGCAGTCGGCCAAGGTCTCCTTTCACTCCGGCCCGTTTACGCTGGATCTGATCTCCAAGCAGTTCAAGCGCAGCGGGGAGGCAATCGAGCTGACGCCGACAGAATTTTCGCTGGTGCAATTTTTCCTGGAGAAGGAAAATACGCCGCTCAGCCGTGACTCCCTGCTGGATCATGTCTGGGGCAAGGAGTATATGGGCGATCCCAAGATCGTCGATGTAAACATCCGCCGGCTGCGCCAAAAAATCGAAAACAACCCGTCGGAGCCCGAATATCTGCAGACTGTATGGGGGCACGGCTATAAATGGAAAGGCCAGGGACAATGATCAAGAAGGGGATGCGCAGGCAGATTGTACTGCACTATATTTTAGTAGTCTTTGTGGCGCTTCTCCTCGTAGAGGTTATCTTCCTGCTGGCGATACGGACGTATTATTATGACAGTGTGTACAGCAAGATTACGACCCATATCAGCACGGCGGAGGAATTCCTGAAATATGAAATTTCGGGTGAGCGTTCGCCCAACCAGCTGCAGAAGGTGCTCGATTTCTTCAGCATGGATTACACGGAGCTTGAAGTGCTGTCCACCAGCGGGGATATTCTGACCAGCTCCACCGGCTTTCAGCCTGACCGGACCATTACGACCAGTGATGTTCCTGAGGCTGTAGGCGGAAGCATCGGCAAATGGGTAGGCAGGCAGGCGGGAACGAATGAGAGCGTAATGGCGGTCTCCAAGCTGATTCAGGTGAACAGCCGTGATAAATATGTGATCCGTTATCTCACCTCGATGGAGCGGATTGACAAGGATCTGCTTAACCTTACCCTGGTGTCGATCGGAATCGGTGCGGCTGTCATGGTGATCGTGGTCCTGTTCAGCTTCGGGCTGGCGAATTCCATTGTGAAGCCGCTGAATAATATAACGGCGGTCTCGGCGCAAATGGCCAAGGGAAGGTTCACCGCCCGCATCAAAGGGGATTACAAATACGAGATCGGCGATCTGGCGACTACGCTGAATTATATGGCCGATGAGATTATCCGCAGCAATCAGATCAAGGATGATTTCATCTCCTCCATCTCCCATGAGCTCAGGACTCCGCTGACCAGCATCAAAGGCTGGAGCGAGACGCTGATCTCGGGCGGGTATGATCCGGAGGAGACGAAGCTCGGCGTGGGGATTATCTCGAGGGAAAGTGACCGTCTGATCGGCCTGGTGGAGGAAATACTGGACTTCTCCAAGCTGCAGCAGAATGAAATGAAGCTGTCCATAGTCCTTACAGATATAAAGGTAGTGCTTCAGGAGACTCTTCTTAATATCTGGGCCAAGGCGGAGAAGAAACGGATACATCTGGTGCTGGAATGTGAGGATACCATTTATATTAAGGGTGATCCGAACCGGCTCAAGCAGGTTTTTCTTAACCTTGTGGACAATGCCGTCAAATTCTCCCCCGAGGATTCCAGCATAGTCCTGTCTGCACATCGTCTGTCAGGGACCGAAATGGCGGTAATCGTCAGAGACAGCGGAATCGGGATCAGTGAAGCACATCTGTCCAGGGTTAGAGACCGCTTCTTCCAGGTTGATGCGCTGAATGGCGGAACCGGCCTGGGGCTTGCTATCTCCCAGCAGATTGTCGAACTTCATCACGGCAAGCTGGAGCTGGACAGCGAGCTTGGCAAAGGAACACAGGTTACGGTTATTCTGCCGTTGACCGATGAGCGTCCGCCGGCGGCTGAGCAGCGGCTGACGGAAGAAGGGCACGATTACGAGTTATAAGGAGTCACCTAACCTCTGTACACAGCAAAAGGGCTGCAATACGGTCATACGACCAGTATTGCAGCCCTTTTTATCGTCAAATGTGGTTTAAGACGGGAGTCCTTCGGCCCGCAGTCTGCCTGTCTTCTCGTAGACCTCCTGCAGCAGTCTGGAAGGCTGTGTACGGATGACCGGTTTGGCTGCTACAATCTCATTAGGGCCGACCACGACAATGTTGTCAGGGCTGCCTTTGATCACAGCTCCATCCTTAATGACTGCACCCTCACCGATAATTGCATTTTCAATCAGTACACCGCGCCCGATATAAACGCCGGGCATTACGATGCTATGATGTACCCGGCTGAGCTTGCCGATTTCCACGCCGCCGAAGATTACAGAACGCTGCAGGCTGCCTTCCAGCAAGCAGGTCTCATTCACCAGGCAGTCATCAGCCTGAGCCGGTATACGGGACTTAACAGCGGCCGGCTTGGTGCGCCGTGCCCGGCTGTACATCGGCCACTGGGCGTTATCCAGCTTGAAGCCGTTGTCCGCCTGCAGCAGATCCATATGAGCTTCCCACAGGCTGTCAACCGTACCTACATCTCTCCAGTAGCCCTGGAAACGGTATGCGAACAGATCGTCGGTGCTGTCCAGCATTGCGGGGATCACGTCTTTGCCGAAATCATGGCTGGAGGAAGGATCAGCGGCATCACGCAGCAAATAATCCTTAAGATAGGCCCATTCAAAGAGATAAATACCCATAGATGCCAGGTTGCTTTGAGGCACCTTAGGCTTTTCGGCGAACTCGGAAATCTTAAGCTCGTCATTGACGTTCATGACGCCAAAGCGGCTTGCTTCATCCCAGGGAACCTCCATAACCGAAATCGTTGCTTTGGCGGATTTGCTAATATGATAATCCAGCATTTTGCGGTAATCCATGTGGTAGATATGATCGGCAGAAAGGATCAGCACATGCTCCGGATTTTGACTGTCGATAAAATCAATGTTCTTATAGATGGCATCTGCTGTACCGGTATAAGTACTTCGTCCGTCCACACCGGAAGGCAGCAGTCTGACACCCTGATCAGGTTTGGAATGCAGCCCCCATGGCTCGCCTGATCCGATATGTTGATGCAGGGAATTAGCTTCGTACTGAGTCAGTACGCCCACAGTATCAATGCTTGAATTCACACAGTTGCTGAGGGGAAAGTCAATGATTCTATACTGTCCTCCGAAAGGGACTGCAGGTTTTGCCATCGTGGTGGTTAAGGGGGCCAGTCTGCGGCCTTCCCCGCCAGCCAGCAGCATGGCGACACATTCTTTTTTACTCATTTGTTATCCCTCCCATTTTTTTGTCAATGCTTGTAATATAAACTCCCCACAAGCTCTTGAAACGGCATAAGTGAAATATATTGAGGTCCTGCTGCAAAAATTACAATTTTATTTTCTTCGTTCAGAAAAAACCTATTTTTTCCTTAAAACGCATTTTCAAAAGCCGGACATTCGGGTAATGTTATAGGTGCATCCTATACAATTAAGGTGGTGATGATTTGCCTGACATCCAAAAAACAGTAAACCTCCCGTCAACTGAAGATATTTATCTGTTCCATGAAGGCACGAATTATCGCAGCTATATGATGCTGGGCGCGCACATTGCCGCTGAAGAAGGGAAGAAGGGCGTACGCTTTACCGTGTGGGCTCCTCATGCGACATATGTAGGACTGGCTGGTGATCATAACGGCTGGGATGGAACACAAGAAGCGGACTCGTTAATTAAGATACCCGATTCAGGATTTTGGAGTCGTTTTTTTCCGGGAATAGAGCCGGGAACTTTTTACAAATACAGGATTATCTCAGCTGGCGGTGAAAGCTTCCTGAAGGCCGATCCTTATGCCTTTAAAGCAGAGGTGAGACCGGCGACAGCATCCGTTGTGGCGGATCTGGCCGGCTATCAGTGGGGGGACAATCTGTGGAGACGCAGAAACAAAGCCCCTTATAACGGGCCGATGAACATTTATGAAATGCATTTTGGCACCTGGAAGCAGAAGGAAGACGGTGAATTCTACACCTATAAAGAAATGGCTGATCTGCTGATCCCGTATCTGGTGGAGATGAGCTATACTCATGTTGAGTTTATGCCGCTTGCCGAACATCCTTATGATTTATCGTGGGGGTATCAGGGAACCGGATACTTTGCTGCCACCAGCCGTTACGGTGAGCCTCACGAGCTGATGTATCTGATCGACCAGCTGCATCAGGCCGGAATAGGTGTCATTCTGGACTGGGTGCCGGCACATTTTGCCAAGGACGCACATGGCTTGCGAATGTTCGACGGCTCTCCGCTGTATGAATATGCCGATCCGCTGCTGGCCGAGAAGCCGGGCTGGGGCACCTTGTCCTTTGATTTCAGCAAGCCGGAGATTACATCTTTTCTTATTTC
This sequence comes from Paenibacillus typhae, assembly GCF_900099765.1. GTDB lineage: Bacteria > Bacillota > Bacilli > Paenibacillales > Paenibacillaceae > Paenibacillus_AQ > Paenibacillus_AQ typhae. The sequence goes on along the minus strand of NZ_FNDX01000002.1, from coordinate 302,497 downwards.
CAACGCGCTTTTCTGGTACGATGTATATCATATAGACGGTATGCGGGTAGATGCAGTGACCAGCATGCTGCGTCTGGATTTCGAGAAGCAGAGCCATCAGTACCGACGTAACGTCAACGGCGGACTGGAGAATCTGGAAGCGATCCGGTTTATTCAGCAGCTGAATAAGACTATTTTTCACTATTATCCAAAAGCACTGATGATGGCTGAGGAATCCAGCGCCTGGCCTGGAGTGACTGCTCCGGCGCACGAGGGCGGGCTTGGGTTCAATTACAAATGGAATATGGGCTGGATGAATGACACGCTGGGTTACATAGAACATGATTTCGGGGCACGCCCCTATCATCATAATTTGTTGACCTTTCCGATTGCCTACGCCTATTCTGAGAACTATACGCTGCCGCTGTCCCATGATGAGGTTGTACACGGCAAAAAATCGCTGCTGGACAAAATGCCCGGCTCCTATGAGCAAAAATTTGCCGGCTTACGCCTGCTGCTCGGGTATCAAATTTCTCATCCCGGCAAAAAACTGCTGTTCATGGGCGGTGAATTCGGTCAATTCATCGAGTGGAAGGATCAGGACCAGCTGGACTGGCTGCTGATGGACTATGAGGCTCACCGCAGGATGCTGGCTTACACTGCAGCGCTTAACAAGCTCTATGTAACTGAGAAGGCGCTCTGGGAGCTGGACCACGATATGGAGGGCTACCAGTGGATCTACGCGGATGATTATGGCCAAAGTGTGCTTTCCTATATCCGCCGGGGCAAGAAGCCCGTTGATACGCTGGTTATTATTATTAATTTTCAGCCGGTGGAGCGGAAGAATTACCGGATCGGCGTTCCCCGCGCGGGCACTTATGAAGAGCTATTCAGCTCGGAGACCGTTGAGTTTGGCGGTTCTGGCTACCATAACGGTCCGATGAAGAGTTCCAAGAAGGAATGGCATAATCAGGTGAACAGCCTGGAGCTGACGATCCCGCCGCTGAGCTTTCTGGTTCTAAAGAAGGCAGGACGCAAGCCAAAAGCAGTTGTGGAATAGAGAATCCGTACTTTTAAGGGGGAAATCTGCATGAAAGTATTATTTGCTGCCGCTGAAGCCCATCCGTTCATCAAAACGGGAGGCCTGGCCGACGTCATTGGAGCTCTGCCCAAAGCGCTGAAGGGAGCCGGGGTAGATGTACGTGTAATTTTGCCAAAATATAAAGGAATTCCTGAAGCCTATACTGCCGGGCTGGAGCATGTGGCTGTATTGGATGTGCCGGTCGGCTGGCGCAACCAGTATTGCGGAGTTGAGCGGCTTGTATATGACGGTATCCCGGTCTATTTCATCGACAACGAATATTACTTCGGCCGGGACGGCATTTACGGGTATATGGATGACGGGGAGCGCTTCGCCTTCTATAACCGGGCTGTGCTGGAGTGCCTGCCGGAAATCGGCTTTCAGCCGGATGTGCTGCATTGCCACGACTGGCATGCTGCCGTTATTCCGCTGCTGCTGAAGGCACATTATCGTCATGATGAATTCTATAGCGGTATGCGTACCGTATTCACGATTCATAACCTGCTGTATCAGGGGGTATTCCCGTACTCGGTGCTGGGTGAGCTGCTGGGTCTGGATCACAGCTATTTTGACAGCGTGGAGTATTACGGCAACGTAAACTACATGAAGGCGGGGATTGTCCACAGCGATCATGTCACTACGGTCAGCCCGACCTATGCCGATGAGATCCGGACTCCGTATTACGGCTACGGCCTCGACGGCCTGCTCAATTACCGGGCTGACAGCCTGAGCGGAATCGTGAACGGCATTGATACCAAGAGCTACAATCCTAACACGGATAGCAAAATTTATACCAAATACCGCTCCAATCTGGCCAAAAAAACCGAAAACAAGCTAGGCCTGCAGCAGGAGCTGGGCCTGCCGGTTGCTCCCTATATTCCGCTGGTGGCAATGGTTACGCGGCTGGTTGATTCCAAGGGCCTTGATCTGCTGACCCGGGTACTCGACGAAATCCTGTATTACGACGATATCCAGTTCGTTCTGCTCGGCACCGGGGATGAGGTGTATGAGCGCTGGTTCCGTGAAGCGGCGTGGCGTTATCCGACCAAGCTGTCGTCACAGATTCTGTTCAATGATGCCTTATCCCGCAAAATATATGCGGCCAGCGACATTTTCCTGATGCCGTCCAAATTCGAGCCGTGCGGAATCAGCCAGCTGCTAGCCTTGCGCTATGGCAGTATTCCGGTTGTACGCGAGACAGGCGGGCTGAATGACACCGTGCAGTCCTATAATGAAGAGACGGGGGAGGGGAACGGCTTCACCTTTAAGGATTACAACGCCCATGATATGATGTTCACCCTCCGCCGGGCCGTCTCACTCTACCACAAGCCGGAGCACTGGAAAAAGGTAACCAAAAACGCCTTCGCCGGTGACTACAGCTGGAACGTTTCTGCAGAGCAGTATATGGATATATACAAAAAAATTGGTGAATAAAGAGTATAGGCTGTAATAAAAGAAAGTACACCAAAAAACTCCGCAAAGCTGAGCTTTGCGGAGTTTTTTGGTGTGGGTGTATATCGTCTGGTGCGCGGGGGACGGGAGGAGTGAAAGGGGGAACTACTTTTGATTGGAGCTGAAAGTGTGCTAAGAGAGCCAGCCAAAGGGAAAAATCCTTTTTATTTCAGCCACGTGCACCGCAGCGTCACAGTTTCTAGTCCAGCTCCTACTCCGTCACCCTCCGCAAAATAAAAAAGAAACCCAGCTCCTGCTGGTTTTTAAAATCCATCACGCCAAGCAGTGTATCCTCGTCGATCTGCCGGAAATGGTCGATAATCGCCTTCTGGTCATAGACCATGGAGGCACTGATCTTTCCCCGGTATGCGATCATCCGCAGCCGCGCTTTACCAGAGCCCGTCCTGATCAGCGGTAAAACCAGCCTGAAGAGGGGGCGGACGATCCGCCGGGGGACAAGCTGAAAAGGCAGCGTTAGCGGGAGCAGTCCGGGATTCACGCGGAAGAGCCGGCCATTACGCTTTTCGAACAGGAGTGGATGGACAGTCTCAGCATCCAAGAACTCTTTTCCGTACCAGCCGGTCAAGTGAAGCAGGCCATCCATAGGATGGCCGGAAGGAAGCTCGCTGCCGCGCCATCTGCCCCACATCTGTTCCATCTCCACAGTTTCGAGCAGATCGAACCAGGTGAAGGCTTCCTGCTGCGTCAGCTGCCCTTTTTGCAGGTATAGCTCCAGAAAATCGTTTGCACTAAACGGCGACACGACTGATCCCTCCGATTAAATAACCGTACCCACATGTGCATATGCGCTTCAGACCTGATATTGCTCCAGATTCCTGCATAAAATCCGGTAGCCGTACGGGTCCAGGGAGATATGCATTATTCCGTCCTCAGGGGCCACTCTGTCTCCGGTCAGCGCATCCTGCCAGTCATCCGTCTCCATCGGATGGCTGAGTGTGCGGGGAACGGGGGAGTTATTCATCCATACGGTAAAATGGATTTTCTCGTCAGCCCGCTCGTACACAATGCAGGGATCGTTCTCACAAGCCAGCAGAATGCGGAAACGGCCTTCCCGCAGTGCTTTGTGCTGCTTGCGCAGCGCAATCATCATCCGGTAGAAATCATATAGCTCCCGGTCCTGCCTGGCCTTATCCCATTCCATACATTTGCGGCAGTCAGGATCTTCATGGCCGGTTAAGCCGATCTCATCCCCGTAGTAAATGCAGGGCGTCCCCATAAAGGTAAAAAGAAACACAACCGCAAGCTTCAGCCGCCGTTTATCTTCACCAACCACGGTCAGCAGGCGGGGAGTGTCATGGCTGCCGAGCAGATTGAACACGACCTCGTTCGTCTGCTGGGGATATCGCATCAGCAGGCCGCCGATCCGGTGCCCGAAGGTGATGCCGTCCATACCGCCGTTGAAAAATTCCAGCACGGTCCCGGAGAACGGATAATTCATGACAGAGTCGAACTGGTCGCCGAGCAGCCACGTCAGGGAATCGCTCCATACCTCTCCTACAATATAAGCATCCGGGTTGGCTGCCTTAACGACCTTGCGGAAATCACGCCAGAAATGATGATCCACTTCATTGGCCACATCCAGCCGCCAGCCGTCGACCTTAATCTCCTTGATCCAGTATTCCGCTACCTCCAGCAGGTAGTTTTTGACCTCGCGGTTAGCTGTATTGAATTTGGGCATATTGCCAAAAAAGCCGAAAGTGTCATAGGTAGGAATACCGTCGACAACCTCAGCAGGAAAGGAATTTATATGGAACCAGTCTTTGTACACGGAATATTCACCCTTTTCCAGCACGTCCTGAAACGGCGGGAACTGGTCACTGCAATGGTTGAATACAGCGTCAAGCATCACTCGGATGCCGCGGCTATGGCATTCTTCGACGACACGCTTCAGCAGCTCATTATCCCCGAAATGCGGGTCGACCCTTTTATAATCGACAATGTCATATTTATGATTGGAAGGGGAGACGAAGAGGGGCGTAAAATAAATCGCGTTGATCCCCAGATCCTGCAGATCATCCAGATGATCCAGTACACCCTGCAGATCCCCGCCAAAAAAATTGCCAAACTCCGGCTTTCCGCCCCAGGCTTCAGTACCTTCAGGGTCGTTGTCCGGATCACCGTTGGCGAAACGCTCGGTCATAATCTGGTAGAAGACAGCATCCTTGGCCCATTTGGGAACCTGAAACAGGTCAATCTGATGTATATAAGGAAATTCATAAAAATGGGTAGGCGGCTGAGGACATTCCGGACGGATGCTGTTATCCAGCAGATACACATTTTCCGGACCTTTGCTGACACGGAAGGTGTAGCTGAGCCGTTTGTATTTTGGCCGGACGGCACATTCCCAGTAATCGAATTTGTCATCTGAGGCTGCCTTTTCCATCATAATTTCATAAAAGGTATGGTCCCAGTCATATTTGTCACCGGTGAGGGCTGTAACACAGTCCACATCGTCCCGTTTGGTGCGCACACGCAGATGTATAGTTTTTGTATCGTAAGCATAGGCCCACTTGTCACGGGGCACATGGTACATAGCTTCCAGCAGCATGATCGCACCTCCTATAAGTTTTGTGAGCATAACCTTCCTGAGACACATCGTGCAAAACTTGTTTCGAAAGCATTCGCCTAGTTTTGTGGGATAACTTGCCTGAACACCTTGTGCAAAACTGCACAAAAGCCGCTCCGCTAGCATACAGTTAGTTTTATAGGTATAAATGCCTATGACGCACCTGCCTGCTTCGCCAGCTTCAGGTAAATATTACCACACCGAATGGGACTGTGAATCAGTCTGGTTAGTTTGTGAACGGCTGGAGATAGTAGTAGTATACCCCTCTTTTCCTGGAATGTGCAAAAGAGCAGGGCATGTCAAGAAACTGATAGCGTTTTCCTGTCAAAATACCTTTTGATGATAAAAAATGTCTTTGCATATTCATACGCAGTGATTTATAATAAATCGGTCATGACAACCTAGATAACTTAATGAGAGAATAGGGGAGATATAAAGATGAAAAAATGGGGTAAACTTTCACTGGGAATGCTGCTTGCAGTTGGTCTTTTGGCAGGCTGCGGCAATAACAACGATAATGCTGCTTCAACAGATAACGCTGCAGGCAATACTGGCGCTGCTGCTGCCAAGACATTGACGCTGGGAACAAGTGCAGACTTCCCGCCGTACGAATTCCATAAAGTAATCGACGGTAAAGATACAATCGTAGGCTTTGATATTGACATTGCCAAGGATATTGCTGCCGATATGGGCGCAGAGCTTGTGATCAAGGATCTGCCGTTTGACTCCCTGCTGAACGAGCTGTCCAGCGGCAGAATCGATCTGGTTATTTCCGGACTTAGCCCGACTGAGGAACGCAAAAAGGCGGTTGATCTGTCCGACATCTACTACAAAGCCGAACAGGCAGTAGTTGTACGTGAAGCTGACAAAGATAAATTCGCGACAATGGATGCCCTGAAGGGTGCCAAGATCGGCGTTCAGACCGGCTCCATCCAGGAAGAAATCGCCAAGGGCATTGAAGGCGCACAGCTGACCTCCCTGGGCAAAATTTCCGAAATCGTCCTGCAGCTGAACTCCAACCGTGTTGACGCTTCTATTATGGAAGGTCCGGTTGCCAAGTCTTTTGTCAAAAATGTTGAAGGACTGGTTATTACCGACGCCAAGCCCGAGGTTGAAGATGACGGTTATGTAATCGGCGTGAAGAAGGGCAATACAGAGCTGCTTGACCAAGTGAATAAGACCTTGACCCGCCTGAACTCCGAAGGCAAGATTGAAGAGTACGTAGCGGCAGCAAGCGAGCTTGCTGAGAGCGAATAAGCTTTTGCCAAAAACTAACCTGCAGTGCAGACCAGCATGAGTCTGTGTATAGATAGTTGCAGGGCAATGAATGCTCTTTAAGTAGAAAATAGCGGTAATACGCTGTTTTCTATTTTTTTGAAAAGGATAAGAAGAGGAGGTTTTGCCGTCAAATGAATATTTTTGATATGGCCTATGAATACCGCAATTTTTTCTTTGCAGGTCTGAAGTATACATTGCTGCTGGCGGTGCTCGGCGTGTTCTTCGGCTTTGTGCTGGGGATTATCGTTGCGCTGCTGCGCATGTCCAAGTGGAGAGTCCTGCGTTTCATCTCAACCGCCTGGGTTGAATTTTTACGCGGTACGCCAATGCTGGTACAGCTGTTCCTGATCCACTACGGCCTAACGGAGCTGGGACTGGAATTTACACCGATTCAGTCGGGGGCGATTACCCTTACGATTAACAGCTCGGCTTACCTGGCGGAAATCTTCCGCGCCGGTATCCAGGGTGTGGACCGCGGCCAGGTTGAGGCAGCCCGCTCGCTCGGGATGAAGCAGGGCATGACCATGCGCTATATCGTGCTTCCGCAGGCGCTTAAGAATGTGCTGCCGGCAATCGGGAATGAGTTCATTACGATTATTAAAGAATCTTCAATTGTCTCCATGATCGGGGTAGCGGATTTGTTCTTCCAGGCCAAGACGATTACAACGATTACTTACGAGGGTCTGACCCCTTATGTCATCATTGCGTTAATGTATTTTGTATTGACCTTTACCTTGTCCAAGCTGCTGGGCATACTGGAACGGAGGCTGAGCACCGATGATCACCGTTAAGAATCTGCAGAAGCATTTCGGCAAGCTGGAAATCCTGAAGGGGATTGACCTGGAAATCAAGAAGGGTGAGGTTGTCGTCGTGATCGGCCCCAGCGGTTCGGGCAAAAGCACCTTCCTGCGCTGCCTGAACCTCCTGGAGGAGCCCACCGGCGGTGAGATTACCTTTGAAGGCCAGTCGATCACGGCCAAGAAGCATGATATTAATCAGACCCGTGAGAAAATGGGGATGGTGTTCCAGCAGTTCAACCTGTTTCCGCACATGTCTGTACTGCAGAATATTACCCTTGCCCCGCTGAAGGTGAAGAAGCAGCAGGCTGCGGAAGCGGAGAAGATTGCTGTCGATCTGCTGCGCACCGTAGGGCTTGAAGACAAACGCGATGCTTATCCGGCCCAATTGTCCGGAGGACAGAAGCAGCGTATTGCCATTGCGCGGGCGCTGGCGATGCAGCCGCATGTGATGCTGTTCGATGAGCCTACCTCGGCGCTTGACCCTGAGATGGTCGGAGAGGTGCTTGAGGTTATGAAGAAGCTGGCTGAGCAGGGGATGACAATGGTCATTGTGACACATGAGATGGGCTTTGCCCGCGAAGTGGGTGACCGCATCCTGTTCATGGACGGCGGTTACATCGTTGAGCAGGGGACTCCGGCTGAAGTATTCGGCAATCCGCAGCATGCCCGGACCCAGGATTTCTTAAGCAAAGTGCTGTAAACATCTAATAACGGCCTCCGGATATGCTCCGGAAGCCGTTTTTATTTATGTACATATTATTTTGGCGTCCGGGCAATTGGTGATATAGTATAACAAATGGCCAATCAACTTGAAAAGGAGTACATACAGATGAGAGATGAACTTTGCCGGATTGGCATCATTGATATTGGTTCCAACTCCATCCGGCTCGTAATCTACGATACGACCCCGGAAGGCGGCTTCAAAATTATTAAAGAGTGCAAATACTCTGCGCGCCTGAGTGAGAAAATTACAAAGGAAGGCAGACTGGAGCGCAAGGATATGGATACGGTAATTCCGGTTCTGCGCCAGTTCAGGGAAATCTGCAGCGCCTTCGGTGTCGAGAAGATCCGTGCCGGAGCAACCGCAGCAATCCGCAATGCAGCCAACTCTGCTGAGATCATAGAATATCTGTCTTCAGCCTCTTCCATTACGATTGAGATCATTACCGGCTATCAGGAGGCCTACTTCGGATTCCTGGGAGTGATTAATGCCTCCGATGTCCAGGACGGATTCGTGATTGATATAGGCGGTGGCAGCACGGAGGTTACCCTGTTCCGCGGACGCCGCTATCAGCATAGCATCTCCTTCCCGTTCGGTGCGGTCAACACGAATCTATTGTTCAGCCATAACGGGAACTGGAACGCGGAGCAGGTCAAGAAGCTTCAGGCTTATGTGACCGGCAGGCTTGTCGAGCATGACTGGCTGGGAACCGGCGAAGGGCTGCCGCTTTACGGCCTGGGTGGAACCCTCCGCTCCCTGGGCAAGCTTGACCAGAAAAACCGGGATTATTCCCTGCCGAATTCACACGGCTATACTTTATCCGGTGAGACGATCAACCGGTTCATGGAGGTTCTGCCGGCTACACCTTTTGACAAGCGCAAGGAGCTGGACGGGCTGTCCAAGAGCCGCGCAGACATTATCGTTTCCGGGCTGATTATTTTCCATACGGTATATCATTATATCAAGGCAAGCCAGGCTGTAATCAGCGGGGAAGGGCTGCGTGAGGGTATGCTGCATGATCTGCTGCGGCCGGAGCAGCCGGTATGTGACAGTGCACTCGAATTCAGCCTGGACAGGATCATCCGCTTTGACATTCACACCTCCAAGCAGCATCTCGATCATATCAACAAGCTGGCCCAGCGTTTATTCAGCGCCTTTGAGCTGGGCGGGGACAGGGCGGAGCAGGAGATGCTGATCTATGTCTCGGTCATGCTGCATCGCACAGGTTCCAACATTAACTACTACCAGTCCAAGCGGCATACCCGCTACTGGCTGATGAATTCGCCGATCCGCGGGCTGAGTCACCGCCAGCTGATACTCTGCGCCCTGATCGCCTCCTACAGCACAAAAAGCCGGAAGCAGAAACTGTCCCAGGCGCATAAGGACATTTTGCTGGCTTCCGACGAAGATCTCATTCATAAGCTGGGCACGCTTGTACAGCTGAGCATTGCGCTGGACAGCACCGAGATCGGCATCATCCGCGATCTCAGCGTCCGCCTGCACGGCGGAACGCTCGATCTGGAACTGCATGGCACTACAACCGTGCTTATCGGCCAGGAGGACATTGAGAACGCCCTGAAGGCGTTCAGGAATGCTTGGGCGGTGAAGATAAAGCTCGGCTACCTTTCCAACGGCTGACATCCATAGCGGCGAACTGGCTCCGGAACGGGGCCTTTTTGTCGTCCGGGCGTTCATAATAACCATTAGGCTGGAGGAAGCTTGCTTTTACGTTATCATTCAAAGACATGTCCAGAACCTTGACAATCTGCTTCTTGATGACACTGTCCTTCACAGGACACATCAGTTCAATCCGCCGGGTCAGATTCCGAGTCATCCAGTCTGCACTGGACAGGTACACCTCCGGCTTGCCGCCGTTCTCAAAATAGTAAATCCGGGAGTGCTCAAGGAACCGGTCGACGATGCTGCGTACTGTAATCCGCTCGCTGAGCCCTTCTATGCCAGGACGCAGACAGCAAACCCCGCGGACGATCAGATCGATGGATACCCCGCTTTGGGCTGCACTGTACAGGCTGTCGATGACCTCCTGGTTGGACAGGGAGTTCATCTTGGCAATAATCCGTGCAGGGCGTCCTGCGGCAGCATGCTCCGCTTCGCGCAGAATCAGCTTCTGCAGCGACAGGCTCATATTGGTCGGTGCCACGATAAAGGCATTCCAGTTATAGTTCGCCGAATATCCGGTCATCTGGTTGAACAGCTCGGAAGCATCCAGCCCGATTTCGTTATTCGCGGTGAACAGGCTGAGATCCGTATAAGCCTTGGCCGTACTGTCGTTATAGTTGCCGGTGCCGACATGAACATAGCGGCGGAGCTCATTGCCTTCCTGGCGGACAATCAGTGTAACTTTGGCATGGGTTTTGAGGCCGACAAGGCCATACACGACGTGACAGCCGGCTTGCTCCAGCTTCCGCGCCCAGGCGATGTTGCGCTCCTCGTCAAACCGGGCCTTCAGCTCAACAACTACAGTAACCTGTTTGCCGGACTCGGCAGCATGGGCGAGTGCAGTAATCAGCGGCGAGTTGCCGCTTACGCGGTACAGCGTCATTTTGATGGCCATAACGGATTCATCCTCTGATGCCTGGGTAATGAAATCGACCATGGCGTCAAAAGATTCATAAGGATGATATACGAGCACATCGCGTTCTCTGAGTACCTCAAAGAAATCCTCGTTCTCATCGAACTCCACCGGATAGTGCGGTTCAATCGGCGCGTCATACAGGTAGTTGAAGCCCTTCAGACTCCCTGCAAAGCCCCGCAGGAATCCCAGATCAAGCGGCCCTTCAATCTCAAATACGAAATCCTCCAGTTCAAATTCAGCCTGCAACTGCTCTAGTGCGTAAGGGTGAATCCCTTTTTGTACCTCCAGCCTGGCAGGTACACCGCGGCGGCGTTTGCGCAGCTCCTTCTCAATTTCCTCCAGCAGATCTTCCGCACCTTCCTCATCAATAGTCAGGTCAGAATTGCGCGTCAGGCGGAATTCGTTGACGGCGACAGGCTCATAGCCGCTGAACAAGGTCTGAATATGATGCCGGATCACGTCTTCAATGAACACAAACTGCCGTTTTTTGCTGTTGGAGCGGTGGGGGAGAGGAATACATCTTGGCAGGTTGGACGGAATTTGCAGAATAGCAAAATAAGGCTCTTCTTCCTGCGTGTTCTTGCGGGTCAGCACGACAGCAAGGTAGATAAACTGGCTGTGCACTAGCGGAAACGGTCGGCTCTGGTCAACGGCCATCGGCGTAAGCACCGGGAAGATAATATCCCGGTAATATTCCTCTACGGACTGCTCCTGCGCATGGGTGAGGTCTTCATAATTGACGAATACAATGCCTTCCTTGTGCAGATTTCGGGACAGGTCGCGGAAGGTGCGGTACTGGTCGGCGATCATTTTGGTGACACGTTTGATCAGACGTTTGTATAAGCCTGAAGGCGTATAGCCGGTAAAATCCTTTTTGGTGTAGCCTGCTCTGATCTGATCCTGGATTCCCGCAACACGGACACTGATGAATTCATCAAGGTTGCTGGACACGATCGCCAGAAATTTTGCCCGTTCCATCAACGGATTCTCGGGATCCTGCGCCTCCTGCAGTACCCGGCGGTTAAATTCAATCCAGCTGAGATCACGGTTAAGATATGCGGTAGCAGGGCTGTTGTGGATGTTTTTTTTGTCTTCTGTACTCACGTTGATTGACCCTCCAAGTATGCTTCAATGTCTAAATGGACTAACTTATTAACCCTATTCTATTATTCTACTATCTGCATAAGCCAGAAATGTTAACACTGTGTAAAATTTTTACCGGATTCTTGCCCGACCTTTGTATTTTTTGGCGCTATAAATGCAATTCTAACAGAATGGTAACATTTTCTTAGGCATTGGTTACAAAATTGTGATATATTCGATACTGTCATTTAACAAAATACTGCATCTTAGCTGCCAGGCAATAAGGTAACTGGGTCCAGAATGATTTCGGTGTGATAAAGGTAAATTCCTGCACACCCCCTTATTGAAGGAGGAACACATGAAGAACAAATCCAAAGCTTTTGCCATTTTTGCTGCCGCTCTCGGAATCAGCACCATGCTACATACAGCCCCCGTTAAGGCAGACAGCGTACATATTGCAGGCGCAACTACAACTTATTATACTCTATCTAATTATTATGGCATAAACATGAGTGAAATTATGAATGCCAATCCGGATGTAGCTGCGGGCAATATTTATCCCGGCCTGAGCCTCACCATCCCCGGTGTTACAGCACCCAAGGATACAGTTTCGATGAAAACATCCGCCGTTTCCGAGGCTTCCATTATCACAGCCAGCCTGAACGTTGAGTCTGCTACAAATACTGTAGAGGCATGGGGCAAGGCATTCAGCTATGAAAAAGTGATCCAGGTCAAAGCCTCCGCCTATTCGTCTGCGGCAAGCGAGAATGGCGTATGGGGCGCCGTCGATTATTTCGGTAATCCGCTCAAGCTCGGAACCATAGCTGTTGATCCGAGTGTCATCCCGCTCGGCACCAAGGTTCTGGTGACCGGCCACTCGCATCCGGGACTGCCCAAGATGGCCTTCCTGGCCACGGCAACGGATACAGGCAGCGCCATAAAGGGCAACCGGATCGATATCTTTATTCCGGGCAGCCAGAGCTCGGTAGCAGAATTCGGATACCAGTATGTAAACCTGTTTATCATTGACTAGACCATCAGTATATATTCTCTCAGAAACAAAACGGATACCTTCCTTTACAGGTCGGTATCCGTTTTTTTATTTGTTTTTAGATACCTGCAGCATATGAGGCACGGTAACGAAGATATAGCCTCTTTTACGCATGATGGTAATTACCTCTGGCAGTGCCTGGATCGTGCCCTGCAGATTGCTGCCTTTACCGCCGCCTCCGTGCTGCAGAATGATGGCCCCTTTGCCCGCGTGCGCCACAATATTGTTTCTGACCTGTGATTTAGGAAGACTGCGCCAGTCAAGTGAATCTACATTCCAGTTAACCAGCTTGTAGCCGCGGGACTTGGCCCATTTAAGCTGTGCCTCGCTGATATCCCCGTATGGTGGCCGGATCAGGCGCGGCTTGTAGCCGGCGAGTGCCGAGATGATATTCTCAGTACGGATGATCTGGGAGCGGAATTCATTTATGCCCAGCTTGCCGAATTCCGGATGATTGTAGGAGTGGTTACCGATAACATGGCCTTCACGGATAATCCGGCTAACAAGCTCCGGATGCTTCTCAGCCCTGCTGCCGACGACGAAGAACGTAGCCTTGACCTGATATTTGCGTAGAACATCCAGCAGCTGCGGAGTAAACCTCGGGTCAGGCACATCATCGAAGGTCAGCGCGATCATCCGGGTTCTCGGACCCTGTGTGAGGATTGTCTCCGGATATTTGCGGATCAGCTGGCTGAGTGTCAGGCTCTTGCTGCTCTTACTGCGCTTGTTGCGCCGGGCTGCGGCATTGAGCGCAGAGCCGGCGGGGACGGACTGCTCCGGTTTTTCTTTCAATTCCTGCTGCTGTTCCGGGCCGGGGGCCTGTGCAAATAAAGCTCCGGATGCTGCTGCAGGCGGGGGAGAGCTTTGAGGAACAGCCGCGATCAGCAGACAGAGCAGAATATATAATTTTCTGTACCTTAGCAGATGCTCCATGCCGCATTGCCTCCTTATAAAAGAGCCTTCAGCCAATGACTGGTTCTCTTGTTATCCCCCGCCCGCAGCGGATTTATGCCGGACTTCTGTCAGGCGGACAAAATTACAACACCGCCAAAAATCCGTGTATACTAAACGTATTCGGGAGATTAACCCGGCCAACAAACATAGCTCAGTGAAAGAAGGGGACGGAAATGTCTGAATTGTTTACGCCATATGAATTAAAAGCGCTGGTTTTGAAGAACCGGGTTGTCATGCCGCCAATGTGCCAATATGCAGTTGTACAGGAAGACGGCGTACCGGGTGACTGGCATTTCGTACATTATGTCAGCCGGGCGGTCGGCGGTACCGGCTTCATTATTGTAGAAATGAGCGGCGTACATCCGGATGGGCGGATCACCAATAAAGATACGGGAATCTGGGACGACGGACAGATCCAGGCGTATCGAAGAATAACAGATGCAGTACATGCCTATGGAGCCAAGATTGCGATTCAGCTGGGGCATGCGGGACGTAAAGCACTTGATGCCAATCCGCCTGTTGCCCCTTCGGCTATTCCGTTTGATGAACGCTCCAAAACGCCGCAGGCACTGAGTGCGGAAGGCATCGCTGAGATGATTAATGCTTACCGTGAGGGTGCAAGAAGGGCAGTGGAGGCCGGCTTTGATACGGTTGAGCTGCATGGTGCGCACGGTTATCTGATTCACCAGTTCCACTCGCCGCTTACAAATATCAGAGATGATGAGTATGGTGCTGACCCGATCCTGTTTGGTGAACAGGTGGTGCAGGCTGTCAAGGAAGTCCTTCCGCCGGAGATGCCGCTGATCATGCGGGTGTCGGCCAAGGAATATGTGGCAGGGGGTTATGATGAATCCTATGCGCTGGAATTTTGCCGCCGTTACAAGGCTGCAGGAGTGGACATGTTCCATGTCTCCTCGGGCGGTGAAGGGCCGATAGGTTCGGGCGGGGTCCCTAACGCCGGGCCCGGTTATCAGGTTGACCTGGCAGAGCATATCCGCAGCGGGCTTCAGATACCAGTAATAGCAGTCGGCCGGCTGGATGATTACAAGGAAGCACAGGCTGTAATTGAGGAGAAAAAGGCAGAGCTGGTAGCTATCGGAAGAGGAATGCTCAGTGATCCTTATTGGACGCTGCATGCGGAAGAAGCGCTCGGCGGTGTGGATAAAGCAAATATACCTGTGCCGTATGAACGCGGAGTATGGAAAAGAAAATAGATTGTTAATATTGTGAAGTATGTCACAGATTTTAAGCTCCTTCTAAGGCATGGTTAATAAGATAAAATTTGAAGGAGCTTGATAACGTGGCGACGGTAATAAGTAACGAGCGGCTGGCTAATGGAGTGTACCACCTTCGGGTGGAGGGAGATTACGGCGGTAAAATGGGTCAATTCTACATGTTGCGGGCATGGGGAGCCTATCCGCTGCTGTCAAGGCCCCTTAGCATACATCAAGTGAACGATGATGGTGTGGAATTTCTGTATCACGTTGTAGGTGAGGGAACCGAGATTTTTGCGGAGCTGAGCCCGGGAGATAAGGTTCAGCTGGAAGGACCCTTCGGCAACGGATTCCCTGAAGTGGAGGGAAAGATTGCCCTGATCGGCGGGGGAATCGGAATTGCACCGCTGTATTATTGTGCCCGGCAGCTTCCGGACAGTGATGTGTATCTGGGCTTCAGCAGAGAGGCCTTCCGGACAGAAGCCTTCCGGCCGCTCGCAGCTGAGCTTACCGTTGATGTCGGCGGGCTGATTCTGGACAGTGTGGACTTTAACAGCTATGACCATATTTTTGTCTGCGGCCCGCAGCCGATGCTGAAGGCGGCACAAAGGAAGGGAGCCGCTGCAGGGGCGGGCGGCAGACGGCCGAATGTGTATCTGTCACTGGAAAACCGGATGGCTTGCGGCATCGGCGCTTGTCTCGTCTGCAGTGTATCCTGTCTGGACGGCCAGCGCAAAGCCTGCGCAGACGGCCCTGTATTCCTTGCCGAGGAGGTTGTTTTTCATGATTAATACTATGGTTAATACTACAGCGACAATCGCTGGCGTGCATTTCAAAAACCCGGTCGTAATGGCTTCGGGTACGTTCGGCTTCGGTAAGGAATATGGCAAGCTGTATGATGTTTCCATGCTGGGCGGCATTTCCGGCAAAGGCCTTACTCTGCATGCCAAGGCAGGTAATCCGGGAATCCGCGTCTACGAGACCCCATCCGGGCTGCTGAACAGCGTCGGACTGGAGAATCCGGGTGTGGAGTCATTTTTGAGTAAGGAGCTGCCTTACTGGGAGACCCTGGATACGGCACGGATCGTGAACCTGGGCGGAAATACTCTGCCCGATTATGTGCTGGGTGCAGAGCTGATCCAGCGTGATGCCGATGAGCGTGCGCTGGCGGGCAGGCAGGCCGTTGATATGATTGAACTCAATATCTCCTGCCCTAACGTCAAGGAAGGCGGTATCGCCTTCGGGGTCAAGACACCGGCCGCAAGGGAGGTTGTGCGGGCTGTGAGGGCTGCCACCCGTCTGCCGCTGGCCGTGAAGCTATCCCCGAATGCCGAGGATATCGCCGAAATGGCGGAGATGTGCGAGGCTGAAGGAGCAGATGCCGTATCACTGATTAACACGATCTCCGGTATGAAGATCGACGTCCGCCGCCGCCGCAGCGTCTTCAATAACCTGTATGCCGGCCTGTCCGGACCGGCTATTAAGCCGGTTGCACTGCGCATGGTACACCAGGTCGCACACCGGGTGTCTATTCCTGTAATCGGTATGGGCGGCATTACCTCCGCCACGGATATCATTGAATTTATTATGGCCGGTGCAACGGTTGTCCAGGTAGGAACCTACAATTTCATGAACATGCGGGCCGGCAGTACGCTGGTTGAGGAGCTGCATCAGTTCATGCTGGAGGAGAGTATCACATCACTTGATGAGATACGCGGAATTGTCTAGAATTATTGCCTGCCTGAGATACTGGTATGTACCGGGGTTAATATAAGGTAGGGAGGGACCGGATTGTCTTTGGAAAATGCGGGATTTGAGGATATTGAGCTGTCAGCTACGGATGTCGGAAATGATCTGCTACTACTCATTACCGGCGGTGTCCGTCATATCGGTGCTTCAAGCACCGCTTATCTTGACGGCGGTACTGTCCGTGCATCAACAACAGCGGTTCCCCACCATAAAGAGCATACGATCAGCGAGAGTATCGCCCTCAGAGCCGCCGCTGCATTAAACCGGACGGTCACAGTGGTAATGGGTATTCATTATGACAATCTGAGTAAAGAAGGTATAATGCAGGTTGTCAGAATTGTTAATAATAAAGTGGATCAATATTTAGCAGCGCAAAAATGAAACGATATTGGCACTCCCTGCGTAAAAGATACCAAATGAGCAATTAACTTTTATTTTGGAGGAATGAACCATGTCTATTTTTAAAAGATTGCGTGATTTGACCATGTCCAACGTGAATGCGATTATTGACAAGGCTGAGGACCCGATTAAAATGACCGACCAATATATCCGTGACATGACCGAGGATCTGGAGGATGCCGAGAAGGCTGTGGCCGCCCAGATTGCCATCGAGAAGAAATTCAAGCAGCTGTATGAAGAGCAGGAGGCGCTTGTAGCCAAACGTAACCAGCAGGCCCACACTGCCGCTCAAGCCGGTAACGTGGATCTGGCCCGCAGAGCGCTGGAAGAGAAAAAATCTGCCGAAGCCAAGCTGGTTGAATACAAAGCAAGCTTTGACCAGAACAAGGCATCTGCTGACAATCTGCGTGCCAAGCTCGAAGAAATGCGCAAGCAGCTTACCCAGATGAAGAACAAGCGCGAGACGCTGGTTGCCCGTTACAATGCGGCTAAAGCGCAGACTGAGATCAACAAAGCAATGAGCGGATTCAGTTCCGACTCGGCGTCAGCCGGTCTGAAGCGCATGGAGGAGAAGATGCTCGCTGCCGAAGCACAGGCTGAAGCAAGCAACGAAATGAACTCCGGCAACAAATCGCTGGATGACGAATTCGAGAAGCTCGGCAAGGATCAGGCTGTTGAAGATGAGTTGGCAGCACTGATGAAGCAGTACGACAAGCAGTAATATAGCAGAGTTCACCGGTTTCTTGGCCGGTGCCTACAGGCGGAGGAGAGACAGAAGCGTTTCTCCTTCGCCTTATCTATGCTTGCTGTACCGGTCAGGAAAAATGAACAAGCGGGGGCTAAAGGAATGGATTTCCATACTCTGGTGTCCATGGTTGTGTGGACGGTGAGCGGCGCAGTGCTGCTGTTTGCGCTGATGTTCGTGGATTCGCTGTTTACCCGTTATAACGATCTGGAGGAGTTAAAGGCAGGCAACATGGCGGTGACAGCCCGTTTTCTGCTCAAGCTGCTGGCACAGGGCTATATCCTGTCCTGTTCCATTGCATCATCCAGCAGTCTTGGAGACGCACTTGTCGTATCCATCGTCTCCTTCTGGCTGCTGTTTATAGTGGAGAAGTCTGTGGAGCTGCTGCTTGGCAGATGGGGCAAAATCGATCTGGATCATGGAACCCGGCTTGGCAAAATCGGCTACGGTCTGCTGGCGGGCTCCCTGCATCTGAACGGGGCTCTGATTATCGCCGCATTTATCCGGGGATAAGGCAGACGGGTCAACTATGGATGGTAATAATATCTTTTTCAAAAGGAATGATGGATTGTGAGCATCTGGAAAAGAATCGGCAATATCTTCTCGAAGCCTCCGGCACCGCAAGCACCCAAAAGCATGCTGAATCTCGCGCCTGGGGATATCTGCGAGGTTTCACTGGTTACCTATGAGGTAACCGGACGGACGATGACCAGCGGACGGAATGCAGTCGTTCTGACGCTGCGCGACGGCAGCCGGATCGCTTATCTGCATGTGGAGGAGAGGGAACAGCTGCAATATGCGCTTTACGAGCCTATAGACGGGCGGCTGGACAATCCGGCTGAGGTGCCGGCAACACTGGAGCTGGATGACTATACCTTTTACCTAGAGGAAGAATACGAAGGCTATGCTGCAGTTACGGGCCAGACTCCTTATATGAACGGGGGAACCCAGCATGTCTGGCAGTACCAGTCTGATAATTACCGGCTGCTGCGGGTGGAGTGGCAGAACGGACGGTTTATGCTGTACGAAGGGGAAAAGATCATTCCGGGCGATGTACGGGTCATCCGGGCGTCTTAAGAATCACTCACTTACCTAAGGAGGCATTTGATATGGCTGAACGGCAGGGCAAGCTGGAAGGGCTCAAAATTTTCGCCAAAAATGTGTTCAAAGGGGCAACGGTTAATTCGATCTTCGATCCGGACATGACAGAAAAGAAAGTTCAGGAAACACCTGAGTTCACTGCTAAGCAGATTCTGAACCATTACAGGGGAAAAGAGAAGCTGACGCAGGAGCAGTTTGAACAGCTCAAACGGTCTGTAAAGTACATGTGAAATTTAAAGAATAGGATGCCTGTGCGGCTCAGCGCAGGCGTCTTTTTTTTGCGTTATATGTCCTTTATGACAGCAAATTTAACTTTACATCGCCCCATGTTACTATAGTGTTAGTAAATCATCATGGTTAACGGAGGTATACATGGACAGACATCGCGATAAGGCAGATCAGAAATTCCAGCGCAAAGCACTGCAGGTACAGGAAGCCCAGGCAAGGGTTATGCAATATGCCAAGCCGCTTGGTACAGAGGAGGTGCCGCTAAGCCAATGCTGCGGACGTGTTCTGGCGGAGCCGCTCCGTGCACCGCATCCGTTTCCGGCGTTTAACCGTTCAGGGATGGACGGTTATGCACTTAGGGCGGCTGACACTTTGTCCTGTCATGCCGGGGAGCCAGTATGGCTGGAGGTTATAGACAATATTCCATGCGGAGCAGTAGCATCCGCAGAGATAACAGAAGGAACGGCAGCTCGGATCATGACCGGGGCACAGGTACCCAAAGGTGCTGACACGGTAGTCATGATTGAAATCACGGAATCCCGAGAGTCTGACGGGAAATCCTATGTAGGCCTCCGTAAGCCGCAGCAGGCGGGCAGCAACATTACACCTGTTGGCTTTGAATTACAGGAAAGTGAGCTTGTCCTGCCGGCCGGACGAACCATTGCTGCAGGCGATATAGCTGTGCTCGCCGCATTCGGTTCTCCGGTGGTGAAGGTGCAGCGGCGGCCGAAGGTAGCCGTTTTTGCAACCGGGACAGAACTTCTGGAGGTAGATGAACCGCTGCAGCCGGGTAAAATCCGCAACAGCAATTCCCCGATGCTTGAAGCGCTGGTCAGGGAAGCGGGTGGAGAGGCAGTTATACTGGGCGCGATTGCCGATGATTTGGAGCTGGCGCGCAGCAGGGTGCAGATGGCTCTGGAAAACTACGATTTGGTGATTACGACCGGAGGAGTCTCAGTCGGTGATTATGATATTATGGGGGATCTGGTCCGGGAAAAAAGCGGGGAAATGCTGTTTAACAAGGTCACGATGCGTCCGGGAAGCGTCACTACGGCTGCTGTACGCGGTGGCAAACTGCTGCTTGCATTATCGGGTAATCCCGGAGCCAGCTTTGTAGGCTTCCACCTGTTTGCCCGGCCGGTTATTTCGCTGATGCTGGGAACAGAGCGGCCCTTGCTGCCGGAAATGAGCGCTTTTATCGGTACGGATTATAACAGAGTGAACAACTTTACCCGTTTTGTACGCGCCAGACTGGAAATCCGTGACGGGATGCTTCATGCTTATCCAGCGGTCATTGATGAATCTTCCGTCATGGTAACCATTAAGGACAGTGACTGTCTGATTGTAGTTCCGCCGGAAGCACGCGGATTAAAGGCCGGGGACAAGGTGAAGGTGCTGAAGCTCCCGGGCGAGCTGCGCAGGCAGGAATAATAGGGGGAAGTATAATGAGGTACTTAAGTAACAGCAACGGGGGAGGAAGAATGCGCCGGCAGAAGGCATCTAAGCAGCGCGTCCCGGGAGTGCTGAGAAGGAGAGTCAGCCCATCCGCAACTCCGGCAAGTGACAACGACCGGGCCGATAGCAATAAGCCGGCTATCTGTCAGATCGTCGGCTATAAGAACAGCGGCAAAACATCACTTGTCTGTGCGCTTATCCCTTTACTGAAGCAGAGAGGGAAGCGGGTAGCAGTTATTAAGCATGACGGTCATGAATACGAAATGGATCATCCCGGGACAGATACGTGGAAACAGCGTCAGGCAGGCGCTATGGCCGTTGCCATTACAAGTCCGGTACGAACGTCTGTAATTGAAGAACGGGGCAGCAGCTTATCCGAGCTGATTACGGGTTTTTCCGGTTACGATTATGTTCTCGTGGAAGGGTTCAAGCAGGAAGCTTACCCGAAAATTGTGCTGATCAGAAGGCCGGAGGATCTTGAATTACTGCAAAACACTCGGAATATTGCGGCAATCGCCTTGTGGGAACGAATGATCCCATATATCCATTCGACAGTTCCGCAGCTGCAGGCACAGATTTTTGAAATCAACGATACCGCAGGTATGGCCAACTTTTTACACCAACAACGGTCTAATTTTCAAAATTTCAACATATGAAAAATTCATAATAGAATGCTATTAAACCACAGTCATGCTAATCAGCGGCTTTTTTAATACATGGAGAAAGGAAGGGCGGCGTCACACCCTAAAGGGAGAAACGGCGCCGCCCGCACTGCGGTAAATGAGGCATGCATAGAAAGGAGAGAGCTAGAATTGAAAGTAAGCAAACATAATGCAGAGCACTATAAATGGGGAGATGATTGTGACGGTTGGCATTTAGTCCAGGATGATAATCTTAGTATCATCCATGAGCGGATGCCGGCGGATACAGCTGAAGTGAGGCATTATCATGAGAAGTCCCGGCAATTTTTCTTTGTGCTGACCGGTACGGCTACGCTGGAAGTGGATGGCGTTGAATATATCCTTAATTCACAGGAGGGAAAAGAGGTCCAGCCGCTTGTTCCGCATCAAATGTTGAATAAATCTGATAAAGACGTCGAGTTTCTGGTAACTTCACAGCCGCCCAGTAAGGGCGACCGTATATTAGTATTAAAACTATGAATAAGTAAAAACAGCAGACCAGTGGCTAGTGCGGTTACCGGCTGGACCAGTGATCAGGCCTTGCCAGCGTTGCGGGCAGCCTGGTGGCTGCATCTCCCTTGGCGGCATTCACCTGAAACTGGGTCAGGAACAGGCTCGTGGAAAGATCGGCGCCGCAAATATTTGTGTCCCGGAAATCGGCCCCGATGAGGTCGGCTGCGCGCAGGTCAGCCCCGCTGAGGTCGGCAGCGATCAGGTAGGCGCCGCGCAGGCTGACACAGCGCAGATCGGCTTTTTTCATCCGGGCGCCGATCAGATCGGCACCGCGGCCGTAATTTTTCTGGCGCGCCGGCGCAGGCTTCAGGCTGCTGCGGACGGCCTGCCTGGTCAGCTCGCTTGCCTGCAGCAGCAGCTCATTGATTTCATAGCGAAGACCCGGTATATCGAGCTTTAGCACGGCCTCGGGCTCCTGCAGCGTAAGCTGCTCAGTTGTGTCCCTTGCAGCTGTCATAGCAGCATGAACAGGAGCCGCTGCAGGCCAGCTGAGCGCCTCGGTCATATACCACAGCAATTCGTGCAGCTGGCGCATTACAGGGAAGACTTCAAACATCAGGGCCGCTGTAGAAGGGGCCTCACGCCAGTCAACACCGCTGTAGGTAATCATGGATACTTTTTGTCCTGCGCCAAAGCAATCATAGACGGTACAGCCGCGCATGCCGGAATCCCTCAGCCGGCTATGAATGCCGCAGCGAAAATCTTCCTTCAGGTTGTGACAGGGCTGACCGGCTGCTTTATCCATCGCAAAGTCCGAGGACTTGGCAAAGGGCAGTGCCGCACAGCAGAGACCGAAGCATTGCCCGCAGTCTGCACGCAGGCGCAGCAGCTCATTTTCAGCAGAAGAATTTATATATTCTTGGTTATCAGACAACTAGAATTACCTCCAGCATTAAATATGAAAAGTACTGAGTGCTTACAAGAAACCTTACCTTAGCTATCCTGACGGCGCTCGATTGCTTCAGACATCGTTTTGTCTGTCAGATGGGCATAGACCTCAGTCGTTTCTGTTGAGGCATGTCCAAGCTGCTCTTTTGTCTTGTAGATATCATTCTGCAGATAATAGTCTGTAGCGAAGGAATGGCGCAGCTTATGGACCGTCAGGTAAGGCTTGCCAAAGCGTTTGGCGTATTTGATAATCATCTCCTGAATGGCCCGCTTGGTCATGCGCTTGCCTTCCTGGGCGCCGTTAGGGAGGGCAATAAAGAGGGCCTTTTCACGTTTTGGTGTTTTATAACGGGTCTGACGCAGGCTTATATATTGGGCCAGATCATCTTTGGCTTGCTCCCGGAAGTAGACGGGCGTCTTAAAGGTTTCATCGTTGTTGCCTTTACGGTACACGTAGAGCAGCTTGTTGTTGATGTCCAGATCGTCGATGTTCAGATTGACTACCTCGGATACCCGCAGGCCGGAGTTCAGAATAAGACTGGCTATGCAGGCATCCCGCTCACGGTTCTGCTGGAACGAATAGTAAGCCTGTTTGTTGGATTCTACATCCCGCCCATAGCCTTCATAAATGTAGCCTACGAACTCCAGCAGCTCCTCTTCTTCGAGAATTTTGCCTTTTAGCTTGGCGGCCGTATCTTTAGGCTTGTGGATGCGCTTGATTTCAACCTTGGCCATAATATTGCGCTTCAGCAGCGGATAAAAGTTCTCATCTTCGGCTATCTGGCTCAAATAATGGAACAGGGAGCGCAGGGCAGACAGCTTGCGGGATACCGTAACCCGGGAGTTGGCACTTTCAGCACGGGTGGTCAGGTACAAGCGGTAGCCGACAATGCTGTCCATGTGCAGCGTCTCCAGCTCAAGCAGGGTTATGTTTGTATTATTGTCCGCAGCGGACAATCCCTCAGCCCGGAGCCAGCCGAAAAAGGATTCATAATCCCGGATATACTCCAGCAGGGTGGAGGGGGAAAGATCCGGGCGTTTATAGTCAATGAACTGCTGGACAAACCATGGCATGCGGACTACCCGCTGATCCAGATGCTTGCGGTCGCTGTTTTTTTGGATGCTCATGACGTTCACCTTCTTCTGAGTTTGCAAGATTAGTAAAAATAGGCTGTATGTATACCGGCGTTTGTCTATTTTATCATAAAGTTATATGATGTGTAGTAAAACGTGAAGCACAGAGGTGACCCTAATGGAACTTGGAATCGAGCTGGTTCCCAAGGAGCAGAAGCAGATTATCAGCAGGCTGATGCAGTTTTATCTTTATGATTTTACCCGCTATCTGGATATTCAGGTGGACCGTGAGGGCAATTTTCCGGCCTATCCCGGCCTTGAAGCTTACTGGAGCAGCGGTAACAATAAATTTGCTTATCTCTTTACTGCAGACGGGAACATCGCCGGCTTTGCGCTGGTGGACCGCCTGCTGCGGGACCCGGAAGGGCAGTTTTATATGACGGAATTTTTTGTAATGCAGAAATATCGCCGCAGCGGGGTAGGCACATGGGCAGCACACAGGCTGTTTGATATGTTCCCGGGAGACTGGAAGGTCTCGCAGATCCGCGCGAATACACCGGCCCGCAATTTCTGGCACAGGGTAATCGGGGCGTACACGAACAATGAGTTCAAGGAACGCTTCAATTCTCGGCAGGGCAATCCAAGCCAATACTTCAGTACCGTTAACGCTGCCCGGGTCAAAAAATAACAAACATGGCGTGAGGTTTAACATGAAAGAATCAACAACGGTTCCGGGTCCGCTTAAAATGGCGGTTACACTGGCCACTGCGCTGGCCGGCGGAGGCCTGTTTATGGTGCTGGGCCTGCCGGTTCCATGGCTGCTCGGACCGATGATCGCTACACTGATCGGTGCAAACCTGAATAAGCAGTACTACACCTGGCCCGGCGCGCTCCGAAACAGCGGGATGATCATTGTCGGCTATACCATCGGACTTTCGTTGACCGCACCTGCACTGAAGGAAATGGCAGGGCAGCTGCCGTCGATGCTGCTGCTGACAGGGCTGCTGCTGCTTTTTTGTGCAGGAATTGCGGTCATTGTCTCCAGAATATCTGGGATGAATTATAAAACGGTTCTGCTAGGCAGTATTCCCGGCGGCCTGACGCAAATGATCGTGCTGGCTGAGGAATCAGAGGATGTTAATCTCACGGTTGTGACCGTTATTCAGGTTGTACGCCTGATGATGATCATTATTTGTGTGCCTTTGCTGATATTTAGTCCGCTTTTTGGGCCCGGCACAGGTTCGGGAGAGGCTATGCCTCTGGTAACGGCAGTCTCACCCTCATTCCGGGAGTTATTCCCTAATTTCTTTATCTACGCCTTTGCCTGCACGTTTTGTGCCGTCGCCGGTCAGAAGCTGAAATTTCCGACAGCTTATCTGCTTGGCCCGGCGCTGGTTACTTCGGTACTCCAGCTCAGCGGACTTACCGGCCCTGTGTTGCCGGATCTGCTGCTGAATGCAGCCCAGCTGATGATAGGTGTTTTCGTAGGGCTGCTGCTCGATCCGCGTAGGCTGAATAATAAGCTGGTAACCTTGCTGCTGGCCGTTCTAAGCAGTGTGGTGCTGATAAGCGGTGCTTACATTATGAGCCTGCTGTTTGCTTATTTTGATAAGGTATCCGTTTCTACTGCGCTGTTAAGCCTGGCACCGGGCGGTATGGATCAGATGAGCCTGATTGCCCACGAAGTGGGGGCCGATCTGCCGACTGTAGCGGGTTATCAGCTGTTCCGGACGTTTTTTATCTTTTTTGCTGTTCCACCGCTGTTCAAGCTGGTTTTCCGGAGGAAGAAGAGAGAGGCTTCTGCAACAGGTTAACTTAGCCATTGTTATGTTAACCTTTCTTGCTTAAATGGAGCTAATTGGAAAATGGAGGTAAGGAATGAACAATTTCATCCCATTAAGTTAACATAACAATAAATATGTTAATGATGTCTGTCGACAAATAGAATACCATAATATTCCTATCTAAAGTGCATACCCTCAAACGATTATTCTCATTATTTACCTTAATTCAACATATGAAAAATTCACATTAGTAAAGCCCAAAAAAACATTACGCACTTTGACATACTACTCTTCATACACACTTCTCGTCTCCCTATCTACAATAAAACATGAAAAAGGAAGGGGGGCGACCCCTCCCGGAAATAACGAAACACAGACAATGAAATCTAAATATCCTCATAAAGTCTGCCTGGCCGCTAGTGGAGTAATTCTGTTAATCGTTTTTTTAGCTCAAATGCAGTGTTGATAGCAGACAGGGCATGATTCAGCGAAAGTACGGATTTTGTTCCGTCCCTGAAGCATTCCAGAGCATGCCGCAGGCTTTGCTCATAAGGGTTGATCTTGTCCAGCAGGATCTCCTGCCGGCCGGCTTGGCCATATACGTAAAGAGCTGTATCGATGCCGCCCTGCATATCATCTTTTTCATAAAATTCAAGCTTGGCATGCTCAAAATAAGCCTCATATCCTACAGTAAACGGATAGGCCGACGGCATTAAAGAGACTGCAGTAACCTGCGCATTAATCTGCGGTGTGTTAAAGGTGGCCTGTACCAGTGCCTGGCCTGCTTCTGCGTCCTGTGTACCCCATACACTCGTCACAGCTGCGCCATTCAACAGCCAATTAATATAATCCAGCTCATGAATCATCAGGTTGGTCGTAATGCTGTTCAGTCCCAGATTGCCCCACAAAGGAGGGGTTTCCCGGATCAGACTCACTTTTAACAACCGTCCGTATTTCTTTTGCTGAACGGCTTCATAGAGATATTGATAGGCCGGGTCGAATTTGATGAACTGGTTGACCAGCACTCTTTTTTCATAATGGGTTTCAGCGCGCTTCATGGCTAAAGCATCCTCGGCTGTCAGGCAGACCGGCGTTTCACAGAATACATGCTTCCCGGCTTCAAGCGCCATCAAAGTATACTGTTTATGTAAGGCTGAGGGCAGACATATGTCAATGATATCAAGGCCGGGATCATTAATGACTTCTTCAATTGAGGTGCTGGTTTCCACGCCTAACTCTTCCTTCAATTTCTTTAGCTTCTCTTCATTTCGTCCAAAGACGACTACACGTCCGGCAACTCCGGTTTGATGGTACAAGCTGGCATGGTAAGCCCCAAACCCAGTCCCGAGTATCCCAATATTCATAACTAACAGCTCCTTTTATGTTATACAACCATAATAAACAGCTATTGTTGACAACAGCGTGGCAAAAATGTGATTGAACTTTTACACATATTTTCCGATGAGGAGTAGTGGAAATGGATAGAAACGATAGAATGTGGCAGATGATCAGTGCGGTGAAATCTACGGTTACGGATCCGGCCGCAGCCTTTGCCTGATGTTTGTTTACAACCGTTCTTTTGGTCTGATACATTGAATATATAAGCTCTTATTGACAGAAGAACGGCAAGAACTAAGGTTGAGAGGCTGATGGCTGTGCGTGTACACCGGTTAATTGCTATTATGCTGCTGATTGAATCCCGGGGGAAAATCAAGGCAAATGAGCTGGCAGCTGCTCTGGAAACCTCCGTCCGGTCCATATACAGGGATATCGATGTGCTGGCGGAAGCCGGAATACCAATCGTGACTACAACCGGACCGAACGGAGGGATTTCCCTCATGGAGGGCTATACAGTCAATCTGCGCCAGTTGAACGGGGATGAGCTGATCCATCTTTATTTAACCGGTCTGGGGTTTCATCAGGGCCTGCAGAAGGAATCCACGCTGAAGCTTAAGAACGCACTATTGAAGCTGGAAAAGACAATGCCTCCGGCTTACCGGGAGGATATTACCAAGGCCAAAAATGTCTTTTACTTTGATGAAACGCCGTGGTGGAACGAGCGTCCTGCAATTCCTTTTCTGGAGAAGCTCCGTGCGGCTCTGTGGCACTCTCATAAGCTCAGAGTGGAATACCGTAAGGTTAACGGGGAACGTTCCAGCCGGACGCTGCGGCCTTACGGGCTTGTGGTAAAGCAGGGGGAATGGTATCTGGTCGGCTACTGTGAAGCGGCTCAAGGACTGCGTACGTTTAAGTGTGAACGGATGACAGCGGCAGAACAACTGGAAGAAGGGTATACGATTCCTGCGGATTTTTCACTGGAGGGATACTGGAGCGGTACGGAGAAAAATTTTAGACAAAACTGCAGAGCAGAGGAGTATTATCCTGTAACTCTCCGGTTGGCCAACCCTCATCCTGAGCTCGTTAACCGGCTGGAGGTATTGAATAACGTAACAGATCACAACACTTTTATTCTGACCGTTAACATGTACAGCTATGAACAGGCTTGCGACAAGGTGATGCAGCTGCCAGGTGACATTGAGGTTCTGGAGCCCTTAATACTGAGGGAATACATAATGGAGAAAATTAAGCTGTTACAGAAAATGTACTTTTAGGAGTGGGAATTCCCGGACAAGGAAATGGAATCCGGCTAATGTTAACATATATAATGTTATGTAAACTAAGATGTAGCATGCCAGTGTCTTGCCGAAGGCGAATCACGATTTCAAAACTTTTTTAATTGATTATCCATTCAAGCGGAGGTAAAATTATACATTGGTTGAAAAGCGCGGAAAATGGATAGGCTTCTATTCCATTCACGGTTTAATTAGCAAGTTTGAGACGAAAGGGGTGACTTCCGCTGAAAAGCATTAAGCCTGGCCGCGGCCCTTCCGGCATGAATGCAATAGGGAGTATTGCTGTAGGAGTTTTTGGAGTCTTCTGGACGATAGGAGCAGCGCAGATGGGTGCACCGGTATTTTTTGTAGCCTTCGGTGTCATTTTTGTAGGGTTAGCTGTAGTACAGGGGATATATCACTTTAAGAACGCGACCGGGAAAAACCGGATGTCCCTGATGGACATTACAGACAGAAATGAAGAGCCTGATCCTCTGGACACCTTTTTTCAACAATCAGCAAATTCGGATCACCATAACCATGAGTCCCGGGAAAGTGATAATGCCCTAAGTTATTGTCCTTATTGCGGCAGTAAAGTAACTAACGCGGCCTACCAGTTTTGCCCGAGATGCGGAAAAGCTTTGGAGTCATAAAGCCCATATGAACAGAATCTTTGTATTGCAAACAGCGGCAGCCCCGGACCATGAAGTCCTGAGCTGCCGCTGTTTGCATGCGGTAAATATTCCGGTTAAGCAGAGCTTTTGGCCTCGGCCAGTTCTCTGGCTTTCAGCCTCTTATGGGCGGCAATCAGAAATGGCAGACCGAGAGCGGTAGTCAGTGCCAGCGGGACAAATACAGCGGGGCCGCTGGAAGCGCCGAACTGATCCAGCAGCAGGCCGCCGAGAATCGGGGCCATAACACCGCCAAGCCCGTTGAAGCCGATTGTTCCGAAATAGGTGCCTTTCCATTCCGGCTTGGCAATCCTGTCAATCAGCATATCCATCATCGTGAACAGCAGCACTTCACCGATGGTGAACAGAATGACTCCGGTCATCATAAGCCCGACTCCACCGGCAGCGCCGAACAGCAGCATGCTAAGGGCGACGCATATATTGCCGAGAATCAAAGGAACAATTGGTGAAAACCTGCTTGCCGTGCGGACAATCGGGTATTGGACTACCAGTACGGTGACCGCATTGAGCGACAGCATATAGGAGAAGACCTTGCCGCCGTCTGTGAAATGAGTGTTCATCGCCAGGTACTGGGCCAGTGTGGAACTGAAATGCCCATAACCAAGGACACAGAAAATAGTACCGAGCAGCACAGGCAGGAAGACCCGGTCCCGGCCTGTGACGGCCAGTGCTGTGCTGAGTTTGGGTGCCGTTACTTCTGAACGTCCTGGCAATGTGTTATGGTGAATTCTGAACTGCAGAAACAGCACAAGACCGTAGGCAATATAGACGATTCCTGCGATCACGAAAGGAAAAGTAGATTCGGCGGAGCCAAGCTGGAGGCCGATAATCGGGCCGAATACCACGCCAAGATTAACCGCGGCATATCTCAGGTTGAACACAAGCAGCTTATGCTCAGGCGGCGTAATATCTGACAGCATGGCCCGGGATGTGGGTTCAAACACTGCACGGCAGATCCCGTTCAAGGTATTAACAAGGAAAAAGACCCATAAATGCTGAGCGGCGGCAAAGCCGAAGAAGACACAAGCCCATCCGAAGACAGAGACCAGCATAACGATTTTGCGGCCGATCACATCGGAGATGTAGCCGCCGTAGAAGCTGATCAACACTCCGGCCAGTGAGCTGACCGCTACGGTAAAACCGGTCTGAGTAGGTGAAGCCCCGAGTACCTGGGTAAGATAAATAGACAAGAACGGAATACTCATGGAGGTAACCAGCCGGCCGAACATCGTCCCGATAATAATGGTCCAGGCGAGCGGATGGATGTGCTGTAGATACTGTTTCATAGTGAGGGAATCTCCTAATCTGCTGGATAAATTTTGAGGACTGCCTATTTCAGGCGGTGTCATATATAATTAATTGTAATATGTAAAGGGGGAAAGAAAAGTGTAAGGTTTCCCCTAATCCTTTCACCTTTAACAGGAGCATACCCAATGGATAACCATATCGTACACTATCTCCGGATATCGGCGGGGTTCAACAGCCTCTCCAGGCTGCAGGAGCCGCTTCCGGCAAGCATTGAGGGACTGGGGGAGGTGCTGTGCTGCACCCCACGTAACGTCAAATTCATATTGCGCCGGCTTGAAGAGAAGGCGCTGATTCATTGGCGGCCGGGCAGAGGCAGAGGCCATTTCTCGGCTATTACTTTTCTGCGCAGTGAAGAAGATGTAATGGAAGAGCTGCTGCTTGAGCTGGTCAATAACGGAAAAATCAAGCAGGGGATCGAGCTGATCGGGCTTCCCGAGGTGAATAGTCCGCTGAAGGAACGCCTTCTGGCCGTTCTGAATAAGCAGATGGGCTACCACAGTGAAGCGGATTCAACAACCGGTCTGGACGTCCTGCGGATCACCAGCAACCGGCGGATGGAGGAGCTGGACTCCGCTTCTGTCTATACCGCATTTGAGGCCTTTTTGCTCGGACAAATATTCAGTACCCTGTTGACCTACGAGGCTTCCACAGGCAGCTTCACTCCGGGCCTAGCCCATATGTGGGAAACGAACAGGGACTATACCAGCTACATTTTTTATCTGCGCAAAGGGGTCCGTTTTCATCACGGCCGGGTTATGACATCCAGAAATGTGAAGGATACGCTGCTGCGGCTTAAGGATAAGAACAGCCCGGCGATCTGGCATTTCCGCGACGTAGCCGGTATAGAGCTGCTTGGAGATCACCGTATTCGGTTTGATCTGTCGCGTCCGAACCGTTTTTTTCTGCATGCACTTAGCTCCGTCTATATGTCGGTTCTGCCGTGCGACCAGGAGTTTAATGCTGCCCGCCCATCCGGAACCGGACCCTACCGGGTAATTAATCTGAGCGATGATGTGCTGGAGCTTGCAGCATTTGATGATTATTACGGAATCCGTCCGCTGCTTGACCGGGTAGAAATATGGTCATTGCCCGATAAGTGGGCCAGTGTACGTCAGTACCAGCTGCCCGAAGCGGGGGAGGTCCGCCCGTCGCCGGCGCTGTGTACGAATAACAGCATTGACTATCCGGCAACAGGGTGCAGATATCTCCTTACGAATTTCCGTAAAAATGGACTTCAGCATGAGCCGCATTTCCGCAAGTCCATGAGCATGCTGTATCACCCGGTAGCCTTGATTAAAGAGCTCGGCGGGAACCGGCTTACTCCGGCTGCCAGCTTTTTGCCCTGGTTAAGCCGCAGGACGGACTGGACCGAACCCGGGATGGCTCAAATCAGGGAACAGCTGCAGTTAAGCAGATACAACGGCGAAGTGATCACAATTGCCCATACTGCCAAGAAAGAGGAGCGTGAGGAGGCTGTATGGCTGCAGCAACGCGGAGCCGCCGCCGGTATAAGGCTTAGTCTGCTGGAATATAAGGATTTTCAGCTCGATGAAATTATCGGGAGGGCAGACTTTGTGTTTGCGGAGGAGGTGCTGGAGGATGACTGGCAGTGGGGGATGATTAATTATTTTGCCAACCGGTCGAATCATTTACACAGACTGCTGCTGGAGCATCAGCTTACGGAAATCCTGCAGGCCGTCGATTGCTTCGCAGAACTGGATGAGGATAGCAGAAGCGCTCTGCTGGAGCAGACAGAATCCATTCTCCGGGATCAGGCATGGGTGCTGTACGGCTGTCATCTGAACAAAAGAGCCCAGCTTAATCAGAGCCTCTTTGGCCTGCATACCGGCTCCTTCGGCTTCCTCGATATCTCCAAATTGTGGATTAAATCAAGCTTTCCGGAGTCTAGCGGCCGTCTGTAACGTTTCCTTTTTACACCCGGGGGTATAATGTATAAGATGTGCCAGCTTCATAGACAGTTCCCAGCTCTCGCAATTCATACCCACCGCTAAAGGAGGCAACTACTATGGAAAAACGCAAATACGGCAATACAGACATGGAAGTAAGTGTACTGGGCTTCGGCGGCTCTGAAATCGGCAGCTCGGACCAGAAAACGGTAGACAGGCTGCTGGGAAGCGCAGTGGACGCCGGGCTTAATCTGATTGATACAGCGGAATGCTACGGCAATAGTGAGGAGCTTATCGGCAAAGCGCTGGGCTCCCGGCGGAGCGATTATTATCTGTTCACCAAATGCGGCCATTCTGCCGGTATGGATTATCCGGACTGGGATCTGGTTCTGCTGGAAAAGAGTATTGACCGCAGCCTCCAGCGCCTTCAGACCGACTATGTGGATATGATCCACCTGCATAGCTGCCGGGAAGAGGTACTGCGCGACGGGGCAGTTATTGAAGTGCTGCAGCGGGCCAAGCAGGCCGGCAAGACCCGTTATATCGGCTACAGCGGCGACCGGAAGGATGCGCTGTATGCGGTGCAGACCGGCGTATTTGACAGTCTGGAAATCTCGGTCAATATCGCCGATCAGGAAGCGATTGACCTGACCTTGGGTGAGGCAGCCAAACGAAACATGGGCGTAACCGCAAAACGCCCGATTGCCAATGCAGCCTGGATGTTTGAGAGTATGGACGAGAGTGAATACCCCTTTATCTACTGGAACCGTCTGCGTGAGTTGTCTTACGGCTTCTTGGCCGACCCTCAGGAGAGTGTGGAGACGGCACTGCGCTTTACTCTCAGCACGCCCGGTGTGCATACCGCCATTGTCGGAACGACCAAGCCGGAGCGCTGGCAGCAGAATGCCGGATTACTTAGCAAAGGCGCACTGCCGGCTGACCAGTACGAGGAGATCCGCAGCATTTGGCGGAGCATCGCCGGAGCAGACTGGGTTGGACAAACCTGATCAGCGTATAATAGCCACCAGATGAGAGATTTTAATCTTTACCTTGCTGAAGCTCATGCCTGTTTTAAGGGTGTGGGCTTCTTAAATTCCAGATGAAGAACCGAACAAATGCCCGGCTAAGCCTGATAGAAATCTAAGCCTTTAGGTTAAGTAAATACATATGCAGACGTGTGAGGAGGCATCATGACCTATGGCAGAGAATTCGGAAAGTCTGGCAAGCTTAATCAAGAAAGGAAACAAGTCTTCAGGATCTGCAGCAATCGGCAATACATGTATCGCTGTTGTTAAAGGAGTCGCCTTTGCGCTGACCGGCAGCGGTTCGATGTTTGCCACGATGATGCATTCGATCGCCGATGCCGTGAATCAGCTGTTCGTTTTTACCGGCAGTGTACTCGCAGAGAAGCGGCCGACCCGCCGGTTCCCGGACGGCTTCGGACGGGTCATTAATCTTTTTTGTATGATAGCGGTAATAGTCGTTACCATCATGGCTTATGAAACGATGCTCGAAGGCTTCCATCTGCTGCAGCATCCGGCTGAAGAGGCAGGCGGCTACTGGATTAATGTGCTGGTTCTGGCGCTGTCGATCGGGGCGGACGCCTTTGTGTGGGTGAAAGCAATGAATGAAGTGCTGCACGATGCCCGTGTGGAAGCCAAGGGCTTCCGCAAGTTTACAGCCTCACTCAAAAACGTTAAACGGGCCGCACCGCCGACCCGGCTTGTTTTTTACGAAGACCTTGTTGCAACAACCGGGGGGTTCCTGGCGCTGATTGCTGTACTCGTGACTGCGCTAACCAGCTTCCATCTGCTGGACGGAATCACAAGCATCCTGATTGCGTTTATGATGATCGGGGTAGCCTTCCGTGTCGGTTATGACAATATGGTAGGATTGATCGGTGTAGCGGCTCCGCCGGATATTGAGGAGAAGGTAGCGAAGATTATTTTTGAAGAGCCCCAGGTTACCGACATTTACCAGATGCGCATTCTCCAGGAGGGCCGCTACTACCATGTTGAAGGCCTGATCGAGCTCAAGACCGGGCTGACGCTGGCTGATGCCGATGACATCAAATTTAAGGTGAGGGACAAGCTGCTGGCTGATCCGCATATTTCGGATGTGACCTTAGGGATTCTGGAGGATAACGGAGTCCGTAACTGGATGCCGCGGAATGAATTGCAGGACTTGAACTGACCGGATAAAGAAAAGGGGAGTGCCGTACGAGACGGTGCTCCCCTTTGTTATGAGTGCTTTTTTACAGCTGGCATCATATTCGCGAAAATGTGTTAGACCGCCTGCTTGCCGTCACACTTTTTGCAGACATCCAGCTTGCCGCCGTCGGCGCTTTTACCGATATAGAGCAGCTTGATCCGTGTGCTTCCACAGATTGGACAGGTTCCTCTACTGCGGGACGGCAGCCGCCAGAGTGCTTTGCCGCGTTTGTTCTTGGACATGAGTATTCCCACCTTCATTCGTAATACCCTATCCTATGCCTGTCCAGACGGGACTATTACTTCGTATATTTGACATTCCAGTTATTTCTAATATAGTGTGAGGGTTGTAATTCATTAATCATCCGGAAAACTGGAGTACAGGAGGAAGCTATGCACACTTCGATTTATATGGTAAGACATGGTGAATCACCAACGAAAGAGGGGGATTATAACGAAAGAACCAGAGGTTTAACGGAAAAAGGGAAGAGGGATGCGCTGCAAGTTACGGATATATTAAGAAAAGAAGATATAGAGGTTTTTGTCTCAAGTCCTTATCTAAGAGCCATTCTAACCATTGAGGATTTGGCTCGGGCCAGCGGCCAAGAGGTGATATTATACGAAGATCTTAAAGAAAGAATCTTCCTGAATGAAGACAAACGTCTGCCTGATGAGGAGCTAATCCCTTTATTGGAGCTGTCCTTTGTTGATCCTGATTTTGCTTTGCCGGGCGGGGAGTCTAATGCAGATTGTCAGGGCAGGGCTATAGCCGTCGTAAAGGAATTATTAAACTATTATAACGGACGCAAGATAGCTTTAGGGACACATGGAGCCGTAATGACTTTGATCATGAATCATTATGACAAAATATACGATTTGGATTTCCTGCTAAACATGTCCAAACCTGATGTGTACAGGCTGGATTTTGACGGGGAAGAGCTGGTGAATGTGATCCGGTTATGGAAGTAGTCATTTAATAATTGAAGTACGGCAGCGCCAGCCGCAGGACTATCGTTCATTTTGCGGGCTGGCGCTGCTTTGTTCACTGAAATAAGAATCGTTACATAGGCGATCGCCATGATCAGCCATTGAGTGATGTCTGCGGCCTTGGCTTTGGCGCGGTTGCGGATTACCGTATTCCGTTCATCGTGATAATCAATGATGGCCTGCTTTTCAAGCTCGGGATTTTTGCGTGCTGCACGAATCATTAACAGATTGGATATACTGACCCCCGAACTGCCGGCCCCGATGCCGATCAACGTACCCGAGACAGCCTTAAACTCCTCATTGTTAAAAAAGAAACTAGCCGCAATTGCGCAGATCCCGGCGAACAGCAGTATTACATAAAAAGCTGGTGATCTTCTCATTTTTCTTCCTCCTCGTAGATGAAAATCTCCTCAACGGACAGATTGAAAAAATGGGCGATTTTGAAAGCCAGAATGATGGAAGGGTTGTATCTTCCGTTTTCGAGTGAGCCAATCGTCTGTCTGGATACCTCCAGCGCTGCGGCAAGCTCTAAAATTGCTATGCTCAAAAAGTGCGTCATTTGGGTCAAAAAGCAGGCAATTCCAGCCTGAAAAAACAGCGTATAACATAAATTATACGCTGTTTTTATTTAAATTGATTTTACTAACCGTTCACGGACAAGATCCAGCTTAATTAAAGTGATTTTTTACCATTATCGACCAGTTACAATGCACTGCATCCGTATCTGCACCCCGCATGCTATAATGATTCAAAAACAGACAGGTGGAGAGATATGACAATCAACAATTCAGGCTCCGTCCAAAAGTGGAGATCGGACAAGCTTTCCCATTTAGGCTCATCCATTTTTGCAGAGGTGGCAGAATGGAAGGAGCAGGCACGAAAGTCCGGACTCGAGGTTATTGACCTTGGCATCGGCAGCCCCGACCAGGCACCGGCCCCGGAGATCCGTGAAGCATTGAGTGCTGCCGTGCTCCGTGACGACAGTTATTCTTACCCAGCATCGAAAGGAAGCGGAAAGTTCCGCGAACAGGCCGCAAAATGGATGAGCTGGCGGTTTGGCGTCGAAGTGGATCCGGAGGAGGAACTGGTGTCGCTAATGGGTTCCCAGGACGGGCTGGCGCATCTGGCCTTGGCCATATGCAATCCCGGGGATCTGGCGATTGTCCCTGACCCGGGGTATCCCATTTATTCAGGCTCACTCGCTATTGCCGGTGTGGAGGCCTGGCCGCTGCCGCTGCTTGCAGACAATGATTTCCTGCCTGATCTGGACAGCATTCCGGACGAGGTATGGCAAAAGGCTGTTTTTATCCTGCTTGCCTTCCCGGGGAATCCCATTTCGGTTACGGCGGACTATGCATACATGGAGAAGCTGGTAGGGCTGGCCCGGAAGTGGGAGGTGCTGATCATCCATGATCTGGCTTACTCAGAGATGGGCTTTGACGGTTACCGGCCTTTAAGTATTCTGCAGGTACCTGGAGCGATACATACAGCAGTGGAGTTTCACTCTTTTTCAAAAAGCTTTAATATGGCCGGCTGCCGCATCGGTTTCATGACAGGTAACCGTGAAGCGGTGGGCGCGCTCCGTGAACTCAAGAGCAATGTGGATTACGGTGTATTTAATCCGGTGCAGGAAGCGGCAGTTCTTGCCCTGAAGCTGGCGATGCAGGGGGATGGACGGCTGGAGGTTGCGCCGCTCTATGAACACAGACGGAATGTGTTCGTGCAGGCGCTGGCACAGGAAGGCTGGACTGTACCAAGCCCTAAGGCCACAATGTTTATCTGGGCGCCGCTTCCGGAGGATTATTGTGCCGGTCAGACGGGGCGGTCACGGCGGTTTGCACAGGAGCTGCTGCTTAAGACCGGGGTGGCGATTATCCCGGGGTATGCTTTTGGCGTACAGGGCGAAGGGTTTGTGCGGATTGCGCTGGTGGAGGATGAGACGAAGCTGGTGGAGGCGGCCCGGAGAATCGGCGGGTTTGTGCGGGCGTTAGATTAGAGGCAGCAGCAGAACAGGGCTTCCCTGGGGAAGTCCTGTTTGTGTTGGTTTTATGGGCTGCTGATCCGGTTCTCGCGGTATTTGGGAAACAAGCAGACACCGAGCAGACCCAGGCAGCAGGCATCAACGATCCTTACCACATGTACGCCATAGCTAGACAGGGACACTGGCGCAGTGAAATACCAGATACAAAGTATGAGGACAGCGGACAGGCAAACAGCGGACCAGAAAAGATATTTTTGCTTAACGGATTTACTGGAAGGCCCCTGCTTACCGGAACGGCTCCTGAGAACCAGATATCCGAGGATCAGACTAAGCCCGAATACTGTGCTGCCATGCTGAAGGAATTTGTATAAAGGGATATCATGACCGTACACGCTGAAGATGTGGTTAAACAATCCAGGAAATTTAGTCACCATAAGTCCCTGTTTGTGGGTGAAGGCATCCCAGGCCACATGCGTAAGCATGCCGAAGAGTGCTGAATAGATGAAAACGAATATCCGGGTTACAGGCCTTGCAGCTGTTCTATGTGTGTAAGTGTCTTGAAGAAAATGCGGCAGATGGCTCATTAAAGTCCGGTGTACAAAATAATGATAGATCAGACAGATGACAGCAACCAGCGGCAGATTGAACACAAGAAATCCGCTGAAGGTATGCCCAATCTCGGCGACAGGCCTGCCTCTGACAAAATACTCGAAATCCGGTGACATGCTTCCAAGCACCATGGCGGAAAAGTGTACATAAGTGCTTTTACGGGAAAAAGGTAAAATGATTGCCGGATGTGCAAAGGTTAAGGGCATAATCTTAGGCTCCTGGTTTCTTAAGTATTATAACAACGATTTGGGCATATCCAGTGCAAAGGTTTTGTTCTCAAAACGCACCAGCACGGTTGCTCCGGAGATGATGATATCGCCAAAATAAGTGTAGGTTAACCCGGTGTCTAATTTACCGGCTATGTCACCGGTACTGGCATCCATGATGATGAAGCTGCCGTTATTATAGCTGGCAAATACAGCATTTCCCCGCTTTTGAATCAGAGTCAGCTCCTTGGCTGGAGCTGCAAAGGTAACAGTGCGGTCATCCGCCAGATGAACACCGGTCAGGATATTATTTTGCTGGAAAAAGGCCATTCCGTCTGCAGGACCAGCTACCCATGCGCCGTAATCATCATAGGTTTTGACGTCTGAATCATTGGTTTGACCCAGGGTAAACCGGGTAAGATAGCTTTCTGCTTGATCCGGCTTGCCGTCAACCGTATATACATAGGGCTGCTCAATTAGAGCTAAGCTGCTTCCTATCATGCGTACATCCTCCAGCGGCTGAAGTTTTTCTTGCTCTTTCAGTTGTCCTGTTGCAGAATCCAACCTAACAAGGTTCAGGAGGTGACCGGATACCGTTGATTCCCCGGGGATGTATTGCTCAGCAGCCGTCTCGCGCAGTATCATGTTATCTTCATGTGCTGCAACAGGGCTTAAGATGCCTTCCGTGCGCCACAGCTGCTGTCCGGTCACCGGGTCCAGACCAAAGTATTGCGAGCGTATATTATCAATGGTGCTGGATACGATCAGAATCCCTTTATGCTCACCATGAATAGTGCCGGCATACATCGGAATCTCAGGATTGGACCACAGCTGCCTGCCTGTTTCAGGATCGTAGGCGGCTACACCGCCGCTTTCATTGGCAAACAGGATTGTATCACCGCTCAAGCGGGCGTGTCCGCCGATTTCTATAGGTTGCTTGGCAACTTGCGTGCTCCAGAGCTGCTTTCCTGTGTCCGCTGACAGCTTAACGAGGTGATCGCTGCCGCTTATAGTATAAATGGCGCTATCAGTGATGATTTCTGGCGTTCTGGCGTTCTCAAAGGTCCATGCGATTGTCCCGGAGGAAATGCTGACGGCGTTTAGAATATTATTGTGTGAATAGTAAAAAAAGCCGTTTGAGGCAGGCGGATCATCCGAGTACATGCCGCTGCCGTCAGTGTCAGCCTCCCATAAAACCTGAAGGGGTGTGACAGCTTCCGGAGACGGCTGTGGCGTTATTTTTACTGAAGTCGCTTCTTCTGTAACTTCATTCGGTTTCTGGGTGTTTTGGCTGGAATCTGTTTCATGCGCAGCGGTGACAAGACCATATGTAAGCAGGCCGGCGGCCAGCAGCAAAGCAAGCCCGAGAGTGGTTTTGGACACAGGGATCAACTCCTTGAAAGTATTATACTTTATTGACCCCCGGATCAGGCGATTAGTTGCTGATTGGTTATGAAAATAATATATTTATTGGAAAAGAAGTGCAAATGTTGATTTGAGAAAAACTGGAATTAGCCGTGAGATAGGATTTATTCAGTTAACAAGTTTACATAACAATATATATGTTACCTATATTCGGGTTTAGCCGATTTGGGTAATTAAAAAGCAACTACAACTTAGAGGAGGAACAATCATGGGATTTAATCTCGGAGGACTGGGCGATAAGGTTCAGGGTCTTATGAATACAGTCAAAGACGGTAACATTGGCGAGCTGCTGCAAAAGTTTCCGCTTGACCAGCTGCCGCTGGATCAGCTGTTACAAAAGCTGCCGGTCGACCAGCTGCTGTCCAGCTCGTTCCTGCAACAATTCACTCCGTTTCAGTCTCTGAAGGAGCTGCTGCAAAGCGGGGGTTTTTCAGGCTCCTCAGCGGAGGACCTGAAATCCCTGCCCCCGGATCAGCTGAATGAGCATGTGAATCAAACGACCTCGTTCGGTTCATTGAAGGATATGCTGGTGAAGGCAGCGGAGTTTTATGCCCAGAGAAAATAGCGGCAAAAAAAGTGGCAGGGGGGAGGTATTTCAATCCTCCTATATTCTCTATCAGGAAATAATAGCTAATAAATCACAAAAAGAGTATTAAAAATAATGCAACAAGCCCGCACGGATCATCTCCGGATGCGGGCTTGTTTCTGTTTCTGTATATGAATTCACAGTAAAAAGATTTAGTTCTTCAGCCAGGCAGTTGCCAGGAGCAAGGCACCCTTTTTCGCTTCGGTATCTGCCAGTGCATTCAGCATCACGAAGTCATGGATAATCCCCTGGAATCGTACAGCGGTAACGGGTACCCCGGCTTCGCGCAGCTTATTGGCATAAGCTTCGCCTTCATCGCGCAGGACGTCCGCTTCTCCGGTAATAATCAGCGCTTCCGGCAGACCGCTCAGCTGCTCCAGGCTGGCCCGGAGCGGAGAGGCGGTGATCTGCGCCCGTTCTTCGGGGTCAGTTGTATATTGATCCCAGAACCATTGCATGCCGGTCCGCTGCAGGAAATAGCCTTCTGCGAACAGATGATACGATTCCGTATCAAATGCTGCATCCGTTACCGGATAGAACAGCAGCTGCTTGGCAATCTTCGGTCCGCTGCGCTCCTTAGCCATCAGGGTAATGGCAGCTGTCATATTTCCGCCGACACTGTCACCGGCCACGGTCACATTCCCGCTGTCCAGCCCATTTTTACCGCCGTCCCTGGCAACCCATTCCAGAACGGCATAGATTTCTTCAATAGCGGTAGGGTATTTAGCTTCCGGGGACAGGCTGTATTCAGGAAAAACGATTGCAGCTTCAGCACCGACTGCAAGCTCGCGGATGAGCCGGTCATGGGTGTGGCTGTTGCCGAACACCCAGCCGGCGCCATGAATATAGAGGATGACCGGCAGATCGTCACCGACTCTGTTCAGCGGACGGATAATCCGCACCGGCACACTACCGCCGGGACCGCCAGGGACGGTAAGATCCTGAATGTCAACCGCGGGTTTATCTATTTCGCCGGACTGAACACTGTTTACTGTTTCCCGGCCCTTTTCCGGACCAAGGTCAGGCAGAAAAGGTGGCTCCGAATTATCGTTCGCAAATTGCAGGGCAGCTGGCTCTAGTACGATTTTGTTATAATCAGACATATGTTTATCTCTCCTTTGCGTGATGAATATTAGGTATTCTCTTCTCCATCCATAACCCGCTGCGAACAGTCTGAAACGATTCACACGTGCAGGAAACGTAAAAGGGATGTTAAGGAAATGATAAAAAGCAACTTTTTACCAAGTTATCCGTCTATACAGGTGTGAGGTGAATATTGTGAAAATAGATCTGAAATTAACTTATATTGTACTGCTCGTAATGATGCTCTCTGCTTGCAGCCGGCATAACACTGCAGATAATCCAATACATAGCACGCCGTCACCAGAGCCTAAGCAGACAGTAGTACCTAAGCAGACAGTAGAACCGAAACAGACAGCTGAACCCGCTGCGCCGGCTAAACCAGCGGGTACGTCTGCTGTTGAGACAGCGACCCAAGCAGATAGGCCCTACAGGGCAAAGCCGCCGTTACCTGTAATAACGGCTGGAGCTGCGGAAATTCCGGCTGTACAGGCCAGCTATTGCTGGGATTATCTGGGCTGTGCAGATACTGCCATTGGTGAGATGATGTATGACGGCCAGACACTGACCGTTGTTCAGCCGGGTGAAAGAATCGATACCGTCCTGAATTATGAGCCGCAGCCGTCAAGTGTTATAGTAACACCAGTCGTAGATGAACATGCATATGATCCGGTTCCTTTAACTGATGGAGGGTTTACAGCACCTGAAGAGAAAGG
Organism: Paenibacillus typhae; assembly: GCF_900099765.1. Taxonomy (GTDB): domain Bacteria; phylum Bacillota; class Bacilli; order Paenibacillales; family Paenibacillaceae; genus Paenibacillus_AQ; species Paenibacillus_AQ typhae. The sequence continues at coordinate 260,766 of NZ_FNDX01000002.1, read as the reverse complement.
CGTTTACTACTTTATGTATTTTGCTAATTGGACCACCGAAGACGGTGTGCATACTTTGAATCAGACCTCGGCGGTGTTTGCTTTTGAAGTTAGATAGCTTGGAACGAATATTAAAAGGCCGCGATTCCTTATAGATTAAGGGATTTCGCGGCCTGTTTCGTGTGACAAATGCACACATACACATTTGGATTAAATCACATTCGACTTATTCTGTTGAGGTTCTTTCTCCTGAAGATCAGGCATAGAGCTCCGGCTGTTCCGAAGCCAGACAACAGCGGTAAAGCATGCGACTATCACAACCGGGTAGCCAATTGCCCAGCCGGTAAACGGAAATACGGCCACAGTCGCGGTAAAAGAAATCCAGCTGATTATTACGCCCATCCGGCTGCCTTTCAGCAGCCGGATGCCTGCGGCACAGCCTCCGATATAGGTCAGAATAAAGGTGGCGTTCGGAAACTGGATCAGGGTGGTGATGGACAGCAGGCCGCTTCCATAAAGGAATAGCACCAGTGCATAGCAGCCCATTAGGAACATTGTGGCACCCGATGGGGTCTGAAACCGTGCCGTCAGGCGGCTCATCCACCGGGGGGCATAGCCCTGACGGGCTAAAGCAAAAGCCACGCGCGAAGCGGCACTGGTGTAAGCGATGATGGTGGCAGTACAGATGAACATACCGGTAAGCCCCGCGATAAATCCGCCCCATGCTCCCAGCGGCTGGCTGATGATCCATACCAGTGAGGAGTCGGCGCCGCCGCGCAGATAGCTCTGTGTGCCGACTGTCGCCAGCGCAGACAGGAAATACAAAAACCCTACAATAACCGCGGCAATGGTGACCCCTTTAATTGCCGCCCGCTGCGGGTCTTTAAATTCTTCAGACAGATGGGACACCGCTTCCCAGCCGATAAAGCACCAGAACAGAATTGCCGCGGCCTGCCCGATGCTGGTCCAGCCGTGAGGCATAAACGGGGTGAAATGTGCACTCTCCATCCGGGGAAGCGCTGCGGCGAATGAGAAGACCAGCACGGAGACAATTGCGATCACAACGGCGATTTGCACTTTGCCGGCGACCTGCATCCCGATCCAGTTCGTGATCAGTCCAATTGCCAGCATAGCGGAGGCAAGGGCGATTCTTGCCCCGTCACCCCAGCCCATGGCGGCAGTCATATAGCCTGCTCCCGTCAAGGCAGCAACCGGTCCGCCGATCGGGACGGACATCAGGAAGAACCAGCCGACCATTGCCCCGGCCCGTGGCCCGAAAGCAAGAGTGACGAAATGAGAGACTCCGCCGGCGTTTGGATACTTGGCCGACAGCAGTCCCATCGACAACGCCAGCGGAAGAATGAGCAGGGTCATGAAGCCCCAGGCCAGCAGGGATGCCGGTCCGGCCATTTCAGCCGCCAGGCCGGGCACGATCAGTACCCCTGATCCGAGCACGGCTCCAATATAGAGGGCAATGGCCTGCGGCATGCCGATATTTCGTTGTAAGGAATGATTTTGCTTCATCTAAATGTCCCGCTTTCCTTGTATTTATGTATAGAGTATCAGATAATAGATCCATTGGAAAAACGGAATTATCGAATACCATCCATTCGAAATACCGATAGGAGGCCGGTAAGCGGATTATGGAATCCCGTCATTTATTTACTTTCCTGGTTGTCGTCGAAGCTGGCAGCTTTACAAGAGCCGCCCAGAAGCTGGACTATGCGCAATCAAGCATAACAGCGCAGATTCAGGCGCTGGAAACCGAGCTCGGCCAGCCTTTATTTGACCGGATCGGCAAAAAAATTATTCTGACCGATGCCGGGCGCCGCCTGCTGCCCTATGCCCAGGAAATCTCCCGGATGCATGCCCTGGCCCAGGATGCGCTGCGCTCCGAAACAGAGCTGTCAGGCGTACTGCGCATTGGTGCACCGGAATCGCTGGCAGCCTTTCGCCTGCCGGGGATCATCAAGGAATTCCGCGGCAGGCATCCGAAGGTGCAGATTACCCTCAAGCCGGGAGCCTGCTGGGAGTTAACTGAGTTCGTCCGGACCGGCGAGCTTGATCTTGCCTTTCTGCTCCAGCCCGAAACAGAATATAAGGACTTAATCTGCGAAACGCTGATTCATGAAGCTATGACCCTGGTTGCGCCGCTCGATCATCCGCTTGTACGTCTGAAGGAGGTTGTGCCGCTTGATCTCAAGGATCATACGATCCTGCATACAGAGACAGGCTGTACCTACCGTACATTATTTGAGCGTCATCTCAACAGCCATGGGGTTTTTCCTGATCCCAACCTGGAATTCTGGAGCATCGAAGCGATTAAGCAGTGTGTGATGTCCGGTCTGGGCATATCCTTCCTGCCGCTGATCACGGTCCGAAACGAGCTGGCAGAAGGCAAGCTGGCGCGGCTTAACTGGAATGATGAGTCCCAGCGGGTAGCTACACAAATCGTTTACCATAACAAAAAGTGGATGTCACCTGCACTGCAGCAGTTTTTGCAGATGGTTCAGAACCATGCAGCCAATTGGCGCAATAACGGAGGTGAGCAGCAGTGACTGAATACGAAAATGATTATGAAGAGGAGCTGGAGGCTTTCCTGATCTGGATGAAGGATGCCGGATTTACGGCATACACCCAGAAATCCTATCTGGCGGATGTTCGGGAGTTTCTGAACGGACTTAACGGCAAGCGGCTGGAGTCCGTCAAAAAGCTGCATGTGGTCTCTTATTTGACCTCCGTGCGTGAACGGGGGGTCAGTGATTCGACGCGTAACCGCAAGCATGCCTCTATTAACTGCCTGTTCCGGGCCCTGATGGAGCTCGAGCTGCTGACGGTTAATCCGGCTGCAGGCATCAAAAAATCCAAAACCGAAAAAAACCGTGAGCCGGTTTATCTGGATGAAGGTGATCTGCAGCAGTTTTTGTCAGCGGTCAGCGGTAAGTACCGCAGCCGAAATCTGGCTGTCTTCCTATTAATGTCGTATATGGGGCTGCGGGTAGGGGAAGTGCACACGCTCAATCTTAATGATTACAGCCCTGACCGCCGCTCGCTCCGTGTGTTTGGTAAAGGGCGCAAATGGCGGAATGTCCCTGTTCCGGATGCTGTCGCACCTTATCTGGAGGAGGCGATTGCCGGGCGTTTGTCACCGTGGCGAAGTAAGGAGGAAGCGATGTTTATCTCGCAAAAAGGCCGGAGGCTATCGATCCGCGGGATTCAGGGCATTGCAGCCGGTACCTTTGAACGTTTCCAGCAGAATGTGCCCGAGGCACACCGCCGGCCGTATTCCAGCCATAAGCTGCGTCATTCCTTCGCTACTATGCTGCTGCGCAAGGGAGCGGATTTGCGCACAGTACAGGAGCTGCTGGGTCATTCTTCGATTCAGACAACGACTGTCTATACGCATATTACGAGCCGGGAGAAGGAAGAGGCGATGGCTAAACTTGAGATCAGCATGCCGGAAAAGTAAGCCGCAGTTAGAGAGTGACTGAATTCCTAATCATACAAGGCAGAATACAGCTTTTTTTCGCTATAACCCTAATTTTTATCAGCCGGAGGACGTGTATGTCCACGGTTTTTTTGCGTTCCTACAGCATAAGTGTTTGTTAGTATAAAGTTTTCTTTAATTATAACTTGTTATTATTTTGTTTTTCAATTATCCTAACAAAAGATAGACAGTAATTATAAATGTTATACAGCGGAGAGAAGCTGATGACTTTATCAATGGGAGGATACAGCGGTGAACGAAACATTTTTTAAAGGAATGACTTATGGCTGGGAATCAACCAGAGGGGCGTACAGACAGCCCTATGCCGAGGATTCTCTTAGAAAGCTGGCGGAAACGGGAAGTGAATGGATTGCGCTTTCCTTTTGGACATGGCAGGATACGGTGCATTCTACAGAGATTTATTTTGACTACGGATATACGATGACCGACCGTGATATTGAGCATACCGTGAAGCTTGCCAAGCAGCTGGGGCTGAAGGTCTGCCTTAAACCTGTGGTTAATTCAAGAGACGGGATCTGGCGGGCACGGATCGGCTTTCCTGAGGATGGCGACATTTACTGGGCGGCCTGGTTCAAATCCTATACGAACTTTATTAAGCATTATGCTGAGCTGGCGGAGGAGCTGGAGTGCGAGCTGTTCTGCATCGGCTGTGAGATGGTGGCTACAGAGTCGCGGGAGACAGAATGGCGTAATCTGATCAGTGAGGTCAAAAGCCTATACACCGGACCGATCGTATACAATGCCAATCACGGAAAAGAGGAAGGGATCGAATGGCTTGATGAGGTGGATTATATCGGAACAAGCGCCTATTATCCGGTAGCCTCAGTTCCGGGGGATACCTTCGAGAACATGCGGGCCTCCTGGGAGCGGCAGAAGCCGCGGCTTAAGGCACTGTCTGACCGGTTCGGCAAGCCGCTGGTCTTTATTGAAATCGGCTGCCGCAGTGCGCTCGGCTGTGCAACCATGCCTTGGGATTTCTCGCATAAGGAGCTTCCCGTTTCCCAGCAGGAGCAGGCGAATTTCTACCGTTCGGCGCTGGAGACCTTCTGGGACGAAGCCTGGTTTGCCGGTTTCTTCTGGTGGGACTGGAGCACCAAGCTGTATCCTGCAGAAGAAGCTGCTGCCAACGTCGGATTTGACATTTACGGCAAAGAAGCGGAACAGGTATTAAGAGACTATTATATGCGTCCTGTACTCCGGTAAACTGGGAATCGCAACCATGATATTAATATCATTGTCACGCAAAAATGTTTCATGTTATATTAACAAAATGACATGGTAAGTAAACTCCGTCCTTTGGCCGCGGCGATTCGCGATGCCCGCTGAAGGACGGATTCTGTTGTGTGCGGGGCTGCATACAACAAGGGCTATCTTCCGGTCCGAGTAATGCGACCGGGAGATAGCCCTTTGTTAATAACCGGGGATATTAACTTACAGCTCAAGCTTGGAAATCTCTGATTTCAGCTTGTCCGCAGATTTCTGGAACAAGGCCTGTTCCTCCTCATTGAGCGGCAGGTCCAGAACTTCGCGTACGCCGGAGCGGTCGACGACACAAGGCGCACCGAGGAACACATCGGAAACTCCATTGTAATTGTTAAGCAGGGTCGAGACGTTGAGCACAGCGCCTTCGTTATCAAGAATGGAAACGACAATCCGGTCCAGCGCCAGCGCAATCGCGTAGGACGTGGAACCTTTGGCGTCTATAATTTCATAGGCGGCATTTTTGGTGTCTTCAAAAATATCCTGACGTTCAGCTTCATCGAAGCCCAGATCGGTTCCGGCAATATTGGCAAGACTCCAGACCGGCAGCTCGGAATCCCCGTGCTCGCCGATAATCTGTCCGTGAATGCTGCGCGGATCGATTTCCTTATGCTTCCCGATCAGGTAACGGAACCGTGCGCTGTCCAGTACTGTACCCGAACCGATGACGCGTCTGCGGTCAAAGCCGCTGATCTTCAGGGTGGCATAAGCCAGAATGTCCACCGGATTCGTGGCAATCAGCAGGATGGCATGATGATTGTATTTGGTGATTTTTTGGATGATGTCTTTGAAAATGGAGATGTTCTTGCGCAGCAGGTCGATCCGGGTTTCACCCGGCTTCTGCGATGCCCCGGCGGTTACGATAATGATATCCGCTTCCCGGCAATCTTCATAGGTTCCTGCCCATAACTTCACGCCGCCGACAAACGGCATGCCGTGATTCATGTCCAGCGCTTCACCAAGCGCTTTCTGATGATTGACATCTATTAGTACTAATTCTTGCATACGTCTGCGAAGCAGCAGGGTATAGGCAGTTGTTGTTCCTACTGCACCGGTGCCGATGACTACGACACGATTGGGCTTAAATGGGGGGGCCATTGATACATCTCCTCCGAAATTCGAATTTTTTGTGTCCAATCTTAACCATCATAATCGTTAAATGTAGTGTTTTCAAGCATCCTGTTTTTAATCCATTACCCCGGAAGCGGGCATGCTAACAACAACTTTTGGCAGAAATGAGTCTGCTGTCCGGCTGAGGCTTAAGTATTGGCCTGCTGACCGCTCGTCACTGAGCTTTCATCATTATTATTGACAGGAGAGAAAAGAAGTATGGATTTATTCCGCAAGAAACCGCTGGCGGCACCCCTGAGTGACGATGCCGGCAAGCTAAGCAAAACCCTGGGAGCCCTTGATCTAACTGCCCTTGGGGTCGGTGCGATTATCGGTACCGGTATTTTTGTTATGACAGGGGTTGCTGCCGCAGAGCATGCCGGTCCAGCACTGGTGCTTTCCTTTGTGCTCGCGGGAATCGCCTGCGTGCTGTCCGCACTTTGCTATTCAGAGTTCGCTTCTACACTTCCTGTATCAGGGAGTGCCTATGCTTACAGCTATGTTGCATTTGGAGAGCTTCTGGCCTGGATTCTCGGCTGGGATCTGGTGCTTGAGTACGGGGTCGCGGCGGCAGCGGTCAGCAGTGGCTGGTCCGGTTATTTTCAGGGGCTGCTTGACGGCTTCGGAATCCATTTGCCCACGGCGCTGTCCGGGGCTTATAATGCGGACAAAGGAACTTTTATCAACCTGCCCGCCGTTATTATTATCCTGCTGATTTCCTATTTGCTGACCCGCGGCGTCAAAGAAACGGCACGGTTCAATGCCATTATGGTTGTGGTGAAGCTGTCTGTAGTCCTGCTGTTCATTTTTACCGGCATATTCTATGTTAAACCGGAGAACTGGACGCCTTTTCTGCCATTTGGCTTCCACGGGGTAGTCAACGGGGCGGCAACCGTATTTTTTGCCTACATCGGCTTTGATGCCCTATCGACTGCTGCTGAGGAGGTTAAGCGCCCGCAGCGCGATTTGCCGATCGGGATTATTTCATCTCTGGCTATCTGTACAGTCCTTTATATTTCAGTATCGCTTGTGCTGACCGGTATTGTGCCTTATCAGAATCTCAATGTCAGCGATCCGGTATCCTTTGCTCTGCGTTTTGTCGATCAAAACATGATCGCCGGCCTTATCTCTGTCGGAGCCATAGCAGGGATGACTACCGTTCTGCTGGTTTTGCTGTTCGGACAGACCCGTCTGCTGTTCGCCATTTCACGGGACGGACTGCTTCCTGAAGGCCTGGCCAAAGTTAATTCCAAAACACAGACCCCGGTGCGGAGCACCTGGATGGTCGGCGGAATCATTGCCGTGTTCAGTGGCTTTGTCCCGCTGGACCGCCTGGCCGATTTGACAAGCATAGGTACACTGTTCGCATTCCTCGTCGTCTCATTGGGGGTTATTGTGATGCGCCGTACGCATCCTGATCTGAAGCGGGGGTTCAGAGTGCCTTGGGTACCGGTCATTCCGCTGTTAAGTGCGGCGGCCTGCGGGTATTTGATGTATAATCTTGGCAGGGAAACCTGGACCGGCTTCTTCATCTGGCTGATCCTCGGAATTATGATCTACTGGCTGTACGGATACAAAAACAGTAAACTGTATAAGAAATAAGCTTTACGAAAGGAGAGAGGGCGTTGTCATCCAAAACTGCAGGCTATAAGACGCTGAGAATGGCCGCTGCTTTTCTCTTCATCCTGCTGATTCTCTCGGCCTGCTCCTCATCCCCGGCGCCAGTGCCTACCCTGCCGCCCCAGCCGACCGAAGCACCGGAGGAGGGGCAGACGATTACGCTGATTACACCCGGCGATGCCAAAAATGTTACCAATGAGAGTACACCGAAATATCAGATCCAGACCCGTCTGACGGATTTCCGGCTGCTGAATGAATCGGTAGGGCTTGCCTGGGGAGTGACCAAAAAGGAACTGCGGATCTACATGACCATGGACAATGGCGGAACCTGGGTAAATATCTCGCCCTCGACCAATGTCCAGTTTATGGCTAATCCGGTTTACGGTGAAGAAATCTTTTTCACCGATCCGGATAACGGCTGGATTATCCGCAGCGCCTTCGGCATGACGGAAACGGTTGTCCTGCGGACAACAGACGGCGGCCAAAGCTGGAAGGTATCTTCTTTTCCTGATTCCAATACGGTGTCGTCCATCTATTTCAGCTCACCTCAGTCTGGCTGGCTGATGACCTCCTGGGACGCCAATACCACGAAATCCAGCAAAGCACTTTATGCTACCAAGGATGGCGGGGCAACCTGGACCATGGTTATGCAGAATGAACAGTATAACCCTAACCTGCCGAATAATACGATCCCGATGGCCGGGATTGTGACCGGAATGATCTTTAAGAATGCGACCCACGGACTGGTTACCCTGCAGACCGGTGCGCTGCCCAAAATCTATATGACCAGCGACAGCGGGGCAACATGGCATCCGGGCCAGGAGATTCTGGTGAATAAAGAGTGGGAGGGCTGTGACAAGGTGATTACAGGAGAACCGGAGTTTTTCGGCGGTGACAATACAACCGGCTTCCTGCCGGCAGCCTGTCAGACAGACAAACAAAACAGCGTCTCCTATAACGGTTACTTTACTGCAAACGGGGGAGATAACTGGAGATTTGTTGATTTTGCGCTGAACAGCCAGACCGGCATTAACCGCTATCTTCCGCCCGTGTTTATTAATACTTCAACCGGGTGGATGCTGAACGGGAACCTGATTTACAAGACCCTGAACCAGGGCCAGACCTGGATCCGGCTGCCCGCCAGCAGTGTTCTGCAATCCAAGCTTTTGGAATATCCAGAGATTGTAAAGCTCCAGTTCATTTCCGCTGATGTGGGCTGGCTGCTGATCCAGAAGGAGGAGGATCGCAGGTCGATTCTCCTGCAGACTACAAACGGCGGAATCAGCTGGCGGGTAATGTAACGCTTGTATTAACATTTAGTGAGAGGAAGACTGCTCCGTGCAGTCTTCTTTTTTTGCCAGGAGTCTCATTTGGAAGCAAGGCTGTGATACAATGTTAGGCAGATTTATTCGCGAAATATTTACATACGGAGGAAGCTTATGACTGACTATCAGAGCATTGAAACGGAAGCAGAGCTGCGCGAATTACTGGGTTTTCCGGGAGAGCTGGTGCAGCATAAAGTAATCGGGATCATTGATGAGCATTGCCGGCGTTTTATCGCCCAGTCACCGATTCTCATGCTGGCGACTTCGGACGAGGAAGGATGTGCAGATGTTTCGCCCAGAGGGGATGCGCCCGGATTTGTATTGGTTCTGGATGAGCACCGTCTGGTTATTCCTGAACGACCGGGTAACCGCAGAATGGATTCGCTGATCAATCTTTTGTCCAACCCGCGGGCCGGCCTGATATTTATGATACCAGGGCTTGAGGAAACCTTGCGGGTTAACGGGCGGGCAACGATCATCCGGGACGAGCATCTGCTTCAAAGGATGGAGGCTCATGGCCGTAGACCGCTGGTCGGAATTATGATAGAAGTAGAAGAATGCTACACCCACTGTGCAAAAGCGTTCAAGCGGTCCCGCCTGTGGAATCCGGAGTCCTGGCCAGCCAAGGATAGTCTGCCTGACATTCCGGAAATGATAGCGGATCATGTAAAGCTGCCTGGTATCGGTGCGGAACAGGTAAAGACCTCATTAAACGAGAGCTATACTAAACGGTTATATTAGAAGAGGCTTTGTCTAAAAAATGAACAAAATCACGTATTTTAAATTTTCCTTAAAAATGTGAAAAAAATCACATGACAAACAATAATGCTTGTGATATATTTAACACATAGAAAACAAGTTCATTTTTTCACAAACTTTCATCCACGAATAGGAGAGATTATAATGAAAACTTTTGAAACGGATTATGTGACTAGAAACCTTCTGCAATTGTGCTATAACTGCGATGACGCTCACCTGTGTGAAACAGAAGAACAATGCAGAGCCTGCTGGGCTGAAAACGGCATGATGCCGGCTGAAGAGAATGAAACCAAACAATTCCTTGATCTCGTACATGCATAATAGAATAGATAGGCAATATGCTGTCAAAGACCACATACGTTCTCTTAACGGAGGACAGAGTGGTCTTTTTTGCTGCTTGGCCCGGGACAATTGTGTTTTTTGTGATGCTGTAATAACAGGATGAGGCATATACATGTACAGAAGCATCCGGCAGGAACGCCGGAAGCGGCAAGTATTTGGGGAATAAGGGGGAATAAGTCATGGGAATGGGCTCGGATCCTTCTTGGATGTTCGATCTTACCGGGACGGTAATACCGATCTTCCTTGTGGTTATGATTGGAATAGTCGCGGTAACTGCAGGCAGAGGCTTGTTTCAGTGGAGCCGGAACAACAGCTCTCCCCTGCTCACTATCCCCGCCCGTATTGTCAGCAAACGCAGTGAAGTCCGCCAGCAACAGCTGCAGGATGACAGCCAGTCCAGCCGGACCAGCACGACTTATTATCTGACCTATGAGCTGCAGGACGGGGAACGGATGGAATTCAAGGTAGACGGCAGCGAATTCGGCATGAGCGCAGAAGGGGACAGAGGTCTGTTAACGTATCAAGGAACCAGGTACCACGGCTTTCAGCGCCATCCAAATTACTCGACTGCGGAGTAGGCATGGATCGGAATAATGAGTATAGGCAGATGTTAAACCTGCAGCTTGTTTACTATATAACAGGATTTGCTGTACAATCCCCTTGTTTCCATTTCCGGAAGCAAGGGGATATTTATATTATGCACAAATTACGAATACAAGGAGGAGAAGCATTAATGATATATGCAGATAAAACCGTTATTGTCACCGGCGCCGGCCGCGGGATCGGCAGGGCTGTTGCGGCGGCTTACGCAGCTGAAGGAGCAAAGGTAGTACTGGCTGAGCTGGATGCTGATCTAGGCCAGGAGGCCGCGGAAAAGATCATTGCAGCAGGCGGGCACGCCGAATTTGTGCCCTGTGACGTCAGCAGGGAAGAGGAGATCGTAGCGCTGGTTGCCCATACGGCGAACGAGTACGGCACCGTTGATATCCTAATTAATAATGCAGGTATTTCCAATCCGCATTCTGCCGGATTTTATGAGCTGTCTGCCGACGTATGGGACAAGGTACTGAATACAAATGCCCGCAGCGTCTTTCTTGCGACCCGGGAAGCGGCCAAATTTATGAGGAAGAATCCTGACGGCGGGGCTGTCGTCAATCTGTCCTCTACACGCTCGCTGATGTCTGAGCCGAATACAGAAGCATATGCGGCTTCCAAGGGAGCCATCTCGGCACTGACACATGCGATGGCCGTTACTTTAGGGAAGGACGGGATTACAGTGAACTGCATCAGTCCGGGCTGGATTGAGACCGGGGATTACAATGAGCTGCGTGAGATTGACCATAAACAGCATCCGGCAGGCCGGGTTGGCAAGCCTGAGGACATTGCCCGGGCCTGTCTCTATTTGACAGCACCTGAGAATAACTTCATCACCGGGGCACAGCTGGTGATTGACGGCGGCATGACCCGCAAGATGATCTATGAGCCTTAATATGCTCTAGCGGTACGGCGGGAAGAAATTAGGCTCTGACTGTCACCTCTTAGGCGAATGCACATACAATACAGCGAGCAGTACAGAAAAGTGGAGACTTGCGAAGCGGGTTATGACTGCACGCCGGTATCAAAACGGTGCTGGGCGCAGAGCCTGACCTGAGCTCGGCAAGTGCAAGGAGGAGAAAGCATGGCCGTCATCAAAACGAATTCGGAAGATGTGAGGGTGCTGGCACGGCTGATGAGGGCGGAAGCTGAGGAGGATGGGGATTCCGGCATGCTCATGGTCGGTAATGTAGGTGTGAACCGGATTCTCGGGAATTGTCTGGACTTCAAGAACATCCGGAATGTGAATGATATGGTGTATCAGAGTCCGGGCGGCTTCGAAGCCCCGCAGAAGAGTTACTTTTACCAGCGGGCCAGGGAGTCAGACATCAGGCTGGCTAAACGGGTTATAGCGGGTGAAAGAACCTGGCCGGCCTCTAATGCATTATGGTTCTTCCGTCCTGTCGGCGCCTGTCCGGCGCAGTGGTATAACCAGCAGAATACCGGACGCTACAAGGCCCATTGCTTCTTTACCCCGACCGCTGAGGATTGCCCGGCTGTATATTAGGCATCGCGGGCTGCAGGAGACAGCTTGGCTGAACGAATACGGATTGCCGGTACTGTCTCCTTGAGCCAACATTTACTTAGGAGGTTTTTTACAAATGATTAGTCAACCTTACCGTCCCGTTACTTATATGATCGGCAGCAATCCTTCCGGCAGTACGATGCCGATGGGGACAATGCCGATGGGCACAATGCCGATGGGCACAATGCCCCCTTCAACTACAATGAACCCGGTAACCACCATGCCGCCTCAGGTTACTAGCGGAAGCCCGATGACTCCAAGCGGAGCAGTAGTGCCTACGACCGCGCCAGTCTTTGAGCAATCCTATATCGAGAATATTTTCCGGCTGAACCTTGGCAAGGTCGGAACGTTCTACTACACATACGAAAACAATAAAGAATGGAATGCCAAGGTTTATAAAGGCGTACTGGAAGCCGCCGGACGAGATCATATCATCATCAGTGATCCGGTTACCGGACAGCGTACCGTGCTGCTTATGATCTACTTCGACTACGCCACCTTTGATGAGCCGCTCGCTTACCAGTATCCTGGTGTTATCGGCAATCCGCCTACGCGTAACTGCCGCTAATTTATGAATCTTATTATCCATACGGAAGGCAGATCCCCGGCTGCGGGGACTGTCTTTCTTTATGTTATCTAGCACAATTAGGTGGCGTTTAAAAATATATTATGATGCAGGTTTTACTTCTTCTTTTTTTTGAAGAAACCAAACACAAACAAGAGAATTAAGACAACGATTATAAATTTCAAAGCCATCACCTCTTTTTTTTTTTTAGATTATAGCATGATCTGCACGATAGAAATAGGGAATGAACTCTGCGGAAATCTTGCTGAATCGTTGATTATGGGGGTCCAGTGCAAATGTGGAGAATTTGAAGTTAGGATGGTGTTTGCTTAGCACAATACCCAAAGTAAAACCCACTAGATAGACCTAGTGGGTTTTACTACTTGATTTTCTTTAAAAATCACGTAAAAATCACACTTAAATTAACTTGGTTTATACTTTTAACCCTTATGTGTCCAAGACCGGCAAAAATAGATCATATTTTTACACCAGTTAAGACCTGTTTTTATTTAGTCGTTAATAATATAATACAGTATATCTTTAACATTCGTGATTGTAGTCGGGAGATGAAGACATTGGGAAATTGATGATGAAAGGAACAGTTGAAATGACACTGGCTGATACTCTGAATAAACGAAGGAGGTGGGCCTATCCGCCGAACAAGGACTCGGTGGGTAGGATGATAATTTGAGTGACCCTTTACCCGGTATTTTACATGTAGGTCTCATTATTTTGCTTGTGCTGTTTAACGGCTTTTTTGTTTCGGTTGAGTATGCAATGGTCAAGGTACGCAGCGGCCGCATTGAATCTCTGATTGAAGAAGGCAGCAAAAGAGCGCTCGCAGCTAAAAACATCGTGCACAATCTTGACGCTTACCTGTCTGCCTGTCAGCTTGGCATTACACTTGCCTCGCTTGCCTTGGGCTGGCTCGGAGAACCGGCTGTTGCTACGATTGTTGGGCCGCTTGTAACAGGCTTAGGCTTTGGCGATGCAGCCGTTTATGTCATTTCGCTTATTATTGCTTTTATGTTTATTACGGTTCTGCATATTGTCCTCGGTGAGCTGGCTCCGAAGACCATCGCGGTGAACAAGGCAGAGGCGGTACTTCTGCTAACGTCCGGGGCCATGAATGTCTTCTACCGGATCATGTATCCGTTTATCTGGATCGTGAACGGATTGGCCCGGGGACTGCTGCGTATCTTCCGCCTGTCACCGGCTTCGGAGCTGGCTACGGCGCACACCGAGGAAGAGATCCGCATCATCATGCAGGAGAGCAATAAGAGCGGGCTCATCGATAATACCGAAATGACCCTGGTAGACAATATTTTTGAATTTGCCGATACCATGGCACGGGAAATTATGATTCCCCGGACCGAAATGATCTGCCTGAACAGCCATCTTCCGGTTGAGGAGAACCTGGAAATAGCCTTTGACGGCATGAGAACACGTTATCCGGTCTGTGACGGCGATAAGGATCATATCCTTGGATTCATTCATATCAAGGATCTGATCCGGGAGAATACGCCTCAGTATTCCGACTTGATCCGTCCTATCCTGACGGTTCCGGAGTCCATCCAGATTAGCGCTCTTCTGAAGGTGATGCAGCGGGCAAAGACGCAGATTGCAATTCTGATTGATGAGTATGGCGGAACGTCCGGCATGGTAACCCTCGAAGATATCATGGAAGAGATCGTCGGGGAAATACAGGATGAATTTGACGAAGAGCGTCCCGGCATCGAGAAGCTGGGGGAGGATGAATACTCCATCGACGGCCTCATGCTGATTGAAGAAATCAATGATTTGCTGGGACTTCACATGGAGACCGATGATTATGATACGGTTGGAGGTTGGATGTATTCCAAGCTGGAGATCAATCCTCCGCAAAAAGGCCAAAGCATCGAATTCGGCAGCCATCTGTTTGTCGTGGAAGAAACGGAGAACAAACGCATTTCCCGGATCAAGCTGCTGAAGCTGCAGGTTCTGTCCGAGGAAGCTGGAGCTTAATTATAGTCTCAGGAGGCATGGTGCATAATTGCACTGTGTCTTTTTTTGTCTGAAAACTCCATACAGATGTTAGAATAACCCATTATTTAGCCGATTCGTGCTGTTTCTTGGAGGGTATAAGTAGTGTAAATACATTAGTTATACCAGTAAAGAAAGGAGAGGGGCGCATGCTGCAACACCCGGATCATTACCGTGACCTGCTGGTGCTCTTTTCTGTTGTTATAGCGCTGCTTTCCTGCTTTTCCGCTCTGGATCTGGCAGAACGTCTGATCAGGGAGAGAAGGGGCCATAAATTCATCTTTATGCTGTCTTGTTTTTTAGGCACAGGCATGTGGAGTATGCACTTTATCGGGATGAGGGCAATGCGGACGGAAATGACAATCGCTTATGGATTGCCGCTCCTGTTGTTGTCCCTGCTTGTACCGATTGCAGCTTCCTATGCGTTGTTTCTGCTGTTCAGCAGCCCTTTTACACGCAGCCGGTTTTTTTTGGCGTTCGGCGGGGTTCTGTTCAGCAGCGGCCTTGTGATCATGCACTATTGCGGCATTCTGTCGATGAATTATTACGGAGCCTATGAGCAGAGCCTGCTCTCCATCCTCACCTCCTTTGCCTTCGCGCTCGTTGTTCCGATGATTGCCTATTTCTACAATCCAGGCTGGATTGCAGGTCCTTATAATATGTTCACTCTCAAAAAAGTACTACTTGTACTTGTGCTTACCGCGTGCCTGAGCGGGTCACACTATGCCGCCATGGCCGGTGTATCGTTCTCGAATTCAAGCACTTTTAATTATACAGGAACGGTTCCGCTGCTGCCTGATTCACTGCTGGGTGTATTACTAGGAGGCTCGTTTTTACTGATTGTTACGCTGGTTCTGATTCTTCTGTACAGAGACCGGCAGCGTGTTCTGTTCTCAGCAAGCTTTAATGAGCAGCGCTACACAGCTTTGTTCGAATCCAGTCCCGACATGGTGCTGTGCATTGATCCGGTCCGCAAAAAGGTAATAAGCTCCAACCCTTCACTTCAGCATATGACCGGCTACCAAAAGGAAGAGCTGAGCGATTATAATAGCATTCTCTGCACTCCAAAGGATAAGGCCACACTGAAGGAAGCGGTGAAAAGAGCGGTCGACGGGTATTCCTCCAAGCTTGAGCTTGAAATCCTTCTAAAGGACGGCGGCACAATGATCTGCAGCACAACCGTTTTCCCGCTTGTTCATGACACCCAGAAGCTGGTTTATCTGGTTGCTGAGGACATTACCGCCTTTATTCAATTCCAGCAGCAGCTGATTGTCGCCAAGGAAGCGGCAGAAAGCGCTGACCGGATGAAAAGCGAGTTTCTGACGACCATGAGCCATGAGATTCGCACGCCGCTGAACGGTATTATCGGTATTAATCAGCTTCTAGCCGAGGATATAGACAATCAGGAGCTGCAGGAGCTGCTGCGGCTGCAATACAACAGCAGTCAGGCGCTGCTCAGTGTAATTAATGATGTGCTCGACTTTTCACGGCTTGACTCGGACGGGCTGAAGCTGCAAAACGAAATTTTTCCGCTGCAGACGCTGCTCGGGGAATGCTCCAATCTGTTCGAGGCTGCTGCCAAGGAGAAGGGGCTGGAGCTGAAGCTCGGGGTTGAAGCAAATGTTCCTGAAATGGTAAGCGGCGACAGTGTGAGAATACGCCAGATTCTGGTTAATCTGATCGGAAATGCAGTTAAATTCACTCCAGGTGGTGAGGTGTCGGTAGAAGTGGGATACAGCGGTACTCAAGCCGGTGAGGGTGAATATACGTTTAAAATTAAAGATACCGGTATCGGCATTTCGCCCGATAAGCTGCCGCTTTTATTTCAGCCTTTTACACAGCTTGATGCGTCAAATAACCGGCTTTATCCCGGTACAGGCCTCGGGCTTGCAATCTGCAGGAAACTGGTCGAACTGATGAATGGCCGGATTATGATCGAATCTGAACCCGGTAGAGGGACAGAGGTCATTTTCTGCCTTACACTCCAGTCCGGCGACAAAAATTACAGCGGGGGAAGGGAGGGCAGCGAAGCGGCAATTAAGCCGCTAAAAACAGAGGCGGTGTAAGCTCAGGTTTGCCAAAGTGAGAAGTTTAATTATATAATTTTGAATTATATGATTTAAATTTATTGTCCCGCAGGACAGAAAGGAACTCTCACTTGGGCAAAAACAAACGTAAAAGCGCTGCTCTTCCCCAGAAGAGTAAAAATGAGAAGCTTGTAGCGCAAATGGAACAGCAGAAGAAGAAAACATTGATAGTGATTGTTGCTACAATTGCTGTGGTTGTCATTATTTTTGTGGGACTTTTTATGCTGGCAGCAAGAGATAGTTCAACAGCAGGCACATCAGCCGCACCGGTTGAATTCAACTACAGTGAACTGTCAAGACTCGGCAGTGAAGACGCCCCTATCAAAATCGTCGAATTCGGCGACTACAAGTGTCCCGCTTGCGCACAGTTCGCAGGTGTCATTAAGCCGCAGATTGTACAGGAATATGTTAATCAGGATAAGGCCGCTTTATATTTTGCAAATCTGGCCTTTATCGGGGATGACTCCAAAACTGCTGCTCTTGCAGCCTTGTCTGTCTACCATCAGAACAGCGATGCATTCTGGACATACTATGATGCTATTTATGCTAACCAGGGTGACGAGAACAAGGAATGGGCGACAGAGGACTTCCTGGTTGAGCTGGCGCAGAAAGAGGAGCTGCCAATTGATTATGATCTGCTCCGCAAAGATATTGAAGACAAGACCTATAACAGCCAGCTGGAAAGTGAGATTCAGCTAGCCTCGGCTTCCGGCGTTTCTTCGACTCCAACCCTCTTTGTGAACGGGGTAATGGTTGATGAGCCATTTAACATGGAGGCTATTGATGCCCAGATTCAGGCCGCTTCCGAAGCGGTGGTTGCCGAGTGATGAAGTTCACCGCCTTCTGCCGGCGCCATTGTCTGTATCTGGCCTGGTTTGTGTCGATCGTTGCTGTTGCAGGCAGCCTCTATCTGAGCGAAGTGCTGAAATACGAGCCCTGCAAGCTGTGCTGGTTCCAGCGTATCTTCATGTATCCGCAGCTGTTTCTGCTGGGAATTGCCACGTACCGGGGGGATAAAAGGATTATTCCATACGTCCTGCCGTTAAGCATTATCGGCGGAAGCATCTCCATTTACCACTATGCTGAGCAGAAGATTCCTGCGCTGAGCAAGGTGCTTCCATGTACAGTAGGCGTTCCCTGCAATCAGGATTATATTAATCTTTTAGGCTTCATTACTATTCCGTTGATGGCCCTTACGGCTTTTACCCTGATTACAGTTTTATTGTGGACAGGACGCAAAGATACAGACGGGGAATAGGCAGCAGGCAGGCGAAATTCCAAGCATGAATAATTCCTGATTTTTTTGTCACAATTAACATCCAAAACACGCTAAAACCACGGTACAAAGGGATAATGCAAGAGAATGAAAGATCAACTTATCCCTTATCATGGAATTGCGTGTTTTGGATGTTTTTTCATTCCTTTTCATTTGTTTCACTGCTTTACTGGGAATGCTTTGTAGACTATCATTAAGCCTTGTGAGAAGTTGAATACGCGCTGAATTTTCCGCAGGGAAATCGGGGGAACCAAACTCGGCTGCAAGGCCGACGGGGTGAATCGGGAACAGGCCATAAAGGCTGTAACCGTAGGGCTTTCCACAGTCCGAATCCGCCAGCTAACCTCGTAAGCAAAGGTGGGATAATGACCATGCTCATGGCATGCGGATCATTTCCGTATGCTTATTTTTGTGCCTGCATTTATGAAAACCCACCTATGAAAACGATGAAAACAGCGCACGGTATAACCGGTTCAACTAACAAAGAGAGGAACTGTTACAACAATGGTAAGCAAGGTAAAACGACTATTGATCGGACGTCCGATGAAGTCGAACGAACTCGATCATGAAAAGTTATCCAAGGTGAAAGCACTGGCTGTCCTGTCTTCTGATGCGCTATCGTCTGTAGCCTACGGAACGGAACAAATTCTCCTGGTACTTGTGGCTGCAGGCTTCACTGCCATCTGGTACTCCCTGCCAATCGCGCTTGCCGTATTGGGCCTGCTGGCCATACTCATTTTGTCCTACCGGCAGACGATCTTTGCCTATCCGCAAGGCGGCGGGGCCTATATCGTGGCCAAAAGCAATCTGGGTGTTCCTACCGGCCTGTTAGCCGGCGGCTCTTTATTGGTTGACTACATTCTTACCGTTGCAGTTAGCGCCTCGGCCGGGACGGACGCGATTACATCGGCTTTTCCAAGTCTGCATGACCACACTGTGCTTATTGCAGTTTCCGTTATTATATTGCTTACAATTGTCAATCTGCGCGGGGTTACGGAGTCTGCTTCTTTTATCGCAATTCCGGTATATTTGTTCGTCGTCTCGATCTTTTTCCTGATTGTTGCCGGGGTGTTCAAATACTTGACGGGCGGCGCCCATGCCAATGTGCCTGAGATCGGCTCGGCAGTATCCAATGTCAGCCTGTTCCTGCTGCTGAAGGCGTTCAGCTCCGGCTGTTCGGCCTTAACCGGGGTAGAGGCGGTATCCAATGCCATTCCGAACTTCAAGGCTCCTGCGGAAAAAAATGCCGCCAAAACCCTGATGATGATGGGATTGATCCTTGGCATAATGTTTACAGGCATTACCCTGCTGGCTTACTGGTACGGTGTTACCCCGGATGAAAAAGCTACAGTGGTTTCCCAAATTGCCGAGTCGACCTTTGGCCGCGGCGGTTTGTACTTCTTCATTCAAGGGATTACGGCTGTCATCCTGTTCCTGGCGGCAAATACCGCCTACTCAGCGTTCCCGCTGCTCGCTTTTATGTTCGCCAAAGATAAATATTTGCCCCATGCCTTCATGGTCCGCGGAGACCGGCTGGGCTTTTCTAACGGTATTATTTTCCTCGGAGTCCTGTCGGCGCTACTGGTAGCTGCATTTCACGGGAATACGGAAGGACTGATCCCGCTGTATGCTGTCGGTGTGTTTATCCCGTTCACCTTATCCCAGCTTGGTATGATGGTGCACTGGTACAAAACGAAGCCAAAAGGCTGGCAGGGCAAGTTTGCAGTGAATACGGTTGGGATGCTGACCACGCTCACCATTACGCTGATCTTTATTATTACGAAGTTCTCCAGCGTGTGGATGGCCTTCATCTTCCTGCCGGTTGTAATGCTGGTATTCCACCGGATTCACCGCCATTATCTTAATACTGCAGACCAGCTGCGGATCTGCCCGTCAACCGACAAGCCTTGTATTAAAGGCAGTACGGTGGTAGTCCCTGTAGCCGGTGTAACACGTGCTGTATTGCATTCCATCAGCTATGCCAAATCGCTTACGAACAATGTCGTAGCTGTATATGTAGGCTTTGATGAAGAAGAGATTCACAAAATGGAACAGAAGTGGGAGGAATGGAATCCAGGCGTCCGCCTGATCGTCCTCCGTTCCCGGTACCGGAGCATCATCCGCCCGCTGGTTAAGTTTATTGATACAGTGGAGTGGAAGACCGCTTCAACCGACCATATCACGGTACTGATTCCGCAATTTATTACGAAGCACTGGTGGCAGGCCATCCTGCATAATCAGACCAGCCTGTTCATCCGTTCTTATCTGATGAACCAAAAGGATATCGTAGTAGCAACAGTACCATATCATTTGCACAAATAGTTCAGGTAACTTGAAGAAGCGGCTGCTTCCGTTAATAACGGTGGCAGCCTTTTTATGTGAATGCTTGTACAACTTTCATATATTTGCGATAATAATAATTGAGAACTAATATCAGTTGAGTGATAAACAATATCAGTGACCTAAATCCCGGACCCATGTGCTTAACGCCGCTGAAGTCATACATACATTAAAAATATTAAGGAGTGGAGATTATGTCAGAACGTTTAAATACGGAACAGCTATGTATCGGGTATGCGGAAGCAACGATCGTCAAAGGTCTGAACCTGTCACTGCCGACAGGAAAAATTACTGCGCTCGTTGGAGCTAACGGCTCCGGCAAGTCTACAATTCTCAAAACAATGGCACGGATTATGAAGCCGAAGAGCGGAAGTGTGATGCTGGACGGCAAATCAATCCATACCCTGTCCACCAAAGAAGTGGCCCGCCAGCTGGCGATCCTGCCGCAGAATCCGACGGCTCCGGACGGACTGACAGTGTCTGAGCTGGTTGGTTACGGCCGGTATCCCCATCAGAAGGGCTTCGGCACCATGACGCCTGAAGACCGCGAGATTATCGCTAATGCAATCACGGTGACCGGCATGGAGGAATTTCATGACCGTCCGATTGACCGCCTGTCAGGAGGTCAGCGGCAGCGCGCCTGGATCGCTATGGCTCTGGCCCAGCAGACTGATATCCTGTTCCTTGACGAGCCGACCACGTTCCTCGATATGGCCCACCAGCTTGAAGTGCTGCAGCTGCTGCAGAAGCTGAACCAGGAAGAAGGCCGCACGATCATTATGGTGGTGCACGATCTGAATCATGCTTCCCGTTACGCACAGCATATGGTGGCTATCAAAGCCGGTACAGTGGTCAGCGAAGGGACTCCGTCCGAGGTTATGACGCCAGATGTACTGCGCAAGGTCTTCGGCATTGAATGCGACATCGTTGCCGATCCGCGTACGGGTGTCCCGCTGTGCCTGCCGTATGAGCTGGCAGCTTATAAGGCCGCCGGATTGTAATCAACCAGGGGTACGCATAAAGAGGAGGAAAAGGTAATGAACGATGCACAGCAACAGATACAGGATTTCGGCAGCAAATTTGATCTGCATCCCGGCATTCCGGAAGGAACAGTGCATTCCTTTAATGCCGCCGAGATGGCAGATGAAGCGGGAATGAGGGCTTTTGTCGAGTGCTACAGGCCGCTCATCAAAGGGCTGGATAACAAGGTGGCCGCCTCTTATTTTGCCGGAGCCTTCGGTAATGTGGCCCTCGCAGTCCATTATGCTCTTTCTGTCTATTCTGCCAGTCCAGATGTCAGTCTGCCCGGCTTGTCTGTGCATCTCATCCCGGCCAATGGATATTGGCGTGTAGCCTTCTCCCTGAACAAATGGTCATTCATTCCGGCTCCTGCGGATGCCAAGGAGCGGACGGACTGGCGCAACAAACAGCTGTTGCAGTTCTACCGGAATACCGCTGCACCGCTGTTGACTATGTTATCCAGCGTTACCGGGCTTGCCGGGAGCGAAATTTGGGGCCAGCTGCCCACCAAGTTCAACTATTATCTGGAGGTTTTCACCTCCGGAGAGGTTCCCGCAGACCTGCTGGAGACTTTGAAGGAAGATTACCGGTATCTGCGCGAAGAAATGCCGGCGGCAATATTCGGCTTGAAGCGAAATCCGTTTCACGTTCAGGTGCGCAAGATCGAATCGCTGGCTGATCCGGATATGACCGTAAATATGCGCAACCGCTGCTGCCTATATTACCGGACTGAAGGCGGAAGCTACTGCTACACCTGCCCCCGGCTGAAGGAAGATGAGCGGGCGGCCCGCCGGACCGAATTCCGCAGTGCTGCCTCTGCAGGCCAGGCTTAGAACTAATTCGCCGGATTGCCGCATAAACTGGATACATGCAGCATCAGCAGCAGGCTCCCGTCATTGACAAGGGAGCCTGTTCGTTGTTACAGTTGGGGATGCCATTAATTCAGGCTGATAGCCGGCTCATGTATTGATCGTAAAGGAGCATGAAACATGAATATAAGTCAAGTTGAACAGGATTTGCAGCAGCTTCTTCCGGACGGAACGGTAAGAAGCCGGGAAATGCTGAAAACTTATGTATTTACGCAAATCGGCGGGATCGCCGATATTCTGGCTGTACCAGCAAGCTATGAGGAAATACAAAAGGTGGTTACATACGCCCGTGAGCGTAATATCCCGTTAACCGTGCTTGGGAACGGGTCTAATGTTATTATACGCGACGGCGGCATACGCGGAATCGTGCTGTATACTTCGGTTTTGGATAAGATGGCCATTGAGAACGGGCTGCTGGTTGCCCAGTGCGGCGCCAAAATTATTGATGCCTCGGCCTATGCGCTGGAGCAGGAGCTGACAGGTCTGGAATTTGCCTGCGGCATACCCGGAACAGTAGGCGGCGCGCTTTATATGAACGCCGGCGCTTACGGAGGCGAGGTTAAGGATGTGCTGCACAGCGCGCTGGCCGTTAACAAAGACGGACAGCTCGTAACGCTGCAGGGGGAGGAGCTGCAGTTTGGTTACCGGCACAGCATTTTTGCCGGAGGAGACTATATCGTGCTTGAGGCGCGCTTTGCCCTGCAGCCGGGAGACCAGGCGGCTATCAAAGCGAAGATGGATGAGCTGACCTATCTAAGGGAATCCAAGCAGCCGCTCGAATATCCTTCCTGCGGCAGCGTGTTCAAACGGCCGCCCGGACGGTTCGCCGGACAGCTGATTCAGGAAAGCGGGCTGCAGGGCGTAAGGATCGGCGGGGCGGAGGTATCACGCAAGCATGCCGGATTTATTGTAAATGCGGATAATGCAACGGCTAATGACTATATTGGCCTAATCCACCATGTCCGGGCTGCGGTCAAGGATAAGTTCGGGGTAGAGCTGGAGACAGAAGTACGAATTATCGGGGAAGACTGAACAGGAGGCCGCAGACTAGTGCTGCGGCCTCCTGTTTTTAATATGGAACCTGATGTGTAAAGCTTAATGCAATTAACTATCACGGATTTAAGCTTCACCGATAGTAATGGTGTACCGGGCCCGCTCAGTCTGCAGCTCTGCCTTTTCTGCTTCCGCTGAATGCACCTGCAGTCCGCTGACCGCCAGTTCATAGCTTGGCTGCGGCAGGGGTACAAGTTCTCCGTCTCCGTTCAAAGTGCTGCCGGTGCCCCGTAGTATAAGGGCATCGCCCAGATAATCATCAATCACATCCCCGGAGCTCCGGTAATCCACGCTTTCCAGGCTGAAATGAACCGTGTCCACATCCTCAAGCTCCTGCTTTTCAATGACAATTGTTTTACCTGCCTCTGAGGCTAGCCATTCCTGAAGCTGCTGTACCGCTTGTTCCATAAGCTGATCCCATCCTTGTATAGGAGATTATATTTTAAGTTACCCCTTTATGTGCAATTGAATCCATCCCTTATAATCTGGGAGCGGGCAAATAGCCGGAATGTTTGCAGTAAGCACTAAAAGTGTACAATAAGATTATGCGTGCAGAGCGCAATTCTTCTGACAAAAGAAGGTGAAGCAGGTGTGGAATGCTCTGTTATGGGGAGCGGTATCCGGTTCGGCGGTGCTGATTGGTGCGCTGGCAGCCCTGTTTTTGCGTATTCAGACCAAGTGGATCGGCTTCATTATGGCGTTCGGGACAGGCGTGCTGATCGGCGCTGCGGCCTATGAGCTGCTGGATGATTCCGCAAATGACGGCGGACTGGTTCCGACGATCCTCGGTTTCATTGCCGGTGCGCTGGTATTTACAGGGTTTGACTGGTACATTTCACGTAAGGGAGGATCGGGGCGGAAGCGTTCGGTCCGGTCTGAGAAAAGCACAAAGCCGCAAAGCGGAAGCGGACTGGCGATATTTGCCGGAACTGTGCTGGATGCCATTCCTGAGTCCATTATGATCGGGGCAAGCCTGATCTCGGGTGAAGGGGTAAGCCTCCTGCTGGTGATAGCCATTTTTATCAGCAATATTCCTGAAGGGCTCTCCAGTACAGCCGGACTCAAGCAGGACGGATACAGCAAAAGTAAAGTAATCCTGCTGTGGCTCAGTGTGCTGGTTATTTCTACTGCAGCTTCTGGGGCAGGGTATGCATTTATGGATCACGCGGACGGATATACGACTGCTCTGATTGCCTCTTTTGCCGGAGGAGGAATTATTGCCATGGTGTCTTCCAGTATGATGCCCGAAGCCTATGAAAACAGTGGACCGCTGACCGGTCTGGCTGCTGCGCTTGGAATGCTCTGTTCACTTATTCTGGATCATCTGTAAAGCTTGCCAGAAGACTGTGAAACATGGTATAGTTCAAGGCGCTAATACAAGCATAAGAAGAATTCTGTGCGTCTGTACAGGAGAGGTTCGCAAACTCCCTCTATAAAAAACTATTTAGTAGAGCCAAGTTTTCGAAATCTCGTTCTTCTTTCCTGTTTCCGGCAGACAGCCGGAGGGAAAAGAGAGGGGTTTTTTGTCATGTCAGAAGGCAGACTGAAAGAGGAAATGCCGGAGGTTACCCTATTGGGCAACCAGGGGACCAAGTATAATTTCGGATACGATCCGGAAGTGCTGGAAGCGTTCGATAACAAGCATCCCGGCCGCGATTATTTTGTCAAATTCAATTGTCCGGAGTTCACCAGCCTCTGTCCTGTAACCGGGCAGCCCGATTTCGGCGTGATGTACATCTCGTACATTCCCGATATCAAGATGGTGGAATCCAAGTCGCTTAAGCTGTATCTGTTCAGCTTCCGCAATCATGGTGATTTTCATGAGGACTGTGTCAACATTATAATGAATGACCTGATCTCCTTGATGAATCCGCGCTATATCGAAGTGTGGGGTAAATTCACACCGCGCGGCGGCATCTCCATTGATCCTTACTGCAACTGGGGGCGTCCGGGAACCAAGTATGAGGCCATGGCCGAGCACCGGCTGATGAATCATGATCTGTATCCTGAAAAAGTGGACAACCGGTAGGCGAAAGGCAATGGGAGGAGAGAGCAAACGTATGAATAAAAAAGCACTCGTTGTGTTCAGCGGCGGCCAGGACAGCACTACCTGCCTCGTATGGGCGCTCAAGCATTTTGAAGAGGTACAGGTAGTCACTTTTAACTATAACCAGCGCCATGCAGCCGAGATTGAAGTTGCCAAAGAAATTGCCGCTAATTTCGGCGTGAAGCAGCACATCCTTGATCTGGGACTGCTAAACCAGCTGGCACCCAACGCGCTTACCCGTGATGATATAGCCATTGAAGCCGGGGAAGACGGGGAGCTGCCGAGCACATTCGTGGACGGGCGCAATTTGCTGTTCCTGTCGTTTGCAGCCATTATGGCAAAGCAGCTGGGCTATGCGAATATCATAACCGGTGTGTGCCAGACTGACTTCAGCGGTTATCCTGACTGCCGGGATGTGTTTGTAAAATCATTGAATGTGACGCTTAACCTGTCAATGGATTATGAGTTTGTCATTCACACCCCGCTGATGTGGCTCGATAAAAAAGAAACTTGGAAGCTCGCCGATGAGCTAGGCCAGTTCGATTATGTCCGTGAGCATACGTTAACCTGCTATAACGGCATTATCGGCAGCGGCTGCGGCACCTGTCCGGCCTGTCTGCTGCGCCAGCGCGGGCTTGAGCAGTACGTGGCGGAACGAAAGCAGGGTGATCTGTAATGCTGGGCGAAGTAACAGTCTGCAAAATTTTCACCTTTGACTCTGCACATCAGCTGGTCGGCCACAAAGGCAAGTGCAGCAATCTGCATGGGCATACGTACAAGCTGGAGGTCATGCTCAAAGGCAAGCCGCTGACAGAACCCGGCCACTCGGATGAAGGCTTTGTCATTGATTTCAGCGATATAAAAGCGACCGTACAGCAGCAGCTGGTGGACCGGCTGGATCACGCTTTTCTGGCCATGGGCAATGAGCCTGTACTGGAGACGTTGAACCAGACCGGCTCCAAGGTGGCGCTACTCGGCTTCCGTACAACAGTAGAAAACATGTCGGCATACATTGCCCACCGGCTGAAGCTGGCAGACCTGCCGTTGTATTCTGTTAAACTGTGGGAAACACCGACCTCCTGGGCGGAAGTGCTGGCTTCAGACATTCCGGAAGACGGGCCTGCCTACCGGATTCACGGAGGCTGTGACTGTGAGTAAAATTCCGGTAATTGAAATTTTCGGCCCGACGATTCAGGGTGAAGGCGCCGTTATCGGCGTAAAGACGATGTTCGTGCGCACTTACGGCTGTGATTACCGCTGCAGCTGGTGCGACTCGGCCTTCACCTGGGACGGCTCTGCCAAGGATATCGTGCGGATGCTGGAGCCGGAGGAGATCATGGATGAGCTGCTTGCCCTGGCCGGCAGCAATTTTGACTCCGTGACCATCTCAGGAGGCAATCCGGCACTGCTCGGTGACAGCATGGGGCAATTTGTTGATCTATTGCATGAACGCGGCATCCAGGCAGCAATCGAAACCCAGGGGAGCCGCTGGCAGGACTGGTTCTATGAGATTGACGCGCTGACGATAAGTCCCAAACCGCCAAGCTCAGGCATGAAGACGGACTGGGCGATGCTGGACAGTATTCTCGAGAAGCTGAAAGTGCCTGGAAAAGGAACACACAGCCTGAAGGTAGTGGTATTCAATGAGGAAGACTATGTCTATGCCAAAACGGTACATCAGCGTTACCCGGAAGTACAGCTGTACCTTCAGCCCGGTAATGATGATGTGACGGAGCCGGGAGATATATCGGCCCGCCTGCTTGGACGCCTGGAATGGCTGTTCAATCTGGTTATTGCCGATCCGGCCATGAACCGGGTAAGGGTGCTGCCGCAGCTGCACGCGCTAATTTGGCACAATAAACGGGGGAAATAGCCGTCCCTGAGTTAAGAGGCAACTGTGATTATCTGAGGATGATTGCAGCTGCCTCTTTTTGCTGAACTTTTACACTGAAATAAATGATAAGATAATAATAGGTTTAATAGCAGAACTTGTTATAGAATAGATTTGAATATGGGAGAGCCGGGATGGAGTTCGAAGGGCGCCATTGACCGGAATCAGAATTATTTTATACAGGGAGGATTTTGGAGATGACAAAGGCACTGCTGATTATTGATGTACAGGAAGCCATGTTTTCTTATCCGGGAATGAGTCTGTTTGACGGGGAGAAGGTAATGGACCGGATTGTTTCCCTGCTGGACAAAGCCCGTTCGGCTGGTGCTCCTGTAGTGTATATCCAGCATACAGAGGACGAGGAATATACAAGGGGGCTGCCAACCTGGGAGATCAGCAGCCGGATTACGCCGCGTGAAGGGGAAGCGGTCGTGGAGAAGCCGACCTGGGACGCATTTCACCGCACCGTACTGAATGAGGAGCTTCAGCGTCAGGGCATTACAGAGCTGGTTATCTGCGGAATGCAGACGGAATTCTGTCTCGATACCACCTGCCGTCGTGCTTACAGCATGGGCTACCGGAATATTCTGGTACAGGATGCGCACAGTACCTTCGATAACGGAAATCTCAGCGGAGAGGAAATTGTGCGGCACCATAACGGGGTGCTCGGCGGAAGATTTGCCAGACTGCAGCGCGCGGACGAGATCGGGTTTTGATGAGCCAGGCCAAGTCGGCAATGAAGCCAATCCGCCGTTCAAGGCTGCGGTTGTATGCCGGTAAGCGGTACTTCGTCTGTAAAAGATACTGGCGTTGGCTGATCCGTCCCGGCAAAAGGGCAAAGACCTTCAGCAAGGATACACTTTCATATAAGGCAGCAGCGCATTCAACCCCTCTGCTGCGGAAGCTGCGCAATGTAGACATGCAGCTGCAATACAATAAAATTACTAACCTGACGATCGCTGCCCGCAGACTGGACGGGCTGCTGATCCGTCCGGGTGAGACCTTTTCCTATTGGCGGAGTATCGGGAAGCCGACCCGCCGCAAAGGTTATGTGGACGGGATGGTGTTATTCTATGGCGGCTTCCGCTCCGGAACAGGCGGCGGATTATGCCAGCTGTCAAATCTGATCTACTGGATGGCGCTGCATACCCCTTTGACAGTAACGGAGCGTCACCGGCACAGCTACGACGTGTTTCCGGATGAGCGGCGTACCCAGCCGTTTGGCAGCGGGGCCACTTGCGCCTACAATTATCTTGATCTGCAGCTAACGAATCATACAGATCAACCTTATCAGCTGAAGCTGCATCTGGATGATACGTTTTTGCACGGGGAATGGCGATGTGACCACGAGCCTTTGTACACCTATGAGGTGTATGAGGCAGATCATGTCATCAGTCTGGAGCCATGGGGCGGATACATCCGCAGCAACCGTATCCGCCGTAGAAGGCTGACCCGCAGCGGAGAAGCTGCCGGTGATGAGGCTGTAGCCGAGAATCATGCCCTGATGATGTATTCACCGCTGCTGTATCCGCCTGCCGGAACAGAAAGCGGATCGTGATAACATTGACTAACTTTTTGGTGAGGGGATAATCCGGGGGATTTTGGGGTTATAACATAATAGGTTTTGTTATACTCTACTTTCGAAGGAGTGGTCCTCATCATGAGAGCTGTAACGTACCAAGGGAAGAAGAAAGTGGAAGTCAAGGATGTCGCCGACGCCAAGCTGGAGAAGAAGGATGATATTGTTGTCCGGATCACCTCGACTGCCATCTGCGGTTCCGATCTGCATATCTATAATGGGGCAATTCCGGGAATGCACGATGATTATGTGATCGGACATGAGCCAATGGGTATCGTAGAGGAAGTGGGACCCGAGGTGACCAGGGTTAAGAAAGGCGACCGCGTCATTATTCCGTTTAACGTAGCCTGCGGACAATGTTTTTTTTGCCAGCATGAGATGGAAAGCCAGTGTGATCACGCGAATGAGGCGAAGGATACCGGCGGTATGCTCGGTTATTCCGATTCGTACGGCGGTTTTGCCGGGGGGCAGGCAGAGCTGCTTCGAGTGCCGTATGGCAATTTTGGACCGTTTGTGGTTCCTGAGGACGCGGAGATGGAGGATGAAAAGCTGCTTTTCCTGTCTGACATTGTACCGACTGCCTGGTGGGGCGTTGAGCATGCAGGGGTCAAACCGGGTGATACGGTAATTGTACTGGGCTGCGGTCCGGTCGGGCTGCTGACCCAGAAGTTTGCCTGGATGAAGGGCGCTGCCCGGGTCATTGCCGTCGATCATGTACAGTACCGGCTGAATCACGCGAAACTGACCAATAATGTGGAAATTTTCAATTTGGAAGAGGTTAAAGACTTTGAAGTGCATATGAAAGAAATCACTCGCGGGGGAGCGGATGTTGTGATCGACTGTGTCGGCCTTGACGCCAAGAAGACTGTGGTGGAAAAGGTGGAGACAGCGCTGATGCTCCAGGGCGGTTCGCTTGGCGCTTTCCGGATTGCCTCTGAGGTAGTGCGCAAGTTCGGCACCATCCAGCTCGTCGGTGTATATGGCCTGAACTATAACATGTTCCCGCTGGGTCATCTGTTTGAGCGCAACATTACCCTCAAGATGGGTCAGGCTCCGGTTATTCATTACATGCCGCTTCTCTACCAGATGATCAAAGATGGCAAGTTTGATCCTACAGATATTATTACCCACTGGCTTCCGATCAGCAGAGCGGAGCATGCCTATCAGGTGTTTGGCGAGAAGGAAGAGGATTGTATCAAGGTGATACTGAAGCCATAGCAGCCAGTGTAAACATGGATGGCCTGCCGGATTCTCCGGCAGGTTTTTTGAAAATATAAGCATTTATATGTTTCACGTCATAAATAATCCTTCTATTTCTCGCAGAAACGGATACCGTCCCTCAAAGGACGGCAAAGCCGTTTCTTCTTGTTGACTGAAAGGGCAACCAGGATATAAGCTCTAATATGGCTTGAAATTTTGTCTTTAGACCTGAAAGGAAGCTGCCCTTTGAATATCAAAAAACCTCCGGTTCCGGTTCCGCTGCTGATGCTGGTCGGAATTGTGGCCATCTCGTTCTCCGCCATTTTTATCAAATGGTCCTCTGCCCCGGCCTCCGTACAGGGGATGTACCGGCTGCTGTTCACCTCACTGCTGATGCTGCCCTTTGCCCGGCCATACAGCGCAGCGGCCTTCGCGCTTAAAAAGAAAGACTGGCTTCTGCTCGGTTTCTCCGGTTTCATGCTGGCACTGCATTTTCTGCTGTGGATGGGCTCACTCAAGTTCACCTCTGTAGCAAGTTCAACTATGATTATGGCGCTGGAGCCGGTGTTCATCATGATCGGTTCTTATGTACTGTATAAGGAAAAAAGCACAAAATCAGCGATTCTTGGCCTGGGAATTGCCATATTCGGAACGGTATTCATCGGCTGGGGCGATATTGGCCTGTCAGCTGATAATATAAAAGGTGATCTGCTGTCGGTCGGCGGTACGGTTGCTGTCTCGGTACATATGATGGTTGGCCAGCGTCTGGTGTCCCGTATGCCGTCTTATTTGTACAGTCTGATCGTTTTTATTTCGGCGTCCTTTGTTTTTGCCGTTTATAATCTGGCTGCCGGAATACCTTTCTTTGATTATCCGCCGAAGGAGTGGGGCATTTTTGTTCTTCTGGCTATAGTGCCTACCGTATTCGGCCATATCCTGTTTAACTGGCTGCTGCAGTACGTATCGGCTACAACAGTCTCCATGAATATTCTCGGCGAGCCGGTTGGCGCCAGTATTCTGGCCTTTCTGCTGCTTGGGGAGAAGCTTAACGGCCTGCAGTGGGCCGGAGGGATTCTTGTCATGGGGGGGCTGGCAGTCTATTTATATGCCGGGCGTAAAAAAACAACGCCGGCTGCGGAAGCTCTGCAAACGGCATCGTAATGATACACGGACAACCCAATTTATTTGATCAAAGGGGTATTTAATGTAATGAATGACCATAATTCGAATGAAAATCAAGTTCCGCAGACTGTGATTGCGTCCAGTGAAGAGACATGGAACGAGGATACTTATGCTGCCTGGACAAGCAGGTTCGGGAACCCGGCTGAAGCAGCAGCCAAGCTGGCGAAAAATCCACAGGCCAGGCTGTTTCCGCTTCAACCTTATCTGGGTGAGGTTGCCGGTAAAAAAATCATGAATCTGATGGGCTCCAACGGAATGAAAGGTGTAGCGCTGGGACTGCTTGGAGCAGAGGTTAGTATAGCCGACTTCTCAGAGGCAAATGCCAGATATGCAGCCGAACTGGCGGAAGCAGCAGGCGTGGAGCTGAATTATATTGTGTCCGATGTGCTGAAGCTGCCAGAAGAAGTGCTGAACAGCTCATACGACATTGTGTTTGCCGAAATGGGGATTGTCCATTATTTCACCGATCTTGGACCGTTTATGGATACGGTCAACAGGCTGCTTGCTTCTGGAGGCCGGTTTATACTGCGTGATTTTCATCCCGTCACAACCAAGCTTATTTCCTCAAAAGGCTCCACCGCCAAAGTGCGCAAGCATAAGGTGGACGGAGATTATTTCGACACCACACTGGAGGAGAAGAAGGTATCCTACTCCAAATACCTGCCGTCTGCCGGCTATGAGCCCGGAAGTGAGGTCAAGCATAGCGTTGTCTATTGGCGCCGCTGGACATTGGGTGAGCTGGTAACAGCAGCAGCACGCAGCGGACTCGTCATTTGCGAACTGGTCGAAGAGCCTAATCTATCTTCTGACGTATATGACAAAGGCATTCCCAAAACCTTTACCCTGGTGGCCGAAAAAAGATAGCATGAAAAAAAGGAACAAGCAGACAGTGCTTCGAAAGTGCTGCCTGCTTGTTCCTTTTTTGTTGCAATTAAGTTAATGGTATTAATTATAATGGTTAATGCGATTAATTATTCTGTAAATCCTTGCCTGCAGCCGTATCCATAAAAGCTTGCTGCAATGGGGTCGGTGTATGATCCTTACGCCAGGCAAAAGCAAACCGTGCTGCCGGCACAATGCCCGGAAGCGGTGCCCAGCACAGGCTGCCAAGCGCCAGCTCTGAACGGATTCCCGCCAAGGAGAACACGCCTACCGACCCGCCCTCAATAATCATCCTTTTATATGCTTCCGGATTATTCACAACCGCATGATTCCACAGACGAACAGCATTGGATTGTGCCCAGCTGTCAGCAGCTTTGGACAGATAGGAAGCCGGTTCATGCTGAATCCATGGTTCAAGGGCTATGCCCTCCGGGGTAAGCTGGGCTTCCCGGGCGAAGGGATGGTCTGGGGCAAAAATAAGTACAGTGTCATCCCCGTTAATATCCTGCGTCTGAAAGGACTCATCTTCATTCTCCGCCATATGAAGCACCGCCAGCTGGATATCCCGGCTGCGCAGCCGTTCCCTGACTGTACTATCGTTATGTACGCTGAGTGCAGCATCAATACCCGGATGCAGATTTATGAATTGGGACACTAATTTTGGTAAAACATATGTACCGGGTATATAGGAAGCTTCCAGCTCCAAATTGCCTGAATTGAGGGAAGAGAACTGCTTCAGGCTGCGTTCCGCTTCCACGGCCAAC
Source organism: Paenibacillus typhae (assembly GCF_900099765.1). Classification (GTDB taxonomy): domain Bacteria; phylum Bacillota; class Bacilli; order Paenibacillales; family Paenibacillaceae; genus Paenibacillus_AQ; species Paenibacillus_AQ typhae. The sequence goes on along the minus strand of NZ_FNDX01000002.1, from coordinate 227,967 downwards.
GACACGATACGTACGGCATACTGATAAAGCGCCCGGCCTGCCTCTGTCAGGAGAACGCGTCCGCTGCGGTATTGGAAAAGGGAGGTGCCAAGCTCAGACTCCAGGCTTTTCATATGAAAGGAGACGGTCGGCTGCTTCAAGCCGAGTTCGGCGGCCACATCTGTAACCTTTTTATATTTTTCAATCAGGACTACAATTTGCAGTTTCGTTATATTCATGATTTCCTCCGGCTGTATGGTGTTCAAATGTTAGTTTATCTCTCTAATATAGATTATATCTATAACAATATACATTTTCTATTAGTATTTTTATCTTTCGTTTTACAAAACGAAGACTTTTCTCTAACGAACGAGCCCTAGAATAAGAAGAGTAAAGCGGAGAGAAAACATAGAGGAAGCTTCCAAAGTGAGTTTTGTAAGAAGCAGATTCAATGGACACAAACAACCTTTAGGAGGAACAAAATCAATGCAATTCAGAAAATCGTGGATCATGGCTCTGGCACTAACAAGCGTAGTAGCACTTTCGGCATGCGGCAACAGCAACAACGGGGGCAATAACGCAGCTGCGACAAACACACCTACAGAAAACAGCGGCAGCGGTGCAGAATTAAGCGGATCGATCCTGGCCTCAGGTTCCACAGCATTACAACCACTGGTTGAACAAGCGGCTGAAAGCTTCATGGATGCTAACAGCGGCGTTGATATTCAAGTACAAGGCGGCGGCAGCGGTACTGGTCTTACCCAGGTTGCTGAAGGCCAGGTAGATATCGGTAACTCCGACGTATTTGCAGAAGAAAAATTGAAGGATGCCGATGCTGAAAAAGCAGCTGCACTCGTTGACCACCAGGTAGCGGTTGTTGCTATTGCAGCAGTATCTAACCCGGACGCAGGTGTAGACAACCTGACCAAACAGCAGCTGGTTGATATTTTCACCGGTAAAATCACGAACTGGAGCGAAGTTGGCGGTGCTGACCAGGCGATCCAGATCATCAACCGTCCTAGCAGCTCCGGTACACGTGCTACCTTCGAAGCTTTTGCACTGGGAACTAAGACAGAAGACCTTCAAGGTTCCGTACAAGAGGATTCTTCCGGTACTGTTAAGAAAATGATCGGCGAAACTCCGGGAGCGATTGGTTACCTGGCGCTATCCTACCTCGACGACACTGTAAAAACACTGAACTACGACGGTGTTGAGCCATCTGTAGACAACGTTGTGAGCGGAGACTATCCGGTATGGGCTTACCAGCACATGTACACTAACGGTGAACCGAATGAAGTAGTAAAAGCATTCCTCGATTACATGCTGACTGATGAAGTACAGAACGGTGATGTGGTTGAGCTGGGATACATTCCTGCCTCTGCAATGCAGGTTTCCCGCGACGTTGACGGCAACGTAACAAAGAAATAAATAAAGCTTTAACACAGGATAAGATCCATTAGATCAAGTGATTAGAGGCGGAACTCTTCTGCCTCTCTTTTCACTTTAGAAAGAGGGAGCATCTTGCGGGGAAAAACAAATACAAAAAAGATCGAAAAACATCATATTGAGGACATGGTTGGGCGTATATATATGTCCCTTTGCGTACTGCTCCTGATCGTGATCATTGTTTCAATGGTCTATTTCGTAGCGTCCAAGGGTATTGCCAACTTCATCAGCGGTGAGGTGAAATTAACCGATTTCCTGTTCGGCACCAAATGGGCGCCTGAAGCAGACACACCGTCTTACGGAGCTTTGCCATTTATCTCAGGTTCCTTTCTGGTTACTTTACTTGCTGCACTGATCGCCAGTCCTCTCAGCATCTGCGCTGCGCTGTTCATGACTGAAATTGTTCCAGGCTGGGGAAAAAAGCTGCTGCAGCCGGTAATCGAGCTGCTGTCCGGTATTCCGTCAGTTGTATACGGCTTTGTAGGTCTTAGCGTTATCGTTCCATTCCTGCGTGACACATTTCCCGGCCAGGGCATCGGGGTTGCTGCAGGCGCGCTTGTACTTTCGGTTATGATTCTGCCGACGATTACTAGCGTGGCTGCAGACGCGCTTGCTTCTTTGCCGCAAAACTTGAAAGAATCCTCATTTGCGCTCGGTGCCACCCGTTGGCAGACGATCTCGCGTGTCATCCTCCCGACTACAATGCCGGCTATCATGACCGGGGTAGTACTGGGGATGGCCCGTGCGTTCGGTGAAGCTCTTGCTGTTCAGATGGTTATCGGTAACGCGCCTTTCGTACCGCGCTCGCTCTTTGAATCGGCCTCCACGCTGACCAGTGTCATTACACTCAGTATGGGGAACACAACGATGGGCTCGACGATTAATAACGCGCTGTGGAGTATGGCGCTGGTTCTTATGCTGATGACGTTCGTATTCGTCCTCCTCGTAAGAATGCTCGAAAGGAGAAATAAGATTTGAAGCCGAAGACAGCAGACAAAATTGCCACGACCCTTATCGTATTTTTCGCACTATTGATTGTAGCGATCCTGATCGGACTATTGGGATACATCCTTGTACGCGGGCTTAATCATATCAGCTGGGATTTCCTGACCTCGGCTCCGCAGAAGATCCGCGCAGGGGGCGGGGTAGGCCCGCAGTTGTTTAACTCTCTCTACCTGCTGGTACTGACCTTGCTCATTACCATTCCGCTTGGCCTTGGCGCCGGTATTTTCATGGCGGAATATGCCCGTCCCGGCAAGCTTACGAACTTCATCCGTCTGATTGTGGAAGTACTGTCGTCCTTCCCGTCGATCATTGTCGGCCTGTTCGGCCTGTTGCTGATTGTCAACTATTTTGATCTCGGATTCTCCTTGCTGTCCGGTGCCATCGCGCTGACGTTCTTCAATCTGCCGCTGATGGTGCGGATTACCGAGCAGGCTTTCCGTACAGTACCAAAGGCACAGAAAGAAGCCGGATTTGCCCTTGGATTGTCCAAGTGGAAGATTGTAACCTCTGTGTTACTTCCGGTAGCCCTGCCTACCATCATTACCGGAACGATCCTGTCCGCAGGCCGCGTCTTCGGTGAAGCGGCAGCGCTGATGTTCACAGCGGGGATGAGCAGTCCGCGTCTGAACTTCTCGGACTGGAATCCGCTGCACACAAGCTCACCGCTCAATCCGTTCCGTCCGGCTGAAACGCTGGCGGTCCACATCTGGAAAATCAACAGTGAGGGTCTGGCGCCGGATGCTATCCAAATCGCAGCCGGAGCTTCAGCCGTTCTCGTAATCATGGTATTGCTGTTCAACCTGCTGGCCCGTTATTTCGGCAGATTTATTTACCGCAAGCTGACAGCATCCAAAAGAATAAATTAGGGATAAACAGGAGGAGTAAGAGATGGGAACAGCAGCAGCGGTGCGTGAATCATTTCAAACAGAGAACCTTAGTATTTTTTACGGGACTTACGAAGCGGTTAAGGGAATTAGCCTTCCTTTTGCCCAGAAAACAGTTACAGCACTGATTGGCCCGTCGGGCTGCGGTAAATCAACCTTCCTCCGTTCGCTGAACCGGATGAATGACGATATCTCCGGCTCAACGACCAAAGGCAGCATCTGGATTGACGGTGTGGACATTAACGCACAGGGGACGGATGTAATCAAGCTTCGCCAGAAAATCGGTATGGTCTGGCAGAAGCCGAACCCGTTCTATAAGTCCATTTACGAAAACATTGCGTTCGGCCCGAAATATCACGGCGTTAAGGGGAAAGCAGCTCTGGATGAAATTGTGGAGAGCAGCCTGCGCCGTGCCGCCCTGTGGGATGAGGTCAAGGATCGGCTGAAGGATTCCGCACTTGCCCTGTCAGGCGGACAGCAGCAGCGTCTGTGCATTGCCCGTGCGTTGTCTGTTAACCCGCAAATTCTTCTGCTGGATGAGCCGGCTTCCGCGCTTGACCCTGTATCAACAGGTAAGGTTGAGGAGCTGATTAAAGAATTGAAGGAAGACCTGCGGATCGTTATTGTTACTCATAACATGCAGCAGGCAGCCCGCATTTCGGATTACACTGCTTATTTCTACCTTGGTTCGCTCGTTGAATATGACAAGACGGAGAAGGTATTCAGTAATCCGGAGAACCAGATGACCCAGGAGTACATTATGGGCCGTTTCGGCTGATAGTGAATAAGCATGAAAGCATCCTTCGGGATGCTTTTTTTATTTGCAGCATGATTACACTTGAAAAACTAATACTATTAGTTTATATTATAACTAATATCATTAGTTTTATCGGGGGCGATTCGCATGAGAGTTATTCAAACAGGAAATTTACTGCAGCTTACCTGGTTTCCGAAGCTTTTTCCCGTTAATTGTTATATTGTTATTGAGGACAACGAGCTGACCCTTATTGATGCGGCGATGCCATTCAGTTACAAAGGAATTATGAGTGCTGCTGCCGGGCTGCAGAAGCCGATTACACGTATAGTGCTGACTCATGCCCATGGTGATCATGTGGGTGCGCTGGATGAGCTGAAGAAGCAGCTTCCGGCGGCCAAAGTCTACATCTCAGAGCGGGACGCTGATCTGTTAAGAGGGAATCGGACATTAAGGGCGGATGAGCCGCAGATGCCCCTGAAAGGTTCAGTACCCAAGAATATTACGACAGTGCCTGATGTCCTGCTGCAGGAAGGTGACCTCATTGGCTCCCTGCAGGCCTATAGCACACCTGGACATACACCGGGATCAATGTCCTTTTTGGACCAGCGCAGCAAAGCTCTGTTTGCGGGAGATGCGTATCAGACTTTCCGCGCTACAGCTGTAGCGGGAACGATAGTTCCGTCGTTTCCTTTTCCGGCCATGGCTACCTGGCATAAAGAATTGGCACTGGCAAGCGCCATTGAGCTTGCAGAGCTATCCCCGGCTGTGCTCGCGGCAGGTCATGGCAATCTGCTGACAGAACCTGTACAGGCGATGAAGCAGGCGATCCGGCAAGCGCAGCAATCATTGAATAAAGGAGGCCGTTAAATGTCACCCAGAGCCGGTTTAGATAAACAGACCCTGGTGCTTGCAGCTGCAGAACTAGCTGATGAGCTCGGGATGGAGGGGGTGACTCTCGCCCAGCTGGCCGCCAGGCTGGGCGTGCGTTCCCCGTCCCTGTATAATCATGTTAACGGGCTCAAGGAGCTGCGTACACTGCTGGCTGTATTCGGGCTGGAGCAGCTCTATGCTGTAATGTCAGCCTCATTAGTGGGAGTCAGCGGGGAGGCGGCAGTGCATGCTATTAGCAGAGCGTACGTTACGTTTGCGCAGCAGCACCCCGGTCTGTATGATACGACGCTGCAGGCTCCGGAGCAGGGGAATGCAGAGCTTGAAGAAGCCGGTGCGAGGACCTTGCAGTTAATTATCAGTGTACTGTCCGGCTACGAGCTGGGTAGAACTGGCGAACTGCACGCAGTCAGGGGCTTAAGAAGCATTCTGCATGGCTTCGCCGCACTCAGGAACAAGGGCGGCTTCGGGATGCCGCTGGATCTGGAGGACAGCCTGACCCGGCTGATTGATTCTTATATTGCCGGAATCGGCTGCATGCGGACCGGGGATTAAGCTGTACGTGACTGGTGGATGAAATCTAACCTAAGGGAGAGATGGGCAGGATGGAGGAGCAAGGTATTGTAACAACCTATGAAGAAATGGCAAAGGTAGTGGACAGGCTGGGAATATTGCCGTTGGCCCAGCTGATTCCCGGACATCCTTCGGTAAACGGATTAACCAAGGCCGAGAACTGGCATACCGGATCAGAGCTTGATCCCTGGTCATGGCGGGCCAGGTTCCCCGGGGAGGGGTTGGCCGGATATGGCAAGTTTATCCGCAAAAAAGCCGTCCTGGTCTCGCGGGATTGGTTCCCGGCCTTTGTCAGGGCTGTAGGCAGCTCAATGGAGCTTGAAGAACGGTACAAGAATGGCCTAACCAGCAGGGAGGCGGTAGTCCTGCTTCAGATTATCCGCAGCAATGAGGGTATTGAAACTCGTGAATTGCGTTCACTGGCCCAGATGAAGGCAAAGGAGCAGAAGACGGCTTTTGACAATGCGCTTAATGAGCTGCAGGGTACAGCAGATATAATGATCTCCGGTGTCAAGGCGCGGCTGAATGCAGACGGGGAAGTTAACGGCTGGAACAGCACCTCCTTCGAAACGACCAGTCACTGGCTGCAGGAGAATGATCTGCACAGGTTTGAGGGATCACGTGAGGAAGCATCAGGCTGGCTGCATAAGGCAATGGACAACGCATGGGCGACAGAAGCGAAAGCCTGGATCAGCAAAGTATTGTCAATCTAAAAAACGAAGGATGCTCCTGATGGCCGGTTACGGCCGGGGGAACATCCCGGTAAGCGCTTTCTAATTCGGTTATATAAGGAATCAGCTCTACAGCATTGGTGCCAGGTAGGCAATCAGGAAATAAAGGAAGCCGAATAGAAGCATGATGTAGGCTGTGTATTTGATGGCGTTGGAGGCTACGATGCTTGCGTCCGTCGGTGGCTGAACCTTGGTGCGCCCGTTTTCCACGCGCTCCGGTTCCTGGGACATTGACTCTTTCATAGTGTTCCCTCCTAATATGGTTAAATCTAAGAATTGGCAATACAATCCTTATTTGTATTGTGACATATTTGTGAATAAAATTCAACAATATTGTGAATGAATATTGAACTAAAGTTAAAATTTAAGCAAAAAGCCCCCTGACCATTCAAAAATGGCAGGGGGCTTTTTAGATCGTTTAAGTTTTAGGCCCAGTTTCCGGCACGGAAAATCGGTTCGGTCTGGCCGTCATCCGTAATCCCGTCGATATTCATCTCCGGTGAACCCATCATAAAGTCCACATGGGTAAGGCTGTGGTTCATTCCATGCTCGGCAAGCTGTTCTTTGGTCATGTTGATGCCGTCCTGAAGGGTGAAGGCATATGCCGCCCCCAGCGCCAGATGACAGGAAGCATTCTCGTCATACAAGGTTGTGAAATAGAGTATACCGCTCTCGGAGATCGGCGAATGATATGGAACCAGTGCCACTTCACCGAAGTAAGCGGCACCCTCATCCATAGCGAGGAGCGAAGCCAGCGCTTCATAGCCGACTTCTGCGGTAAAGTCAGTCACTTTACCATTCTCCAGGGTCAGAGTGAAGCGGTCGATAATATTTCCGCCGTAGCTAAGCGGCTTGGTGCTGCTGACGGTTCCGTTCGCGCCGGTCTTGAGCGGTGCGGTGAAGACTTCCTCTGTGGGGATGTTGGCAAGGAAAGGAACACCGCGTCCGTTGACCGCACCGGCCTGACACCAGATATGCCCTTCTGGCAGCTCCAGGGTCAGATCCGTGCCGGGAGCTGTGTAATGCAGCTTACGGTATCTGCGCTCATTGAGAATATCGCAGCGCTGCTTCAAGCCGCCCAGATGCTTGCTCCAGGCTTCCACCGGGTTTTCCTGATCCGCACGGACTGCTTTGAAGATGGCGTCCCACAGCAGGTCTACCTGCTCCTCGGGTGCGGCATCCGGGAATACCTTGGCTGCCCAGGAGACTGACGGATAGGCTACGATGCTCCAGCTGATCTGGTTGGACATCAGCATCTCACGGTAAGGGGCCATGGCTATACCTGCTGTGCGCTGATTGTCAGCAATCCGGCTGGCTTCAATGCCGTTCAGCAGATCCGGATTGGTGGACACCACGTTCAGGAAGGCTGCACCATTGCGGCCAAGGTCCTCCAGCTCGTCTGCATGCCATTTTGGCGGCTCGAGAAAGCTCTCGGAAGGCGCGAGCTCATAACGGGTCCGCGTAACAAATTCATCGCTGTAATTGACTTTGACCAGCTTGGCACCAGCTTCATATGCCTTGCGGACGATCAGACGCACCAGCTCCGCAGATACGATATCCGCGTTGATGACCAGGGTTTGTCCGGGTTGGACATTGACCCCGATTTTCACCGCAAGCAGTGCATAATTTTCCAGCTTTTGTTTGAAATCCAGCATAGCTTCAGCTCCCCCTTAAATGTCTCTGTAATATTAGAACGCCCAGTTGCCCTTGAGGAAGACAGGCTCCTGTGATCCGTCCTCATTAATCCCGTATATATCCATCTCACCGGAGCCGATCATGAAGTCAACATGGGTAACACTTGTGTTCAGGCCGTTCTCAACCAGCTCATCCTCGGTCATTTCTTTGCCGCCTTCCAGACAGAAGGCATAGGCTGTGCCAATCGCCAGGTGGTTGGAGGCATTTTCGTCAAACAAGGTGTTGAAGTACAGGATATTAGACTCGGAAATCGGCGACTTATGCGGTACGAGCGCAACCTCACCCAGGTACTTGGCTCCTTCATCAAGGCCGATCAGATATTCCAGGGAATCCTGGCCCTTCTCGGCACTTACACTGACAATCCGCCCGTTCTCAAAGGTAATGGAGAAGCCGTCGATAATGTTACCGCCGTAGCTGAGCGGCTTGGTCGCTCTAACGGTCCCGTTGACACCGGTTTTGAGCGGTGCGGTAAAGACTTCCTCAGTCGGCATATTGGCGACGAACGAATGTCCCTTGGCGTTAATGCTGTCGCCCTGGGCCCACAGATGGCCTTTAGGAAGCTCGATGGTCAGGTCGGTGCCTGGTGCTATGTAATGCAGGCTCTTGTATTTTTTGGCGTTGAGGACATCAGCCTTCTGCTCCAGGGTATCAAGGTGCTCCTGCCAGGCGGCAACAGGATCTTCCCGGTCCAGGCGTACCGTGTGGAAAATGGCCTCCCACAGCTTATCAACGCGCTCCTCAGCGGGTGCATCAGGGAATACCTTATCTGCCCAAGCCTGCGACGGAATCGCCACGATGCTCCAGCTGACTTTGTCCGACATCTGCAGCTCACGGTATTTTTTAAGCGCTGCTCCGCGTGTCTTCTGGAAGTTCGCAATCCGCTCCGGATCAATGCCTTTCAGCGCATCCGGATTCTCGGCGATTACATTCAGGAAGGCTGCTCCGTTCTCGGCGAATTCAGTCATTTCACCGGCAAACCAGGTCGGTGCTTTGGTGAACACCTCAGGCGCGGCATGCTCGAACTGCTGGCGGGTGATGAATTCATCGCTCCAGTTCACTTTTACCAGGCTGGCTCCCAAAGCATAGGCTTTGGCAGTAATCAGACGGACGAATTCCGCTCCGGCAATCGGCGCATTGACAACCAGAGTCTGGCCCGGCTGGACATTGACTCCGACTGTGGCGGCGAGGTCCGCATATTTACTGAGCTTTGCTGCAAAATCAGTCATTGGTTTTCCTCCAGTTTATTCTTTTTTTTAGTGCTGGAAAGCATTGTACTAAATTATTAACCGCCGGATGAAAAAAGTCAATTACTGCGGTAAAGAGAGGAAATATAATGGTTATAAATGCTATACTATGGTGGTGTGATTCATCAGAAGAAAGGCAGGAAAACAGCATGAACGTAGAAATTATCAAAGCCGAGCTGAAACAGGAGGAAGATAAGAGCTTCGTGGGAAGAACGGTATTCACGGTGGAGCAGCATAAGCACCCGTATGAAATTACCTTTTTCAGCAAAAAGGGCAGTGAATGGGATTACAGCCTCAGCTTTGCCGGTGAACCGGGAAGTGAGGAGCAGTTCCTTGAGGTGGACGGGCTGCTGGAGAACGATGATGATTTCTTCAATCAGCTGCTGGACGCCGCTCTGGATACTCAAGAAGATACCGAAGAATAGTACAACACAAAAATGCGACCGCTTAGGGCAGAAGCTGCCTCCCAAGCGTCGCGTTTTTTCATCCTATTGTAATATTGCCTTCCGGATAACGGAACAGCTCTTTGTTCTTCTTCGGTTTGATGGCATAAGCCAGAGTCAGCGGTCCGGTACGGCCGACGAACATCAGAATGATGACCAGGATTTTGCCGGGGGTGGTCAGCTCCGGAGTCAGGCCCATCGTAATGCCAGAGGTACCGAATGCCGATACAGCCTCAAACAGCACAGTCAGAAAATCTGCACTTTCGGTAACGGACAGCAGCATTGTAGCTATAAGGACAAGCATGAGCGACAGCAGGGTCATTGTAATAGCTCTGTATACGTTATCCTTGGAGATCCGGTGCCGGAACATTACGATGTCCTCCTTGCCCCGGATTTTGCTGTAGGCGGTGACGACCAGGATGGCAAAGGTGGTAATTTTGATCCCTCCGCCGGTCGATCCGGGTGCTGCCCCGATAAACATTAGCAAAATCATTAGGAACTGGGTTGATTCACGCAGCAGCGGGATTTCAATCGTTGTTACTCCCCCGGAGCGCGGTGTAATGGCCTGTAAAAAGGAAGCCATAAGCTTGCCGCCGGCGTGCAGCGGTTTAAGGGTTGTATTCAGCTCCAGCCAGAAAAAGACAGCCGCTCCGATCAGAATCAATACCGCCGAGGTGGAGAGGACAACCTTGGAATGCAGGGTCAGGCGCTTGCGTTTGCGAAAATCCACAATATCTGACAATACAATAAACCCGATACCGCCGAGGAAGATCAGCAGCATTGAAGTAATGTTGACGATCGGGTCTTCCGCATACCGGGTAAGCCCGCTGAACGGCCCGTGAACATCACCGAACAGGTCAAAGCCGGCATTGTTGAAGATAGACACACTATGAAAGAGTCCGTAATAAATCGCTTTGCCGGCCGGCATATCCATAATAAATCTTACAGTAAACAGCATGGCTCCGATTAGTTGAATAACGAGTGAGTAGATAAGCACCCGGCGGATCAGCTTCACTATTCCCTGCATGGAATTCTGATTCATCGACTCCTGCAGCAGCAGCCGTTCCTTCAGGGAAATCCGTTTGTTCAGCACCAGCGTAATCAGCGTTGCCATCGTAACAAAGCCGAGGCCGCCGAACTGGAAGAGCACCAGCAGCACAATCTGGCCGAACACGGTCAGCTGGGTGCCGGTATCAATCACGGCAAGCCCGGTTACACAGGTTGCAGAGGTGGCCATGAACAGGGCATCTATAAAGGAAATCCGCCCGCTTGTTGAAGCAGCAGGCAGGCAGAGCAGCAGGGTTCCGACTGCAATCAGCAGTACGAAGCCGAGTGATAATATTTTGGGCGGTGTCAGTCTTAAATGCCCCAGCGATATATTAGCCAAACCATCAATCCTCCGAAGTCTAGTAATGATCCTCCAAGATTATAGCATAAGTTGCTGCCGCTTCACTAAAGGGGGCAGGGAATTGGCAGATTGTATCGAATAAGTAAGGCTGTGAAACCAATTCTGCAGATAATAGAGGAGGCTATGCTTGCTGTGACAAGTCCGATTATGAATCAGATTGGTGCCGTTTTTATCCCGGTAAGTGACATTGAAAGATCGAGAAACTGGTATTGCAGCTTATTGGGAATTCCGGCAGACGAGGAAGTGCTGTTCGGGCATTTGTATGTGATCCCGATGCAGGGGCCTGGTATTGTTCTGGACAGCAAAATTTATACGCCCGAATCTATACTAAAGGTGCCAGCCTTTCATTTAAACACAGAGGACATTGATGCCGCCTATGATTTCGTCAAAGCAAGCGGCGCAGAGCTTCTGACTGATATCGAGAATGACCATTGGTTCAATTTCAAGGATCCTGACGGAAACGTCCTGATGATCTGCCGCTGCTGACAGCCGCTTTCCGCTTACAGATAGCTGAAAAGGAGCCTGATGTAATGATTAGAGAAGCATTGCCGCAGGATGCCAGCGCACTTGAAGCCCTATACCGCCAGCTGCTGCCGGACCATCCTGACATCCGGGTAACTCCGGACAGAGTAAACGCCATCCGCACAAATCCGGACAGCTTTTTGTTTGTCTATGTCAGCAACGGGGAGGTGGCGGGGACAGTGCACCTGCATCTGTGCATGGATGCGCTCAGCGGCGACCGCCCGTTCGCCGTTATTGAACGTGTCGTAACCGCCTCCCATGTGCGCGGACAGGGCTTCGGAGCCGCCCTTATGCACCATGCTGAAGAAACAGCCATGAGCCGGGGAGCCCTGAAAGTAATGCTCTCCAGCAACGCGCGCAGGGAAGATGCCCATCGTTTTTATGAACGGCTGGGCTATGACGGCGAGGGTAGCCGGCTGTTCAAGAAATATCTGGATGAAGGAAACAGATGACATGAATGAACGGAGGACACCTTTATGAAGGTATCATTCAGAAAGCTTGTCCCGGAGGATGCCTGCAGGCTGCTCAGCCTGCAGCATTTCCTGGACGAGGAGACTGCTTTTATGCTGCTGGAGCCGGATGAACGGCAGACAAGTGTACAGCAGGTCAGGGAGATGATAGAAACCAAGGGGAGGTCTGTTCATTCCATTCTGATCGGTGCCGAAGCCGATGGTGAGCTGGCGGGATACATATCGGTGAGCGGCGGGGAGCTAAAGCGGATCAGGCACAGCGCCTATATTGTGATCGGCATCCGCAAAGCCTTCCAGGGTCTGGGGATCGGCAGCGGATTGTTCCGGGAGATGGAGGCTTGGGCACGTACAAGCGGAATTGTCAGACTTGAACTGACCGTGATGGCCCATAATGAACGCGGAATTGCACTGTACAGGAAATGCGGCTTCGAAATTGAGGGGATGAAGAAGAAATCCCTGTACATAGACGGAGAATGGATTGATGAGTATTATATGGGCAAAATTCTGGACTGAAATCTAGTGCAGCGGCGGCCCGACGTCCTGATCTCAATAAACAAGAGGCGCCCCTTGGCAGGGGCGCCTCTTGTTATTTATATATAAACTGAATTATTCCGCTGGTTGTCCATCTGCGTCTTTCTCGCCAATAAACACTTCAACTTTGCGAATCCGGTTCTTGTTCATCTCACGGACGGTAAGTGTAATATGCTCATGCTCCATACTCTTGCCGATCGCAGGTTCTACCATGTGACTGTAAAGCCAGCCGCCGATTGTAGTGACTTCGTCGTCATGCAGATCAATGCCGGCCCGTTGCTTAAGCTCGATCAATGATACCTTGCCGTCGAACAGGTAGCGGGATTCATCAAGCTGTTCCACGTTTTTGCTCTCGTCACCGTCGAACTCGTCACGGATTTCGCCGACAATCTCCTCCAGAATATCCTCAATTGTGATAAGTCCGGAAGTACCGCCGTATTCATCAAGCAGCAGAGCAATATGTACACGCTCTACCTGCATGCGGGTCAGCAGTGTCTTAACCGGGGTTACCTCGGATACAGTCAGCAGCGGCAGAATCAATTTTTTGAAATCAAAATCAGGGTCGTTATCATACTGCAGATAAAGCTGCTTCGTATTGATCATCCCGATAATATTGTCTTTGCTGCCGTCAGCCACCGGGAACCGGGTATACTGCTCTTTACGGATGATATCAAAGTTTTCCTTCAGTGTGTTATCGGTGAACAGACAAATCATATCGGTCCGCGGTACCATAATTTCCTTTGCCAGCATTTCGTCGAAATTAAAGATACGGTTCACATAGCCGTATTCGGCTTTGTTGATCTTGCCGTTCTCATAGCTCTCGGACAAAATAAGGCGAATCTCTTCTTCGGAGTGCGCATCACCGTGCTCACTGGCCGGCTTCATGCCGAACAGGCTGACCAGCAGATTAGCCGAGCCGTTCATCAGCCAAATTAAAGGGTAAAGAATTCTGTAGAACCAAATGATCAGCGGTGAAGTAAATTGACCGATTTTTTCCGGAATGTTAATCGCAGCTGTCTTCGGAGCAAGCTCACCCACGACAACGTGCAGGAATGTGGCGATAATAAAGGCCAGGAAGAAGGCGATGGGCTCACTTACGCTGTGGCTGACATTTGCCATATCAAACAGCGGAATCAGCAGCTGCTCAAAGGCCGGTTCGGCAAGCGCCCCGATCCCGAGTGCTGTAATCGTAATCCCGAGCTGACAGGCGGACAGATAACCGTCAAGGTTGGCAGCCACCCGCTGCACAGCTAATGCATTCTTCTTGCCGTCGAGGACCATCTGGCTTACCTGGCTGCCTCTAAGCCGTACCACTGCAAATTCCGTCGCTACAAAAAAAGCGGTTAATACAATCAAAATAGCCACCAACGTCAAACTAAGTCCTATACCCATAAAATCTTTACCATCCCTCTCGTCGTTAAAATAGGTTATACTCATATTATGAGTTCATATGAACTCATTGTACGAACTTTCGGTTGAAAAATCAAATGGCGGAGGGGTGCCATCAATGCAAGCTTTCACATTAAGCCGTAAGGAAATGTCTGCTCTCCTGCTCTCCCTGACGGATAAAAGTGAACAGAAGCCGCTACATATCCTGCAGGAAGCGTGGGCGAAATTCCATCAGGAGGAAGTGCGGAAGGGGAGGTCTCTCACTGCTTTTTTGTCTACCGATGTCCCGCCGGTTCTGCAAAAAATCATTAAAGGCAACACAATTAACGGACTCTCGCTCGCAGATATTGCCGCCCTTGGCAAACTCATTGAATATTCAACATTATCGGCTACTGCGATGCAGAACTGGGTCAAACGCGATTTCAAGGAATATCTCGGCTCGCCCAGACTGGGCAGGAAATACTCCGTTAATCAGGCTGCGCTTCTATTTATAATAGACGATTTGAAGGCCTCGCTGGATTTCGAAAGCATCCGGCAGCTCTTCCGGATACTGTTTCTGCAGCCCGAGCGTGACGACGACGATCTGGTTGAACCGGCAGAGCTGTATTACGGCTACGCGGAGCTCTTTGAGGACATTAAGCGCAGTCCCGCGCTGCAGGCACAGGGAGCAGCCGAGCGAAGCGCCAGCAATGAATATTCGTGGAAAACAGACAGTACCCTGAGGGGGGCGATGGAGAAAATGATGGACAGGCTGACCCATCTTACCCGGTCCCAGAAGGATGCGGTGCGCAACATGCTGATGATTGCGGCGATTTCAGTGCAGACCTGTTATTTTCAGGCGCTGGCAAGACAATACTGCAATGCCGCATTATTCCTTGATTTTTGACTGCTGCAAATTTAGAATGTACTGGAGTAAACAATGGTAACAGGCTGCATAGCCGATAGACGAGAAGAGGTGCATGGGTAGATGAGTCAAATGACGCTGCTGCGCAACCCGAAGCAGCGCAAGCTGCTGCTGAGCGCAGGCTTAAGCTGGATGTTCGACGCGATGGATGTCGGGATGATTTCCTTTGTCGTTGCGGCGCTGGCTAAAGAGTGGTCGCTGGGCCCGGAAAAGATCGGGCTTTTAACCAGTATAAATTCAGTGGGGATGGCTGTCGGGGCCGCAGCAGCAGGTATTCTGGCCGACCGGTTCGGCCGCAAGTCGGTGCTGCTGTGGACGCTGCTGATCTTCTCGGCGGCGAGCGGATTATCGGCATTTGCCACAGGGTTTGCCATACTGTGTGTTCTGCGCTTTGTAGCCGGCTTCGGTCTTGGCGGAGAGCTGCCGGTCGCTTCGACGCTGGTGTCCGAGAGCATGCCTGCAGCAGAGAGGGGACGGGCTGTCGTCCTGCTGGAGAGCTTCTGGGCGTTAGGCTGGATTGCTTCAGCCTTAATTGCGTTTTTCATTATTCCGGATTATGGCTGGCGTGTCGCTTTTGCCATAGGTGCTGTACCGGCGCTGTACGCCCTGTACTTACGCAAGGCGATTGATGATTCACCGCGGTTCACCGAGATGAAGAAGCAGAAGCCAGTACCGCTGGGCCAGCGGATTGCAGCGGTATGGTCTTCGGAATACCGCCGCTCAACCATCATGCTGTGGATTCTCTGGTTCACCGTTGTATTCTCATATTATGGAATGTTCCTCTGGCTGCCGACCGTAATGGTGCTGAAGGGCTTCAGCCTGGTCAAGAGCTTCGAATATGTGCTGATTATGACGCTAGCCCAGCTTCCGGGCTACTTCACTGCAGCATACTTTATTGAGAAGTTCGGCCGCAAGTTCGTGCTTGTAATCTATCTGCTGCTCACTGCTGTCAGTGCCGCCTGGTTCGGCAATGCGACAACAGAAGGCATGCTGATGGCAGCCGGGATCTGCCTCTCCTTCTTCAATCTGGGTGCCTGGGGCGGCATGTATGCCTACAGTCCTGAGCTCTACCCGACAGCAGTCCGTTCAACCGGTGTGGGGCTGGCAACCTCCTTCGGGCGGATCGGCGGGATTCTGGCGCCGCTGCTGGTTGGAGTGCTTGTAGGGAAGGATGTAAATATCAGCACCATCTTCATGCTGTTCTTCGTAACCATTGTCATCGGGGCACTCGCCGTGCTGGTGCTTGGCAAAGAAACAAAGGGAACGGAATTGACCTAGAACATTTAACGTTTATCTAGCCCGCCGGGTGCTTCCGGCGGGCTATTATTTTTTGCATCTTGCTTACCTATTTAATAAAACCCCTTACTTTTGTAGATGTACCCTGAGCAGGGGCGCAAGTATAATTACTTTTGTAATCGCTTACTTATTAAAGGAGGCAGCAGATGAAAACCAAAAAGACCAAGGGGTTATTGCTGATTGTAAGTTCGGTATTGCTGATGGCTACAGCCGCATGTTCATCGGGCGGAGGAAATACTCCGGAAGGGGCTGCAGCAACGGCCGGGAGTGAACCTTCAGCAGAAACAATTGAGCTGCGTATGACCTGGTGGGGCTCGCAGACCCGCCATGACCTGACAACGAAGATGATTGCACTGTTTGAAGAGAAGTATCCGAATATCACAATTAAACCTGAATATTCCGGCTGGGACGGCTACTTTGACAAGCTGTCTACTCAAGTGGCAGGCTCGAATGCGCCTGATATTATCCAGATGGACTACGCGTTTCTGTCTGACTATGCCAAACGCGGCACGCTGCTTGATCTGACACCTTACAGCAGTGACGGGACGCTGCGGACAGAGGAGCATGACAAGAGCATGATTGATGCCGGCAGCATCGACGGCAAGCTGTATGCTGTCACACTTGGCGTGAATGCCCCCGGTGTAGTCTACAACGCTACCGTGCTGCAGGAGCTGGGTATTGCGGAACCTGAAGAATCATGGACCTGGAAGGATTTTGCGGAGATGTCCAACCAGATTGCCGAGAAAAAGGGCAGCGGCTACTACGGTACACCGGATATTTCAGGCACAACCAATATGTTCGAAATCTATGCCCGCCAATATGGTACAGGCCTGTTTGCTGACAACCAGCTGGGCCCGTCACAGGAAGTGATTACGAACTGGTTCAATTACTGGCAGGAGCTGCGTGATTCCGGCGGTGCAACGACTCCGGAGATTACTGCAGCGATGACCAACGCACTGGAGACACGACCGCTTTCTGTGGGACAGTCGGCGTTCGACTTTGCCTGGTCCAATCAGCTGCTCACTTATCTGAACGTCCAGAAAGACCAGAGTCATAAGCTGAAGATGCAGGTGATTCCGCACGGTGAGAACGAAACGAAGATCGGCGAATATCTGAAGCCCGGCCAGTTCATCTCCGGTAATGCCAAGACGGAACATCCAAAAGAAGTGGCCATGCTGATCGACTTCATGGTCAATGATCCGGAAGCAACAGCCATTCTGGGCTCCGAGCGCGGCGTACCGGTCAATGCCAGCATCCGTGAGCAGCTTAAGCCGACGCTGACAGAATCTGAGCAGCTGGTCTTTGACTTTATCGACCTCGTATCCCAGCATTCCAGCAACATTGATCCTCCATATCCGCAAGGCTTTTCGGAAATCGACAAAAACTTCAAGAGCGCCAGCGAGCAGATTGCTTTCGGCCAAGGCAGCATAGAGCAAGTCACAGAGCAATTTATCACAGGCTCCAATCAGATCCTGGGCAAATCCAAATAAAGCTGAGGGAAGCGGTGTCCGGTACCTTCATGTGCAGAACACCGCCTCTCCCGCAGGGGAGCGAGGGAAACCACATTGAGTACAGAGCTTTTAGCCGTTAAACGGCGGCAGTCCAAAACACAGCGGCGCAGATTGGGCGCACGCTATAATCAGAACGGCGTCGCCCTTCTGTTCCTGGCACCTTGGCTGATCGGGCTGGTGTGTCTGACGCTGGGTCCGATGGCCGCATCGCTTTATTATTCTTTTACCGATTACAGTATCCTTGAAAGCTCCAGATGGATCGGCGCCGATAACTTTGTCACGATGTTTACGGCAGATCCGCTGTTTACCCAATCACTAAAAGTGACCTTCATCTTCGTATTTGTATCGGTGCCGCTCAAGCTGATGTTTGCTCTTGCGGTAGCCCTGCTGCTGAACAAAGGCATTCGCGGACTGGGCATTTACCGTACGGTGTATTATATTCCTACCCTGCTGGGAGGAAGTGTGGCTATCGCGATGCTGTGGCGGAAGATGCTTGGAGGGGACGGTCTGCTTAACCAGCTGCTGGCTATGACCGGCATCCATGCACCGGATTGGGTATCGAACCCGAAATATTCGCTGTATTCGATAGTTCTTTTGTCAGTCTGGCAGTTCGGCTCCTCCATGATCATTTTCCTGTCAGGGCTGAAGCAGGTGCCGCCGGAATATTATGATGCCTCCTCGGTGGACGGTGCGGGTAAAATCGGACAATTTCTTCATATCACACTGCCGGTTCTCTCCCCGGTTATCTTCTTCAATGTCATCATGCAGACCATTACGGCCTTCCAGTCCTTCACTCAGGCGTTCATTATCAGCAACGGCAGCGGCGGCCCGGTGAACTCCACCCTGATGTATTCGCTGTATCTGTACAAAAAGGGCTTTTCCTTCTTCCAGATGGGATATGCCTCGGCGATGGCCTGGATACTGGTGCTGCTGATCGGTATCTTTACTTTACTGGTGTTCGGCAGCAGCAAATACTGGGTCCACTATGAGGATGGGGGGAAATAAGAGATGGATACAAGCAGTGCTTTTAAAGGAACCGTTATAGTCAAACATATCTTTATCTGTCTGATCGCCTTCGTCATGCTGTACCCGGTACTCTGGATGCTGGGCAGCTCGTTTAAGCCGGCTAATCAGATTTTTACCGAAATCTGGTTCTGGCCGAAGGAATGGAATTTCCAGAATTACGTGAGCGGCTGGTCGGGCTTTCAGGGCAGCTCCTTTGCCCGGTTTCTGGTCAACTCAAGTCTGGTGTCCGCCGGTGCGGTGCTCGGCAATGTAATTACCTGCTCCATGGCGGCTTACGCGTTTGCCCGGCTGAATTTCCGCTTCAAGGCGGTATGCTTCGCACTGATGCTGATGACGATCATGCTTCCGCTGCATGTAACACTGATTCCACGCTACATCCTGTTTAACAATCTGGGCTGGGTGAACACGTTCGCTCCGCTGATTGCTCCAAAATGGGTGGCAACAGACGGTTTTTTTATCTTCCTGACGGTCCAGTTTATCCGCGGCTTGCCAAGAGAACTGGATGAGGCGGCGACGATCGACGGCTGCGGGTCGGTGCAGATTTTCTGGCGGATTATCATTCCGCTTGCGCTGCCCGCACTGATTACCACGATGATCTTTACCTTTATGTGGACGTGGGATGATTTCTTCAGCCAGCTGATCTTCCTGAGCGATGTCACCAAGTATACAGTTCCGCTGGGGCTGCGCCTGTTCCTGGACTCCAGCTCCCAGTCCGATTGGGGGCCGATGTTCGCGATGTCGGTATTGTCGCTGGTTCCTTGCTTCATTCTGTTTATCACTTTGCAAAAGTACTTTGTCGAAGGAATTGCCACTTCCGGCCTGAAAGGTTAAACTCTTGGGTAAAGGATCCCGGCCGATAGCAGGAACGGTGTACCGCCTTTTGAAAGCGGTTTAACTGGTTCTGCTTATTTGGCAAAAAAGGATGGGGCACATGAGACAACGGGTATTCGGCAAATGGCTGCTGCGGATCAGGCGGAGCAAGCTGTCCAGGCTGATGGCGGCAAGCATCATCTTTTTTAATCTGGTTTTTCTTGGAATCGTCGTGCTGCTCGCCTACCGGACCTTTTCAGCGGTGACCTTTAATGAGATCAGCAAATCCAGGCTGGCGCTGCTTAATGAGAGCACGAAGCGGGGCTTTGACTTTATGGCCAATGTGTCGGGGACAGCCTACTCCATTGCCGCCAACAAGACTGTCATTGAGCATCTGGAGACGGAGCCGGTTACCAAATATCTGATGATCTCCAGAAAGCGGGAAATTACGGAAATTCTGCAGCATACGGTGGTACTGAATGAAGGGGTAAGCTCAATTGAAATCTATTCCGATCTGTTCAATGACGTGCAGCAAAGCTCGACGGATCTGGTCTTTCCGGTTGATACGATTGCCGGCGAGGGCTGGTTTGATAAGCTGAAGCAGGCGGATGCACTGTGGGTGCCGCTCGGCGGCAGCGGTAATGAGCCATACCTGATCGGCCATATCCAGCATTTGTTCGGCAGCGAGGGCAAAACGATCGGTTATCTCTACATCAGGCTGACTGCAGATGATGTTCTGAAGCAGTTCAAGGATATTCCGGCCGTGCTGGACGGCCAGATACATCTGGTGGATACAAGCGGCAATCTGCTGCTGCTGGTGAACGGCGGGAGCGCAGTCCCCCAGAAAGCCGTTCTTGAGCCGGAGTGGCTCAACCAGCATACCTATGAGGGCAATGACGGCTATGAGCTGCTGAAAAAGGACGGCCGGACGTATCTGGTAATGTTCTCCAGGCCAAGCACAATCTCCTGGCGTCTGGTGCAGGTTATCCCGACGAAGGTGCTGCTGCAGGAGGTCCGCAAGGCGGACAGGCAGATTATTCTGATCGGTCTGCTCAGCCTGCTGCTGTCGGCGCTGCTGGCCTATTTCTTCATCCATAATATGATCCGTCCGGTACGCCGGCTGATTCAGGAGATGCGCAAGCTGGAGCGGGGAGATTTCCGGGCGAGCATGAGCGAGTCGCTGACGGAAGAATACTCACAGATGTCCTATGGGTTCAATCACATGGTTAACCGGCTGCAGGAGCTGATGCAGAGTGAACGGGAAGCCAGCGCGGCCAAGCGGGAGGCTCAGGTCGGGCTGCTGGAGGCCCAGATCAAACCGCATTTCTTGTACAATACGCTTGATATGATCCACTGGAAAGCGATGGACTACAATGCACAGGACATCAGCTTCATGATTACTCAATTAGGCAAAATGCTGCGGATCGGCCTCAGCGGCGGCAAAATGATGATCCGTCTGCGTGACGAGCTGGAGCATGCCCGCTGTTATGTGAGTATCCAGCAGGAGCGCCTGCCATTTTCCATTGAGTATACAGAAGCGATAGCGGACCCTGCTGTAAGAAGCTATTACATCCCCAAGGTGATTTTACAGCCGCTGATTGAAAATGCCATTATTCATGGCTATCACGGCCAGGACTCAGGCCCGCTGATTCTCCGCCTGGAGATCCGGGAGATCAAGCTGCAGGGGAGCCCGCCTTTTTTGCAGATTTGCCTGCTGGATAACGGACAGGGCCTGCCAGAAGGATGGTCAATGGAGCAGGTAAACGGAATCGGGACCCGGAACGTAATGAGCCGGATTCAGCTGTATTGCGGGGAACCATACGGACTATATCTGGCCAACCGGCCGGAGAAAGGGGTTGCGGCGATGATCACACTGCCGGTTATTGAGACGGAGGCACAGCTTGAGCGGCTGCTGCGCGACCTATGATGCGTTCCATTCTGCTGGTGGACGATGATCCTCATATCCTGAAAGCGCTGACCCGGCATGTCGGCTGGGACAACCTTGAGCTGACGATTGCCGGCTCGGCGGTTAACGGTACGGAAGCACTGGAGCTGTTCCGGGAGCTGTCACCGGATCTGGTCATGACGGATGTCTACATGCCGGGTATGAGCGGGCTGGAGCTGACAGAAACGCTGAGGGAGCAAAATCCGGAGCTGCCGATTATTATCCTAAGCGGTTATGAGGAATTCGAGAATGCCCGCCAGGCGATGCGCTGGGGGGTCAGCCATTTTCTGCTGAAGCCGGCTAGAGTCGAGGAAATTGAAGGGGTACTAAGGGAAGTACTGCTGGAGCTTGATGTGCAGGAGCAGAAGCGGCGGCTGGAGGAGCGCTATAAGCTGGAGATCGGCCGTACGCTGCCCTATCTGCGGGAGCGCCTGCTGATGGAGCTGCTGACGACACGCTACAGTGCAGAGGAATTGCCGGAAGAAAGGCTCGGCTATCTGCAGATTGCTATTCCGCAGCAGCTGGCGGCGGCCAGCATCCAGCTTAACCGTCCTCCACGGGCCAAAAAGCTTAAAGAACGGGAATGGCAGCTGCTGAGGTTCGGAGCCGGTAATATCTGCCGGGAGACGATTCACAGCAGGCTTGCAGGGTACCCCTCCATACAGGGGCATGTGCTGGACTATTCGGAAGATATGCTGGTTATACTGCTGCTGGACAGTGAAGCGGAGGAGCTGTCCGCGCTGCTCACAGAGGCGGTTCAGGAGGCCGCGGATAAGATTATGAATTACATCCAGCTTCAGGCTTATGCGGGCATTGGCGCTGTCAAGCAGGCCATGCATGAGCTGATTGATTCCTATCTCGAAAGCCGGGAAGCGCTTTTGTCCGCTGAATATCAGGGAACCGGACTCGTCTACACCTATGAGCAATACGGGGGCAAAAACCAATGGACACTGGAAGACTATTCGCGGCTGCTGCAGCAGTGGAATGAAGCCCTGCTCGGCAAGGACCCGGGAGCCATCTGGGAGATTTGGGAGGTTATTCACACAAGGCTGCAGGAGGATGAGCAGAATGCCATTCAGGATATTCAGACGGTCTGTGTGGGACTTTTCACCGCACTGATGTATTTCTGGAACGCCTGCTGCCCCGTGCGCACTCCGCCTATGACGATGCCGCAGTTCCTGCAGACGGTGTCGGATTTTCCCACCTGGAAAAGTCTGACGGAGTGGATGGGCCAGATTTTTCCGGCATATCTGAAGGCTGCTTTCTCTGAAATGGGTGTTAAAAGGAACCGGCTTGTCGACAGCGTCAGAAGGTATGTGGAGGCCAATTATAATCAGGAGATCAGCTTTATGGGCATTGCCCAGGAGCTGCATGTGCATCCGAAATATTTAAGCCAGCTGTTTAAAAGAATCACCGGCGAGAACTTCGTCAGCTACCTGAACCATTACCGGATCGAGCGGGCGATCGAGTATCTACAATCCGGACAGCATATGGTGTATGAAATAAGCGAAATGGTCGGCTTCAACAATCCCGCTTATTTCAGCCAGGTGTTCAAAATGATTACCGGGCGCAGCCCGTCGGAGTATTTGAATGCCTGAGGAATGCACTGGGGGATTAAAGGTTTAGATCGACCACGGGAATGGAAGCAGCGGCAGCCGGGAGGGGAGCTCCTGACTGCCGCTGTTTCATTGCTCACCTTCTTTTTCTCACAACAATAAAAAGGACAGCGGCGAGCAGCAGCAGACCTGCCGCAGACCATAGAATGGACCAGCTGAATGAAGCTCCGCCGGCGTATTCTCCATTATAGTCCGCTCTAATAAACGTTCCATTCCCCGTTTTGACCGCAATCGCCTCATTGAGGTTAACGCCTTTAATACTGAAATATTGGGTGCCCTTTGGATAGTAGTTCGAAAAATTACCGGAGTAAGTACCTTCTTCATCCGAATATTTAGTAACCTTGCCGATCATCGAATCCACTTCTTCGGCTTCTACCCGTTTGTCCGAAATGACATAAGACTTTCCTTCATTTACAACAAAACTGTACGCCCAATCGGCATGCACAGACCTTACTGCCAATAAAGTGCCTGCAAGACAGAACGCAATCAGCAGAAACAGAGACTTCTTCAAATGACCACTCCTTTCACGCATAACATTAGACGGCTATATTTCAGTATTGTTGCGCTTTTGCAGCTATTGCGGACTAAGCAGTACTATAGTATATTCTTTGTTGGATACACAAACGAACGTTCTCATTGTCCGGCTTTGCGCGTGACAGATGCTAATCATAAGATCTTGAGGCGCAGCGCGCTCAGGGTCTTATTTTATAGGGGGCAGCGAGCCGTTAACCGCTGCATCTGGCAGGCACGCATATGATATAATGTTGAAATGACTATGGGATACGAGTGGGGAGATTACCGATGGCAAGAGACAGGCAGGGCCTGCATTTTTCGGAGCTGGTCTGGGAGAGCACAGAACAGGATATGGCGGTTCCTCCGCGGGAATCCGGACACAACCCGTCTGAAGAGCATAGCTCTGTCCTGAAAAAGACGGCCAAAAGCGGACAGGCTGACGGAACCGCTCCACAGCAGCTGCAGCTGTGGGATCTGGAGCAGGGCAGCCCGCCGGCTTCTACGGGACCGTCTGTGCAGAAGGCGGAACAGCCCAAAGAGTGGAATGTGCCGCCCAAAGAACCCCGGATGAAGTCTGCGCCTCCGCTGCCGCGTACAGCGCATTCCGCTTCGCCCGCCAAGAAGGAGACAGAGAGCGAGTTCGTACAGCGTGCGGCTGAGCTGGAGGATATGACTGGTGATGAAGCAAAGCTTGTCCCGTTTAAAAGCTACTGGCCGACCTACAGCCATATGACCACCGAGCAGAGCCGCTGGTACTTCTACTGGCGGAATGAAGTGAGACAGGGGCGGTATCCGAAGACGGATCTGTCGTACATTTTCTTGCATGTATATGAGCTGATTAACGGTATCGGCTGGCGTGATCCGAATGACGGCTACCGGCAGCTGGGCCTGATCTGGGAAGCTTACCGGGCGCAATATAAACGGCTGGATCAATATCTGGGCAGCTGGATGGCGGACTTTTCATTTGTACACAAGCTTGAGGTTCCCCTGTCGCTGATCGTTGAGCGTACACGCGGATTATCCGGCGATCTGGCGGAGATCGAACTGCTGCGCTGTCTCAGCACCGCCCCGGAGCAGCTGACCTTCGAGGTTCTGACGGTGATGTCTGACTATGACATCAGCAAATCCAAGTTCTATGCCGGTGACGGAAAAGAAGCGGCTGAACGCTACATCCCGCAGGTGGTAGCCTTAATCGATGCGTATGTCGCGAGGAAGCACGGGGCACGGCTGATCGAAAAGTTCCCTCCGGGACCTCCGGTGATGCGGGAGCGTTATCTGTTCCGCAGCGCGGTATATGACATTTCACGTTACGGCTATTCTGTACTTGTACCTGTCGTGAGAATCAGCAAGCTGCTGCCGCTGCGCAGCCTGATTACCCGCCTGTTCCGGCTGACCGAGAACAAGCTGCGGGAGCTTATGGGCTTTCGCGGACGGCTGAAGGATATCCGGATAGACCCGGATATGGACGAGCTGATCACCAAATATCTGCAGCGGGAATTCCGCAAAGCGGAGCAGGAGGCCAAAGGCCCGGCGGTTGTGATCGACAGGGCGAGGCTGGAGCAGCTGCAGAGCGATTCCGAGGTTGTACGCAGCCTGCTGACAGTAGAGGTATATGATGAGCCGTTGACGGAGCAGGAGTATGAACCGGAAATGGATCAGGACAAGCGCCGGAATCAGGATTCGGAGCAGTTACCGGCGGTAAAATTGGAGCCTGAACAGATTTTAAAAGAAGCCGGGAACAGCTCGGAACAGGATTACAGCCAGCCGTTTGAGGACAATACTGCTGCTGAAGCAGAAACTGCCGCTCTACAGAATTCTGCTGGTATTCCTCCGGAATGGGAGGAGCTGAACGCAGAATTGCTGCCATTGCACCGGAAGGTGCTGCTGGCGCTGGCCGCGGATAACGGCCCTGCCCAGGCTGACAGAATTGCCGCAGCTGCCGGAACGATGGCAGAGCTGCTGTATGATGAAATCAATGAGCTTGCGGTGAATATAATCGGTGATCTGCTGATCGACAGCGGGGAGCTGGCTGAGGAATGGAAGCCGATGCTGGATTTATTTAATGAGGTGAATGATTAAATGGGTGAATTAAAAATACCAAAGCGGATGACAACGGCACTGGTCAATTCCCTGACTGCCGGAGTCGTGCCGCGGATCGGGCTGGAGCATATCGCTGTCGGCCGCCGGCCTGAGGTGGAGGCGATCCTCCGGGACATGGAGAACATTGCGGACGGCGGCGCAGCCTTCAAGCTGATAACCGGCAAGTTCGGCAGCGGCAAAAGCTTTTTGCTGCAGATTATCCGCAACTATGCGATGGACCGTGACTTTGTGGTCGCCGATGCCGATCTGTCGCCTGAGCGCAGGCTGGTCGGTACGAAAGGGCAGGGGCTGGCAACCTACCGGGAGCTGATGAGCCACCTGTCAACCCGCACCCGTCCGGACGGGGGAGCACTGGAGATCATGCTGCAGAAATGGATCATGGGGCTTCAGCAGGGTGTAATGCAGGAGAAGGGGCTTACAGCCGATGCCCCGCAGCTTGCGGAAGAGGTAGAGCAGCAAATTTACAGTGTCGCTTCCGGGATGCGCGGGCTGGTGCACGGCTTTGATTTTGCCAAGGTGCTGGCCTCTTACTGGAACGGCCATAAGCTGGCCGAGGATGAGCTGAAGCAGGATGCGCTGCGCTGGCTGCGGGGCGAATTCGCCACCCGGACAGAGGCGCGCAAGGCGCTTGGTGTCGGCGTCATCATTGACGACGATAACTGGTACGATTATATGAAGCTCTGGGCGGAGTTTACAGGTGCGATCGGCTATAAAGGTCTGCTGCTGTTCATTGACGAGGGTGTGAATCTCTACAAAATAACCAACAGCGTCTCCCGGCAGAGCAATTATGAGAAGCTGCTGACCATGTTCAATGATACGATGCAGGGCAAGGCGGAGCGCCTGGGTATTTTTATCGGCGGTACACCGCAGTTTGTCGAGGACGGACGGAGAGGCCTGTTCAGCTATGAAGCCCTTCGTTCACGGCTTGTGGCAGGGCGTTACGGTGCAGCGGGGCTAAGCAACTTTACCGGGCCGATCATTGCGCTGGAGATGCTCTCGCATGAAGAAATTCTGGTGCTGCTGCAAAAGCTGCGGGATATTCACGCCCTGCACTACGGCTATGAAGCCAGGCTGACCCAGGAGCAGCTCGTGCATTTCATGGAAGAGGCTGTGGGCAGGCTGGGGGCGGACGAGCTGCTGACCCCGCGCGAAATCGTGCGTGACTTTATGGATCTGCTGCACACGCTGAGCCAGCATCCTGAGCTGTCCTTTGAGAAGCTTGTCGGTGAGCGGACGATTAAACCGGATGCAACCGATGAAAATGATCTGGACGGCCTGCTGGCGGAGTTTGACCTATGAGCAGCAACCCGTTCTACAGGCTTGCTCCGTTTATTAAAGAGTTCATATACAAGAACCGCTGGGAGACATTGCGAGAGGCCCAGGTGGATGCCTGCCGCGTGCTGTTTGACTCCCCGCATCATCTGCTGATCGCCTCCGGGACTGCTTCGGGGAAGACGGAGGCGGCTTTTTTTCCGGCGCTGACCGAGCTGTATGAGCGGCCGTCCGACTCCGTGGGCATCCTCTATATCGCACCGCTCAAGGCGCTGATCAATGATCAGTTCACACGGTTAAATGATTTGCTGCGCGAAGGCAATATCCCGGTCTGGCACTGGCACGGCGACGTGCCGCAGGCGGACAAGACCAGGCTGATGCAGAAGCCTTCCGGTGTGCTCCAGATTACGCCGGAGTCGCTGGAAGGCCTGCTGATGAACCGGCCGAATGCCATTCCGGCCCTGTTCCATGATCTGCGCTTCATCATCGTCGATGAAGTGCATGCGTTTATGGGCGCGGACCGCGGCATCCAGGTGCTCAGCCAGCTGGCGCGGATCTCGCGGATGGCCGGCTGCCATCCGCGGCGGATCGGGCTCTCCGCTACGCTGAGCGACTATGCCTCCGTGACGGAGTGGCTGGCCGCCGGCACGCGCGAGAGCGTAGAGGTGTCCGCGCCGCAGGGCGGGCGCAAGCTCCGGCTGAGGGTGGAGCACTTCTCGTTCCCGGATGCGCGGGACGAGGTACAGGCCGAACGGCTGGAGCAGGCGCGCCAGGCGTATTACGGGTTCATCTACGACCATACGCATCTGAAGAAGGCGCTGGTCTTCACGAACAGCCGCACAGATGCGGAGGAGACCATCCTCGAGATGCGGCGGGTGGCCGCGAAGCGCGGGGAGCGCGACGTGTTCCATGTGCACCACGGCAGCATATCGGCGATGCTGCGCGAGGAGACGGAGGCCGCGCTCCGCGAGGGCTCCGGCCCGGCCGTTGCCGCAGCGACGCTGACGCTGGAGCTGGGCATTGACCTTGGCGAGCTGGAGCGCGTGCTGCAGCTCGGCGCGCCTTACAGCTGCGCGAGCTTTGTGCAGCGGCTGGGGCGGTCCGGACGGCGCGGCGATGCCGCGTCTGAGATGATTTTCGTCACGCCCGAGGAGGAGGACGAGGAGGCGCAGCTTCCCGCGCGGATGCCGTGGACGCTGCTGCGGGCCATCGCCGTCATCGAGCTGTATGTGCGCGAGAAATGGGTGGAGCCGCTGAATGTGCGGCAGCTGCCGGTAGGGCTGCTCTATCATCAGACGATGAGCATCCTCAAGAGCATGGGCGAAGTCGAGCCGGAGGAGCTGAAGGAGGCGGTATTGACGCTGCCATCCTTCCGCGGGATTGATCCGGCGGATTATGATGCTTTTATGGAATATATGATCGCGATGGGGCATATCGAGAGAATGGATGAGGGCACGGTGCTGATCGGGCTGGCCGGCGAGAAGATCGTGAACAACTTCCGTTTCTACGCGGTGTTCAAGGACGATGAGGAGCATGTCGTGTACAATGGCACCGAGGAGATCGGCTCCATTACCACCGTGCCGCCGCAGGGCTACTGCTTCACGCTGGCAGGCAAGCTCTGGAAGATCGAGGAGGTCGACAACCGCCACAAAGCGGTCTACGTCAAAAGCTCGCGCGGAAAGGTAGACACTCTATGGCTTGGCGCAGGCGGAGATGTGCATACCCGTATCATGACCAAGATCCGCGAGGTGCTGGGTTCAACAGCGATATATCCATATCTTGCACCAAGCGCCGCCGCCAGGCTGGAGCGGGCACGCCGGCTGGCGAAGGAGAGCGGGCTGCTGACCCGCGAGGTGCTGCCGGCCGGCGGCGATTCGATCTTTATCCTGCCATGGGCGGGAAGCCGGCAGTTCCGCACACTCGAGCGCCTGCTGAAGAACAACCTCAAAGGTCCGCTCGGTCTGCGCTCCGTCGTGCCGATGGAGCCTTACTACATGGTCGTCGCCGGCAAGGCGGACGCTGAGACTCTGGAGGCGGCGATTCTGGCGGAGGCAGCGGCAGCTTCCGACCCGCTGTCTTTGCTCAGCAAAGATGAGGCGCCATACCTCGGAAAATACGATGAATTCATCCCGCATGATCTGTTGCGCAAAGCCTTTTCCCTGGACGGGCTGGATGTTCCGGGACTGCAGGTCGTGCTGGATCAATGGCAGCGGGGGCAGTGAGAAGAGGAAGAAACCTCTGCGGGTTCACCGCAAGGCTGCACTTGATGAGCCGGAATGTACGTTGTGATTGCATTTTGTGCAACAGATTGCCTCTTCCTGCGGGACAAAATACAATCTGTTGTATGAAATACAATAGAAACGGTTATCGAACAGATTAACCCGGGATATGCTGTACAAACTACAACTGATTATATGGGCAGCGTTACGTGTTACTGTAGAACGCTGACCCTCAGAAAAGGAGCGGCTGCGGCTGCTCTTTTTGTTGTTCACTTTTGTGATTAGAGGCTGTTGATTATTAAACGCAGTGGAAAATCACCACCTATTTTGTGAGAATCCCACCCGAATTGAATTCTAGTTGGAAAATCGCCACTTAATTTTACCGTTTTCGCACTCAAAGCGGAGTTCCGGCCTCATTAGGTGGCGATTTTCCACTTAATGATCACAAAATCAGATAAACACCAGAATTAAGCGGCGAAAATCAAACTAAATCTAGGACCTAACAATCTGCAGCCTCAAACGCAGATATCAGTGGCAGTAAGTTCCGTTATCCTTTTAAAGCCCTTGTCAATATAGAAAAAACAAACCTTTATTCTGCAGTTCGCACCTTGTTGGAAGCGCTTAATGAGATGATAATTAGCCTATCACGAGTAAGGGGGCATAACATACATGGTCAAAAGAAACATGCAGAAATCACTTGCAATCGGATTCAGTGCATTAATGGCACTTAGCTTGGCCGCTTGCGGCAACTCGGGCAATAATGCTAACGACTCCGCAGCCACCAATGCACCCAAGAGCACAAACAGTACCAACAGCGGCGGAAATGCAGCAGAACCAGCAACGGACAGCGGCAAAAAAGTAACCATTACCTTCCAGAACATTTATCCTGACCCGGCAACGCCTTCGCACAAGATGATCAACGAGCTGACGGAGCAGTATATGAAGGACCATCCGAATGTCACGATTGAGCTGGATACGCTGAATACAGACCAGCAAAAGGTTAAGCTGAAAACACAGGCCGCTTCCAAGGAAGTGCCTGATATTACGATTGTGAACCCGGCTGCGCAGATGAAGCCGTTCGTGGATGCCGGGCTGTTCGCCCCGCTGAACGATGTGCTGGACCAGAACGGCCTGAAGGATACCTATCAGGAAGGTCTGCTGGACTATTACAGCTTCGACGGCAATGTGTACGCACTCCCGGACGGCAATAACATTGAGGTTGTGTACTACAACAAAGAGCTGTTCGAGCAGGCCGGTATTGCAAATACGCCTACCACATTCGAGGAGATGCTGCAGGACGTCAAGATCCTGAAGGAGAAGGGCATCACGCCGCTGGCGATCGGGGAAAAAGACTCCTGGACCGGTTCCTTCCTGTTCATGAATATCCTCCTGCGCACGAACGGCGGCCCCGGCTTCCTTCAGGATGTCCTTAGCGGCAAGAAAACGTTCGAAGATCCGGCGTTCATTGAAGCGGTAGATGCATTCCAGCAGCTGGTGCAGGCCGGGGCCTTCCCGGATGGGGCAACCTCGATTGATGCCAATGCCGGCGGTAATATTTTCAAATCCGGCAAAGCCGCGATGTGGGTCATCGGCTCCTGGGAGACCGGCGCGATCGACGCTTCCTCTGTAGCCGGCAAGGTAGGCGCCTTCCAGTTCCCTACAGTTAACGGCAAAGGCAATCCAAACGAATTCATGCTGGCCCCGGGCAGTGCCTTCGCGATCTCCGCGAACAGCGAGCATCTGGCCGAAACCAAGGACTTCCTGAATTTCTTTGCCTCTAATCTGCCGAAAAAACAGTTCGAGCTGAAGAATGCCGTAGGACTCGGCCAGAAGGTGGACGGTGACCTGAAGGCGGCAGGATACTCTGATCTTGCTGTCAACATTGCCGGATTGTTTAACCAGGTACAAGGCGGGGACCTCGCTTTTGACAATACGATGAATCCGGCCACCGCACAGGTTCACCTGAGCAGCATCCAGAATCTGTTCGTGCAGAAGGTGGATTCCGCAGCAGTGGCCAAAGAGCATCAGCAGGCTTTTGAAGCCAACAAGGAATAAGCATTTACAAGCATTAACGGTTTCGTTTTCAGCGGCTCCGGCCGAACATCATAACACACTCCCCATCTCCGGTGCGGACAGCAGCCAAATGGAGGCTGCTCCGCACCGGATTGTAATGGGCCTAGATAAAAGAATCTGTTTGATAGGGAGGCGGGAAAGATGAAAGTACTTAAGGTGCCAGCGCGTACAATAGCCGTCTTCGTATTGCCGTGTCTGCTCTTATATGTGTGCCTTGTGTTCATACCCATACTTGTTTCTGTATATACAGGTCTGCTGAAATGGGACGGCTTGTCGGCTGCAACGTTTATTGGGCTTGGCAATTTCAAGGATATGTTTGTGAATGACCCTGTGTTCTGGCCTTCGGTAAAAAGAACCTTGCTCTACGCCGTTGCATCCATGGTGGAAATTCCGCTGTGTCTGCTCATGGCGATTCTGCTGAACCGTTATTTGCGCAGAGGCAATACGCTGGTGTCGATCTATTTTACACCGGTTATTCTGTCTGTCGTTATCATTGGACAACTGTGGAAGACTGTCTACAATCCTACCTCCATGGGCGGTATGCTGAACGGTGTACTGGTCTCTCTGGGGCTGGAGAGCTGGACGCATAACTGGCTGACAGAGCCGCAAATCGCGATGTATGCACTGTATTTCGTATCCCTTTGGCAATACTTCGGCTATCATCTGCTGATTCAATATACAGGTGTGCAAAATATTCCCGATGAGCTCTATGAAGCAGCCAAAATCGACGGGGCAGACGGCTTCAAGGCCGACCGTTACATCACCCTTCCGCTGATCGTCCCGATTTTCAAAATATCGATTGTGCTTGCTTTTATCGGCTCGCTGCAGGCCTTTGATCTGGTTATGGTCATGACTGCCGGAGGCCCGGCTCATGCCACTGACGTCATTTCCACGCATATGTACAACAGCTCGTTTGGCTCCTTTAAATACGGCTACGGCAGTGCGATTGCGACCTTCCTCGTGGTGGTGTGTCTGGTTTTCACCGGCGTTATCAATATGATTTTTAACCGAATCGACCGCAAATTCAATTAGACAAGGGGTGCACGGTGATGCAAACATTCAAAAAAGGAATCGTGTATCTG
The DNA here is from genome assembly GCF_900099765.1 of Paenibacillus typhae. Taxonomy (GTDB): domain Bacteria; phylum Bacillota; class Bacilli; order Paenibacillales; family Paenibacillaceae; genus Paenibacillus_AQ; species Paenibacillus_AQ typhae. The sequence goes on along the minus strand of NZ_FNDX01000002.1, from coordinate 195,635 downwards.
CTGTTCGCTATTCCGGTAGTAACCCAGCTGTATCCGCTGCTGTGGCTGCTGCTGTATTCACTTAAGACAAATGAAGAGATTATGGACGGCAGCTTTTTTTCCTTTCCCAAATCCTTTCAATGGCATAATTACAGCGAGGCATATACCTCGGGTAACTATCTGAAGTACCTGGGCAATAGTGTGTTTGTGACGGGGATCACGATGGTGTGTGTTATTGTGCTGTCGTCCATGGTGGCTTACGCCATCTCCCGGTTCCGTTGGAAGTACGGCGGTGTGGTGATGACTATTTTTCTGATGGGGATGATGATCCCGATGCAGGCCACGCTGCTGCCGCTGATGATTATTTTCAAAAATATCCACGTCCTCAACACGCACTGGTCGCTGATTCTCCCCTACATCGCTTTTTCCACACCGATTGCCGTCTTTATCCTGTCGGGCTTTATGCGCGACATTCCTCATGAGATTGAAGAATCGGCGTTTATCGACGGAGCGAGCGTGTACCGGATTTTTACCAGCATCATTCTCCCGGTGTCAATTCCGCCCGTTATGACGGTGTGCATTCTGACCTTTATCAATATCTGGAATGAGTATATTCTGGCCGCTACGTTCATCTCCTCCGAGAAGCTGAAGACGCTGCCGTTCGGGGTATACACCTTTGTCAGCCAGTATTCGGTCAACTACGGGAATATCGGCGCTTTTCTCGTCATGGGCGCATTGCCGGTGATCCTGATCTACTTCTTTCTCTCGAACAGGATTACGAAAGGAATGGTCGCGGGGGCGGTCAAAGGCTAAAGGGAAAAGCCGTTGCTTTCCTAAAAGGGTTGGAATTATAATAGGGAACGGCAGGACAGATCAGGTGGGGCGAGGGAGGAGAGTCTTATGCGAAACGGCTTTCATTCCATCCATTACCGGTTGTTTCTGCTGTTTCTTTTTTGCATGTCCAGTATTCTGTTAAGCGTCAGTCTGCTGTACTATAACCGGACTACCGAGCAGCTGCATGAAAAAATCAGCGATTTGTCGCAGAAGAATGTCGCCCAGACGGCCGGGCTGTTCACTCTGCTCTATAAGGGATATGACGCGCTGTCGAAGTCACTCAGCAATAACTTTGAAATGATCCGCCTGCTCAATGAAACAACCGATGAACCGGCGGTGGCCTATATTAACGAACAGACGATTACGAATATAATCGGCTCTATTTTTTATTCGCGTGATGATCTCGTAGGCATTCATGTCATTACGGACAAGGGCAAAATCTATAATTACGGCAACTATATGAATGTGGTCGATCCGCATTATAAAACAACAGACTGGTACAAGCAATTGCAGGCTTCCTCCGGTAAAATGGTCTGGCTCGGCGTCTATGAGCATTCGCTGATCGACCAGGTGGAGGACAGTCCTGTATTCGCTTTCGGACGGCAGATTTTTGACCTCAATGAGCATAAGCCGATCGGCATTGTCCTGTATGAGACCAATCCCGAGCCGGTGCTGGATGCCCTTGATAACCTGAAACTCGGTGCACACAGCCAGGTGTATCTGATGTCGCAGGACGGCCGTTTTGTCTCCTCGGCTACTGATCCTACACCGGCAGTAGAGAATCTCCCCGCCCTGCCGGACTATGAGGATGTGATGGTGAAGCAGGAGACGGACAGGCTGATTGTGGCCTCGAAGCTCTCTTTTTCAGGCTGGTGGGTCATGTCGATTACACCGGATAAGGATCTCAATGTGGAGCTGGTTGAGATGAAGCGGTATCTGCTGATCGTTATTTCGATTCTAATCCTGGTATCCACGCTGATTGCGTTCATTGTCTCCAGGACCATTTCTTCCCCGCTGAAGAAGGTTATCCGCGAAATGCGGCAGGTGGAGGTCGGAAATTTCCGCGGAATGGTCAATGTGTCGTCCTATCAGGAGATTAACATTCTTGTTGCAGCCTTTAACCGGATGGTCCGGCGGATCGAAGAGCTGATTGAACGGGTGAAGCTCTCGTCCGTCAGTGAAAAGAACGCCGAGCTCCAAGCGCTGCAGTCCCAGGTGAATCCGCATTTTCTGTACAACACGCTCGATATGATCTACTGGATGCTGGATGAGGAGGGCAATGAACAGCTTGGTGAGCTGGTGCTCTCCCTGTCGTCGATGTTCCGTTACAGCAGCCACTGGGAAGACGGGGCAGAGGTGACACTTGCGGAGGAGCTGGAGCAGACCGGCCATTACCTGGCCATTATCTCGATCCGCCTGGAAGGCCGGCTGCAGATCGTAACGGATATCGGCGAGCGCTGGCTGGACATCAAGGTGCCGAAGATGACAGTGCAGCCGGTTATTGAGAATGCTGTGAAGCATGGTCTGGAGCCGCTGGACCGTCAGGGGATTCTCAAGGTGTATACCTGCGAGGAAGACAATATACTTAAACTGGTGGTAGAAGATAACGGCAACGGCATGACGGAAACGGAGCTTGCGCACCTGCTGAATTCTCTGGATGGAAGAGGTCCCAGAGAATCCGGCAAAAGCGGAATCGGACTGCAAAATCTGCACCGCCGCCTGCAGCATATGTTTGGGGAGAGCTACGGGCTGCAGATTCAGAGCTATCCGGGGACCGGGACCAGAGTTTCGATCCTGCTGCCGCTGACCGGGGAAGGAGACCTGATTACGTGAACATACTCATTGCCGACGATGAACGGGTTATCCGCGAAGGCATCATGCGCACCATCAAGCATCTCTACCCTAAGTATGAGGTATATGTTGCGGAACGGGCCGAGGATGCGGTCAGGCTGATGGAGGAGCAGCATATTCACATTGTCCTGACTGATATTCTGATGCCCGGGATGAGCGGACTGGAATTCATGAAGATCACAAGGCGCAGATTTCCCTATGTGAAATGGGTGGTCATCTCGGCCCACAGCGAATTTGCCTACGCCCAGGAGGCCGTCCGGCTGGGTGCCCGGGATTATCTGCTCAAGCCGATCGGCAAAAGCAAGCTGCAGGAGATTATCGGCAATCTGACCGAAGAGATTCAGCAGGACAGCGATTTATCTAGGCAGGGGGAGCGGCTGCGGGCCAGCCTCCGCTTCCTACGGGAAGGGGTATTTCAGCGTCTGGCATCGGGCCTGGATATCGGCAATCTGGATTTGAGCCCTTTTATCGCGGACTACAGCAGCTATTATCTGGTGATGGTGCAGCTTGAACCTGGTGAAGGCGGGGTCAGGCTGGAGCATTTTATCGTGGAAAATGTGCTGTCGGAGCTGGTGGAGCGGCACGGGCGCGGTTTTGTGGTCAGCTATGACCGGCGTAGCCTGCTGGGTCTGATCACATTGGAAGAACATGCGCGAATCGGACAGTTTCAGGCGGAGGTGCAGGAGCATCTTAGCCATTATCTGAAAATCCCCTTCCAGCTGCTGTATTCCGGATTGAGCCATGACTTCAGCTCCGTACCGCAAGTGGTGAAGCGGATGCGGGAGGCCTCGGCTTCGCAGGCCTTTGAGCTGGAGCCGGTCAAGGGCAGCGGGGAGAAGGCGGTTGAAGTGGCGCTGCACTATATCCGGGAGCATTATGCCGAAGACCTTTCCCTGGAGCGGATGGCTTCGGTCGTTTTTCTCAATCCGGCTTATTTCAGCCAGCTGTTCAAGCAGAAGACCGGACAGGGCTATAAGGAATATGTAACCTCGCTCCGGCTGGAGCAGGCCAAGCTGCTGCTGCTGAATCCGAAGCTGAAGCTGGCCGAAATTGCTGAGCGGGTCGGCTACCAGGACATGAAGCATTTTACCCAAATGTTCCGTAAAAGGACCGGGCTTACGCCGACCGAATACCGCCAGCAGGCGAATATCAACATTCAGCTGTCGAAAGGGACCCCTCCGCAGTAAAAAAGCAGCAGATTCCGGTATCGAAACCGGTGTCTGCTGCTTCTTTTTGATTTGGAATGCGTTTCTCTCTTTATATTCCGTTTCACTGTTTAGATATTATTGGTGTTGAAATAGAAGTTGCTGATGCTGTCCTCTGCTCCGGCTGCAAACAGAATAATTACAACGAACAACAGGATAAGCAGGGCGTAAATAATCGTGCCGACAATCCCGCAGACCAGTCCGGCTATGGCCAGGCCCCGGCCGCCCTCATAACGGTTGCGGATCTCCTTCAGGGATAACGCGGACAGAATAATCGCCACGATTCCGAAGAGAAGGCCGATATAAGGGGTTACGATGGAGAGAATCCCCAGTACCAGAGAGGCAATGGATTTGCCGTTAGTGTGTGCCGGCGGAGGCGGCGGGGGTGAATAATAATCCTGTTGCTGACCATACGGTTGATAATTCATGAATAAACTCCTTCTAAAAAGTAATGGTTGCTTCGTCTTTATTAAAAGCTCATACGTCCATTATATTACATTCGTTTCGGGTATAGCAGACCCCAGTTTCACTTATTTATGCTCCGGGGTGTAATTGATCCAGTGCTCCAGCTTGACTGCCAGTGTAAGCCCGGCTGCTTCAGCAAGCCGGATGGACGCTATATTGGTATCCTGCACCTGATATCTCGGTATGTAACCACGCGCCATGGTGTGATAAAGCGCCGTACTGACTACACGGGCAGCCAACCCCTGTCTCCGCCCGGAATCTGCCGTATGTACTGCCCCGATCTCCCAGATCTGCTCCCCGTTGCGGAAAACGATACAGGTACTGAATGGGGTCGTATCTTTGTAAATAGCTACCGAAAACGCTCCGTCCTCAAAATAGTGTACAAGCTCCTCCGGTGTATAGCCGTTCTTCATCCACAGCGGCAGCAGGCGCTCATCTATCTGTTCGCTAACGACAGCTTCCTTATCCGGTTTGAATATTTGGCCGGGGGTGGTGCTGAAGGAATAGAAGCTGCGGACCTGTGTAAGCGGGAAATAAGGGGTGACAGCTAGCCTCGCTTCCTGCTGGAGCTTGAACACCAGTTTGGCATCAGCGGGTATCCTGTTTATGAGGTCAGGAACCGTCTCGAGACTGCTGTAGTCCATAAGCACAATGTAATCTGCTTCAGGATATGCCTCCCGGTCGTAATAATAGGCTTCTGCCGGCAATAGCAGCAGAATCCCCCAATGCTCTGCTTGTTCCACCAAATAACTGTCCATAACCTGATGATAGGCAGTCATCATTTTTAGCGGTGTCACATTTTTCAGCGGATTTCTCCGCAGGTAACGCATGATATCATCATAGTTGCTCATATCTTTTTCACCTCTTTTTCGTCAAACGCTATTTGTTTATGATTCTCCACATTTTACTATAAAACAGTCCTGACTGGCTCTACTTATATCTGCGGATCTGCTTAAGCATCAGCACTGCCGAGGTACCGAACAGGCTGAGCAATACTCCTGCAGCGCCCATGACTATGGAGACTCCGAAAACATCCGCACCTGCTGAGAACACCGCCAACCCGAGCGGAGGGGCAACACTCATCAGTGAGCCCAGTACGCCGAACATGCGGCCCTGCAGCTCTCCGGGCACCTCCAGCCTGAGGATGATATTGATCAGCAGGGTACTGAAGGAGAAGGTGAAGCCGATCAGCAGAATGACGGGAAGAGCCGTGTTCATCGCTGAGGTGACGGACAGAAGGATATAGAGCGGACCGAGCAGCATCAGGCTTGCAGACACTATGATGCCGCGGTGCTTAAGTCGTTTTCCTGCCAGAATAATCATTCCTGAACCCAGCATATAGCCGAGCGGAATACTGCTCTCGAGCAGTCCGAACTGAAAAGGCGTCGCTTTCCAGATCTGAACGGCCATTACCTGGGTAAGCATCAGGCAGGACAGGAAGAACATGGTGAGCACCGGCAGCAGAATCGTAATGGATCTGGCAAAAGCATGGCCCCAGATGTAGCGGAAGCCTCCGGCCACATCCTGTTTAAAGGAGCGGGCCGAATGATCAGCGGCAGGGAAATTACCTGCAAAAGAGCCCGCGGCTGCAACCAGCAGGCACGCGAGCATAAACGTCATCCCGTCTACGAATACGGCCCAGGCTCCGCCGACGGCTGCGACAAATATACCGCCCAAGGCATAGCCAAGCGTCCGGGAGATATTCTCGGACAGGGTCATCCAGCCCGCCGCCTGCTGTATGTAATCTTTACCGACGACCGGGAGCAGCGAAGCCTGGAAGGCAGGGGCCTGGAACTGGCCGGCTGCGGTCACAATGCCGGTCAGGCAAATGATAAGGATGTAGGACGGGGAAATCAGGGTGAGCGTGAAGGCTATTGCCAGCACGGCTATGCTCTGGACCAGATAGGAGCACATAATCAGTGTTCTGCGGTTCATCCGGTCGGCAAGCGTACCTGTAACACTGCCCAGCAGGGAGCAGAGGAGAAGATTGCTGATTGTCAGGATGCTCATCATTCTTGCGCTGCCTGTTTCCTGCAGCACCCACAGGCTGAGCGCCAGCGCATGAAAGGCATTCCCCAGAACCGATAAGGTACTGGCACTAAAAAGCAAAAGAAAGGTCCGGTTCCTGTACAAAGCCGGGTACTGGCCGGACGCTTCAGGTACCGTTTGGCCGGAGCCGGCAGCAGATGGAATCATGGCATAGCCTCCTATTATAACTTGGCTTAAGAAGCAGTCAAGTTTAGACTGAACGCTCAACTTAAACGTTTAAGTTATTATAAAGAAATTAAGGAGAGATATCAACCAGAAATTGGTTCCCGGCGGCAATTGCCGGATCATCCGGAGCGGATTTCAGGGTCACCATCAGTTCAAACGCAGTCTGTGCCCGGTCATTCTGAAACCGGATGATCTGTGTATCCGGCTGGACAATTTCCGGAAAGCCGCAGGTGCACAGCGCCGTAACCGAGGAAGCGAGCCCGGTGCGTTCGACCGCTTTTGCCAGAAACTCATTAATGACGATGATATGCTTACCGCGGCTCCGCAGCAAAAAGGCTTCAAGTTCCTTCTGCCCCTGATCCTCTCCAGCGGCTATGTAAATGTCCTCCCTGGCAAGACCGGAGCTGTCCATAATCCAGCCTGCAAGCGCTGCGTTGTGGTGGTTCTCCATAATTAAGCATGACGGAGCATCTGCAGCGGATACAGCTGTCTCCAGCGCCTTGGGGTAATTATAATTCACCTGATTAAACATCCGGTCATTGATCAGACTCCCGATCAGAATCAGGGGTACACCATCCACGAAATTAGCAGAAATCCGGTAAAACATCTCATCCATTACATCCAGCACAAAAACGGCATCCAGCTTGCGTTCCCGGATGACATCCATCGCCGGGTTAAGCGGATCGAGGCTGATTACCAGTGTATGGTAACCGGCAGAGGTAAGCTTTGACTCCAGACTGTCGGTAAGGGACAAATAGCTTTGGCGCTTCCAGTAGGGAAGACCCGGGGATTTGTTGATGAGGATGCCGACCATGCCTGTCCGCTGAACAACTAGCGAGCGTGCAGCCAGATTGGGGACGTAATTCAGCTCTTTGGCGATTTGCAGGATGCTCTGGCGGGTGGGATCGGGAATGGTCTGGTTTTTGACATTATTCAATACATAGCTGACCGTGGCCACCGATACATTAGCCAGCCGCGCGATATCCTTCATCGTTGCTTTCTTCATCCTGCATTCTCCTTTATCTGCAACAGCCTTAGAAGAAAAGACTATCACCCGCAGCATGGGGAAGTCAACGTGTGAAGGGGGGTTAATAGAAATAGTGAGCCAGCAAAAAAGCCGCCCAAGTCATGTATCGACATTGAGCAGCCTAAAGAACAAGTAGGCTAGGTTTCGTTTTTGGTCACTCCGTTTAGACTCGGCACATAATCTTCCTGTTTATCCGGGTCTGTCATTTGCGGAATCTCCCTGATAGATGCGTGATTCTGCTGGTTGTGTTTGCTGTCGGCCTTGTTATTGGCGCGGCTGTATTTGGCATCGGCATTGTTTTTTGGCATAAATGTCACCTCCGTTTGCTAAAAGATAGTATGAGTCAGCCGCTGGCATTTTATGCCGGATCATCAAGACCATTGACAGGCGCTGCTATACTATTGTTAGTTAATTCATTTTTGCTGCCTGCTGCAGCACCCTTAGATCGGAGGAAACCTTACTTATGTCCCAAACTGCTTCAACTGGAATTGCCCCTTCCGGTAAGGGAGCTTCCAGGGGATTAATTCTGCTTCTGGCAACTACTTCTGGCCTTGCTGTAGCTAATCTGTATTACAATCAGCCGCTGCTTGCGGAGATCGGCCGCACGTTTGGCGCATCGTCCAATGCGGTAGGCTATGTCTCCATGTTCACGCAGATTGGTTATGCACTGGGCATGCTGCTGTTTGTACCGCTCGGAGACATCCGGGAACGGCGGACGCTGATTTCGCTGCTGCTGATAGCAGTGGCTCTCTCGCTGGTTGGCTTTGCTGTTTCGCCGTCCCTGCTGTGGATGTATATTGCCAGCTTTGCTGTCGGCATTACGACCGTGGTTCCGCAGATTATCGTACCGTTCTCGGCACAGCTTGCCCGGCCGGAAGAACGCGGCAAGGTCATCGGAACGGTCATGAGCGGGCTGCTGTTCGGCATTCTGCTTGCCCGCACCGTCTCCGGCATTGTTGGCGATTTCTTCGGCTGGCGGGCAATGTATTGGATTGCCGCTGCTTTAATGCTCCTGCTGTCGGTGATTCTGTACCGTCTGCTTCCGCTGACCAAACCGGAAACTTCCGCCTCCTATAAGGAGCTGCTTGGTTCTATGGTCCAGCTAGTCCGGAATTACTCCACCCTGCGTGAAGCCTCACTGATCGGTGCCTGCATGTTCGGCTCTTTCAGTGTGTTCTGGACTTCTCTCGCTTTTTATCTGGAGGGGCCGCCATACCATTACAGCAGTGCAATCGCCGGCTTGTTTGGACTGATCGGTGTAGCTGGCGCGGCAGGGGCACCGGTAGTCGGACGCTTGGCAGACAAGGTTGCGCCTAAACGGATCATCGGTTTGCTGATTCTGCTGACCCTGCTGTCCTTCGGGCTGTTCGGCTTATCCGGCCTGACCATCTGGAGCCTGGTTGCCGGAGTCATCGTGCTTGATCTTGGTGTTCAGGGAACGCAGGTCAGCAACCAGGCCCGGATTTACGCGCTGGAACCGGCTGCACGTAGCAGGATTAATACCGTGTTTATGGTCAGCACCTTTGCCGGCGGCGCGCTTGGTTCCACGCTGGGCAGCTATGCCTGGCAGCACTGGGGCTGGAGCGGTGTCTGCTGGATTGGCGGCGGCCTGGTAACTGCAGCACTGGCCATATGGGCTGTGCACCGGATTATATACAGAGGAGCAGGGCTTGCGTAGGTTGATTGACAACTGCGTGATGTTCTGCTTTTTTTGCCCATAGCAGAATGGATCAATGGATAGTGAAATTCTGAAATCCCCTGATCCGGCCCGCAACAGCAAATGTCCAAACCCGTTCCGGCAGGCTGCATACATTATAAGGAGATATCTACGAAATACAGGACAGGAGGCGTAGCCCAGTGTCTGTTAGACAGCATACTCTTGCACCGAATACGGCGTTCGCCACGCCCTATTATGTGATAAACAGCCATAGGAGCGGTCCGGTCTTCATGATTGTATCCGGTATTCACGGCAATGAGCCTGCCAGCATCGCTGCAGCCCAAGCGCTGGCAGGAAAATTTCAGCGCAGTGAGCTGACACTGGGCCGGGGGAAGCTGATCATTGTACCGCTGGTGAACCAGCGGGCATACCGCAGGAAGAGCAGGGGGGTGCCGGATTTGAACCGCACTTTTCCGCATACTGCCAAATACCGCGCCGGACATCCGCTTTCTGACGCCCTTTTTGCACTGGCCAAACGCCACCGTCCGGTCTGGTATCTTGATCTGCATGAGGCGAACGGATTGTCACAGCATAATCCCCGGCGTGTCGGCCAGACCCTGATGGTCAGCCGTGGCACAAGAGCGGCTTCGGCAGCGAGGCGGATTATAAGCATAATGAACCGTTCCGTCAGCGTTCCCTCCTACCGCTTCAATATCAAGCACCGTGAACGTGCCGGCACCTCGCGTATGGCTGTCCAGCAGCTGCTGGGGGCCAAAGCGGTTACGGTGGAAACCTGCTGGAGTCTCGATTTTGCACTGCGCGTGAAATACCAGCAGAGGATTGTCCGCCATTTTCTGAAGGCAGCAGGTATGATGAATTGACATGTAAATGCTGAGTACGCATTGTTTGCGAGCTCAGCTTTTTCTTTAAGGACGGCAAAGCCGTTTCTCTTGGAGAACTGTGTAGTCAAAGCCGTCCATCACGGCAACCAGGAGAAGGTGCTGGAGGATCTCAACAAAGCCCTTGATAACTATATCCGTTAAGCGACAGGCCGGAAGAGCTGATCTTCCGGTTTTTTCTTGCGGATAACCTTCCATGAGGTGGAATGCCCAATGTCATAGAAGGACTGTCCCGGAATATGATATTTTCAAGGCAAATTTCATGCCAAGGAGGCAGACTCTATTGATTACTCCGGATAATCTTGAGACGTATTATGTGAGAATAGGCAGGCTGAAGCAGCGTTATCTGCCGGAACGGTTTGAACAGGAACTGCCGGTGTTCGGCTCCCATACGGAGGCAGCAGACTGGTTCCGCTCGTTATTCAGCGGAGATTTTATTTTTGTCGAGGTTATGGAGGCGGCAGGCGCGCAGCAATATTACCAATATGACATTATACATGACCGGGAAATCTGGGAACGCAGACAGAGAGATCTTAAGGAAAAGGGGACAGCAAGCGGGCCGGGGATGCTTCTGTGCGCCCAGCGTGTGGATATTTACGAGGACGGCTCGGTGCATCTGGCAGTATAAGCCGAATAAGATAAAAGCGGCCGTCCGGACGATTGATCTGTCCGGGCGGCCGCTTTGATTACCGGGGCATTAAGTCAGTGTCAGTACGATACGACGTACGGCTCATGAATCACAGCTCAGATTTTGAACCGGGCGGACAATTCCTGCAGCTCCTCAGCCATTACACTCAGTGATTTGACGGCGCCTTCGACGTCCTTCATGGTTGCCGTCTGCTGCTCGGAGGCAGCTGCAACGTTCTGTGTCTTGTTGAAGGAGGAATCCGCGATCTCTTCGGTTACGATCAGGGAGGCGCTGACCTCCTCGGAGCTGGCCGAGATCTGCTGGGCGGCGGCAGAGACATCCTCCAGCTGCAGGTTCACCTCCTGGATGAAGCTGACAATCTGTTCAAAGGTCTCTTTCGCTTCATGCATGCCGGCAAGACCAAGACGGATCTCGCTGCCCTCCTTGTCCATCATGGAGGCGGCCTCCTCGGTCAGCGTCTGGACTTCCGAGAGGATGGAAGCGATCTGCTCGGAAGACTGGTTGGACTGCTCGGCAAGCTTGCGGACCTCCTGGGCCACGACCGCAAAGCCCCGTCCGTGCTCACCAGCGCGTGCAGCCTCAATCGAAGCATTAAGAGCCAGCAGATTGGTCTGTTGGGCAATCCCTCTGATCAGGTCTACAATAGCGCCGATCTCCTGCGAGTCATTATGCAGCTTGCGGATGACCGCTGCTGATGCCTGGGAGGTGGAGAGTATCGTATCCAGCTGACGGCTGACTGTAGTGATCTTCGCGCCGCCGTGTACCGCCTGCTCGGTTGTGTAGCTGGTTACGCCGGAGATATCAGTCACCGACTCGGCAACCTTCTGGATGCCGGTGGATACCTCATCCATGGCCCGGCTGCATTCCCGGGAGCTGCTGAGCTGGGTAGCGGACCCGTCCGCTACTGCCTGAATCTCTTCGGCAATGTGGCTGCTGGCCTCAGCAGTCTGGATGGAGCTGGCCAGCAGCTCTTCAGAGCTTACCGACAGCATCTGGGAGTGCTCGCCGATCTTGGAGATAATGCCCCGCAGACCGGCAATCATCTCATTAAACCCTGCAGTCAGCACACCGATTTCATCCTTCGAGCTGTAGCTGCCTTTAACGGAGAGATCGCCGTTCTGGGCGTCATGCATCAGCGACTTCAGATTATTCAGCGGCCGGGTTATCATGCGGGAGAGCAGGAGACTTACGGTACCGCACACAAGCAGCGAAGCTGCCAGCAACAGAATCAAGTCCAGCATGCTGCTTGAGGCGTCTTTTTTATTGCTGCTATTCAGCTCGGCGGCCGCATTCTGGTTCAGCTCTTTGATGGATTCAAGTATATTCATAATTTCAGTGCGGACCGGTGTCAGCTCGTTTTCAAAAAGAGTATAAGCTTCAGCCGGCTGGTTGGCTTCGAGTCTGCCGAGCATCAGATCGCGGGCTTCGTTGCTTACCGGAATCAGCTCCTTAAACGAAGCGTACAGCTGCTTCACATCCTCCGGCATCCCGATCGACTCGATTTCTTTCTGGGCGGCAATGTTACCCGTGATGATCGCAGCGATAGAGTCATTGATTTCCTTTTGCCGTGCAGCTGTCTGGTTGGAAGGGATCATCAGCTGCAGCTGCAGCGTATTGATCTGGGCGTTGCCCATGATAATCCCGCTGATCAGCTCGTTGGGAACCATGTATTGATGGTACATCTGCTTGGCGTTTGCATTAATCTTGCTAAGGTAATGGTACCCTGTGAAGCCGACGAGCATCATGAACACAATGGATAGCCCGACTAACCCCGTAATTTTTACCGAAACCTTTTGATTGACCAAAAACCTCATCACGACAACAACTCTCTCTCATCTCTAGATGTAATAAATATTAAAATCCATGTTATTAATATCGTAAAAAACAGCTCCAATCTAAAGAGCAGGAATTACTTTTTGTACCAGCTTCCCGGGCAACGGTATGTATGAGCAGCAAGTTATCTGCATAAAGACAAGGATGGGGTTTTATTGCAAAATAGCGTGGAAATGCCTATCTTTCCCGTAGAATTACCTCTTATTGCCAGCCTGGCCGGGTCTCTATAATGGGGGTGTATACCAACATATTTTAGCTAAGGAGGATTATCATGCGTAACAAGTATGCCATCTGGTCACTTGTAGCGGCGATGCTGGTTTCGACCCTGTATCTGGCTGCCGGTTCCTTCGGAGTCGTAGCTGCCGCCGGTGGACAGAATCTGACCCCGGGTAAAACAGTCACCGCAAGCGGCCAATCCCAGACGTACTCACCTGACAATGTAAAAGACAGCAATCCGGGCACCTACTGGGAAAGTACGAACAGCTCATTTCCGCAATGGATTCAAGTTGATCTCGGGACAAGCACCAGCATTGACCAGGTCGTGCTGAAGCTGCCGCCTGCCTGGGAGACGCGCACCCAGACCTTGTCTGTTCAAGGCAGTCCGGACGGAGCTTCATTCAGCACCCTTGCCGGCAGCGCCGCTTATGTATTCAACCCTGCATCAGGCAACGCAGTGACCGTTGACTTCAGCGCTTCCAGCACCCGCTACGTCCGGATCACTGTGACGGCCAACACCGGCTGGCCGGCCGCACAGTTCTCGGAGGTTGAAATTTATGGCGCGGCCGGTGCAACGCCGACACCTGCACCGACAGCTACACCGGCCGCCGGTACGTATCAGGCTGAATCCGCAGTACTCTCCGGCGGTGCAAAGGTGAATACCGATCACACCGGGTTTTCGGGTACAGGCTTTGTTGACGGCTACTGGACGCAAGGGGCGGCCACTACCTTTACGGTTAACGTGCCGGCTGCCGGTACACGCAATGTCACTCTACGGTATGGTAACGGGAATACCTCGGCACAGACCTTGAGCCTCTATGTGAATGGGGTCAAAATCCGCCAGACCTCGCTGCCGAACCTCTCCGGATGGGATACATGGGGGACAAAAACCGAGGCGCTGAATTTGAATGCCGGGAACAACACGGTCGCCTACAAATATGATGCCGGTGACAGCGCCAACGTGAATCTTGATCAGATCACAGTGGCGGACACCGTTACAGCTACACCTACTCCAGTTGTGACTCCAACCGTTACACCAGCTCCTACGGCGGCGCCCACACCTACGGTTGCACCTACACCTGTGCCAACCCAGTCCATAGCGCCTTCACCAACCGCAACCCCTGCAGCAACCGCTCCGCCGGGCAGCAATATCGCAATCGGCAAAACGATCACAGCCTCCTCTGTAACCCAGAACTTTACAGCAGCAAATGCTAACGACAATAACACCGCAACGTATTGGGAAGGCGGCAGCAGCCCGAGTAATCTGACTCTGGATTTCGGGGCCAATCAAAATATTACCTCTATTGTCCTGAAGCTGAACCCGGCCGCTGAATGGGGAACACGGGCCCAGACCATTCAGGTGCTCGGACATAATCAGACTACGACCACCTTCAGTAACCTGGTCTCTACCCAGAGCTATACCTTTAACCCGGCTACCGGCAACACCGTTACTATTCCTGTAACAGCAACGGTCAAGCGCCTGCAGCTGAATATCACAGCCAACAGCGGTGCACCGGCAGGACAGATAGCTGAATTTCAGGTATTCGGCTCACCGGCTGCCAATCCCGACCTGACCATTACCGGTATGTCCTGGACACCGGCAGCTCCGGATGAAGCTGCTGCAATTACGCTGAATGCCACCGTAAAAAATAACGGCAATTCAGCATCTGCTGCAACCACGGTTAACTTTTACCTCAATAATGAGCTTGCCGGTTCCGCTGCCGTCGGTGCGCTTGCCGCCGGTGCATCCTCTACAGTATCGGTTAACGCCGGAACACGCGCTGCAGCCAGCTACACTTTAAGCGCAAAAGTGGATGAAAGTAACCTGGTCATTGAGCAGAATGAAACGAATAACAGCTACAGTCATAGTTCTGCACTTGCCGTCAATCCCATTTCCAGCTCTGACCTAACCGGAACCGTCTCATGGAGCCCGGGTACACCGGCAGCGGGCAGCAGTGTATCCTTTACGGTCAATCTCCGTAACCAGGGCATCATCGCCTCAGCCGGCGGAACCCATCCGGTAACAGTGGTGCTTAAAAATGCCGCCGGTGCCACTGTACAGAGCTTTAATGGCACTTATAACGGCGTGATCGCCGCAGGGCAGGCCGTTCAAGTGTCCGTTCCGGGAACATGGACAGCCGTGAACGGCAATTATACAGTAACGGCTACAGTAGCGGCAGATGGAAATGAAGCCGCTTCCAAGCAGAATAACAATACCAGCACCTCAAATCTGGTAGTCTACGCCCTGCGCGGAGCAAGCATGCCATACAGCAAATACGACACAGAGGATGCAGTGAGAGGCGGGGCAGCGGTAATCAGAACAGCCCCGACCTTCGACCAGTCTCTTACTGCATCGGAAGCTTCCGGGCAGAAGTACATTGCCCTTCCGTCGAACGGCTCTTATGCCGAATGGACCGTAAGATCCGGGCAGGGCGGAGCAGGGGTAACGATGCGCTTTACGATGCCAGATTCCCCGGACGGCATGGGACTTAACGGTTCACTGGATGTCTATGTCAACGGCAGCAAGGTCAAGACGGTTGCCCTAACCTCTTATTACAGTTGGCAGTATTTCTCCGGTGATATGCCGTCAGACGCACCAGGCGGCGGACGTCCGCTGTTCCGCTTCGATGAAGTACACTGGAAGCTGGATACGGCACTCAAGGCCGGAGACACCATCCGCATCCAGAAAAATAACGGAGATGCCTATGAATACGGCGTGGACTTTCTGGAGATTGAACCGGTTCCTGCAGCCATTGCCCGTCCTGCAAATTCGGTAGCCGTTACAGACCACGGCGCAGTGGCCAATGACGGCCAGGATGATCTGCCCGCCTTCAAAGCAGCCGTTACGGCAGCAGTCGCTGCGGGCAAAACGCTGTATATCCCGGAAGGAACCTTTAACTTAGGCAGCATGTGGGAGATCGGCTCGGTCAGCAGCAAGATCAACAACATCACCATAACCGGCGCCGGCTTCTGGCATACCAATATGCAGTTCACCAATCCGAATGCAGCCGGGGGAGGTATCTCCCTGCGTGTCACCGGAAAGCTTGATTTCAGCAATGTCTACATGAATTCCAACCTGCGTTCACGTTATGGCCAGAATGCCATCTATAAAGGCTTTATGGACAATTTCGGCACCAACTCGGTGATTCATGATGTGTGGGTGGAGCATTTTGAATGTGGAATGTGGGTTGGGGATTATGCGCATACCCCGGCAATCTATGCAACCGGACTGGTTGTTGAGAACAGCCGGATCCGCAACAATCTCGCAGACGGCATCAACTTTTCCCAGGGCACCAGCTATTCTACCGTGCGCAACAGCAGCATCCGCAATAACGGGGATGACGGGCTCGCCGTCTGGACCAGCAACACTAACGGGGCCCCGGCCGGAGTAAATAATACGTTCTCGTACAATACGATTGAAAATAACTGGCGGGCAGCAGCGATTGCTTTCTTCGGAGGAAGCGGACATAAGGCGGATCATAACTACATTATTGATACAGTAGGCGGCTCAGGCATCCGGATGAATACCGTGTTCCCTGGCTACCATTTCCAGAATAATACCGGCATTGTGTTCTCGGATACAACGATCATTAACAGCGGTACCAGCCAGGATCTTTACAACGGGGAAAGGGGGGCCATCGACCTGGAAGCCTCCAATGATGCCGTCAAAAATGTCACCTTTACCAATATTGATATCATCAATACCCAGCGTGATGCGATCCAGTTCGGCTATGGCGGCGGATTCGAAAACATAGTATTTAACAACATTAATATTAATGGTACAGGTCTCGACGGAATTACAACCTCACGCTTCTCGGGACCGCATAAAGGTGCTGCCATTTATACCTATACAGGCAATGGATCGGCAACCTTCAACAATCTCGTCACAAGCAATATTGCTTATCCGAATCTCAACTACATCCAGTCCGGTTTTAATTTGACCATTAACAATTGATAGTGCCTGCCGGCAGGGAGGAGGGGGTC
The DNA here is from genome assembly GCF_900099765.1 of Paenibacillus typhae. Lineage (GTDB taxonomy): Bacteria > Bacillota > Bacilli > Paenibacillales > Paenibacillaceae > Paenibacillus_AQ > Paenibacillus_AQ typhae. The sequence goes on along the minus strand of NZ_FNDX01000002.1, from coordinate 178,822 downwards.
TTCAGACCCTCTCTTTTTTGAGAATAAAATTAAAGTAATTAATTATTAATGGAGTAAATTGAACTAGAATATCAGGCAGAAAGCGTTATTTAAGCGAAAAATCAGGAAACCGGTTTCTGATTGTCTAATCAGTAGTAATAAGGAGTATTAACCAGATAAAGTTCCGGATATTAGCTCGAAAGATCCATTGACCGCGCTCAGCTGTCGATACTATAATCAGAATCAGGAAAAATTCATTGGAGCAGAAGCGGCGGATACCGCTTTATTTCATCTCATTTATGCAAGCGCATACAATGGAGCTTTTCCGCTCAATCCATGGGGGTGATGGATGGTTTATGTTTAGCACAGGCAATGATGGCCAATAGCCGGAAGTTCTTTTATTACCTTTTTTGCAAACGTTTGCGCATTAAAGATGTTGGCTTCAATATCAAACATTCGATCAGGAGGTTGTCTATTTGGTAAGAAATAAAACGAGGCGTTTTCTATCCTGGCTGGTTATTTTTGCGATATGCTTCAGCTTGTTCGGTGCGTCAGGCGGTGCGTCCGCCAGCAATACCAATTATACCGTTACTTACACTAACAGCACGGCAACGGCTGTAACCCTCCACTGGACAACAAATAACTGGTCTAGCGTTACAGACACCGCAATGTTGAGGAACGGAACGACCTTCACGGCCAATTTGGCAGTCGCTGAAGGAGCAACCTTGACGTACTGCTATCACATCACCGCTCCAACCGACAGCTGGGACAATAACGGCGGCAAAAACTGGACCGTAACCATTCCCTCTGCCGGCAGATATGAAGCGGAGAATGCAGCATTAACAGGCGGGGCAAAAGTAAACACCAATCATACCGGCTACTCGGGAGCAGGCTTTGTGGACGGGTACACGGCCAGCGGCGCAGCTACAGCTTTTACAGTGCAGGCTTCAGCTGCAGGCGCATACAACGCAACTCTGCGTTATGCGAACGCGACTGGCAGTGCCAAGACGGTATCTGTCTATGTGAACGGGACCAAAGTCAAGCAAACTACACTTGCAAGTCTAAGCAGTTGGGACACCTGGGGCGAACAGACCGAATCACTCAGCCTGCAGGCGGGCAGCAACACCATCACCTACAAATACGATTCAACTGACAGCGGTAATATCAATATCGATTATTTAACGGTTCTGCCCGGAACAACACCAACACCAACGGCAACTCCGGTGCCGACAGTCCAGCCAACAGCAATTCCATCTGCTACTCCTTCACCTACTCCAGTAGTTACGCCATCACCAACTCCAGTACCAACCGCAACACCAACACCATCACCAACGAATACACCTACAGCAACTCCAACAGCCAGCGTAACCCCATCACCAACAGCAACGGCAGCCGGCATTACGGTCCATGTGAAAAAGCCGTCAGGCTGGAATTCGGCAATGCGTATCCATTACTGGAACCTGGGTCCGTCCACAGTACCGGTCAGCGGAGCCTGGCCAGGCATTCTGATGAAATCCGACGGTAATGACTGGTACAGCTACACCATTCCCGGTGCGGCAAGCACCAGCCTGATTTTTAACGACAGCAACGGCAAACAGACAGGCGATTTAACCCGCAATGTAAAAGAGAGCTGGTACTACACAGACAACGTCTGGTATACCGCTAATCCCGAGGCGCTGAAGACACCGGTCATCACAGTCTCGCCGGCTCCAAAAACCTACGATGCGGCACAAACGGTTGCACTATCTAGCAGCAATACCGGTGATAAAATTTACTATACAACTAACGGCTCTACACCTACGATAGCCTCAGCCTTGTATACGGCTCCAATCCAGGTATCGTCCTCGATGACGATCAAAGCGTTTGGCGTGAACGCGGACGGCGTTGCAGGAAGTGTGTCCTCTTTTGCCTATGTGATTGACCTGAATGCCGATCTGCAGCCACCGGCCATTACGCCGAATCTGCCGGTAGGGCAGTCGGCTACAGCGGTAAATGTCTCTTTTAACATTAAAGACAACAAAGCTGCAGCAGTAACCGCCTATTATACGGATGACGGAACAGAGCCTACTACCAGCTCAAAGCTGTACCTCACAGGTAATGCGCTTGCCGGGCTGACCGGGCCGCAGATTCTGATCTCCAAAACAACGACTCTGAAATTACTGGTGATTGACGCCGCCGGTAACCGGACGACCCAAAGCTTTGTCTACAGCATCGGCAGCAAAGGGGATTTCCGTGAAGACTCCATATACTTTGTGATTACCTCCCGCTTCTATGACGGCGATACCAGCAACAATGCCCATGCCTGGGATGATGCCAAGGCCGGCAACCCGGATTCCGACCCTGCCTGGAGAGGGGATTTCAAGGGACTGATCCAAAAGCTGGATTACATCAAAGCGCTCGGCTTTAGCGCCATCTGGATTACACCTGTTGTTCAGAATGCCAGCGGTTACGATTACCACGGCTATCACGCGATTAATTTTGCCAAAGTCGATCCGAGATACGAGTCCGCAGGCGCCTCCTACCAGGATCTGATCAACGCCGCCCATGCCAAGGGCATCAAGGTCATTCAGGATATCGTCGTCAATCATACCGGCAACTTCGGCGAGGAGAACCTGTTCCCGATGTTCAAAAAGGATGCGACCAAACCGGATACCATCGCGAATCTGCTCAAAATAACCAACAAGCTGCCTGCCAACTACGACTCCATGACCCCGGATCAGCAGTATCAGGCCAGACTGGCCCTGATGAAGACTGCCGAGACCAATGACAATATCTATCACACGGAAAAAAGCCTTTCCTGGGAGTCATATACTGTCCAGACCGGGCAGATCGCCGGGGATTGTGTGGACCTCAACACCGAGAATCCGGTGGTCAACCAGTATCTGATCGACAGCTACAACCAGTATATCGATATGGGCGTTGACGCTTTCCGGGTGGATACGGTGAAGCATGTCAGCCGGTATATTTTTAACAAATACTTTGTTCCGGCGTGGAAGGAAAGAGGCGGCTCGGGCTTCTTCATCTTCGGTGAGGTCGCTACCCGCTACAGAGATGTCTGGAACAGCGGCATTCCGGCGATTTCGACGCCGTTCTATACCTGGAAGTCGGCAAAGTCCTACCCCGGCGATGGTCAAAATGACTACGCTTCCAACAAGCTGTCCGTTGAACAGGAATGGGCGGATAACGCCACAACTGCGGGCCAGCCGACGTCAAATAATGCTTTTCTGATCGGCAACAATTATCATACTCCGGACTACTCCATGAAATCGGGCATGGACGTCATCGACTTCCCGATGCACTGGGCGTTCAAAACAGCGCAGGAAGCGTTCAGTATGCGCAGCGGAGACCAGTTCTACAATGATGCTACCTGGAACGTGACTTACGTGGATTCCCATGACTACGCACCAGACCAGGCGCCGGAAAACCAGCGTTTTGCCGGAACTCAGGATACCTGGGCGGAGAACCTGGCATTGATGTTTACCTTCCGCGGCATCCCGGCCATCTATTACGGCTCGGAAATCGAGTTCCAGAAGGGTAAAGCGATTGACGTTGGCCCGAATGCGCCGCTTAGCACAACAGGACGCGCTTATTTCGGCGATAATATTGAAGGCAGCGTCACCGTACAGGATTTTGGAAGATATACGAACGCTACGGGTACTCTCGCTGAATCACTGAACCATCCGCTGGCCAAGCACATCCGGCAGCTCAATCTGATCAGAAGAGCCGTACCTGCGCTGCAAAAGGGCCAATACTCCACAGAGAACGTCAGTGGTAATCTGGCCTTTAAAAGAAGATATACCGACGCCTCTAAAGGCATCGACAGCTTTGCACTGGTCACCATCTCCGGCAACGCTACCTTCACAGGCATTCCTAATGGCACCTATGTGGATGCTGTGACGGGAGACATCAAAAGTGTAACGAATGGCACCATCACACTGAACTGCTCCGGCAAAGGCAATGCCAGAGTCTACGTGCTGAACGGCAGCGGCGGGATCGGTGAGAGCGGCACCTATTTAAAGTAGAAGCGGTTATCAAATAAAGGAACATATAGCACCCCTTGCCATAGTGCAAGGGGTTTTATATCATTGAACAAAAGTGTATCAATAGAATCTGGAAGAATTACAGAGAACTAGGAGGTTTAACATGGAAAGAAGGAATGAGGTTCTATTTGAGCAGCTGTCTGCGTACCGCAGTGAGCTTATCGGAGCGGTAGCAGACCTTTCGGATGACGAGGGAGAAAAGGTTCCGGCCGGGTTTAACAACAATATCCGCTGGAATCTGGGACATCTGTATACTGATCAGTTTCTATGGCTGCAGGCCCTTACCCGGGAGCAGCAGCCCATTCCGCCAGGCTATATGAAATGGTTCGGGTATGGGACGGGACCGGCCGATTTTTCGGAGCAAACGCCGTCTATAGCTGAGCTTAAGACCCGGCTCACACAGCAACCGCTGGTTATCCGCCAGACGTACGGTGAGCGGATGGAGGAAGAATTTCCTCCAACTGAAATGGGGATGTATACAGTCAGCCAGGTGCTGATCAGAACCATATATCATGAAGGGCTGCATCTTGGTGCCATCCTGGCAATAAAGCGGAATTTGCGGTTACGCTAGAGCTCTTCGGCCAAGCTGCTGCTGTAGCCTGTCCGCAATACATATTTCATTGAACATATTGCGCGCATCCGCATAGAGTATGGGGTCAGCCGTATCCGGCTGTCTTTTTTCATCAATCAAGAAGGTGTTGTGTTAAAATAGATAAGCGCAATTATCAAGCACGAAAAGAGTGAAATTATGCGGATTGGTTTTTTTGACTCCGGAATCGGCGGAATTACGGTGCTGCACCAGGCCTTGAAGCTTCTGCCGAATGAAGATTACCTGTTCTATGCGGATACGAAGAATGTGCCATACGGAGAGAAAACGAAAGAAGAAGTGAAACAATATATTTTTCAGGCTGTGCAGTTTATTGCGGAGCAGCAGGTAAAAGCCGTTGTCATTGCCTGTAATACAGCTACCAGTGTCGCTATCGAGGAGCTGCGTGAACGTTATGATTTTCCGATCCTCGGGATTGAACCGGCGGTGAAGCCGGCTGTGCAGAAATGGGAGATTCACCGCAAAAAGGTGCTCGTCCTGGCCACTAACCTCACCCTGAAGGAAGAAAAGTTCAATAATCTGGTCAAGCGCCTTGACCACCGGGATATCGTCGACAGTCTGGCACTCCCGGGTCTGGTTACGTTCGCCGAGCAGCATGAGTTTAATGATGAACTGGTCAAAAGCTATCTGGAACAGGAGCTATCACGCTTTGATCCGTCCCAGTACGGAACGGTAGTGCTTGGCTGTACCCATTTTCCTTACTTTACTAACGTTATCAAAGAGATTTTCCCGGAAGGGACGGACTTTATCTCAGGCAGTATAGGTACAGCGAACAATCTGAAACGGATCCTGGACTGTGATCATCTGCTGGAGAGCGGAAGCGGTGATATCGCCTTCTATAATTCGGGAATCAGAGTGGAAGATACAGCTACGCTGGAACGTTACAGGCAGCTGCTGCGGATGCTGGATGGGTTGTAATACAGGCAAAATGAATTGAGCAATCTGCCTATTCCTGCTATACTTTTTGCATGTGAATGGGATTGGGGGTTATACTGATGGCACTTATTAATTGCTCATTGGCTAGGCTGTCCTCATGCAGAGCCTAATCAGGGGCGATACTTTGCGTGGGGTGCGATAGAATAAGGAATTCATTCGCCCAAACTGGATTTTATCGTTTCTAATAATAGGCTTTGCACCGGTATGAATGCATCTATCATATCTAAGGGGCGAAAACCTATGAATACACCATTTATTAGAAACCATCAATTGAATGTGATTAAGAAACAAACGGATTTCCTGCAGAATACGCTGCGTACGGTCGCTGACCGGAGAGTGCTGGAGACGGTAAGGTACACAGCAGCTGCAACGGCTGTCAATGCCTTTAGTGAACTGACTGCGGAGCAGCGGCAGATGCTGGAGCAGATCTCTTCTTTCGAGTCGGGTTATGATTTTCAGCGATTCCTGGACAGTCTGGAGCCGCTGATGGTTCCTTATCCGGACATTACGCTGAAGCAAATCCAGAAGCTTTTTCCCAAGACCAAGAAGCTGAGGGTACCGGATCTGAACTCGATTGATTTCAGATACTTGACCTATCTGAGCTGGGTGGACATTGCGGCCAATAAGCTGTTTATTGTCTATCCGCATCAGGGGCAGTTTATCGGGATTGAGGGAAGGCTTATCCCAACGAATAAGAAGGGCTACTGCCTGTTCTGCAACCGGCATCAGGAGCTTGCTTTCCTCTCGGTGTCAACCAAGCCTGTGCATGCTTCACAGGATAACATTGCTTCTGTGGGCCAATATGTCTGCATGGACAATCATGCCTGCAATCACAGCATCACCAGTACGGAGGCATTGGAGAAATTCATCCTGTCTGTACGGAAATCCTGATCATATTAAAAGACGGCTGCCCTTAGCGGGCAACCGTCTTTTTGCATAACGGACTATACGAATGTGCAGCTTAAGGGTAATTATTTCTGGAACGCCTGATATCCTATGAATGATTGACCAAAGGAGCGATAAACAATGATCGTAACATTAACTGTGAATCCAGCTGTTGATGCAAGTACAGGAATTGATAAGGTAGTCCCTGAACATAAAATGAAATGCAGGGAGGCCACTTATAAGCCTGGCGGTGGAGGAGTCAATGTTGCCAGGGCAGTCCACAGGCTTGGCGGTAAGTCGCTGGCAGTATATGCTTCAGGCGGATTGCACGGACAGCTGATCGGCAGCCTGCTGGATCAGGAGGGTGTGGCCTGGCAGGCGGTACCGATTACAGGGCAGACCCGTGAGAATCTGATTGTGCTGGAGGAATCGAGCGGGAAGCAGTTCCGTTTTGATATGCCTGGCCCGTCCTTTAACGAAAGGGACTGGGAAGCATGTCTGCAGGCACTCAAACAGCTTGAAGCAGCGCCGGATATCATTGTAGCCAGCGGAAGTCTTCCGCCCGGGTGCCCGAATGATTTTTACGGCCGGGTGGCGGAGATTGCCAAAGCGCGGCAAGCTCGGATCATTGTCGATACATCGGGAGAAGCGCTCCAGCTGGCTGCTGATGCCGGTGTTTATCTGCTGAAGCCCAATCTGCGGGAGCTTGAAGAGCTTAGCGGAAGGACAATCGGCAACCTCAAGGAGGCTGAAGAGGCTGCATTGAGCCTGATTGATGAAGGGCGTACGGAGGTGGTGGTGGTCTCGCTGGGAAGTGAAGGAGCTCTGCTGGTGACAAAAGAAGGTTCAGAGCACATCCAGTCACCAAAGGTGAAGGTGGCCAGCGTTGTCGGAGCCGGGGACAGCCTTGTAGGCGGGCTTGTGTACAGCTTATCCCAAGGACATCCGCTCAGGGAAGCGGTAAGATATGGAGTCGCTTCCGGTGCGGCGGCGGTGATGAATCCGGAGCGTGAACTCTGCAGGCGGGAGGATACGGAACGTTTATATGCAGAAATGGAATGACACTATAGGAGATGTACATGCAGAAAAGTCCGGATTCCGGGCTTTTCTTTTTTTACCTGCAAAAGCTGCTGCCAATACAGCAATCTTGCAAATGTACAGTAACAATTCAGTGTCCTTCATGCTATCTTGGGCTTGCGGAATCTGAGTAGAACAACCAAAAGGGGGAAAGCGCTCAATACACTGAATCTGTTGCCATTGATGAATTTGTCCTTACAAAACAAATCTACTTGGGAGGCGGATTAATTGAAAAAGCGAAAGCACTATAAGCTCAGCCTCATTTTGCTGGCCCTGCTTACTCTGATGCCTGCGGGAGCGGGAAATGCGGCACCTGTACTGGAAGTGGTTCCTTTTCCGATGGATTCCAGCAATCAGGCCGGGTGGTGGTCACCGCTTGCTACTTACGGGCTAGGTTTTGAGTACGCTTACATGGCTTATAATGCGCCGGGGTCCATTCCAGGTAAACACACAGTTGCTATTGCAAGACGGGATAATGACGGGAATTGGAGCAAACTGCCGCTTATGGATGGCACTACACCTGCAGAGTACATCGACGATTTAGGTCATAATCAGCCTTCCATGGCCAGAGACGGCAGCGGCCGGTTTCATGTGTTCGCGTCCATGCACAGCAATACCTGGCGATATTACCGCTCGGATACAGTAGGCGGCATTCCGCAGAATCATTCAGATGAGCTGCCTCAGGGCATGACGGTAACCTATCCGGTGCTGACAACAGCTCCCAACGGGGATTTGTATTTGCTGGTACGAGCAGATAAAGATCCGGCAGGCAAAAGAGAGGCCGTGCTGTTCCGCTGGAATAACGCTGATTCGGTATGGACTCAGGTCAAAGTCATTGCGGCTCACCTTAACCGGTCTGTCTATCCGGATGATCTTGTTTTTGATGCCAACGGGGATCTGCATATTATATTCGAGTGGGCGTATTTTGCAGCCAGTCCGTTGCGTCATCAGCTGTCGTATTTAAAATATAGTCCCGCTACAAACGAGTTCACCAAAGCAGACGGAACACCGGTTGCAACACCGGTAAGCCTGACAACAGCGGATATTGTACAGCCTATGGCTCCTGGAGAAGCTTATGTTCAGAGCGGCAGCGATCCCGGCGGTCCGGGTGTGCAAAGCGCCAAACTGACGGTTGATTCAGCAGGCAGTCCGGTTATCGCGTACCGGTACCGTGAGGAAGGGAGCACGAGCTTTTCAGTCAAGCAGGCTACCTATGGTCCTGGAGGATGGAACCTGCAGACCGTCTATAACGCAGCTCCAACTACAGCGGCAATTGATGTGACCTGGACGGGAAATACAGCAAGAATCTATTATGTAAAAAGCAGCGGGGCTGACCGTGCCTTCATGGCCGTCAACACAGGCGGTACCTGGACAGAAACCTCGCTTGCGCCGGGCATTCCGATTGAGCGGCTGGCGGTGGACCGCAGTCCTAAGGGCGTAGATATTTTGTATCTGGTGGATGTGACGAATCTGAAGCTTTATTATGGGCGGAATAACTAAGGAAGTGCAACGGATGGAAATGGATGACGCCAGATAACTGAACGGATGAGCAGGGTGAGGCGAGTGAATTAACACTGCTCATATGATGAAGAGGCAGCCGATGCACATAACCACTGGCTGCCTTTAAATTTTATATGAATCAGAACGGGATAGGATGTAGTGGAAAACATATTTATCCATACAAAATGGGAGATTTTGCGGATGATATAAATTAATATAGTCATATTTATCCATGTTAATGAGGGTTTAGTACAAAGCTAAGCTGGATTGGACTCCGAAGTCTAGAATATAGTCGCAATCCCATTAGTTGGATATACTGATGATTGAAGAACCGTAATTAGCTTTTTAAAAGGAGTGCTGCTGATAGTGAATTTTGAATTTGACAGTGAAATTAAGATGCTGGAAGGTAAAATGAAATGGAAAGTGATTTATTTCCCATATTCGGTTCAGGAATTATTCAACACCAGCGGTAAGGTACCCGTACAAATCTCAGTGGATGGTCACGAGTTCGAACATACCTTGCTGCCGTCAAAAAACGGGCATTATTTAGTTTACAATGAATTTATCCGCAGAGAAGTGCGTAAAGAGTTGGGTGACCAGCTTCATGTCATTTTAACCAAATGTGAGGAAAAGCGTGGAGTAACCGTACCAGATAACATATTACAGACCCTGGAGGATCACCAGCTTCTGGACCAGTTCCTGGGTCAGCCTGATTACATCAAGCGGGAACAGCTTAATCACATCGAATTGGCCAAAAAGGATGAGACGAAAAACAACCGGATTCTGGCCCTAATGAAGAAGCTTAAAGGGAAATGAAAAATCTATCAAGGATAAATATGGTAAAAATGTGCAAATTGATATTGATAAGTCAATTCAAGATGAGCGGTTAGTTAAACTGGTAATTTGAATGTAGTTTTGTAAATAAGAATTAAATTTCAGGATAAGTAAAAGTATTCGTAACAGCATAAAACACAAAAAATGAATAACAACAATCAAACAATTAAAGAAAATAAAATCAAAACAAAGAAGAAAGAAATAGAGCACTAAAATTACATAATATTCAGTTAACTGAATATTCGGATTCGGTCACAAAATAGCTTGAATCAGCCTAGTACGGATTGTTTAGTTATTACTTCCTCACAAAACCCGTATTTTGTACATATGTATTTAGGTTAGATTCATGGCTCTCAACCACATCTGTTGTCGGCTGTCGGAGGACAAGAACATAGTCCCTTGTAGGACAAGAACTTGGTCCCATTGCCGATTAATCCCCTATTTTGGCCACAAAAAAACAACTCACTCGAGTTGTTTTAATAATCATGCTTCTTTATATATGAACTAACGTAATTAATCAGTTCATAATTTTTTGGATATTCGATGGATATCCGTGCCGGTACGTAGGATTTCATTTTTGAAATAGCTCTCTTTTTTCTTAAGCTATGATTCGGGCATTGATGTTCAACGATTTTTGTGTCGATTGTATTCTCATAATACATCATAAGGTTTATTCTTTTAGCACTCATAACATTAACCTCTTGATATTTAAATGCAATTTTGAAGTTAGCTTTTGTGTCCATGAGTATCTTATCCCAGTTGGTATTTTTCTTATCATTAACTAAAATATCTTCTGAATATTTTAGACACTCGTAAAAAAATATTAGACTAAATCGATAGGTCCATTGTTCTTGGATCCACTCCAATGTATCCTTATTTATCTTTTCCCCATTATTCTTTAGGACATATTCTTCCAATAATAATTTTATGTCATCAGTTATTGCACTTGTAAGCAGCTCATAACCAAATCGTCCTCCACTTCGGGCCACATCATTTTTTCGAATATCTGAACGATAAAAACGTTCAGTTTTTAAAAGGGTTTTACGCCAGTTGACATAGGCATAAGCGTATGGACAAATATCAGGGAAGTCTTCCCCATCATTTTTTAGTAACTGCCAAAATTGTTTTATGCAATTAGAGTGTTTCCATAATACGTTCTTTCTTATGTGTCGATCAACTGTCTGGAAGGTATCAACATTATTATAGTAAAGCTCTTTATTAAATTGAGTTGAATAATAGAAATCATCAATAGATATTTTATTATTTTCTTTTGTGAAAGATTTTTTAGCTATATAAGGATGAAAAACAGATAGTATATTTAGATTCCCAAATTCAGGTAGAATCAAAATTCTTCCGTCCTCCTGATTGGTGTTTGATAAAGATAACCAATGTAATGTTGCAGAATCCACTATCTTAAATTTTTTGTCCCAATTTTCCCAGAGTGTACTAGAAAAATCAGCGAATTTAAAGCCGCATTTACAGGAAAAAGCGTTTCCGAAAAATCTGTTGGAAAATAAAAACGGTATATTTTTATTACACCGTGCACAGGTATCTTCTAATTTTACATTGTGAAAAGGACAATGTTCCAAGAGTTTAAACTGATGTAACCAACTATGATGTCCGTAAGATATGCATTGGTTACACCAGCGTAAGTGTTTCGAAAACCAGGATGTATTTGGGAATCTATTACTGTGTAGAGGTTTAGTTAGTGATTGTATTGATTGTTGAGTAAACTTAACTAAATTCAGTCCGAAAATCACTTCTAAAATCGACTCGTCAAAACTTCTAAGAGAAAACAGATCAATTTTTCGATCCCCTTTTTTAGGGTTGATTTTATTCCTCTCAATACTATTACCGGAAAGTTTAAAGATATCGTCTCTACTTACGCGATTTGCGAATGACAATTTCTCGAATATAGACCATGGAGTCTCGTATTCATGAACCCATTCATTCCTCCAGATTGCTTGCATTCACAACTCCCCCATTCAAATTAAACAAGGGCCATGTAGATTTCTGACTCTACATATCCCGACATTTCAATTGCTTCCCTCCACTGTGCTTTGTTAATCCAGTAGTGTTGATCTCCATGTACGCCATACTTTTTTAAAGCATTCTCAATTGTGAACGAGAAATATTCCATGGGTATTTCCAACGTTGCAGAAACCCCATGTTCCTTTCGTAAATCTGCGAATAGCTCAAATAACATTTTTGCTTCGTTCTCTAATCGTTCCTTCTTTTTATAACCTTCTGGAAAGAAATATTGACTGAAGCTCCACCCGCTCCCTTCTGGATAACAAGAGACTTCTGGAGAATCGTAACCACCTAGAATCAGCTGCATATCTTCCCAGGTTCTAATTCCATGAAAGTCATGTTCATGTGTCATAAATCGACCAATAATTTGAGATCTTTTTTGCTCCAGAAAAAAAGTTCGTCTTGCAAGGAGTTCTTCTTGTCCAACAGAAATAACAGTCATTGAGATTTTTTTCTGAACAAGCGCATTGTAGATATCCATCAGCCAATTGTAATGAGCCTCTGTGAGCCGGTGTGCTTCGTCAATGATGAGTACTAAACGCCGTAGTTTTGATTTTTCCGCTTTTTCAAGCATAAAGTTTACAATCTGTCTTCGTAATTCCGGTGGATTTCGTTTTGATGTAAAAGGAAACTTAAAGTCACTAAGGAGATCTGAATAGAACTTCTCCTCACTTGGTACACGGTAAGAATTACAATTGGCTAAGAGAATAGGCAAGGGTGCGCCAAAATTTGTAGGTAAATGTTCAATAGCAAAACGTAAAGCCCATGTCTTCCCTATTCTCGGCCTGCCATATACAATCATTCCTGGGAGACGATTATTCACGATTCTCATCATACTGCCCATTAGGCGTAAAACTTCTTTTGTCGGAATGATGTAGTCACCTGTTTCAATTGGATGTGTTCCTATCTGTACATGAGGTATTTCCATAACAATCTCCTTACTTATAGTTTCGTTTTATACAACTTCATTAAATCTTTATATTCAGCATATTCCTTAGTAGCTTGTTCTTTCTGTGTATGCTCTCTTGCTTTTGCAAGAGCAGCATTTCGCTCTTCAGCTTTCTCTAATGCGTCTGTCTGACCTTCAGGTTCATTGACCGTTTTTCTTTTTTGGGCTGATTCTTTTACCTGCGTAAACTTGTTTGCAGCTCCCCTCTTTCCATTTGTCGCATTCGTTCTTAGGTACTCAGTATAAATAAATATCGGGTCATCCCAAGTAGTCAGATAAATTAAACGCCGTCGAACTAAAGAGTTTATTGCTTTACGTGTCTGTAACGAATGAGGAGTAATAGACCACTTTCCGACTGCAGTGAGATAATCAAATTCACTTCCATCTGGAAGAAATGTCCTAATCGTTCGTAAATCATCCACATTCATATGAATGATGAGCTCTGTATTAAGCAGATGCGCTGATTGGCTAAGCTTATCACTTCTGTACTCTACTCCCTGATACTGGATGTATGGTTTCTTACCGGATTTTAATGAACCTCTGATCGTTGCTGATTTTGTTACTTGCATAAATAACACCTCCTTGCGTAATTCTTCTTCTAATTGTCTTGGTAGTAATCCGGCGTTCAAACGTTTTCCAAGAAGTTCAAGGGGCGTTTGATGATATATTCCTCCATGGGGCTTACCGTTGTAATCAGATATAAGGATATCAATGAGTTGTTTAAGATGATCAAAGGTCATTTTGTATTTAAGAGCTTTCTCTTCGGGGTCAGTTCTCCGCGGATCATGGGGATTACTACCCGTTGTATTGGGAAGCCGGTGAAAACCTGTTTCCTCCAAGATTTTAAAAAATCGTTCAATAATCCCTCTTCTCATTGGTAATGCTACAGGTCCTAAATTAATATCACATCCAATCAGATGTTTAAGCCGATCTTGTACTAAATTGGCTAAGTGAGATTTTGCATTATCAAAGCAAATTACATCCCAAACTGCCCAGGCTGTAGAAGATGGATAAACCTCAGAAGGGAATCCACCGGTTTCATTATATTTGAGGCCATCTATAGCGATCGTAACTTTTTCATGTGGAATCACAGCATTTCGAAAGCAATGCATTACGTCAATTGCGCTATATTCTTTGTTTAAGCTAATGGCATATCCTAAAACAGCTCTTGTAGCCACATCAATCAATGTTAATATCCAAAAGCGTTCAAGCACGACTGGAACCAGGTCACCTTCTGGGGTCATAACTTCAATTATAAAAAAGCCGTCAATTCGATGAGCATCAAATTGTACTTTTTGATATGGGTGCAATGTAGAAGGGTGGTTCTGTTCCCCTTCGCCAGTATGTTTAGCCTTTGTAATGGCATCTTTTCCATATCGAGACTTGCCCTTTCCGAAATAAAGGCAGCTTAATTTGCTTAAGTACCTTTGCAGTGCCTTAAATCCCAAATGATCAGTATTAAAGGGATATTGGTTTAAGGGAATACCTAAACTTCTGCATTCATCTATAAATTTTTTATGAATATGATGGGGTTTCATAGCTGGTTCTAAGGTGCGGCGGTGGTTCCCGAGGAACAAATCTTTAATTAATTCTTGGAGAGTTGGGAAAGTTTCCAGTAGAAGCTTAAATTCACCTGTTTTTCTGCTCGGATTTTTCTTCTTACTTGTTAAACTGAGCTGATAGGACTTGACCTTTTTTTGAGGAATTAGTGCTCTGAAACCCCAAACGAGACCATCATCTGAAATAGAAATGCACCGCTGTACGAGTCTTCGCAGATTCTTGGGGTGAACTCCTGTCTGTGCTTGAATATTTTTAAGCGCATTCCCCTTGAAATAGAGCACAACAGCATTTTTGCGCATTATATAAATGTCTCTCTCCTCTTTAGACAAGAGCAGTTCATCCACTATTGCCCATAAATCAGGATTCGTTTGCTCTGGAAGTAGATGTGGGTTTTCAATAATTCTTGTTCGGCTCAACCTTCCACACCTCCATATCCAAATTCCAAATTGCTGAGTCTAAGTCAGCGTTGATTGTCCCCAAATAATAAAGCCAATAACAAGCCAAAAACACATCGTAAAAACCTAAGTTCATCAAATTTTTAACGAGATTTCTGATACTTATCTTGTGGTTACCAATCCTATCGGAGACATTCTGAAGAAAATGCGGTACTTTTTGATTTGTTATGCTCTTTAAAATTTTCAACCGGTTTTCTATTGCATATGGGCCTGTCCTGATGTATTTCTCTGTTCTTACTTCGTGTAGTACGTTATTAAGACGGCACCATTCCCTCTGTGCTTCAATCTGCCGCATGGTAACATCGTACTTCCGGCTAGTTGGTTTCAGGTCTTTCTCATATTTCACTTCAATAAAAATCCGAATACCATCCTTATGAAGCACACACATATCAAATATTGTTTTATGTCGTTTTTCATTTAGAACATAATTGATTTCTAATGGTTGTTCACAATATTCGATCACATCTGGAGTAGTCTCCATTCTCACCCAATGGTCATATTCAAGATCACTATAGAGAATTACATCTCTGTCTACTTTAAGTCCCCTACTGTTCCAGTAATTGCTTCCATACTTCTTACTTCTGGGCATGACAATAGGGATATAGGGTAACTGTCGATTTTTCATTTAATGTTTCATTCCTAAACCTTTTTGATTTTATACATCTGTATTTCCTATTTGTATAACTTTTAATCATAGGCTCGAAAGTTGAAAATAATGTTCTATTTCTCTTGTAATCCGGCAATACTAGGGTTAATAGATTACGAGAGGAGCTGTTATGTATGAATAGTCGTTCGTGTTATAGAGAGATTGGTGATTTAATACGCATTAACAGAGAAAAGCTTGGATTAACTCAAGAAGCTCTATCACTAATGATTCAACTCTCCAGACCAACCATTACAAACATCGAGGCTGGTCGCCAACCAGTAAGAATTCATTACTTGTATCGAATTGCTGATGCCCTCAAAATTTCTATACATGACTTAATGCCCTAAGTAGGTTACCTCTACTCTTTGCTGTCTCCCTTCAGCCTGGTTTTCAATAATTGAACCGCTTCAAAATATAGCTTTTGGATATCTGAATTAATCTTATAATCGCTCAAACTTATTGCGGAAGCATTTATTACTTGATATAGATGTAATATATATATTTCTGAAACATCTATAGGGTCGTAAATAATGGGGACCTTCCACTCCCCCTTTTTTAGTGCTCTTTCAAACCAACCAAGCTGAATCATCTTACCGTTTGTATAGTATAAATCATTAAATTTAATTCCTTTAGCAGTTATATAAGCTACACTAACTTCCAAACGCTCTGTTATTTGCACCTCCATCACCTCATTAATACTATCGCCAAATCCGAAATAAATAATACGTATACATATCAATTTTATCAAATGACTTATATACATACATGTATCGCTTCTTCCCCATTGTTTACACTTACATCAAGAGGTGTAACAATGGAAACTTCCGTAATGAAGAAGATAGGACAGCGTGTCCGTGATATCCGGAAATCAAAAGGTTTGTCACAAGAACAGCTGGGTGAAAAGGCCGGCTTTCATTTTTCCTACATAGGCGGCGTTGAGAGAGCAGAAAAAAATATTACCCTAATCAATTTAATTAAAATTGCTGACGCATTAGAGGTACCTATTATCGATCTGTTCTCCTATACAAGACATCAAAAATCAGTGCTGAATGAAAAAGACATCATGTTAAATCAATTGGTTGATATCCTGATAAGTTTAAAGAAAAGCGATCTTCGCAAAGTCCAACTATTCTTAGATGAGTTTTTTGAAAAATAGCGTTTTAACTATAATCGCAATCCACGCCAAGGGTTACGGTTTATTTGTCTTCAATTATGGGAATGAATTCCTAATAAATGTTAGGAGGGATTTTCTATGCATACCATATGGAAAGGCGCGGTCAGCTTTGGGCTTGTACATGTACCCGTCAAACTCTATGCAGCTACCGAGGAGAAAGAGATTGCTCTTCAATTGCTTCATCGCAATTGCCATGGGTCAATTAAAAATCAGAGGTTTTGCCCCTCTTGTGGGACTTCCGTAGAACAGGAGGCAATTATCAAGGGCTATCCAATTGATACAAATCAGTATGTAACTTTTGAAAAAGAAGAATTGGATAAAATTCAAGATGAATCCAGCAAAAGAATTAACATCATTGATTTTATTAAAGAGGATCAGATTGACCTGATGTTTACTCAGAAAACTTACTTCCTTGGTCCGGATACCCATGGAAGTAATGCGTACTTCTTATTTCTAAAGGCTCTTGAGACTTCTAAACGATTGGCAATAGGCAAACTTACTCTTCGCTCAAATACGAAACTATGTGTAATGAAACCTCTTAATGGGAATTGCATTCAACTGGCCACCATGCATTACGCTAATGAGATTAGACCGATCACTAATGTCCCAAACTTATCAAACAGTACTTCTATTGATGAAAACCAACTGAAGCTGGCCTTACAGATTGTTAAGGGGATGTCAGGTAAATCGGATATAGCCTCTCTCTCCAATCCTGAACAAGAAAGACTACAAGCAGCCATACAGTCTAAGATTGCTGGTCAACAGATCATCTCTAAACCAACACAAGAAGCTGAGGTAGTTATTGACTTACTGGAGGCGCTTCAGAAAAGTGTTAAAATGAGTAAGAGCAAATCAAAGCCAAGGCAAGTTGCTCAGAATAGTGAAGAAAAGTTGGGATAAAAAGAAAGAGAGTACTAGAAGGTACTCTCTTTCTTTTTCTACGTATAATAACGTAGAATGCTGTTTGCTCCTTCAAATGAAATTCGGGGGTCGTTTAATTGAAATCGATTTTCAGAGTCTTCACCGAGTCCTAAAGCGAAATTTACTTGATTGATAAAATTCTCTTTCCCCTCTTCAGACATAGCATAATCCACGATTAATATCTTCAATGGGCTGCAATCATCTTTAGAATATGCAAGGTGCATTCTTTTTGCAATTGCACTATTTATATGTACGTCCCTAAAACTATATCCAATAATAATAAGTTCTTCACAAAGATTTGTTCTGTCATTCATCATTTTTACAAATTGATCGTAATAAAAATTAAATGGAGTTTCTTTAATTTTATCAGTCTTTCGACCTCCTGTTATGATCGAAGGTACTATCATCAGTTCCGAAATTCGATGGTAGATATCATGTTTTTTTATCACATCGTTTTTAACTTTAAATATCTTCATGTTTTTTAAATCTTTAAAAGAAGAAACTGACCCGTGCAGGTGGTAAAGTCTGGTATTACATTCTTGCTTATGTCGCTGCTTTTTAACTTTATCGGGATTAAAATAGTATCGAGACACTTCTTTATTCACAGTGAACCATTGTCCGGCTTGATGATAATATTCTAAAAATTTATGAGGAGCTAAGTCAATAAGAATTGACTCAAGAAGCAAATCATAATTTAATGTAAAAAGTTCGACCTGATTGTGTTCCTTAATAATGGAATCGAGCCATTTTACAAAGTCTTTAAGTTTAGAATCAATTGAATGTTTTTTAACATTCCAGTTTACTATATTCAGAATTATAGCCATATACGTATGAATCGATTCTCGAATAGAATTCTCATGTTTTAATAGTTCTACAATATTTAGGTTGTATGCACTAAGCACCTTTTCCCCTGTAATACCGTTTGTATAAAAAGATTGATGAAAATGGAGTGTATCGTACAATTTTTCAATAATGGCTATGCATTCTTCAAAATCAACAAGATTAAGTTTATCCATCATATGGTGTTCAATGAATCTTCTATGCTCTTCTCCCAAGCGCTCAAAAAACTTTCTTGTTATATTGGGCATTGAAAACTCACTGCTTAAAGCAACAGATAATCCATTTCCAGTCAGAAGGACTATTTTTGACAAATCAAAACCTCCACTCGTGAATGAGTCATTCGATAATTCAGTGATGTAATTCTACTGGATCTCTATTTTTCGGTAAGTAATGAAGTATTTAAATAGGTGGTGATAATGAGATGCTGTTGCTATTTCTGTTTTCTATATTTTCAATAATGGCCTCTGTAATATAAGTCTGTAAAAGAATAATATCCGATACAACTTTTGATTCAAAATTATATATTATTTCATAACTGAACTCATCATTATCATTCATTAAAAAGACTATTGTGAAGATATTTAACTCGTATAGATAAGGATCTTTTATTATTGAATCCAATTGAATTGTTAAATAGTTATCGTTAGATTTAACAATACATAACTGAAAATTTAATTTTGTCGTAACTTTTTTCATTATCTCATTTATAG
Source organism: Paenibacillus typhae (assembly GCF_900099765.1). Taxonomy (GTDB): domain Bacteria; phylum Bacillota; class Bacilli; order Paenibacillales; family Paenibacillaceae; genus Paenibacillus_AQ; species Paenibacillus_AQ typhae. The sequence continues at coordinate 159,678 of NZ_FNDX01000002.1, read as the reverse complement.
AAATGATAATTTTATTAATATGATTAAACGACAAGACTTCATTTGTTGTATTGTATATTTTAATCGTGAGATTATTATTACTAATGAATTTTTGGATTTCATGTTGGGTGCTACTTTCACTCAACTCAGAGTCGTACTCTTTTTTCGAACGTAGATATATAAGGATTTCATTTTCAATACATCTTGCCGCATATGTAGCTAATTTAACACCTCTATTAATTTCAAAGGTATCTATCGCTTTAATTAAACCCTGTACTCCAATGGAAATTAAGTCCTCGAAGTCTTGAGTGTCGTTATCAAATTTTTTTACTATATGATTAACTAAACGTAAATTATGTTCAATCAATAATTTACGCGAAACCAAATCTCCCTCTGACATAGCATTTAATAGTTCTTTTTCTTCAACTTCACTTAAAGGTTTTGGGAAATCATTCATATCGCTCTCCCTCCAAACATTACTTAAAGTTATTTAATTTTCTTGGAAAGTTATTGTGTATTTTATAGGTAAGTGATCCGAATAACTTATGCGGTCGGGGATTAAATTTTCGGTTAACAAAAAGTGCTCATTCCATTTGAATAAGATCTGATAGCTATCAGATAACTCAGAAAATAGTTTGCTGCGGATCAAGACCTGGTCAAATACATGCCAAAAGTTAACATCTGAATCTTTGTTTCGGGGGATAAAATGAATTGTTCCAGGAGGAGCATTATTGCTTTCTAATGTAAGATCATTTGCAAAGGCTCTCCATGATGGGTTAAAGTAATATGGTTTCTTAGTTTTATTTGATACCACTGTTTGTTTACAATGAGTTGCTTTAAAAGCTTTTTCACTGATCATCCCTCTGTCAAAAGGATTCATATTAAAGTCTCCTATTACTATTGTTTTATTTATCCCCCACTCAGTTTCAATTCTTTCAATATTCTCATTTTGTTTTGTAGCATCAACATACCTATCGTCAATAGGAGCTGAAATAGGTGAGAGAAGATGAATTCCTACTACCAGCAATTTTACTCCTTGAAGCTCATATATGACGAAGGTCTGATATTGATCTACACGGCAATAAATAACATTGGGTAATCGATCAAATATTGATACTCTAACCGCCCCTTTTAATGGAGTTCGACTTTTAAATCCTAAAGGTATTAAAGTTTTATTTAAGCTCTCTCTAATAGAGGTATTTGCTTCGCTGAAAATCAAAACATCCATAGAATTCTCAGTTAATAAGGCGTTTAATGAATCAGACAAATCTTTTTTTCCAATATTCCAAAAGAATATAGTCATTTCAGTTTTTTCGTTTATTATTTGTTCATTTATATCCGTCAGCACATACACCTTCCTTCGACTAAAATCCTCGGTCTAACTATTTTCTGAATTATCTGTATACAGCAATAGCTTTTCAAGGCTTCTAACTAACACATCTATAACCTGTCGATGAACCATTTCTCTACATTGTTAAAGATCCGGCTCCACAATTTTTATCGCTTATTTGAAGGTGAACTTCATTGGATAAAGATGTTCAGAAAGTTGTGCTCGATCTGCTTCAAAAAGAAAATTGCGGAAGCAGAAGCAATTTTTCGATAGCGGTAGATTGAAGTTAATTAGGCTATCTGTTCCGTCTAACGATATAATTCTACCATATATGGTGGGTTTGAAAAGATATTAACATTAAATGAAAACCGCAATTAGATCTCATAATATTCGTCAAAACAGTATTTTACGTAATTAAAAAACCGGTTATTGATGTAATTGCTCAACCCTCAAGTCGGCAATGAAAACATATTTTCACGATCTTACAATTGATAGGTTAAAAGTGAAAGCGGTGGGAATAATAATGGTAAATAGTTAAATATATTGTTAGGGGGAATTAAAGATTGAACGATTTCTCTTCTATTTATTAATTGCGTTTATCATTCCTTGGGGTATATGCATCTATATATTAAGAAAAAATGTCCAGCTCCTTATTGTGTATACCCCAATTGTCACAAGTGTTGCAATGTTAATGAATATCGTTGGTTTTCATTTCGATTTCTGGAGCATACACCCGTATAACATCGCTGCCCTTCCGTTTGATTTTGGCATCTACCCTGTTCTTGTATGCTTTATGATTAGCGGGATTAATAAGAATAAACATTCTACTTTAGCAGTGGTAGCTTTGTACAGCGTCTTAACAACACTAATGGAATATGGCGCATTTTCAACTGGAATTGTATCATATGGAAATCACTGGAACATAGGCTGGACATTAATCTCATATCTTGTGGCCTATACAGTTATAGTGCTTTATAGATCGTTAATTAGTAAATATTTGTAAAAAGGCTCATTGCCTTAGGAATTAAGGACTGCCACATAGGAACACCAGAACGGTAAGACGCTCCCTAACAAACAAAGTATCCCGAAGGTTGCGCTTTTGGTAGCAGCATGCGAACGCAGATACACATCGGGCCGGATTTAAGCGAACGCACTAAGAGCACAGAAAATGGCACCAAAGACTACCAGAATGGAACTAATCAATTCGCCCGTCATTGCGATCACCCCCCTCTTCCATCATGGCTCCGCGTTCGATATATCTGGCAACAGCGGTTGTTACAATAAGCGTCAATATACCGACCGATTACCAGAATGACCTCCGATAAATATTGTGAGTCCAACTGTATACTAAATACCTCATTGCCTGTAGTATCTTCTGATAGAAGATAACATTCTCCCTTCTTGAGCAAATATGCAGTAAACCTAACTCATGGGTTTGCTCAAGTAGTTCGGGATACCGCTGTACTGCAACGATAGTGAGGTCAATCTTACCAATCAGCTCCATTAGTTCATTAACGAAAATCCCCTTGGTAATCTCCTGCTATAGAGTCTGGCTGGATTGTCCCAGGATGATTTGTGTAATCCGAATATCCCGTGATGTTTCTGCAATGACCTCAGCTGTCTTTTTCCCATTGCCTTTGCGGATTAAAAATTGACCTCCGGCTTCTTTTGTTTGTGTCTCCCACCCCGAAAGGTACTGCTGCTTCTCCCTGTTATATTCGTTATCTCCGGACGTAAAGATCATGTACGCCGTAATCAATTAATAGACAGATTCGAACTGGAGCCTGGCGGAAAAATCCGAAAAATGTCCAAGGGGATGAAGCAAAAAGTAGGACTAATTGCTGCTTTTGTACATGATCCTGAAGTTATTATTTTAGATGAACCGACAAGCGGACTGGACCCGCTTATGCAGAAGCGTTTTGTAGAATTGATTATCGAGGAGCGTAGCCGGGGGAAAACAATCCTGATGTCCTCCCATCAATTTGATGAAATCAATCAGATCTGTGAACGGGCAGCTATCATACGGGAAGGAAAACTTGTTGCTGTTGAGAACATTCATTCGATGAAAGCAGCGCTTCCACAAAGCTTTGTTGTTACCCTGGAAAATAATGAAGGTATGACAATTCTGCAAAACAGTACTCTGAACTACATTCAAAGAGCCCCCCTCATTGCTGAAATCTTTATAAAAGATGATTATGATTCTATGCTAAACACACTGGCTAATTGTAAAGTGGCTCATATGGTATCAACTCCCCGAACGCTTGACCAAATTTTTATGGATTTTTATGGAAAGGAGCACTAATTATCATGTCTTGGGCTTTATTTAAAGCGAACCTACGAGTAAACCGTTTCTTGTGGCTTCTAATTGTCGCCGTTTATTCTTTTTATTCCGTTGTTTTGGTGAGTATGTTCAATCTCGATAGCGTAGATGAATTAAAGGCTATGCTTGATCTACTGCCCGCTGAGTTAATGAATGCTATAGGAATGAATTTCGGGTCCACCTTGCTCACATTTCTGTCAGGGACGTTATACAGCATCCTCCTGTATCTATTCCCAATGATCTTATCAGTTGTTATCAACCACCGGCTCATAGCCGTACATGTAGATAAAGGCAGTATGGCCTACTTGCTTTCAACTTCCAATTCGCGGATACGAATTGCCATGACACAGGCTGTATACAGTCTGATCTCTATAACAGCAATCTTCTGCTGGATCACTGTCCTGACTCTTATCGCCACTTCTGCCATGTTTCCCGGATTAATGGACACCAAGCAATTTATCTTATTAAATCTTTACGCACTCCTGATGTATTACACAATTAATGGGATATGTTTTTTGGCTTCCTGCCTGGCGAATGAAGCCAGATACAGCATCGGACTGGGAGCTGGACTCCCAATCATGTTTGTTTTATTTCAAATGCTTGGTGATTCCGGAGAAAGGCTGGAATGGCTCAGTTATTTCTCCTTATTCACCTTGTTCGAGCCAGAACGATTATTTGCCGGCGATAGCTTTGCTTATATAGGGATGGCTGTATTTGCGGGATTGGCTGTCGTGCTGTATATTTTGGGGATTCTTTATTTCAATAAAAAAGATTTGCCGATATGACACCTTTTCAGAAGTAGATGTTACCAGGCTGTAGAGACTTTCTCGGCAGCCTGATAATCTTCAGGATAGAAAGATAAACAGAAAAGACCACAGGAAAATCTTCTGTGATCCAACTGTCCATACCCTGTTGATTTATGACATTTACGAGTCGGATTTTGACATCAGCGTCTCCATTCTATCTGGATCCGCCATCTGAAAGCATTGCTGGTCTAATAAATAATCAAGCAGCAGCCGGTTAAAACGTTCAGGCTGGCACAGATGGCTTGGATATATAGCATCCTCCAAAATGGAAAATTGAGCTAAGGGATATTGAGAAGCTGTTTTTCTTACCTGTTCCAGAACCCAATCATTCCGGTTGCCTGACACACAAAGTACGGGGATTTGTAATTGCAGCGCAAAGCCGTAGACATCTGTATTGCGGAGTGCCAGGCGCTGCTTGATTAGTTCTGTGGTACGTTGCTGGATAAGTTCTTTTTTTAGAATATGATAAGCTACGAGCCAGTTATTATAAGTGATTCTTAAAGAGCGGATAAACATTTCTGCGGGAAGATAATGGGACGCCCAGGCACAGATTTCAAGGAATCCTTTTACTTTACCACCTAAAGCTGTTGTACCGCTACTAAAATAACTGTCCACAAGAATCAAATTTATTACCCGCTCGGGGTAAGAAGAGGCGTATTTTTGGGCAAGCACGGTACCGCTGGAGGATGCTACAATCACAGCCCGGTCAATAGATAACGCATCTAATAACACTTTTAAATCTTCACATTGAGTATCTACAATTCGGCTAATTTCGACATCCATTTTTCCAGATTTACCGTTGCCTCTCAAGTCAAACACGATAACCTTTGCACGCTTGCTGAAATACTCGGCTTGTGGCTCGAACAAAAGATGCGAGGTTGAATAATCATGTATAAATACAATAGGAAGACCACTTCCGGTCATCTCGTAATATATTGTGGTTCCATTGACTTGGATAAGCGGCATTGAAAAAACTCCTTTACATGCTGATTGCCTGAATGAGTCCTTTCCCCTCACCTGTTAGATTATTTGCGCGTCACTGCTACGATTGCCTGTTCAAAGTTTCCTCTAATTTGCTCAACGAGTTTATCAGCATCTTTGATATCAATAGCGTGAATGTACAAAGTCTTACCGTCTCCTGAAATATCAAGGGTCAATGTCCCTGGTGTCAGACAGATTAGGCTAGATAAGAGCGAGACCTCCCAGGGGGTGGTTAATGAAGTTTCGTAAGCGAAAATGCCGGGACGAATAGTTAATTTGGGTCGGAGAATGTGACTAATTACAACAAAATTTGAGATAATTAACTCACGTAAAAAAATGAGTAACAGCTTCACTATTGCCCAAAAGCGGATAAGATAAAACTGCTTTTTCTGTGGCTTAGCTCTTCGGAACATTAATAAAAATACTAGACCTAAAAGATACCCTATTATAAAGTTTGCACTGGAACTGCTGTTGTTTATCGCCATCCAAAGAAAAGCGACCAACAGATTTAATAAGAATTGTAAAGCCACATTATCCACTCCTTAGTTTGTAAAAACACAGAAAGAGCCCGCTGTTGGCAGGCTCCTCCGGTTTGATACTTATTTTGTTGAATTAATAGGCATATAAACCAAATTCTCTATTTAATCGAGTTGGAATCCCATTAAGCAGAAGTATACCATGGGAGTCATTAAGATAACGTTAAGTATTCATCCTAGACATTAAGATTGTATTAAGATTTTATTGGATGAATGTTGTAAAAGATGGCGAAAGACCTCGAACCTAATTAATTTCGTTGTTATCCGAATAAATTAAAAGTGTGATTCACGAATGCGGAGAAACATAGACTGATATCCGCTACTCGACATATGAGGATACTGCAGACAAAGCTTATTATATCCCCTGACGATCTGGTAATGAAGCGGATGCTCTAATGGAATTCCCAGCTTTGTTTTAATTACGTCACTAACGCCTTGCTTACGGATAGCTTCCTGAAGAACAACGGCTTCCTGATCCTTGGTATCATCGAAGAAAAGCGCATTAGAAATGGCAAGAACCAGATATGTCGTCTCCAAGCCCAATTCATTAGCAAGCATAGCGGGTTTAACCAGTCTTTCTGATGGGGAAAGCTTGCGAAGCGGGGAACGGGCTACACGATTAACGGTGTCAGTAAAGTTAGGATTCGAAAAGCGGTCCATCATTTTCTGAATATACTTTTCATGAACTTCGGGTTCAAATCCATACAGATGAATTAACAAACTTCCAGTCTCACGCAGAACCCCTTGAACCCGGGATCTGATACCCGGATCTGACATGGCCTCCTGAATACTGTGATAACCTTCCATGTATCCAAAGTAAGCTGCACTGCAATGACCGGTGTTTACGGTAAAAAGCTTGCGCTCGAGGTAGGGATCCAGTGAATCCACATAATGTGCGCCTTTAATTTCGTTATAATCACCTATCATATCACTGTGGGGAATGACCCATTCACTGAATGGCTCTACTAGAATTTCAAGCGGATCCTTATTTTTTTGAACGGGAACGATACGGTCAACCATCACATTTGGAAAAGCGACAAAACGATCTGCAAGCTCCTTACAGGATTGCTTCAAATGCCGGTAAACAGCCTCCTTCAATTTCTGGCTGCTTTTTATTCCGTTCTCACAGGCAAACACATGAAGCGGCTTGGATTCCTCACCGTTGCTCAATCTCAGCTCAATTCCCCGCGCTAGTGTACTGGCGATATCTTTTAAAGCCGTTATCCCCACTGCTGTAGTCACGACTTCGGCCTTAGCGATCTCCTTTGCTACCTCTGCAGTGTCCCCCAGATTGACTGCAGTCACGTTATCGACAATATAACGATCCCGATTCTCATTGGCTAACGTTAAAGAATACTGCCCTCGCCCTTGCAGCTGGGTTATTTTGTTCGTGTTTCTCCCGACAAAACAAACTCTGTACCCTGAGTTAGACAGCACGGGGCCGATAAACCCTCTGCCAATATTGCCTGCCCCAAAATGAACGGCTCTCAATATGTTGTCCCCCTTGGAATGAATTTGAATTTTATAGGTTAATTTAATTGCGGAAGTAGCTCCGGGAAGTTGCCTGATCAAAATCCAGCTGGCTTAGACATTCTATTTTGGAAGATGTGTCATCAAACTCCAGGAATGAGGTAATAGCATTAGGAATAATTACACAGTTCATTCCAGCTGCTGCCGCTGCCTTCGCTCCATTTGGTGAATCTTCAATGGCAACTGCCTCTTCAGGAGCAATATTCAGATACGATAAGGTTTGGTTATAGAGCTCAGGGTCAGGCTTCACGTTTTTGACATGATCAGAAGTCCGTATGCATTCAAAATAATCGCTAATCCCAAGTTGATCCAGGTATCTGCCGACCCATTCCATGGATGAGCTTGAAGCCAAACCCATGCGCAGTCCGGCATCCTTTGCAGAATCAAGATAATGCTGAATCCCCGGACGCATCTCTTCGAGCTCCATCAGCTTGCTATGTCTCAGCTGAACGTCCGTTCTAAATTTATCCCGGTCTATATCCAGCTTCAGATCCGTTATGAGATATTCATACGGGTTAAAGCTGTTCAAACTCGTGCCAATACAGGTTGAATACTTCTCAAGCGTTAATTCCACTCCATGTTCTTCATAGGCCTCACTAAAAGCAGTGAACCAGGCAGTCTCTGTGTCGATAATAGTTCCGTCGAAGTCAAAAATAATACCCTTGATCAAATCAATCATCTCCTCAGACTTAATTTGGTTTTCTTGGTCAGAATAGCTCACGCAAGAAAGAATAATGCGCAATGAAAAATTTGTTTTCTTTGCGTTTGTCTAGAAAAACCATAACAAACGCTTTTAGATTACGTCAAGCACGTCAGCTAACATACCACTCAATGATTGCGGTTACATTGATGAAGTGACAAGCCTATAACTAGTGCTGTTTTTTGGCTGTATTTTTCGGCTGCCCACCTTGGAAATATAACCATAATCCCTTGATGCGACAGGTTTTCATGCTGGTATTTACAATATTTACTTGTGTATTTAGCTCTCTGCTCCTTCCTCTCTTTTTTACGAGCAAAAAAAAATTCAACTCCTCCAGATATCAGGGTTGAACGTTTCGTTTACAACATGCAATTATAGATCTTCAGTAAAGCCTTTTGACTTCTGAAAGCTTCGTGGGTATAATGCAATTACGCTTAATTTCCGGTTCTTTCAGCCGGAAAGCGGGGGAACCAGTTTATTGGGGCGAATCATTCCATAGGAGTGTAGGGTACCATCTTACCCGAGTCCGTCAGCTAACCTCGTCAGCAGTGGATGGGTCTGCCTTATGTACTTTTATCAACCAGAGACCCTTGCTAAGGGTCTCTTTTTGTGTTCTTTTGACCCGCCTGCTATTGAAACTGGCTGATACTTGCAGCATGCCCCAAAGATTCATTGACAGCAGGAACGTTGTGGTCCCCCGTTAGAATAGTCAGATAATCTCCTGCTCTTAATATTAATTCGCCGTAAGGAATCATATCCTGTGAACCGCGTTTGACCGAAACAATCAGACATTGAGTTGGCCATGAGAACTCTTTGATAGAGAGGCCATCAAGGAGAGAGCCGTGATGAATGGGAACTTCCAGAATAATCTTCGCAGCAGATTCCGAAGATTCAGGTGAGCGTGTTACTCTGCCCTGGTGCAGAAAACGTTCAAGAAGCACCTCGTAAACAGGATAAGAGCGGAATAACTCTGCTGTCATGTATGCCGCCAGACAAACCACGCCGGTGGAGAGTAGATTGGTAAATGAGCCTGTCATTTCAGTAATTAGAATAATTCCTGTAATCGGGGCCTTTAAGCTGGCAGTGAGCAATCCGGCCATGGCCAAGATCAGAAAACTGCTTTCAGTAAGTACAGGCGCCCCTATAAAACCATTCATCAGTTTGCTATAAATTACACCAATTAATGCGCCAATTACCAACATCGGAAGGAATATACCGCCTGGAGCAGACGAGCCATAACTAAACATAGTGAATAAGAATTTGACTGCCAGAATAATGAGCAGAAACTTTATTTGAAATGCACCGGCTACCAGATCATTGACCAGATTGTTCCCGCCTCCAAGAACCGAAGGCAGACATAACCCAAGAATGCCAGCCATCACAAAAGGAATGACCGGTCTGAAGTGAGTGGGCAGCCACGTTATTTTCCGGTACAAATCCTGAAAGGCATATATGCCTTTATTAAAGCCAATTCCTGCTGCACCAACGATAACCCCTAAGAGGATCAAATGGAAATACTGATTAAGCGGAATCACGCTAATACTGGAAAAGTGGAACACCGGATTCAGTCCAAAAAACTCTTTCGATACAAAGTCCGCCATAAGTGAGGAAGCCAGCGCGGCAATCATAACCAGAGGGGAAAAATTCATATGCACTTCCTCTAATGCAAATATCACGCCCGCAATAGGTGCATTAAATGCCGCGGCCAGTCCTGCACTTGCCCCGCAGGTAATCAGCATATGCTCTTCTGTTTTTGTTTTACGCATTAACCTGCTGAAGCCTTGGGCCACCAATGCGCCAATCTGAATAGAAGGGCCTTCTCTTCCGAGGGATAATCCCGCGCAGATACTAACGGAGCCTCCAATGAATTTGGCACACACCGCTTTCCACCAGTTCACCTCTAACTTATTCTGGAGCACAGCTTTAACTTGAGGAATCCCACTGCCAGAAATCGCAGGCTGTTTTTTTACAAGCATACCCGTCGCCCATCCGGATACAATCAGTACAATGAACCACAAGGGTACGATCCATAAATGATTAAGCTGATAACGATAAAAAATAAGCACCTGTTCCAGTACATACTCCAGGACAAACCGGAAAAACACGACGACTACACCGGACAACACGCCTACAGCTATTCCGCCGACCAGCAGCCGGAACTTAAAATCAAACCAGATGTTCAGCGATTTCCGGGTATCATTTTCATTCAATTGCAGGACCTTCTTTGCTAATTTTTTGACACGTTTACTATCTTACAGCTTTCATAAAAACTTTTCCATAACATTATCTCCGGTCAAATCCTTGAATAATATAGGTGTCAGAGGAGGAAGTAAAGGAGACGGGATAGAAATACTATCGATTCTTCCCGTTCTAACAACATAAGTATAAGATATTAATGAACACAAGATCGCGAGGCGGATTATGTCGAGAGTGTCCAAGCAATTTCAGTTAAAGAATGGATCGACAATAGAATATACTCTTGTGGGCTTAGAGAAGCCGATAGTTCATTTTCATGGAGGACACTCTAATTAACTTAGGAAATCTATTTGGTTATAAGTTTTTGTTTGGTTTTACCAATAATAAGCCAGGAAAGTGGTAATAAAATATTAAAGAAAATAACGCCCGTCGGCCAGACAGCTGTTATTTCTGCTGTAACCGATGGATTATCCCAGACCAGCATGGCCAATGGAATGCAGAGCAGCGCCAAAGGTACAAGAAAGGAAAAATGCTCCTTTAGCTCAAATAAATCTGCCAGGCCATGAGCGCAAATATAGAAGCTGAAAATCATCCTATAAAACATGACAATAAACCAAATTACCGTAACAGCCGTCTCAATCCGTTCGTAAAAGCCTCCGACAGTCACTGTTTTTGCCGCAAATTGACTTGCGTATGGAATATTGGGCGGGAGATTTTCTCCGAGCACAACGGTGACCATTATTGTCAGGAAAAGCAGGCCAAAGCCAGTCAAAATACTGCTCTGCCATAATGCCTTCCGGTAGGACTGTTTGGACTTCATATATGGCGCTAAAAATAAACTCAAGGCGATTTCACTGTTAGGATAACCAACAAACATCATCGTACCGTGCAGTACCGGTCCAGCCCCGTTGTCCAAAAACGGGAGAAGCCGGTTCCACTCTGCACCGTGTAATAGAGATAACAGCAGAATTACCAGTAATAAGCCAGCGATTGGAAAGGTAAGCTCAGTGGACTTAGCCACAGCAGTAATGCCTTTATGTAAACAGTACACCATAGCAAACAATATAATAATGTAAATTGCAGCGGGCGGCGTTTCAATATAGAGATCGGTGCTTGTGAAATCTCCAAGACTCCGCAGAGTCAGTACAAAGATTTGGAAGGGAACAAAAAACAGGCAGATTGCCAGCATCCCCTTTCCTATCCAACGGCCAAAAATTCCGTTCAAATACTGGCCCACACTGTTTCCGTTCATCTGCCTAAAAATCCTTGTAAAAACAGGAATGAGAAGAAATTGAATCCCTGTCCCCAGGATAATGGATAACCAGGCATCCCTTCCACTTACTCCTATAAGTACAGAAGGAAGTCCCAACAATGCACTTCCCCAATAACTAAGCGTCAGCAGCATACATAACTCTCGTGATGTCACTGTTACCCTCCTTTCCTGTTTTTTGTTTATCCCAAGCCCAAAGCTTTATTGACCATCTGAAGCAGCGTGATGTACGGTCTCAATAGCACCGGTCCGATCCATTGCTGTTCATATATAATATTCAGTATTAATGCACTAGCATACAAGCCGTGGGTTAGTACTGAATGTCGAATGTTTTTTTTGTGCAAGTGAAGTTTTATGCCCTGCCAGATCCACAACATCACAGTCACTAATATGATTAACCGGTTCACTCCACGAGTCCTTTCTGAATCGGATTCACAATTCTTCCCCTGCCCTTGATCTCATATTTCACCGTAACCTCCACATCCATTTCGCTAAAATAATGGTCCCACTCCTGTCTCCATTTCTTCCATTGCTTCGGGTATTTCTGATGAAACTTCTGGCCGAAACCGAAAATGTCGGAAGCATACCGGTGCTGTACTTCTTTGATACCGTGATCAATAAGCTCTTTGGTTTTCTGTCCTGAAAGCTCTTTTACCTGCTCAAGCACCTTCCGGTCATTAAGATTCAGCTTACACTCTACTTCAGCGATATTGGCTTCAACAGAAATTTCCACTGATGCTGCAGGCTTTTCATTTCTGATCAGGGGTATAATTTTCGTCTCGCTATGCACTAGCTCCATTACGAATTGCCCCTCTTTATCCGGGCATTCCACTTTGCCCACAGTAGACTTCACCTTTCCGGTTACATAGTTGTAGGCTTTGCTGTCGCTATCGTTAAGCCATCCTACAAGAACCTGGTCTTTCATAACCCCAATACCGGAATATTCAAATTTCGCCGGACTATCCAAGACAGCGATATTATCCTTTCCTTTTCCTTTTTCCACATCGCCCACGAGCTTAAGACCTGTAATTACGGCTTGTTGTCCCTCTGTGTTAAACCATTTCATTAAATCAAGCAATGTTACCGCTGCGGTTGGCGCCCATACCTTTTCTGATTCGTTAAGAGAATCGAACATATCACGTGCAGGCATTTGTTCAAGCGGCGTGAGTATAGACAGTGCATCTTGTGCACTTCCATTACGAACAATGACTACATCGAAATTAGGTCTTACTTCATGATCCCGGAATACAAAGTCTAATGCATTCAGGACACCATCCCTGGCAATTGCTTCATCAATCAGCAGAATACTCAAATGGGAAAGATAGATTTTACGCGGCAGCTTTGTAGTCATTTTTCGCAAAGCTTCCATTACTGTCTTTTCTTCTGTGGACATAATTAGAGCAGGCGGGCTTCCGGCTCCGCTGCTTGAGCCAGCTTGACGTGGAGCTACAACTTGAGCTGTAATCCGATAACCCTTTTCTGTCTTATCAATACCAAGGCCAATCGTGACGGCCAGCTCATTCAATTCCTTTCGGCTCCAACAGCCGGTTATACTTAAAGCCATAATAAAAGCTATACATAAAATCCCGATTTTTCTCATGTCGGCTGCTTTCCCCTCTTGCCCTTCAATTTAGAACGGAGCCAATAGGGGGCACGTATTAATCCATCCATTTGTTCTCCGCTCATGTAAGGAGCATAAGGCCGCATATAAGGCTGCCCCAAGGACTGAAGACTGCACAAGTGGACAGCCAGAACAACAAACCCAATCGTCAGTCCATAAATACCAAAAGATGCAGCGATTCCCATGAAGAGAAACCGTGTAAGCCGGAAAGCAATCGACATATTGTAAGCTGGAATAACAAAGCTGGATATCCCGGTGATTGCAACTACAATGACCATGGCTGCTGAAACAAATCCTGCGTCAACAGCTGCCTGTCCAACTACTATGGTTCCAACAATGGAGACCGCTTGTCCAATATTTCTTGGCATCCGGATACCGGCTTCCCGAATGATTTCAAAGGTAATCTCCATTAATATTGCTTCTACAAAAGCCGGAAACGGTACCCCTTCACGCTGAAACATTAAACTTAGCAGCAGCTGGGTTGGGAGTAGGTCTTGATGATAGGTAGTTATGGCAATATAAATGGCAGGGGCAATTAAACAGATTACGCTTGCTATTAACCGGAGAATCCGGATAAAGCTCGAAAATACATAAGGCTGATAGCTGTCTTCTGCAGATTGAATGAAATCCAGGAACATGGCGGGCGCAATCATTGCAAAAGGAGATCCGTCCACAAGCAGGGCGACTCTTCCTTCAGCTAATGCGGCAGTTACACTATCCGGTCTCTCTGTATTCAAAACAGTAGGAAAAATGGTTCCTTTATTGCTTTGCAAATATTCTTCAATATATTCCCCTTCTAGCACCGTTTTTAAAGATACGTGGTCAATCAGCTGCCATATCTGATCAAGTACCTGCTTTTTAACCATTCCATCAATGTATATGACGGATATATCGGTCTGTGTCATGCGTCCTGCTGTATGTGTATCGATACGCAGGCGTTCATCCTTCATTTTCCGTCGGATCATCGTAATATTGGTGCGCAAGTCTTCCGTGAAGCCTTCCTGCGGCCCCCTTATTACAGTCTGTGTTTTGGTTTCTTCTATTCCGCGCTTCTCATAGCCCTGAATGGATACAGTTAACCCCTGCTCATACCCGTCAATCAGAATCAACAGACAGCCTGTTAAAATGGTACGGACTGCATGCTGAAAATCCTCGACCAGACTGATCTGACCAGCAGAGATCACCCTCCCTGTAAAGAGGGGAATTAAATCTTCATCATAAGGGATCGATTGCAAATTCTGTATTCCTGGTATGATTCTTTCCTGCAATATCTGATTATCCACCATTCCATCCAAATAAATTAGCATCACCTGACAGGTTATATCGTTATGCCCTTCATGTGTCTTTTTGACCTGCAAATAACGGATGGTTAAGTCGGAGCTATCCCCCAGAGTCTTTTTGAGAATTTCAGCATTGGCAGATGAATCTGGGCCAAGCGGTTTCATCTCTTCGTTCCATTCCCGGTTCGATCCTCTACTGCTTTTTCTATCATAAAATCTCATGAGAGCCCTCCTTTTTATCCGTGTATTTAACGTTTTTTTCCTGAATAGTTTTACCTGAAATTACTTTTTCATTCTTCGGTTCTAGGTTATGCGTAAGATATTCAAGGACAAAAAAACTGATCAATTTGTTCTCGACCAGATTATCCTGAATAACTTAGTTAATAGATATTCATCAAAACGGCGATAGTACCATGTTCTTGTCCAATATCGGCAAAGGGATCAAGTTCTTGTTCTCTTAAATACATATTATTCCTCTATTTCGGCCGCAAAAAAAACAACTCAATCGAGTTGTTTTATTAATTATGTTTCTTTATATATGAAACAACGTAATTAATCAGTTCATAATTTTTTGGATATTTGATGGTTATTCGTGCCGGTACGTAGGATTTCATTTTTGAAATAGCTCTATTTGTTCTTATGCTATGATTCGGGCACGGATGTTCAACGATTTTTGTGTACTTTAGCGTTCTATATTGATTCCAATGTGGAGGAATCAGGCTTTTTTTATCTAAGTCATTTAAATCAATCTCTGGATAGCAGCTGAGGAAATGCATTACTCCGGGTCCAGGTGATGATTATCATGTGCCGCATGTAAAAGAGTTTGGGTAAAGATCTGTTCAATGTGAGCATCATCCAGTGCATAAAACACGGTCTTCCCCACCTTACGCCGTTTCACAATTCTTGAATTACGCAAAAATCGTAGCTGATGTGAAACAGCAGATTGGTTCATATCCATTAATCTGGAGAGATCGTTCACGCATAGTTCCTTTTGCATCAGCAGGCTTATTAATTTGACCCTTGTGACATCACTGAACGCTTTGAACCAGTCAGCCACCTGCTCGGCAATATGTTCCTGAATCATTTCCTTCCCTATCTTCTCTAATTCATCAGGAGAGCATGCACAGTCATTATCAACATTATAATAGTCGTTACTTTTATCCAGGGAACTCACCTTCCATTACATAGGACTAAAAAGTCCCTTGATTCAGGATGCCGTTCAGATATCATCGTTTTTCCAGTGTATATCAATTTAGGATTCAAATCAAAACAAGCCCGATTTCCATAAAAGAAACCGGGCTTGTTAACTAAGGACAAAACATTCTATACATTTAAATCAGGTTTTAATTTTAATACACGCATCGCATTAAGTACGGCGATTAGACTCACACCTACATCGGCGATGACCGCCTCCCACATGGTTGCAATGCCGAAGGCCCCGAGCAGCAGGAACAGTCCCTTGACGAGTAAGGCGAACAGTATGTTCTGCCAGACAATGCCACGTGTTTTTTTAGCAATTTGTATGGCCGAAGACAGCTTAGAAGGTTCATCCGTCATAATCACAATGTCCGCTGCTTCAATTGCTGCATCAGAACCAAGTCCACCCATAGCTACACCGATATCAGCTCTGGCCAGAACCGGGGTATCATTAATTCCATCACCTACAAAGATAATTTTTTCTTTTGGTGATTTGGCGGCATCCAGCTTTTCGAGTTCCTCGACTTTGTGCTGCGGCAGAAGCTCTGCGTGTACCTCGTCAACACCGAGTCTGCGGCCAATCTCTTCACCCACTGCCTTATTATCTCCGGTTAGCATAACAACCCGCTTCACACCAAGCTTTTTGAGTAAACGAATTGCGTTTGCCGAGTCCTCTTTCACTTCGTCTGCAATCACAATGTAGCCGGCATAACGCTTGTTGATCGCAAGGTGAACGATCGTTCCAATTTCTTTCGGCTCAGTGAAGGGAATTCCCTCTGATTGCATCAGCTTTGCATTACCCGCAAGTACAGAGCTGTTCTCAAAGGTAACCTGAATACCATGTCCGGATATCTCGTTATAATCTGAAATACGGTGTTCATCCAGCTCAAGACCGTAAGCCTCTCTGATGGACTGAGCAATAGGATGAGTAGAATGTATTTCAGCGTAAGCAGCATACAGCAGGATGTCCTCCTGAGTCCATTCACCGGCAGTAACAATGGCGTTAACCTTGAAGGAGCCTTTTGTAAGAGTTCCTGTTTTGTCAAAAACCACATACTTTACATCATTAAGCCCTTCCAGGTAGTTGCTTCCCTTTACCAGTACTCCGTTCTTTGAAGCAGCCCCGATCCCGCCAAAGAATCCTAGTGGGATGGAAACAACCAAGGCGCAAGGACAGGAGATAACCAGGAAGACAAGAGCGCGGTATACCCAGTCAGAGAAGGTTTCACCACTGAATAACAATGGTGGCAGAACAGCAAGGAGCAACGCAATAATGACTACAACTGGTGTATAATAACGGGCAAATTTAGTGATGAATTTCTCGGTATCCGCCTTCTTGCTGCTGGCATTCTCAACCAGGTCCAAGATCTTGGCCACTGTGGAATCACCAAAAGTTTTGGCTACCTCTATGGTTAGTACACCGTTTTTATTGATAAACCCGCTAAGTACATCTTCACCGGCAGCCACTTCACGCGGTACAGATTCTCCTGTAAGCGCCGAAGTATCCATTGCAGAGGTACCTTCCACTACAATTCCATCCAGAGGTACACGTTCTCCCGGGCGGACAATTATCCGGTCGCCTATATTGACTTCTTCAGGACTGACCCGTTTAATCTCATCACCGACCTTAAGATTGGCATAGTCCGGACGAAGATCCAGCAAGGAACTGATTGATTTACGAGAGCGGTTAACTGCAATGCTCTGGAATAGCTCACCTACCTGATAGAACAGCATTACGGCTACACCTTCGGGGTATTCTCCAATTACAAACGCGCCGATGGTTGCAATCGACATAAGAAAGTATTCGTCGAATACCTGTCCCCGGATAATATTCTTGACAGCCCGGAGTACAATATCGCCCCCGACAATAAGATATGAGGCAATAAAAAGTAGGAGCTCAACGTTAGTGTTAAGAGACAGCAGCATCGCTGCGGCTCCGATGGCCAAACCGGCAATCAGGCGTAGAACCATTGTCCGTACACCTTGTTCACCGTGGTCATGGCTGTGTCCATAGCCGTCATCATCTGCATGATCATGTTTGTGATCATGATCGACATCCCCTTTAGCAAGTGCATGGGAGTGAGGGGAGTGGCCGCTTCCATGATCGTGATGAAGATCCGCTTTACCGCCATTTTGCCCTGCATGCTGTTGTGAGGATGATTTCTGTGCAGATGGCTTAATTTGGCCAATAAACTGAATATCCGGCTCAAGGGCTTTCACTTTCTTCCGGGCAGAAGCCATAATTTCCGATTCGCGCGACGGGTCAAATTCCATTGTCATTGACTGGTTTACGTAATTTACAGAGCATGATGAAATACCGTCAAGCTTGCTGACACCATCCTCAATTTTCAGTGCACAGTTGGCACAGTCCAGTCCCTTAAGCGTAACTTTCCGTTTAATTAAGGCTGAGCTTGATTCCATTGCTTATCACCTCGTTTATTTATATATGATCAATTGTTCATATGTTTGTTTATATTATATTCTGCTCTCCTCCTCTTCGTCAAGAGAGAAGTCTATAGTTTCGGTATATAATAAAAAAACCTCCCGTGCGGGAAGCACCGGAGGTGGATAAAGTTTGATGGTACAGGTCTACTCTGATTTGAAGGCCAGTAAACGCAGAGCATTAAAAACGACGAGTAAAGTCGAGCCCTCATGAATTAATACAGCTGATCCTATCCCGGCAATTCCAAAAATGGTCGCAGGGATTAGCACAGCTGTTACACCAAGACTTACCCACAAATTCTGTTTGATGATTCCTTTACTCTTCCGGCTTAGTCCGATTGCAAAGGGGAGTCCGCGTAATTGGTCGGACATCAGGGCAATATCCGCGGTTTCTAAGGCAACATCAGACCCAGCCGCCCCCATCGCAATTCCTACCGTACTCTTGGCCATGGCAGGTGCATCATTCACACCGTCACCAACCATTGCCACTTTACGTTCCTTCTGCTCAAGCTTTTGAATGGCAGCGACCTTATCTTCCGGCAGCAAGCCGCCCCAGGCATCCGTCAATCCGATTGTCCGTCCGACCGCATCCGCCACTTGCTGATTGTCACCGGTAATCATGATAATTTGCTTCATTCCAATTTCTTTAAGCCGGGAAATAACTTCTGCAGCCTCGTTCTTGGGAGTATCCATTAATCCGATCAAGCCCAAAAAGTCGTTCCCTTTTCTGATAATCATTGCTGTATTCCCGGATTGTTCAAGATTGCTCAAACTATTGACCAGATCATCAGGAAGCGGAATGGAAAGTTCTGTCTCGAAGAGGCTCTTATTCCCGATGAACACCTCTTCTCCCTTCCATATTGCCTTCACCCCCCGGCCTGTTACAGACTCTAACCTGCCAGCTTCTTCGATATCCACCGTACCTAACCGCTCCTGAACACCTTTAACGACAGCGACTGCCAGCGGATGATCACTGAGCTTTTCGACAGCTGCAGCAGTCAGGAGAAGCTCATTAAGGTTTTTATCTCCGTAGGGGATGACTTCCGTGAGTTTAGGCTTCCCTTCGGTTAGTGTCCCCGTTTTATCAAAAGCAAGTGCAGTGAGCTCACCAAGCTCTTCAAGCGGCCCGCCGCCTTTAATGAGTACCCCGCCTTTGGCAGCTCTGGCAATGCCACTAAGAACGGCACTCGGTGTGGAGATGGCAAGCGCACAGGGGCTTGCCGCGACAAGTACTGCCATCGCCCGGTAGAAGCTGTCAGAGAAGGCTTCATCCAGCACAAGAAAGGCGAACAGCAGAATTACCACTAGAATCAGGACACAAGGCACAAAAATCTTTTCAAATTTATCAGTGAATTGCTGTGTGGGCGATTTCTGAGATTCCGATTCATTAACGAGCTTGATCAGTCTGGACAACGTTGAATCGCTGGCTTCCTTAATCACTTTCACTTCAAGAGCGCTGGTACCATTAATGGTGCCGGAGTAAACCTTATTTTCGGGAGGTATCTTTGAGAAATCCCTGTAATCTACGCCAGAGTCGGCAATTGGACGTTTGTCTACCGGAACACTTTCACCTGTAATCGGTGCTTGGTTCACACTGCTGCTACCCTTCAGCACTAGCCCATCAGCCGAAATGGTGCTGTTAGGCTTTACAATGATAGTATCTCCAATCTGTAAATCTTCAATGGGCACCTCGGTTTGTTTATCATTTCTTCTGACGATCGCCGTTTTAGGGGCAATATCTGCCAATGCTTCAATGGATTTGCGTGCTTTGTTAATGGCATAATGCTCCAGGGCATGGCCAAGACTGAACAGGAATAACAGCAATGCTCCTTCTGCCCATTCGCCCAGAATTCCGGCGCCGATTGCCGCCAACAGCATTAAAAAATCGATTTCAAAGTGTTTTTTGCTTAAAGATTCCCAGGCTTCTTTTGCTGTGAAAAAACCGCCAAAAAAATATGCTGCCAAATAAAGAGCTAGGCTTATCCCTTCAGATTCAATGATCAAACGGCTTAAAATAAAGCCTCCGGCAAGGAAAATACCGGATAGAATAGAGAAAAGCAGTTCAGCATTCGCGCCAAATATCGAAGGGTGTGAGTGATCATGATTATTGGATGCGGATTGTGTTGGTTGTCCCATTTTTACTCCTCCTTTGAATCTCATTAACCACTTTTTAAGATGTCCAAGAATTTCAGCAACATACCTATCAAAAAAAGCTGTATGCAAAGTGACGTTTCTGTTTCACTTTTGCATACAGCCGTATTTTAAATACAATAATTAATAAAGATGATGAAGATGATCTGCAGTACAGCAATCGATAAAATCATCTTCGACCAATTGAATAAAGGTACATTGAGTTCATGTTTAGAATCGATTAACTGGATTAGCCGATAATTAACGGCTTCATTGGCAAAATGCACACTGAATACCGGGACGTCCAAGCGCTGTTGTCGGGTAATACTAAGGAGTACCTCAGCAAGCGGCACCTCGCTTCCCATCTGTCTGGCAGCGTAGCGGTCGGCCAGCAGCTCCATCCAGATTTGATAATGGTGTACGATTTCCTTAATAACAGGAAGAAACGCTAGGGCTTGTCCGGTCATGTGCATTATAAAAAGCTGTAGCGGATGAAATGATTTATAATGATAGTATTCATGATACAGAATAGCCGTAAGTTCATTATCCTGAAAACGTTCAATCATGGAAGTTGAAACGACAATGACAGGTCTGAAAAACCCCACCGTCATTGCAATCCAGGCAGACTCCTCTATAATAAGCACCCGGATGTTTTTGTCCCTAAAAGACTTGATGACAGGATTAGTTATACACTGAATCTTTTTTGCGGATACATACCTTTTCCATTTATAATGCATCCTGAACTGGTGAATGATATGCTTGCCGGTAACCGTCAGACAGAATACAACCAAACCGCTTAAAATGATTTCCCAAATAATATGGTTAGCCAGGGTATCTACGACTAACATATTTAAGAATCTTGATAGATCCGATTTGAACGGAATATCCTGAACCTGATGAACTACGTTATACCCTAAAGCTACAACAACCGCGATTGTCGTAACCCAGAGAAAGAGCAAAGCCAGCTTGGTTTGTTGCGGTAACCGGAGACGATGGCTGCTCATGGCTTCTTCTTCAACTCATCCAGCTTTTTGGACAGCCTTTCGATTAGCTCCGGATCAGCTTTGTCGAGATTATCAACAAGATGGCTAACCATTAGAGAACCGAAGTCTTCAACTAAACCATCGGTTACCATTTTAGTCTGTTCAATGATGAATTGCTCCTTGTCTTGAGTAGGAGAAAAAAAAGTAATCTTCCCCCGGCCCTTGCCGCTTGATTCCTTGTGTAAATGTCCCTTATCTGACAACCGGACCATGACGGTCATTACAGCATTTAGTGATATCGGGCTTTCGTTATCAATCAATTCATGCACCTGTTTAATCGTGAGCCGGCCTTTAGACCAAAGCGTCTCCATGATCTTTGTTTCAAGTGTGCCAAAAAAACGGTGCAGACCTTCTTCGTTTAAATTTATCTTCTTCACCTTCAAAGATACAACCTCCATTCTACTTCATTCTATTGTAGTAAAAAGCCTCTAGAAGATCTAGAGACTTTATCTTGGGCATATAAAAATTAATCACTGATCATTTTCTGATAACTGTTTTCTGAGATGGTTCTTCTTGCCGTAACGTATCTTTGTTTGTAGTATCCTTCAGAAAGCTTACTGATCGACACTCCATTACTGCTGGAGGAATGGGCAAATTTACCGTTTCCTACATAAATCCCGGCATGCGATATTCCGTTGCCGCTAGTGTCGAAAAAGACCAAATCACCGGGTCTTAGCTCTGATTTTTCTACATAAACACCTGTTGATGCTTGAGCTTTTGAGGTTCTTGGGAGATCCAGATTAAATTTATCAAATATGTATAAGATAAATCCAGAACAATCAAATCCCTCGGAGGCTTTAGTTCCTCCCCACTTATACGGAACACCCATGACTTCACTGACTTCATTTTCAAGCTTCGTTAAATCATCAGCATATACATTTGCGGATCCTGAAGATAATAAAAGAGCGGCACCTAGTACAAAAACAATGGCTTTCTTCAAACGTTCAAGCTCCTTTCCATGCCAATAAAATCAGCAAAGCAAATTATTAATATTTTGTAACTACTACGAATTGTAGTTTATTATCGAATATTTTGTCAAGGGCTTAACTCATTCGTGGAATTATAAATATGGCATAGGATTAACCGCCTTGCCATTTACCCGGATCTCAAAATGCAGATGTGGACCTGTGGAATTGCCGGTACTGCCCACCTCAGCAATTTTTTGCCCTCTTTTCACAGCTTGCCCTTTTTGCACCTTAATTCCGTTATTTCTGATATGAGGATATAAGGTCCACATATTATTTCCATGGTCGACAATGACTGTATTACCGTACCCTCCCCACCAGTCAGCAACAATGACTATGCCATCTTCGGCAGCCTTTATGGTGGTCCCCTCAGCAGCCGCCATATCAACACCGTTGTGCTGCTTGACTTGCTTGGTAATGGGATGTACCCGGCTGCCAAATGTTGAGGTGATACGTGCGCCAGCAACTGGTACAGCCATTGTTCCCCCGTTACTACTGACTGTATTGGCACCGGGCCTGCTGTTGGAATAGATTTGCGCGGCCCGCAATTTATTCTTTTCCTTCTCTAACGCAGCTTTTTTTGTTGCAATTTCCAACAGCTGTGCTTCCTGTTCCTCGGAAATTTCTTCGCTTTCAATGATATCCGCATTATATAAGGATATTAACTTTAGCTTCTCCTGTTCCTTTTGCTCCAGCACCTTTTTTTGAGCTTCAGCATCAGCATAAAGAGCTCTCACATCCGCATAATTCTCGTTTAATTGTTGCTGCTGCTGTTCCAGTGTTGCCTGATCCTGGCGCTGTTCATCCAGCAGCATACGGTCCTGTTCAAGAATGGATTGCATTACATTTACGCGTTCGATAAAATTCCCAAAGCTAGAAGAGGATAGCAGCACCTCCCAATAAGAAAATGGCCCATTCATATATGTGAGCTGCAGGCGGTTTGTAATCCAGCCTTGACGATTCTCAATCCGCTCTTCCGTAAGCTTCAAACGCTCGGTTATCTCCTCCAGTGAAACTTCTGTTTCTTCAATTTCTGCTGAAATTTGAGTAAGCTCAGTCCCAATGTTATTAATGTCACTTAAAACCTGCTGTAAGTAATTCTGATTTTTATTCAGATAATGCTGAGCTTGACTCTTATCCTGTTCTGCTTTGCGCTGCTGCTGCTTTGTACTATTTTCCAGTTGCTGCAGTTGGTTGAGTTCCTGATCAATTTGACCGGCTGTTTTAGCATTTGCTCCTGCAGGAATTACAAGAGTAACCCAGAAAGCCAAATGAATTGCAACGAATCGTTTTTTCATAATGAATCTCCATTTCCGAATTGTATATATAAACTACAAATTGTAGTTTAATATTTGTGCAGAGTAAATGTCAAATTCCAGATTTTGAATCTGATTCAATGACCCTGGCTTATTTAAAAAGCTTCAATTTATCTACAATGGGCTCAAGCACTTGAGGCAGGCGTTCATTAAAGATAAGATGCACATCTTCATCGAACATCAACAGTTCCTTATAGGGTGCCCTTATCATGTTGAACACTAAACGGGTATAAGACTCTGGAAAAAGCGGATCACCTTTTGCAGCCAGAACAATGACCGGACATTTTATGCTTCCATCCTGAATTGAACTAAGGTCAGCATTAAACAGACTGGACAGGAAGTAAAGCGGATAGCTCATCAATCCATATGGATCATTGTAAAATTGCTGAAGGATTCTTTTATCTCCCGAAACCTTGTTCAAATCCAGGTATACACTCACAGGGATTGGAAGCCCCGGAACTATCCTAGCCATAAGATTAATACATTTGACGGCTAAGGTATATTTCTTACGAAAGAATGCCGGGAACCTGGTTACCTCAATAGAATCAGGCACTTGCGGGATAAGGATATTGTGCGGGAAAACAGCCCGGATACGATCGTCTTGTCCTGCTAATGCAATGGCAATGATTCCTCCTTGACTGGAGCCCATAACCATAACCTTACTGTTAAAATGAGCTATGGCATAGGTTATAGCATCTTTTCCATTTTGAATAATATCTTCAAACGAGAAGAGCTTTTTAATTCGCGGGCTTTTTCCGTGGCTGACAGGATGAACACCGATGACATTAAATCCGTTTCCGGCAAGCAAGCGGAGATATGCCTCGTAAAACAATGGATGGGTGGCTGTTCCGGGGATGAAAATGATACAGTTGTCCTCTTTCCTGCTTTTCCAAAGGGACAATATAATCGGTACGTTGTTTGAAAGGATACTCACTTCTTCGTACTCCACGGAATGATGAGCAACAACTTTCAAATGTCTCATAAGTAAACCGCTCCTTCCCATATCATGCAAAAAGTATATATGAACAATTGATCATATAATTATTAATGATAATGCGTTAGCCTTTAAACCGTCAATAGATTGCATCATCCACGTAAAAAAACCATAAGAAATCATTTGTCCAAATGACTTCTTACGGCCTGCCTAATCATTACTTATCAGGTATTAGTAATACCCCCATACTAGTGCTAGGAGTGATCCAAATACGGTGACCAAGGCAACAAATGCACCATAATAGATGCCGGTATAGATGATTTTTTTGTCTTCTCCCTCACCTGCATGCATAAATACCGTTAATTGAATGATGGCTTGCAAAAATGCTGTAATAAGCAATACCGATGAGCCTGCTTCAAAGGAGAGATCAAAGAAATACACTGTCAGAGCTGCTGCAGTTAGCGTCAGCGAGCATATCAAGCCCATAACCTGCTTCAGTGGAAAGAGCGCTCTCATCTTCACATCATTCCTTTCAAAAAGACAAAACTGAATATAAATATCCATATCACATCGAGAAAATGCCAATACAGTGAAAAAATAAATGCTTTATTGGTTGTTTCAGGTGTAAGTCCATTTTTTATGATTTGATACATGATTAGCAATCCCCAGAACAATCCGAAGATAATATGTGCGCCATGCGTCCCCAGAAGCGTAAAGAGAATCGCTGTGAAGCCGCTGGTCTGGAGCGTAGCCCCTTCATGGATATATACAATGAAATCATATATTTCTACAGCCAAAAAGCTTAATCCAAGTAAAAGGGTACTGCCGAAGAAGATGAGCATTGCCCGTTTTCTCCCTAGACGCATTGCATGAATACCAAGGCCAATTGTAAAGCTGCTGATTAACAATAATACCGTTTCAATGATGACCGGCATAATCTCGAATATCTCGGCAGCGGTTGGTCCGGAGCCAGTCCGGTTGACAAGTGTAAAATAAGAGGCAAATAAAGTCCCGAATAAGGCAATTTCTGCTCCAAGAAAGATCCAAAATCCTAAAATATTCAGACGGTTTTGTTCGGTGCTGTATTCCAATGGTAACGTCTGATCTATTTTCATTGTACGCTTCCTCCTTGTTCATCGATTTCAATATCCGAAACGGGAATATAATGACCATGATCCTTCTCGAGTGACCTGTATGCAAGACATCCGAATATGAAAAGCGTTGAAAGGATGACAACCGGCCAGATTCCGAATACAAAAGCAAATCCCCAAACAAAGAAGCCGGCACCAATGATAATGGGCAGTCCGCTATTATTAGGCATATGAATGCTCTGGACTGGATCTCTGAAAAGCTGGTAACCCTTCTTCTTGTAATCCCAAAATGCTTCAGATGAATCTACATGCGGGATTACGGCGAAGTTGTATTCCGGCACTGGCGTTGGTGTAGCCCATTCCAGGGAACGTGCATCCCACGGATCTCCCGGGATATTTCTTGGAGAGTAACGTGTACTGTAATAAATGTTATACACAATCAGAATAAAGCCGACGAGTAATCCTAAGGCTCCGACAAACGAAATCATGTTCCATATACCAAAACCTGTTGATTCGGAATAAGTATACATACGGCGGGCCTGGCCGTTAAGACCGGAAATAAACATCGGGAAGAACGTGACGCATACACCGATGGCAATGAACCAGAACGCCCATTTTCCTATCCGCTCATTCAGCATAAAGCCAAACATTTTGGGCCACCAGTAGGTGAGCCCGGCAATCATAGCAAATACAACGCCAGGTATGATGACCAGGTGAAAATGAGCAACGAGAAACATTGTATTATGGTACTGATAGTCTGCACTTGCCATTGCCAGCATAACGCCGGTAACACCGCCGATAGTAAAGATTGGGATGAATCCTAATGTATACAGCATAGGTACAGTAAATTCAATTTTTCCTTTCCTCAGGGTAAACAGCCAGTTGAAAATTTTGATTCCGGTAGGGACGGCAATAACCATCGTGGTAACCGAGAATATACTGTTGACCAGAGCGCCTTGGCCCATGGTGAAAAAGTGATGTACCCACACCAGAAAGGATAACAGTGAGATCGCAACCATAGAGATAACCATAGACTTATAGCCGTACAAATTTCTGCGGGCAAAGGTTGAAATGATCTCACTGTAAATTCCAAAAGCAGGGAGGATCAGAATATAGACTTCAGGATGCCCCCAAACCCAGAACAGGTTTGCCCATAACATATCCATACCGCCATTTTCGGTTGTAAAGAAATTTGTTCCAAATAACCGGTCCATCGTTCCCATGGCAAGTGCCACAGTAAGTACAGGAAAAGCAAAAACAATAATGAAGTTAGTCACCAGAGCAGACCAGACAAACATCGGCATCTTCATCAAGGTCATGCCTGGTGCCCGCATTTTAAGGATGGTGGTGATAAAATTAATCCCAGTTAGTAATGTTCCGAGTCCGGAAATCTGCAGGGCAAGCATGTAGTAGTTCGTCCCTACCGATTGGCTAAAATCCGTGCCGGCAAGCGGGAAATAGGAAGACCATCCGGAATCCGGTGAACCGCCGATCACAAACGATATATTGAATAGCATGGCTCCGAAAAAATATAACCAGTAGCTCAGTGCGTTTAGACGCGGAAAGGCTACATCCCGGGCGCCGATTTGTAACGGAATAGCAAAATTCATCAAGGCCATGATGAAGGCCATAGCCATAAAGATAATCATCACTACACCATGTGTTGTAAAAATTTCATTATACTCTTTAGCGCCAAGTAACGTATTATCCGGCACAGCGGTTTGGGCACGCATCATAATGGCATCTGCCCCGCCGCGGAAAAGCATGATCAATGCCGAGATTAAATACATTATGCCAATTCGCTTATGATCAACAGTTGTCAACCATTCACTCCATACATACTGCCATTTTTTAAAGTAGGTTAATCCTGCTATAATGGCAATGACCGTAAGAGCGATAGCAATCATTGATGCATAAATTGTTATACTTGGATTGGGTACGGCGAAACGGTCAAAAAAATTCATGCCTATCTGCTCCTCTCAAAAATATTATTTTCGTTGCTATTGGCTCATATTTGAGTGGTCCATATCCTCCATGTCTCCCATATTCATTTCGTTCATGTCAGTGTCCATTTTTTCAGTACTCTTCTCTCCCATCTGATGATTTTCAGGAGGTGGAGAAAAAGTTAAGTGTGTACCCTTAAATGTGGATTGTCCAAGGTGGCCAGGCTGCAAGAGTTCACCAAACTTTTCCTTGGTTAGTACGTCAGCAGTTGTTTTCACTTCTTCGACCCAGTCCGTATACTCTTGAGGAGAAACAGCATTCACACTGAAAGTCTGTTCAGCAAAACCTTCGCCAGTAAAGTTAGCATTACGTCCGCTATATTCTCCGGGAACATCTGCGGCTAAATTCAGTGTGTTGACCATATCTGCCATAGCATATTTCTGGCCTCCAAGCTGAGGGATCCAGAAGCTCGAGATTGGCCCATAAGAATATAATTTAAATTGAACTGGACGATCGGTAGGAATGTACAGATAATTAACGGTTTCTATATCTTCATTCGGATAACTGAAGTGCCATTTCCAGTTGGATGACGAGGCATAAATGACCAACGGCTCCTTACTATAGCCTTCAGGTACATCTTCTACCTTAAATGTAGATATGATTGTAACTACAGACAGAAATGCTACTATGACAACAGGTATTGCAGTCCAGATCAGTTCGAGCTTGAGGCTTCCCTCAATATGCGGTGGTTCATAGTCCTCCTCCTGTTTAGAAGCACGATATTTAATAATTAAATATGCAAACATAGCAATTACTACAAGAACAACAACAGCCATTGTACCAATAGATATCCAGATTACATTAGCAGTAGTGCGCGCTTGGGGACCTTTCGGATCCAGGACTTTAAGTGGCTGACAACCGGCCAATATAGTTGTACAAGCAAAAATAAGAACCATCATTATCCTGCGTAGGTTCATTTATACCCACCCTTCTTTCAGGTTGTAGAATTTCCATCTGCCAGTGATCACTGCTGACTTCATTATTGTACAGAATAAATACTACGAATTGTAGTGTTTATTTCATGTTCCTCCCTCAACTTTCACACAACAGACACTCAAAAGTCACACAAAAGACACCTGAATTTATCTATTGCAGATTGGAGTGTGACAATAATTACTGTTCTGATGAATTATATGAACATGAGAACAATGATGAGATACACATTGGCTAACTGAATTAACATATGAACATACATTCAATAATAAACTTGAATCAGGGACTCTAAAAGGGGTGTTGATCATGGGGATGCTATTCATTGTTTTTTCCGTTTTTGGAATTAGTTTTTTAAGCGTTGGGCTTGGAGGAATTTTTGCCTTTCTCTTTAAGAAAAAAAACGAGGCTGCTGTTCCGATGCTGGTGCTTTCTGTATCAGGTATTTTGTTATATCAAATCATTCTCCGTCTCATTCCTGAGAGCATCAAAAGCGGAGGAATCCTACTAACCTTCCTCGGAGTTGGAGTTGGTGTTATTGCCTTTCTATTGATCGAGCTACTCGCCGACCGAATCATCATTATAACTAACACCGCAGTGCAAAACACTGGGATGCGCTCAAGTATGATGATTGCCCTAGCTGTTGCTCTTCATAATCTACCAGCAGGTATTGCACTGGGCAGTGTATCAAGTAATAATTCAATTCTTTTAACAGACTGTGCATCCATTTGGATGAATTTTATGTGAGCTGAGGGATATAGCTTCTTTGCTTGATCGAGCATATCCGAGGATAAATCTATTCCTGTGATATTTCCCCCTCTATTTATCATAAAGGGCAAATCCGCTCCAGTTCCGACTCCAACAAAAAGAATATTTTGTCCCGTTTCTACATGTAGATCACTGAATATCTTCTTTCGGGCTTTCAAAAAGGCACCAGAATTAAAAAAGAAGTCGTACATTGGAGCCCACAATTTGTATACGACTCGATTCCATGAGTTGTTCATTTAAATTCGCTTCCCCTCGGAGCATTTAGTGTTCATTTTAAAGTAAAACTTGATATTCGGCCATAGCTCATTCCAATAAATGAAGAACCGACTCCAAAAGAGCCGGTTCATTCTATGTGTATCTATCAATTCATTCGCCGTCCCCAAAATAGAACAGGAATAAGCAGCAACGAGAGAACACTTCCGGCAAAGGAAAGGAGCCATAACTGGAATAAGCTACGACAATACCGGATACAGCTCCTCCTGAGGCACCGGCAAGAGCTATCAGAACTTCTACGAGTGAACACTTCCCTATAATATTAGTATATGTTAATGTGTTACGGAATACATAATTGAAGGGGATGAAATGATGAAAAAAGCAGTTGTTCTCATCTTACTTTTACTCTTCCTTGTACCCGCAACAGCACTAGCCCATACTGAATTAAAAAGTTCATTTCCAAAGCAAGATGAAGTCATTGAACAACCATTGAAAGAAATTATGCTGACCTTTAATACAGACCTTGAAAAACTGAGTACCCTATCGCTATTTGATGAAAATGAAAAGAAAGTTAATGTTGATACCATTGAAGTTAAAGCGAACGTATTAAGTGCAGCATTGTCAACAACGCTTGCTAACGGAAATTACAAAATAGACTGGAAAATAGTAGGAGCAGACGGTCATGTGATTAATCAAAGCTTTAGCTTTCAGATGGCTGTACCCATTCTACCTGAAACTGAAACCTTAACAGGTAAGTCTTTTACAGAAGAGATTATAGTAAAGGAAGCTCCGGCTCAAGAACCATCACCGTCCATTCCGCAAGATGATCAAATAGCGTTGAATATCAGCAATATTGGCTCAAGCTCAAGCAGTCTGTTTATTTGGATAGGCGTGTGTTCATTAATTGTTATCGCTATACTTGCTAACCGGATCTGGAGGAAGCGGACATGATGTATCTTTCGGAATTCATTTTATATTGCTGCTTTGCAATTGTTGTAGGAAACCAGATCCTTGTGTTTATTCCTGAAGGTCATCGGCCAAGTATAGATGTGCCTTACTGGATTTTGAATTCCACGATTATTGGAATAGCCGTTTTATCCTTTTCCTCTCTATTAACTATCGTGAATAGCTTTGCAGAGGATTTTGACAACGACTACTGGATGATTTTTCGATCCGTACTATTTGAATTCAATATCGGGCATGCCTGGTTAATTACACTTGGTTTGACCGCGTTATTACTATTTATTCAATCTTTTAAAAGAGCAGTTAATACGCCAAGTTTGGAATTTGTAACCGCTGCTCTAACCTTAGCATTAATCCTCGCATTTGCCTGGGCCAGTCATTGTACAGCAAGCTATCAACTAAAAGGCTTTGTACCACACGCAATTCATTTCTTATCAGTCTGTATATGGATAGGTACCCTGTTCATCGTGTCCTGGTTTTCTACAAATCATAACAACTGGTCCTCATTTTTAAAATGGTTTAGCCCTCTTGCCCTAGTTTGTCTTGTGTTCACGATCAGTGCCGGCTTCTTCTTAATGAATTTGCTTGTGCCTGATTATGTGAATTCCTGGATAGTATCCTATGGACAGGCATTGCTGTTCAAACATCTATTAATCATACCCTTACTGACTTTTGCTTTTATGAACGGGGTCCTGGTGAAAAGGAAATTAAAACAGGATTCTGACTTTAATCCTATCCCAATGGTAAGAACTGAAAGTATAATAGCATTACTTGTATTTGGAGCTATGGCCGTTATGGGCCAACAATCTCCAACCGAAAATCTGGCAGCTGTAATTCAATTCGATAAACCCTCTAAACTGTTCTTACGTTTTTATGATGGTACGATAACCCGGGATTCCACTATCCAATGGATTTCTAACGGGAACAGTATCTTTTTGGGTATGGTCTCGTTGTTACTCCTTCTTTCAGCGGTACTATTGTTTCATAAAAAATCTAACACCAGCGGATTAGCTGTTCTGTTTGGAATTTCATTTGTAGGAAGTGCTTACACCGCAATTATGATGGGGGTTCGGTAAATTTTTTTCTTATAGCTTCCCGATTATATTCTTGGTAATATCGGCAATAGTACCATGTTCTTGTCCAATATCGGCAAAGGGATCAAGTTCTTGTCCAGAGCGAAAGACAAGAACTTGATCCCTTAAAACAGAAAATCCGCGCTGGGCGCGGGCTCTTATGGGACTATGTTCTTGTCTACCGACATCGGCGGATTTTTTTGATCTCTCTAACACTTCTTTCTTATGTAACGATCTACAGTATGGAAAATATTGATGTTATGTAGATTTCCTTCAGGGATATTCTCTGCTGCAATTTTAGGAGAAATTTCAGTTAATATATTGAGGCCACATTGATCTGGTGAAAATAAATAGCGGCTCTCCTTACTTCTACCCTTTGACAACCATTTGATTACGGATACTTCATTGATCCTTAATTGATTATACCAATTGTTTCCATAATTGATCTGAAAAATCAACTAAATTATCATCACACTTAGATGCAAAAGCTTCCTCCATTCGTTCATTTGATAAAAGAAACGGAAATCCGGCTTTTTGGAACAGCTCCGTATTCATATAAAGACTCGTAAAGACTCGCAATATGGCTATAAACCGGCAGCGTGTAGATCTTCCCTTTAGCAGCATCAGACTGGAGATTTTCTTTGTAAAATAGAACGAGACCCTTCCGGCTGGATATTGCCCAGCCGGAAGGGTCCGCATTTTTCGGTTTACGCTTTTACTTAGCCAGATATTCGATGAACTTTATAAAGATAGTAGCTACTTCAGCGCGGGTGGCGGTGGCTTGGGGGTCAAAGAAGTTGTCCGGCTTGCCTGATACAATTCCGATGCCCCGCTGTGCCTGAACGGCCTTCAACGCCCATGAGCTGATCTCACTCTCGTCCGCGAAGGACTTAGATTGGCTTTCAGGTATCACATAGCCCTTGTACTTCATATAGTTGTACAGCATCACCAGCATCTGCTCGCGCGTTATCGGTGAATTGGGATCAAACAGGTCTGCGTTTATACCGTGGACTATGCCGCTTTCGGCCGCCCACTCGACAGCCGCCGAGTACCACTGACCGTCTGTCACGTCGCTAAAGCGGGAACTCGTGTAGCCGGAGCGGTTTACGTTCTCAAGATTGGCCAGTGCCTGCACGTACATCGCACGCGTCATTGAGGTGCCCGGTGAGAACGTCGTGGACGTCGTGCCGTTGAACAGAACGTATGTGTAGGCGGAGTTTACGTAGCTGTAGAACCAGTCGTCCATGTTGACATCCCTGAAAGGATTGCCCGACATCACTAGGAAGCCCAGCGGGGTGTCATCATCGAACACAAACTCCGTACCCCCTTGGATGTTCAGCGACAAGCCGTTGTCTAATCCGACATTCGCTCCGCTGTGTAGTGTCACTTTGGCGCTCTTGCCCGCCGGAATGGTCACCTTACCGTTTGAGTCTATAGTCGTGCCTTCGGGTACCTCAATCTTCGTCCCGCCCTTGGTCGCAATCTCGCCACCGCCGGGCAGCGTGGTGTTGCCGTTCTTGTCCGTAACCGCGGGCTTATCCTTCGGTGTGTTCACTGTGTAGGTCGGCTTCGATGATCCGATGTCTGTCCCGGTGCCCGTACTGCCGGTATTGCCGGTGTTGCCACCAGGAAGGTTGGGCACATTGGAAGTCGCCGGTATCGCCGTCGCACTCGTCTCCGCACTGTCGCCCTTCGCAGTCACCGCAACGATCTTGAAGGTGTAGCTTTGGCCATTTTTCAGGTCCTTGAAAGTATATTGGGTCGCCTTCGCATCTAGTGTGACCGGTGTCACGTTACCATACCATACCTTGTAACCCAATATCGCGCTGCCACCATCGTCTGCCGGAACAGTCCAACTCAATGTGACCTGTCCGTCGCCCGCCGTCGCCTTGAAACTGCCCGGAGCACCGGGTACGTCCGTTTTTCTCTGCTCAAACATCCAATCAAAGACGTCAGTGTAGTCATTTTTCCATGTCGGCAAGTTAGAGGATTGCGCCGTAGGTTTAAGGCTCCACTCCTTGCCGGAACCTACATTGGACAAAGTATCCGTGTAGCCTGAAATATTGTTCCACAGAACTGAAGCTTCCATCTCATGGCCGGAAGGAATCCAATTGGTTCCATTAATAGGTGCTTGCGCCTTTGTCCATTGGTCATAAGGCCAAACGAATATCTCATTTCTGTCGATAAACGTGTGCCTAGCGTTTTCCAATAGGGGCATTATATTCGCTATAAATGTTTCCGCCCCTGTTTTTATAGATGGAGAATCAGTTGTGTTAACGAATGACCAGTATGGAAAGTTTTTAAGAGTTTCGGCTTGTTTCGCGTTGATTGAAGGTGGATAAGACATAGGCGCCGCGGCCGCGAGCAGATCAGGATATGTCGTCAAGAAAGTATTGGTATAAGCGGATCCCATAGAGAAGCCTGCCATGTAAATACGGTTGGGGTCCACAAGTCCCTTGCTTACCAGATCATCGATATAAGCCTTTAAGGTAGCGGCTGTTGCCTGAACGTTGTTTTGAGCTCGCAAAGCGATTATATGACTGGCGTATTTGGAGTTCGTCTCCATTTTCTTCATAAGCGCGATTGCTCCGTTGGCGGACCTGATGGGCGCGAAGGTATCCCCGTCCTGTGTACCGCCGCGGGTAGAACCGTGAGCGTAGATGTAAAGGGGAAGCCCTTTTACCGGGACACCGTTGCCGTCCTTATGAATATAGAGTCCATACTGCATCGCATCCGCGTTGTCAATTTTGGGACCAACTTCAAATTTATCAATGATTTCATTGACGATACCTGACTGTGCGAAAGACGACTTAACAATGGCAGCCTTGCCGTCAAGCTTGATATCGCCACTATATACAATGTTGTAATGCTGGACGGTGGAATTGGATGCCTCCAAAGTGGACTGTCCGCCGGTTAATGTCCAGAATTCCAATTCTACTACGATGTAGCGACCTTTGGTAAGTCCAGCTTGATAATCAGGGGAGTTCTTGTTCACACCCTTATATCCTCTGGGTCTAGGTTCGTCATTGACGTATACTCTATTGACAGTACGAGTGCCTTGATATGCCGGAGTACCGTTCAGCAGAGTATTCCTCGCCGATACTGTAAACAGGTTTGAACTGAGGTCGGCACCCACAGCTTCATTTCCGGCGCCCAGATCGATGATAACGGCTGTGGTAAATTCTCCGGTGGCAAAGTTATCGTTGTATACGATAAAATTAAGTAACGTTGCGGCCGGATCGGGTTTGAATGTAACATGGATTACCTTGTCATCGGTGTTCACTTTTTCCAAGGTATAGGTATTGTTTGTAATCTCTACAGACGCACCATTTACAGTTACGGTATCCACGACATAACCGCTGACAGGAGTGAATGTAAAGGTCTGGCTTCCGCCGTCAGCTACCCGAATCAAGCCGGATGGCGAGATTGTGCCGTTTAATCCTGCTGTGGCGGTAACGGGGTGCCTGGACACCATGGAGCCCCCAGACAGCAGCAAGCTATTCTTGAAACTGTCAGAACTGCCATAACCCGCGTCGGGTTGGCCTAAACCGGATACAACCTCATAACGATCATTCCCCGCACCAGTTGAGTTATTGATGTACACATCAAACGTAATCGGAGAATTATTCGTGAATTCAATGGTTCTTCTAGGAATCTTCACTTCGGCGATATACCCGGTGTCCGTTCGTATAACCGAACCTTCGCGGCCCACAGCGGCTTGACCTGAGAAAATACCGCTTGCGCCAATACGCCACTGGTTTGAGCCTCTGCTTCCGTCACCGATATAAAATTCCACGCTGTCGGTCATGTGCTCAGTGCCAGGCGTGTGGCCGACGCACACATTCGGGTCGGTAACCACAACGCGTGCATAAAGGAAGTCTTCGTCCCAAAGCACTTTGGCTTTGCCGGTGGCCTTGGGGCCTATCTTCTGGTCGGGTGCGCTGCTGTTGTTTATGTCAAACTCCACAGCTTGTTCCCACAGCTTGTCGTTTGTACCCAATACAGGTGAACCGTATCTGGCAACAGGCCGATTGTTTGCTTTGGTCTGCGCGAACATCCAATCAAAGACGTCAGTGTAGTCATTGTTCCAAGCGGGCAAGTTAGCGGACTGCGCTGTTGGCGCTATGCTCCAGGTCCCCATTGTTATCTCGTTGTAAAGAACCGCAGCTTCGACCTCGTGCGCTATATAATCAGCCAGGACAGGTGTATTGGCCGGATTCGGCCTCTGAGTCGGCTGATCAAATTGATTGTAGGGCCACGTAAGAGCCTCATTGCTCTCAAAGCGCGAAGCCCTTGCGTTGACCATTTTCGGCATATTTGTGTTTATGAAGGTAGTGAGGTTAGTCTGGTATACTCCAACGTTATTAGCATTTATAAACATCCAATAGGCCAGTTCGGTGTGAGCGTCGTTGGTGCTCGCGTTCGGTGAGCCGCTTACCGGAGACATAGGTGCGGCGGACGCGAAGAAGCCGGGATAAGCATTAACTAAGCTGTTCGTATACTGACCGCCCCATGAGAAGCCCGCCGCGTAAATACGGTTAGGATCTACTGCGCCGCTGGCAACCAGGTCGTCTATAACCTTCTTAACATTGGCTGTGGATGGAGTACTCGTGCCATTATAGGCTATATTCAGTATATGGCTGGCGTATTTCCCGGGATCTTGTTCCATTTTCTTCATCAGAGCGACAGCGCCGTTGGCAGATTTCATGGCCGCTTTTTGGTCAGTCGCAGCGCTTGTACCGCCGCGTCCCATGCCGTGGGTATAGACATACAGCGGCAATCCTCGTGACACGTCACCGTTTTCATCCTTGTGTAGATAGACCGCGCGATTGACCGAATTGCCTGTAGGTGTTGTAAACTGGTCAAGGATCGGATTCACAACTTTTTCCTGTTCAAAAACCACGTAGTTAAGCGGATCCCCTTCAGTCAGTACGAGTTCGCCGTTTTGGACGACGCTGTAAACCTGTTTTGTTGAGTTCATGCTGCCATCCAGCGTTATATTGCCGCCGCTCTCTGAATAAAACTCAAACTCAACTACGATGTAACGGCCGCGTTCCAGTCCATCCTGATAATCCGGTGAACGGCTTACCGTCCCCAGGTAGCCGCGTACCTTCGGTTCGTCATTGGCGTATACCCTTGTGATCTTGCGCGTCCCTTCAAAGGTTACCGAGTCGCCGTTCAGGGTCGTGTTCCTGGCCGAGACGGTAAATAAGTCCGGATTAAGCTTGGAGCCTTCCGCCGCCTTCCCCTCGCCTAAGTCGATGATGACAGCCGTCGTGTACTCCCCACGGGCAAAGTTGTCATTCCACACGATAAAGGGGAGCAAATTCGCGGTCGAATCATTTTTGAATGTCACTTGAATGGTATGGTTAGCAACAACATTTGAAAAGGTATAAGTGCCATCATCGGATAGAGTTGCGTCCTCTCCGTCTACCTTTACGGTATCTACAATTTTGCCGTAATCGGGGGTAACCGTTAAGGTTTTGTCTGAGCCGCTTGCTATTCTCAGAACATCGCCGGGTACGTTAGGCGTTATTCGTCCGCCTGATCCCGCCGTGGCGGTGATTGAAAATCTGTCGTCCGCTTCATTGGCGGTAATGAGATTCAGGCCGTTTGTAAAAGAAGCAGCGCTGTTATAAGCCGCGTCCGGAGTTCCGAAACACGAAACGACTTCATAGCGGTCACCGCCCTTTTCCGTCGAGTTATTGATATAAACTTCAAAGGTAAACAGGCCTGCCTGCAAGTTCAAGGTTCTTTTAGGTATTCTCATCTCCACGATATATCCAGTGTCCGTGATCTCAGTCCACGCAGCTCTGCCCGGAGCGCTCTGCCCTGAAAACACGCCCGTCGCGCTGATGCGCCATTGATTTGCGCCTTGGGTTCCAGCGCCGAGGTAAAACTCCAGGCTGTCGTACTGGTAATCATTGCCCGGTCCCTGATATAGATTGCTGTCCTCCACAACTACACGGGCATACAGGTAGTCTTGGTCCCAAAGGATCCTGGCTGTGCCTGTGGCATGGGGTCTGGGGTCGCCGGGCACAGTGCTTTTGTTGATGAGATGCTCCATTGTCAGGGCCCACAGCGGGTCGTCTGACCCGAGTTCGGGAGTTCCAAAAATGGCGGTCGGCGTTTCATTTGCCTGCAGGCTTGTAAGCGTTGTAGAACTGCTGTCGCCATTAAGTGCTTCTGTATACTCGGTGTTGTCAGTGGCGGCGGCAAAGCTGGTAGGCATTAGTGACGCCACCATTAGCAAGCAACAGAGAAACGCGAGCATTCTGCCAAATCGTTTTGACATCATTGAAAATCCTCCTTTTATTCGATCCGGTGCGCCCACGGCTTACCCACATCGTAATCGGACACATTGTCAATTTGATATACCCGACCACAAACCGGGACCTTTCGTAAACACCAAGGCTCCAACCGCTTACATCATCGCAGCGGGTCGTAACAGCGCTTTCATAATCTGCCTCCTCCGTAAATTTGTTGTTAATTCACCTCCAATTTTAGGGAAAAGGCTGCCTTTACTCCATTCAAAATTCGTGCATCCGCTTTCAAAATTCGAACATCCAGCCTTTACTTTCTGATTCATACAATGGATATAAAAAAGCAGCCGCTCCGGAAATCTGAGCAACTGCTATACATTGGAATATTCTCCTCACCCAAATTATACACTATCTTCTGCAGCTGCATCCGATGATTTCAACAGCTCGCTTACAGTGACAAAGCGGTAGCCTTCGGCGTCTAATTGTCCGGTCAGAATCCGGACGGCTTCAATCGTTTGCTCCCGCTCCCCATAACCATCATGGAACAAAAGGATGCTTCCGTTCTCAATAGTTGGCCGTGTATGCTCCAGAATAAAATTGACTCCAGGCTGCTCCCAGTCCTTGGCTTCACCGTTTACGCAACCTATGGATGGACATCCGAACTCCGCGGCAAGGGCCAGAATATCAGGGTTCACTGCAAAATACGGCGGTCTAAAATTTGCGGCAGCTTCTCCAGTCACCCTGCGGATCCTCTCATTCGCAAGCTTCAGTTCCATTCGGGCTTCCTCAAGCGTAGGCTTCGTCAAATCCGGATGAGTATAGGTATGATTGGCGATTTCATGTCCAGCCGCATGAACTTCGGCCGCAATATCTTCGTAAAGATCCATTTGCTGTCCGACCATAAAGAAAGTCGCATAGCCGTTAACTCGTTGAAATATTTCCATTAACTGTCTGGTATACAGCGGATCCGGCCCATCATCAAAGGTAAAGGCAACGACTTTTTGCAGGGTTGGTACTTTATTTATCAACCTTAATTCCACCACACTACCCCTCTTCCCGTTATGGTATAGGCTGTTATTGAAATGTAACGATGGACTAACCCTTGATCGCACCGGCAATCATACTTTGCTGAACCTGCTTGTTAAGCAGCAAATAAATCAGAATCGTCGGGATCGTTGTTATCATTAGCCCCGCTCCAATAATTCCCCACTGTGTAATATAGGTTCCGACCATCGACATCATGCCCACCGTAAGCGTCTGATATGACTCTTTATTGATAAAGGTCACGGCGAACATTAGCTCATTCCAGCAGGAAAGAAACGTAAAGATCGCGACTGTAGACACGGCAGGACGAACAAGCGGCAAGATGATGGAGAAAAAGGTCCGGTAAATCCCGCAGCCGTCTATAACTGCCGCTTCCTCCAGTTCCCGGGGAACTCCTTTAAAAAAGCTTCCGAGAATAAACACCGCCATCGGGATCCCGAATGCGACATAAGGAATAATCAAAGCCCAATAGGTGTTGAGTAATCCTGCATTCTTCAGAACCATAAACAATGGCAGCAAAGCTGCATGAATGGGTACCATCATCCCCAAAAGGATTATAGTCATGGTTAAGTTGCTGAGCTTCCAGTTCATTCTCGTGATGGCGTAACCTGTCATGGCAGACAGAATCAGCACGAGGAGGATAGACACGGCGGTTACCAGTA
The DNA here is from genome assembly GCF_900099765.1 of Paenibacillus typhae. GTDB lineage: Bacteria > Bacillota > Bacilli > Paenibacillales > Paenibacillaceae > Paenibacillus_AQ > Paenibacillus_AQ typhae. The sequence continues at coordinate 120,091 of NZ_FNDX01000002.1, read as the reverse complement.
CGCTGTTGAAAAAATAAGTTAAAATGTGACCCTCGGACAAGGCCTTAGTATAGTTGCTCCACAGAAAATGTTTGGGAAATCCCGCTACATCTCCACTGAATATCTCGCTATTATCTTTAAGTGAGAAAAAGGCGAGCCAGATGAGCGGATAAATTTGCGTAACCGCAACCAGGATTAACAACACTTGCAACAGTATTTTTCCAATAGATTTAGGCTTCTTCAGCGGCACTGCTTCAGCGGCACTCAATCTTCTCACCCCTATTCTGTCTTGAAAAATTTATTGATGATTAATGTGAAGAGCAGACACTCAGCAATAATGAACACGGAAATTGCACTGCCGTATCCATAGCGGAAAGCATCAAAGATAGATGTGTACATTAATGTGCTCGGCACTTCCGTAGTGAAGAAAGGGCCGCCGCCTGTCAGTACATAAATCAGATCGAATACTTTAAATGCACCGATGACCGAGAAGACCAGGCATACTTTAAGGATCGGTCTCATCAATGGTATGGTGATCAGAAAGGCAGTCCGCACACGGGAAGCCCCGTCAATCTTGGCCACTTCAAAAATATCCGCGGATATCGACCTTGCTCCGGCATACATCAGCAGCATATGATAGCCGATATATTGCCAAAGCGTCGGAATAAACGAAGCGATAAGCGCTGTTTTCTTCTGGCCAAGCCAATCCTGTACCAGGCTGGAAAGACCTACACTCTCCAGGAGCGAGTTTAGAAGGCCGTAATCCGCATTATATATTTTGGACCAGAGTTGAGCGATAACTACTGTTGATATCAGAACGGGAATAAAATACACCGTACGGTAAAACCCTTCCCCTTTTACATTGGATGCCAGGATAAGGGCCAGGACTAGAGAGATGGGTAATTGAATAAAGATAGATGCGGCGGCGAACAGGAGCGAATTCCGGATGGAATGTAGCGCCCGTGAATCCGTGAACATCTCAGCATAGTTATGAAATCCGACATATACACCCTTTCCAATCCCATTCCAGTCGAGTAAGCTGTAGTAACTGGAGACGAAAATCGGAACTAAGACAATGGCACTAAAGATAAGAAATGTAGGAAGAACAAATATAGCAATTGCCGTCTTATTGGAAAATACAGAGTTCATCGTCCTTCTCCTCTCAAAGATGTGGTCAGGGATGAGTCCCTGACCACATCTTGTTTGCATTTATTTCATCATTAGAGGTTTAGTTCCGTCGGCTTAAGCTGTGCCATCTGTTTGCAGAATTCCTCCGGAGTGATGTCTCCTGCCAATAGCAGTGCAATTAAGTTTTTGTGAGACTCTGCGGAATCGGCGGGCAGAATATTATCCCACCAGGCAATAAATGATGTTGCCGTTTTCATAATCTCTGCGCTGGACAGATCCAGCGAGGAAAGGCTTGAGGTATCCAGCCCGTCAATGTTCCAGCTTGGAAGTCCCGCACCGGCCAGATAGCCCTGTGTGCCAAGCTGTTCGCTTAGATACATCAGGAATTCAACGGTTTCTTTAGGATGCTTGGTGTTATTGCTGATATAGAAACCGTCTACCGCGCCACCAAATATTTCAGTGCCTTTACCTTTTCCGTCTTCAAAGACCGGGAAAGGAATGACCTTAACTTTCCCTTTTACCGCCGAAGATGGATCTTCGATACCGGCATTTACCCAGTTTGCCTGAACCATCATAGCTCCGCTCCCTGCATTAAATGCGCCGAGCATTTCATCATAGCTCATGCTGAACATACTGCTGTTAAAAGCGCCGGCTTTGGCCAGATCCTGCATTTTCGCTGCCGCAGCTACAAAGTCCGGTGAATTCCATTTTGAAGGATCCTTGAAGGCCTCCATCACTTGATCATTTCCTGCTTGGCGCATCGCAATGATATCGTACCAATACATGCCAGGCCAGCGGTCTTTTTCTCCGATGAGAGCCGGAGTGATTCCGGCTGCCTTTAATTTATCAATCGCATCAAGCAGTTCGGAATAGGTCGTCGGCAGCTTGGCTCCCGCTTTATCGAACAATTCAGTATTTACATAAAGATTCGCAATATGGGTGTAGACCGGAAGTGTGTAAATTTTACCGTCGTTCTCGATGGCTTCCGCCATACCCGGGCCCATTCTGGATTTAACGTCATCGGACAAATAACTAGAGATCTCAAGGACATTACCGGATTTAATATAAGGCTCCATGAAGCTGCCTCCGCCCATGCCGTAAAAGATATCCGGCGATTCACCCGCGGCAATAGAGGTCTTAATCTTTGTCTTGTATTGCTCGCCTGTTGTACCTGTCCGGTCAATCTGAATATCGGGATGCTCGGAATTCCATTTTTCAATGATTTGCGGTAATAATTTGGCCGATGGATCCGTATTGCCAACAGATTGATCCCAAAGCGTCAATTTTATGGATCCGCTTTCATTTGATTTCGACTCATTTGAGGAATTAGATGAACAAGCAGCGATGCTACCTGCCATTCCTACAGCCAAAGCAATGCCCATCGTTCTTTTTAACAGCGTTTTCATTATCTGACCTCCCTATGAATATTCATTGTTTCTATATCAAATTCTAGGGAAATCCCCCGTGCAGCTCCATTCAAAAAACGGGCATTTCCTTTTAAAATTCAAACATCATTTCTGCTGCTTCTGTACTCGTTCATCGACCGGCCCAGATTTTTTTTGAATAATATACTGAAATAATGCGGATCGGTAATTCCTACCTGTTCCCCGATCTCATAGCCTTTCAAGTCCGTTCGCTTCAGAAGAGTCTCCGCCTTTTTCATGCGTATATTCGTTAGGTACTCAACAAAGGTCTGCCCGGTCTCCTTCTTCATCAGCCGTCCCAAGTGACCCGGACTTACGAAAAATGCGGCAGCTGTACTTGCAAGTCCCATTTCGGGATTGCTTATGTTATTTTTCAGATATTCTTTCACTTGGCTGATCAGATTGCCTTCCTTGGTTTGCTTTTTCGAATAGATAGCCATTGCAACATTAAGCACGTAGCTCTTGAGCGCTCCCGTTAATTCGGGAAGATGATCGGCCGTGAGGATGGAGATGAGGGTTTCATTAAAATGAGGTTCGTCCTCGATCTGTTGTTCAATAGCCGCGCGCTGACATTCCCTGAATACATCCATTGCCGCCAAACGGAACTGCGACACACTGGAGAACGACATGCTAAAGATCTCTCTTAATACCTCAACCACCTGCTCAGCGGACCCGACACTGAGACAGAACTGAAGCTGATGAAGGAGAGTCGCGTTGGACTGGTACTGCTGATTTCCATTCTCTATGATATCTTCGAAGCAAATCACCTGGTTTTTTCCGATGAAGGCCTGATAATACAGTGCGCGGCAGGCTTCCTGATATCCCAAATTTGCCTCCTCAATGTTTTCATGTTTTTGCCCGATACCGACACTTACCGTACAGCCTCCCGATTCAGTCAGATTCGTGATTAACACTTCGTAAGCTGCAGCCAGATTGGCATCCGGGTTCTGGTGTACCAGGATAATCTGATTCCGGGTATCTGTAAAAATAATCACAAGGGGATTCTCTCTAAAGAACGCTTCTATCTTCTTTGCGCATTCCATTCTTAGGAGAATCAGCTGCTCCTCGGTCTGCTTCGTTGAAGCTGGAGAAATTTCAATAGCGGCAATTTGAAGCGCTTCTGCACCAACACCTAAAGGCACTCCGAAATACGCTGCTTTTTCATGAATTTCTTCCCTTAAAAGCGTACCGTTTAACCAATGATATAGAAATTTCTCCTTGAGATAAGGGAAATTCTGCTTAAGCTCTTCTTTCAGCTTCTCCAGCTCCTGTCCCCGTGTCCGTTCTTCATTTATTATCTGTCTTAGCTTATCGGTAACATGAAGTAACTCCGAGGCGTGGATCGGCTTTAATATAAAATCCGTTATTCCCAGCTTGATGCTTTTGCGGGCATATTCAAATTCGTCGTGACCGGTTACGACCACGATTTTAATATCGGGGTACCTTTTTAACACCCGTTCACTAAATTCAATACCATCAATAGAAGGCATATAGATGTCCGTAAATATGATATCCGGTTTATGCTCGTCCACAAATTGAAGTGCTTCAACGGCATTAGAGGCTTCACCGATGATGGTCATTCCCTGCTTTCCCCAGTCAATACGCATTTTCATTAAATTCCGTATCAGATACTCATCATCAACAAGTAACACCTTTAACTCACCCATGCCGGATCCACCCCATTCGGTATATTTATTAAGATAGCAGTTCCCTTTCCCGGTTCGCTTTCGATATGAATACAGTCTTTATCACCATAAAAAATGCGTAAACGTTCCATCGTTCCCCAGAGGCCGAAGCTCTGATTTTGACCTTTTCTCTCCGTGTATAGAATCTGTGCGATCTCTTCTTGCGACATTCCAATCCCGTCATCAGCAATCGTTATATTTACTTTATCGTTCGTGCAACTCACGCTGATTCCTATCGTTCCCCGTGATCCCTTCGGCCGTATTCCGTGATAAAGGGAATTTTCGACTAGCGGCTGCAGCACAAGCTTAGGAATTGGATATTGGCAGCAGGTCTCGTCCACTTCGAAATGAACTTCAAAGACATCCGGATAACGCGTCTTCTGGATTTTTAAATAATTGCGGACAATTTCAACCTCTTCACCAACTGTAATAATCTCTCTTCCTTTGCTGACGCTCAGGCGATAGTAACTTCCCAAAGCTTCAATCAGCTCACAAACCTGTTCATTTAAACCGGACATTGCCAGTGAGGTAATGGAGTCCAGAGTGTTGTATAGGAAATGGGGTTTGATCTGGGCTTGCAGCGTATTTAATTCCGCCTTGCGTAGCGTGCTCTGCTCTTCAATAATTCGCTTCAGCATTTGATCGATCTGTTCGATCATATCGTTATGTCCTTTGTATAATTGTTCGAATTCATAACTGTTTAGCTCCACATTTACTTTGCGGAGATTACCGCTTGGCGCTTTGTTCATCGAACGCAAAAGCTTGTGGATCGGTTTAATGATGCTGCGTGAGATGAAGAAGGAGCTCACAAAAAATATGGTTCCATTGATCACAAGCAGAATCAGCGCCAATAGAACCAGTGATTTATTTTTGAAATCGACGGTTCCATATGAATTCACACTGATAAACTTCCAGTTGTAATTTCCGCCTGTCAAATAAGAGACGGTATATTTTTGTGAGCCTGAGCTTAGGGTAAGCGAACCGGGGCGTCCCTGCCTGAACCTCTCTTCAAGCTTGTCTTTATTGGCTGTCACGATCTGCTGCAGAACTGCCCCCTGTTGTCCCAATGCAGTATTCGCAACAATCATTTGATTGTTCTCATCCAAAATGGCAATCTCAAAGGAGTCTTCATTCAGCAGATCAGAGTAGGCCTGAACAAAGGAATCCGCCTTAATGTTCATGATCAGAACACCAAGCGAAGACGTGTTGTCGATATCGCGGATCAATCGGATAACGGATATAAAATTCCCGTCGGCCGTTCCTTCGGAGAAGACTCCGCTCCCATTCAGTCTCAAGATGTACCTTCCTTCAATTTGGACCACCTGTTGATACCATGGAGCATCCTTTACGTTCGCCTCTTTAAACGTCGGCATTTCCTGAGTCCCAACGGAAAAACTATGACCTGTATTGTCAAAAATATAAACGGAATCAATCGTTGGAACTGCTTGCATGAGATTGTACAAATAGGCACTAACCTTAGACTGGGTATCCAAATTAGCATATACATTCCCTTGCCTTAGCAAGTTTTGAAGATTATGATCGGAAAAAATCATCTTGGAATAGTTGTTAACGTTTCCAACCATTAAGTCGACATTGGTCTGTATAGACGTAATCGTCTGTAGCGAAGCCTCACTAATTTTCTTCTGTGCTGAATTCGAGGATATTTGGTTGAGCACCAAATAACTGAACCCTACGGTGAATAAGATCACTAGAAAATAGGCAAACGGGATTTTAAAAGACAGTTTCCTTATTTTACTGCGAAATAAGGACCTAATGCTCTTGATATGCAAGTTCACAGCTTGACCCTCCGATTTCATGATTGCTGTCTCTCCAGATTACTCCCTCCTATTTATGCAGAACTTCACAATTTTTTCAAGTATCAATCTACAGTGTTGTTATCGAATGTTTATAGTGTCTTAATAGTTCAGAGGTTTGCATAGAAAAGAGGGAATATATGTATAAATCCAAACTATGCAACAGCTTGTAATTACATACCACGTAGTATAATTTTAGCCAATGCATCACTTTCATGTGAATAACGTCGTTGCTCCGACACGTTGATGTTCATCAGGCTGCTTCTCCTACATTCTAAAAATAGAAGCTGTTGGAATTAAGTTAAGTGCAACTTTCCTTATCAATGAAATTGGTGAACCCAAGTTTAAATCGGAAATAGTACCATGTTCTGGTCCATTTTCGGCTTAAATTAGAAAACCCGCGCTGGGCGCGGGCAATTATGGGACTATATTCTTGTCTTCCGACATACCGCCCCATTCGACGGTAGGACAAGAACATAGTAAGCTATGACTTTATCGCGTTGGAAGGCTCCTGCATATGCACTCACCAATCTCTCTTTTTGAACAAAAATGTTTCTAACAGCAGTTATTCTTATTTAGTGCATGGATTAACAACTCCAGGCTCTCCGCAACCTGCTCCCTTTTATCTTCTGGGATATCCTTCATAATCGTTTCGAAATATGAATTCAAAACAGATATAATTTGTTCATAGAGCATCTGCCCCTTTGGAGAAAGCGTCAATTTCACATAACGTCGGTTTTCCGGCGTACCTTCCAGAATCTTTCCGGCTTAGACCACTCTTCATGCTCCGATATAATGTTAATGGCTCCAGCTCTCTGTAACATATCATTCCATTCCTCGGGCTCCAAGGGTGTCGTTCCATACCTTTCAGACAGCTCCTCCTTTTCCATATCCGATATCTGCTTCTTCCAAATGGACTCATGAATCACTACTGAACCTCCTGGCTTTACTACACGCACCATTTCATTAAGCACTTGCTGGGAGTCATCAGGAATACCAACCGCGCATTCGTTAATGACTGCATCAAAAGTGTTGTCACTGAAAGGTAATGCTTGAGAGTCCCCCAGTTGAAAAGAAACACGCTCTGTATTGCCTGACTTTTGAGCGGTCTCTTTAGCAGATAGGATCATCTTTTCAGAAATATCGATCCCGTAGCGTTTCAATTCCGCTGATCTCAATTGCATCCTCAATCGTAGGCCTATGTATTCCTTTTGTTTTCATTATCATCCCTCCATAGAAAGAATGCATCAAACAACAGTTGTATATTGCAACTCAATAGCAAAAAAACTATCTCCATTAGGAAATAGTCTTTTTTACATATACGTTTTGCTTAGTTGGATGGATATAAGCCCTTTAACAAATCACGCATATCCTGCTTAATGTTGATATCCGGGCGCTTTTCTTTGGCCAAGGCTTCAGCCTCTTCTACATTCGCAGCATGGCCAAGTTCAAGCAGGACTCCTGTAGCCACAGTCCCTGTGCGATTCCGTCCGCCGGCGCAATGGAAATACACAGTTTTCCCATCATTTACTGCTGCCGTAACCGCCTGGATTGCCGCTTGAACAGAATCTTCCTGGCCGCCCTCATCCTCCACAATCGGAAAATGATGACGGGTTACATGGTCAGGAAAGCCCTCTGCCTTCGTGCCGGTATCTCTTAAGTCAAATACATCGGAAATTTCTTGCTCCTGAAGGGCTTCAAGTAGTGCGTTCTCCCCGCCAATGTATACTTTGCCTTCGATCAGTTCATGATAATTTGCCATTATAGTTCTCCCCTATCTCTTTAGCAGCAGCCGCTTCCGCCACTTATAGTTAGTCCTTCACCGTGTTCGTCTCGCACAAAATCCAAAGTAAGGTCGCTGGTTAGCTCTTTGAGCTGCATATATCCTGTTACTTCACTTTGCTTCCACGGGATAATTACCGCATGACCTTCAGCATTTTGCACCACGCTCCGAATCCAATCCAGTTCTGCATGAGCACGGCCGCTAAGCACCGGATCCGTCGTTCCTGCAGCAGCAAAGCTTTGATTGATCGCCCACCATTTTGTCGGAATACCTGCACGCTTCAAATCCTGCTCCAGACGGGAGGCTTCATAAACCGGCGTTGCCTCTGCCAGAGTGACAATAACGACGCTTGTTTCCTTGGGATCACGGAGTCTCGGCAATAATTGCTGCACGGAATCCGGTATGACGCCGGAGGAACGTGCAATCTCCTTATGGTATTCTTGAGTGGCATCCAGCAATAACAGCGTATGTCCGGTTGGTGCTGTATCTATAACCACGATCTCATCCTCAGAGCACTCTACCAAGTCAGCAAATGCCCGAAACACGGCTATCTCCTCAGTACATGGGGATCTTAAATCCTCTTCCAGAAAGGCAAGCCCCTCTTCATCAAGGGAATCTGCATTCTGGCGGATCACCTCTTGCTGATATTTCTCCAATTCCACCTTCGGATCCACCCGGCTGACGGATATCTGATCGGAATGATCACCGAATACATATTCCAGATGAGCTGCCGGATCTGTTGTACTGAGATGAACTCGGTGTCCCCGTTCGGCCAGACCAACAGCTATTGCAGAGGCTACAGTAGTTTTCCCCACACCGCCTTTACCCATCGTAAAAATCACCCGCACTCCACTTGTCTCCAGATCAGAAATCAAAGCTTCAAGTGTTAAAATTTGAGTTTCTATCTTTACCCGTTCTTCAGGAGCCGGAGTTACTGGGGCAGGTTTAAAGAATGCACGCAGGCTTTCAATGCCCGTAACATTAAACGGAACTAACGGAATATGATAACTTGCCAGAGATTGAAGTTCAGCTGGCATCTGTGATAAAGCTTTCTGCTGCCGCTCTACAAAGTTCTCTGCTACTGCATCATTGTTTATAGAGGAAGTGAGTACTCCATTAACCACAAGCAGCTGATTTTTTAGTCCAGTATCTTTCAGTTCAGTCGATGCTCTTGCGGCTTCTTTTAAGGGTGAATACTCCGGGCGGGTGACCAGGATCAGAGTTGTCAGAGCACCGTCCGACAAAGACTTAACTGCTTCATGATATAGATTTTTTTTAGCTTCTAGACCCGCTAATGGGCCTAGACACGAAGCTCCGTGTGTACTTGTATCCAGAAACCCACTCCAAGCTGAAGGCAGCTGTAACAGGCGCAGCGTGTGTCCTGTAGGTGCAGTGTCAAATAGAATATGATCGAACTGAGATTTCAGTTTTTGATCCGTCAAAAGGGTAGTAAACTCATCAAATGCCGCAATTTCTACCGTACATGCTCCTGATAGCTGCTCTTCCATCGAAGTAATAACTGAATCAGGTAACACTCCCCGGTAAGGAGCAACCAGTTTTGTTTTATACTCTGCCGCGGCTGTCTCCGGATCAAGATTAGCAGCAAAGAGATTAGGAACACGCTCAATTGCAGTCGGATGATTAGAAAGTTCTATTCCGAAAACATCCTGTAGATTTGAGGCTGGATCGGTGCTTACAAGCAGAACCCGTTTGCCGGAGTCTGCCAGAGCAATGGCTGCCGCACAGGCTGTTGAGGTTTTACCTACCCCACCTTTCCCTGTGAAGAACAGGAAAGGGGTCGGCAGCATAGTTAACGGATCAAACAGAGTAGTCATGATAAGCCTTCTTCCTTTATTGTTTTTTCGTCTTGATCTCAAGGCGAATTCGTGGCTTAGCTATCAACTCAGCTGCAGTAATTCCCGTCCATTGCTCTAACTCTTCATTCGAAGGGTATCCTTGTTTCTTAACCACTTTCCCATCCACAAAAGTAACAGGTAATACTTCAGGCCCTTCAGCAGCTAGCAATTGTCTGACTTCAGTATTCGAAACAAAAGCATCCGGTTCACTTGTTAAATTAAATCTGGATACAGTTACTTCCTTCTTCTTCAGGTTATGAATCACAGCTGATATTCGGATTAATTCAGGATCAGCTACAGGTCCACATACACCGGTGGAGCAGCACATTGCCGGATCGTATATTTCAATCTTTTTCATGAGCTTCTTCTCCTTTGTTTAAAAATACAGCCGGGATGCTCCCGGCTGTATTGCTTCATTATTTTCCTGTTTCTGCGAATTGTTTGATTCGCTCGCCCACTTGATCACGAACCCGCTGGAAGACTGCCCATTTCTCTTCATCTGTTCCTTGGGCTTTGGCCGGATCGTCAAATCCCCAATGTTCACGTTTTACTTGAGGTGGGGTAATCGGGCATTTATCTGCTGCATCTCCACACAATGTAATGACGAGATCAGAGCTGTTCAGCAGCTGTGGATCAATAATATCCGAAGTTTGACTCGAGATATCAATTCCCACTTCGCTCATGGCATGAACAGCTTTTGGGTTCAAACCGTGAGCTTCTATACCAGCACTGTATACATTCCATTCATCACCTAAGTATTTCTTGGCCCAGCCTTCAGCCATTTGGCTCCGGCAGGAGTTCCCTGTACACAAAAAGTAAATCGTTTTCTTATCCATGAGTCGCATTCTCCTTTGAGTTTAAAATAGGGTTAGTGTGATATAGAGGCCAAGCAGCGTTATAAACAATGTAGGGATCGTGAGAATAATACCTGTTTTGAAATACGTTCCCCAGGATATCTTCACGCCTTTGGTCGAAAGCACATGCAGCCACAACAAGGTTGCGAGTGAACCGATCGGTGTTATTTTCGGTCCTAAGTCAGACCCGATAACATTCGCATAAATCAAGGCTTCCCTGACCAGTCCAGAGGTTTGTGTAGCATCAATCGCCAGGGCATCAATCATAACCGTAGGCATATTGTTCATAACGGAAGAGATCACAGCGGCAATAAATCCCATCCCCATTGTTGCGGCAAACAGTCCTTGATCCGCAACAGCTTGAATGACATCAGCTAATACATCCGTAAGTCCAGCATTTCTCAGACCGTATACGACAACGTACATACCGATGGAAAAGAATACGATCGCCCAAGGTGCGCCCTTCACTACCTCCATGGTGGGTACAGCAGGACTTCTTCTTGCCATGAGCAGGAAAAAGATCGCGATGATACCGGCCACTACGGATACCGGAATGTTCAGGAATTCACTGACAAAGTATCCTACCAGCAGAACCGCAAGTACAAACCAGGACAGCTTAAACATCTGCTTGTCTTTAATAGCCTCTTCAGGCTTTTTCAGCTGGGAGCTATCAAAGGTTCTTGGAATACTCTTTCGGAAGAATAGATAGAGTACTAAGATGCTTGCCCCTAAGGAAAATAAGGTAGGTATTAACATCCGACCGGCATATTCCATAAAGGTGAGTCCGAAAAAGTCAGCCGATACGATATTCACCAGATTACTTACAACCAGCGGCAAAGACGTCGTATCTGCGATAAACCCGCTGGCAATGATGAATGGAAAAACCTTTTTCTCATCAAAATTGAGCGCACGGACCATAGCAAGCACAATCGGTGTTAGGATGAGTGCTGCTCCGTCGTTAGCAAAAAATGCAGCTACAATGGCACCAAGAATGATGACATAGATAAACATTCGGGTTCCATTCCCACTGGCAGCCTTGGCCATATGTAAAGCAGCCCATTCGAAGAACCCAATTTTATCAAGGATCAGTGAAATCAGAATGATGGCAACAAAGGCCAGGGTAGCATTCCATACAATCAGCGTAACATCCAGAACATCATTCAAGCTGACTACACCAACAAGTAAAGCGAGTAATGCTCCGCCGCATGCAGACCATCCAATGGACAGGTTTTTAGGCTGCCAAATGACAAAAATCAAGGTAACTAGGAATATAGAACTTGCTAGTAGCACCGAAACCAATCCGCCAACCTCCAATTAATCACATGAAATTCTTAAGCCTTTTTTATCTAGTTCTTCCAATTCATGATCTTGTGAAGGAACGAAGGCAATTAGATTTTGAATTAATTCATGCTGCATACTATCTGGATTGGCCGAGTAAAATATCCATTGGCCTTTCCGGTTTTCTTTGACCAGACCTGCATCTTTTAGTTTCCGCAGATGCTGACTTACAGCTGGCTGACTTGTCTTAAAAATTTCAACTAGCTCACATACGCAGCATTCTTGCTTCTCCAGAAGCTTCATCATCGTCAGTCTGGTTTTATCGCCTAAAAGCTTTAAAGTCTGCGACACTTCATCCAACTCATCCAAATCGAAGCTCATCTTTCGTGCCTCCTTCCTCCATCATTATATAAGCATAAGCTTATATAATCAAGCGCTAATATAATGTATTTATTTGCTTCTTCACTTACAATCACATGGCGTATATTCGCCTTTTAATAAAAACAAAAGCGATTCGGTATCCGGTAGTGCATCCAATATGGTCTGAATATAGGAATCCTTTTCAATATCCAAAGCATAATATACCCATTGTGCGCGCTTTGTTTCTTTAACCAGTCCTTGTGCCTTTAATTTTCTTAAATGTTGGCTCACACTTGGTTGAGACATATTTAGTATGTCCACTAAATCACAAACACACCATTCTTTATCTTTTAGCAATCCCATAATGGTGAGTCTGGTCTTATCACCTAGTAACTTTAACTTTTCAGCCATTTCAGTATTGAGCATATACACTGTCCCTTCAAAATCCTAAATCAAATCTCACATAATTATATACTTATATGATAATTATCATTTGAATGGAAAGCAAGGAAAGAGCATCAGATGTTCAATTTTTAAATATCTGCAACCGGTATGCTCATTTCCTTTAAAAGCCCTACCACTACAATAAAAAGTTGAATATTTTCCTGGCTGCTGTAGATTCGTAACCTCATACTTGCTTAATCATTCATCCATCATACTTTCTGCTAAGACTTCTCTCTTTATATGAGGATCGTAATTAGCGACAATCAGAATATCCATATGCCTTGCCGTACGCAGCAGCTTTTGAATAACTGTACCTTCCCGGAAACGCTCCCACCAGGGACGGTCACACTGCCCCATAATAAGCTGAGTAGCATGATATTCATTGGCCTTGGTAAGTATAACGTCAGCCAGCACTGCGGATTGTTGCTTCAATATGACTTCAAAGTGTCCTCCGAGACGTATAACCAGACTTTCAATATTGTGTTTTTTCTTTAGCTCCTCTTCAGACAAGGCCTTGGAGGATTGCACATAACTGACAATCCATTTTGCCTTTAGACGAAAGGCCGTTCTGAACCCTCTGCGGATTAACCGCTCTGCATTAGGGCTAAGCTTGACACATACAAAGATGACCTCTTGTTTATTCCACGGGCCACGCAAGGAGCTCTTACGCTCCCATGCTTCAAGACGCTCATCTACATCATCCGCAATTTCCCTGAGTGCCAGCTCCCTTAAGGCAATCAGATTACCAATTTTAAAAAAGTTACCCAGCGCCTGATCTATTTTTTCAGCAGCGTATATCTTCCCTTCGCGCATCCGTACCTGTAACGCCTGAGGGGCTACATCAATCAGCTCCACCTCATCAGCAAGTCTCAGTATGGAATCTGGCACCGTTTCTCGGACGCGCACTCCGGTTATTTGTTCCACGGCGTCATTTAAGCTCTCCAGATGCTGAACATTGACCGTTGTAATAACGGATATACCGGCATTCAGAATCTCCACGATATCCTCATATCTTTTCTTAAATTTGCTTCCAGGGACATTGGTATGAGCCAATTCGTCGACGAGAACGAGCTCGGGATTTCTTTCGATAATGGCTTTTGTGTCCATTTCTTCAAGCACTGTACCTGCATATTTGATTTTTTCCCTGTTAATAAGCGGTAATTCAGCAATCTGCTGTCCGGTTTCCTTCCGGCCATGCGTTTCAAGCAGACCGACTACAACATCAATTCCTTTCTTTAGCAAATGATTGCCCTCTCTTAGCATCGTATAGGTTTTACCTACTCCGGGCGCTGCACCAATCAGAACCTTAAACCTCCCCCGTCTGATTCGGCCAATTTTCTCATCTACCTCCTGAGGATCTAGTCGGTGATAAAGCGGATTTGTTGGCGTGGCGGCCATTTTTGCCGGCATGATCCGTTCACCTTGATGTTCGGCACGATCAGCAACTATAAAGATATCCATATTTCTGGATTTTTTGATAAGCTCGTTAACGATGGATCCTTGCCAGAATTCCTGCCAGCGTGACTGCCTGGAATGACCTAGCATAATTCTGGTAACGTTATGCTCAAGCGCATACCGGACAAGCCGATCTGGCAGTCGTCTGCGGGAATGGAAAGACAGCTCTTCAAATTCAGCCCCTACCTTAACTGCAAGCTTGACCAGTGATTGCTTAAAGGCAGTCTGCTCCTTACTGAGCGGCCGCTTTTTATTTACAAAGGTTACAACAATAAGCTCACCATTTAATCTTTTGGCCACCTGTTGTCCGCGACGTACGTATATAGAGCCGTTCCAATGGTATTGGGTAGAGACCAGTATGCGCTCTGCAGCACCGGAAGGTCCAAGCATCCCCATCTCTTCACGATGCTTCTCCAGCGAGTCATTAACCCCCTCGGCGACAAGCCTCAATGCCAGTTCACGCAAAACACCAAGGTTGCCTCGTTTGAATAAGCCCGCTGTTGTGCTGTTCCGCACATGACCTTCAGAGAAGCGCTGCAGTAAGGTTTCTGGAGTAACATCGATCAAGCGGATTTCGTCGGCAAGCTCCAGCGCATTTACTTCTACCGTTTCCTCTACTTCAATGCCCATGTACTTCTGCGCAAGCTCCCTAACCCCTTCCAGCTCATACACATTGACCGTAGTCATCACGCTAATTCCAAGGCTAAGCAAGCAATGTATATCTTCCAGTCTCGTCTTATACTTTGCTCCGGGCCGGTTCCGGTGTGCAAGACCGTCTACAAGGACAACCTCAGGATTTCTCTCCATTAATATCTCAATATTCAAATCCTTTTTTTCTACTCCCCTGTCTGTCCAATGAATACTTGGTATACGCTCCAATTCCCCCAGCTGTTCAATCGTTTCCGGCCGCTGGAGGGTTGAAACCGCACATATCACCACATCAATTCCCTGTTGTTGAAGTGAACTGCCCTCCCGGAGCATATGATAGGTCTTTCCTGAACCGCTTACTGCTCCGATAAAAATTTTTAATCTGCCGCGATGCAGCTTGGATATGGAGAGCAAAATCTCCTCAGGACTTTTTCGCTTGAAATGATCCATTTAGCCCTTCCTCCTGAAATACACGGATAACCGGCAGTCATCCTGCAGGTTTTTTCCGTTCATATGTTATTGTCCGCTTACTAGCTTTTGTACATCTATATTTAGCAGCAGAACGTTAACGGTCGGTTCGCCGAAAACACCCAGCTCTCTATCTTTAGTATGTTTATCGACAAGCTGCTGCAGCTGATCCGCCGATATCCCTGTACTGGTGCTGACGCGCGGAATTTGAACCTCGGCAGCTCTTATACTGATATGAGGATCTAATCCTGAGCCGGAATTGGTAATCAGGTCAACCGGCAGTTCTGATACAGGCACATCCGGATTCTCGGACTGCCAAGCTACCACTGAAGCTTGTGTGCGATCAAGCATATCCGGATTGGAGGGAGCATAGTTCGGTGTACCCGAGGATGCTCCGTTATAGTCAATGCTTGATACCCGGCTGTGAAAATAACCGGGGGAAGTGAAATTCTGACCGATCAGCTCGGAGCCGATAATTTCATTCCGATTATTGTATATCAGACTTCCGTTTGCTTTCTCGGGAGCAACGGCTTGTGCGATCCCTGTCACAGCCAACTGATATGCCAAAATGATGACCATCAGGACGACACTTGCTCTTAAGGTAACAGCTATTGTTTTCATTTCGTATTCACCCTTCTACACCCAGAATTGAACAATCAAGTCTATCAGCTTAATTCCGACAAACGGTACAATTACACCGCCTAACCCGTAAACAATCAGATTACGGCTTAGCAGCTGGGAAGAGCTCATCGGCTTATATTTTACACCCTTCATGGCCAGCGGAATGAGCAGCGGGATAATGACGGCATTGAAGATCAGCGCAGAGAGAATGGCTGATAACGGTGAATGCAGCCTCATCACATTCAGTACTTCCATTTCTGGGATGGCTACCATGAACATGGCCGGAATAATCGCAAAATATTTAGCGATGTCATTCGCGATACTGAAGGTGGTCAAGGCTCCGCGGGTCATTAGCAATTGTTTGCCAATGGAGACAACTTCAATAATTTTAGATGGGTCAGAATCAAGGTCGACCATATTCGCAGCTTCTTTAGCGGCGACGGTTCCGCTGTTCATCGCAATACCTACATCCGCTTGAGCAAGAGCAGGAGCATCATTTGTACCATCTCCTGTCATCGCAACCAGCTTGCCTTCCGCCTGTTCACGGCGAATAACCGCTATTTTGTCTTCAGGCTTGCTCTCTGCAATAAAATCATCTACACCCGCCTCAGCAGCAATGGTCGCAGCGGTAAGCGGGTTATCTCCGGTACACATAATGGTCTTAATCCCCATTTTCCGCATTTGCTCAAAACGCTCGCGCATGCCAGGCTTTACCGTATCCTTCAGATAAATCAAGCCATATATGGTCTGATCAACAGCTACAGCAAGCGGTGTTCCACCGGCCGAAGCAATAGCATTGCTGTTTGCCTGCAAATCGTCAGGAATGAATCCGCCTTGCCCGGAAACCCATTGCTTCACGGCATCTACTGCGCCTTTACGGATCTGTCGTCCGTCCGGCAAATCCATGCCGCTCATCCGAGTTTCTGCTTTGAATTCAACAAAGTCGGAACCATCAATAATAGCTTTATCATAGGTGATGCTCTGCTGATTAAGAAGTTCCAGGACAGAACGTCCTTCCGGCGTTTCATCCTGAACGGAGCTTAACGCCGCCCAGGCTGCCACATCCTGTTTTGAGTGTTTGCCTACCGGTATGAATTCGCTAGCCATACGGTTCCCGTAAGTAATTGTTCCTGTCTTGTCCAGAATAATCGTATTGATATCTCCGGATGCTTCAACCGCTTTTCCCGACATTGCCAGTACATTAAACTGCGTTACCCGGTCCATCCCCGCAATCCCGATGGCCGATAACAAGCCTCCAATTGTGGTCGGGATTAAGCAAACCAGCAGTGCGATCAGAACAGGTACCTCCAAGGTTATATCCAGATACTCGGCAAAGAACGGCAGGGCAATAACGACAATCAGAAAGATAATGGTTAAACTTACCAGCACGGTATTTAGAGCAATTTCATTAGGCGTTTTCTGTCGTTTGGCTCCTTCAACCAACGAAATCATCCGGTCAAGAAAGGACTCACCCGGATCACTGGTAATACGAACCTTAATCCGGTCACTGATTACCTTTGTTCCTCCGGTTACAGAGCTGAAATCGCCTCCGGCTTCTTTAATGACAGGTGCAGATTCTCCTGTGATGGCTGATTCGTCAACCGATGCTAGGCCTTCAATCACTTCTCCGTCACCCGGAATCATTTCTCCCTGGCTGACAATAACAAGATCTCCCTTACGCAAATCGGTGGAAGGAATTTGTTTAACCGTTGTTCCGCTGAGCTTGTTGGCTGTAATTTCTTTCTTGGACTTTTTCAGCGAGTCTGCTTGAGCCTTGCCCCGGCCTTCGGCCAGAGCTTCAGCAAAGTTGGCAAAAAGCACAGTAAACAGCAGGATAAACGCTACTGCGAGATTAAAGCCTGTCGATACTGCACCGCCAAATGCATCCGGTACAAAAACTAGAAATAAGGTAATGATAAAACCGATCTCTACCACAAACATGATCGGATTGCGTACCATAATCCGCGGATCTAGCTTGATAAAGGATTGTTTGGTAGCCTGTGTGATGATTTCACTGGTTAATGCGCTTTTCTTTGAACTCATTTCATTTTCCTCCATCCGTAGCCATCTATGGTTTCAGTGTCAAGAATTCAGCAATCGGACCCAGGGCAAGTGCCGGGAAGAATGTCAAAGCCCCGACAATCAGTACTGCTCCCAGGAAGACAGTACCGAACAAAGCATTATCCGTACGGAATGTTCCCGATGTTTCCGGCACTGGTTTCTTAACAGCAAGTGAACCGGCTACCGCCAGCATGGTGATCACTGAGAAATACCGGCCAATGAACATTACAATCCCCGTTGTAATATTCCAGAACGGCGTTGCATCGCCAAGCCCCTCGAATCCGGAACCGTTATTGGCGGCTGAGGAAGTGAATTCATATAAAGCCTGTGTAAGCCCGTGAAAACCAGGGTTTGAGATCGTATCGGACTGAGTCATCACTGCAAGTGCAGTCGGCAGCAGAATCAGCAGCGGATTGATAATCAGAGTAACCGCAATCAGCTTCATCTCCTTGCCTTCAATTTTTTTGCCGAGAAACTCCGGTGTCCGTCCTACCATGAGGCCGGACAGGAACACAGCAATCATGGCATACATCAATACATTGATAAAACCAGCACCGACACCGCCGAAGACCGTGTTCAACATCATGTTGCCGATGGTAATCAGCCCGCCGATCGGTGTTAATGTGTCATGCATCGTATTGACTGCTCCGGTCTCAGAAGCTGTGGTAACGACCGCATATAATGCGGATTGGGCCACACCGAATCGGGCTTCCTTGCCTTCCATAGAGCCTTGATCATGCTGAATACCGAGCGCATTCACTACCGGATTGCCGGCATTTTCAGAAGCTAGTGTTATCCCCAGAAAAACGATAAACATCATAGCCATGGATACGAATAGTACCCGTCCCTGCTTTTTATTACCGACCATTTTCCCGTATGTGAAGGGTAAAGACGTACAAAGAAGGAGCATTAGTAATATTTGCAGCAGGTTGCTGATGCCGCCTGGATTTTCAAACGGATGAGCTGAGTTAACACCGAAGAATCCTCCCCCGTTGTTCCCCAGCTCCTTAATCGACAGGAATGAAGCAACCGGTCCGCGTGCAATTTCTTGTGTAACACCTTCCAGTGTGGTTGCTGCAGCTGTAGGCTCCAGTGTTTGTGGTACGCCTAGTGCAACAAATACTAATGCCAGAACGAAGGCTATCGGCAGCAGAATACGGGTGATACAACGGATCAGATCGACGAAGAAATTACCAAGCGGTTTCCCAGCCAGGCCACGAATGAAGGCAATTAAAACGGCGAGGGCTGATGCAGGTGCTGTGAACATCATGAAAACGATACCTATCATCTGCGATAAATACGATAGTCCGCTTTCCCCGCTATAATGCTGCAGGTTTGTATTTGTCATAAAGCTTATTGCAGTGTTAAACGCCAGCGTTGGCTCCATGGAAGCAATCCCGCTTGGATTGAGCGGTAGTACACCCTGAAATCTGAAAATCAGATAGACCAGTAAGATCATTACTGAGTTACTGAGCACCACCGCCAACGCATATTGCTTCCAGGTTTGATTGTCCTTTTGTATCCCCCCGATTGCATAAATCGGTTTCTCCAGCCAGCCAAACCAGCGGTCTAGCACTGATTTCTCATAATTGAATGCCTGAGCCATATATAAACCTGTAGGGCGGGCAAGCAGTAAGGAGAGTAGTAAAGTTATTGCAATTGCGGTTAAAGAAATCATGGTCACTTGAGTCCCTCCTGAAATCATTCCTAAAATTTTTCCGGATTAATTAGTGCATAGGTTAAGTACACGAAAAGAGCTGCAACAATGAATGCAAGCACCCAAATCATCCCTGATCACTCCCTTTATCGATTGTTCCTGTAGCCCACTGGCCTAGCCCAAGCATTAGCAAAGTAAGGATTACTAATGCTCCAATCATATAAATATCCATCATGTGAAAGCCCCCTTAGATATTTTCCTTTTCAATAAGAAAGAATACATTCCCGCTCTTGGTCCGGATTACAAAATCAGCACCGAGCGCCTTATAAATCATTTGCGGATAATGCTTTCTTGTAATTACAAACAGGATCCCGTTTGTCCATTTCCGTGTGTATTCAATCACGCCACAGCATAAACCCAGTTCTTCCTCAAAAATGTATACTTTGCTGAACGCTTTTTCTGCTAAATGAATACTGTAATTTTCTGTGATATCAACATCTATAATGCTTTTTACTCCCAATTCTAGATAATGCTGCTTCTGAACAGAACTGCATGCCAAGACTGAGAATTCTTTTCTTTTACTCAAAGCTAGAATAAATTCGTCACCTGCAACATTAGGTGAAAATATTAAAATCCCGCCATGACCGAGATACATAACCTTTCCTTCTTTCCGAATTTACCTGCAGGTATCCGTTACACATTAAGATTCTGTATAGCTCTCTGAGTTATAAATCCGTGTTCCTAACACATGGTTTACAGCTCTGATAAGGGCCCCGTACCCTCCTTCACTAGAAGCATAGAACTGTCAGAACAACTGATAACAAATCTGCCGAAATCAGAAAATCCACCAATTTTCATGCAACTTCCTCTCTTTCTAAAGCAGCTGACGTAAATAAAAATGCTTGTTTTCATCACTGTTTCAGAGTATCATTTTCAGCGTTGATTTAGGATTAGGGTTTACTAGATCGTGTTAAGATTTACTTAAGAATTAATCTGGATACTGCATAAAAAAGCCACGCTCTAAAGGAGCGTGGCTGATAGGAATAAATACACTCATAGCCGGAACGTCATAGGTAAGGCTGCCCCAGATCTCATTCAGAATAAAGTTATGGCATCATTGTATGATATAGATACCCTTGTGTCTGCAATGTGGTCGTTATCAGTTTGCGGATGGGCTTGTCATCCTCCGCTAGCAGAATAAGAGGGATATTCATGCATATTGGCCTCCTCAATATGCAAGGTGAAATAAAAAATAGTTCCTTTCGGAGCATTATCCTTGACCCCGATTATGCCACCATGGGCATGAACAATAGATTGACAAAGGGAAAGCCCCAATCCTAGTCCGCGGCGGCCGTCTCCGCTAACGTTATTTGCCGTGTAAAACATGTCAAACAGCCTTTCTTTATCATCATCCGGGATACCTGAACCATCATCAGCAACCTCAACTCGAATCTGCTGATTTTCTTTACCTGCAGTAATGGTAATATGTGAGCCCGTGCCGGTATACTTAATCGCATTATCCACCAGATCAATGATAACCTGCACAATAAGGCGTGAATCCATTCTGGCCATTAACAGTTCATCTTTGACTATTGCTTTAACAATGTGGTTATCTCTGTTGCGGTTAACATGGAGCAGCGCTTCCGAAATAACCTCCTCAATCATTTCTGCCTGAAAATTCAGGTTCAGTGTATCATTTTCAATCCTGCTGATGGACAGTAGATTTTCCACCAGATTAATCAGCCAGATCGAATCGTCATAGATGTCTGAATATAGCCCTCGTCTCAACTCTTCGTTCAACACCCCGGAATTAGCAAGAAGTATGCCTGCATTGCCTGAGATACTTGTCAAAGGTGTCCTTAGATCGTGAGAGATGGACCTGAGCAAGTTTGCCCTTAACTGCTCCTGTTGAATCTGCATGGAAATCGTTTTTTGTTTTTCATTTAGTCTTTCTTTTTCAAGCGCCAATGCGCATTCTCCAAGCATAGCTATCATTAGGCTTTTCTCAAAAACCTCAAGAGGCTCTTCATTTTCCATTACAATTGAAGCCACTCCAAAAACAACATCGTCTACACGCACAGCATGATACAAACAGCTCGCTCCAAAAAAAGTATCTGTTGTTGCCCCTGCCTGCTTGTTATTTTTGAAGACCCAGTCAGCAACAGCTCCCTCATTACTACCTGTGTACATTACTGGAACTGAATCCGATTCCTGTTTAGGGAACCATTGAGGTTCTGCCAGCTTGTCAACTTCAGCCGGGTAAAAGATAACCGATTTATCCAGAAGTTTGACTAGTTGATGTGCTACTGCATCAATAATTTCTTTAGCATTCTTCGCTTGCTGCACTTTCCGGCTTGTTTCCAGTAATACCTCTGTGCGGTAATCCAGCAGGATAACATCCGGTTTTCTGTCCGCTATTTAAGAGTTCAAGTATAAACACAATCAAAAAAACAGCTAAACAAAGAAATCTGTCCGGCCATAATGCGAACCCTTCAATAATTCAAAAAAACAGCCATTTCTGTCGGCTTCACCGGCTGATGTCTCAGTACCTCTTAATATGATAAGACAGCCTTCACATATGGAAAGCTCCTAAGTTTGTTTATCCTCTTCATTTCTTTAATTACGGTCACGCAGGATACTCTTCATTCGGTAATATTCTTCCTCGCTGATCTCACCTCTTGCAAACCGCTCATCTAATATCCGCTCCGGATTATTATCGTTATACCGGGTATTCATATACCCATCTCCCCGCACCCATTTGATTACCAAATAAATCACGCCCACGATCAGCAGGAAGTTTATGATTAATCCAAACATACCGAAGCCAAATCCATAACCCATCATCATATGAAATTATCCTCTCATCGTATTATTGGCAGACGAACTAGAACGGTCGTCCCTATATCGAGCTTGCTATGCACTTCAATGGTGCCGGCATGGGCTTTAATTATCGCATTTACAACCGCAAGGCCGATGCCGGCTCCGCCAGTCTTCCGGTTTCTCGATTTGTCCCCACGGTAAAAGCGTTCAAATATATAAGGGAGCTCGGTTTCAGCAATCCCCAGACCGGTATCGGAAATGGTAACAAGCCCTTCCAACTGATTCTTTGTTATCTCTATATGAATATTACCCGAGGGAGTGTATTTAAAGGCATTGCTAAGCAGATTGTCGAAGACTTGAGCCAATCTCGACCGGTCTCCGGTGATCCACACTTCATTAACGTTAATCAAATCTACTTCAAGATCGTTATGAACATATTGACCGGATACCGTATTTAACGATTGCCGGACAATATCACTTAGAGAGATCATTTCCTTCTTCAACTGAACCATCGGGTTCTCGACAGCCGCCAAGTTTTCCAAATCATGAATCAAATGAACCAAACGCAGTACCTGGTCATGACACACCTCCAGCTTGTCCGGTGTGGGTTCCCAGATGCCATCCTGAAAGGCCTCCAAATGGCTTTGAATTGTCGTGAGTGGCGTACGAAGCTCATGTGCCACGTCGGCAGTCAGGACTTTTCTTAAATTGTCCTGTTTCTCCAGTCCTTCGGCCAAATGATTAAGTGCCTGCCCGACCTCTTCAATTTCCGTACCAGGAACTGTAACTTCTACACGGGCGCTGAGATCTCCCTCTCTCATCCGTGTAGCGGCATGCTTAATCCGTAATAGTGGCTGACTGAGACTCTTTGCCGTATACCGGCTGAATAAGTACGTACCGATCATTACGATTACCAGTGCTGCACCTAGCAGCGTGTTAAACATGCGAAGGAACTGCTGACTCAGGCTTTGGGAGGATTCATTTATCGGTTGATATTCCAATGTTCCCAGCAGCTGATTGTCTCTTTCTATATTTGTCAGGATGGCAGGAAGCGTAGTATCGGTATTCATTTGTCCGTGCATCCCCATCCGACTCGTATCCCAAAGCAGACGATGACCCTTATCATACACGCGAACGATATAACCTCCAACGATCGCTTGGTGGGAAACGAGCATCCAAACGCCGGATTCCCACCCGGAATAGGATTCATCAAAAGCGGCTACAAGCTCATCAACTATTTGCTGGACTTCCGCCTTCTGCTGCTTCTCCCGATACAGATTAAACGAGAAATTCATCACCAGATTGACAAGAAGGACGATGGACAGCAGCGCGGCAAGTGCAACGCCGACATGCGATACGAGAAGCTTATTGCGTATCCCGCTTTTATATCTCATCCGGGCTCACCAAAAATTTGTAGCCTACTCCAAAAACGGTGCCGACAAATACGGGATGTTTAGGGGCATCTCCGATTTTTTGTCTAATGTTCTTAATATGGACGTCGATGGTCCGCTCAAATCCCTCATAGGTATCACCTTGAGTTAGATTTACCAGTTCAAGACGGGAGAATACTCTTTTCGGATGCTTCGCCAAAACTTCAAGCAGTTTAAACTCCATGGGGGTAAGGGCAATCGGCTCCTCTTGAACTCTTACTTCGTACTGTTCCAAATCTATCGTTAAACGGCCCTGAGCAAATAACAGCTTGGAGGTATTGCCTAGTTCGGGCTGATTTGTTCGTCTTAATAAACTAATGACACGGGCGAGCAGCTCTCTTGGACTGAAAGGTTTGGTTATGTAATCGTCAGCTCCGATCATCAGACCATTCACCATATCGTCCTCGCTGCTTTTTGCAGTCAGCATCAAGATAGGAACGTTTGACGATTTGCGTATCCTTCTACATATTTCCTCTCCGTTCATATCCGGAAGCATCAAATCGAGTATGATCAGATCGGGATGTAAAGTTTCAAATAGATGAAGTGCCCCTCTTCCTGTATTAGCTTCAAACACAATGTAATGATTTTTAATCAGGTAAGCCTTGATCACCTGCAGGATATGTTCTTCGTCGTCTACCACTAGAATTTTCACTGATCGATCACCTTCATTCATTAATTAAAAATGAGACAGACCCCATTTTGTTTGAGGTCTAATCTTATCATGATCGGTCTAGAAGTTCATCATACCTTTGCCGAATGGAGAATCCTGCATCTTTTCTGACATTCCGCTCCGGTTTGAATCACTGCAGTGGTCAACCATCTTCTTTAACTGCTCATCTGACAGACTAGGGTGCATTTGTTTCGCAAAAGGCAGCATCTCTTTGAAAAAGCCGCTGTTGCTCCCTTCATTATTTACTGTTGACGCGTATGCGCCTGCGGCCCCAATTCCCATAACCAGTACAAGAGCCGATAATCCAATCCAAAGTTTCTTCATTTGTATCTCCTCCTTATATTTACACTTTAAAGGAGAGTTATGAAGATTGAATTTGCAACTTGTTAAGAAGTGATAAAGGCTTTAAAGATGCATGGCGTCTGCTTTGGTCTTATGCACAGTCCCATGAGGGTGTTCAGGAGGAGCATAAATGACATACACCTTAAGAGGTACATTCCCCAGATTAGTGAGGTTGTGCCACTTACCTGCAGGAATCAGAATGGCATCATCGGCTTTGGCAGTGACCTGGAAATTCAGCTGGTCACGGCGATCTCCCATTTGCACCAGACCTTGCCCCTGTTCAATACGGATAAATTGATCCGTATTCGGATGAACTTCAAGACCGATGTCCCCACCGACCTCAATACTCATAAGGGTCATTTGCAGATATTGTCCTGTCCAAAGTGTAGTACGGTAGTTATTGTTTTGTTTTGTAGCCGCTTCTATGTTAAATACAAGAGGGTTTGGTCCAAAATCTTTTAGAACATGCTGTTCTTGCTTTATTAAAGATGGTCTTTGGGATTGAACATAAGGGAGGTAGACATTTCCATAGTAAGAATTGCAGAATACTGGATATGGGCTTGAGCATAAAGTTTCTCCATAATATCTGGGCTGGTTATAAAACATAAAAAATCATTCCCTCCGAGTTTGATATATCCCAGCATATGCCCATATCAAGAAAACGTACTTCAAATTACAGGTGTGAATTTAGACATGGAATAGCTTCGATAGCCACCTGACACATTCTTCACTCGGTACCCCTTTTGTTTCAGAATCCGGGAGGCAATGTAACCCCTCATTCCAACTGCGCAGTAAGCGTAAATTTCTTTGTCCGGATCTAGTTCCTGGCTTCTTGTACGGAGCTCATCGACCGGAATATGCAGTGCTCCTTCAATATGACCTTGATCATATTCTGCTTTAGTTCTGACATCCAGCAGGATCTGTTGATCGGGATTAATGTTCTCTACATCCCTTAGCGTAACCACTTCGGCTTGCCCGCTTAATACATTTTGTGCCAGGTAGCCTGCCATATTGACCGGATCCTTAGCAGAAGAGAACGGAGGCGCATACGTCAGTTCAAGCTCAGCAAGATCATTAACTGTACCCTTTAACCGGAGAACGGTAGCAATAACGTCGATGCGTTTATCAACCCCTTTTTCCCCGAATGCTTGTGCGCCAAGAATAGTGCCTTCATCGTTAAATAAAAGCTTTAGCGCTATAGGTTTGGCACCGGGATAATAGGATGCATGGGAGCTTGGATGAACATATACCGTACGATACGGAATGTTCAGTTTCGTTAGCACCCGCTCGTTACTTCCCGTACTTGCTCCGGTTAATCCGAAAATTTTGATGATGGCTGTACCTTGAGTCCCTTTATAAGTCGATTGCAGTCCGCAAATGTGATCCGCTACGATTCGTCCCTGTTTGTTGGCTGGTCCTGCCAAAGGGACTGCTGATTGTTGACCGGAAACGAAGTCCGTAATTTCAACGGCATCACCTACCGCATATACACCGTCGCAATTCGTTTGCAGTGAGGCGTTCACCAGGATATGGCCTCTTGCTCCGAGTTTGATCCCAGAGTCTCTCAAGAAGCCTGTATCCGGTGCTACACCAATGGCTAGAATGACCATATCTGTAGTAGCTTTCTTTCCGCTTTGCAAGGAGACTGTAATTTTCCCGTCCTTCTCTTCAAAAGATTGAACGCCGTCGCCTAGCTGCAGCCGTACCCCATTGTCTTGAAGCTCCTTCTCGGCAAATGTAACCATATCTGAATCGAATGGTGCCAGGATATGCGGAGCCGCTTCAACTAAGGTCACATCCAATCCCCGGTGCCTAAGATTCTCGGCCATCTCCACACCAATATAACCGCCGCCTATGACAACCGCGTTTTGGATGTCTTCCCGGTCAACGTAAGATTTAATTCGGTCCGTATCGGGGATATTTCTGAGCGTGAAAATCAAGTTGCTATCTATACCGGGAATTGGCGGCTTTAGTGGCTTTGCACCGGGAGACAGGATTAAATAATCATAACTCTCTGTGTATACGCCATTATCTTTGCTATTTACGGTAACGGTTTTCTCGTTCACATGGATTTCTGTTACCTCACTATGAATTCGAACATCGAGGTTAAAACGGGACTTCATGCTCTCCGGAGTTTGTACCATCAGCTTAGAGCGATCTTGTATCGATTCACCAACATAATAGGGAAGGCCACAGTTCGCAAAAGAGATGTGCGCATCACGTTCAAACATGATGATTTCTGCATCTTCGTCCAAACGTCTAAGCCGGGCAGCTGCCGAAGCACCGCCTGCAACACCGCCAACAATCAACACTTTCTTTTTCATTAAGATCACCCTTTTTTTTGAATTGTGTATAACGCTCTATTTTTGCATCTGACCCTTCCAGGTTATAATTCCCCCCCTAAGCTCCGCTACATTAGAATACCCTTTTCGAACAAACAGCTTTGCGGCTTGTTTGCTACGCATCCCGCTCTGACAATACAGCAAAACCGTACGATCTTTGGGGATATCATCTATATACTGCTGAAGTTGGCTTAGGGGAAAATTTACTGCTCCCTTAATATGTCCACGATTATACTCATGTACTTCCCGGACATCGATCACCTGGTTACCCTTGGCTTCCCTTTGAAACTGTTCTGGAGTCAGTGAGCGCAAGCCTTTCAGTGGCGCGAACTGTTTGAATAAAATCCAGAGTACAAAGGAGCCTAGTATTAAATAAAAAACAGTATTCATTTGTTCTCCCCATTCTGTAATTCATTTTTAAACCCCTGAGCCCCGTATATGCCCCTCCCAGTACTCATTCGCATCCCTAACGTCAAGGGTTTTCGCGTTAGGCCATCGGTCATCCAGATGTCCTTTCCATTATTAAATTGCTTAGACTCCTTCATCAATCCCGGACAAGTTTACTGGTCCATTCATTTAACCCCCCCGTCATATTGACTACTTTATATCCCTTTTCATGCAGCAGCTCGCAAGCCAAACCGCTTCGATTTCCGCTGCGGCACATGATAATGATCTCCTGGTCAAGGTCTAATTCCTTAAGCCGTCCAACTAATTGACTCAGCGGAATATGCTTGGCTCCTTCAACATGCCCCTCTACCCACTCGGCTAATTCGCGGACATCCAATAAATTAAGTGACTTGCCTTCCTCTAATTGATCAGCAACTTCTTGTGGTGTGATTGTGAATGGGATTTTAAATGCCATTTGATTCCTCTCCTTTTATGATTAGAACTGAATTCCCATGATTATAATACATATACCCCTATGGGTATTATAACGCTACACTGATTTATTATCAATACTTCTCGATGGTAAACATCGCATATCCATGAAAGAATGGCAGCAACTGCTAATAACTACAGTTGCTGCTAATGATCAGCAGTTTGTTTATCTTTCCTCACTCATCTGCTTTTAACAAGCAACTCCACAGCTTCTTTGACCATTTTTTCTGTATCTGGATTACCGTTGGCTTGTTCTTCTAAAATACATTGCTGCAGATTCTCCGCCACAATCTGAGCGAGCGCTCTGTCGGAGGCATTGCGAATGGCAGACAACTGTGAAACGACCTCTTTGCAGGACTTGCCTTCATCCATTAACCGCAGCACTCCGCGAATCTGTCCTTCGATCCTGCGCAAACGGGTTTTAATTTCATTGGGATAATTGTATTCCATATCTGTTCATCTCCTCGTATAAGCGATACCTGTATAGGTATAGTATAGAGCAAAACCATTAAATATACACGCTATATAAACAAGTTGACTTTCGCGATTGGACATTTTGCAATCCACCTAACAGCCCCTCTTAAAGGATAGAGGACCAAATCTTAACAGAGGTTAAGGAAATAAGGATGATTAAAGCATATCTCAGCACCTTTACATTCATTTTGGCGCTTATTTTTGAACCGAGCGGTGCACCGATCAAGCTGCCAATGACTGTAAATAGTGTCGGCCATAATGGAATAGCGCCTCCGGTAATTTTACCAACCACTCCTCCAATGGCTGAAATAAAGACTATCGCCAGTGAGGAAGCAATGGTCGTACGTGCTGGAATGTGGAGCAGAGTAAGCATGACCGGAATCAGAATAAAAGCTCCTCCAGCGCCGACAATGCCCGAAACGATTCCCACTATAAAGGCGGATATACTTGCAATCAAGGCATTAAATTGAAGCTCAGCCCTATTCTCTTCCGTTCCATTGTTTGGGATGAGCATAAGAATAACAGCTAGAACAGCCAAAATACCATAAATGAGGTTAATGATGCCCCCTTCAAGCAGTCCTGAGACAAAACCTCCGATCAAACTGCCAGCGAGTATGCTGGTTCCCATATATAGAACGAGCCGTTTATTTACGAAAGATGGCCCTGTTGTACTCTTTTTCCGAAAAGCCAATACTCCTGCTAATGAAGCAAAAAAAACCTGGAACATACTGATCGATGACACCTCATGCGCATTAAATTGGGCCGCACCGAGAAGAGATGGCACATAGAGCAGCAGCGGGTAGTTAATAATTGCCCCTCCGATCCCAAGTAAGCCTGAAAAGAAAGAGCCGACCAATCCAAGCACAATCATGATGATCATTAGAAAGGGATCCATAATCTGCCTCCTTCCGGTCTGAATTTGTTGTATACGATCCGTAACAGTCAGGTTATAATTAAAACATAGTTACCACATAGGAAATGAGGTATAAAAATGCTGGTGGTATTAAAAAAATGGTTCACTGATACATGCCCTGTATGCCAGGAAAGACTTCAGGCAGAAAGCGATTTCGCGTGCACTACCAAATCCTGTCCCCAAGGTCATTATAGAGAAGAAGCCTACTGTACACTTGGAGTGAGGGTTACCTATAAAGCCTTGAAATAAGCGAACACATCGAGCGTGTTCGCTTATCCTACTCTTATTTGTCATGAACCGCGCAGCGATTGGGACCGACTTCCATCTCCCGCTGCTCGTCTTCGCTTGGTGTGATTTTCCCCATGTTGGTCTGGCGGATTTCCTGATAAGCATTCGGCTGCGGAGGCAGATTTTCGGTGACTGTCCGGCGGAATTCTTCCTCCTGCTGAATGTTCAAGCCAGGATTATTCTGATACAGATCCGACAATTTGGCCATCACCCGGCCGCCTGCCCCCAGTTCGGTAACCTTGCCAAAGTGTGCAGGCAGAACCATAAGATCTTGCGAAAGTTCTGCATAACGGCTATAGAGCGTATTGCGCAGATCTCCGACCCAGTCTTCCGCTTTACCGGCCAGATCGGGGCGTCCGATCGACTCGATGAACAGGATATCGCCTGTCAGCAAATATTGATCGTCTACAATAAAAGAGGTGCTCCCGATCGTATGACCGGGCGAATATACCGGCTGAATCTGGATGGTCGCAGACCCTACGGAAATATCACGGCCTTCCTCAAGCTTCTCATAAGTGAAGGTGACTTCTGTTGCATCTTTAGGCGGTAGCCAATACGTGGCGCCTGTTTGTTCCGCGAGTCTGCGTCCGCCGGAAATGTGGTCAGCATGCAAATGCGTATCGAGCGTATGTTTGATCACCGCTCCCTTTTCTTTCGCAAACTGTTCAAATACATCCGTCATCCGAAGGGTATCAATAACGGCCGCTTCCCCTTGGGATACGACCATATAAGACAGGCAGCCTTTACCAATCCGGACAAACTGATACAAAGAGCCGCCGGTTTTCAATTCACCAATTTCCACCGGTTCCAAATGCTCGCTCCAAGCTTTCATACCGCCTTCCAGATAGTGCACATTCGTCCGGCCGGCCTCTACAATCTGCTCAGCAACAAACTTGGAAGAACCCTCTTTTGCACAGACAACGAGCAGTTTTTTGCCATCCGGTATTTGATCAAGAGCTTCGTCTACACCATCCAGAAGATTAAAGTAGGGGATATTGATGATATCCACGCTCTCACCTTCGATTTTCCAATCATTAAAATCACTTTCGTTACGCACATCCAAAATAAACAATTCTTCTTTTGCCAGAACGATTCGAGTTAATTCTTTGGCATTCATGATTTTTAAATTTGGTGCTGCTTTCATGTTTGAATCCTCCTTTGGATTAGAATGTCAGACTTACGTTGGCATCTTTGGCAAAATCCAGGAAAGTTACGGCCCCGCCTACTTCAATGCCTTCGATAAAGTCCTCTTTCTTCAAGTTCATTACATCCATCGTCATCTGACAGGCAATGATTTTCACACCCAGCTCCTGCGCCATTTCTACAAGCTGGGGAATCGAAGGAATATTGGCATTCTTGAAGCCCTCTGCGAAGTGTTCGGCTCCCGCCGGGAGCGGCAGTTGATGATGCGCCTGTTTGTGAATAAGGTTCAGCCCTTCAAAAGTGAAGAAGATCGCTACTTCCGCATCCGTTGCCGCAGAAGCCGTTGCGATGTTAAAGACTTTATAAGCGTCAAACAAACCAGCATTGCTTGCAATAATCGCTACTTTTGTACTCATGTTAATAACCTCCGTGTAGTTTAATTTGTAGATCTGTATTAGATGTTTTACTTCTCTGCATTTTCCAGAGGACCCGTCCAACCCGACATCCCCGGCTCGACATTCTTCACTTGATTGAATCCTTTTTCGCTGAGCAGACGGCAAGCCATATCACTGCGGTTTCCGGTCCGGCAGACAACATAAATTTCATCTTCCGGGTTCAACTCGTGAACATGATCCTCAAGCTCTCCGAGTGGAATCGAAATGGAGCCGGGGATTCGGTTGAACGAATATTCAGCAGGCTCCCGGACATCAATGACGGTAATTTTATCGTTTGCTGCCAGTTTTTTGGCTAAATCTTCATTGGAAACACAATGAGGATGCTTTTTTTCTTCTTTTACTTCAGCGGGTCTGGATTTACGGATGTAGTGTCTAAGCACATCTCCATCTTCTACAGTACCGAGATAATGATGGCCTGTATTCTTAGCCCAACCTTGAATGTCTGCAAGAGATCCTTTATCTGTGGCTTGGACCTCAATGACTTGACCCTCCTCCAGCTGATCGATCGCCTTTTTGGTCTTTACAATAGGCATTGGACATGCGAGCCCTTTACAATCAAGGGTCATGTTTGTTTTAATTTCCGGCAATGTGGCTCCTCCTTGTACTGGGTTATAGATTTAAGTGCAGTCTTGTTAGTCAGTCCTAAACCGGATGATAACTAGCGACTTTTGAAATATCGGATGCGGCGATAATGATATGATTTTTATCGCAATACCGATACCCCTATGGGTATAATACAAGGTCGAGTGTTTATTGTCAACAGCTGGTCAAGCTTATACGGATAACAAAAATTGTATCGAAGAGTCTCAAAGCATGTAAAAAGAGAAAATTCGAAAGCTAACGAACCGGACCTGGTCCATCTCCATGGAAGGAATAAGCCGATTAAATCAATATCTAATGGGCTGGCGAATCTGTGAACTCCGAGCACTTGGAGTGCCCGACCGGGCATGTTTCAAGATGGCCAACTCACGGCGAGGCGCATGGGAAATGTCTCGGAACACCAATAATGCCCTTCCCACTTCCTGCTGGGAAGGGAAAGGGCTGAAAAGTTTGCTTTCATGCTACTTAGGTCCTGAGAAAAAGGGATAATTCGGCTTTACAGAACAATGTTCACCGGATTGTTGTCAAATATCTCAAATGGTCCGGGTGTTACATTTCTTTCGGGGCGCAGCTTATGAAAAAAGTCGTGGTCGAAACGGTAAGGGGATCCATCCGGTTCCTCATAGAGCATTTCAGCATGATGGCTTCTGCCTAGAAGGGCTGTTGTGACTACCGCAGGAGCTGCAGCACTTATGATTTCAGAATTATGAACATGCACTTGTACCTTGCAAGTAGCCGGATCGATGTCGATTTTGATACAACTGCTATCATAAACCTTAGCATAAGGCTCATGAACACTGGGTACCGCGCCTTTCATATACAGATTGCCCTGTATCGAAACGGGAAGTGCCATCTTATCAGGCTGAAATGGCTTTCCGGATTCCTTATAAGCCGCAATTTCTTCCTTGGAATATTCCCACCACTGCTTTTGAGAAGCGCTTGGGTAATCGTTATAGCCGCCCAATCCGGCAGGATGAAGATAACAGCGGGAGTTATCGGGTACCCCATCCATCACCGCGTCACCGCCGTAATCCATATTCTCCCTTGGAGGGAGCGGAAGATGCTCGAAAAAGGTCAGAGGCTGCGGCTCTTTGTCCGGATCGCCGTCACCTATAAAGATGTTATTGTAATACCTGTCGTCGCCCCCTGTAATGTTGCTGAATCCGGCAACCGCTGTCTCATGAGGCATATGGTAGGGAGTATAGCGGGTAAGCTCGGAGCGCATCACAAATCTGCCGGTAAACAGATTGTGAACAAACGCACCGCCTTGAGCCATATTGCGGAAGTTCATAGGCGACAAGAACAGGTTATGATCAACCGTATAAGGGCCATGGCAGACCTCCACAAAGAGATCCTCAGACAGATTGTCATAAAAGATATTCCGGCTGATTCGGGTGCCCTGCGCCTGCCAATCCAGCCAAAGGGCCCGGTAGGAGCTATAGATGACATTCCCGCAAATCTGGGTATCCAGTGCGGCGTGGAGTTTAATTCCCCCCACTTCTGCGCCGTGGAAGATTCGCTTGTGGTGGATATTGTAGATGCGGTTTTGATAAATTCGGCTAAAAGCAGCACCTAAATGTCCAACAATCCCTGCCTGTTCACAATCATGAATGACATTGTTGCGGACAATATGGCTCCCTATATGATCTTGCTGCCAATCCTTGCGCAATGCCCGAAAAATAACCTCCTGCTCCCGTTGCGTTCCGCCTTTGCTCCGATTATTCGAAAATTCGTTATGCCCGGTACTTCTTTCTTTGCCCAGGCTGATCCCCGTACATTTGGATTCGTTGATTAGATTATTCTCTATAATCCAGCCTTTACTCCAGTGGGGACCGATAAGCCCTTCCTGCAAAGCTGTTGGAGGAGCCCACTGGGGGGACGCCTGCCGGAGAGTAAAGCCTCTGACGGTAATATAACTGCAGCCGGTCTTTTCAGGCCAGAAGCAGTAAGGACGCACATTGATTTCCACGTTTTCTTGCCGTGGGTCCTTGCCTCCGAAGTTCGCCCAGATGGTAGTGGTTGTTGAGCTGACTTCCGCATACCATTGCAGCAATGAATCCTCCGAATACTTAGCCTGCGGCCAAACCTGGGGATTGCGCAGCTTGTTGACGTTTTCACATTCATATAGAGATTTTCCGTCAAGGTACACATCCCCAAGATGCGGTTCGAAAGTACCATCAAACAACCAATCACCGTATAGCTTTGTCTGATAGGGGTTGCGAACGGTAAACAGGCTGTTTGGCACCTCTGTCCTCCAGACACCGTCCCCTTCTTCTTCCCAGTCAGCCACAGGCTCTGCGCCTGTGATAACCACTTCCCCATCTCCAGAAGACTGGTATACAATTCGCTGTTCCTTTGTCCCTCCATTAGCAGGATTCACCCATTCCCTGTAAACACCTGTATGTACGGTTATACTATCTCCCGGCTTTGCTAGAGCCGCAGCGCGGGAAATCGTGCGGAACGGTTGTGTCTCCGTACCCGCCGATTGGTCGCTTCCTTGAATTGCAACATGATACTCCACTGGATAAACACCCCTTTATGCCCATTATAATCATATTACATTAGATTATAATGCAACACTGCAGCAACTCCATTGATATTTACATAACTTTTGTTGATCTATCCAGAGATTATGGATAAAAAGCCCGCCTGCTTTGGCAGACCGGCCTCTTGATTGATTTAACTCAGGTCAGAAAGCTACGCTGAGATCCCATTGTCCCAGCCCAAGAAAGAGCATGCTGTTATAGATGTAATTGATATAAAAATAAGCCGATCCTGTGAGGGACCGGCTTACTTCTGAAGCGTCGCTAAAATCAGTCTTGTCTGTTCTCCACAGACTTCATACGGTTTTGATCATCAGGCAGCCGGTCATTACTGAATTCCTGGCCTGCTTCCACCTCACCGTGTTCGCTGACACTGCGTGCAAAATTGGTGAACTGTCTCTTTTGCTCATCCAGTTCGTGTTTTTTCTTCAGAAGCTGCTTCGGGTCCTGAGTGGTCATTCTTTTCCCCCCTTAACAATCAAATCATGAAGCTTTTTGTTCTTTTGAAGTTTTCCATTAAATCCAAGTGCTTATTCAAGTCATTTAATGTTAGCTCAAGGGGTCTGTGCGTGCTCCTCGAGCAGACGTTTCAGCTTTTGACGTTGACGTTTTTCCTTTTGGCGACGTTCCTTATCTTCTGCCTGGAGGGCCTTGAGCAGCGAGAAGCACATCGCAATCAGGACAATGGCAAAAGGTAAAGCCGCTACGATGGAGGCAGTCTGCAGGCCGCTTAATCCGCCGCTAATCATCAGAACTACAGCTAAGGCAGATTGCAGGATTCCCCAGGTTAATTTCACTCTTGCACTGGGATTGAGCTTGCCGTCTGTGGTCAGCATGCCCAGCACAAAGGTTGCCGAATCGGCTGAAGTGACAAAAAAGATCATAATCAGGAGCGTAGCAATAAAGGCAATGACGGTACCTAAGGGCAGCTGCTCCAGTGTGATAAACAGGGCAGTAGTCGTATTTTCTTTAACGGAAACTGCCAGCTCGGCAGCATCGAACAATTCCAGATGAAGGCCTGTACCGCCAAATACCGAAAACCAGACAAAACCAAACAGGCTCGGAATAATCATGACGCAGATGACAAATTCCTTAATGGTCCTTCCCTTGGATACCCTCGCAATAAAGGTTCCGACAAAGGGAGACCAGGCAATCCACCAGGCCCAATAGAATAACGTCCACGCTCCGACCCAGGTTCCCCTTGAAAAAGGAGTTAACCTCAAGCTCATATTGATTAAGTTTTGCATGTAGCTGCCTAACGTGGTTGTAAAGGTCTCAAAAATAAAGGAGGTCGGACCTGTGGCCCACACGAACAGCATCAATAGAACGGCTGTAACTAAATTAGTGTTACTTAGGATTTTAATGCCTTTGTCGAGACCCGTAGTAGCGGAGATCAGGAAAAGCACGGTCACTGCTGCGATAATAACAATCTGAGAGATTGTCGTGTTAGGAACCCCGAATAAATAATGCAAACCTCCGTTGATCTGAAGAGCACCGAGTCCGAGCGAAGTGGCTACTCCAAAAATGGTGGCGATAACCGCCAAAATATCGATTACCTTGCCTAACCAGCCTGCGGCCCGCTTTTCTCCGATCAAAGGGATGAAAGTCGAACTAATCAAGCCTTTGTAACCTTTGCGGAACTGAAAGTAGGCAAGCGACAAGCCGATGACAGTATAAATAGCCCATGGATGCAGTCCCCAGTGAAAAAAGGAATAGCGCATGGAAATCCTTGCTGCTTCTGTTGTGCCCCCCTCTACGCCTTCCGGCGGAGATAAATAATGGGACAAAGGCTCAGCTACGCCCCAGAAAACAAGGCCGATTCCCATGCCTGCGCTAAAGAGCATCGACAGCCAGGATAGCGTGGAGTATTCCGGTTCATCGTCGTCATCTCCAAGCCGGATGCTGCCAAATCTGCTGAAGGCTAAATAGAACGTGAAGATTAAGAAGAACAGTGTAGCCAGCAAGTAAAACCAGCCAAAATTTTGAATGGAGAAATGGTACGCGGCGTTAGCCGAGTCAGCCAGCCGTTCAGGGGCTACAGCTCCCCAAATTGCAAAAATCGCAACAATGGTAATTGAAATAGTGAAAACCATAAATAAACCTCCATTGATGTCAAATGAATCAAATTTTCTTCAGTATGTGTTTATTCAGCCTGTAATATTTGGATAAAGTTAAAATAACCTGTTCTTAGATAAACCTATCAGGTGCTAAGCAGATAAAAAGCAAAAAGAGCCTGCTTGGCACAGACTCCTCCATTGACATGAATATAAAATTTTGATGTACCTATATGGCGAATTTATGATTCCTTCCAAGGGTCTTCCTGCAGTCTGCCGGTGGCAGCGCCAAGATTAGAGCCTTCCAATAGGCATGCCTTGATTTTTCTCTGCAGGGAGGTATCTTCCCTAAGTTCGCGTACAGGAATATCCGTTCTTCCGAATACCCATCTGATAAAGCTGTCGTTCGTTTCATCTACATGTACTAATTCGAAAGCCCTTTGAAAACCGAGTATGTTTGAACTCTCCGGCAGCAGCTTTGTAAGGTGTGGAGACAGCAGCCAGGAATCACACATCATATCCGACTGTCCATAATCCGGGAAGTATCGGGTGAAAAATGCTCTGGCATCCTCATAGGACTCCCGCAAACGTTCTCGCCCCATACTGGCATCAGCGGGGATATGTATGTTAATCCATTTCTTTTTTTCCCTTTCGATCATTTCATATTCAAGAGCACCAATCCGGAATTCGCGAAGTGAAAGCTGTCTTGGGAACCACCATGCCCACTTAAATGCATAGGTCCCGTATAGCTTATAATGTTCCTCTATGAATCGGGTGCAGAACTTCATCGTATCGGTAAAAATGGTATCATTAATTCCTCTTTTTTTGTATTCTTTATGGGAGTCAACTGCTCGAAGAAGCATAAAAGCAAGCATTTTGCTCCCATCCGGATCCTCTCCGAGGACACCGGCAATTTCTTTGACTCCATTGTCCCATTGGGATGGATCATCCAGAACAGCAGACAATGACTCTGTTGATTTTTCTTCGTAATCGCTTGCAAAGTCTAGTACTGATCTTGTCATTTGCTCGGGCAGGCATATCATTCCGCATAACTCAATTAAATTCATATTTTATTCCCTCCTTATTAAATAGTATCAAATTTTTCAGTCCCAAAGTGAGGATTTGATTAATCAGTTGTATTCTTTGTGAAAATAAAAAGACCGTCTCTCTTGAATAGAGACGATCTTCTAAATTCCGTTTGTATACGAACCTGTCATTAACGGCTCACCATATCAGAATAGCTGTTATCATTGACCACACGGCGGGCGGTTACATACCGGTCCTTATAGTACGATTCTGACAAGCTGCTGATTCTTACTCCCTTACTGCTGGAAGAGTGAGCGAATTTGTTGTCCCCTACATAAATGCCCGCATGGGAAACTCCGGAACCAACTGTGTTAAAAAACACAAGGTCACCCTCACGCAGATCATCCTTGGCTACAGGAGTGCCGGCTTTGGCTTGTGATTGAGAAGTGCGAGGAAGGTCATCCACATTGAACTTCTTAAGTACATAAAGAATAAATCCGGAGCAATCAAAGCCTGAAGTTGTGGTTCCTCCATAAAGATAAGGGGTTCCTACGACCTGATTCACAACACTGTCGAGTGTTACCTCGCTTGCGTATGTACCTGGTGCTGCAGAAGCAAATATAAATGAGGCTGCCAACATGGATACGATGAATTTCTTCAGATTCTTGTTCTCCCTTCAATGCCTACGGAGTTAGCTGAGGATTCGGTCAAAGGCAAATTATTAATATTTTGTAACTATTAACACTTTAATAGATGGTAGGCAGCCTGTCAATCCTTTTAAAATTTAATAGAATCATGAGTAACGTTTTTGTCATTTATTCAGTATCAATGTTTTTTACAGGCTCTGTAGACTTTCATAAGAACAATACTCAAAAATACGATAAAAAGGATACAGGCTGCCACCTTTATGATCCCGCTTATCTGGATTAAGGGATTGCTCTGAAAGGATACTGCGGATATCGTCATGCACGTTAAGCCCATACCGATAAAAAGAGCCGCTATGAGCCATTGTATTTTTTTCATTAGCCTGCCTCCTGACTTCATGGCTGCCGGTCAAACTGAATTTCGAATCGCGTGCCTTTACCTAACTGACTTGATACTGAAATCTGACCTCCCTGCAATTCCACCAGCTTTTTCACAATAGACAGTCCTAAGCCCGTTCCTCCAAATTGACGTGATCTGGACTTTTCTACCCGGTAAAAGCGTTCAAATATATACGGGAGCTCATCATTCGGAATCCCAATCCCTGTGTCTTCGATGACTAAAACAAACCCATTGCTGTAATAAGATACGGAGACCCCGATTGTTCCTTTTTCGGTATAACGGATTGCATTCTCCAGCAGATTGATCAGGATTTGCTCCATCCGTTTTTTGTC
Organism: Paenibacillus typhae; assembly: GCF_900099765.1. Lineage (GTDB taxonomy): Bacteria > Bacillota > Bacilli > Paenibacillales > Paenibacillaceae > Paenibacillus_AQ > Paenibacillus_AQ typhae. The sequence continues at coordinate 81,221 of NZ_FNDX01000002.1, read as the reverse complement.
TGCACGAATATCCTTTATTGTTCCTTGTTCATGGTATAGCAGGCCGAGATTTTTTTCTCTTGCCTTGAGCTCCACTTTTCGCATCGCTTGCTGCGTCATTTCAGACATATTCACAGACTCCATTTCGAGACTGATCTTGCCTTCCTCCATCTTCGCCAGATCGAACAGATCCTCCACCAAATGCTGCAACCGTAATGCCTCATCATAGATGATTTCCAGATATTTGTTCTTTTCCTCTTCCGTTTCATAAAGCTCCTGCCGGAGCACCTGGGAATAACCTTCCAGATAGGTAATCGGTGTCCGCAGCTCATGAGAGATATTGGCGAAAAACTCTTGTCTGGTATCCCTGTAGCGCTGAAGATCCACTGCGAGATCGTTGATCGCATAAGCCAGGCTGCCTATTTCATCCTTGCTGTTGATGTCGAGCCGCGTTTCCAGATCACCTGCAGCAATTTTTCGGGTAGCCTGCTGCATTTTGAGTAGTGGCCGTGATAAATATTGAGCGATAATCCAAGTAATGCCAAGGGCCAACAGAAAGGCGCCTATACCTGACAATATCAACAGATAACGGACAGACGTTAAGGACTGCTCCATTTTCTCGGTAGAAGACATTACATAAAGTGCAGAGGTAGCCGCCCCATTTTCATAAATAGGCTGGCCGGATACAAAGTAACGGATTCCCGAAGGTCCGGAATATAAGAAATTGACTTTTTTTCCTGCAAAAATGTTGTCCAAATCGCTGTTCTGAATAATCTTCTGATCGGAAGAATCATGAGTTCCCGAGTGCAGAATGACTTCCCCATCCGATTTGACGTTGAAAATACTAACGTTAGAGAATTCAGCAAAGGTTTTCATCGTTTCATCAGACGTATTATCCGAATGGGCCATCACTGCAAAGTGGGAAGCCAGTTCCTCCGTCTCCGTGCGCATCCGGTCGCTATAAAAGCCCGTAAATAAACGGTCTACCGTAAAGCCCAGAAACACTAATACAATCAGAAACAGAGTAATAATAACAAATCCTAATTTAAAACCGATACGGTTATTTTTCATGGGTATCACCACAAACGTTAAATTTATAGCCAACCCCCCATACCGTTTGGATCGGGTTATACTTCAATCCGGAAATATGCATTTTCTCCCGTATATTTTTGATATGGGTATCAACTACCCGTGCTTCTCCTTCAAAATCATATCCCCATAAGCGCTCCACCAGCTCCTCTCTTGTAAAGGCCCGCTGAATGTTTTGCGCCAGAGTGGCCAGAAGGTCGAACTCCTTTTGCGTAAATTCGATCGGATGATCACAAATTCTGACTTCTCTGGCTTCCGGTATGATGATCAGATCAGGAAAACTGAGTCCACGGGCAGGCTGAACAGGCGTTGTCTGGTTCATGACTGATCTGCGGATCAAAGAAAACAATCTGGCCAGTAATTCTTCAGAATCAAAGGGTTTGGTTAAGTAATCGTCCGCTCCTATATCCAGGCCCTTGATCTTATCTCTGGTTTCTGTACGTGCCGATAAAAATAGTATGGGCGTATTCACTCGTTCCCGGATTTGCCTGCAAATCTGCCAGCCATCCATGTCGGGCAGCATCACATCCAGAATAATAACGTCAAACAAATGGACATGGACCAGAGCTAATGCTTCTTTCCCGGTGGATGCTTCCTTAATTTCAAAGCCTTCTTTCATTAAGTAAATCCGAAGCAGGTTTCTCATATTCCATTCATCATCTACAATTAACACCTTAAGTTTAGACACTGGATAACCACTCCCCTTCAACTGTATCTTATCGTTAGAATGCCGCAAGCGAATATCGCTTACGGCTCCATTTGAAATCCTCCTTATATATTTATAAGCTTAATGCCCTGAATGCGGGTTGTCACCTGATACGGGAGAAATCTCGAGCATATCATCGATTTCACTTTGTGCTTCTGCTGTAATTGCGTTGTTATCCCCTGTAATCCAGGCGTGGTTATACGGACCTTCTGCCGGAGAATCCTTAAACTTCGGCTGAATTTCAGCTGTGTATCCCATTACCGCTTCCGGCATATGATCCTTACTGGTGAAAATCAGAGGAGCATGTTTACCGAGATGTGAGAACGGGGCCGCTGCAACCGCTAGCAGTGTAGAGTCTGCAGGGAGGAAAGACAGGTTATGTCCCGGTGCAGTTATTCCCCAACCGAATCCTGTAGCTTCATCTTTGAATTTTGAAAAAGCGATAGCATTAGTAGCCGGATCATTCCCCGAGATTCGGGTTACTGATCCATAAGCTTTAAGCTTCTCTTCAACTCCGGATGAAACGGCGGACTCGGGTCCAAGCAGGTAAATCACTGCGTTCCCTCCGCGTTCGTTCAATGCCTGGACAGTCTGCTCAGGAACTTCATCCTTGGTTACGTACAGAAGGGGTTCCGGCATATGGGCTATCCAGTTTACAGCCGGAAGTGTGTATTCCGGACTATCCATCGATCCAATCACTACTGCTTGCGGGAGTTCGCCGGCAACCTTGGCATAGTAAGCATCAATGGCCCCGGCAACTGCAGCCGGCTCGTCCCCTCCAATTTGATCCAGCTTCATGTTTAACGTATCCAATTGTTTGACTACTGCATCGGAAGCCGGGCCCACGATAATGAGTTGAATCCCATCATTTCCTGCTGCACCCGCAGGCTTCAGCCGTTGTATTTCCGCGAGGGTTGCTTCAGGAACCTTGTCTTTCTCAAAGAAAAGGACAGGCCCGTTACTTGGGTGGTGTATAAGATCGGTACTTACCGCAGCAATTTGCCAGTTGCTGACGTCCGTAAGCACGACACTTGCAGGCCGGTTACTGTCGGATACGGCCGTCCAAAGGGTCCGGGACACCAGCACGGCTGCTTCAACAGGGTCAGAGGTGTTAATACGTGTCGTGTTCTTCGTACCTATCCAAGGTGTAGATACCGCGGAAGCCACTGCATTATTGTCTGGTCCCTGTTCAGCCTCTTTATTGCCAATTTGACAGCCTGCAAGGATTGTACTAAGCACAACTGTTAAGCTGACAATGACTATTCCTTTTCTCATAACATATCCTCCGTAGGTTTGTTTTCGTTTGTTTAACTGCTTCATACTTTACTTTAAATTTGTGTGGAATTTGTGTAGTGATAATATATTTAATCATTATTATCAAATTGGATTGATGTAAATCTATCCTGCTAAACTGCATAAAAAAACCATTTGAAACAAAGATTAACGATTATAAGCAAGTATTTAAGAAGGTGTGGCTCATGTTCATCAAATGGATGAAGCAGATTTTTAAACCAGCCAGAAGTGTCACAAAAAGACAAAAGCAACATCAGGGCGAGACTCCTGAAAAAAAGGACAGGCACGCTTTGCCTTCATCTTTTGAGCAGAATGTCGGAATGTTGAAGTCCAAGTTCGGAAAAAGTCCGGATTTTGTCCTCAATGAATTGGTGAACCCTAAGGGCCTCACTCTCTCGGCGGCTGTTTGTTATATAGACGGTTTGGTTGAGACGGTCTTGCTTCCTGATTTGATCAGTGCTGTTATTCATCTGCTGGATAATGAAGACAGCATTCAGGATGCGGCGAGAAGCGCATCGGAGTTCAGATCAATGATACCCATGGGCAATGTTCAGTCGCTGTCAACCGAAGAGGAGATTATGCGGGCGATCCTGGCCGGAAACGTGCTGATTCTGCTGAAAAATAATGATTGGATGCTAGGTGTCGGCATTTCCGGAGGTGTCCGCCGTTCAGTTGAAGAACCAACCTCGCAGACGGTTATCCGCGGCCCCAAGGAGGGCTTCACAGAAGAGCTGTCCACTAATCTTTCCCTGCTCAGACGTAAGCTAAAAACCCCGGCCCTGAAGTTTGAACAACATATCATCGGGACCTATACACAGACACGGGTTGTCGTTGCTTATTTGGATGGGATCGCAAGGCCTGAAGTAGTGGAAGAAGTAAATACCCGACTGAAGGCAATTGATACAGACAGCATTCTGGAAAGTGGTTACATAGAGGAATTTATACAGGATGCCGCGATAACACCCTTCCCGACCATACTCAATACGGAACGCCCTGACACCTTGGCCGGCAGCCTGCTGGACGGTATGGTAGGTATTCTGGTTGACGGTACACCGTTTGTATTGATAGCACCTGTCACCTTTTTTAACTTCTTTCATTCCAGTGAAGATTATTATCAGCGGTATGATATCTCAACCTTCCTGCGGGCCATCCGTTTCGTATCTTTTTTTGTAGCCCTGCTTCTGCCCTCTCTTTATATAGCTGTAACGACTTTTCAGCAGGAGATGATACCCACTACCCTGCTGATTACGCTTACAGGGCAACGGGAAGGTACGCCTCTTCCTGCATTATTTGAGGCTCTGGCAATGGAGCTGATCTTTGAGGTTATCCGGGAAGCGGGTGTCCGGATGCCACGGGTGATCGGACCTGCCATTTCGATTGTCGGCGCACTGGTGCTGGGTCAGGCTGCCGTTCAGGCAGGCTTGGTATCCAGTGCAATGGTTATTGTGGTTTCATTTACGGCAATAGCCAACTTTGTTATTCCGAGCATCAATATGGCCTCTGCGGTGCGGCTAATGCGTTTTGTCTTGATGCTCCTCGCCGGTACCTTCGGCCTGTTCGGCATTCTGGCAGGCCTTATACCATTGCTGGCTCATCTAGTCTCTTTACGGTCGTTTGGTGTGAATTATTTTATGCCCTATGCTCCTTACTTCAAATCCAATATGAAGGATTTGCTTCTGCGTGTACCTTGGTGGGCAATGAAGACCCGTCCCAACCAGAAGTCGGGACGCAATAAATTTAGGCAGGCTCCGAATCAATACCCGACAAGTTCGGATGAGGCCGGGGTTTATCAAGCAGAGGACAAGCCTCAGAACAAGGGGAACTAATCATGTCAGGAACTCTTCGAATAAGCTGCATCCTTCTTGCCGCAATGCTGCTGTTAAATGGCTGCGGCAAGGCTAACGAGCTGAACGATCTTAGTATCGTCACGGGATCGGGTGTAGACGGTACGGAAGGAAACTTTACGGTCACTTACCAGGTCAGCGTCGCATCTGCGAATGCATCGGCAGCCGGAGGAACGTCAGGCGGGAGCCAAAGCGGGGTTCATGTCTTTTCGACCAAAGGAAAAACGATACGGGATACCGTATTTATGAGTGCGGTGGAGCATCCGCGAAAGCTCTATTTTGCCCATAATAATGTACTGATTATCAGCAAGGAAACAGCTGAATCGGGGATTAGTTCAATTCTGGACTCCTACTTTCGTAATCCGGAATCCCGGGAGATGGTCAATGTTATGGTAACCAAGGGCAGCGCCCGAAACATCCTCAATAAAAACCTGCCGCCAGAAAAGCTGCCCGGACAGGCCATCGCCAAAATAGTTGAAACAGAACATATGTTGGTTTCCTTTTACCCTGCAACAACGATGTTTGATCTTGCCCTAGGAATAACATCTGAGTCTAAGGCGGCTAGTGTACCAGAAATCGGGATAGCCGGAGAAAATGCAGAATCGCTGGAGTCGGTAGAGTCAATAAACAGAACATCTCAAGATGCCAAGGTCAGAATGACGGGACTTGTCATCTTTAAAGGGGATCGTCTTGCAGGAAGAATGAATCTCAAGGAAAGCCTGGGCCTCTCCTGGTTAACCAATCGTGTTAAAGGTACTGTGCTTTCATTCCCGAACCCCGATGCTCCTGAAGGGGCAGACCAATCCGCCGTGAGGATATTCAAGGCCAAAGTCAAGGTTACTCCCGTGAAAGGACCGTTACACTATACCATTAAAGTGAAAGCTGAAGTCCAAGGTGAACTCGCTGAAACCACTACTGATGAGAACCTTACCGATACAGCCGGCATCAATAAACTCAAACATGCTATAGAAGAGGTTATTTTGAAGCAGATGCAAATGGGCTGGGAAGCAGCCAAGGCAATGAAGGTTGATATTCTGGGGATTGGCAACCGGATACATGAACGGAACCCGAAAGAATGGAACAGGCTAAAGCCCGTCTGGGATGAAGAATTGGCCAGGATGGATATGCAGGCAGAGGTAACAATGACGGTAGTCCGGACACGGATGTTCCTTGACTCATTCAGGCATTTGTTGAAGATAGCAGAGAAATAGCCCCATCCGTGGAACAGAAAGGAGCCGAAAATGAACAGCAAGTCTCCTACCCGGGCCTCCGAATTAGCAGCTACGTTTGCTTTGTTTGAGATAGGAAGTACAAGCTTATTCCTTATCGGTGGTGAAGTGAGGCAAGACGCGTGGTTGTCCATGCTGATCGCATCCGTGGCAGGTCTTCTGCTTCTTCTGATTCACTTAACCTTACACAGGATTGAGCCTCAACTAGATTTGTTTCAGATTATACAGCGTTATTCCGGTAAGTTCATCGGGGGTCTTATTAGTCTGGGTTTCATCGGCTATTTCACTTTGGAGGCGTCAAGAAACCTGCGGGATATCGCAGAAGTAACCATATTGACATTGCTTCCGGGTACTCCGCTCTGGTCAGTAATCCTGATTATAGTTCTTGTTGTAACTAACACGGTTCGATACGGTCCGGAAACGCTGTTTCTGATGTGCATCGTATTATTCCCAGTAATAGTCATCGGATATTTCGTCATCCTGATTCTGCTGGCAGCAACCGGCCTGCTGCAATTTCATTTTATGCTGCCCATTCTTGAACATGGATGGAAGCCAGTCTTCAAAGCGGCAATACCTGGTATTCTCTCTTTTCCCTTCGGCCAGGTCGTGGTCTTTCTGGTGTTTTATCCAATGGCAGCTACCAGACGCGGGATGAACAAAATGATTCTGCTGACGTACTGTGGAATCAGTCTGTTTCTTATCCTTTTTAATCAAATCAATATTCTGGTTCTTGGACCTGTTCTGGCCACAAACAGTTCTCTTCCTTTACTTCAAGCTGTTCAGTTGATTCAGATGTCAGAGGTGCTTGAGAGAATTGATCCTTTATTTACACTGATCCTGTTCCTGAGCCTTGGGGTTAAATTGGCTACTTTCCTAAACGCAGCGGTAATTGGCATCAGCAGGGTTATAGGAATAAAACACAAACCATCTTCGGCGCTGATCGGGGTGAGCACCTATTTTTTGGCTTTTATGTCGCCGACATATACGGAATTCATTAAAGTAGGCAGAGAAATCGCCGTAAAATATTGGTGGCCGATTTTTCAAATATTGTTGCCTGTCCTGCTGCTGATCGTGATGATTATCCGTAAACAAAGAAAAAAAGGTATTAACTGATGTATTCCATGAACTTGGATTGTTGTTGCATCGAGTCGCAGTGAAGTGTCCATACTAAGTGTCGAATATTATAAAGGGAGAGACTTGATATGGATCTGCAAAGTGGTAAATTGTACTGGCCGACAACAGTGGCTACCCCCCCAACGTATCCTACGCTTGAAGAGGACATATCGTGTGATGTACTGATCATTGGTGCTGGCAGCTCCGGTGCACAGTGTGCAAATCTCCTGTGTGAACAAGGAATGTCCGTCGTTGTAGTCGACAAAAGAAAAGCAGGAGAAGGCAGCACCAGCTCCAATACAGCATTAATTCAATATGCCGGAGAAAAAAGTTTTGTATCCCTTGCGCACTCTTTTGGTGAAGAAGCTGCTGCGCGTCATCTTAGATTATGCGAGCAGTCCATTAACGATATTGAGCGGATAAGCCGTCAGTTACCGATAGACCCGGATTTTATCAGACGGGACAGCCTGTATTATGCAAGCAATAAGGAAGATATTCCTGAATTGACTGAGGAACATGTGCTCCTGCGGAAACATGGGTTCAAAGTGGATTTTTGGGATGAAGGCAGATTGCCGGGCATTATCCTTTTCAAAAAGAGGCTGCTCTGTACTATCATGATGACGCGGAGATGAACCCGCTTAAATTTGTATACGGGCTGCTTGAGAAAGTGAAGTCACGCGGTGGATTGATTTTTGAGAATACAGAGATAACAGGCAAACGTTATGAACAGGATCATGCCCTGTTTTATACCAAAGAACACCGCGAAATCCGGGCCAGATATGTTATTATTGCAGCCGGTTATGAAGACAGCGACTTTAAAACAGAAAAAAATGCTACGCTGGCAAGCTCCTACGCCGTCATTACAAAGCCGGTCGCTGATTTTTCAGGCTGGTATAAAAGAACCCTGATATGGGAAACCGCACGCCCCTACGTATATATGCGTACGACTCCGGATAACCGGATTATTATCGGGGGCATGGATAAAGATACATCCTACGCAGAAACAAGAGATTCCAAAATCCTTGCAAGCAAGGATAAGCTCATTACAGCGTTTAACAGCCTCTTTCCGGATATTCAGGCCATACCGGAATATTATTTGGGGGCCTTTTACGGTGGAACGCATGACGGAATGCCCATCATCAGCCAGAACGAAGCTTATCCCAATTGCTATATGATTATGGCTTATGGGGATAACGGAACTGTATACAACGGTGTGTTAGCGAAGATTGTTGAAGACCAGATTCTGACGGGCGCAAGCCCGGATTTAAACCTTTACCTCCAGACCAGACCGCTTGCTGCCAAATAATAACACGCGGATAAGTTTCCGCATGTTAAAATGAAGTGGAATTTACTTTTGGGTAAATTTAACTTCAACCGGAAAAGAAGGGATATCCTTATGCGGCTATGCAGAGGCATTGCTCCGTGCAAAGTCTGAAACGGACGAAACTGCACGGAGCGGATCTGAGTTCGTCCGTTCGGCTTTGCACTTTCATTGAAGATTTAAGAATTCAATTGAAAGAGGAGCAAAGTCATGATAAAAAATTTCCAAAACACCTTCCGGGAGCTTCATATCTTCCTGATTTTATGGCTGACACAGTCATTTTCATCACTGGGCAGTGCAATGACTGCCTTCGCCCTGGTGATCTGGTCTTATCAGGAGCAGGGTTCAGCTCTAGTCACGTCGCTTTTGACCATCTGTTCCTATGCCCCCTATGTCCTGCTGAGCATCTTCGCAGGTGCACTCAGCGACAGATGGAATAAGAAGACCACTATTCTGCTCAGCGACAGCTTTGCGGCACTTTGTACCGTTTCGGTATTTATTCTGCTGAGCACGGATAAGCTCCAGATTTGGCATCTTTATTTAATCAACACCTTGAATGGACTAATGAACACAGTACAGCAGCCAGCCTCGGATGTATCCATCAGCCTGTTAGCTCCCGAAAAGCACTATCAGAAGGTAAGCGGGATGCGTTCCTTATCCAATTCGCTGGTCACTATATTAACGCCTGTTCTCGCCACTTCACTGCTTTCATTTACAAGTATTAGAGTTGTTATCCTGTTTGATTTCATTACCTTTGCCACAGCATTTGTTGCTTTGTTATTCTTTGTTAAAATCCCTCAAATCAAGAACCGGAGCAGTACCGGAAGAACGACGATATTACAGTCTGCAAAGAGCGGCCTACGGTATCTGATGGACAACCGCGGAATTCTGGATCTGATCCTTTTTTTGGCCGTGATCAATTTTACTGCCTCTATCTTCAATGCTGCCCTGCCCGCAATGATTCTTTCACGTGCCGGCGGCGGAGAGTTCGCACTCGGTATGGTCAATATGGTTACCGGGATAGCCATGATGACAGGAAGCATTCTGGTCGCCTTCCTGCCGCCGCCTAAGAGCCGGGTCCGGGTTATTTGCAATTGCCTGCTTTTTTCGATGAGTACCGAGAATTTCATGCTTGCCTTCGGCAGAAATACACCTGTGTGGTGCCTGGGTGCTATTCTTGGCTGGGTGTTTATCCCCGTTATGAGCGCTAATATGGATGTGCTATTTCGTACAATAATCCCTATTGAGATGCAGGGGCGTGTCTATTCGGCCAGAAACACCTTACAGTTCTTTACCATTCCATTGGGGTACCTGTGCGGCGGATTCCTGATAGACAAAGTGTTTGAACCGTTTATGGCCGTACAATCCCTGGATAGTGTGTATGTTACACTCGTGGGAGCCGGAAAAGGCTCAGGAGCAGCTCTGCTATTTCTTGTAATCGGAATCTTTGGTGCGCTATCCTGCCTTCCGTTTCTGGCTGACAGGAATATCTGGAAATTGGAAGAATAGCTGTATTATAAAAAGCGCAGGGAGCCTGTCAGCTTCCCGGCGCTTTTTGGCTGACTTGATTCTTATATATTTCCCCATCGGGAGAAGTACAGCAAAGGTTGTAGTTTTGATACCCAATGAACCCAATCCCTCCGTGTTGAGGAATCTCCGCTCTGGTCTCCTAACTGATCAGTTTCTTTACCTCAGATATAAACAATTCTGCATCAGTTTCTATAGTGTACGCGTATACCCCATGTTTTGTATGCAGATAGAGGACACCATGGCCTTGTCCGAGGTCTTTGAATGATATGTCAAAAATCTCATCAATCGGAAACTCTCGGTAAGCTGAAACAATCCGGTTAGAATATAGACATAATGAGCGTCTGTGGATTACTATCTCGAGATTGTCTGCAGTGACGGTCCGCTCAACTTTATAATAAGGCAGAATGGCAATAATCAAGGACATCCCCTCCTAGCTGCCGGATGCGGAATGATGAAAGCACCGCTGATCTTGTAAAAACTCAAGGAGTAACCGGTTGAAAAGCTGCGGCTGGCATAGGTGACTAGGGTACATGGCATCATTAATGATCGCTAAATGAGCCTGCGGAAATTTGGCCGCAGTCTTCTCAACCTGCTTCAGCATCCACTCATTTTCGTTGCCTGATACGACTAGAACAGGAATTGGCAGCCGAAGTGCCATTTCATTATTGCCGGATTGTATCAAGGCCAGCCGCTGCTTAATTTCTTCTGTCGTCCGTCTCTGCAAGAGCTCTTTCCTCAAAATATGGTAGGCCAACAGCCACTTGTTATAGGTGACACGCAATGGCCTGATGAACATTTCGGCAGGGAGATAATGGGAAGACCAGGCACAGAGCAGCAGCAGTTCCTTTACCTTGCTTCCTTTAGCCGTATACTCATCGTTAAAATAACTGTCAATCAATGCCATGGTAATGATCCGCTCAGGATATAGACAGGCAAATTTCTGGGCAAGTACTGCACCACTGGAGCACGCTACGATTACAGCCCTTTCTATGCCTAGTTTATCTAACAATCCCTTTAGATCTTCAACCTGTGTATCTACGATCCGGCTAATCTCAACATTCATTTTCCCCGATTGCCCATTTCCCCTTAAATCATACACAATCACTTTCGCTCGTTTGCTGAAATACTCTGCCTGAGGTTCAAAAAGATGATGGGAGGTTGAATAATCATGGATAAAAACAATAGGCAGACCACTGCCTGACATCTCATAATATAAGGTTGTTCCATTCACAGCCATATTTGGCATTACACCCTCCCCCTCTCATCAGCGCTTTTCCCTAGACTCCTCCGTCAGGGGTAGCAAATCATTTTGAACACTGTCCTTCCATAAGGGAACGCCCGAACGGTAGGCAGCACGGCCATTTAAATGGCCAGCCACCGGTGAAGTAATAAATACGAACAAAATGGCGAGCAACAGCTTGACGCTAACCGAACCGTCCTTAAACCAAAAATATAAAAATCCGCCGCCAAGCAGACACAATACGCCGAAGGTTGCACTTTTGGTAGCAGCATGCGAGCGCAGATAAACATCGGGCAGCCGGACTAATCCGAAAGCGCTGATGGCGCAGAAAACAGCACCGACTACCACCAGAATCGAACTGAATAATTCACCTGTCATGCGGTCTCTCCCCTTCCTCTACAACAACACCGCGTTCAATGTATCTGGCAAGTGCAGTTGTTCCAATAAACGTCAGTATACCGATAACCAGAATGACCTCCAGAAAATCCTGGGTATCCAGCAGCATACAAAGGACGGTAATCATAGCCAGTACATCAATCCCGATCGTATCCAGTGCAGCAACCCTGTCAGAACGGGTGGGCCCTTTCAGAAGACGGAACAGGCAGGCCAGCATCGCCAAGCCAAGAATGACCAATGATGCAGTCAACAGTGCGGATACCATCAACGGGTCACCTCCAATATCACTTGTTCAAAATTGTCTCTAATCTGCCTGGCCATCACCTCGGCATCTTTAATATCTATGGCATGAATGTATAACGTCTTTCCGTCGCTTGACACATCCAGCGTCAGCGTTCCTGGAGTCAAGCAGATCAGGCAGGACAGCAGCGTGACTTCCCAAGCCGAGGTTAAGGCAGTTTCGTAAGCAAATATACCGGGACGAATGGCCAGCTTCGGACGAAGAATGTGACCGATGACCACAAAATTGGATATGGTCAATTCGCGGATAAAGATCAGCAGAAGCTTCGTTATGGACCATAGACGTCTGATATAGAACGGCCGGGTCTGGGGTCTGGATTTTCTGAATAACAACAAAAGTACTATACCGAGCAAATAACCAATTATGAAACTGGATCCGGTATTATCGTTATTTATCGCCATCCACAGAAAAGCAATTAACAGATTAAACAGGAATTGTAAGGCCATCTCATCTACTCCTTCATCATTACGGCTTGAATGTACTCTGCCGGTGAGGCCAGAACATCACCAGCCTGCGATACAAAGGCATATAGAGGATCCGCCCCGATTCCCATCGCAATGACAAGCACCAGCAGTCCGGCAGCGACCGCCGTAGCTCCTTTAATGCTGACTGCGGGACTTTTTTTCCCCGGTTCACTTCCCCAGAAAGCCAGCCTGAAGACCTTGATTAAGGAATACAGCACCATAAAGCTTGATCCAAGACCTATAAGTGCCAACGTCAGCATACCTGCATCCAACGCTCCGCGGATGATTAGCAGCTTGCCGGCAAAACCGCTTAGCGGCGGAATACCCACCAAGGCAAGAGCCAGTATAAAGAACAGCCAGCCAAGGAGCGGATATTTCTTAATCATGCCGCCCATGCCGCTTAACTGGTCTGTTCCCGCTGCGGATATAATCAGCCCGCCAAGGATGAACAAGAGCGCTTTAGCCAGTATGTCGTGAAGCAGATAGAAGACGGCTCCGTTCAGCGAATCCTGTGTACCGGCAGCAAGCCCTAAGGCCACAAAGCCTACACTGATAATGACGTTATAATTAAAAATACGAGGAATGTCCTTGTAAGCAACAGCCCCCAAACTGCCCAAAATCATTGTAGCCGCAGCCATCCAGGCTATCAGATTATGCGTAAGGTCCGAATCGTTAACAAACAGCAGGGTGAACGTTCGGATAATCGCATAAAGTCCCACTTTGGTCAGCAGGGCACCGAACAATGCTCTGATTGCCGGCGGAGGTGCACTGTACGAGCCCGGAAGCCAGAAGAACAGAAACAATCCGGCTTTCAATGAAAACACAATTAAAAATAATACGGCTATTACGTTAATTATGCCGCCTTGACCCGCTTCGGTAATACGCTGGGATAAATGCGCCATGTTGAGCGTTCCTGCAGCAGCGTAGAGATAGGCTACTGCTGCTACAAACAAGGTTGAAGATACAATATTGATGAGCAGATATTTCGACGTTTCTCTTAGCTGAAGCTTAGTCCCTCCCAGCGAGATGAGCGCATAAGAAGAAATCAGCATGACCTCAAAGAAAACGAACAGGTTGAAGATATCTCCTGTGAGGAAAGAACCGTATACCCCTACCAGCAAAAAATGAAAAAACGTATAGTAATAATACTTTTCCCGCTTCTCTCCGATGCTGCTGAACGAATAGAGCAATATGGCGAAGCTGACAAGTGAAGCCGTCATTACAAGCAATAAAGCGAACATATCCCCAACAAAAACAATGCCGTAAGGAGGCGCCCAGCCCCCCATCTGTAAGGTGAGTATACCGTCAGCATGGACACGGGTAACCAAAAGGACTGTAACAAGAATAGTAAGCAGACTGCTGACTACACTGATCCACCGTTGAAGGCGTATCTTCTCCTTGAAGAAGATCAGTATAACCGCAGTGCTCAAGGGAATTAGGATCGGCAGCACCAACATATTGTTCATTCCTTAGCCTCCTTGATACTGTCTATATCATCAGTACCCAGGGACTGATAAGAGCGGTAAGCAAGCACAAAATAAAAGGCCGTTACCCCAAAGCTGATTACAATAGAGGTCAGGATCAGAGCCTGCGGCAGAGGATCAACATAAGTATCCTCTTTTCCCAGTACGGGAGCCGCCCCTTTTTTGAGTCCGGCCATGGTCAGAAGCAGCAGATGCACACCATGCGTGAGCAGAGAAGTTCCCAGTACGATTCGCAGCAGCGTTTTTGACAAGATCAGATAGACACCTATTGTAAAGAGAATTCCTATGGCCAGCGCCATTACGAGTTCCATCGTTTATCCCCTCCGATCGTTAAGATAATGTTCATCGCCACGCCAACCACTGCCAAATAGACGCCGAGGTCAAACAGAACGGCAGTTGCCAGCTCGACATCCCCAAGAATCGGAAAATGGAAGTGGCCGAATGCATGACTTAAAAAAGGAGCACCAAAAGGGAATGAACCTGAGGCCGTCAGAATAGCCAGCAGGAGTCCGGCTGCAGTGAGAGCCCGGTAATTGACAGGAAACGCCTTGCGGACCTGATCCATACCAAATGCAATGGTCATTAGAACAAGCGCGGCGGAAGTCATAAGTGCCCCGATAAAGCCTCCTCCCGGATGGTTATGCCCGGCAAAAAACAGATAAAATGAGAAGACCAGAATAATAATGATAATCCCCTTGGACATGGTCTTCAGGATGACATCATTGCTCCGTAAGGGAACAGCCAGTCGGGTATCCCTCTGCAGCGGCTGCCGCTGATCCTCTTCCATCCTCAAATTGATCAAACCGTATATGCCCAGCGAAGCGATGCCGAGAACCATGATTTCAAACAGAGTATCAAACCCGCGGAAATCTACAAGGATGACATTGACAACATTCTTCCCGCCTGCGAGGTTATAGCTTTCCTTTAAGAAGTACTCGGATATGGGTTCGAACGGACTGCTGCCCATTGCCGCCAGAGCAACCAGCGTTACGGTCACACCGACACCTAATGCAATTATCAGGTTTGGCAGCTTAAAGCTTAATTTTTCCTTCTGCTGTTTGAGCTTGGGCAAATACCGGAAGCATAACAGGAACAGGATGACTGATACGGTTTCAATAATCATTTGGGTGAGTGCAAGATCCGGCGCCCGGAAAAGAACAAACAGCAGGGTCACCATGTATCCGACTCCGCCGGTGAACAGAATGGCATTAACCCGTGACTTGGCAAAAGGAACGGCAAAGGCGGCCATAAGCATTACTGCTATTGCGGCCAATTCGTAAAAGGACAATTCCGCATATTGTGCCATGCCAAAGCGGATTCCCGGCTCCCGCAGGAGGACAGCAAGCAAAGAGACAATAATAAAACTGAAGATATACAGCAGATAATGGCGGTTGGAGCCGGTCATATATGCATCAGTTATGCGTCTTGATCCCCGTTCCAGCAGCTGGAGTGAAGCATCATAAACCCTGTTAAGAGTATTGCGTCCTCTGGCTTCCCGGTCCAGCACCCTTAACCGCGTATAGCCTTTATACAGCAGCAAGCCGGAAGCTATTACACCAAGAGTCATGAAGATCTCGGGTGTCCAGCCATGCCAGAAATGAATAGAAACCTCGAAGGGTGCCTCAGGAGCGAGAAGCCCGGTGTGAATGGATGCCATTGCCGGCTCGACAAGCGGGAGAGAAACCAGTTCCGGGAAAAAGGCAAATACCAGGGTTAGAGAAACAAGAATCACCGGCGACAATAAAAGACCAACGGGTGCTTCGTGCGGTACTTTATCCAGCTTGTCTTTTTGGAGCTTCCCGCCAAAGGTTTTGAATACGAGAATCATGCTGTATACAAAGGTAAACACACTGGCGATCCAGGCAACCACAGCAAAGAGCTGGAGCCAGAATCCGGCGTTCAGGATATCAAACTCACGGATATTCAGTACGGAAGTAAAAAACATTTCTTTACTGAGAAATCCGCTGAACGGCGGCAATCCTGCCATGGAGAATGCCCCCATAAGGGCAACTGAGAAGGTAACCGGCATGAGAGACATAAGTCCTCCCAGCTTGCGAAGATCGCGGGTCCCCGTCTCATGGTCAATGATGCCCACGACCATAAACAGGCTGCCTTTGAAAACAGCATGATTGATAAGGTGAAAAAGAGCGGCTGCAGTCGCCATGGTGTAAAAAACCGCATCCTGCCGGCCTGCAAAAAAGCCGGCTGCAGACCCTAGCCCAAACAAAGACATGATCAACCCCAGCTGGCTGATCGTGGAGTATGCGAGCAAGGCTTTGAGATCTGTCTGCCGTATCGCTTTGAATGACCCGTAGATGAGGGTAAACAGTCCTGTTACAGACACCAGCCAGAACCACTCCGATTGTCCGGCAAATACAGGAGTAAGCCGGGCCACCAGGTAAATCCCTGCTTTAACCATTGTCGCCGAGTGAAGATATGCACTTACGGGAGTCGGAGCCTCCATTGCATCCGGCAGCCAGATATGAAACGGAAACTGGGCCGATTTCGTAAAGGCTCCCAGCAGAATGAGCAGCATGGCGGGAATAAACATAGCGTTATCTGTGAAGGTCCCCGCAAGTTGAATAATCTCCCGGATACTGTAAGTGCCAGTCATTACATACAGCAGATTAAATCCGGCAAACATGGCCAGCCCGCCGAACACCGTGATGAGCATAGATTTTACTGCACCATAACCGGAGCGTTCCCGGCCGTACCAGAAGGCGATGAGTAAAAATGAGGATATGCTCGTGAGCTCCCAGAAACCGTAAAGGATGATCAGATTATCTGACAGAACAACCCCGAGCATTGCGCCCATAAACATAAGCAGATATACGTAAAACCGCCGGATTCCCTCAGTCTGTTTATCCAGATAATAAATGGAGTACAGCACCACGAGGGCCCCCATTCCGGTAATCAGCAGGACGAATATCAGGCTGAGGCCATCTAGAATCAGAGTAATATCCACTCCGAAGGACGGCATCCAGGCGATCGTGTCGATAATTGGCTCCCCCGCCCTGACCGCTGAAATCTTCAACAGGAAATACAGGAACAGAACCGCCGGAAGAGGCAGTACAAACCATCCGGGATGAAATCGCGTAGTTTGTCTAATTAACAGCATTAGCACTGACAGCAAAAATGGAAGCAGAATAACAATATGCAGCACGGCTCAGTACCCCTTTCTATTTCTCATCTATTGTTCTCACTGGGGCTTAACCCATTCATTTTGTACAATTTTCAGGTATTGTGCCTCGCCATTGTTCACAACTTTAAAAAGACCCGTATTGAAGTCCGTATCAAATTCCCGGAAGAAGGTGCCCTTCGTTCCTTCACTGCCGGCAGGCTCTTCCATAAGAATATAACGGTCACCTTTCTTTACCAGATACGCAGTGAATCCGCGTTCGTGGGTTTGCTCCAATAACTCGGGATATCGCTGCACTGCAACAATATGAAGATCAATCGTGCCGACCAGCTCCATCAGATCATTGATGAAATTGCCGCGTGTAATCTCCTGCCACAGCGTTTGGCTTGACTGTCCCAGCACAATTTGAGTCACTTTGTTCTCCTGGGCGGTTTCTACGATAACCTGTGCCGTCTTTTTACCATTGCATTTACGGTACAGAAACAGGCCCCCGGCATCCTTCGTCTGCTTCTCCCACCCTGAAAGGTACAGCTGCTTCTCCGGGTTATATTCATTTTCTCCCGCGGAGTCTACCGTAAGGACCACAAGCGGCGCCTGAAGCTTTCGGGCCAGCTCGCTTCCTCTCTGAATTAACCGTTGTCCATGCGGGCCATAATGCACACAGACCATAATACTCTCCTTAATTATCTCCATTCGAAACCCTCCTTAAGTTAATTATTTCCAGAAAAAGACGCAAAAAAAGCCCGCTGTTGGCAGGCTCCTCCGGTTAAATCAATATACAATTGGCTTTATTATATAGTCCTCATGAGAGAAAGTAAAGAAAACTTATTTACTTCATTAACCAGCCATCCAAGGCCTTAACGACACTCTGCAGCTGTTCATCCTCGGTAATCCCGGGCGTGTGATCGCCTTTTTGCATGCCATATGATCCAAACTGCCCGTGGTTGCCTCCTTCTATACTGACAAATGTCGTATCCCCGGGAAGATTGGCTTTGGTCTTCTCCCACTCCTCCCAGTTTAATACGCCGTCATCCGTTCCAGTAATTTGCAATGCGGATAAGCCGGCTGCGTTTAAGCTTCCGCCATCATCAGCGTAAGAAGCCAAGTAGAAAATTCCTTCAAGCTTCCCTGCATGCTCCGATGCATAACGGGATGCAAAAGCGCCGCCCAGTGAGTGGCCGCCAATCACGTAAGCTTCATCAGGATGTTCAGCAATGAAGGCATCGGCCCTGTTTTGGCCAAAAATAGCTAAATTCAGCGGCATCCTGGCAATGTATACCCGGTGGCCGCGCTCTGCCATTGCTCTGGCGAGAGGCGAGTAGCTTGCAGGTTCTACCAGTCCCCCGGGATAGAATATGATATTGGGCTCCACAGCCTCTGCCGCCTGCGGCTCAAACCGGTACCCCTCTTTAACTTTGGTAACACGGACTTGACTGTCGCTTTGCATGGCAGCTTCAGCGAGTTTGGACGGGCTGTATGTAACGGATGAGAGATAGATCAGCACTCCTGCCACAAGGGCAACGGCGATTACGCTTGTCCATATCAGTATCTTTTTCCATCTGCTCTTGCGTTTCACCGTTTTCAATGGTTAACCACCTTTACTCATAATAATTTTAAATATAAAATTAATTATATTTACCGGTAAGTAAAATTACAAGCAGGTTATGCTTAATGACAGGTTTTTGTCATAATATATTCATGAAGGAGCGTGTGCAATGCCAGAGAAATCAGCAAAACGCTTACCGGGGAGACCCAGGCAGGCAGACACGGATACCACTATTCATCAGACCATTATTTCGGCTGCTGCCGCATTATTCAAGGAATATGGCTATGAATCGGTCTCGCTGCAGCAAATCGGAAATCAATGCGGCGTGTCCAAACAAACCATCTATTATCATTTCGCGAGTAAACCCGAATTATTCAAGGTTTCCATGACAACCATGCTTCATAATATCCGGACAGTCACTGCCCGGTTGCTGGATGAAGCTGATCATCTTGAACAGGGTTTGTTGCGCTTGGCAGAAGCCAGATTGGCTAATCCCCATGCCGAGATTGTAACGATGATGAGAGAAGCTGAGAAGTTTCTTGAAGAAGGGCAAATCCGTTCCATCCGCGAGGCTGAGCAGGATATTCATGATTTGCTGGCAGACTATTTCAGGCTTGGCATGAATCAGCAGCAGCTCCGTGAGGAGGACCCGCTGTTTCTGGCGGAGACCTTTTCAACCTTGATGCTGATGGGTAATCGCGATAATGCCTCCGGGAAGTATGAATCTCCTCTCTTCCTCGGTCAGAAGCTGGTAGCCCTCTTTCTTCAGGGAGCAAAGGCTACTTGATCTCCTAACTGTAAAAAGACGCTCCCGTCTCCACAATGATCTGCGGATGGAAGCGTCATTTCTCAATGGAACTTTAGGTAATAAATTCACGGTTTAAATTACGCCTTCTCCTCCAATAGCAGCTGCTGTGAATGATATAGGTCCAAACAGTCTTATAGGCAGGATGCTGTCATTTTGAATGACCAGTTCATAGTTGTGGATTCCCAAATATGGACCGTCTACCCACTGAACATTCAGTTGAATATCAGTTATTGTAGTAAAACGGAAAAAGGATCGATAAATATCGACTCCGGCACGCCGGATTAAAACATAAAATTGACTATCAGCAAGTGCAGTAACACTAAAGCTGCCATTTAACTCGACTCTGCTGGAGAAGGAAGCAGGATTAGCCGGAGTAATATTTACTTGTGCTGTAGCCAGTCCCGCCCCTGCTCCAATGATTCCGGCAATCGTTGTAACATCGTTAAGAGGGTCTAACGGGATCAGTGCCTGAGAGCCATAGCTTATAATTGTTGCCATCTGTTCATCACTCCATTTCAGGTTTATACGTTATCATATTAGGAGTCTTCAAGGTTAGCTTGGACTTGTTCACCCAAAATGCTAGGATACAGGCTCAAATAATCAGGCTCCCGGACTCTGATAAGTCTGCAACCCCTTTTTCCATACGAATCTGCTAAGGAGAATGAGGATCAGCGCCACAACGGGAATGCACACAATAAATGGTTTGTTATCCTCAAAGCTGAAAAAATACTGGGAGGGATAAAAGCTGATAAATCCAAACGGCAAAATGGTGGTCAGAATGATTCTGATAGTCAAATTATAAATGTTCAGCGGATACTCAATCAGTCGTTCGATGCTTCCTACCAGTTCATGCAGGGCATTGCTCTTGATGATCCAGAAGGAGGCCGCAGATAAGAGAAACATAATGCAGGTATAGATCATGGTGCAAAAGATCAGGGTAAAAACCAGATAGAGCAGGCCCGCCATTCCGGGAATAATATCAATGTGACTCTCCGCGGCGATCATCAGTCCAAGACCGATCAGATATTCGTCCAGGGGAAGTTCGGTGTTATACCGGCCCGTGGACAGCAGCTGAAAGAAAGTGCCCAGCGGACGGGTGATGTAAATATCCAGGCTCCCTTGCCTTATCCAGTATCCGAGATGATCTTCCGCCTGTAGGTTTTGGTTAAATTACGGATTTCTACAATGGTATCCATTTGCGGATTGCTCCTCGCCACAATCGGTTATGAATTCATTTTCAATACGTTTTCTGTACACCATATTTATCCGTTTATGTATATGAAAAAAAGCAGCCCATTTAAGAATCGGCTGCACGGCTATCCCTATTAACCCAGCTTTTCTACATACAATTCATTCATGATGTGCTGGACACGATATTCACCCTTTGGTAATTCCGAGTCAATAAAGGCCTCCACTTTATCTTCGGCAAGCCCATACATCACTTCTATCTCTTTTGCAAAAAGCTTGTGTCCGCTCTTTAAAAGCCGGGATAGGCCAGGTCTCAGCTTTGGTGTAACCGGATGCGGGATTATTTGCTGCAGCGCCTGTACATAAGTATCCAAAGCCTTGGCTCCGACAACCTTCACCCCTTTATTCTCTTCATTAACCATAACAAGACTTGGAAATCCCCGTACTCCTAGACGCGCTGACACCCGGAAATCCTCATCCAACAGATCCTGGGCGGATTCAAGCTCAGCTTCTTCAACAATTTGCCGTCCGTCAAGGCCCAACTGGTCAACGATGGTGATCAGCACTTCCTCTTCACCAATGTTCAGGTTGGAGACGAATACGGCCTCCCGGGCGCTTCTGAGGAAATCACCTTCCCTGCCTTCATGCTTGCTTTGAATCACTTTAAATACTCTTGACGGCGGATAGGACGAAAGAACAGGATTAGTATGCCACAGCGAGCCGTCGATAGGCATACGCGACTGCTTCCCTACTTCTTTCCAGTGCCCGGCAACATCGGCCGGCTTCTGAATACCGTTACCTCCATCGGAAAAATCTTTCCAGCTCGGCAGTAATCCGCCCATTACGATTTTCAGATCAAAATATGGGCCGTATTCCTGAATAAAGCGGTTGAGTACAGGCTCCAAAGCCCAGCAATGGGAACAAATCGGGTCCGTCACATAATAGAGCGTCACTTTGGTCTCGACCTGATTCAGGTCAATGACTTGCATCGGATCTTCACCGGCAACGCCGCACACTCCTGTCTCCAGGTCACACATCATATTGGAATCAGTCATTTCTGCGTCCACCCTTCATTTACATTTTAGATGAGATCGTTTACTATCGTTTCCATAGTATGATTATATTTTGTATAAATTTTTTAACAAGTACTATTATTATTAATACCTAGTATAAAATATATACTATCGGAGGATATCCTATGAAATATGAAATGAGTATGGACCAGCTCTGTCCGGCAACCTTTGCTTTTCAGGTAATCGGCGGCAAATGGAATCTGCCCATTCTCGCTTGTTTAAGTGAGGAAGAGAGTATCCGGTATAACGAACTGAAAAGAAGGCTTAACGGGATTACTGGCACGACTCTGACCAACTGTCTCAAAGAGCTCATAGATAACGGAATTGTGAACCGTCAGCAATACAATGAAATCCCTCCCCGGGTAGAATACTCCCTTACTTCCTCCGGCAAGGAGTTAGTTCCTCTTATTCAGTCCATCGTGGCCTGGGGAGAAAGGAACATCCGTACGCTTGAGAAGTGAATCTTAACATCACAGCCTATATTGCTCAGAATTCTATATACTTGAGAAGGAAATTATTGTGAGGAGGCTGTGTAGTTGGACAAGCAGGCTAATTACAGGACTAATGTTATAGGCGGCGAAGCTGGTGTCGCGGTAACGGTGGAGATGGATAAGGAAGCTATACATCACACGAACAGCTTGTTCTGGGATACAAAAGGAAACGAGGTTTTAGGCGCAACAGCTCTTCCCTTATATGGAGCCTTTGTCTCTGAAGAAAATCACCAGCTGTTTGGCGAAGTCCGCGGCAAGAAAGTTCTGGAGATCGGCTGCGGAAGCGGACAATCCTTGCATTACATGGGCGAACGCCAGGCAGCAGAGCTGTGGGGTACGGATATTTCTGAGAACCAGATCGAAAAGACCCGGCAATTGCTTGCAGCGCATGGTCTGTCTGCCGAATTGATCTGTGCGCCTATGGAGGACAAATGCGGCTTGATCGAGGATTATTTTGACATCATATATTCCGTTTATGCGATTGGCTGGACTACTGATCTTGAAGGTACCTTTGCCCGGATCGCCTCTTATCTGAATAAAGACGGCGTGTTCATCTTCAGCTGGTCCCACCCGATACACAAATGCGTTGCTGCCGAGAAGGACATGCTTGTCTTCAAAAAGAATTATTTCGATGAATCCTGGTATTCCGTAGAGCTGGGCGGCAACACGTTATCTTTATCCGACCGCAAAATGTCCACCTATGTCAATGCACTGGCCAAAGCCGGCTTTATCATTGAGCAAATGGTTGAGGCGTCGGATGATCTTTTGCTCGGGGCTTACGGTGATGACAGTGATTTTGCGAAAAAAGCAAGAGCGCTGCCTGTAACGTTTGTAATTAAGGCAAGAAAGCTGTAGTTAAAATAAGGCTATGCTCTTACCCTTGGCGGTGAGCATAGCCTCTTTAAGCTGTCTGTCTGCTGCTTGCTTTTTGCGCACAAAAATCCCGCAATCCTAGTGATTACGGGATTTCAGGTTCAATGGAATCTAAGCCAGCTCTAAGGCAATTTCCATCATTTTGGTGAAGGAAGTCTGGCGTTCTTCAGAGGTTGTTTCCTCTGCGCGGAAAATGTGGTCACTGATCGTCAGGATGCACAGGGCGTTAACGCCGGCTTGGGCAGCATTTAAATACAGCGCTGCTGCTTCCATCTCGATACACAGGACACCCATATCCTTCCACTTTCCTGCGGCAGACTTGTCCGCATTATAGAAAGTATCACTGGTCAGAATGTTGCCGATGTGAACCTTCTGTCCCTTTTCATCAGCCGTTTTCTTGGCCTTTTCTAACAATTCATAGGAAGCAGTAACGGCATATTGTCCCGGCAGATTAAATTGGGAAGCGTAGTTTGAGTTGGTCGATGCCCCCATCCCGAAGACGATGTCATACAGATTCAGATTGTCCTGCAACGCACCGGCCGAGCCGATACGGATCAGGTTCTTAACACCGAATACATTGATTAACTCCCATGAATAAATACCGATACTCGGAACGCCCATCCCTGTACCCATGACAGAGATTTTTTTACCTTTATAGGTCCCGGTATATCCGAGCATTCCACGGACTTCGTTGAATTGTACCGGATTCTCCAGATAGGTCTCGGCAATAAATTTTGCACGCAGCGGATCTCCAGGCAGCAGAATCGTCTCGGCAATTTCTGCTCCGTTTGGCTTGATGTGCGGGGTTTCTTTAAATGGGGAAGAACTCATTCGTAAACAGCTCCTTTAATCATTATGGTTTACCGTTTTGACAAAAAAATCCTGATTACAAATAAAATGTACGATGTACACCCGCTTGTAATCAGGATTTTACGGTTCCTAGTAGAGACCCTCATACCATATCTACGAGGTTATACGATAAAAATTATAAATGGAATATAAGTAATTTGCAATAAGGGCCGGGCTGAAGGGCTATTCAGCTATCCGTTATCAAACAAAGGCCTATGCTTGTCAAAAAACTGCTGAAAGAAGCGGACATTATCCAGCTCGTACCATTCGGCCGTTTGCAGCGGATTAGCATCCAGATTGTAAATTTTAGCCTGCAGCGTGCCTAAGACGAACGGAGAATGCGTAGCAATAATAAACTGGCTGTCCAAATAACGGGCCAGCTCGTTGATTTGTTCGGCCAGCTTGATCTGATTCGCGGGAGAAAGTGACGTTTCCGGCTCGTCCAGCAGATACAATTGACCGGGCAGCAAATATTCCTCAAAAAACTGCATCGAGGTTTCCCCGTTTGAGTATTTTTCCTGGGAGAATTGGATGTTCTTCACCTTCTGCTGAAACGCATATGAACCTTCATATTGCTCCGCCTCCGTCTTGCTCATCCCGTTCTTCCTCTTCTCATGCATTAACCCCTCACGCAGAACGGAGGCCTGCTGTATCTTCTTGATCTCATACAAAATATCCTCGGATTTCATATAACGGCTTCCTTCCGGAAGCTGCTGCAATTCCCGCTCCTGCTTGTCATAACCTAACTGGCAGCTGCTCAAATCAAGGAATTGCTTAACAAACAGGCTGTAACCATAGCTTGTCATCGGCTCAGCCCCCGAAATTCCCAGCTTGTTGGCAATGACATTGAGCAGGGTGGATTTACCGCTGCCGTTATTGCCGTACAACACCGTTACCTTGTCAAACAATAAAACCTCTCCGGCCATGTGCTTGAAGACATGATCGGGGTAAATGTTAGGATTTCGGCTGATATGATCAGACAGCTTGAAGCTCCTCAGATAGATCATTGCTGCACTCCTTTTGCATATTGAATCAGCTCACGGTTCTATCATACTTTCCGAACCCGTTCTCACAGGTGATATCTGTTTGCAGGAGTCCGTAGAGCGTTTGTTTGGCATTCTCCAGATTTTTCTGGGCCGCTTCTATCTCTGCTATTTTTTCTTTAATGATGCGTGCTTGCTCTTCCTTTGATATTCCCTTTAACGAGATCATAGATTTAATGTCGTTGATTGTAAAACCGACCGCTAAACAATTTTTCACAACCTGCAGGTAGTCAAGGATTTCAGAGGAATAATTCCGGTAGTTGTTCTGTTCCCGCAAGATGTACTCATCCGTAATAATTCCCATTTTCTCATAGTAACGGATAGTGGATATCGGCAGTTCAACCCTTTGTGCTACTTCACTAATTTTCATAAAAATCACCTCATCTAAACTCTTGCTATAAAGTATACTTCATAGTTTACAATCCTTCTAGTGAGCATAAGGAACATTCACACACCTCACAAATCCAATCCTGAAGGAGCCTGTTTATATGAGTACAATTACCGGGAAATACCGTGAGACAAATGATTTTAATGAAATCGTCCTGGAGCGCCGGTCCGTTAAAGTGTATGATCCTGAAGTAAAAATCAGCCGGGAGGAAATGACTGAAATACTGGCAGAAGCATCCCGTGCTCCTTCCGCAATAAATATGCAGCCATGGCGTTTTCTTGTCATTGACACACCTGAAGGGAAAGAGAAGCTTGCGCCGCTGGCCTCATTTAACCAGACGCAGGCACTGACTTCCTCAGCTGTAATTGCAGTATTTTACGATGCCAACAATACCGAATACATGGATGAAATTTTCAGCAAATCCGTTGAGCTTGGATATATGCCTCAGGAAGTTATGGACATGCAGCTGCAGCAAGTGAAGCCTTATTATGCCAATATGTCTGCAGCTGAGCTGCGAGATGTGAACCTCATCGACTCTGGCCTTATCTCGATGCAGCTAATGCTTGTCGCCCGTGCTCACGGCTATGATACGAACGCAATGGCCGGTTATGCCAAGGAACAGATTGCCGAAGCCTTTGGCCTGGACAAGACCCGCTTTCAGCCGGTAATGCTAATCTCAATAGGTAAAGCAGCCAAAACGGGCTATCCGTCCTACCGTTTGCCGGTTGGTACGATTACAACCTGGGCATAAACCGCAGTTGCCCCTAAATAGAAAGACCCGTAATAAATACGGGTCTTTTTAAATATAGAATTACTCTGCCGGAGCAGCCGACATCTTTTCACTTTTTACAGATGCGCTCGAGGATATTCTAATAATCAGCTTACAATACCCGATCCATAGGCAAAAGCTCCAACCGTTACCGGAAGTACACCGCGGGTGAAGCTTAGTCCTGCCAGCACCTTGGCCACAGACTGCATTGCCAGTGGTTTGTTCTCATATGAAGCAATATAGGTTCGTATCCCGGAAACAGCGGTAAAATCATAAGGGTTGCGCACTGCCACAACGATTAGCCTGCATCCTGTCCGTGCTGTAAACTCCTGCAGAATCTGGCGTTGACCGGGCGAAAAATCGGCGTTGTAGGTCGCTGCCACAATCTGAGTAAAAGAACGGCTCTCCTCCAGCACCATTGCGATCTCTTCAGCCGAAGGGTCAACGCCGATAATCCGTTCAGTGACCCCGTCATAATATGGCTTCAATGCCTTTCCAAGCGTCATTTCCTCCTGCAGCGCTTCGACTACCTCATGATTGACTCGGACCTCCGGCCATATGACATAGATGCCTTCATGTTCTGCCAGCGGAAGCTGCCCGTCGTCACATAATAAGGTAATGCTCTGTTCGCTGAGGGTACGGGCTACTTCATGCGATGCTTCGGAAGCCAGCTGCTGTTGTATAGCCGGGAAGGCTTGCGGCTCTGCTCCGGTAATTCCCCGTTTAGCCTTAAGGCTTGCCAGCCGCTGCACTGATGCATCGATTCTGGCCTCGGAAATCTCTCCGCGGATAACAGCCTCAATTACAGCTTCTATCGCCTCAACCTGCCAGCTATAAGTATGGCTGACGAGGATCAGATCGGCCCCGGCCTTCACCGCCTGCACGGCTCCCGCACCCACTCCGACGGTCTGTGAGATCGCGTTCATCTCCAGACAGTCTGTTACAATAACGCCGTCAAAGTTCAGCTCCCCGCGCAGCAGCCCGGTCAGAATATTCTCGGACAAGGTTGCCGGTATAACGTCATCCTCATAGGCCTTAAATACGACATGCGCAGTCATGACTGCATCGACCCCGGATTCTATAATTCGCTGAAACGGCAGCAATTCGACCTCCGCCAGTCTTTCGCGGTTATGGCTGATAGACGGAAGGGCCAGGTGAGAATCCGTATCCGTATCTCCGTGGCCCGGAAAATGCTTGATCGTTGCCGCCACTCCCGCTTCCTGATAGCCTGCAGCAGCTGCGCTGCCCATCTCGCTGACCAGCAGCGGAGATTCGCCATAGGAACGCACGCCAATGACCGGGTTGGCCGGATTGTTGTTCACATCGACACAGGGGGCAAAGTTCATATTTATCCCCAGGTGGCGCAGCTCTGCTCCGGCAATGGCCGCAGCCTGCCGGACCCCTTCCGGATTGCGGGTTGCCCCCAGTGCCATATTGCCGGGCATCAGGGTGACTCCGTCCTCAATCCGGGCAACCATGCCTCCTTCCTGATCAATGGCGATCAGCAGGGGCTCGGCTGCAGCCCGCTGCAGCGCCGCTGAACAGGCGTAGACCTGCTCAGCCGTTCCGATATTGCGCCGGAAATAGATAATGCCGCCGATATGATAATCCTGAATCAGTGTCAAAATATCCTTGTCCGGGGATGTGCCCATAAATCCGCACATGAACATCTGTCCTACCTTATGGCGGATACGAAGCGTTTGGTCCTTTGCAGCATTCATTGATGAGCTACAGCTCCTTTGTTCTCGGGTTATAGTGTTGTTTTTCCGGTAGTCAGGACATCGGCCAGCGACTCCAATGAATAAACAGAGGTTCCGCAGACCAGGATGACAGATGCAGAAGAAGGCAACCGTTCAGCGTCATACGGATTGCGGAGAACGGCGGCAATTAGCGGCTTTTCGCGGTTAACAGCTTCGGCCAACTCCAGCTGTCCGCTGAAAATATGGGCATTCCAGGTGCCCAGGATGACTGTGTCGTATTCCTCAAGCCCGGCTATGATCTCATGAATCATACCGGAAGCAGGATTGTTCGGAATATACTGTACGGTAAGATTAAATCCCCGGTCTGCCATAAGCGCCCCCAGCTCAAGAGCCTTGCTGTCAGTATTATCCGCCAGGGTTAGCCTCTCCGGCTGCGGCAGCAGCAGCAGGTACCGCAGCTCTGGAGAGAGCGGCAGCCTCTGCCGTGGATCACGCTGCAGCTTTACCGTTGAGCGGGTCAGCTCGGCTGTCCTGCTAACCCATTCTGCACGCGGCACCGGGGAGGCGCGTCTGCTGTGCAGCTGCATCCGCTCCTGGAGCCGGTCAATCCGCTGCAGGGATTCATCAATTCTGGCTTCCGTTATCCGGCCTTGACGGACAGCTTCGGCTATCCCCCTGATGACCCGGTCCTGGAATTCAGGCGTATGACACATCAGGATCATGTCATTGCCGGCAGTGACTGCCAGCTCGCCGATCAGCTCCGGCTCAAAGGTGTTCCGGATGGCTCCCATCTCTACATCATCTGTGCAGATGATACCCTGGAACCCCAGCTCATTACGCAGCAGGTCTGTAACAAAATAAGGACTTAGAGAAGCCGGGAGGCCTTCGGCCTGCGGGATTTCCGTGAAGACGATATGTGCCATCATGATCGCGTCGCAGTCTGCAGCTATGGCAGCCGTGAACGGAATAAGAGGTCCGCTCTTTAGCTCCTCCAGGGGCAGCCCGCATGACGGAAGCTCGATATGCGAATCGCCATCCACCTGTCCGTGGCCGGGAAAATGCTTGGCCGTAACGGCTATGCCTGCTTCATGCATCCCCTTGATAAATGCGGTGCCAAGCTCTGCTACTTTAGCCGGCTCTTCACCATAAGAGCGGACACCGACTACGGGGTTCAAGATATTCGTATTCACATCCAGCACCGGTGCCCAGCTCATCGGGATGCCTAGTACGGCCAGCTGGCTGCCGATAAGCTTTCCCTGCAGAAAGGCTGCAGCAGGCTCACCGATCAGGCCCACCGCGCGGTTGCCCGGCACATGTGGGAACATCCCCTTCAGATTAGCCAGACTGCCTCCCTCTTCATCAATGGAGAGAAGGTAAGGTGAAGTGAATCCGAGCCGGCCGGCAGCAGCCGTCACACCGTGGACCAGCCTGCGCAACTGAGATTCGTTGTCTATATTGTGCGGAAACAAACCGAGCCCGCCTGAAGGCAAGGCTCTTAGCCGCTCCTCAAACGAGGAGTCCGCTGCCTTGGAAGGCAGCCCGGTGACACACATCCGGGCAATTTTCTGTTCCAGGTTCATTTGAAAAACCCCGGGAGATAAGCTTTGTTCTGCTCCAGCATCTCATCCAGCATCGCTTCTGCGTCATTGGCTGAAGGTACCAGCGGATGATGGGCAAGAGCAAGTAAGGCGGTCGAACGGCTGCCGGTTACAGCAGCTTCAATTGCCAATCCCTCATAGGTTTTGACCGCATGGATCAGACCCTTGGCCGCTTCCGGTACGGCAGTAACCGGCATGGCAACGGGTCCGTTCTTATGCACTTTGCAATTGACCTCAATGCAGGCGTCGTCCGGAAGGAATCCGAGAATGCCCTGATTAGGCACATTCAGGGTCTGAATATCGCCGGAATCATTATACAGTGAATTCATCAGCCGGACTGCGGCTTCAGAGTAATAAGCTCCTCCCCGCTGCTCCAGCTGCTTCGGCTTTTCGGCCAGCTCCTCGTCCTTGTACAGCTCGAACAGCTCATCCTCAAGGCGCTGGACGGTTTCGGCCCTAGTCTCTCCCCGGGCTGCAGCTCCCTGCTGCTCCGCCAGAATTTCGCGGTGCAGATAGAAATACTTCAGATAATAGGAAGGAATCGCCTTAAGCGCTGACAGCAGCGTCGCATTCCAGTCATACTGCGGAACATTGCGGGCGGAATAGCCGTCCCGGTTCGCCAGCAGCTCAGGCAGCTTGGACTCACCGTCAATAGTAATGGTGCTGATCCAGTGCAGATGATTCAGGCCGGCAAATTCACAATAAATCCGTTCAGCCGGCACCTGATACAGCTCAGACAGCCATTTATAGGCGGCGATCGGAGAATTACACAGCCCGATGGATTTGATGCTTGAGTGCTTATGGATAGCCTCGGTCACCATGCCCGCAGGATTTGTAAAATTCAGCAGCCACGCATCCGGGCACAGCTCCTCCATATCCCTGGCGACCTCCAGCAGTACCGGAATGGTCCGCAGTGCCTTCATCATCCCTCCCGGGCCAGTCGTTTCCTGGCCGATCATCCCGTATTTCAGCGGAATGGTCTCATCCCAGCCGCGGGCTTCGAGCCTGCCCACACGCATCTGTGTAGTGACAAAGCTGGCATCCGTAAGTGCCGAGCGCCGGTCCAGTGTGAGACTGAGCTCAATCGGCAGCCCGGATCTGGCAATCATCCGCCGGGCAAGCTCCCCGACGATGGACAGCTTGTGGAAGCCCTCCTGTATATCAACGAGAACAATTTCTGTTACCGGAAAAGTAGCGTAGTTCAGGATAAACCCCTCAATTAATTCCGGAGTATAGGAGGAGCCTCCCCCGATTACCGCCACTTTCAGTCGTTCTGCCATACTGCATTCGCCGCCTTTACGGATAAGGTATGTTGTAACTGCTCATAGACCGCTTCCTCCACCTGAATCCCCGATTTCTCCATTGCCATAAGCAGCGCTCCTGCTACCGGCTCTTGTGACAGCATTTGCAGGGTACAGCCGGGAGCAACATGGGATACTGTCTCTGCAATATAAGGGACTACATACCTGCTCTCCCCGCGGGTCAAAATGCTGCCGGCCAGCACCAGATCGAAGGTGTCCTGCTGCATGCCGAGCCTGCGGATCACCGCACTGGCCGCAAGCCCCAGCTCCTTTCCTTGCTTTTGCAGAATAGTACGCGCGGTTTCATCCTCTGCTGCGACCTCGAAGATCAGCTTGGCAATCTCGTGCGGTACACGCAGCCCGTGATCGAGATAATAATGAAACATCGCTTCTTCAGATGCATAGCCAAGCTTGCCCAAAACAGCCTGGGCCAGCCGGGTAGGCCGGCCGCGTCCCTCCCAGGCGCGGATCACGCTGCGGAAGGCTTCAACTGCCAGATCGGAGCCTCCGCCGAAATCGCCGAAGGTATACCCGAAGCCGCCAACCTGCAGCTCCTGCCCGCTGCGGTTGATACCGTAGCAGTTGGTTCCGGTCCCGCAGATCACCACGGCGCCGTAGGACTGCCGGGTCCCGGCCCGAAGGCCGATAACCGTATCGCATACGATAGAATGGGGTTCCATACCCAACCCCGCTATCATCGGACGCAGAATCTTAAAGTCAGCTTCCCGGTCAGCTCCAGCGAGTCCGAATAATGAATAGGTGACTTGCTCTTTGCGGAGGCCCGCGTGGAGGAGAGCTTCCTCCACTGCCTCCCGGATGTTGATCTCGGCCCTTGCAGCCCCTGTCTGATGGTTACCGCATCCGCTTGTGCCGCGTCCCACAATCCGGCCCGCGGCATCGGATATGACGGCCAGTGTTTTACTGCCTCCGCCGTCAACGCCCAAGTAATAGTTCACAGTCTCCCGCTCCTGTAGATCAGTTTATTTTCCTAATTTGCTGCGGTTCTCCTGCCATTTTTCCGTTTTGTATTTGAGCAGCTCACTGTATCCAACCTGCTGGGCATCCGCTTCAGCCTTATCCAGAATGGCCAGCACCTCAGCCTCATTTTTGGCATTGAGCACAGCCTGTGCTCTGGCTTTTTCGTAAATTTCGCCTACACTCTGCGAGATGATTCCTTCCTGGGAATCGCCGGCAGGTGCCAGATTTACGAATTCAGTCGTATCAAACTGTGTTTTCCAGGTAATTTCGGACTGCCACTTGGTCTCCCAGCTCTTCTGGTCTTCCGGCAGCGTAGATTCAAATTTCATTTTGGAATTGTCCACATACACTGTGTTGCCGTTCCATTGCAGATTGACCGTAGCGTTCATCAGCTCATCGCGGCCTTTGGTATCTGTTGTGAAAGCCTCAGTGAACAGCGGAGCTCCTTCTTCATCTGTTCCGTCCCAGTACTTGCCTTCAGGTCCCCACATAATAATCCGCTGGCCTTCCGGTCCGGTGAACCAGTCGAGGAAAGCAAAGACAGCTTCCGGATCCTTGGCGGCAGTGGTAATGACACTCACATTCCAGCCAAGCTGATTATAGGCACCCGGGAAAATCTTGTTCTTATCCAGGCCTGCCTTATGAATCGGCCAGACCATGATATAGCCGGCCTCCGGATCCTGCTCCTTCAGCAGCGAGTTGCCGATTGCGCCATACTCTGTCGGACTGGAGGCGGCGTATACCGCGATCTTGCCGGTAATGATCTTCTGCTCCACCTGCTCAAGATTCTGGGTGAATGCATCCTGGCTGATCAGCTTATCCCGGTACAGCTGATTCGCATACACCAGTGAGGAACGGAACGCATCGTCTTTAAATACGGAGGTCATTTCATTGCCGCTTGGAATCGCCATCATGCTGAGGGCGCTGAACACATAAGGACGGTTCTCGGCAAAGGCGGACGACAGGACATCAATCCCTTCCGCGCCTTGTCCGACCTCAAACGGAACCACGTCAGGGTACTTCTCCTTGACCAGCTTCAGGTAAGCATACAGATCGTCGGTAGTCTCCAGAGGCGGTGTGCCCAGCTCATTATAGATTTTTTTGTTGACCAGATAACCGGTATTTCCGTTCGGCTGAGTGGTGTACCAGTTCGGGAACTGATAGAGCTTGCCGTCGGAGGAACGCAGCATATCCAGTGTCTCCTCGCCTGCCCATTCCTTCAGATTCGGGTATTTGTCGAGATAATCATCAAACGGTACCAACGCTCCGGCAGCCCGCAGCTGCTCGACATCCGCTCCGCGTTCCATCCAGATGACATCGGGAAGCTCGCCGGAGACGATCATGGTGCTTAGCTTTTGCTTGGCATTGCCTCCGGAGCTGACAGGCAGGACATTCACCTTTTTATTATCCTTAATCCATTTGGAGGAGAGATCCTCACCCCAGTTAGGCATTGTATACCAGTCATAATGGCCGTAGAAGGAGAATTCCAGCGGCTGCTCACCAAGCACATATCCCCCGCCTCCGGCAGCATCCGGACTGTTATCTGCTGCTGCATTAGCGTTGTTTGCGGAATTCGAAGTATTTGAAGGACTGTTGTTGCCGCCTGTACAGCCCGTTAAACCAATCATAAGACTAAGAACAGCCGCTAAAGCGGACACCTTTGTTTTGCCTGAGATCATTGGTTAATTCCCCCTTGAGTTCCTTTATTCTTTTAGTGAACCGACCATAACGCCCTTAACGAAGTATTTTTGCAGGAAAGGATACACGCATAAAATCGGAATCGTAGCGACCATCATGGTAGCCATGGACAGGGATTTGGTTGTGACGGCGCGCATTTTGTTCATCCGTCCCTGTGCAGCCGCGTCCAGCTGGGCCATCTGTTCGGACATGATGTTAGAATTGAGGATCTGCTGCAGCTTGGTCTGAATCGGCATTAAATCAACATTGCTGAGGTAGATGCTGGGTGTGAACCAGTCATTCCAGTGGTAGACCGCGGTGAACAGCGACAAGGTCGCAATGACCGGCCCTGACAGCGGAAGCACAATGCGCAGCAGTACTCCCCAGTTGGAGCAGCCGTCGATTCTCGCGGATTCCTCCAGCCCTGCCGGTATTCCTTTGAAGAAGGTCCGGAAAATAATCATGTTCCAGACACTGATCAGTCCCGGGATGACCATAACCCAGAAGGAGTTGAACATGCCCAGCTCGCGGATCAGCAGAAAGCTCGGAATCAGTCCGCCGCTGAAATACATCGTGATGATACAGAAAACCATATAAAACTTGCGCCCCATCAGCTCTGATTTGCTCATGCCGTATGCAAAAATTGCAGTGGCGGCAATCGAGGTGAAGGTGCCGATTACAGTCCGCAATACGGAGATTACGAAGCCGTTAATCAGTCGGCTGTCCTGAAATACCACCGAATAATTCTCAAGTGAAAATTGTCTTGGCCAAAAAGTGACTCCTCCGCGCATTGTGTCTGTTCCGTTGTTAAAAGAAATAACGGCAGCGTTCCAGAAAGGATAAAAGGACAGAAAGGCTAGTATTGCTAGTAAAATGTAGATCACCGTTACGAGTACCCGGTCCCCGGCTGTCAGCTTCATCTATATCTGCCCCCTTTCATGCTTCACCATAGGCTGTTTCCGGATTTGCGTGCGGCATAGTTCGCCCCGACCAGAAGGAACACGCCGATCAGCGATTTAAACAGGCCGGCTGCCGTAGCATAGGAGTAACGGTTGTTCTGGATACCGATCCGGTATACATAGGTGTCTAAGACATCGCCCACGTCGCGCAGCACGGGATTTGCGCCGAGGAGCAGGATGTCCTCAAAGCCAGCGCTGAGCAGATTGCCGATTGCAAGAATCAGAAAGACAATAATAACCGGTAAAATGGACGGAAGTGTAATGGAAAACATCTGTCTCAGCTTGCCTGCACCGTCTATTGAAGCCGCCTCGTGCATATTCGGATCAATACCGGCAATTGCTGCGAGGTAGACGATGGAGGAAAAGCCGATTTCCTTCCACACTCCGGTTGTAACGAGGATGGTCCAGAAATATTCCGGCAGCGACAGGAAGTTAATCGGATCCTTGATCAGATTCAACTGCTGAAGCAGCATATTCACGCTTCCGTTCTCTGTGGAGAGCATGGACATTACAAAGCCGGAGACAATGACCCAGGACAGAAAATGCGGCAGATAGCTGATGGTCTGCACGGTTCTTTTGAACACTCTGCTGCGAACCTCATTCAGCATCAGTGCCAGCAGAATCGGTGCCGGAAAGCCCACCAGCAGCTTAAGCAGACTGATTACAAGCGTATTGCGCATGACTGTCCAGAATTCAGGTGCGGCAAAAAACATCTCAAAATGCTTGAGTTCCACCCAGGGACTGCCTGTAAACCCCTTGAACAGGTTGTAATCCTGAAATGCCATCAGCACACCGTACATCGGAATGTAACTGAATACAAGAATAAAGAATAAGGCCGGCAGCACCATCAGCTGAAGATCCCACTGCCGGGCAAAGCGTTTGAAGGCATTTGGCTTCCGGGTCTTCTCTTTTGTCTCAATGTGATAGGCGATCTTCTGCATTTTAACCTCCTTTTCCATATACTTCTTGTTAATCCTAATAACTAATGTTGTTATATTTACTGACTTGATCATAACCCTATTCTGTTTCAGGCACTCCGCCTAATCGCTCAAATACTGACACTATCTTACTGTCGAGCAGGGTTTTCTGAGTGCGGACGTTCCGCGGCTCAGTTCCAATATGCCGTTTAAACAGCCGGTTGAAATTGGACAGGGTGCGGAAACCGCACTCCATGGCGATATCGAGGATTTTACGGTCGGTGGTCTGTAAAAGGGTATAGGCGTTCTCCAGGCGCAACTGGATTAAATACAGCAGCGGAGACATGCCGGCTGTGCGGCGGAAGATATCACTGAAGCGTGAAGGGCTTAAATAGACCAGGGCTGCCAGCTCTTCAAGCGTCCAGGGGTAAGCAGGCTGCTCCTCCATGATGCGGGTGACCTGCCAGATTTTTTCGAGCTGGGTGGTCGTTACTGTGGATTTGCCGGGCTGCAGGGAGTCCATCCGGAAGTAGCGGTTCACATAAACAAAAAATTGCAGCAGAAGGGCATACACAACCGAGGTGTAAGACCTGCTTTCTGTTTCATGCTCCTCCTGAATCTGCAGCAGCAGCGCGCGGAGAGCGCCGATCTGCCCGTTCTCCCGGTCCAGCAGATTGCTGAAATGAAGGCCCATATCCTTGAAGGGGGCCAGCACATCCGGATCACAGCGCACCATGCCCATGAACCAAGCAGCATCAAACGTAATGACCTGCATAATCAGATTTCCGGTTTCATAAGCACAGTGCAGATCATTGGAGTTAATCAGCAGAATGTCCCCCTCCCGGAAATCATACCGCTCCCCGTTGATGATGTAATACCCGGTCCCTGATTTAATCATATTGATCTCAAGCGCATCATGGGCGTGCAGTCTTTGATAAGTTGAAGTGACTCCAACCGTATCGCCCAGGATGACGGGATATTGCCGGGAAAATACAACCTTTTCCCTGAGACTGTTCTGACCACGCGGCTGCATCTAGGTGGCCCCCCTTATATAGTGTGTGAATCTGGTGGAAACTTACTGTATCTTGCTGGAACATAGGCAAAATTAACTTATATTTATCCTAGTAGAAGCTTATTTATGTGTCAATAATACTCACATCAATATCCTGATTAATATAAAAAAAGTGCCGTTCAGGCTGACAAGCCCGGACTGCACCTTCGGTTCAGTTAAATTATTTATGCCAAAAGGCTTCGTCAGCCTTAAAGCTTTAGCTCGCGTTTTCCGTACCAGAAATAAGCGGATGCTGCCATTCCAGCGGCCAGCAGGACAGACAGGAGCAGAATAAAGGCGTTTAGCCCGTCCCCTTCCACAATCCGGTTATAGCTGAAATATTTGAAGGGTGACAGTACCTTCAGTACAGCCAGCTGGTCTGACAGATCTGTTATTTTGGATATGACAAAGGAGCCGACCAGTATACCCGCAGCAGCTGCACCCGAAGATTTCGGATTGCTTATTCCGGCTGCAAGCAAAGCGCCAAGCGTGAGAAAGAGCAGCTGTACGATGAACATGCTGATCAGGAACAGGATGATTTCACCAGAAATGTCCTTGCCCTCGTTGTACGCAGAAACCATTAGAATTGAAGAAATCAAAGTTACAAGATTAAGAACCACAATCTGAGCCAGGGCAGCAAGCAGCTTGGATGTCACAATGGCTGACCGTGAGACCGGCTTGGCAATCAGAAACTCGGCGGTCTTCTCCTTCTCCTCCTTGGCGATGATGCTGCTGCCCAGCAGAACGGCGTGTATAGCGGCAGTCAGCTCTATATACAGAAACAGCATGGCATAAAATCCGCTCATAACCGTAACATCCAGCGTGCCGATTCCCAGCAGTGCCTTTACAGAAGACGGCATCTGGTTAAAGATGTCACTGCCTGCTCCTCCCGAGGAATAGGCGGTGTATTTGCCCATACCGCTGACGACCAGCAAAAGCATACATATACTCCATATAATTAATGCTTTACGGCCCGCCGTAAGCTCTCTCCAGAACATATTCATATACTGGCCTCCTTGGCATTAAATCCATTATCCGCCTGACTACACTGCATGGATATCTTTTTTGATATACACCCGGTAGCATACGGATACCGCAGCTGCAACAATAAGCGCGCCGGCAATCAGGTACTGCAGTTCAAAGGTGTGATGTTCAATAATATAGATGCTGTCAAAATACTGAAACGGTGAGAGATAACGTGCTAATTCCCCTTCCGATCCCGCAGCAAGCAGGGCACCTGTCATGTATAGCCCGAAAACGACGCCTAGCGTAAGAGGCAGCACATTTTTTAGCCTGCTGAAAAATACGGAAGCAACCAGGCCCACCGCCAGAAAAATAAGCTGAATAAACAGCAGGGGCAGGTTGAGCATGAAGAACATAGAAAGACTGTAATTTGCAGTGGCTACGGCACTTGCTATAATCGCTGTCACTAAGAAGTATACAAGATCGGTGACCAGGATCACCGTTAAGGCTGCGAGCAGCTTGGCGCTGACAATCCTTGCCCGTGAGACAGGCTTGACGAGGAGGAAATCTGCCGTACGCTCCCGTGCTTCCTTCGAAAGGATAGAAGCTCCGAGGTGCATAGCCTGAATACCTCCGCATAATGCAATATAAGCGAACACCATTGAATAGAAGCCCAGTATGGAGGTTATATACTCCAGATTAATGCCAAGCATGGCTCTTACAGAGGCGGGATAGCCCTCCAGCAGACTGGTGAAATCGGCTGAGTCGCTCACCATGCTGGGATAAAGGGACAGAAACAGCGCGGCGAGTGCGATCATGGCACAGGCCCAGCCTCCGCCTGATTTGCGGAGGGCTTTTAGCTCATGCAGATACATATTCATGCCGCTAATCCTCCTTCACATAATAATGCATGAAGATTTCCTCCAGATCGGGTTCTTCAATGGAGATATTACGCAGCTCTGTTTCGGATAGCCGTTGCATGATGGTGTTAATGTTTCCTTTGAAAATAAAGGATGCCGCAGTTCCGTTGACCTCAAGCCTGCTCACACCGCTGATATCGAAAGCCTCCTTACTGATGGTTGAGACCCCTTCGATATTGATCCGTTTGTAATTGTTCTCCTGCAGTGTGCTCATTTTTTCCAGCTTGATGATTTCCCCTTCTTTGATGAAGGCTACCCGGCTGCACATCTTCTGGACCTCGCTGAGGATGTGTGAGGAGAAGAAGACGGTAGCACCTTTACGGTTCTCCTCCCTCAACAGATCAAAGAACTTCTGCTGCATCAGCGGGTCAAGCCCGCTTGTAGGCTCATCCAGGATGATCAGCTTCGGTTCATGAAGCAGTCCCTGCACAATTCCGACCTTCTTTTTGTTGCCGAAGGACAGATCGTCGATTTTCTTCTTGAGGTCGAGGTCCATGATCTCCGCCAGCTCCCGGATCCGTTTCGTGCAGTCCTTTTTGTAGAAGCTGGCTGAATATTTGAGCAGGTCGATTACCTTCATGTTGTCATAATAAAATACCTCTGAAGGCAGATAGCCAAGCTCCTTGCGGATTTCGGGATGCTCCGTGCAGTTCCGGCCAAAAATGGCGGCACTTCCGCTTGTCGGATAGATCAGTCCAAGCAGTGTGCGGATGGCTGTTGATTTTCCGGCACCGTTAGGTCCGATGAATCCGAAAATTTCCCCTTCCTCTACACTCAGGTTAATGTTCTTAATGCCGCGTGACTTGCCGTACTGTTTAGTCAGATGATTCATTTCAATGACACTCATAGTGGCACCCTCCCAAAGGTAGCTAATCAGAGATATTCCTCTTTATACAGATTATTTCTGAGCAGACGGATACACGCTTGAAACTCATTGTTAATTGCTTCCACGTCTAACGCAGCATGATTCGGCAGCTCATTGATATGCCCTTCCGTATACCTCTGCACCAGCTTCATGACCAGCTGCGGATCAACGCCCTCCTTGAACTTATGAAGGTCTATTCCGTCGTAGGCCAAACTGCTTCTGAAGCTTTCTCCTGCTGCCAGAACAGCTTTGATTTCCTGCTTCACCTCAGGGTCCTGTTCAAAATATATGCTGCTCAAAAAAGACAGGCTTGCCGGATGCTTCTCCATCGCTGATATTTTGATGCCAGCAGTCATGGTGATCCGGTCAAAAAAGTCAGTGATGCTGCGGTCGAATCTCTCCTGGATTTGGCTCATAATCAGATTGATGCAGTAACCGATCAGATAAACATACAATTCCTTTTTGGTGCCGAAATAATGAAATACCATCGCTTTGGAAATGCCGGCCGAAACAGCAATGTCACTGACCGATGTTTTCTTGTAGCCGTTCAGGCTGAAGGATGCCAAGGCCCCATTAATAATCTTGCTCTGCTTCTCCTCCGGCAGGCCCGTAAACTTTTCCAAATCATCACCTCCATCCTTTCGCGTAAACCGAATCGGTTTATGCCACCAGTATATTCCTGTAAACCGAATCGGTCAATATAAAAAAACACCTTCAAGAGAGAAGGTGTTTGCTCTGTGGCAAAGCCTCTTTCACTTGAAGGTGTCTTGAGATAAACTGACTCTTTATTCCTGGTTCATTGTGCTGATATCAATTACGAACCGGTAGCGGACATCAGAAGCAAGCACACGCTCCCAGGCTTCATCAATCTGGCTGGCGGAGATAACCTCAATCTCGGATGCAATGTTGTGTTCTGCACAGAAATCAAGCATTTCCTGTGTTTCTCGGATGCCGCCGATCATAGATCCGGCGAACGAGCGGCGGTGGCCGATCAATGAGAATGCGTTAACAGCCAGCGGATCTGCAGGCGCACCGACATTGACAAGTGTTCCGTCCAGCGCAAGCAGTGAAAGGAAGGCATCAATATTGATCTGTGCACTTACGGTATTAATTATCAGGTCGAACGATCCGGCCAGCTGCTTGAAGGTCTCCTGATCGCTTGTTGCGTAATAGTGATCCGCTCCCAGCTGCAGGCCGTCCTCTTTTTTCTTCAGGGATTGAGACAGTACAGTAACCTCAGCACCCATAGCGTGGGCGATCTTCACTGCCATATGGCCAAGCCCGCCAAGTCCTACTACGGCTACTTTTTTGTCTGGGCCGGCTTCCCAGTGGCGAAGCGGAGAGTAGGTGGTGATTCCGGCACACAGCAGCGGTGCTGCAGCATCCAGCGGAATGCTGTCCGGAATGCGGACTACGAAGTTTTCGGTAACGACGATATGTGTGGAGTATCCGCCTTGGGTATAGTGCCCATAACGGTCAGTAGCACCATAAGTGCCAGTATTTCCGTGCAGGCAATATTGCTCTTCCCCTTTATGGCAGCTGCTGCATTCTCCGCAGGAGTCAACCATACAGCCTACCCCTACACGGTCGCCAACTGCATATTTGGTTACCTCTGCTCCAACCTGGCTGACAATCCCGGCAATTTCATGCCCTGGTACGAGCGGATATTTCACCGGTCCCCATTCCCCGCGGGCGGTGTGGATGTCAGAGTGGCAGATACCGGCATATTTGATTTCAATTAGCACATCATGAGGCTGAAGCTCCCGGCGCTCGATCGTAGTCAGCTTGAACGGGCCCTCCGGATTAAATGTGGCGCGTGCATTAGCTTGAATCATAAGTGTGTACCTCCTGAAATGTTTGGTTGTGAGCCTTGGCTATAACCGTTTGTAAAAAGCTTCCGGCATGTCCGGCCTTTACAAAATCAATGTTATTACTTAAAGTTAACTCTAAGTCAAGAAGTAATTTGAACATAGGAGACAGATCATGAAGACCTATACCATTAACGAAGCAGCGAAGCATTTTAATCTGACCCCGCATACCTTGCGGTATTATGATAAAGAAGGTCTTATGCCCCATTTAGAGCGCACTGCCGGCGGCAAACGGATTTTTAATGATTCCGATCTTGACGGGCTAAAGGTCATTGAATGCCTGAAGGCATCCGGAATGCCGATCAAAGAAATCAAACATTTCATAGAGTGGTGCTCAGAAGGTGATGCTACACTGCAGATAAGATACGATATGTTCCTGGAACGCAAAGCATCCGTAGAAGCACAGATGGAAGAATTGAAGAAAACCATGGAAGTCATTGAGCATAAGTGCCACTATTATGAGACAGCCCTTGAGTGCGGCACAGAGGAGATCCACAAAAAGAAAAAACTACAATAATTCAATATATCCCTCTGTTCCATGTACACGGATCATCTGCCCATCTTTAATCCGCTTGGTAGCCTGATCTACACCGACAACGGCAGGCAAGCCGTATTCCCGGGCAATAACAGCTCCATGGGTCATCAGTCCGCCGACTTCGGTAACAAGGCCCTTAATGGATACAAATAAGGGTGTCCAGCTGGGGTCCGTGAACAGTGTGACCAGAATATCCCCCTCCTCGAGATCCGCCTGCTCCATA
This sequence comes from Paenibacillus typhae, assembly GCF_900099765.1. GTDB lineage: Bacteria > Bacillota > Bacilli > Paenibacillales > Paenibacillaceae > Paenibacillus_AQ > Paenibacillus_AQ typhae. The sequence continues at coordinate 39,510 of NZ_FNDX01000002.1, read as the reverse complement.
TTGATGATGACACGTGCCCGGCCTTCAATGACTCCGGACGAAACCGGGAGGCCGACAAGGGAATCGGCCGGAAGATCAACGCGCCCATAGTCACCGTTAATCCGCTCGCCGTCGGAGGTAATGACCCGCGGCGGAGTAAGCTTTTCATACCGTCTGTAGTCTTCCCTTCGTTTCTCAATGATCCCGTAATCCAGCCGGCGTGTGCAGACGCCTTCGCGGAGCTCTTCAAAGGTAAGGTAGTAGATGTCTTCGGGATGCTCAATAATGCCTGCATCAACGAGCAGACCGGCTTCCCTAAGCAGGGCCTGCTTATAAATATAGTAGCGGCTGATCATACCGTATTTCGGATACTCCCGGTAACCGATGTAGCCGCGGAGCAGGCGGATGACCCGTTTCGTTTCAGCCGCTTTCTGCACGCCATCAGGAAGCTGCTCCAGGCGGCCCAGGAGCTCCCGCTCCTTATTTAGGGCTTCCTGCCGGCCCTGCTCGAATTTCTGCCTGCTGGCGCCCCGGTTGAAATGCTTGATATTATTCAGAAGCATCGGGACTAGGATTTGCGGATTTTCGCTCCAACGGGTTCTGGTCAGATCAATTTCTCCGCTGCAGCGCATTCCGTACTGCTCCAGATAGGAACGGATAGCATCGCCGGCTTCCTGTCCCCCTTCCATATTCGTTAACTCATCCAAAAAGTCATCCTGTGAGACCTGCTGCAAATACCGGATAACTTCAGGATAAGGCCGGATAACATCTGCAACATCAAGCAGCGCCAGACCCATCTCAGAAGTAATGTTGTCCGCTACCGATTGTGAAAGCACATCGGCAGCATTTTTATCACCTAACCATTCGTTCATCCGGTCATTGATCCAGGAGGAAGCATCCATAGCTGTCATAATGACAGCCGAGCTCTGCGGATCGAAGAGCAGCCTCTTCAATTCCTGCATATCCTCGATAATAAAATCAAACAGAGCTGGTCCGGATTGCGTCCGGATACGCAGCTTTAGTTCTTCAACGGATGCCTGATTACGCTTGATTAAAGCAGGTACAATTGCCGGATCGAATTCGATCCGTGCGTTGAACACTCCGGGATCGGTATTTTCATTATTTTTCAGTGAATAGGGAACTTTCGGGTTCTCTTGTGTAGGCTGGATGAAATCTCCGCGCTCTACAAGGGACATAAGGGCGTTTTTAATCAGCGGATCAGATTTTCCGAGAGCGCTGATGACTGCTGCTCCGGTGTCCGGTGATGCCAGAAGGGGCGTCACATCGACAAACAGTCTTCCGCCGGCGGTACGCATAGGTGCAGGTGTCGTCAGCAGGTAAAAGGACAAGCCGAGGGGCTTCATGGCATCCGTCATCATCTGCTGATGGCCGACGGATAAATAGACACGGTTCACCTGGTCTCCCGCTTCAGGGGCCGGAAATAACGTAGTGATTGGCCGGCTCTGGACAATATAAAAGACGTTGTCAGCCAGACACCATTCAATGTCCTGCGGGCAGCCGAAATACGCTTCGATCTGTCTTCCAAGCGAGGCAAGTTCTATAATCTGCAGTTCACTGAGTGCTGGGGTGGTCTGCTGTTCCGGGTCGAGCCCATGCGTCCGGATTCCGCCTTCCTGGCGGCCATACATAGCCAGCTGTTTAGCGGCTATTTGTTTACTGATGATTACCCCGTCCTGGACTTTATAGCTGTCGGGAGATACCAGGCCCGAGACCAGCGCTTCGCCCAGGCCAAAGCCGGCATCAATGGATACCACCTTCCGGCTGCCGGTAACCGGATCAGCAGTGAACATAATTCCAGAAGCCAGCGGAGTAACCATCCGCTGGACGATAACGGACAGAAGCACCTGAGTATGGTCAAAGCCATTTTGTATCCGGTAGATTACCGCACGGTCTGTAAAGAGCGAAGCCCAGCATTTGCTGATGTGCTCCAGAATGGATTTCGTCCCGCTAATATTCAGATAAGTGTCCTGCTGTCCGGCAAAGGAGGCATACGGCAGATCTTCAGCGGTTGCACTGGAGCGGACGGCATAGGCATGCTGCTCCCCCAGCACGGAGATATATTGAGTGACAGCTGAGGCAATGTCCTCAGGCATTTTCACGGCTTGAATGTGCCGGCGGATTTCTCCGCTGATCTCAGCGATCTGTTTCCGGTCTTCGGCTGACAGTATCTTCAACTGCTCGAGCAAATCCTGGTACGTCCCGCTGCTTGCTACAACTTGGCGGTAAACGTTTGTAGTCACACAGAAGCCATCGGGCACCAGTATCCCTTCAACCCTGGATAATCTGGCCAGATTCAATGCTTTTCCACCAACGAGACTAAGCTGTGCATCATCCATTTCCGCAAAGCCGAGAACCAAAGAAGTCATTCCATATCTCCCCTAACATTTGATTTGAGAAAAAAACATTTGACAAGAGCATTCCAGCGTGGTAAATTTAAAATATAAGATGAGATTTTTATGACTTATTGTACGATTATAAATAGAGGTAGGCTGATTATATCACCGGTCCTTTACATATGCAATAAGAAAGAACCTGGCCTTTTGGTCAGGTTCTTTTATTTTCCTTATAGAAGCTTAGAGCTTCATGTGTTTATTGAAAATAAAGGATTAGACTGCCGCCGTTGTTGTTGAAACTGTTGTTTCCCGTTAGCTCAATAAGCACCAAAGCCGTTTTGCTTGAATCAGTATCATGGCTAAACCCAGTTCTCAATAATATTATAGTTTCTCTATTAAGGTATCCCATGTAAGTTCAAGTACCCCTGTCATATTTTGTGGTTCATCTGAAATATATGTTATAACTGCATTCTTCTCTGGCAGCATTACAACATATTGACCATATAAACCATCCATACGATATGAATTAGAATATGAGTTCATCCATATTTGATAACCGTAACCTTGATGATGGTCTGCCGTAGCAAAATACGGGGTGAAATCATTGGTTTTTATTTGGACAGATGTTGCTTGTTCGATATAACTTGAAGGAATAAGTTGCTTACCCTTCCACATTCCTTTATCAAGAATCAATTGACCAAATCTCGATAATTGCTCTGCTGTTAAATATAGCCCTGAAAATCCTTGAGGAATTCCTATTGGACATGTATCCCATTTAGGTTTCGGTATATCTAAATGTCTGAATATTTTTTCATCCAAATATTCATTTAGGTTGCTCCCCGTTGTACTGCTTATGATTTTTGAAAGCATATATGTTGAAGCATTGTTATAGGTAAAGTGGGTACCTGGTTTGAATATAACCGGTTCTTGAAAAAACAATTGAGAAATATCCCATTCTTTACCGTTATTCCAATCTGCCTTCATAACTGGGCATTCTGCATGTCCAGTTCCCATACAGAGCAAATCATGAATAGTCATCTCATTTAGATATTCATTAATTGGGACATGTTGAATATCCGGAAAAAAATCTATAACGAGGTCACTAATTTTAAAGTAGCCTTCATTAATAGCAATACCGACTGCCATTGATGTAAACGTCTTACTTACTGAATACAAGAGAGTAGGCTTTTCTTCTTCAAAATCATGTTTTGCAATTATATTACCATCTTGTCTAACAATTACATTCAGCACATGAAGATTCTGGCTTTTTACGGACAACACTAAATCATTCAATAATTCATTATTCATATTGTAACCTCTTCATCATTTGATAATTAAAAGGGTTTGCCGATTTATGGTTTGAAACGTTTAATGCTCCATTTATCTTGTTCAGCTAATCAGCCCGTTAGCTTAACGATGTAGTGCCAGTCTAATGCTTTGTTTTCTCAGTCTAGAACTTAATTTTCTTTTGACATCATATTGACGACGGTTTTGCCCTTCACGGAACCTTCTCCAATATCACGGACCGCCTGGGCAGCTTCGCTTAATGGGTACTCCCGGTCTATTACCGGAAGTATCTTGCCAGCTTCAGCATACTCCTTCCAGAGCAACTGGTCGTTATGGTTCGGCTTATGGATCAGAATGGTTACTTTTTTCTTTTCAAACAGAGAAATAAACGGTGAACATAGCAGATTCAGGAGGATGTGCGGGGTCGGTCCGCCGATCATCACATAGGTGCCGTTATACTTGAGCGCACGCTTCAAGGCGATTATGGAGCGATTCCCGACAACGTCAAGGATCAGATCGTACTTCTTCCCGTTTTTGGTGAAATTCTCTTGTGTATAATCAAGCACATAATCTGCCCCGATAGCCTGCAGCATCTCCAGTTTTCCGGCGTTATCGACTCCAGTCACTTCTGCCCCGTGCAGCTTGGCATATTGGATAGCGAATGTCCCGACTCCTCCCCCTGCGCCATTAATCAGAACCTGCTGCCCCTGCTGCAAATGCCCCTTGTCACGCAGACCCTGCAAGGCCAGAACAGCAGCCTGGGGGCCTCAACAAAGCTGAGTGTTGCAGGTTTGAGTGTCAGAGCAGTCTCGGCCGCGCAGACATATTCGGCAAAACCTCCCCAGCCGCAGCCGGACAGATCACCGAACACCTCGTCTCCAGGCTTAAAGCGTGTGACGGCTGCTCCGGCTGCAATGACTGTCCCGGCAATGTCCGCCCCAAGAATCCGGTAACGGGGTGATCGGAACGCGCCAATTCTGTTTACATAAGGTTTACCGCGCAGGAGATCCCAGTCCCAGGAGTTGACTGAAGCTGCATGCACCTCGATCAACACTTCATGGTCTTTAGGTTCAGGGATCTCTACCTGTTCAATCCGGAGGACCTCTGGTGATCCATAAGTATCATAAACCATCGCCATCATTGACCCGCCGCCTCTTTTGCCTGGTGCTCCTGAATTGCTCCGTATTTCTCCCATGTTCATCTCCATTCCATAACCATCTTGTATTTGCCTTTCTCTAACTAAAACGCTGGCCGTTCCATATGGTTTCATGCTTATTCGCGACAGAATAAAAACAGCCCAATGACCGGCTGTGCCGTTCCATTAGGCTGTTTCGTGTGGTGCCCGGAAAGGGCGTTGACTGTATTATTTTTTCACAACGGGAATCCACATTTCACCATACAGCAGGCCGTTTCTCCGCCCCATCTCTACAGTCGTGTTAGGTCCGCCGACATAAGCGTAATCTGCTGCCTCGGGCAGGGCTTGACCAAACGCAATACCGGTAAGCGTATGATTCAGTTCCTCTGCCGTCTCCGCTTCCCCTTTAACGACTACATAATCCCCTGCGGGGAACTCGATTACTCTGGCTTCTTCCGGGGCTGACTGATCCGAAATAACACCGGCATAGTGCATCATTTTGTTATTCACCGCTTCGTTGACGGCAAAAATGTAGTCATTTGCGGCGATTTCTTTTAAATAATCAAGTCTTCCATCCTGGCTGACCTGCTGCCAAAAGTCCGCTTTTTCTTGATTGATGCCAGCATAGTCTGTATAGTGGCTCTTAAGCTCAGTGCCCAGACCAATAACGGTGAAGCCTTCTTTTTGTTCCAGTGTAAATTGTGCCATTGTGAAAAACTCCTCTTCTGTGGATTTGTGAATGGATTTGTCTTCTTCACTTGATATGGTTATGATAACCTTAAATCATGTCAAAAAATGATACTGTTTAGGAGCCCGATGAAAAAAGTTGAACGGATCAATATCATCATGCGTTATATTAACAACCGCGCCCACTTTACCATTTCAGAAATTATGCGAGAGTTCCAGATCTCCCGGTCTACTGCAATCAGAGATATACGGGAAATTGAGGCGCTTGGGATGCCGCTTGTGGCTGAGGTCGGAAGGGACGGGGGCTATTTTGTTATGCGTAACTCGGTCCTTCCGGTTGTCCGCTTTACTGATAGTGAAGTCAAAGCCCTATTTATAGCTTTCATGGCCACCCGGAATCAGCAGCTTCCTTACCTTAAGAGCCGCCAGTCTTTATCCGAAAAATTACTCGGGCTTATCTCCGAGAACCAGCAGGATGACCTGTTTCTTTTGAATCAGCTTCTGCTGTTTGAAGGAACCAATCCAAATAATCCGGATTTGCTTGATCTGGCTGACCTCCCCCACCCTATGTTGGAAAAGCTGATTCAGCTTCTGCTTACGGACTGCTACTTATTCATTTCTATCAATGGAGAAACTTATCCCGTTTATTTGTTGCACCTCTACCGCGAAAAAAGTGTCTGGTTAATTGAAGGCTTTGATCTGCAGGAAGAGAAGCTGCGGATTTATCCGGTCGACCAGCTTATAGATGTCATGCCCTATCCGGTAAAAAACAGCCTAAGCCGAAAAAAGATATTAGAGAAACTAAATAAGCAGAAAGAAGCAGTCAATGTCGTCCTTGAACTGGGTCCGGATGCAATTGCCCAATTCAGAAAATACCATCCTGTAAAAGCTTCGCTCTCCTATACCAATCCCTATCAGACAACAGCGATCTATGAGACTTTTATCCATGCTGATAATCCTGATGAAGTGAGCGGGATTACGAACTGGCTGCTTTTCCTGGGAGAAGATATCAAGATTAGGGAAATGCCCGCCGAAGTGTTAAAAAGCATTCAATCTAGACTGAACATATACGGCCAGTAATCTGTTTGAACACCTGCAGCTGCAAGTAGAAACGGCTACGCCGTCCTTAAAAAGTCGGCAACCGTTTCTGCGGGAAATATCAGACCTGTATAGATCTGCAAGTTTATACTTTCTGATATTTTAAAAAAGCCCGATGAAACGGTTAGACCGTATCCTCGGGCTGTGGAGCGTAAATTCAGTTCAGTAACGTCAAGCTGTCTCCCTTACTTATTTCCGTACCTTTACAGTCATCTTTACGGTCCGGGTCTCACCTGCGGCGTTGCTCAGCACCGCTTCGTATTCATAAGTGCCCGCCGCTTTGCCGGATATTGCTGTTACTGCCGACTGGGCACCAGGTGTACGGGCCTGAAGCGATTGCGTGTCAACCAGCTTTCCATTTTCGTAAAGCTTATATTCGGTAGCGTTGGTGCCCCACCACAGGTTCATCGTGACGTTAAAGCTGCCATCTCCATCCCAGTTGTCGTTAGACAATACCGCTTGACCCGGAGCTGCATCGGTAACAGTCACAGTCAGTGGCGCACTCTTCGTTGTACCCAGCGAGTTGATCAGTTCACCGGTATAAACGTAAGCTCCGTTCTGCTTGCCGATAATGTCAATCTTCACGGATTGAGCAGACGGGGATTGGTCAGGCAGTGAGACTTCTTTGACCAGCTTGCCGTCCTCGTACAATCTGAACTTAGTGCCGTTATTTCCCCACCAGAGATTCATCGTAATTGTATAGTCTCCGTCTCTCAGGCCAGTGTCATGACCGTTATTATCGGACAACACCGGGGTGCCTGGTGCACTGCTCGCCAGCGGGGTCGCCTGGCTCAGCCATGCTGACCACTTAATCAGCGCATCTGCCTGTTCAGCCGTAAAGACAGTGTTTCTGGCCGCATTAACATCATTGCTGTAAGTGTTCAGGAGCTGGCGGGCCTTTGCACCATTATGTGCTGCAGCTGCCTGTTCAGCCTGCTGCAGCTTATCCGTAAGCTGACCGGAAACCGTTGCTGCACCAGGGTCCTCCGATCCGGCTGCAAAGGTGCGGGTAAGCTCTGACAGACTTGTAAAAGTAGCAGTAACGCCAAAGCTGTAGTCCAAAGCGGTTGTTTGGCCTGCGCGGTCATAGACAAGTGCAGTTACTGTATTCAATCCCGGCTCCAGCGTATAGGCCGGAGTGTTTAATACCTCTCCGGCCGGCTGTTCGACACCGGAAACGGTATCGGCAGCGGAATAGCCAATCACAACCTGCTGGTCAATGGTGTATTCGGACTGTCCCTGAATTTCAATGACCGGAGGCGCAAGATCGACCGGCACGGAAAGGGTCTGTTCCGCCTCTTTGTTGCCGTCAACGTCAACGCTCCAGAAAGTAACGGTATGGTTGCCCTCTTCACTAAGGGTCAGCTGCGTTCCGCTGACTGCTTCGCCGTCATCAACCTTGAAGTAGGTCACTTCCACTTCCGAATCTTCATCTGTTGCTGTCAAAGTAACTTTTACAGCCGAAGTATACCAGCCGTTAAACAGATCGCCTTCCACCGCCGCTGTTGTGTGCGGCGCTTTCTGGTCTGACGGCTCCTCTTCCAGTGTGACGAGTTCAGACAGAGGGATGTTCAGCTCCTGTACCAGCTTAGCCACCATGCCGGATACCTTGATCGCACCGTTCATCTGCAGATGGGTGTTGTCTTCGGTTGTCCCTACCCACATAAAGATCGATTTGGTGCCTTCCGGACCAAGCTCCTGGAAATACTCCCAGCTTGCCTGGTTCAGATCAATCAGCAGCGTTCCGGTTTCCTGTGCGGTTTCCTTCATGGCCTGCACATATTCCGGGAAGCTCTTATTGAGGACTGCTCCGCTAAAGTCTCGGCGGTTAACCGGTGTAACCAGAACCGGAATTGCGCCTCTTTGTACTGTACCGTTAATGTAATCCTTCAGGTACACCTTGAATTGCTCCGGTGTCAGATAACGTTCCGGCCGCGAAGGTGTGGAATCGTTGTGGGACCACTGCATGAACAGGTAATCGCCTTCGTGAATGTTCAGCAGGATATTGTTCAGATAGCCGCCTACCAGGAAGGTTTTGCTGCTGAGCCCGCTGACCGCACGGTTGTCAATGCTGATCTTATCCAGATCAAAGTAGCTGCCCAGCTGTTCGCCCCATCCGGCCTGCGGACGATAGCTTTCTGCATAATTGGCCACTGTGGAATCGCTCGCCAGATAAATGACCGGCTGTGTGCCAGCGCCGTTGTCAGGCAGGCGTTCGATAGTCAATGCATTAATCTTTGGTGTGCTGCCGGAGAACTCAAAGTTAAATACACCATCAATCAGGGCGATATCATAGGAGACCTCTTTGAATTCGCCTTTGGCTACGTTCGTAATCGGAAGCTTCGGCATTTGCTCTACAACCACGCCGGTACTGGTCGATTCCTGTGCATCACCGGTGGTCAAAGTTACTCTGTAATTGGCAGGCTCCATTTCCACCAGGAAGGAGGTGCCGTTCACGCGGGTGAAGTCTTCCTTCAGGGGATCACCGGTCTGACGGTTTTCGTCCTGAACAAGGGCGGTATCGGCAAAGCCGTAGCCATTGCCTTCGATATAAGCCCGCTTGGCATTTACACCAATGAATCCTTCTGCGGCAGCGCCGGAGCCGAAATCAAAGGAGTAGCTGCTGATCACACCTGCCGGTTCCGCAGATAATGAATCCTTGGCAACCGTCAGCATGTTAAACACATGATCGACCTGAGCCTGTGTCGCCTCCGTACCGAGGATTGCTTCAACAGCCGTCAATGCTTTGTTCAGCACAGCTTTGGAAGCTTCGGTGTAAGCTGACAGATCCAGTGCTTTTACTTCATTATGCAGGGCAATTAACGCCTGCTGATCGCCGGCAACCGGCGGTAGCTTCTTGCCTTCAATCTTCACGTTATCAATCTGGGTGGTCCAGCTGAGTGTGCCGCCTCCGCCTTTTCTTGTTCCAAGGAAACGCAGGGCCCTTACATTATTGGTATAAGCGCCTGGATTCATCGGAATGTCCTCAATGGTCTGCGTGAGGCTCGGGTCCGCCTTGCTCGTCAAAGTCAGGTCCATGGTCTTTTCAGCAAAATTAATGTTGACGTCCACATTGACCCACTGGTTCTTAAGCAGATTGGTGGCAATGCCGCCATCCGGTACTGCTGTAGTGCCTGTTCCATAATCCGGTGTATAAGGGCCAACGAAGTAATGGATTTTGTTCCCCGGACTTGCAGTACCGGTCTTAGTCAGCAGTGTGAGAATAATATTCTCATTCGCGTCCAGGATGGACAGATGTCCCTCTGATGGAGAAGCGCTGACATTGCCGGAATGCCAGTCAAAGTTCACGTTGACAATATCGCCGTTCACGGCATCGAACAGCCGGAAGGTCTTGGCACGGTTACCCGAGCCTGATCCGTTAACGGACAGCACTTTGTTCCCGTTCTGGTCGACAACGGTTCCCGTCATTGTACCGGCGATTCCCGTAGAATTGGCCATCGCATACTGGACGGCCGCAGGGTCGCCATCAAAGTTCTCCTCATACACCTGGATTTCCGGTTCCGGTTCCGGTTCGGTAATGTCCGGGTCAATCACATAAGAAGAGATACCTATTTCCATTTCTTTTACCGCTCCTGCAACCAATGCGGCAATGACCTGTGCGCCGTAGCTGCTGAAATGGGTGTTATCGTTCACCCCGTTAGGGTACTTCGGATATTCGCCCGGGTTGGCATACAGGAAGACCTTTTCCGAAGCAGTGAGGCCGATTTTATCGTAATAAGCAATACTTAACTGGCTGAGGTCAATCAGCTTGACATTCAGCTCTTCCGCTACTTCTTTGGCAGCCTGCACATATTCCGGGAAGCTTACGTTAAATTCTTGTGTGATGGTGTTAAAATCTCTGCGGCCTACCGGAGTAAGCAGGACAGGCTCGGCTCCGCGCTGTCTGGCCCCATTGATGTAACGGGCCAGATAGGTTTTGTAATCCGCCGGCGACGCATACCGCTCCGGAATACCAACACTGGCATCGTTATGGCCGAAGGAAATAAAGAAATAGTCGCCCGGTTTAATCCGCTGCAGGATAGAATCCAGGCGGCCGTCCACCATAAACGATTTGCTGCTTCTGCCGCCGATCGCATCATTCTGGACTACGACGCCATTAGCGAAGTAACGGCCGAACTGCTGGCCCCAGCCTTCCTGCGGTGCCTGCTGTGTACTGTAAGATTGCATAGTGGAGTCACCGGCCATGTAGATCGTCGTGTGGTCGCCTGCTGTCTTCTCCGGGTATTTCGAAATCGTAATTTCCTGAACGTCAATGGCTGTTCCGGTGAAAATAAACTCCAGTTGACCGTCAACCAGTGCGACATCATAGGAATATTCACGGGATTCTCCGGCATTAACGCTGGTTACAGCAAGCTTTTGTACAAATTCGGATTTGACGCCTACGTTTGAGTTGCGGGCATCCTCCCCTACTTTTATCGTAACCTGATAGTTGGCATTCGGGAGATCGACTGCGAACTTTGTATTATCCGGCAGAGCCACATGGTTTGCGCCTACCGTAATTCCGCTTGCATTTTCAAAACCGTAGCCTGACTCCTGCGAATAAGGAGTGTCCTGAACAGCAGTTGTTCCCGCAGCAGGCTCCGTACCGAATGCAAAATGGTACACCTGCTCCGGCAGCTGCTGTGAGCCGGTCAGCGCCAGGTTCGCTTTCGGGAATGAGGTGGCCTCCGTTCCGAGATAGAAGCCTGTGTGAGGCGGCTGATTGTAGCTTACATTCTGCCAAGCAATACCTAAGCGGTATACAGGATCCTGCATCAGCGTTGGGATTTTGTAGGCTGTAGGAATAGTAGTCGTGTAGAGTCTGTATTCACTACTATCCTCACTGCGCAGCAGCAGCTCCTCGCGCCAGTCACCCAGAATGTCCGCCTGAAGGGCAGGATTTCCCTTCGTATGGTTATTAGTTAAAGCGCCAGTAGCCCGGAAGATTTCCTTCAGCTGCTTGTTTTCGTAATCCCATTTGTAAACAAGCGGAATACCTTTTGCTGTCGTATTATTCCATTCATGGTCGAACAGCTCGCGCTGCAGGTCCCCGTCCCACCAGATTGCAAAGTTAGCACTCTTTGGCACTTCGTTCTGTTCATAAATGACGTCTCCATTGGCAGCATAGCCCTTCGAGAGAGGGTCCATTTGACCGTCGGTAATCGTGGATGCCCAGGATTCATATCCCGGAAAATTCGGATCAATATCCGCGGACATTCCGCGTCCGGTATCTTTACCTGTGTATTGGCCCCAGAGAATTTCGCCTGTAGCGGCGTCACGCATCTCCAGTCCATACTCGGCATTTGTATGCTCATGTACGCTTACAACCTGATAACCGTCCCGGTTCGGATCAAGCTTGCCGGCATGAATCGCATCGCCGTGACCGAGTCCGGTACTGTATATTAAGGTACCGTTATCATCGATTGCCAGTGAACCATACATGATTTCATCCTTGCCGTCACCATCGGCATCAAGAACGCTGAGATTATGGTTACCCTGTCCTTCGTACTCTTTGCCGGCTTGGTTAGTATCAAATGTCCAGCGCTGTACCAGCTGGCCGCCGGTGAAATCGTAAGCGGTCAGCACAGTACGTGTATAGTAACCGCGGGCCATCACCACACTAGGTTTCACTCCGTCGAGATAGGCAATGCCTCCGAGGAAACGGTCCACACGGTTACCGTATCCGTCACCCCATGCGGCAACATCGCCTCTTGGCGGGATATAATCCACCGTGGATACAGCCGCTCCGGTCTCCCCGTTGAACAAGGTCAGATATTCCGGACCTGTCAGAATATATCCGCCGTCGTTGCGGTAATCCTTCGTACCGTCACCGATTACGGTGCCTTGACCGTCCTTGGTACCGTCTGCTGTCTTGACCACAACTTCAGCTTTGCCGTTGCCGTCCAGGTCATAGACCATCAGCTGCGTATAGTGGGCTCCGGCCCGGATGTTCACGCCAAGGTCAATCCGCCACAGCTTCGTGCCGTCAAGCTTAACAGCATCAATATAGACATTGCCGGTATAACCGGCCTGGGAATTATCCTTTGAATTACTCGGGCTCCACAAGAAAACGATTTCATATTCTCCGTCGCCATCGAGGTCCCCTACTGAAGCATCCCCTGCATAGTAAGAATAGGTTCCGCCATCCTTTGTCCGGCCGTCAGCGGGCTTATCCAGCGGGATCGGCAGGTAATTGTTATGCCATACTGACACCGTCTCCGGCTGAATTACTTCCTTACCGTCAATAACAGTAGAAATCTGATACTGGGAGCTGTCTGCTCCTGTTGTGTCCAAATAATTCGTAGAATTGCTGATAGGTGAGCTATTTACTTTATAGCCGTTTTTATATACATTGAAAGCGATTTCATCTGAATCCGTATTTAAGTATCTCCAGCTCAAATACACACCGCTGCTGGTCAGAACCGCTACCAGACCCCGGTCGAGATATTCTGCCTGCCGGGCAAGCGGACTGTCCGTTGCTGTTGCGGCATACCCCGGAGCTGGAGGAACGGCTAACGAAAGGATCATGAGAAATGACATAACGAATGCAAGCACCGATTTCCTGACGGAAACTCTTTTACCCATGTACTTAACTCCTCCTATTTGTCTAAAATCAATTTTTAGAAACCAGGGGAAATCTAAACATGAACCCGGTATACCTGTACAGCTACAATCCTCCAATCATAAGTCTTGAATGTTGTTAGAATCATCACTCCCTTCAATACGGCGTTTATATAAGCGGGTTCTCCTATTGGACTCCAAATCTGCTGCAAAACTCGATCCCGCCACTAAATATGCACAAGTGTATCAAATAATGGGAGCGCATTCTTAGCAAAAAAATGCATATTAAGCTTAAAATCGACTATTTTACTTTTTTGATATATTTATTTTCATTATTATCGTGTGTATACAAAAAAAGCCCTGCAACAGATTGCAGAGCTTTCCTTCAATGCCGTCTACAGCCCCAGCCCGCTTTTCCTACTTGCCCGAGGAAAACACTGGATTTGAGCGGACTGCTGTTCTCCAGATGCCGGATCCACATTTCCAGATTATCGCTGCGGCGGATGCTCTGCTTCAGTATGATCATCGTCCGTTCAGGCAGCTCTGTGAGCCGTACTGTATAAAGCTCCTCCGTTTTGGCCGCATCTTCAATCTGATGAATCCGCTGGTCTATTTTCCTTTGGATCTGTTCAAATTCCCTTATTTTTTCTTCCGTGCGGCTTCGCTGCTCTTTTAGCAGAAGCAGAATATCATCGAGATTCCGGTTATGTACGAATTGTCTGATTTCTTTTAAGCGAAAAGAACCGCAGCCTCTCATGAACACGAGGCTGCGGTTCTTGATCAAAGCACTCATGAATGAGTGCAGCTAACTTCGGGAACGACCGCGGAACAGGTTGACCAGAAAGAGAACCACGGCGACAACGAGCAGCAGATGAATAAGATTGCCGACGACATTAAAGATAAAGCCGAACAGCCATAATAGTACCACTAGACCGATTAAACCCCATAGCATAACAATTACCGCCCTTCTCCTCAGGAGTATTTGTCTCTTAATACCCGTATGAAAGGAGAGTTAAACGTCCTTTATACTTTAAGCCGTCGGGCAGTTTGTCTCCCTGGCATTTTCAATTGAAAAGAATTTCTTATAATTTAAACGAGTTCACTGACTCCCGGAGCTCCGTTACCACCTGCTTCAGATCATCAGAAGAATGGACTACGCCGGATAAAACCTCCTTTTGTCCCGCCGCCTCGGCATTTACCTTTCCTGTCATCTGCGAAACGGATTCAGCAGCGCCGGTCAGCTCACCCATTGTCGCGGCCACCTCTTCGGAAGAAGCGGATAACTGCTCAGTAAAAGCTGAGGCTTCATGCAGCTGGCTGGTAATAGAGGCAATCGAACCGATAATTTCCTGAAAAACGGCATTTACTTCCCCTGCTCCGGATGTCCCCTCCTTGATCTCTTCAATGCTCCTGTGCATCAATTCGGAGGCCTGTGTTATATCAGTGACTGTGTTCTCCAGAATCGTACTTATCTCTTCTGCTGCCTGTCTGGAGTGGTCGGATAGACGTCTCATTTCTGCGGCAACTACCAGAAATCCGCGGCCGTGCTCGCCTGCCCGGGCCGCCTCGATTGAGGCATTCAGGGACAGCAGGTTCGAGTTCTGCGCAAATCCCGTGATGTTCGCGACAATCTCATTCATATGTACGGTTTTACTGTTAAGTGAAGCAATCACGTTCTCTAATGCTGAAATAACGCTTGAAATATTGTCCATTTGAGCCGTCAATGATGTGATCGAATCCAGGCCATGAGCAGCCGAAGACTGCATATCAGAGGAATAATCTGCAATCTGGGAAGCGGTACCGGCAATGCGGTTAACTCCAAGCGCCATTTCTTCAACTGCGCGGTTCGTTTCGGTAATGCTGGATAGCTGATTGTTCATATGTAAGGCCATGTTTTCCATGTTGTCTACTACGTTCTCTGTTTTGGCAGATGCGGTCTGTGATCCGAGCAGAACAGCCTGCATTGCCTGCTCTGTAGTGGATGAGCTGACAGCAATATTGGAGATCAGCTGTCTCAAATTACGGATTGTAGTGTCTACCGACCGGGACAGCAGGCCCAGGTCATCCTTTGGATAGCTGTTCGAAGGTACTGCAGTCAGATCCCCATTGGTTACATTGGACAGCTTGGTATTGACTTTGCGCAGTGTGCTAACGATATGCCGGATTGTCAGTCCTGCCAGAATAAGAGTTGCCGCCTCCACCAGGAACAGCATGACAAAGCCGAAACGCTCTTTACGCAGAGCCTCATTCTTGGCTGCAGTAATGTTCACCTTGGAGTAGTTTTCTAAGGATGAGGTTATTCTGGTCATGGCTGCATCTATGTCAGACAGCTGTGCATCAAGTTCTTCTTCTGACGGGACTGAACCTGCGGGCCAGGTAATATCTGCAGACCATACCTGAAGCCGGTCCGTCAGATCGGCAAAAAGCATATTCAGCGTCTTGTCGGTATCCCGGTACAGGATGCTGTCCAGCACACCCAGCTGATCCAGCTCTGCCCTGGCAATCGAAATTTTATTAATAACCGATTGTGTGTCTGCGGTAGTTGGTTCAGAGCCGGTTGTTCCTCCGGTGTATATGTATTTTTTATGCTCGAGTGAGATATGCTGCAAATTGCTGTTCGCATCGGATAATTCAGCAGCAGAACGTATCGTCATGCTGTAAAGGGCGGTTGTCAGGCTGTTAATGTCCCGCTTTCCGGTCTCCACCATATAAATCATGGCTACAGCAAATGAGATCAGACTGACAGAGATCATTAAGTACAGCTTAAGTCTGACAGACAGATTCCGCCACAGGTTAAAGCCGGTCATCCACCCTTTTTTTAATAAGAATGCCTCTCTTTCCCTTACGGAAAATGTAACCTCTCCGTTCGCTGCTTTCGTTAAATGACTCATGTGCTACCTTCTTTCTGGATGATTGGTCTTGTAATGGATCATGTAACAAACAAATGCGCCTGTTAAAAGAAATACGTACAGGCTAATTTTACCTGCTCCCAATGATAAACCGCTGACAGAGGGTTTTTTAAGAAGTTTCAATTGCTTTATTCGGGTAATGAACTACGAGAAAGATAGTGAAAGGAGCAGCTTATGTACCAAACCTACTGGAAAGAAAGCGTAATATACGAAGTTTATTTGCGGAGCTTTAAAGACAGCGACGGGGACGGCATCGGTGATTTAAACGGCCTGATCTCCAAAGCGGACTACTTCTCTGAGCTTGGGGTCGATACAATCTGGCTGTCTCCTGTCTATGTGTCGCCGAATGTGGACAATGGTTATGATATAAAAGATTACTGCGCGATCCAGCATGAATACGGAACGATGGAACAATGGGAACAGCTGCTGGACGAGCTGCATAAACGGAATATCAGGCTGATTATGGATCTGGTGCTCAACCACACCTCGGATGAGCATCCCTGGTTCGTAGAGGCCAAGTCCTCCAGGTACAGCAGGTACCGTGATTTTTATATTTGGCGTCCGGCTGCGGCGGATGGCGGCCCGCCCAACAACTGGACATCTTATCTGGGCAAGCCGGCCTGGACCTATGATGAAGAGAGCGGTGAATATTACCTGCATTTGTATAACGCCAAGCAGCCTGATCTGAACTGGGATAACCCTGAGCTTCGGGCGGAGATGCACAAGATAATGACCTTTTGGCTTAATAAAGGGATTGACGGGTTCCGCATGGATGCGATCAACTCGATCTCCAGGGATCAGAGGTTTCCGGATACGGATAAGACGAAACTGCAGGCGAACGGCGAGCCTTATACCAAAAACGGACCGAGGATTCATGAATTTCTGCGGGAGATGAATGATAAGGTGTTCTCCCGTTATGAGATTTTTACTGCAGGTGAGACCTCCAAGGTCAATGAAGATGATGTGCTGATGTACACCAAGCCGGAGCGGCGAGAGCTGAGTATGGTGTTGTCGGCTGAAGCCTCCAAGCTGGCCGATTGCGAGGAAGACCAGTGGCAGAGCAAGGAATGGGGTCTGGATGATCTGCGTGAGGTCATGAAGATGTGGCAAAAGGACGTCGGTGAACCGGGCGGCTGGTTCGGACTCTACTTGAGCAACCACGATCAGCCCCGCATGGTCGCAACCTTCGGGGACCAGGGCCAATACAGGGCAGAATCTGCCAAGTTGCTGGCGATTCTGCTGCATACGTTAAAAGGCACGCCGTTCATTCTGCAGGGTGAGGAGCTGGGAATGACCAATCATCCGGGCCTGATCCGGATCGAAGATTTTAACGAACAGCAGGCTCACTCGTATTATAATGTTATGGTTAAGGAACGCGGTGAGCCGGAAGAGCTCATTATGGAGCGGATCAGACAGAAGTCACGGGATCATGCCCGGACCCCCATGCAGTGGGACGACAGTACGAATGCCGGTTTCACCGATGGCCAGCCCTGGTTACCCGTGCACCCTGATTATAAAGAGGTCAACTTAAAAGCGCAGCTGGAGGATCCGGATTCCGTCTTTCATTTCTATAAAAAGCTGATCCGACTGCGCAAAGAGCATCCGGTAATGGTCTACGGCGATTTTGATCTTATGCTTGAAGATCATCAGCAAATCTTCGCCTACACACGCCATGATGAAGCTGAGGAATGGCTGGTTCTGCTCAACTTTTCTAATGAAGAAGCCCATTGGAAGCTGCCGGAGCTGGAGGCTGAGCGGCTTATGGGCGCAGACTTTCTCTTCGGCAATTATCCGGGTGAGATTGAGCCAAAATGTCACCGTCAGGGCACGCTTAGGCCTTATGAAGGACTGGTGTACCGGAGGTATCAGGAAAACAGTACAGATTAAAACACCAAGGTTGCGCAGTCAAAAGCCCCTCAACAATTGAGGGGCTTTATTGGGGTTGCCTTACGCTCCAGTCGCGGCAGTTCCCTGCCTTATCTTACTAACATTACGGTTCATCAGATGCCGCACAATATATACAAACACGGCTTCCCGCAGCGGGCCAAACTTCTGGCGGTGTACCGCAAAAAAGTCATCAGGGCTGTCAAAGATTCCGAAATCCTGTACAATGCCCTCTTTCTGAATGTACGTGTTCCCTTCATCCCAGTAGACTTCCGGGTTAGACAGGTTGTTTGTGGCAGCGCCATAGCCGCAAAACCCTTCCGGGCAATCGGCGAACTTGTCCTGAAGCCTACTTAAATAAGCAATATCAAGAATAAAGCCCTCAATATTCAGCCACTTGTCCTTGTACCAGACCTCCACCCAGCTGTGGATAATTTCCTGCGGGGAGAGCCGGTAATACCACCCCTTCATCGCGCCCTTCTGCAGCTCCTTATCAATGGTGAAGCCATGCATCCGGCACGGAATGCCAACAGCACTGAGCAGTGTCATAAATAGAATACCTTTGGTGTTACACTGGCCATAGCCGTCCTGTAAGATTTCAGATGCCTGAATGACATCTGCGCGGTTATAACCGAACTTAATTTCATCACGGACGAAGTTGTAGATTTGCAGAATCTGTTCCTTAACGGGAAGCAGTGCCCACTGCCGGTCACGCAGCAGCTGTTGAATCCCGGGATGAGAGTAGTTCATCAATTTTGTCTCTGTTATAAGTACAGTCATGGTATGACACCTCCTGTACTTATAGTAAGGTTAATGCAGGCACGAAACTTTCAAAAAAACGCTATCCTTGCGGATTTCTCTTGCAGCCATTCCAAGCATCCGTTTGCTTGTAGCAGCAAAATGCGATGGGCTGTCAAAGCCGGCGGCCATTGCCGCTTCCGTAATCGGGGCTCCGTTAAAAATCAGATAAACGGCTTTTTGCAGCTTATGCAGGACAATATAGCCGCTCAGTGAGGTTCCCGTATTTTCCTTGAACAGATGTGCTAATCTGCTGCCCGAAAGCCCCAGCTGGTTAGCGTACTTACCGACTGAGTGCTCGGAATCCCGGCAATCCTTCATAAGCCGTATCAATTCCTGTATCCTGTAATCCTCTACTGCCGCCTGAACCTCAAGCCGGAAGAGCTCCATCAGCTGCATATAAAAGCTGCGGTAGCTGCTGCTGTCCTTAATGCTAGCGTAGTGAGCCTGAACGAATCCGGCTATGGTTTTGACTTGATCAGGCTGTAGCTGACAGTAACCGGAATCGCCTATTTGTTGTCTGAAGCCGGCCGCAATTTCCGAGGTTCCGTCAATCAGCAGAAGCATTAGCTGCTTCCCCGTCCCGTCCAGGCGGTGGCGGATGTTGGAGTCAATCGCAATCCCGCTGCAGCGCATACTCCTGCCTTCCACCTTGATGTCCAGCTCACCCTCAAAAGCCAGCGTTATCTGTACAAATGCATGGGCATGATCATCTGCATCGATGGTATCGGACAGTACAAGCAGGTGGTGCTCCGCTCCGTACAATTTCATCATTATGTATCTCCCCTTAAGTACCAGTCACTCTCCTATACCGGAACATTATATCAAAAAATAGCAAAAGAGCCTGCACGCGGCAGGCTCCTGTATTTATTTAATGCTCTATTCCAGACCTTTTTTACCGTAATCGGTCATAAATTAAGTTGTTAAGTGTTACATATTCCATTATTATTCCTCCTTATTGGGCACCGACTACGCGGTGAGGGATGTACAGCTCTTCAAGAAAAGCTACCTCTTCCTCTGTCAGTTTCACGGATAGCGCGCCTACAGCATCCTCGAGCTGGGTTAGCTTGGTTGCCCCTATAATCGGAGCAGCTACCGTTTCCTTCTGCAGCAGCCAGGCAAGGGCGATATGAATACGCGGCACGCCGCGCTTTTCCGCAAGTGAGGCTACCCGCTCAATGATCAGCCTGTCGGCCTCTGCAGTCGCATCATATTTGGATTTCTGGATGTGATCTGTTTCTGAGCGCAGCGTGGTTTCGGACCAGTCACGGATCAGTCTTCCGGATGCCAGCGGGCTGTACGGTGTTGATGCGATGTGCTGGTCCTTGAGGAGCGGCAGCATTTCACGTTCCTCTTCCCGGTAGATGAGATTCAGATGATTCTGCATCGAGACGAACCGGGTCCAGCCATTTTTTTCTGCGGTATGCTGCGCCTTCTGGAATTGCCAGGCATACATTGCGGAAGCGCCGATATATCTGGCTTTTCCCGCCTTCACTATATCATGGAGTGCTTCCATCGTTTCTTCAATCGGCGTGTCGTAATCCCAGCGGTGGATGATATAAAGATCGACATAGTCGGTTTCCAGCCGCTTCAGGCTTTTGTCAATCTCACTCAAAATAGCCTTCCGGGAAAGTCCCCCGCCGTTTGGACCCTTATGCATACGTCCCCAGACCTTGGTAGCCAGCACGATTTCATCCCGGTCTGCATAATCCTTGAGAGCCCGTCCGGTGAACGCCTCACTGGTGCCATTCGCATAAATGTTGGCTGTATCAAAAAAGTTAATGCCCAGCTCAAGCGCCCGCTTGATGATTTCACGGCTGCGTTCCTCATTAAGCACCCACTGGTGCCATTCTGGCATTGCTTCCCCGAAGCTCATACAGCCCAGACAAATCCGCGAGACATCCATTCCGGTATTGCCGAATTTAACATACTCCATTTGACAATCCTCTCTTTCATTGTAATAGTAACAATACTAGTCATTGTTACTATAATGATCTGACGTCTATTATTATACCCGCATTAATTTTGTTTCCAATTGCCAATTTCCTGCGTTTTGTACATTAATGAATAGATTACCCGAAATTGTTCAATATCTCAGACTTCCAGCGATTATCGTACCCTTCATTTCCATTGATAAAATACTATACACCTGTTTATAATTATAAAAATGTACAGTATCTAAAATGGATATCAGGAAAGTCTGGTGCGTAAAATGACAAAAGTGGACAGAAGAATTCTCAAAACCCAGGAAGCGCTGAAAACAGCAATTATCGAGCTTATGACCGAAAAAAGCTTTGATGATATCACGATTCAGGACCTTTCCGATAAGGCTAACGTCAGCCGCGGCACCATCTATCTTCATTACATGGATAAATACGATCTGCTGGATAAGCTCATTGAGCTTCATATCAATGAACTCCGGATACGGTGCCAGTCGGTAGCGGAGCTGGATTTTGTCACCGGATCCATTGTCTGGACCGAATATTTCGAGCAGAATTATTCCTTTTTCTCCACCATGCTGGCCAGTAAAGGCGCGCCTTTCTTCCGCAGCCGCTTTCAGGCTTTTCTCTTTGAGGAGTTCCAGGATGAAATTGATGTGACCCGCGGCAAAAACAAAGGATTAAACAAGGACCTGGTCGTTCAATTTGTAGCGTCCTCCTATGTGGGTATTGTGGAATGGTGGTTCACCAACGAAAGGCCGGTTTCTCATCAGGTTTTAGCTGAGCAGCTGGGTACGTTGCTGGAACGGATCTGTGAGTAGAATTGAGATAGCAGCTGGAAAGGAAGTTACAGATGGATGAAAAGGATTGGCTCATACTGGATGTACTAGGCACTGAACGCAATTGCCAGCAGCTTCTTTTTCCTGGGCGGGACACTGCTGATCAAGCCGCCGCGGAAGGAATAACGGACCGCCTAATTTGAAATATGACAGGCATTCACAAAGGCTGAAAACAGCCTTCTGCTGTTGCTGTCTGCTGTATAACTGAATTCCGGATGCCACTGTACAGCGAGAATAAATCTTTTATTCTCCATCGTTACCGCCTCAACCAGCCCGTCCTCCGCAGCAGCCGCGGCTGTCAGGGCTGCCGGCAATGTTTTGATCCCCTGATGATGATAGCTGTTCACTTCTATGTGCTCTGTCTGTAAAATGTCATGCAGCAGAGTGCCTTTACAGATATGTACGGAATGGGAAGGATCGGCATACGGCGGTTTCTGTTTATGGCTGACGGCAATCTCTGCTACCATCTGGCCCGGTATATCCTGATACAGGCTGCCTCCGCTTAACACGTTAAACAATTGTAGCCCGCGGCAGATTCCAAAAGCAGGCTTATTTAATTCTGTTACCCGGTCAAACAGCAGTTTCTCCATTTCATCGCGTTCATCACACCATTCCCCGCAGAACTCTTCCGCTGTCTCCTTATACATTTTAGGATTGATATCATGGCCGCCGGTGAACAGGAATCCGTCAAAGTTTTCTGCCAAGGCTGTAATGTTATCCATATCGGTTGTCAGGGGCAGGATTACTGGAATTCCGCCTTCCTGCTCAATTGCTTTCATGTACCCCGGGAGCATCCAGTAGCTGTCTTTTCCGGAATCGTATAAAGGCAGGACTCCTATCATCGGTTTTTTCATTGCTGCACCTCCATTATTTATTGTCGTTTATTATAATAGGCGGCTTATAATAAAACCATAGAACACCTGACGCTTTATGTGAGGAAGTTGGATCTTTTTCATTTCTATAGCATATTACAAAAAAAGCAGGACACCATGGTGTCTCTGCTCTATCGGATTTTGTCTATCGGCGGTTATTCCTTTTACGCCACTTGTAGGCTTTCCGGACGATCTCCAGTATTGTTCTAGGAACCGGAAATATCCACCGTGAGGCGATCGGCCTATATAGACGGTAATAGGCTTTCTTATAATCCTCCCACATGCTGCAGTCTTCCTGCTTGAGGAAGTCTGATACATCCACTATCAAGCCTCGGCCGTCCCTGATCATCACATTTTTGGCATGAACATCGTGCGGTTGCAGTCCCCGGGAACGGGCATAGTCCAGTGCATAGTCAATATCGCGGATCGCCTGCTCTGTAATAAGGATCCCCTGCTTCATCGAGTCGTAAAAGGTAACCCCGTGCAGCCGGTCAAGGATAAGAAAGGTACTGCCTATATAATAACACCGTGCATATGCCGGATGGTGTCCCAGGAGCTTGTATACCTCCGCTTCCTCCTCCAGACCGGGTCTTCCCGGGGCGTAGATTTTGACCGCATAGTCTTCATAATCGGGATGGCAAAAAACAGCGGCATAATTGCCGCAGCCCAGCACGCTCCAGGGAAACGGGACATTGCTGACTTTTACAGGCTCCTGCGGATCAATACTCTCTATAATGGCTTTTAACATTAAATCATCAGTAATCAGTTCCCGCAGCTTCTCCATACCTGCTTCTCCCTGCAGCCTGTCCGGCATTTTGTTTCTATTAATATATCATATGTTCCCTGGAATAATGCTACCACTGCCCATTCTCCCTGTTGGTGTCAATGACCTCCTGAAAACGGTCGGGGTAATTCGTATAGACGCCATCCACGCCCCATAAATAAGCTTTATCCATGTTGACCTGGTAATTAACCGTATAGGGCATGACCTTGAGGCCGGCATTTTTCACCTGAGCCACAAAAGCTGCTCCGATTCCCTGAAAGTTAGGGCTGATTCCGACGGCATAGGTCTTCACATTCTCAAGATAAGACGCGGGTACCCTCGCGGTGGTATAGTCATTCCATACAAGCTGGTACAGCGGGATCTCCGGGTTGATCGCATGAAGCTTGCGTAAGCTGGCACTGCTGAAGGAGTGAACAGACACAACATCCTCCAGTTTATATTTTTCAATCGCTTCGTTCAGTAAGGCTTCGATCTGGCTATTCGACCCAGGCTCCTTGATTTCAATCATGTAACGGGTCTTGTCGCCGAACGTCTCAAAAACCTCATCCAGTGTAGGTATGGTAATACCAGCATACTGTTCCCTGGCAAACATCGGATAGGCCTCATTAAACCATGAGCCGGCATCCAGCTGCTTGATCTGCTCCAGGGTCAAATTTCTCACATACCCCCTGCTGCCTGTAGTCCGGTTCACCGTCTCATCATGGATAACGACAGGAATTTTGTCCTTGGTCAGATGGATGTCGAGTTCAATATAATCCGCCTGCATTTCAATCGCCAGCTCTATTGCCGGGATGGTGTTCTCGGGAGCATAACCTGAAGCACCGCGGTGAGCAATCGTTAGCACCTTATCCGCCGGATCAATGATCTCTTTGACCTTCACCTGTATCCATGGAAAATACGCATATAGTGCTGAGAACAAGAAAATAAACATTAAAACATGAACACTGATAAAATAAGCCTTATGTCTAAAAAGTTTCGTCATCCATCTGCCCTCTTTACTTTTCTAATCCTTAATAGCATAAATAATATATTAACATGCCGGACGGGTTAAGCGTTACCCATTCCTTGAGGTCGCTGATATTTTTTTATTATATTCCGGTGAGAATCATATGCGAATATAAAAATTAGCTTATCCCCGCAGAAACCAGCCACACCAAAACTACTATACAACCTTCATAAAAGCGCTTAATATTTGATTAGTCAGGTGGTTAACACTTTTATAGACTCAGAGAAAATGATGATAAAGGAGAACGACAACCCATGCTGGAATCAGGCACAACCTCACAGCTGAAAAAAACACTCAGCACCAGTATTGCAAACAAAGAAATCGCCGGGGCTAACTTTATGGTGATTAAGAACGGGGAAGAGGTCTTTTATCACGAGGACGGTCTAGCCGATATGGAGACGGGGAATCCCATTGCTAGGAACTCAATCTTCAGGCTATATTCGATGAGCAAGCCGGTAACAGCAACTGCCGTTATGAAGCTGCTGGAACGCGGAGAAATCGATCTGTTCGATCCTGTAAGCCGTTACATACCCGAATTCCGTAGTCAGATGGTTGAAAAAAACGGCGGGCTGGCTGCCCCCGAACGCGAAGTTAACATCCATGACCTGCTGAACATGACATCAGGACTTGTGTATGGCGGTCCCGGCCTGGCCGGACAGTATACCGAAAGCCTGCTTCAGGAGCTCGGTACCCGTCTGCTTGGAGCAAATCCGATGACCACTAAGGAATTTGCCGGCCGGCTGGGGCAAGGTCCGCTTGCTTTCGAGCCGGGAGCTTCCTGGGAATACGGCACATCCGCTGATGTGCTTGGCGCTGTTGTGGAAGCAGCAAGCGGCATGCAGTTTGGGGAATTTCTGAAGACGGAAATTTTCGGGCCGCTCGGAATGGAGGATACCGGGTTCTGGCTGACGGAAGAACAGAGAAGCCGGCTCGCCAAAACCTATCAGGATGACAGTGAAGGCGGTTTGAAGCTGTATGCGGACAGCCATCTGGGAATTAATCATCAGCTGGACCGCGAACCGGCCTTCGAGTCTGGCGGAGCCGGACTGGCCTCCACTATTGACGATGCCGCGAGATTTACGACAATGCTCATGAAGGGCGGCAGTCTGGACGGCGTTCAGCTGCTCAAACCGAGAACTGTTCAGTATATGACCTCGGCGGGTCTGACTCCACCCCAGCAGCAAAGCTTCGCCTTGTGGCAATCCCTGTGCGGGCACAGCTACGGCAACCAGATGCGGATTATGACTGAGCCGGGCCAGGCCGGACATATCGGCAGCAAAGGCGAATACGGCTGGGACGGCTGGCTTGGCGCCTACTTCATGAATAGCCCGCAGGATGCGCTGACTATACTGTTTATGGTCCAGAAAAAGGACGCCGGTACCCTTCCTGTCACCCGCAAGCTGCGGAATATTGTGTTTAGTAGTTTGTAAGGATTGAGATTGATAACAACGGCAGTCAAAGACTCTTATTTAAAAGGTCTAGACTGCCGTTTGTTATTCTTTATCTTTAGTTAGATTGTGTTATGACATTGCCATTTCCGCAAGCCCTTTCATTACAGTAATTCCGGTTTTACAGCGCCTTTTCCATAATAAAATCGGTCTGTGCTTCATCACCCATCTGGAAGATATGTGTGCCAGTCTGGACAAAGCCCATTTTTTGATAAAATCCGATCGCCGGACCGTTCTTTTCCCATACTCCGAGCCAGATCCGGGTTTTGTTGTACTTACCGGCGTTATTGTGCGCATGGATAATCATGTTTTTTCCAAGCCCCATTCCATGATACCTGCTGCTGATGTATATCCTCTCGATTTCGAGCGTGTCCGCGCCCATAGCTTCGGATTGGGCTTCATCTATATTTAGCTTAAGATAGCCGGCCGGCTCCCCGTTCACCATGGCAAAAAAGAATTCAGAACCAGGCCGTGTCAGCTCCTGCTCCAGCTTCTCAGCAGAAAAAGCCTTGTCCAGATAATCCTTCATAACCTCCGGCGAATTCTGATCTTTGAACGTCTCATCGAAGGTTTCAATACTAAGGGCTTGCAGTTCCTTCAGATCGTCCAGGGTGCATTGTTTGATCGTGATATTCATTTTGTTAGCGGCTCCTTTACTGAATGCATTCAATATTCGCGTTTGTTGCCCTTCTTTACCGATTCCCAGTCCATTTCCACATTCTTTCTGACCCGCTGCAAAAGCTGGAACAAGACATCTGTCTCCGTTTCCGATAATCCAGCCAGAGCGACGTTATCCGAATGCGCATGTTCTCTCATAATATAAGGAAAAACCTGCTCTCCCTTAGCAGTGGGAAAAAGCCGGTTAATCTTCCGGTTATGCGGATCATCCCTCTTCTCGACCAGACCGTTATGTTCAAGCTTCTGGATCGCCCGGGCAGCAGTAGTACGGTCAACCTTGAGCATTTCAGCCACCTTCTCCTGTATAATCCCAGGGTGCTCACAGATGCGCACAAGGTAGAGGTATTGCCCTTTTGTCAGGTCGAACTCTTTGAATTCTATATTGCTGATCGAATCAAGGGCTCTGGCAATCATCCCGATTTCGCGCAGAATTTCCTTCATGGCGGCCGCTCCAATCCTTTTTTAATATCATTAATAATATCTCTTATTTGTTGTAAATACAACAAATGGTCATGCAAAAAAATGCATCCGCCCTGTCAGCAAGCCGCCAACAATACAGATGCACTTTGCAGTATAGTCTTTGATTCCCCTTCTATTTTACATGTAATCCTCGACATCAAACTCCCTGTCCTTGAAATAATATTTCCGGTCATCTTCTGTAATCTCACGGATCACTCTGCAAGGATTACCTGCGGCAATCACATTGTCCGGAATATCCTTCGTTACCACACTGCCTGCCCCGATTACAGCATTGCTGCCTATAGTAACACCAGGAGTGACGACCACGTTTCCGCCTATCCAGACGTTGTCACCAATCGTGATGGCAATGCCATACTCATAGCCGGAGTTCCTTGAATCCGGGTGAATTGGGTGGCCTGCCGTATAGAGAGATACATTAGGGGCGAACATGACATTGTTGCCGATCTTAACCTTGCCGACATCGAGAATTGTACAATTGAAATTGGCATAGAAATTGTCGCCCGCCTCGATATTCAAGCCGTAATCGCAAAAAAATGGAGGCTCTATGTGTACTCCCTTGCCGGCCTTTCCCAGAATACTGCGGATGAGTTCCTCCTGTCTGGTCCGTTCATCCGGGCGCAGCTGATTGTACAGCTGAACCTTCCGCTTGTTCTCGGTACGCTCTTCCATCAGACCATCCAGCCAGGCTTTATAAGGCAGTCCGGCCAGCATACGTTCCTTTTGATTCATTGCTATCGTCTTCCTTTCATTATTAAATTCCAGTCCGTTTGGCGCGGATGACCCGGTTAACATTTTCGGCACTGAGAAACATCAGGCTCAGGAACAGTAGAACCGTGAACGGGAAAATGGCCACAGTAGTCTTAGCTGCAATAAAACCGAATAACGGGGGCAGCAGCGTCGTTCCCGTATAGGCCACAGCCATCTGATAGCCCATGAGACGGGTGGAATTTTCCTTGCCGAAGCGTGCCGGTGTCTCATGCAGCAGTCCCGGATAAATCGGTGCCAGCCCGAGGCCGATCAGGATCAGGCCAACCAGCAGAAAAGAATCCAGGAGCGGCAGCAGCAATAGTATACCTCCCGCCATAGCAATAAGCTGTCCCGAGCGGATCAGTATTTTATTGTTCACCTTTAACGTAATGAATCCCGAGAGTAGACGTCCGATGGTAATCCCGCCGTAATACATGGAGATCCACGCGGCGGCAGTCTGTGCATCCAGTTCCCTCGTCCCTACAAGGAAGCTGGCTCCCCATAAGCCGACGGTCATCTCTACCCCGCAATAGAACAGAAAAGCGATCAGGGTCGTTTTTACCCCTTTAATCCCGAAAATGTTGGCCTTGGCGGGTGCTCCAGTTGTACTTTTGTCATTCCCGTATTGTTCCGCTTCCGGCTCCTCTCCTGCCTTGTTCTGCTCATGGACAGCGGCGATCCTGGACCATAGCGGCAGCGTTACGAGTAAAATAACAACCAGCGCGAACTGGATTACCGCAACTGCTGCATAACCGCCGCGCCAGGAGCCCTGGTCCGCCATGTAGAAGGACATAATGATTGGCCCCATTGTTGCCCCTACTCCCCAGAAGCAGTGCAGCCAGTTCATATGATGCGCTTTATAGTGGGCTGCAACATAATTGTTGAGTGCCGCGTCAACCGAGCCTGCTCCCAGTCCTAAGGGAATCGCCAGCAGCAGCAGCCACAATAGCGAAGGAGCGGCTGAGAAGCCAAGAAGCGCAGCTGCCGTCATTAAGCAGCTGATCAAGGTGACTTTTCCGGTGCCCAGCCATTCAATCATCTTCCCGCTGGCGAGGCTGGATACAATGGTTCCAGCAGCGATAATCATGGCGATTACACCTGCCGAATCCAGAGATGCATTCAATTCAGGCTGCATAACCGGCCAGGCTGAGCCAAGCAGGGAATCGGGTAGCCCCAGGCTGATAAAGGCCAGATAAATAATGACAAGAAACCAGGTTGCCATACCATCCCTCTTTCACAACATAATCATTTATTATAACTACTTTATAAAGTATCTTTATTTAATATGCGCTACCATCCGTCCTTTGTCAATAAATTACTAAAATTGTACCGGCACAGGATCAAGCTTTTGCAGAGTCAGCATGCGCATCCCCGCTTCGTAATCCGCCTGAAAAGTATTGCATAGGATCACTTCAGGATAATGAGGCATCGGTTCCTGAGACTGATAGCCGTTCCAGAAATGATTCCAGCGTTCAGCACCTGTCATCTCCTGATAGATCACAATCTGATCAGGGGCAAGAACGGCGTTAACGCTCTGAATAATCCGGCAGGCCGCCTCCAGTAATACTTCTTCCTTCATTTCAGCGTACCAGTCAATCCTTTGCGGGAGGAATTTAATCTCTCCGGCCATGCCGTTTTTGCCTCTGATGATATTGCCGTTCAGATAAATGCCCATACCAGGCGGATACTTCTTCGGAAAGTAGATCCCTGTTATACATTGCCCGTCTGCTTCTCCCCGGGAGGCCTGGTAGCCGAACACTGCAGCGTTGACATCATTCTCTACCATAACCGGAAGCTGGAACTGCTGCTCAAGCTCCTCAATCAACGGAGCTCCCTGCAGCTCGTGATGGCTTGCTACAACAATTCTGCCGTTAACAATCTGCCCCGGAATGCCCATGCCGATCACTTTCACCTGCGGACAGGCAATTAGAAAGCCACGGATGATTTCAGCAAAATACTTCTGTTCAAAGGCAGGCAGCACATATTCATTTTGGCTCACAATCCGGTTTTCCAGATTGATTACAGCCGCAGAAGCAACGCGCTGCCCTTGATTCTCCTTCAAATAAATCACCAGCGCCTGGCTATGATCATAGTTGAACCGGTAGGTCAGGGCCGGTCTGCCTCCGCCGGATGCTGCTGTCTGGTCTTCAATAATCTCCTTTGATTCAAGCAGCTCCTTGACGAGTGAGTTGACCGTAACCACGCTAAGCTGAGTCAGCATTGCCAGCTGCGGCTTGGTTGCAGTCCCGGCACGCTTCATCACTTGGCGCACGTTATTCAGATTAATTTCCTTCATCAGATTGGCATTTGCGTTTTTCATAATAACCTCTTCCTGGGTCGTAATAACAAGATCATAGCATATAAGCCCTATCAAGTCTTGATCCCCCTCAAAAGGAAAAAGCCCGGGTCGAAAGACCCGGACTTCCTACATCTATCAGATTATTCGCCTTGGCTCATCCACTGGAAATGGAAGCTGCCCGGCTTGTCAAGACGCTCAAAGGTATGTGCACCGAAGTAATCACGCTGTGCCTGCAGCAGGTTGGCAGGAAGTCTTTCGGAACGGTAGCTGTCATAGTATGCAAGACCGGAAGCAAACGCCGGAACCGGAATACCGCGTTTAACAGCCAATGCCACTACTTCTCTCCAGGCATCCTGGTAGTTATGGACAACATTGCTGAAATACTCATCGAGGAACAGGTTCTTCAGCTCAGGATCACGGTCATAGGCATCCTTGATATTCTGCAGGAAGCCGGCACGGATAATGCAGCCGCCGCGGAAGATCATTGCGATGCTGCCGTAGTTCAGGTTCCAGTTGTATTCGTCCGAGGCTACGCGCATTTGGGCGAAGCCCTGGGCGTAGGAGGCGATTTTGCTGGCATACAGCGCTTTGCGGACAGCTTCAATGAATTCCTTGGCATCCCCGTCAAAGCTCTTGAACTCAGGTCCCTGCAGACGTTTGCTGGCCGCTACACGCTCTTCCTTCATCGCAGACAGGAAGCGGGCAAAGACGGATTCCGTGATGATGGACAGCGGCACACCGAGATCCAGTGCATTCTGGCTGGTCCATTTGCCTGTCCCCTTCTGGCCGGCGGAATCAAGGATAACATCGACCATCGGCTTACCGGTTTCCGGGTCTGCCTTGGCAAAAATGTCGGCAGTAATCTCGATCAGATAGCTGCTCAGCTCGCCGCGGTTCCACTCGGCAAAGATTTCGTGCAGCTCGGCAGTGTCCAGACCCAGCACATCCTTCAGCAGCTGGTAAGCTTCGCCGATCAGCTGCATATCGCCATACTCGATGCCGTTGTGAACCATCTTGACATAGTGTCCGGCTCCGTCCGGTCCGATGTAGGTCGAGCACGGATCGCCGTCCACTTTTGCGGAAATAGCTGTCAGAATCGGTTCAACAAGCTCGTAGGCATCCTGCTGGCCGCCCGGCATAATCGCCGGCCCTTTCAGTGCGCCTTCTTCGCCGCCGGAAACGCCGGCTCCAATGAATCGGAAGCCCTGAGCCTGCAGCTCCTTGTTGCGGCGCTGTGTGTCAGGGAAAAAGGCGTTTCCGCCGTCAATCAGGATATCGCCCGGCGAAAGAAACGGAACCAGCTGCTGAATCGTATCATCAGTCGGCTTACCTGCTTTAACCATAATCATGATTTTGCGCGGCAGCTCCAGCGATTGCACGAACTCCTCAATGCTGTATGCTCCGACGAAGTTTTTGCCTGCTGCTTCAGCCAGCAGTTCATCTGTTTTCTCACTAGAACGGTTATATACGGCTACCGAAAAACCCTTGCTCTCCATATTCATGGCCAGGTTCTTACCCATTACGGCCAGTCCGACCACGCCAATTTGCTGTTTACCCATCCTCAATTAGCCTCCCTTTGTATATTCCGGATTATTAAACCTGCGGAGCTTTCTTCCAGTCAGCTGCGAACTTCTCCAGACCCTGATCAGTCAGAGGATGCTTGGAAATCTGCTCAATTACGCTGAACGGAATAGTAGCGATATGCGCACCAGCCATGGCTACACGGGTAACATGGTCCGGATGACGGACGGAAGCGGCGATAATCTGGGCATCCAGCTTGTGAATACGGAACAGCTCAGCAACTTTTACAATCAGCTGAACCCCATCCTCGGAGATATCATCCAGACGTCCCAGGAATGGCGATACATAAGTGGCACCGGCACGGGCAGCAAGCAGCGCTTGGTTCACGGTGAAGATCAGCGTTACGTTTGTTTTTACGCCTTTTTGCGTCAGGTAACGGCAGGCTTCAAGACCCGCAATGGTCATAGGCAGCTTGATCGTAATATTTTTATCATAATTGTTGATCTTGATCAGCTCATCGGCTTCGGCAATCATCTGCTCTGCTGTAATAGCGTCAGGAGTTACTTCAGCGGATACGGATTCCACATCAGGCACAGTCTGAAGAATTTCAGCAATGCGGTCTTCGAATTTCACGCCTTCTTTGGCAACGAGCGACGGATTGGTGGTAACCCCGGACAGGACTCCGATTTTGTACGCTTTTTTAATGTCTTCTACATTTGCTGTGTCGATAAAAAATTTCATTGTGGTAACCTCCAGTTTTTAGTTGAACTATATAAAATGAACTTTTGGCAATCTATAGGAGCACTCTTCCCTAATTTGGTATACTTCAAGTTCATTTTTATCAATATTCGATTTAAAAATTTGAAGCATCTGGCAGAGTAATCTCGCTTGCCTCGTCAACCGGGGCATCCAGCCACCAGTGATGTCCGTCCTGCGCCAGCAGCTGGTCAGACTCAGCCGGGCCATGTGAACCTGCGGCATAAGAATATAACGGCACCGAATTGCCGGCAAAAGCGTTCAGGATCGGCTGCACCCATTTCCAGGACAGCTCTACCTCATTCCAGTGGGCAAAGAACGACGGGTCCCCGTTCAGTGCATCATGGATCAGGTTCTCGTACGCCTCCGGCACCTCGATGGAGCTGGTATGGAAGTCGATATGCACGGCCTTGAACTTGCCTTTGTTCCGCGGATCTCTGGCCTTGAGCTGCAAAGTAATGCCTTCATTCGGGCTGATCTCGAACACCAGCAGATTAGGAATATCATCCTCTTCTACGGTTGAGCTTTGCTTCAGCGGTTCTTTGAATTCGATGACGATCCGCGTCGACTTCTCCTTCATGCGTTTGCCTGTCCGGATATAGAAGGGAACGCCCTTCCAGAAAGGATCATCAATCTGCAGTCTGGCGGCAATAAACGTATCGTTCATCGATCCGGCGGAAATACCTGCCTCAGAACGGTAGCCCGGAACTGGTATACCCTTTATAGCGCCTGCTGTATATTGGCCCCGGATAACACTGGCTTCTATATTCGCTTCGTCCAGCGGCTCGAGGGCTTCCATCACTTCTCTTTTCTTAAAGCGGACCTCGTCAGCAGAGCTGTCCTTCGGCAGGCGAATCGCCAGCATCATCAGCAGCTGCAGCATATGATTCTGGAACATATCCCGTAGCGCACCTACGTGATCATAATATCCGGCTCTTTCCTCGACTCCGACCGTTTCGGCGGCGGTAATCTGGACATTGGCAATGTAGCGGTTGTTCCAGAGTGCATGCAGCACCGGGTTGGTCTGCTGGAATACGTCCAGCTCCTGCACCATCGGTTTGCCCAGGTAATGATCAATCCGGTAAATCTCTTCCTCGGTAAAAGCTTTGCTGAGCGTCAGATTCAGCTCCTGCGCAGACTGCAGATCATGCCCGAAGGGCTTTTCGATGACTAGCCGCTTCCAGCCCTTGGCTGCTCCGAGTCCGCTGGCTTCAATATTCAGGGCAATCGGCTCAAAAAACTCCGGCCCCACTGACAGATAAAACATCCGGTTAGGCGTGCTGCCCATGCCTGTCTCAACCTGTTCTACCCGTTCCAGCAGCTTCACGTAATCTTCGGTGTGCCCGACATCCAGCACATTATATCGGAAGGCCTTCAGGAAGCTGCGTACGGACGCTGTGTCCTTAACCTCACGCCGGGAGAAATCCCGGAGCGAACGCTCCACCATGGCCTGGTAAGCTTCATCAGTGACTTCTCTTCTGCCAAGACCAATTACAGCGAAGGAATTATGCAGCTTGTGGTCGAGAAACAGGTTGTAGAGTGCAGGATAAATTTTTCTGCGGGCCAGATCTCCTGTTGCTCCGAATAAAACAAATGTGGTCGCCTCCATCTCGATTCTCCTTCTGCTCTGGTTTATCTTTCCTTGTTACACTATAATACAAATACGAGCTATACAAGTAATTAATATATCTTACAGGAGCTATAGACTGTGTCTATGAACAATTTCGAATTATACAAGGTTTTTTATTGGGCGGCCAAGACCGGAAGCCTGTCACAGGCTGCAAAGGTGCTGTTTATCACCCAGCCGAGCGTCAGCCATGCCATTAAGCAGCTGGAGGACAGCTTCGGGCTTACCCTGTTCAACCGCAATTCCAAAGGCGTTGCCCTTACACCGGAGGGAGCCACACTCTACTCCTATATTGAACAGTCCCACATCCTCATCACCCAGGCGGAGAAGAAGATGGCCGAGCTCAAAAATCTCGATAACGGCGAGCTGCGCATCGGCGGCAGTGACTCCCTGTTCAAGCATTACCTGCTGCCTTTTATTGAAACCTTTCACCAGCGTTATCCCGGCATCCGGCTGCATCTCATCCATGGAACCACCCCGGAAGTCATCTCTTATCTAAAAGAGGGCCAGGTCGATCTGGGCGTCGTCCGCATTCCGATCGCCGATCCCCAGCTCGAGGTGTGGCAGGGGCTCCAGCTGCAGGACTGCTTCATTGCCGGAAGCAGCCATTACCCGGAGCTTAAGGATAAGGTGCTTACCATCGAAGAGCTGCTTCGTCATCCGATCATTCTTTTCTCACGCAGAAGCCGCGCCCGTACAGCCGTAAGCGACCTGTTCCGGGGCTACGGCTATGAGCTGAAGCCGGAAATAGAGGTCGGCAGCGTCGGACTGCTGATCGAATTCGCCCGTAAAGGGCTCGGTATCTCCTTCGTCACCCGCGAGTTTGTCTCCAAGGAACTGGAGGAAGGCTCGCTGTTCGAGATTAAGCTGGATGTTCAGCTGCCCCCGGCACAGGTGGGCATCATGACCATGCGGAATATGCCGCTGACTACGGCGGCAAGCAAGTTCATTGAGATTACGGGGACGGTCTGAGGCTGTTTGCGGAATTCACAAAAGACTCAGCCGGGATCGGCTGAGTCTTCTTTTGTGATTTTCATAAAATCATTCGTCGTATTATCCATAGATTCCTCATCCTGGTGCCTACTGTTCTTGTTCTGCCCTGCTGAGCCCCTGTCACGGATAATACCAGCTTGAGGTATTACTTTCTTCTATTATATATAATTTCCGCGTATCCCCCGCAGTGCGTGGAATCTGATTACGTCTACGGTAAGCCTCTCCACATTCTGGATATCCATGAAGTTGGCCCGGCTCCAGTCAGGATAGTAATTCTCTGCAACTGCCTCCGGATGCTCCAGCCGCATATCAATGGACCTGCGGGTAAGCAGCCGACATCTGCTCTTGTACGCCGCCGGCGCAAGTATCGTCCAGGCAGTAGAGTTATAGAGTCTCATTCCGGTGACATGAATGTTTCTGCAGCGCAGAAAACGCATCATCATCGGCCGGTAGATACTGCCCTCATTAGGAAATTTCTCGGCGTTGCCGTTAATCTCACCCTGTCCGGAAATGCTGACATTGACGACATCCTCCGCAAAATCGCGGATGTCCGGGCTGGCAAGCAGCAATGCGGAAGGACTGAGCTGCAGGTTCACATTCGATTTGAGGAAAATCGTCCCCGAAACAAACGTTCCGCCGCTTAGCACGACAGTCCCGCCGCCGGACCCATGGCATTCATCAATGGCCTGCTGGATTGCACGGGTATCCACCGTTACCCCGTCGCCAGCGGCGCCGTACCGCTTCACATCAAAGGTATCATTCATGGCCGTTCGCAGAGCCCGCCTGCACCCTGTTATAGTACTCAAAATAATCAAAATCGGCCGGCTGGCGGAAGCCGGTTAAATCCTGGCAGCAGATGCCGGCAAAGGACCCGGTGAACCAGCCCTCCTGGCAGGCTTCGTCAGACAAAGTACTTGCATCAAGCACTGGTCCGATAAACTCATATTCTTCTTCACCATCTACAGAATAGGAGAACTGAAGCTTGTCATAATCGACCTCAGCCCGCAGCAGAATCCGCTTTGCGTTATCCGGCAGCGGTATATATCCGGCAGGCTCCGAATAGCTGTTGTTAACGGCGGAGAGAATGCTGATGCACCGTCCAAGATCCTCATGATGTGTGACATGGAGATAGTAATAGTTCTGGGTATCGTAGATCAGGATCTGGCCGGCCATCTGCTTGAAGCTGGAGGGCTCGAATTCAAGCGCTGCCGCTGCCGTGAAGCGATGCTCCTCCCAGCGTCTGGCAATCAGGCTCTGCCGGAACTTCGAGCCAAGCCCTTCGCGGCCGTACAGCCGCAGATAACCGGGCCGTTCGCTCAGGGAATAGAAGGTGGCGTCAAGCGGAACCCGCAGGGACTGAAAGCTGATATCCAACTCAGCACCGTCAAAATCATCCCTTGCCGGCTTCACCGGGAACGGGTGCAGCGGCAGGTCAGGAGCTTCTACCTCGGTATCAGGCAGCACCGAGCCGTTCGCCAGGCGCAGCCAGCCGTCTTCGGTCCACTCTACCTTTTGCAGCGCCGTTTCACGCCCGAGTGTATATTTTCGCTCTCCTTTTTCCGTACGGTTCTCTAGGGGACGGCCGCATAAATGCACCATGTACCATTCCCCGTTTTGGGTTTCAACCAGATCACCGTGGCCCGCCTTCTGCAGCGGAAGATCGGGATTGTCCCGGGAGGTCATCAGGGAATTGCCCTGGTACGCTTCGTAAGGCCCGAACAGCTCTCTGGATCTCAGCATGCTCTGGCCATGGCCTTCCCCTGTTCCGGTATCCGCAGCGAACAGGTAATAATAGCCGCCCCGCTTATAAATATGCGGACCCTCCAGGTATGCATCCTGGCTCGCATAGATGGTTACAGGCTCACCAATCATTTTCTGCTCCTCAGCAGAATACTCATGGATGACAAGATGCCCTTTATAGCGTTTCGTTACCCGGTGATCGGTTACCATGCTTACAATGTACTTTCGGCCGTCCTCATCATGAAACAACGACGGATCGAACCCGTAGCTGTTCAGGTATACCGGCTCAGACCACTCACCGCGGATATCCGTCGCCGTAACGAGATAATTAGGTGTATCGTACATTTTGACATAAAAGGAATTCACTACGGTGTATATGAGATAGAACGTGCCGTTATCATAAGTCAGGCATGGCGCCCAGATACCCTGGGAAGCGCCGATGCCGCGCAGGTCCAGCTGGGAGACCCGGTTAAGCGGACGGGTAATCAGCTCCCAGTTGACCAGATCCCGGGAATGATGAATCTGCACACCTGGGAACCATTCAAAGGTGGAGGTGGCGATATAATAATCATCCCCGACCCGCAGGATGGACGGATCGGGATTGAAGCCCCGCAGGACCGGATTCTTGATCATGTGGCTCATAGTATTGATATCCTCGCTTTGCTTTAGAGTCGGGTCAGCTTGCTTTGTCTGCTTATCTACCACAAATACAGGTCATTTCCCTTCAGCTTGAATATGGCTTCCATGAAATAATAGTCCCCGTAAATAATCGCATGATGATGCTGGTTGCGCGGCTTGTGATAAGCCTCAGATCCTCTTTGAATAATACAGTCATTGTTGTCCGACCAGTCGGAACGTTCATCAAGTGTCCGCAGCAGCTTTAGTGCAGCATTCAGATACAGTTCACGCTCCAGCTCGCCGACAGCCTTGGCGATCTCAATCAATCCGCAGGCGGCAATGGCCGCAGCCGTATCATCCTCAAGCTTAGGCTCAGCCGTCTGGCGGAAATCGAGCGGAATGACACCGTCCTCCGGGATATTAGCCATGAAATAATGGGCGATCTGCTTCGCGGTCTGGAGATATTCTTCTTTGCCGGTATGGATATAGCTCATCATGAAGCCATACAGCGCCCAGGTCTGTCCTCTGGTCCAGGAGGAGCCGTCCGCATAGCCCTGACCTCCAAATGTACGTACTACACCGCCGTTAAAAGGATCGAACTCGACAATATGGTGCACGGAGCCGTCCGGCCGCACGAAGGTGGACATCACCGTATCGGCATGCCGCATGGCAATCTGTTTAAACCGGGGATCACCGGTCTCCTCGGTCGCCCAGTACAGCAGCGGAATGTTGAACATGCAGTCGATGATGGCCCAGCCTCTGGTATCGCCTTCGTCCAGGTCATTCCAGGCACGGATGAAGCCCCCTGCCAGATTAAACCGGCCGGCCAGCAGATTGGCGGCATGCAGCGCTCTTTTGCGGGAATCCGGATTCTTGGTCACCTTGTAGTTGGCAACACTCGTAGGCAGCCACATGAAGCCCACATCATGATGCAGACCGTAGAAGTCCTGAAAACACTTGTCGAGCAGCTCCTCGGATATATTTGCGATTTCCTTGTATTTGTTATTGCCGGTCTCATGGTACATCAGCCACAGCATGCCGCCCCAGAAGCCGTTCGTCCACCAGCAGATGCCGTCTGCATCGAAGCCGCTTACATTTTGTGACGCCTTGTCATCATGCGTTCCGTTAACGGTAGTGTACGGGATTTTGTGGCGTGATTTTTCGCTGACGGTATCCAGCTTGGCTGTGATTTTTCCGATTACGGAATCCACCCAAATGCGGTCTTTACTCTGTAGCATGTCTCTTTTCCTACTTTCTCTGTTTAATATGCGGATTTGACTTCATTGTAGGATACCTGTGCCGGGATTGGTATGCGACTTTTTCAGGTTTTCCCGCTATTTTTTAAGGAGTTTTCCGGTTAAACAGGGAGAGCGGTTCTACTGAGAGTAGCTAACTAGGTAGCTCATCACAGCGGTAATGGTATGTTATAGTTAGGCAGAAGGAGTGAGCACACATGAACATTATAGAATTGGACGCCGTACACAATCAGCGGGAAATAACGAGGTTACTGGAAGAGCACCGTCATGGTGCAGATAGCAGCATCCCACCCTATGAGCGGACAATGCTCTCCCTTGCAGCATACGAGAATGACAGTTTTGTGGGCGGGGTAACAGGAGATGTGGCTTGGAACATTCTTAATGTAAATCTGCTGGCAGTCGATCCTGCCTGTAGAGGAACCGGCCTTGGGGCTGCCCTGCTCGCAGAAATTGAAAACCGGGCCCGGCAGCTCGGCTGCAAAGTAAGTGAGCTCACCACCATGAGCTGGCAGGCGCCGCATTTCTATCAGAAGCAGGGCTACGAGATTTTTGGCGAGATCAAGGATTGCCCGAATGAGGGGCATACGAAGTACTATCTGAAGAAGCGGCTTTAAGGACCGTTTCTTTGGGGATTTGCTTTGCTCTGCTCGGAGGAGAGCCGCTGCGGGTCAGACTGGTATGGAGTGAATCAAAGGGATTTTTCCCTTTGATTTCGTCCGGCCCGCCACAGTGACATTTTTATATTAAACGCATTCCACTCTTTCTCTCCTATATACTCTCTACTCTACTCTCTATTTATCTCTCCCTTTCAGCCTCCCACCATTCCCCCTACTCCTCCCCTGGCATTTCTTCCTCCCTTCACAAGCACTAGAGTAAAGGGCTGAATAAATTCAGCCCCTCCTCATCAAACCGTACGTGAGGTTTTCCCTCATACGGCTTTCCGATGTTCGTCATTCATGGGCATGCAGCATTCTGGCCTTGGCCCATGACCTAGTTTCCCCTGTCGAGTTCTTGAGTGTTTTCTTGCGTGTCGTTAGCCGCTTTGGGCATTCACGGACTCGTACCTCTTGGTGAAACATGAACAAAGCAGGGCTCCTTCCCTCCCTAAGGTTATGTTGTCCTTAGGTTCCTTGGTACTATGAGCCCCTCGGACTCCCTTCCCACAGACGATTCACTTCGTCTTCTGGACTTATAGAACGTCTCTTTACGGGTTT
>NZ_FNDX01000003.1 GCF_900099765.1 Paenibacillus typhae | reverse complement strand
GAGGAGCTGTCCTTAGTACGAGAGGACCGGGATGGACGTACCGCTGGTGCACCAGTTGTTCCGCCAGGAGCATGGCTGGGTAGCTACGTACGGACGGGATAAGCGCTGAAAGCATCTAAGCGTGAAGCCCCCCTCAAGATGAGATTTCCCAATTAGTAAGACCCCTTGAAGACGACGAGGTAGATAGGTTGGAGGTGGAAGTGCAGCAATGCATGGAGCTGACCAATACTAATCGGTCGAGGGCTTATCCAATCTTTAAATCGCAGATTCGTTTCGGATTCAGTT
This sequence comes from Paenibacillus typhae, assembly GCF_900099765.1. GTDB lineage: Bacteria > Bacillota > Bacilli > Paenibacillales > Paenibacillaceae > Paenibacillus_AQ > Paenibacillus_AQ typhae. The sequence goes on along the minus strand of NZ_FNDX01000003.1, from coordinate 330,455 downwards.
TTCAGGAATCAAGCTCTGATTCAGAAGGCACAAGCGGCCTGATGATAAAGATTGATTATTCAGCATTTGGCGATGCTGATTCCTGTATTATGCATTTGTATTGCAAATGCCCGTTTGGTGGCGATAGCGGAAGGGTTCCACGCGTACCCATCCCGAACACGACCGTTAAGCCTTCCAGCGCCGATGGTACTTGGACCGAAGGGTCCCGGGAGAGTAGGACGCCGCCAAGCACTTAAGACCACAGCTGATTATCAGCTGTGGTTTTTTGTTTGCGTTACAAATTAACCAAATATTATGATCGGGAAATGGTCACATATATACTGTCTTAGTGAAAATAAGTGTCTAAGCAGGTATTACGTGACTAACATAATTATTGTTAGAAAGATTCTGAAACTGCTCTCTTATTTCTAACGGACTGAGCAGCCTTTATTTCCAGCCAAAGTGATGTTTCTATATTCTAACGGACACCAATGCTCTTATTTACGGAAAAATCCCCAAAAGTAGGCTGCTGCAGTGATGATAAGAGCGGTACGGTCCGTTAGCCCGGTCATGAGCCTGTTCCTGGGGAAATAAGGGCTCTGGAGTCCGCTAGATGCATATGGAAGAGTAGGAGAGGCTTCTGGACTACGTAGATCCGCAGATCGACTAGTGGCCCTACAGATGTAGGTAATAGATATGGATATAGAGAGAGAGGTGAGCATAGACGGAGACAGAGACAGAGACATAGACATAGACATAGACATAGACAGAGACAGAGACCTGAGCATAGCCATAGACTTAAACATGACATAGGCGGGGGCATGGAGGTTTTCTACATACCAAGCAGCAAACGCCCCCTTAAGCGTACATGATGTTTCGTAAGCTCTCAAAAATATTGATTAACCTATTGCTATTCATATTTATTTATGATATAATATTTTTTGTTGTCACAAACAAGATTGTTGATTAGGCCCGTTGGTCAAGGGGTTAAGACACCTCCCTTTCACGGAGGTAACAGGGGTTCGAATCCCCTACGGGTCACCATTACTTTTAAATAAAGCTTGCTTTTATAATGGATCCATGGTAAGATCATTAAGTTGCTTCTTACAGGGAGGCTTAGCTCAGCTGGGAGAGCATCTGCCTTACAAGCAGAGGGTCGGGGGTTCGATCCCCTCAGCCTCCACCATATATACTTTTTACTGACGCGGGGTGGAGCAGCCCGGTAGCTCGTCGGGCTCATAACCCGAAGGCCGCAGGTTCAAATCCTGCCCCCGCAATTGTTTTCTTGGAACCGTGGTGTAGTTGGCCTAACATGCCTGCCTGTCACGCAGGAGATCGCGGGTTCGAATCCCGTCGGTTCCGCCATTAGTATTTTGTTTATAGGGTCTGACAAGCCCATAGAAATGCAGAAATACATACCGTGTGCGGACGTGGCTCAGCGGTAGAGCATCGCCTTGCCAAGGCGAGGGTCGCGGGTTCGATTCCCGTCGTCCGCTCCAATATTTGCGCCCTTAGCTCAGCTGGATAGAGCGTTTGACTACGAATCAAAAGGTCGGGAGTTCGAATCTCTCAGGGCGCGCCATTATTATAACATCAACAGTTCATTAGATTTTATATCTAATGAACTTTTTTATTATTCGGGAAATCTTGTTCCTCAGAATTCAGTGGAAAAAGCACCTAATTATTCTGAACCTGATGATCCATAGAATTAACGCCGAATCCTCTTATTTTCTCCTGGGGCTCGGAAGACATTTGAATGCCTTCACGGGTACTGCGGGCCGCTGGGCGTACGAGAATATTAACAGTCTGGCCGGAGTCCCGGCGTAAGCAGCTTCCGGACCTGATGCGGCCGGTGGGTCGCCAACGCCGTGCGCATTGAGGGTGGGCCATTGATGCGGTGGTAGAAGCTCTGTTGCAGGCCTCATCGCCGCATGTCGGACGACGGCAGCAATAGGCCGCAGACCCAAGCTACCCGTGCCGAGGCCGTTCCCCTGATCAACGGCTGATCGGACTAGCGTAGAAGCACCTGTAATCATCAACAAAGCAGCGGTCCTCCGATGTCAGGAAGGATCGCTGGTTTGCGTTTGTTGCCTTGCGTTCCAGGTGTTTTTTTATCCCAATTCAGTCTGTGAATAATTCAGCTTGTATTCCTTGGGACTCATGCCTGTATATTTGGAGAACACGTGGGTGAAATAGGCCGGAGTCTCAATTCCAACGGCTTCTGCGACTTCAAAGACTTTGCTCGCCGGATTCCGGAGCAGCTTCTTGGCCATTTCAATCCGGTATTTGTTGATCACATCGATGATGGATTCACCGGTTACCTTTTTGTAAAGCCGGCTCAGATAGCTGCTGTTGATGTGGATATGATCGGCAATGATCTGCAGATTCAGGTTCTGGTTGTAATTCTCCCGTATATACTTCTGGCATTCGATAACAATGTAATTGGGCTGTATGTCATTCTGAGCCATTGCCCTGGAACAGCTCTGGATTAAACGCTTAAGGATGTCTGTTAAAAGCTGAATGCTCGTGCTTTCCTGGATTTGCTTGTACACCGCAGACTGGCTCTCCTCGATTTCCGGTGCGAATGGCGTACTTGTGCTCAGCAGACGGAAGCAGTAGGAACCGATAAGCAGACAAGCTACTTTTACATTCTCAATTGGCTCTTTGGTGCTCCGGTAATTCTCAAGTAACTGGTCCAGCTGCTGAATAGCAAGCTCGCTATGGCCTTGCTGAAGATGTCCGGCGATCTGCTCGGCGGCGTGATGGGGCGGAGCTCCGGGAGTCAGTGCCTTGCCCGTATAAGGCATATATACAGCCACATAATTATCATTATAAAAGCTGCCCTGCAGCGCCTCTCTTGCTTCAAGATAGGCCTCCCTTAGTGACAGGACATCCCGATGGAACAGGCTGATGCCGACATTGACATGATATTGCCTGAAGTTCTCAGCCATGGCGAGGATTTCATTACTGATTGTAAGCAGCGTCTGGGTGGAGACGGATGCATTGCTGCCGTCCATGGAGACAAGCGCCAGCAGGGTGTTTTTTTCCATGGGCATAATATAAGAAGGGCGTTCCCCGAAAGCTAGTACAAGGAAGTGACGGATGGAGGCCAGGAACCGGTGATATTCATTTGTCTTTGCGCTGCTGTTAGCCTGGGGCCCTGGTATTTCTTTAACCTCCATATAGACTCCAAAATAGTTCTTGAGCTCTAGTCCCAGCTCTCTGGAGCGGCTGAGTAAACTTAATTCATCGCTAATCAGGCCCCCTAACACTTCCTTCAGGAATTTCTCACTAATTTCGGACAGATTATCGTTGAGCTTGCTCTCCAGTTGCCGCACCTTCTGCATCTGCTCCCGCTCTTTTTCCAGCAGCCGGGTTGCCTTTTCAATGGCCCGCGGAATCTGCTCTGTTGGATTGGTCTTGACCACGAAATCGACGACTTCATATTGAATGGCGGTCTGCGCGTAGGAGAAATCCGCGAAGGCTGTAAGAATGATCACCTTGATCTGCGGAGAATTCCGGTGTACATAATCTGACAATGCAAGACCATCCATTCCCGGCATCCGGATATCGGTTACTATAATATCGATCTCATAATAGTCCAGCAGCTCGACGGCTTCGATCCCGTTGGAGGCCTCACAGACGACTTCGCACTCCAGGACACTCCAATCAATGAAACACTGCAGCCCCTTTTTGATCACAGGCTCATCATCAACAATCATCACCTTATACATACGGTTGCTCCCCCCGATCTGCAGGTATGTGTAGAGTTACTCTGGAGCCGGCCCCAAAGTCGCTCTCGATCTCAATGCCGTAGGGCTCGCCGTAGATCAGCTTGACCCGTTTATGCGTGTTGATCAGACCAATGTTGTTATGGCCTTGTTTGCGTATCGTCAGGTTCTCGAAATTATTCCAGTCTCGCGGCACATGCTCAAAGCCTGTGCCGTTATCCGTGATTTCGAAATAAACCGATTCGTTTTTGCGGTAAATGCGGATGTGGATTCGCCCTTTGCCGAGCATTTTCTCGACACCGTGCACCACAGCATTCTCCACCAAAGGCTCGACGCTCAGTTTGGGCAGCAGGAGATCCAGTATGGCTTCATCCTCGATCTCAATCGTATACTCCAGCTTATCTTCAAACCTCTCCTTCTGCAGATACAAATAGAAGCTGATGAAATCCAGCTCCTGCCGGATCGGGATTTTGGCCAGGCTGTTGGAATAAATGCTCGCCTGCAGGAGTTCTGTAAGGGAGGTTACCATCTTGTAAACGGTCTCATCTCTTGACAGCCTGGCTTTATAGCCGATGGTGATCAGCGTATTAAACAGAAAGTGAGGATTCATCTGGGCTTGCAGAAACTTGATTTCCGAATCCTTAATCAGCAGGTGCTTCTCATACACTTCCTTAATGAGATAATTGATCTCGTCAGTCATATTGTTGAAGGTGCTGCTGAGCTGATTGAGCTCTACATCCTTGAAGACCGGCATTCTTGAATTGTAATCCCCATTCTTGACCTTACGGATACTCCGCAGCAGATCACGGATGATCCGGGTAAACCGGAGGGACAGCAGGACTCCGGCGGCAAGCGATACAACAGCAATCAGAGTGATGATCCAGATGTAATTATGCATGCTCCCGGATAATTTGGAGAGTACCTGCTTCTTGGGTATGCCTGCGATAAAGGTAAGGCCGGTGTTGCCGATGCTGCGGGAAGCCGCCAGATAGGTCTCCTGATTGAGCCTGATTTCTCTTACCTCGGTGTTGTCCTCCAGAGCCAGCATATCGGAAGAGATAATAGAGCCTAACTCCTGCTTATCGGCGCTGGAATAGATCATTCCCTGAGCATCAATAATGTAGGCCTTGGCACCCGTGAAGGTGAGCAGCCCGGAGTATTCCTGAGCTAAGTCTGCTTCATTCGTACCGAAGATCAGCGTCAGGCGCTGCTTGGGAAGGTTGATATTAGATACAATCCGTATGAAGTATAATGTAGGATCTGCAAGGCTTGGGGTAATAATCTCCTTTCCCCGTAACGTCCGTTCATTCACTGACCGGTAAACTGCAAGATTGTTCTTGTTCACCTGTTCAATATTAGGTTGGGACTTTAGCACAGATACATAGTTACTGGAATCAAAAAATACATAAGCGGTAGAGAGCAGGCTGAAATTCCAGGCATTGTTGAACATCAGGCTATATTTAAGATCCTCTTCCAGTCCGGTCTTATTGGTGAAGTCTTTGTAAAAGTCATCGCCCAGCGGTACATCGTCAATCAACCAGGTTCTTACCATTTTATTGGAGAGGAAATGCAGGGAGGTATTATCAATTATCTCAAAGGATTTCGTAATATTATCGTTGGTCTGGCGGATCAGAAGGGACAGATTGTCATTGGCATTGCGAGTCAGAATCTGGGAGATACTCCAGTAGAAATAGCAGCCTGCAAACGTCATCGGCAGCAGAATCAGAAGAAAGATGATCATTACAATTTTGTTTCTAACCGGAATGCGGGAGATGAAACCGGAAACCGGACGAAGGGTGAGGCGGCGCAGAATCTGTGGATTGAACATGCTGTTTGCTCCTTGGTAGGGATACTTTAGTAAGGCCATTATATAATCATTTATTGACGGCGAATACCCGGAGAGTGCGAAATCGGGTCATTTTCGGTCATGTGGTAAAGATAACGACAAAGAGTTAAAAAAAACTGAAAACCCTTTCAATGATTCTGCCGCGCTGCCTCATTTGCTCAAGATATTATAAAAGATAATGCTGAAAAACGAATTCTATCGGATTTATCTTTGTTCTACAATGAGAGCTGTAAACAACTGTAATTGGCCATCCGGGTTACGCACCTGAATCAGGCCATAATTATTTAAGGGGGATTTAAGTTGAAAAAACCATTGTACAAAACGGGCCTTACTCTGGCCAGCGCTCTGCTTTTGGCGGTGTCTATATCAGCCTGCGGTCCAGACAATTCACCTAAAAGCAGCGAAGAAGCGGCAAATTCCGGCTCAGGAAATGCTACACCTGCGGCCAAGGCACCGGTGAAAATATCGTATCTTACGTTCCGGGTCGGCACCCATGCGTCTGCCAAGATGGAAGAAGAACAGATTAAGCAGTTTAATGAAAAATACGGTGATGAAGTAGAAGTTGTAGTTGAAGAAATTCCAAGTGATGCCGCATACGTCGACAAGATCAAGATTCTGGCAGCCTCAGGTGATGTGCCGGATGTCGTTATGGGTAAGGACGGCATTAATGATGTGCTGATCAAAGGAAATCTTGCAACCCCTTTCAATGACTATTTGGACAAGGACCCGGAATGGAAAGCGGCGATCGGTGATGATGCTATTGCTTCCAATACCCGGGACGGCAAGGTCTGGTCCATCAGTGACCAGAAGCAGAATATCGGCTACTTCTACAATAAAGAAATGTTTGAGAAGGCGGGCATCAAGCCGGCTGAGACCTGGGATGAATTCATGAGCAACAACGAGAAGCTGAAGGCTGCAGGCTTCGTGCCGCTTGCGCTGATGACCGGGGAGAACGCCTGGACGTCCAATCTGCTGCTTGCCGCGATGATCGGTACAAACGGGGAGAACGGCAAAGCATTCATGAACACCCTGCACCCAACTGACTTCAATACACCGGAAATGATTCAGGCGCTTAACATGATGAAGGATCTGCTGGCGAAGTATACGACCAAGGATGCGCTTGGTGCGGGCTATGCCAATGCAGCGAATGCTTTCAGCCAGGGCAAGGCGGCGATGATTGCCAACGGTCCTTGGATGATTGGAGACTTCAGCGATCCGGCTAAATCCAGTGAAGGTTTTGATAAAAAAGTCGGTGTTGCCGCATATCCGAACAACAGCCTGATCTCCACTTATGAGGTTGGCTATATGATTGGAGCCCAGACGCCGGAAACCCGCGATGCCGCTGAGAAATTCATCAAGTTTAAAACCGGGCTTGAAGGACAGACCATTGCGCTTGAATACGGCAACGTAATGCCGGTATCGAGTGAAGTTCAGCCATCAGATGCCCTTAAAGAGAAATATCCGATCATGGTCGAATCGATCACAGTCGCTCAAAAAACACAGCTCCATTACCGGACACTGGACTCCATTGTCTACCCGAACGTAACCGATGCCTGGAAGAACCTGTATCCGAAGCTGGCAGCCGGCCGGGCGACTGCAGAAGAGATTGCTAAGGAACTGACGGAGATTGCTGCCAAAAATAAATAAATAGAAGCTTAAGATTGGGGAGGACCATATGGATGGTTAGGAAAAATAAAGGGTATATCGCGCTTTTCCTGTTGCCCACCGTGGCACTGTTTATCATTGTTTATGCCGTATCCCTTGTCATACTGTTCGGTACGTCCTTTACAGAATGGTCAGCGGGACGGAGTCCTGTATTTAATGGTCTGGCCAATTACATCCAGCTGTTTACGGACGATTCCGATTTTCGCAAAAGCGCACTGAATACGGTGATCTGGGTTGCACTCCAGTCCACGGTTCACGTCGCCATCGGTACCCTATTCGCTATCATTCTCAGTATGAAGCAGTTCTACTGGAAGTTTGCACGAACGGTGTACATGTTTCCCAACATCATCTCAGGGGCAGCTGTAGGTATGCTATTCCTGTGTATGCTTAATCCTGATTTCGGAGCGGTGAACAGCATTGTCCGTATGTTTGGCAATGCCGATTACTCCCAGAACTGGTTCATGGATTATTCCACCGCCTTTCTCTCTGTCACCATGACCTGGCTGCCCTATGCAGCAGTGGTTACCATTCTGATCCTGGCCGAAATCGCGGCGATTCCCGAAAGCCTGTATGAGTCCGCACGCATCGACGGGGCCAGCAGTTTCAAGATCAATCTGTACATCATCCTTCCGATGCTGCGCAACATTATCGGCACCTGCGTTATTCTGTCCGGCACAAGCATGCTGCAGAAGATGGATATTATTTTGATGACGACAGGCGGCGGGCCTGGTAATGAAACCATGAACCTGCCCATTTATATCTACAAGACCGCTCTGATGGATAACAACTTTGGTTATTCCAATTCAGTTGGTGTCTTCCTAATCGGCTTTGGCTTGATCTTTGTACTGCTGTGCCGAAATCTGTTCAGAATAGGCAGCTCCCAAAACTGAATGGAGCGGATGGGGTGAGAATGTTGAAAAAAGGTTTGTCTGTACTCAAATATGGTTTTGTGCTGCTGATCGTCCTGTTGTCGCTGGGCCCGTTCCTGTGGGTGCTGCTGGCTTCCTTTAAGACAAATGCCGAGATTCTGACGAATTCGCTTGGCTGGCCTAGCAGCTTTCGCTTTTCGAATTATACAATGGCCTTCAAAATAGCGCCGATTTCCCGGTTCTACATTAACAGCGTGATCGTTGCGATCTTCGGGACATTACTCAATCTGCTGCTCCTCGGAATGGCTGCTTATGTACTGGCGCGTTTCCAGTTCCGCGGCAAGAAGCTGCTGATGGCCGCGTTCTCCCTGTCTCTATTAATACCTGGCGCAGCCATGCTGCAGCCGCTGTATCTGACAGTTAACACGCTTGGGCTGTATGACAAGCTGATCGGTTTGATTATCGTGTATACCGGTTTTGGGCTGCCGGTCTCACTGTATATTCTATCCAGCTATTTCCTGACCATCCCGAAGGAGATGGAAGAATCAGCCTATCTGGATGGAGCCAGCTTCATCCAGACCTTCTTCCGGATTATTCTGCCAATCTCGAAACCGGGCTTTGGCACGGCGGGTGTTATGCAGTTCCTGCTCTGCTGGAATGAATTCCAATTCGCGATCATTCTGACGACAGGCAATCAAAGCCGGACACTGCCGCTTGCGCTCTATTATTTCAAAAGCCAGTTTGCCAGTGATTACGGGGTCATGTTCGCGGCCACGATGGTCGTCATCATCCCGAGTATAGTGGTCTATATCCTGTTGCAGGAGCAGGTGGTATCGGGTCTTGCTGCGGGAGCGGTTAAGGGATGATGAAGCGGAGGATGACTGAAAGGGAATATGCCGGAGAAATCGGAGGATGGCAGATGAATGAGGATAACCTGTGGTGCCTGCAGGAAAATGGGTATCACGCCGGACTGCACAAGCATTATGAAGGGCTGTTTACCCAGGGGAACGGCTATATGCATGTCCGCGCAAGCTTTGAGGAGGGATGCAGCGATGCCCCTCAGGATGAAGAGTATCTGCGCTTTCCGGATAACGTCACGCTGGAGAAGCCGCGGCACCCGAAGTCCAAGCAAGGAACCTATATCCCGGGCATTGTCGGGCAGCATCCCTTACTGAAGGAGGAGATTGTGAATCTTCCGTATTTCCTGGGACTTGAATTCCGCTCTGCGGGCGAGCGTCTGGATATGGACCGCTCACGGATCAGCGGCTACAGCCGCAGGCTTGATCTGCGTGACGGAAGACTTCACCGTTCCTTCCTGTGGGAGACGGAAGAGGGTATGAAACTTCAATGTACCTACAGCCGGTACCTAAGCATGGCGGATACACATCTAAGCATCCAGCAGGTTCAGCTCGAAGTCTTAACGGGTGAAGTCCAACTGGAGGTGAAAGCAACCCTCCGGGCAGATGTGCGGACCAATGGCATGAATCATTTTGCACGAGTCATCCCGTCGGCTGACTTCAATGAAGGCAGCATGTCCCTGGAGACGCTGACGGAGGAAGGCAATCAGATCTTCATGCATGCTGTCCTGGAAACCTCAGAACCGTTAAGCTGGCAAGCAGAACATACTCCGCTGATGGCTGCGCTGCGCGGGGAATGCAAGCTGCAGGCCGGGAACCGGTTCACGCTGAGCAAGCTGATTGCGGTAACAACGGACCGTGATCCGGAGGAAGGGGCGGTGCGCAGCAGGGCGCTTACAGAGCTGAGCCGTGCACGGAGTCTGGGCTGGGAACAGCTGTATCACCGGCATGCAGAGAGCTGGAAGCGTAAGTGGCAGGAAGCCGATGTCGCCATCAAAGGCGATGATCACGCGCAATTAAGTGTCCGCGCATCGCTCTATCATCTGATCCGCTCGAATGCGGCCCGGGATGCCCGGGTGGCGATCTGTGCCAAGGGCTATGCCGGTGAGGCATATTTCGGCAGATATTTCTGGGATACAGAGATCAACCTGCTGCCTTTCTTCCTGCACACCAATCCGCAGGCCGCCCGTAATCTGCTGCTGTTCCGATACAATACACTGGAAGGCGCTAAGCGGAACGCACAGAAATACGGATACCGGGGAGCACGTTATGCCTGGGAGTCCTCGATAAGCGGGGAAGAGCAATGTGCGAACTGGCAGTATGCAGACCATGAAATTCATATAACAGCGGACATAGTATATGCTATGTATCATTATGTCAGGGCTACCGGGGATGAAGCATTTTTGGAGCAGTACGGCATTGACATGCTGGTAGAGACGGCTCGCTATTGGTGCGGCCGGGTGGACTGGAACCGGGAGGGAACCTGCGAGCTGCTCGGCGTTATGGGCCCGGACGAATATTTGCCTTTAACCCGTAACAATGCCTTCACCAACCGCATGGTCAAATTCAGCCTGGAGCAGACCGTTGCCTGTCTGGACAGCCTGCAGGGCATTAGGCCGGAGAGCTATGCGGCTGCGGCAGAACGGCTGTGTCTCGATCCGGAGGAGCGTGAGCTCTTCCGGAATACGGCGGAGAAGCTGAGACTGCCATATGACAGCAAGACGGAGATTGTACCGCAATCAGATGATTTCGCTTCTTATGCAGATTTAGATTTTGACAGCATCTGGACCGACAGGTCCAGACCCTTCGGCCATTTCATCTCCCAGGAGCGCAATTACCGCTCCAAGGCGCTGAAGCAGGCGGATGTACTGGAACTTATGCTGCTGTTCCCGCAGGAATTCACGGAGGAGCAGCTGAAGGCTGCCTATAATTATTATGAGCCAATCACAACCCATGATTCCTCCTTGTCGGTGGCGGTGCACGGTATTGTTGCTTCCTGGCTGAACCAGAAGGAAACTGCAGCCAATTTCCTGCAGCGGGTGATGGCTATTGATCTCTCCGCAGAGAAGAAAGGCGCCGCTGAAGGGATTCATATCGCTAACTGCGGCGGATTGTGGCAGCTGATCGTGTACGGCTTTGCCGGTCTGAAGAGTGCGATGTGGAGTGAGAGCATTGAGCTGCAGCCCCGGTTGCCTGAGGGCTGGGAGGAGCTAAGCTTCCCGCTGGCCTGGCGGGGCGAACGCTACCGGGTAACGGTTATTCAGGATGGTTATGAAGTTCACAAGCTGAATGGAGGGGATTCTGTTGCAGGCGCAACCATTTGAAGCGGCCATTTTTGATCTGGATGGGGTCATCGTCGATACTGCTAAATTTCATTACCAGGCCTGGAGGCGTCTTGCCGGAGAGCTTGGGTTCGCGTTCAGCGAAGAGCAGAATGAGCAGCTGAAGGGTGTCAGCCGCATGGAGTCGCTTGAGCTTCTGCTGCGTGCCGGCGGGATCACGGATCTGATGCCGGAGCAGAAGGAGACGCTGGCCTCCCGGAAGAACGAGTGGTATAAAGGGCTGCTCGAGACGCTTACACCGTACGATGTATTGCCAGGTGTGTGCAGCTTTCTTGGGCTGCTGCATTCACGGGGAGTCAGAACAGCCATTGCCTCGGCCAGCAAGAATGCTCCGCTGATTCTGGAGAAGGTAAGAATCAGGCCACTGTTTGACGTGGTGGTAGACGGGAACAGCATTGTGAGGGCGAAGCCGGACCCCGAGGTGTTCCTGGAAGCCGCCCGGCAGCTCGGCGCATCTCCGGACGGCTGCTATGTCTTCGAGGATGCTGCCGCCGGTGTAGAAGGTGCGATCCGCGCAGGGATGCGCGTGATCGGCATCGGTGACGGGCAGATGCTTGCCCGCGCGCATCTTACGGTTAACAGCCTGGAGCAGCTGGAGCCGGTGTTTCTGCTGAGCCATATCGGCGTGAACGGTCATATCGGACGGGAAGAGTACACGGATGAACAATGAGCAGCTTTCCAAGTTGACGCTGGGACAGCTGGAGCCGGGTATACCGCATGCATTGCCTGGAGGCGGCTATGTTGCCTTGGAGGTTTTGACAGACCGCTTCAGTTCGCGGATGCACCAGTTGACCGTATCTAATGGCAGACTTATCTATACTGTGATCCTGGAGCGGGGAATGGATATCGGAGAGCTCAGGCTGGATGCAGGGAAGATCAGCTGGGAGCGCGATATGCGGTACCTGCTGCATCCGGTGCATGTGGATTTGACAGACAATGAGCATTCAGGCTGGGATTCAGGCTTCTATGCAGCGGTTGCTGCCATAGGGCCGGAAATATTCGGCACGCCGGATGAGGTAAGAACCGTCCACGGGACGGGGTCCTACTCTCCGGCGTTGCCGGAATCGGTCCTGCTGAGCTGGGATGAGCGGCAGATCACCCTGGAGGGGAAGGTTCCCTTACGAGGGTATGAAGCCGTACCTGTGTATGACAAAGTTATCCGGATCATAACCTGTTACGGGGCAGCAACGCTGCTCCGGGAGGATACGGTGCGGAATCTGACAGATATTGCCCGGCCCGTGGATGACGGATACCATATCCAGCTGGCTGGGCCTTACATGTCAGAAGGCGGAAGCTATATCCTGCCGGTCCCGCCCGGCAAAATGCTGCTCCGCGATGCTGCTCCGCCGGAAGAGAATCCTTGTGCTGTCTACGACACCATGACCCGTCTGGACCCGATCCGCTGTTATCAATATGTTCCGGAGCCTGTAGAAGGGCTCGCTGCTCTGCCGCTGGTCCGTGATTATTGGAATGACATAGAAGGTGATTCAGCGCTCACGGCAGAAATGCTGGTGAATGCAGGCCAGGATACCGCGGCTTATGTCATCCGTTCTCTGCGATGCTATCCCCGCTCCCTGATTGCCAAACGGGCCACCAGGGACTGGATGTATGCGCTGGAGCCATGCAAGACGAGACCCAATTCCCTGAAGCAAAAAACGATCGACGGCGAAATTGTCTATGTCGGACCGCATGGTGAGTGCAAAGGGTGGATCATCCTGGGGGCAACCCATGACCCGCAGGAAATTGCCACCCTTACGCAGATGATCCGGAGTGCGGCGGAATGATTGATTGACGGCAGCAGTGTAGAAATCTTTAAGGTTTAAAAACTGACATTTAATTGACCAGTCAATGGCGGATTGCCAGCGGCTGGTTTTTTGGTATTCGGGCGCAGGCGGGGGCTTCCCGATTTGCAAGTGGCGAAGACTATGAAATTCCATTTCTTGCGAGGGAGCGTCCTATTGTCAAAGGTTCCTTGTGTGGCCCTGTGTTGTGTAAATAATATAGTGCCATTTGTTCTGAACCTTTACATAGGTCAGATCACTCACGACAAAGCGTTCATTTTCTTAAATGAAGTTAGAGAAACAGGCCGGATTGACCACCGTTCTAAATACTCATAGGATATACAAAAGAGACGCCCCCCAGCAGTATTGCATGGGGGGCATCTTCTTAATATCTTACCGTAAATAGTTCATCAGGATCTGCGCAGCTTCGGCACGGGTGGCGGAGGCCTTCGGAGCGAAGGTACCATCCGCGCGTCCTTTCACAAAGCCAAGGGCAGCTGCTTCAGCCACTGCTTTTGCTGCCCAGTCAGAGATACTGGCAGCATCTGTCATAGACAGGCTGTCCGTACCAGTCGGGATGGCACCCTGCTGAAAGCGGTACGCCCGCATCAGGATGACGGTCATCTCTTCACGGCTGATTTCAGCATTCGGCTGGAAGGAATCCGCCGTCCGGCCGGTAATCAGACCGGCCTGCACCATGCCCGAAAGCGCGTCCCCGTACCAGGCGCCTGCCGGAACATCGGCGAAGGAGGTGGTGCCGCTGCCGCTGAGCTGTAATGCATTGGCCAGCAGCTGTACGAATTCAGCTCGGGTAATATTCCGGCCAGGCTGATAAGCCTGCTCCGAGATGCCCTTGATCAGATGTTTCGCAGACAGCTCACGCAAGGCATCAAAGGCCCAGTGCGTGACCGGAACATCACTGAATTGCTTGGAGTACTCAAGGAGTGCGTACGTTCCGTTGCCGTCAAGCTTTGCAATTAGCTTGTTGCCTTCAGCTGCACCGCCAAGGTAAGTGAGTGTACCATCACTTCCGACCAGATACAGGCCCAGCAGCTTCGGATCGAGGCCATTACCGGCTGGCCAGCTTAGGCTTACAGGCGCAGCATATTTTCCGGTGCGCTTGATGGTGCCATCGGCTAAAGACAGACTCAGATCATAGTTCAGCAGTTGCCCCTGCAGGGTTACACCTGTTTCTGCCTTCAGCGCAGCTTGTGCCAGCGCCTTGAGCTCCGCGGTCAGGACGATCTTCGCACCGCTGCGCTGGGCAGCAGGCACAGCTTCAGCCAACTGCTTCAGCAGCTCCGGAGCCAGCGTAAGCTCAACTCCATCTCCTTGTAGATGCAGGGAGCTTGTTCCCAACAGTTCGCCGGCATTGATCGGAAGCTCAATTGCGGCTGCTTGCCCTACCTGCACGGTAACCACACCGTTCATCGCAGGACTGCTTAGCTGGGCGGCTGATACCACTGCAGTCAAAGGTTTCGGCGTAGCGGTTGGAGCCGGTGTTAAGGTTGGCTGAGGTGTTGCCGGCGTCACCGGAGGATCGGTTGGCACTACCTGTTGACGGTTCACCTTCAGATTAATACTCTCTGTATGGACCGCATCCGTATATGGGCGGCTACCAATGACACGGGTATTGGTTACTTCAACTTTATAAGCACCGGCGTCCGATACCGCAGCCTTATCAAGAGTCAGGCTGTTGCCGGTGGCGCCATTCACGATGAGGTCATCCTTAAACCAGCGGTAGCTCAAATCCCCATATACCGAATGGGCGACAACAGTGAAGGTCACTGAATTCCCTTCGATTACCGGGTTAACGGTCGCCGTAAAGGAATCTACCGACGGGAGTTCATGTGCCGGATAGACCTTGAGAGTCAGTTCCGTTCCGGTGATGCGTTCCGGATTCTCTTCTGCTTTGCCGGTCAGGACCACACGGAACTGTGTCCCGTCTGCTGCAAGCTCCGGTGTGAAGCGGTAGACCGCACTGGTAACGGTTGTAACCGGCTGCCAGTCATCTCCTCCCGCCTGCTTCACTTCCCATTCAATAGAGGCAATATCTCCTGTCGTATCTACCAGAAGTGTTAAGGGTTCACCCGCCACAGCTTCTAGTGTCAGCGGAAGATCCAATACAAAGGCAGGAGTAATCCATTCTACCTCAGCCGGCAGCACCTGCAGGATATATTCCTGCTCTCCGGTTACGCCGCTTTCATCGGTCACGACTGCCTTATAACGGTAGCCGCTCATTTCTGCTGTTAATGCTGTAAGCGTTAGGGTATGGCCCGAACCGACCGGTTCGCCGTAGCCTTCTCCCTGGTCAACATACCAAAGGTAAGAGAGGGTTCCTGTTCCTTTACCCGCAGCATGCAGCACTCCGTCTGTTCCTGCGCGCAGCGAGCCTTCGCTGACAATCTGCACCTCAAGCTTCTTGGGAGTCCATTTGGCATTCAGCGTCAATATACCAGGCACGGTCTGGGCGCCGAAATCCCATTTCACTGCACCGTTGTACCAGCCTTCCAGTATATAGCCCTGCTTCGTTACTTCCGGAGCAGTCAACAGCTGACCGTAGACAGCCTGAACAACCGTCTGTGCCGGACTTCCGCCATCTGCATTAAAGCTGATATTATAGTGCTCATTCCGCTCCGTGAATGCGTTGATTTCACTATGGCTGAGATTGCGGATTTCAATTTGCATGCGCTGACTATCCAGCCCCTGATCCTCAGCTAACTGCACTCTTGCACCGTCATTTTTGGAGCTTCCTTCCACAGTAATGACCTTGTTGTTGCTTTTGTTCACAATTTTATAGTAATCGCCGTCCTTTTCCAGCTTCCACTGCTGTGTATCCGGGATAGAGCCAGTGGCTTTGGTGTTCTGACATAGCTGCTCCATGCCAGAACCGGGAAGAACATCGAGCACATGACCGCTGTGCACCGACATGATCTGGTAATATCCTGTGCCGAGATCCAGAAATCTCCACAGCTGATTGTTTCCGTCACCATTGGACCACTGGTTAATGACCGCTAGCGGACTGCTGGATACTCTATCCACGTCCAAGGATTTTCCGCTGTGTTTAGGCTGAATTTTGACCATTTTCTCAGGAATGATCTTTCCGGCAATCGAAGGCATTGAACCGCCGCTGGCCTTATCAATGGTAAGGCTGTCGATATTGAATCTTCCGGAATCGCTCGGTTCACGGACGAATTCAATAATATTTTTACCGGCTTTGAGATTTAGGGTTTCCGTACTGTTGGTCCAGGCATCCCAGCTTGTTGTCGGAAGCAAGGAGAGTTGTTTGACCTTCTGTCCGTTAACAACCAGCGTCATCGTTATATCAGTCTGATGGTAGCCGGAATAGCGCAACGTAGACGTATAAGCAGCTGTATTAGGCACGTTCACTTCGAACTTGAGCGAATCTTCTACTTGCTCGAATCCGCCGACAAAACCATTGCCTTCATACCACAAATGATCCTTGCCGATCTGCAGGCTTCCTGTCCGGGCTGCATCCTCTGCCTGATATCTCCAAGGTGTCCGTTTGTTCAGATGAATGCTATCCAGATTGATGATGCCAGAGTTACCGGTTTCATTTTTGTAAGTGATTAAGTTCTTTCCCTCTTTAAGACTTAACGTCTCAAGCTGCTCTTTCCAGATGGTAAGTCCGCCGGTGGCAGGGAGGGTAATGCTTTTAACATATGTGCCGTTCAAATATAAGCCTAAGGTCTTGCCTTCAGCTTCCCGGGCATATCTCAGCTTCACATCGTAAGATGCCGCATCCTCAATGTTTACAGCAAACTCTACGGAGGAACCGGCTTTGGATAGTCCGGTTACATACCCGGTTCCCATATTAGTGTCTTTGGCGTAAACGACCGTAGCGTCAGCTGAGCCTGCAAGGACTGCATCTTCCGCACCATAGTGCCAGGTGGTGGCTTCGGTAACGGTGATATAGTCCAGATTGACGTTGCCGGTGTCGCCTTCGTCATATTTATAGGTGATGGTATTCTCCCCTTCTTTGAGGAAAACATTGTCATACCGGTCGGCCCAGCTGTCCCAGTTGGCCTGACTAAAGAAATCCACTTTCTTGATTTTTTGCCCGTTCACATACATAGTCAAGGTTCTGTCATCCGGAAATCCTAAGCTGTAGCCCAGATTTATGGAATAGTTGCCGGCGGCAGCGGCGCTGACCTTGAAGTTGACTGCGGAATTTGACATCCAGAGCCCGCCGACAAACCCGGTTCCGCTATGACCCGGATGGTCTGCGTCTACCCTGGCGTTGCCGGACAGCTCCGCATTTTCTGCTTCATATAAGGTACTTCTTTTGATGATCATGGCATCCAAGGCCAAGTTGCTCATTCCGGAGAGGCGGATTGTGTTCACTCCGGCGTGCAGATTAACATTATAGACGGATTGAAGATCAAAGTTGGCAGCAAAGCCTGCGTTAGAGGCAAAAGAAACCTTTCCGGCTGTCTGCCCGTTCACGCTGAGGTTCATGGATACAGCATCCGCCGTGTTGTTGTTATATCTGAAGTCCATAGCGTAGGTTCCTGCGGTCTTTGTGTTTACAGTAAACTCTATATAGTCATTTTCGCTGCTGTTACTGAATTTTTCATATACGCCGCCTGAAGCAAAAGCACTTGTTCCGACGACTCTGGCAACACCGGACAGCTTTGCCTCCTCGGCTTCGTAAATTTCGCTTTTTTCCTCTCCAGAAGGTCTGTTCAGGACAGTACCCGGGTTAGAAGGAATGCCCAGATTGATGAAATCATTATCATCCCAGTGGATACGCTGCGCTCTGATTCCTCTGTTGCTGCCGCCTTGCCCGTGGGTCGGTATACCGTGATACAGAATCCAGTCTTCGGTATTATCTTCCGACTTCAGGAACAGGGGCGATCCCGGCCCGTAGGAGCTGTTCTCATCCGAGCGCTTCATGGCAGGCTCAGGCTGCTTGACCCATGATTCGGCCTTCATCACATCAGAGGACGCATCCGCTACCGATAAGCCCACTGAATAATTATCATTCATGAAGCTGCTGGCAGAATAGGCAAAATAGATTTTACCGTTCCGCTCGACCAGTGCAGCACCTTCATTGATATTGTCGCCATGTTTTTCCCAGTCGTATGTCGGCATGGCTACCGTACCTTCGGGACCTTCGAGTGTCCAAGGGTTCTTCATTTTGACAATGGTCGGACTCTCATCGAACTTCTCATTTTGCGGATTCTGCGGGTCCGGGAAATAGTAATATTTAGTATAGGTGAAATAGGGTTCCCCTTTAATAGTTACAATCCCGCAGGCTAAACCAAAGCCCTCTGTGTTCAGCAGCCCCTGCTTAACCGTAGCCTGGCCGTTCTCGTCCTTATTGGCGGACTGACCCTTGAGAACCCAGGTTCCTTCAAACGGATCGGGAGAAGCATTCTCCAGAACGTAGGAGCTTGGATGTCCATAACCGAAGCTGGTCTCGGGACCAGATGAGAAATACAGATACCATTTGCTGTCCAGCCTATATATATACGGACCCCATACGTACCCGAAGTTATCCGGCTTCTTCCAGACAATTTTGCTCTTGGCAGTGGATACTCCGAGAAGGGTCTCATGCCGTTTCAGGGTGATATTGTTATCGCCTGAAGCAGCTGAATAGTAATAGCCGTCTGCCGCTCTGGCAATGGTAGGGTCAGCGCCTCCCATAAGCGGGTTCACATAGCTTGAGGTAACATCAGCACTGGAGATACCTGCCAGCAATAATGAAAGCAGGATCGCAAAGGGTAACATGATTAAGCTTTTTTTCCTCATAATAATCTCCTTCAATAAAAATTATAATCGGGGAATTCTGTGTTGCTGTAGATCAGACGCTACGGTACACCTCCTCCATAATAGGTAATATTGATTTGGAACCGTTTGCAAAAAAACCTGCAGCGCTGCACATTGATTATAAAATAGAAGGGGAACTGTTTTTCGGCATGATGTTTTGCGATATTTTGAGGAATTAACTTTGCCTGAGCAGCAAGTTGGAGGGAGATTCGGCTGTTCTTACTATTTATCTAGCTTTCTTATATTATTTTTACTTTGGGTCAGAGGCTAGCCCGGAGTGGATTGGGGTAAATAAGAGAAATGTGAGGTGAAATTCCGCTGGATCCGCCACTCCGTTTGTGAAAGACACTTAGAATCATCATGAAAGCTGAAATCCAGCAATTCATGACCAGTGAAGAGACAGGAAACCATAACAGCCGTAATGGAATGTATGAAGAACCCTATCCCGTTTCACTAGAAAGAATTATTTTACCTGGATATACAATGTTCTTGACGGTACCCTAAGGAGGCCAACACATGTTTAAGTTCATCAGACAGCGTATCGATAATGCTAATCAAATGCATAAAATACGCAAAGAAAACCCGGAGGCATGGGAGCGGGCATTAAAGGAGGAGCAATCCAGAGTTGAGGAAGTGAACGAAAACGTTCTGCCTTCCCAACCCGGACCGGTGATCCTGTTTTTCCGTTGGGCACTGCGACTTGTGACTGTCTTAATATTACTTGTAATCTTCCTCGGCGTACCCCGCGCAGACAATCCTTTATTTTCCCTGATGAGCTTTGGCTTGCTGCTGTCCCTGCTGTATCTGATAGCTGGTCTTGCTCATCCCTCGATCGTCTTCGTCCGGAGGAGATGGCCAAGGGAAGATGTACTGGAGCTGTTCGGCCTGCTGAGCATCGTCTTTATTGTTTTGATGGTTGTGTTTCATCGATAGGCACAAGTGATACTGGCTGTCTACTCCCCGGAATTATACAGTACCGACACCTGATAGCTGTTCAGAAAGCTGATCCATTCCTCCGAAGGCTTCTCGTCAGTGACAATGTAATCCACTTTATCGAAGCTGAACAGCTTGATGAAGGCAATCCGGTCAAACTTGGAATGGTCGACGAGCAGCACAACTTTGCTGGCCTGCTTTTGCATCAGAATCTTCAGCTCGCTCTCTTCCTCATTGGAATCACTAAGCCCGCCGGTCATCGACAGTGCTTTACAGCTGAACAGGGCGACGTCCACATTGTACTTCTGGATGGTCTGCGAGGCGGTGGGGCCGACGAAGGAGCTGGTCTCGGGTCCGAGTGTGCCGCCGGTGGAAATCAGCTTATGGCCGGAATGCTGGAATTCGGATAAAACCGCGAGTGAATTGGTGATGATGGTCAGGTTGTGCTTGGATTCGGTGATTTTGCGCAGGGCTTCAAAAGCCGTTGTGCTCGTATCCGTCATCAGGCTGTCCCCGTCATTAATCAGATCCAGCACATTGGAAGCAATAATGCCTTTAGCCTCAAGGTTGACCTGATGTCTGCTCGCGTATGAAGGGTCTTCGTTGGTATGGGCGTTTAGTATGGCGCCTCCGTAGTTTTTTTTGGCCAGGCCTTCCTTGTCCAGCTTGTCCAGATCGCGGCGGATGGTCTCCTCGGACACCTGGAATTTCTGCGCAAGGTCAGCGACATGCACTTTTTTATGCCGGTACAGCTCGTTAATGATCAGATCTCTCCGTTCAAATGCCTTCATGCTTACCCACCCTTGTCTACAAAATCAAATATTATTCATAGTGTACTACATTTGACTGCAAGATAGTCAGAACCCACACGTAAAACCACATCACTTTATTACAATATCACATAAAACCACATAAATATAATAAAAAGTTGTGGAATATTGTTGACTTTGAACCACTCCGACTCTATGATAAACATGAACTCAACTATAATATCGAGTACGGGATCAGGCGGCAATGGATGGGGCAGTCTCACAACACCTTCATGATAGCGCTTTAAAAGGGGACTGGGTTCACGTCTGAAAGGATCTGCCGCAATATCCAACCAATTCATTTGAGGAGGAACAGCAGTGGCAACAAATTATCCGAAGATTGGAATCCGGCCTACGATTGATGGAAGAAGACGCGGTGTCCGTGAATCGCTGGAGGCCCAGACCATGGGGATGGCGGAGCGGGTGGCTAAGTTTCTTACGGAAAGCCTTTATTACCCGGACGGGACTCCTGTAGAGTGCGTTATCGCTGATTCAACGATCGGCGGTGTGAAGGAAGCAGCGGCTGCCGCACAGAAATTTGCCGGACAGAATGTCGGCGTATCGATTACCGTAACCCCATGCTGGTGTTATGGCTCGGAAACGATGGATATGGATGCAACGATTCCGCATGCAGTGTGGGGTTTTAACGGAACGGAGCGCCCGGGGGCGGTTTATCTGGCGGC
Source organism: Paenibacillus typhae (assembly GCF_900099765.1). Classification (GTDB taxonomy): domain Bacteria; phylum Bacillota; class Bacilli; order Paenibacillales; family Paenibacillaceae; genus Paenibacillus_AQ; species Paenibacillus_AQ typhae. The sequence goes on along the minus strand of NZ_FNDX01000003.1, from coordinate 309,167 downwards.
TGTTCTGTCTGCTTATGCGCAAAAGGGAATTCCGGCGTTCGGAATATACGGTGAGGATGTGCAGGAATCCAGCAGTGAAGAGATCCCGGCTGATGTGCAGACAAAGCTGCTGCAGTTCGCCAAATCCGCTATGGCAGTAGCACTTATGAAAGGTAAATCATATCTGTCGATGGGCTCTGTCTCGATGGGGATTGCCGGCTCGATTGTGAACGAACAGTTCTTTCAGGACTATCTGGGCATGCGGAATGAATACATCGATATGTCCGAATACGTGCGCCGGTTCGAGGAAGAAATTTATGATAAAGAGGAATTTACACAGGCCCTGGCCTGGGTTAAGGAAAAATGCCGCATCGGAGCGGACAATAATCCGCAGCACCTGCAGATCAGTGATGAATTGAAGGAGCAGCAGTGGGAGACCTGTGTCAAAATGACGCTCATCGCGCGTGACCTCATGGTTGGTAACCCGCGGCTGGCTGAGCTCGGTTTTGAGGAGGAGGCTAACGGGCATAACGCGATAGTCGGCGGCTTCCAGGGCCAGCGGCAGTGGACGGATCATTTTCCAAACGGGGATTTCATGGAGACGATCCTGAACTCTTCCTTTGACTGGAACGGCCGGCGGGCGCCGTATATCGTGGCTACCGAGAATGACAGCCTGAATGGTGTAACGATGCTGTTCAATTATCTGCTTACGAATACGGCACAGATTTTTGCCGATGTCCGGACCTTCTGGAGTCCTGCCGCGGTTAAACGGGTGACCGGATATGAACTGGAAGGCGAGGCGGCGCACGGGCTGCTGCATCTGATCAACTCAGGCTCTGCAGCACTGGATGGAACGGGAGAGCAGAGTGTGGACGGGAAGCCTGCGATTAAGCCGTTCTGGGAGATTACGGATGAGGAGGCGGAGTGCTGTATAGCTGAGACCCAGTTCCGTCCGGCTTCACAGGAATATTTCCGCGGGGGCGGCTTCTCCACTGATTATTTAACTAAGGGCGGAATGCCTGTAACGATGGCCCGGCTCAATCTGGTTAAGGGGCTTGGTCCCGTGCTTCAGCTTGTGGAGGGTTATACTGTTGAGCTCCCTGAAGAAGTGCACAAGACGCTGGATGAGCGGACCGACCCGACCTGGCCGACAACCTGGTTTGCTCCCAAGCTGACGAATCAGGGCTCGTTCAAAACCGTCTATGATGTCATGAATAACTGGGGAGCCAATCACGGCGCAATCAGCTACGGGCATATCGGTGCGGATCTGATTACGCTGGCCTCCATCCTGCGCATTCCGGTCAGCATGCACAATGTGGAGGAATCCCGGATTTTTAGACCGCGGGTGTGGTCCCTGTTCGGTACAGAGGATCTGGAGAGCGCAGATTACAGAGCCTGCCGCAACTTCGGGCCGCTGTACTAAAACTCAAGCGAAGCAGGTGCGGGATATGGATGAAGTGATCAAGCTGCTGGCAGTGGACCTGGGGGCCAGCTCCGGCAGAGTCATGCTGGGCCTGTATGACGGCAAACGTATAGAGATGGAGGAGGTTCACCGGTTCGCCAATCAGCCGGTTGAACTGCATGGGCATTTGTACTGGGATGTACTGCAGCTGTTTCATGAAATGAAGCAGGGAATACGCAAAGCGGCCAGGGAGCACGGGACTTTGACGTCCGTGAGCGTGGATACCTGGGGCGTCGACTACGGCTTCATTGACCGGAAGGGGCAGCTGCTGTACGCCCCGCATCATTACCGGGACCAGCGGACAGCTGCATGCGCTCCTATTCTTGAGGAGCTGCTGCCGCCGGATGAGCAGTTTAGATTGACGGGCAATCAATCAGCGAGAATTAATACGGTGTATCAGCTGTACGCGGATCTGGAGGAGAGTCCCTGGCTCAGGGAGACCGCAGACCGGATGCTGCTGATGCCGGACCTGTTCCATTATCTGCTCTCCGGCACCGCCGCCGGGGAGCAGACGATCTGGAGCACCAGCGGTCTGCTGGCCGCCGGATCAGCCGCTCCATCCGCCAAGGTGATGAACAGGCTGCGGCTTCCGCTTAGCCTGATTCCGGAGCTGGTGCCGGCCGGAAGCGTGACCGGCCAGCTGCTGCCAGCGCTGCAGGAAGAGCTTGGCACAGGCCCGCTGCAGGTCATTGCCGGGGCCGCCCATGACACGGCATCTGCGGTGGCTTCCATTCCATATGGACCGGGAGCAGAGACGGCCGCTTTTATCAGCTGCGGAACCTGGTCCCTGGCAGGCATGGAGACTGAGCAGCCGGTGCTGACGGATCAGGCCCGTGACTACGGCTTTACGAATGAGGGCTGCTTCGGCGGCGGAAACCGGCTACTGAAGAATATTACGGGACTGTGGATTTTGCAGGAGACGCAAAGAGGCTGGGCGCAGGCGGGTGAGCCGGTGTCTCATCAGGAGGCGGTCCGGCTTGCCGCAGAAGCCCGAAGCGAAGGTTATGCTGCAGCTGTCATTGACCCGGATGATGTCCTGTTCAGCACACCCGGGGATATGCCAGGCCGGATTGCAGCCTATTGTGGCCGGACCGGGCAGCAGCCGCCGGTAAGTAAGGGCGAGGTGATTCTGACCATTCTGCAGAGCCTTGCCTCGGCTTATGCCCAAACAATAAGTGAGCTGGAGACGCTGACCGGACAGGGCATCCGCGCAATCCACATGGTGGGCGGAGGCATCCGCAATGAGCTGCTGTGCCAGCTTACGGCTGATGCCACCGGAAAAGAGATTATCGCGGGGCCTGCCGAGGCCAGCGCAACCGGTAATATAGCTGTCCAGTTAGCCGCTCTGGGAGCAGTCAAGGCTTCTGCGCTAAGAGAGCTTGTAGCACAATCTTATACGCTTGTCCGTTATTATCCATCGAGATAAAGGAGAGTTACCATGAATCAGAAAGAACAAGAGCTGCGCCTGCTGATCTGTGACATCGGCAGAAATCTGTTTAACAAGGATTTTATTGCCGCCAATGACGGGAATATTTCGGCCCGTCTGTCCGAAACCGAGATTCTTGCTTCACCGACCGGGGTCAGCAAGGGTTATTTGCAGCCGCATATGCTCGTTAAGGTTAATCTGCAGGGGGAAATCCTTGAAGCGGCAGAAGGGTACCGTCCTTCCACTGAAGTGAAGATGCACCTGCGGATCTATAATGAGCTGCCCGAAATGAACGGGGTGGTGCACGCCCATCCGCCTTATGCGACAGCTTTTGCGATCAAGGGCGAGCCGCTGGATAAAATGATGATGCCGGAGTCGGTCATAGCAATGGGAGATATTCCACTGGCGGCTTACGGGACACCTTCAACGGAAGAAATCCCGGATTCGCTGATCCCGTTCCTGGGCAAGAAAACGGCCGTCCTGCTGGAAAGCCACGGCGCCCTGACCTGGGGCAAGGATGTTATGAGCGCCTACATGAACATGGAGCGGCTGGAATACACAGCGAAGCTGACGTATATTACCCGGATGATCGGCGGGGAACGTGAGCTGCCGCAGCACCGGATTGATGAGCTGGTTGCCCTGAGGTCTTTTTATGGGATGTAAGGCTGTCCAAGGAGGTACAGCATGCTGAAGAAAATTCCCAAGCTGCTGTCCCCCGAACTGGTCCGCGTGCTGATGGAGATGGGCCACGGGGATGAGCTGGTGCTGGCGGATGCCCATTTTCCTGGTCATGCCCTGCATAACAGAGTGCTGAGATATGACGGGACAGGAATCCCTGCACTGCTTGATGCGATCCTTGAGCTGCTGCCGCTGGATCATTATGTGCCGCATCAGGCGGCTTTTATGACTGTAGTGGAGGGCGATCCGTCTGTGCCGGAAATCTGGTCCGTGTATGAAGCTATTCTTGGGAAGCATGACAGCAGGGCGACGGTTGAGTATGAGGAACGCTTTGACTTTTACAACCGCTCCAGGCAGAGCTATGCCGTTGTGGTTACGGGGGAAGAGGCCCTTTACGGAAATATCATTATTAAAAAAGGTGTCGTAACAGCAGAGGACCGCTGAGAGCTCATCCGAAATGCGGCTATGAAAACTGAACTTTTGATGAAAATAGTGAGGCCACAGCCACCATGTCCATGTGCTGTGGCCTTTTTTGATTGTGCAGAGCCGGCAGCAGAAAAGAAGTCAAATGTATGCACACTCCCGGCAAAAGTTAGACTTTTGAATAGGTTAGAGCGTATGCTTTTATATAAAACACGCATTGCCATGCTGTATAAGGAGAATCCTGTATGATGCTGCATTCTGAAAAATATATCAAATTTCCGTTTGGCTTCTGGTCCGGGGTACAGCAATTAGGAATTGCCCCCGCAGAGATAGCCCGGCAGGCCCGGCTTCCGCTTGCAGTCACTAAAGAGCCCAAGGTTAGTGCTGCAGAGTATTTTGCGGTCTGGCAGGCTTTTGGAGAGCTGTCTCCGGATATTGCGGAGGGCATCACCGGACTTGTAACGTCTTTTGAAACGGTACACTATCCGCCGGATGTGCTGGCTACGTATCATGCCCGTGATTACCGCGATGCGCTTCACCGCATGGCCAGATATAAACAAATGTGCCCGCCCGAGCAGCTGGTTATTACGGAGGCGGATGAGGAATGCAGGGTTGAGCTGCAATGGCAGCATTCAGAGTCATCTATCCCGCAGATTCTGATCGGAGTTACGCTGGCGTACCTTTTGGAGCTGGGCCGGAGGGGAACGGGACAGGCTATAAAAGCCCGAGCAGTGGAGTTCTCACATCCGGCTGCTGATGTAACAGCGCTGGAGGCGTATTTCGGGTGTCCTGTCCAGACCGGAACGGGGAGGAACCGGCTCATTCTGCGGCGCAGCGACCTGGACCTTCCTTTTACCACCTATAATGAAGAGCTGCTGGCTATACTGACACCCGCTCTGGACCGGACATTGAATGAGCAGCAGGCCAGCCCCACTGTTGCCGAGACCGTTAAGTGGATTATCAGGCGGAGCCTCATGGGCGGACAGTATGATATCCAGGCTGTGGCCAGGGAGCTTAATCTGAGTGACCGGACGCTGCAGCGGCGGCTGAGGGAGGAAGGGACAAGCTTCAAGGCGCTGCTGACGCAGGCCAGGCATGAGCAGGCCAGGGAATATCTGGCAGACCCTTCGCTCGAAATTAAAGAAGTCGCTTGTCTGGTCGGGTATGAGGATCAGAACTCCTTTTACCGCGCATTCAGGGTATGGGAAGGGGCTACACCGGCCCGCTGGCGTCTGGAGCATACGGTTCAGCAGGAAGATGGCGTGTACGGCAAGTAGATTGGCAGGGCAGGCTAGTTACCCGGCATTCCCGGTAAAGTATGATAATCCCTGACGGAACGCAAGGTTATGTTTGAGGTTCTGAATTACAGCATTGGGGAGACATGCGCTATGGATATGAATTTGCTGGGAAAAACGGCCTTAGTAACAGGATCAACCAAGGGAATCGGCAAAGCGGTGGCCATGGAGCTGGCTGGAGAAGGCGTGAATGTACTGATTAACGGCAGAAGCCGGGAGGAAGCAGAACGGACTGTGGACGAGATCCGCAAGGCATTTCCGGAGACTTCTCCGCAGGCTGCTGCAGCAGACCTTACCGATATTACACAGAGGGAAGCTTTATTTGAGAAATACCCGCAGGTGGATATTCTGGTGAATAATATGGGCATCTATGAAATCATGGGCTATGCCGACGCAACCGATGAGATCTGGGAAAAGTATTTCCGTACGAATGTGCTCGCCGCCAACGCATTATGCAGATTCTATCTGCCAAGAATGCTGGAAAATAACAAGGGCCGCGTAATTTTTATTGCGAGCGAGGAGGCGGTCATGCCTTCAGGCCAGATGCCGCAGTATGCAGTGACCAAATCAGCGCTGCTCTCCCTTTCCAGAAGCTTGTCCAGATTGACCGCCGGGACCGAAGTGACAGTCAATACGATCATGCCCGGACCGACACTGTCTGAAAAGGTGCAGCAGATCATTGAGGGAATCTACGCCGCTGACAACATCCCCTTTGCGGAAAAAGAAAAGAAATTCATGGCGGGGAACCTGCCGCAATCGGAGCTCCAGCGCTTTATCAGACCGGCTGAGATCGGGAAGCTGGCGGCTTTTATCTGCAGCCCTTATGGAGCGGCGTTCAGAGGCTCGGCTGTCCGGATGGACGGGGGAATGGTGCCGACGATTTATTGAGGCGATCAGGATAGACAGTTCTTGTAGAGTGAATGTGCGGTAAAATAGGCAGATCAACTGCCGGTTTCCCGGCAATAAATCTGCAAGTATGGCACTGCATGTATTGCACTGCATGTATTGCGCTGCAGGTATAGCACTGCAGGGACTGCTCATCAAGCTAAGTGGAAATTTGCCATCTAATTTTACAGTGAGCGCCGCTATCGGAAAACTAGATGGATAAACACCACTTAATATCGCCGAGAATGCAACTGAAGCGAGAAAAAGGCTAAATTAGGTGGCGTTTTTCCACCTAATGTTCGAGAGTTCAGGAGAAAGCCGGATTTAAGTAGCAAAAATCCAACTAAATGTGGATGAGCGTCCATTCCCCATCCTCCGGATGGAATTTTGCAAAACATAGTAAGTGACAGCAGCAGCCCCGGACTATTTGTTAGCCTGAGGCTGCTGCTATTTGTATTAAGGATAGCCAGTGGCGCGTCCTCTGTGCGGCCCCTAAGCCAGCTCGATCACAGCCATCTGGTGATTCTCAAGATGCGGGACAGTGTAAGTGATCCCGCCGTTTTGCTCTGCCGTAAACGGCAGACCGGTCATCGCCGGAGCCAGGTAGACCCGCTTGACGGCTGCAGGGGACGGGAGCCGCAGACTGACGGAGACACCCTGCAGCGGCACGATGTCCTCGATCACCTCGATGCGGCCCTTCAGCGCCGGAGCCGCATAGAGCAGATGGTTCACGTAGCGGCGCTCAGCCTGCTGATACTGCAGGGTGGTGATGCCCCGCGCCGGGAGGCTGGTGCGGAGGACAGGCTGCGGCACCAGGCGGGACAGCGCATGGAGCACCATCTCCTTGAGGATGAGATGGCCGCCGTCCGCATATTCGCTGAATACATCCCAGGCGATGTAGATTCCGCTGCCGCTTTCGACCATGGCCGGCCCGTTGTCCTCCCGGGCACCCGGCGTGTGCTGGTGTGAGCAGAAGGTGAAGACATCGCGGTTGAAATACGGGTTCTCCAGATGGCCCAGGGCGTTCCCGCCGCTCAGCTCCACCAACTGGCCCTCGCCGTACATGACAAAGGAAGCTTGCTGCAGCGCAGCGGGTGTAAAGTGCGGACGGAAATAGGACGGGCGGAACGTATTCGTTCCCAGCCAGTTCACTCCCAGGTCCAGCGCAAAGGCATCCCCGGCCGGGTTCAGGCCGGACCGTCCGGTAGCCAGCACCTTGCCGCCTGCGGCGGTAAAGGCGGTGATGGCTGCCGCCAGCTCCGGCCAGACCGGTACCTCATCCGGCAGCACCAGCACCTTGTAGGCCGACCAGTCACTATCTGTATCTACGATGTCATACAGATAGTGGCCTTCGGTAAGGATGCGTACCGCTCCGGCATCGGCCAGATTGCGCGCTCCCTTCAGCGCCTGGCCGCCCGGGCAGGCTTCGCGCGCCGCCTCCAGGGACAGGACGGCGATGTCGGCAACGGAGGTAACGCCGCTGCACCATGGCTCCTTCGACTCGACCTCGGCATAGGCGGCGCCGATCAGGGCATAGGTGGCTTCATCCATCAGGCCGGAGGGGTGAAGCTGGTCGCCAATGGAGCATTTGGCACCGTGGGCGAGGCTGAGCGCGGCTTCATAGCGCAGCGCGTTCGGATGCTTGTAGCCGCCGAATTCGCCCCAGGAGGTATGGAATTTGCCGGTCATGCCGAGAAATTCCAGGCCGAGCGGCTGGGCGTATCGGGCGGACAGCGGGAAATGGTCGTACCCCCAGCCACCCGTCGGGAGCGATTCCAGCTCAAGATGGGTGTTGACATGGACGAGGTCACGCCGGCCCCGCTGCTGATGGCCGTTGTTGTGATAGACAGGCAGGCCGGGCTTCACGGCGTCGATGGTCTCGCGGACGCGGCGCGCATAGTTGAGGTAGGTTTGCTCGCCCAGGCGGACGACTGCCTCTTCGTCGCGCGGGTCTTTGCCGTCAGCCCGCAGGGCGGCTACGCAGTACTGGCAGCGGCACTTGCGCGCGCCGACGATATCGAGGAAGATGCCGTCTGCATCGTAACGGGTGACTACCTCATGAATCTGGGCCAGGAGAATATCCAGATAAGGCGTGCCCAGGCAGAACTCGTGGTAGCCCGGTGTCATGAAATCCTTCACCCAGCGCGTACGGTCCTCCGCGTCGCGGATCAGCCATTCGGGATGGCGGCGGGCCAGCTTTTCATCCAGGCCGGCAGATAAATAGACCGGTGTGCGGACCCCGATTTCATGGGCAGCTTCTATCATTTCCCCCAGCAGATCGAAGCCGAGATGCGGATGGGTCTCATTGGCTTCGCTGGGATGGTAGGCCCAGCCGTGATGGCATTTGGAGAACACAGTGATGGAATCGACATGACCCGCGCGCAGCATGGACTGAAACTGGGCTTTGCTGAAATCTTTTCCGATGCCGGGAATGGCCTCGGAGGTATGGAAGTCGAGATGAACCTGACGGAAACGCATGGATGAACAGCCCCTTATAGAAATTGGATGTAAAGCGATTCCCAGTCAATGTACCTCTTTTCTGCAAGCGCTACCAGTGATAATATAGACTTGAAATAGCACAAAACCGACTTTGGGATAAGGAGGGGATACGGTGCACTGTCTGGAATTTACGATTCCGCCGCTGCCGAAGTTTGTCACGGTGGGACTGGCCGTCTGGTCGCCGGGTGACCGGCATTTTGCCCGTACCTTCGGGGTATATGATCTGCTGCTGGTCAAGCGGGGAACGCTCTACATGGCTGAACAGGGGAAGGAATACGCGATCGGCCCGGGCAGGCTGCTGGTGCTTGAGGCAGGGCTGCCGCACGAGGGCTACAAGGTCTGTGAAGAGGATACGGAGATTTACTGGGTGCATTTCATCCATGAGGGGAAGCCGGCTTATATCCTGCAGGAGGAGATTCCCTGGTCTGCACTGCTGGCCAAAGGAACGGTAGAGGATGAGGAGCCCTCTGCACAGCAGCGGCTGTACATGCCGAAGTTTGCTGCCGTAGACGTAGAGGCGCTGGAGCCGATTCTGGATGAGATGAACGAGATTCACAGCCGGCTGAACGCCGAGAATGCCCTGCGGCTGCATGTTCTGCTGGCCGAGCTGATGGCAGCCCTTCAGGCGGAATGCGCCCGCACGGCGCTGCCGGAGCCGGCGGTCCGGCTGGCCCGGGCAGCGGCGGCTTATCTCGACAGGCATTGGAAGGAGCCGTTTCAGGTGACAGGGCTGCAGGAGGAGCTGCATTTCCAGGCGGATTATATTACGAGATGCATGAAGCAGCATATCGGGACAACGCCGCTGCAGTATGTGCTGCAGCGGCGGCTGGAGGAAGCCAAGAAGCTGCTCGGCGGCACGGTGCTCAGCGTCTCCGATATTGCCGAACGGATCGGCATCCGGGATGCCAACTACCTGACCCGGCTGTTCAGCGCAAGATTCGGCATGACCCCGGTAGCTTACCGGAGACGGCTGCGCCAGCGGGATGAAGCCGCGGCAGCAGGAGAGGGCAGGGAGTGATTACCCGCGCTCCCCGGAGCCGTTGATCCGCCCGCGGTATTCGGTAGGCGTGCAGTTGAAATGTTTGCGGAACTGGCGGGCGTAATAGTTCTGGTCGTGGAAGCCGCTGTCCATAGCAACCTGCAGAACCGGAAGCTCGGGATTTTGGAGCAGTGTACAGGAATAGTCCAGCCGTTTGCGGATGACATAGTCCATGGGAGTAGTTTTATAATTCCGGGTGAAGACCCTCAGAAACTGGCGGGTCGACATATACGCCATATCCGCCATGGACTGCAGGGTGACCGGCTGGAGGAAATGCTCCTCGATATAGGTGACCGCCTCACCGATGCGCAGCGCCTTGTTGTCCTCGCCTCCGCTGCTGTTCTGATAATAACGGGAGAGCATGCCCACCAGGGCGGTAAAATAGGTGCGGACCATCAGGCGGTAGCCGTTCTCCCGGCGCTCATGCTCACTGAGAATCAGATCAAGCAGCCGTGTAGCCTCCAGCAGCTGTCCGGCATCCAGCGAAAGCATGCCCTTGAAATACATCTCCTGGCGGTAAAAGGGCTCGATGTAGAACAGCGCCTGGAAACCCGGAAGTAGCCTGAGCTCAGGCTGCTGCAGCAGCTCCTCGGGCTGGAACATCACATTCACATACTCAATATCCTCGACATTCTTGTAACCATGGGAAACACCGCTGTGGATCAGAAAAACCTGGCCGGCCGTAACCGGATACTCTCTCCCCTCGATGATATGCACGGCGCTTCCCGACAGAATGACGACAAGCTCAGAGAAATCATGGCTGTGTACATAGTAATCATGCGTCAGCGGACATTTCTGGATCCGGAAGGTAAATCCGGGCTCAAGTCCGATGTCCCGCGCTAATAATTTGGTTGTCATGGCAATATTATGCTAAGGAAGGGCGATATCGTCAAGGCGGAAAAGGGCAGGCGGCGCTACCATTAGGTTGCGGGCATACCGCCGTTAAAGGAAGCCACACGCCTTCGCGTAATTGTCAGGAGGGAAAAGCATGCTGCATTTATTTACTGATAAAGAAACGGAAAACCAGAATTCCGTACAGCCGCACGTCCTGTTTCTTGGAGACAGCATCACGGCTGACGGTCAATATATCCGGCTGGCCGGAGAATGGCTGAAGGAGCACCGGCCGCACCCGGGAGTCCGGCTGACGGCACGGGGAGTGCCAAGCGAGACGGCCTCGGGACTCAGCGAAGCGGCACATCCGTTTCCGCGTCCGTGTATCCATGGACGGCTCACAAGGGAGCTCGCCGAAGCCTGCCCGGATGTAGCCGTAGCCTGCTACGGGATGAATGACGGAATCTACCATCCCTTCTCCGCTGAAAGGTTTGCGGCCTATCAGGACGGAATGCGGCGGCTGAGTGCACAGATTCATGAAGCCGGGGCCAAGCTGGTCCTGCTGACTCCGCCGCCGTTCGATGCCGGGTCCATGAACGGCCCGCTGCTGCCGGCGGATGCGGATGATTTCAGTTATCTGACCCCCTACAGGGATTACGACCGGGTGCTGGAGCTTTACGCGGACTGGCTGTTAGCCGGCGGCTGTCCGGCTGATCAGATCATCGATCTGCGCACGCCGCTGGTGAAGCACATCAGGCAGGAACGGTCGCTAAATTCCGCTTACCGTTACGGTGACGGGATTCATCCGGATGCCTCCGGCCACCGGGTGATGGCGCATACGCTTTTACAGGAGCTTTTTGGTGCAGAGCCGGAATGATGGCCGGATGTGCGCCGGGAATAACAAAAGGTGCCCCAAAGGGCGGATTGACAGGCAAAATCAGCCGGGATTATAGTTAGGTCACCTAAGCGCAGGGGGAGTGAACCCATGAATGTACTCCAGACGATCCGTTCACGCAAATATCTGCAGCGGATTTTGCTCAGCTTTATGCTGGTGGTTGCCACACTTGCTGTTGCCTCGCTTTTTTTGAATGCCAGTGCCCGCAGCCGGGTGCTCAGCCTGCAGAATGAAGCTGACCGGAAGCTGCTGACCCAGATCAACTATAACGTTGAGAATATGAATGGCATCGTGAGGGATCTGGCCGTATCACTGTATAACGACGAAGAGCTGCTCGCGCTGAAGTCAGGGGCAGATTACAAGCAGAGCATTCTCAAAATAGAACGCCTGAATCATACCGTCGCCTCATCGCCGTATCTGCACGCCGCAGTATTCTATAACGGTGCGCAGCAGCGGTTCTTTTCGTCACTTAACCATGACATCAACAACAGTGTCCTGTATGGGGCATTAGAGAGCTATATGGCTTCAAGGTCCGGTCTGCCGAAGCTGCAGCTGATTCCCCTGGATCTGGACGGCAACAACGACGGGATCGACGTGTTTGCCTTCTTTCTTTATGACGGGGATGCGCTGGGCTCCATTAATGACAATGTGCTGATTCTGACGGTGAAGCCGGACTGGATGCTTGATAATGTGAAAGCGCTTAATCTGGTGGCGGAGCGGCAAAACGATGTGCTTTTCATTACTGACAGCGAAGGCGAGGTGCTGATCTCGACCGACGGGCTGCTGCCTGCAGGACTTAATATTAAGCAGGACCTGCTGCCGCGGCTTACGCCATCGGAGAAGCCGGTGGATTCCTTTATCTACAATCATGAAGACCGGAAATACAAGGTCACTTATTTAAGCAAGGCGCTGAATAACTGGCAGATTGTCAGCCTGCAGGATTATGATGTGGTGCTGGGCAGCGTGCGGCAGATGAAATGGACAGAGGTGGCGGTAACGCTGTCCGTGGTTCTGCTTGCGGTCATGCTGTCCGTGTTCTTTTCGCTGCGGCTGTATAAGCCGGTCGGCCAGCTGCTGACGCTGGTGCCGCAGATTGAACGCGGCACCCCGCAGGGCCAGGATGAACTGTCGCTAATTGCAGCCAATGTAACGGAGATGATCGGCAAGCTGAAGGGGCTGGAGCAGGAACGGGCCTCGCAGTCGAATATTGCCAAGGTGTATCAGCTGCGCAGCCTGGTCGGGGCAAGCGGAAGTGTAGACGAGAATGCGTTCCTGCAGATCAGGGAGCAATATGGCATAGATATTGCTTATCCGGCGCCGCTGCGGCTCGCCCTGGTGCAGATTGACGATCTTCAGGGGCTTGCCGCCGGCCAGGGCGCTGCGATGGAGTCCCTGCTGTACTTTGCCATTGCTAACATCGGCCAGGAGCTGCTCAGCCAGGACGGCTCGTGCGAAGCTGTAGATATGAAAAGCGGGCACCTCGTCTTTATATGCGGCAGCGGAGCAGGAGCAGCAGACCAAACAGCCGCAGCCGTTGGGCTGGAGCAGCTGGGCGGACGGTTCAGAGAGCTTCAGCAAACCGTTCAGGCGTATTACCGGATTACATTTACGGTTACGCTCAGCGAGATGTTCACGGACTACCGCAGCATTACCCGGCATTATAATCTGGCCGTCCGCCATTCCCATTACCGGATGATCTACGGCAAAGGGGCGGTGCTTGAGCCGGAGAATCTGCTTGAAAATGAGCAGAATGAGACACTGCGCATCCCGCAGGAGCTGGAGCGGCAGCTGATGGAAGGGCTGAAGGGCGGCGATCTGCAGGAGACGGAGCAGGCGATCCGCAGCTGGCGGGAGCTGCTCGGCAGCTTCAGCTACGAGAATATGTTCTCGGCGGTGCTGCATCTGGCAGTTACCCTGAGCAATACACTCGGTGAGATGAACAGCCATAACGTCAATCCCGTATCCGTCAACCTGCAGGCCATTAACCGGCGGATTCTGGAGAAAGAGACGCTTGATGAAATCGAAGCCGTGCTGCTGGAGGTCGTGCGCGAGGTTGCCGAGCAGCGCCGGAGCGGCCGCGAGGACAAGAGCCGCCTGCTGGCGGAGACCGTGAAGGAGATTATCGACCGGCATTATGCCGACCCTGACCTGAATGTGCAGCGGATCGCCGACATGCTGAAGATGAGCTCCGTTTATCTGGGCCAGGTGTTCAAGGCGCAGGAGGGCATAACGGTTGTTGACCAGATCAATGCGGCGCGCCTGGCCTATGCCAGGGAATACCTCGAGCAGAAGGATTTGACCGTGACAGAGATAATGGAAAAGGTCGGCTTCGGCAACGAAAGCTATTTTTACCGGCTGTTCAAACGCCGCTACGGGACGACCCCGAAGGAATACCGCCTGAAATCAGCGATTGACCGCAGCAAATAATAACGGAATGCCGGGCCCGCGAGTGAGATTTTTTCATTCAGCGGGCCTTTTTGGCCTTTTGCCGCACAGCCGCAGCACGCCTCTGTCCGGAAGCAGAAATCAGGGAACTGTACAGTCCGGATTTACAGCATTCTTGCGATTGTACAGTACCGTAAATGCTTGCTGCTGCGCTATTCTTAGGCCATGCAAAGCCTGACACACAGGCAGCCGTTAACGAAGAAAGGAAGGGGCTTTGGTTATGCAGAAGAACGTCACACTTACCGGGCAGAGGGCACATGCGGGTGCACCGCCGGGAAAACGCAGGAAGTCATGGGCGGGAAGAGAGCTGCATCATTTTAAGAACAACCGCGAGCTGTTTCTGCTCTCCCTGCCGGGGATTTTGTACAAATTGATTTTTGCCTATATTCCAATGATCGGCCTGATTATCGCCTTCAAAAACTACCGTTATGATCTGGGCATCTTCGGCAGCGAGTGGGTGGGGCTGGATAATTTCCGTTATTTGTTCACCACCGATACAGCATGGCGGATTACCCGCAACACCGTTCTTTATAATACCGCTTATATTCTGGTGGGGACCTCGGCGGCGCTGCTGCTGGCGATCCTGATGAACGAAATCAAGGCCAAGGTAAGCAAGTTCTACCAGACTGCGCTGTTTTTGCCCCATTTCCTGTCATGGGTACTTGTAGGGTATGTCGCATACGCCTTTCTGAACCATTCCGACGGCTTCATCAACCGCACGCTGGAATCGTTCGGCCTTAATCCGGTCAGCTGGTACCAGGATGCCGCGCCATGGCCGGTTATCCTCATCCTGGTGCAATTATGGAAGGTAGTGGGCTTCAACACGCTGATTTATTTTGCCGGCATTATTGGAATCAACAGTGAATATTACGAGGCGGCGCGGATCGACGGGGCGACCAAACGGCAGATGGCGTTCAAAATCACCATCCCGCTTATGGCTCCAATCATCATCATCATGTTGATCCTGTCTATCGGCAATATGTTCCGCGGGGACTTCGGCCTGCACTATTTTATCCCGAACAATTCAGGCTTTCTCTACGGCTCTACAGATATTATTGATACTTATGTGTACCGTGCGCTGCGTGAAGTCGGCAATGTGAGCATGTCTGCGGCTACAGGCTTTTACCAGTCGGTTGTCGGTCTGGTGCTGGTGCTGACGGCCAACGGAATTGTGCGCAAAGTCGATCCTGATAACTCTCTATGGTAAGGAGGTGCCAGACAGTGGCCCGAAAATTTGAATTCTCCAAGCTGTTCATTAATCTGCTGTTTACGGTGCTTTCCCTTGTAGTCATTCTGCCGTTTCTGCTGGTCGTTGCCGTGTCGCTGACGGACGAAAAGTCGTTGACCGCCAACGGATACCAGTTCATCCCGGAAAAATTTAGTCTGGACGCCTACCGTTATCTGCTGGACGCCCCGGATATCCTGTTCCGTGCTTACGGGGTGACCATCACCATAACTGTAGTCGGAGCGCTGTTAGGCCTGCTGCTGACCGCGATGACCGCGTACGTGATTTCCCGGCAGGATTACCGGTATAACCGGGTGACTACCTTTTATGTGTTCTTTACGATGCTGTTCAGCGGCGGGCTCGTTCCCTCCTACATCCTCATTACGCAATACCTGCATCTGAAGGACAGTCTGTGGGCGCTGATTCTGCCGATTCTCCTCTCACCGTTCAACATTATGGTTATGAAAGGGTTCATGTCCAAGATTCCGCTCGAGATCATTGAATCGGCCAAAATCGACGGGGCGCGGGAGTTCCGCATCTTTTTCCGGATCATCCTGCCGCTCTCCACTCCGGCGCTGGCGACACTCGGGCTGCTGATTTCCTTCACCTACTGGAACGAATGGTTTAACGCGATGCTCTACATCGATGATCCGAATAAGGTGCCGCTGCAGCTGCTGCTGGTGCGGACGCTCAACAGTATCGAGTTTCTCACAACCAATTCGGAGTTTACCGGACAGCTCGGCATTGATTTGTCCAGCTTCCCGAACAGCTCGGCGCGGATGGCGATTGCGGTGCTGGCCGGCGGACCGATGCTGGTGATCTTCCCGTTTTTCCAGCGGTTTTTTGTCAAAGGGCTTACGGTTGGCTCCCTAAAGGGTTAACATACAATCATGTACAAAGTACAGGAGGTCACACACATGAAAAAAAGGCTGTTTGGAGTTCTGGCGCTCGTATTGCTGGCAGCATCGGTGCTTAGTGCCTGCGGCGGCAACGGCAACAACGGAAACAACGGGAACAGTGCAGGGGGCACTGCCACGGAAGGCGCACAGACGGCGGCTCCGGCTACGGATTCGGGCACAGAGGAGCTGAAGCCGGTCGAGCTGACCTGGTATTATCCGCTGTCACAGCTGCAGGCCGACCAGGCCAAGGTGCAGGAGGAAGTCAACAAGATTGTGAAGGAAAAAATCAATGCCACAGTCAAGCTGATGCCGGTCGCTGTCGGTGACTATGTGCAGAAGATGAACACGGTGCTGGCTGCAGGCGAGAAGTTCGACATTCTCTGGACCGGTTACATGCTGAAGCCGGAGGAGCTGGTCCGCAAAGGCGCCATTCAGCCGATGGATGCGCTGCTGGAGCAATATGCCCCTGAGCTGAAGGCCGATGTGCCGCAGGTGATGTGGGACGGTCTCTCGGTGGACGGGGAAATCTACGGGATTCCGAATCAGCAGATCAACGGCTCGCGTTACGGGTTCATTATCCAGAAGCGTTTTGCCGACAAGTACAATCTTGACACCGCTTCCATCAAAAAAATCGCCGATATTGAGCCGTTCCTGGCCCAGATCAAGCAGAACGAGCCGGACATTATTCCATTCGGCGTATTCGGCACCTCCTTTATTAATCCGCAGTCGCATGACGACCAGTACTGGGTAGTTCCGGGCCTGGATGACCATTTCTATATCAAAACCGACGATCCAACTTATACGCTGCACCGTTATCCGGAAGAGGAGCTCGACAATTTCCGGCTGGCCAGCAAATGGTATAAGGAAGGGTATATCTACAAAGATGCCGCTACCGAGAAAATGAACGATTATCTCACCAAAGGCCAGATTGCCGTTGACTTCAACGTGACGCTCAAGCCGGGTGTTGAAGCGGAGGTAAAAGCCAAAAACGGCGGCAACGAGGTCATTACCGTTCCGCTGAGCGACTGGTTCTCCAACGGCTATTCGGCAACGACTAACCAGTCGATCAGCCGTACATCTGCTAATCCGGAACGGGCCATGATGCTGCTGAATCTGGTGAATACCGACAAGGAGCTGTACAATCTGCTCTGCAACGGCGTAGAAGGTGTCCACTATGAGAAGACAACGGGCGACTACATCAAAGCATTGCCGGATTCGCGTTATGTGCCGAATATGGACTGGGTTTTTGGCAGCGTCTTCAACTCCTATCTGAAGGAAGGCCAGCCGGAGAATGTCTGGGAAGAGACCAAGAAGATCAACTCTGATTCCGAGGTTAACCCTGTCGGCGCCTTCAAGTTCAACTCCGAGCCGGTCAATACCGAGATCGCCAACCTGAACGCCGTATGGGGCGAATACAAACGCGGGCTGGTTACCGGCACACTGGATTTTGAAGAAACCTGGCCTGTGCTGTACGGCAAGCTGAAGGAAGCCGGCGAAGAGAAATATGTAGCGGAAGTAACGAAGCAATTCGAACAGTTCCTGAAGGATAAGGGCCTTAAGAAGTAAACTCTAGAGAGACACTGCAATACCGGAGAAACCTGCTGCTCAATGACGGCTTTGCCCATTCAAATATGCCGGCAAGGCCGTCTCATTTCAAAAGATAAGAATTGATATGCTTCGCGCAATAAATGTTACTTATCTTTCTCGCTGAAACGGATACCGTCCTCATAAGGACGGCGTAGCCGTTTCCACTTGATACGAAAGGAAGAGGAGCTTTGGTGAAAAAAAGGTTGCTTGCAGCGCTTATGGCTGGTCTGCTGTTCATGACGACTCCCGTTCCGGCTTTTACTTCTACTGTGCTGGCGGAAGGAACAAACCCTGGAAAGATATTTTATGTAGCTACAAATGGAAGCGATTCCAATAGTGGGACGCTGAATGCCCCGTTTCTGACGCTGGAAAAAGCGCGCGATGCCATCCGTGCCCTGAAAGCGGAGGACGGGCTGCCGGAGGGCGGTATTACGGTCATGCTGCGTGAAGGCCGGTATGAGCGGACCGCAAGCTTTGAGCTGCGCCAGCAGGATTCAGGTGAAGCAGACAAGCCCATCATTTACACGGCTTATCCGGGAGAGTCCGTAACGTTATCCGGCTCTAAACAGCTGGCAAAGTCGGCGTTCGTTCCAGTTACTGATTCCTCTATACTCAGCCGCATTATCAGTCCGGAGGCAAGAACCAAGGTGCTGGCTGCCGATCTGGCAGCACTGGGCATTACCGATTACGGCCAGCTCAGCCGCCACGGCTATTATCTGGCGAATGATCTGAGCGAAGTGCCGCCGATGGAGCTGTATGTGGCCGGGGAAGGGATGACGCTGGCCCGCTGGCCGAACGAATCCACCGTCCAGATGGATGAAATTGTTGATCCGGGCCCGACGCGGCGAGATCCGAACGGGGAGGTCCACACGCGCGGCGGCACCTTTACCTACACGTATGACAGGCCCCAGTACTGGACACAGGCGGATGATATTTGGCTGGACGGGATTTTCGGCTACAGCTGGGAATGGTCGTACAACAAAATCGCCTCAATCGACACGGCCGCCAAAACGATCACCCTCCGTTACGGGGAGATGAGCGGGCTGTTCAAGAACTGGTATCCGGATTTTCATTTTGCGCAAAATCTGCTTGAAGAGATCGATATGCCCGGCGAGTATTATATCGACCGCAGCGCAGGCAAGCTGTATTTCCTGCCCAATGCCGGCTTCGCGGCTTCAGCAGACCCGGATATAGAAGTTACGATGCTCAAAACACCGATGATCAACGCGCTTAACGCCTCTTACATCGACTTCTCGGAGCTGGTGCTGGAGAACGGCCGCGATTCGGCTGCGGTAATTATGGGCGGCAGCCACATGCGTATCCTGAACAGCGAAATCCGCAATTTCACCAACAGCGGCGTGCTGATCAATACGCAAAGCCGGTTCTACTATAACAACTTTGAAGGCGCACCCGGGACGGATCACGACATTATCAGCACCCATATCCATCATATCGGCGGCACGGCCGTTACATTGACAGGCGGCAACAAAACAACGCTGCAGCCGGGAAACAACGCCGTGGAGAACTCGCATATCCATGATTTTGCCTATTATCACAAAGCCTATAATCCGGGGGTTCTGCTGTCCGGCGTCGGCAACCGGATGTCGCATAATGAGCTGCATGACGCGCCCCATCCCGGCGTGCTGATCTTCGGCAATGACCATATCGTGGACTACAACGAGATCTATGATGTATGTACTACCTTTTCCGACCTCGGCGCGATTTACATGAATGCGGGCGAGCAGCCCCATGAGCGGGGCACCGTCATTAAGCGGAACTATTTCCATAACATCGGGGAGAGCAAGGCGGGGGTAGAGGGCGTCTATCCCGACAACTTCACGATGGGGCTGACCATTGACGAGAATATTTTTTATAAAATGGGCAATTCGGCCATTAAAAACAACGGCGGCGCGCACATCCAGACCCGTAACAATATTTTTATAGACAGCAAAATTCCGTACGATTATGCCGATCTGTACCTCGGCGATGAGCCGGATGACCAGGTGCCTTTAAATTACATGCCGAAGTGGCAGGCGCTGTTCGCTGCGAATAACAATTTTACGGGTACGCCTTATATGACGAAGTATCCCGAGCTGGCGGACTTTTTCACGGAAAACCGTTATTATCCCGACACCAACACGTTCCAGGGTAATGTCATTTACAATCCGGTGGTAGCGCGCAGTGTAACAACCAATGTGTACGGGGCGTATGACAAATTCGGGCTGGTGCAATATGCGGATAACTGGGTGACCACAGCAGACCCGGGCTTCACCGATCTGGCCGGCGGAGATCTGTCCCTGCTTCCGGATGCAGAGGTATTCAGTGCGATTCCGGGTTTCCCGGACATTCCGTTCGCCGACATCGGCATCAACGGCAAAGCAGGGACAACGGCAGGACCGGACAGCTATCCGGTACAGGAGGTAGTGGTTTATGACCAGGCCATTACGGTAGACCGCTGGAAAACAGTCAAGCTGCGCACGGCTGTCCTGCCGTGGAATGCGGATCAGCCTGCGCTGACCTTCACCTCGGCAGATCCTGCTGTCGCATCTGTGGACAGTGCCGGTGTTGTTAGCGGAGGGACGGTTGTAGGCAGCACGGTGATTACGGTGGCTTCAGCGGAGAATCCGCTGCTTACAGCCCAGGTTAACGTGACCGTTGAGGCGGGCGACGGTGTAATGGACTTCACCAATTTCGAATCGGGGGCGAACGGCTGGAGCCAGGATGCCTACCGCAGCATCGAGAAAATGGACGGGAACCGCTGGTACAAGGTGCTGAACGGGGCTTCCTCACTCAGTGCCAAAAGCTTCTCCGAATATGAGCTGAGCTTCCGGCTCAAAACGCCGGCGGTGATGGGGGATAATGTGACCCTGTATGTGTTTGACCGGCAGGCCGGCAGCGGCTCCAGTCGGATCGGTTATAAAACACGGGCCGATGGAAGCTCCGCCTGGCTGCTGTACAATTCCGCCTGGACGGTGCTGAAGGAAGTGAAGCTGCCGGAGCATGACCTGCAGCCCAATACGGAATACAACGTCAAAATGCTCGTAAAAGGCGGAGACATCAGCCTCTATCTGGACGGCGCCTTCCGCCTGAAAGGCAATGACCCCGGACATAATGCGGCGGGGAAGGTCGGCTTCTATGTCAATAATGTCAGCCACATGCTGTTCGATGACATCCAGTTCAAGGCACCGACCACGGAGCTGGCCGGAATCATTCCGGCATCAAGCCAGGTACGGCTTGCCGCAGGGGAACAGCAGCAGCTGCAGCTGACCTTTGATCCATCGGATACACCGGACACGGGAGTTACCTGGCAGTCGGCCAATCCGGCTGTAGCCACTGTAAACCAGACGGGAGTTGTCAGTGCGGTGTATGAAGGAAACACAGTGATTACAGCTGTATCGGCAGCAAATCCGCTGATTAAGGCAGACATTGCCGTAACCGTGTCCAATGTCATGCATGAGACTACCTTTGAGAACGGCGGCAATGGCTGGCCGGTTGACCCTAACCGCAGCATCTCAGCAGATCCGGATGGAAACCGGCGCTACAAGCTGCTGAACGGGGCGACTGCTCTGCTTGAGCGCAGCTTTACGTCCTACCAGCTGGAATTCAAGCTGAAGACACCGACGGTGATGCCGGATAACGGGATACTCTATCTCTTTGACCGCCAGGACAGCGCCGGCTCGACCCGGATCGGCTACCGTACCCGGGCAGACGGCACCTCGGCCTGGATTCTGTACAACACTGCCTGGCAGAAGCTGACCGAGTCCGTCCTGCCGGGACATGACCTGCAGCCGGATACGGAATATACGGTGAAGCTGACGGCGAAGGACGGCGACATCAGCGTATATGTTGACGGTGTACTAAGGCTGACCGGCACCGACCCCGGCCACCGTCCTTCGGGCAAGGTCGGCTTCTACACCAGCGGCTTTGAGTATATGCTGTTCGACGACATTGTGTTCTCGGTTATGCCTTGAGTGGTTGAGTATTGGTGCAAGTGTTAGAAGGCAAGAGGGCAAGAGAGTAGGAGAGCAAGAGAGCAAGAGAGTAAGAGAGTAAGAGAGTAAGGAGCAAGAGAGTAAGAGAGTAAGGAGCAAGAGAGTAAGAGAGTAAGGAGCAAGAGAGTAAGAGAGTAAGTGAGTAAGGATGCAAGAGTTGTAAGAGTGCTTAGAGGCTGGTGGTGCCCTCCCTGCGGGGAGGGCTTTTTAGTTTCTGGCGGCGCAGGCAGGAAGACTAACACTAAACGACACTGGTACTAAACGACACTGGAACTAACAACATAGGCACTAAAAGACACCAAATGGCGTACCCCTCACCCCCGCGTGCCCGAGTGATTGTACTTTGTGCAACAGAATTCTCACTAGACGACCGGAAATTTCATTCTATTGCATTCCGTACACAAAATACAACAGAATCCGTTTTTAGGCTAATTTAACCGTTATCTGTTGTACAAAATGCAATAGAACCTCTTATCTTTCATCCTGCCGAATCCCTGCATTCTTTTATAGGCTGGAGGACAGGTTTTATCGGTTTAAAGCGTGTCGTTATTATGCTAAACATAGTCAGCATCGTCAAGGCGGTACCGGTTTGTATACGGTAACATGAAAGAGAATACAACGTTTGGGAGGTGCAGCATGAAGCGCTGTTTGTATAGGGCCGAATGGCTCGGGGAAGAGAAGGAGTCGGCTGCTTTTTTCGGGAGCGGCGGGCTTTCTGTTTCGCTTAAAGAAGCGATGGTGCGTCTGCATGTGGATTATTTAAGCCTGTTTGCCGCCGGTAAACAGCTGTTTCTGTATTATGAGTACCTGGCAGAGCCGGCCACACCGGAGCAAATGCTGCCTGAAGCTGGACAGCAGCTTGCTGCCTGGCCGGGAGGAGAGCCGGGGCGGCGCTGGGCACCGCTGGCCGATATTTTTCATTACCAGCGGCCTGTGTCGGCGGAGCATTGGAAGCGGCGGAATACTGCGGGTAAGCCTTACGGCCGCCTGGCTATGCTGAAGCCGGAAGCGGCGGCGAGCTACATTTACTACCATTATCAGTATCAGGAGGAACGGCCGGGGGACGGGGATAAGTACGGGATTATCGGGCTGCATGAGAATGTGCTGTTTTTTTATGCCGAGCAGCCGGACACCCGGGAGCCTGCGCCATATGAAGGGAAGCTGAAAACCTCGCTGCGTCCGGATAACTGGGCGGAAGTAATGGAGCCGCATTTTGTGAAATGGGAGGGTTCGCCGGCGGGGCAGGAGCTATGGAAGAACATGGAGCTGCTGCTTGAGGTGCGCTCTCTGAGCGGAAAGCGGGGGGTGCGGCATGCGTAATTTGTTTTGCCTGAACGGGGAGTGGGATTTCATGCCCCTGTACGATCAGCCGCAATGCCGCAGCCTGCCGGAGAACATCGTGTACGAAGAACGTAAGGTGCTGGTACCCTCCAGCTGGAGGCGGACCTATCCGCAGCCGGACGGCAAAACCTTCGGGAAAATCCCGGAATATGATTATGCACCGTTTGATCTGTATGGTTATCCGGTAGAATGGGATGCCGCTGAGGCAGGGGTGCTGCACCGCAGCTTCCGGGTTCCGGAGAGCATGGCGGGACAGCGGATCGTGCTGCGGCTGGACGGTATTATGCAGAAAGCGGTCATCTATATAGACGGGTGGGAGGCAGGTGTATGGGAGGACGGCTATCTGCCGCTCAGGCTCGACATCACTTCCAGGGTGGAGCAGGGGCGGGAGCATCAGCTGCATGTGGTGTGCAGCAGCTTTGACACGGTGCTTTTGCCGAGTGGAACGTCCAAGATCACCGGGCTGATGGGCTCCTGGTACGGCAGAATCAGCCGGGGGATCTGGCAGGATGTGTATCTGGAAGGCTATCCTCAGCTTGCGCTGGAGGATGTAACGATCCGCACCTCTGTCAGGGAAGGGCGGCTTGAGGTTCAGGCGCTGGCAGCCGGGGCAGAAGAAGTTGCGGCTGGCCGAGGTCCGTTAAAGGTAAGACTGAGCATCTGGGAGAAGGGTGTGCTGCGGCGGGGTGAGGACGGGGCGGAATTCTTTGGCGAAACAACTGCTGCCGGTCCGGTCCTGTCAGCGGAAGGTCCGGCAGAGCTTTCAGAAGTCGCATCTGCCGGGAAACTCAGGCTATGTGAGAACGCCCGGGACGGAGCAGTATACAGCGCCTCCTTCCAGCTGGATTGGGACAGTGCCAGACTGTGGAGTCCGGATCAGCCGTTTCTCTACAATGCGGTGCTGGAGCTGCTGGAGGGCGGAACGGTTATTGACCGTTACACTGAGGATTTCGGCTTCCGCGAATTTTGGAGCAAAGGCCCGCAGTTTATGCTGAACGGCATTCCGGTCAATCTGCGCGGTGATTCCTGGCATTTTCAGGGCGCGCTGCAGATGACGGAAGCTTACATCCGTAACTGGTACCGCATCTGCCGCAGCACCGGCATTAACAGCATCCGGCTGCATGCCGAGCCTTACCCGGCGGATTATCTGCGGATTGCCGATGAAGAGGGGATGATGATTGTCGATGAGACGGCCATTTACGGCTCGGGCAAATCGATGCTGGCCGACCATCCGGCTTATGTGGAGAACTGCCGGCAGCATGTGCGGCGGCTGGTCCGGCGTGACAAAAACCATCCATCCGTTATCCTCTGGAGCCTGCAGAATGAAATGCGCTGGGTGGACGGGCGGGACGGCTTCAAGCTGCACATGCCCGGCCTGATGGAGGAGATCCGCGGGCTTGACCCGACAAGGCTGATCATCGCCGAAGGGGACAACCGGCTGCTGGCCAAGGAGCATACGGAGGTGGAGAGCCGTCACTATAACATCGACGGAACCATCAGCCAGTGGGACCGGACGGCTCCGCTGACATTCGGGGAACACGGCGGCTGGTGGTATATCTGCCCGCAGAACAGCAGCATGTACACCGGCCTTGAAGTCTACCGGGGAACGGATGAGAGCACTGCGGGGCTGGCCCAGAAGGAGCGGCTGTTTGTGGAGTATGCCAGACGGCAAGGGGTATCCGGCATCTCTACCTTTAATTTCGCCCATTATTTCATGCGGGCGATGCCTGAACGAGAGCTGACACTGCCGCTTGCTGATCCGGCATCGCCAGGAGTGAAACCGAAGACAGTCCCTGCTTATTCACTGACGATAAACAACGGAATGCTGCCGGAGGAATATCCGCTGTATATTCCCAACCCCGCCTTTGCCATTATGGCGGAAGCATTTAAGCCCGTTACGATTATGGCAGCCGAGTACAACAGCTGGTTCTATGATGATAAGCCGGTTGTCCGCAGCTTTGATGTCTATAACGATACGTATTTGAGCCAGGATGTCCGGGTGGAGATCGTAATCCGCCAGGGCGGCCAGAGCATCCATGAGCAGACCTTCCGGTTCGTTCAGCAGCCTGCCGAACATAAGGTTATCGGGCTGGAGTGGATGCCTCTCCCTGCCGGTGACGGGGAACAGGCAGAGCTGACAGCACTTTTGTTCCATAACGGACAGCAGCTGCATGAGCTGTGTCTGGAATACAGAATGGTGTCCGCAGGCCTGCTGGAGCAGCCGATGAACCTCCGGCTGCAGGCAGCCTTTTACGGAGCGGACCGTGATTTCGCCTATATCCGCAGGCTGGTTCCGGGCTGTGAACGGGTGGACGCCGCTGAGGTGCCCGGACTTGCATCCGGTTCGCTGCTGATTATCGGCAGCTATGCGGAGGACGCGGACGGCACGCTTGAGGCCGGGCTGCAGGCCTTCGCCGCGCGCGGCGGCCGGCTGCTGCTGCTGGAGCAGAGCAGCCTGTCGCCCGGCAAGCTGCGGCTCTCGCGGCGGCCTTTCCTGCGCGCCCATGGCGGCAGCTATCGGCATCCGGTACTGGAGGGCTTCAGCGACAGCAGCCTCATGTTCTGGCATGCGGAGCTGCGTGAAGAAGGGCCCCTGCCGGTCATCCGCGCGGCCTTTGAGAAGCCGGTGACCGGCGATTTCACCCTGCTGCTGGAATGCAGCTCGGGCGATTTCGGCGACGGCGGCGATCTGTGGTCGCCGCTGCTGGAATACCGCAGCGGAGCGGGCCTGCTCCTGGCCAATCAGCTGGAGCTGATGGCCAATCTGGAGCAGGTCCCGCAGGCCTGCCTGCTGCTGCGGAACCTGCTGGCCCACGCCGGGGGCACCGCCGGCGCAGGCCAGCCCCTGCCCGGGGCGCCGCTGGCGCGCCCCGGCAAGTCCGCCGCCGCGCTGGTCCGCGCCGGCGGGGAAGCCGCAGCCTTCCTGGCGGGGCTGCGGCTGCGGTACACGGCGCTGGAGGCCCCAGCGCCGGCACTTCAGGGCGCGCCTGACGCAGCGGCGCGCCAGAACCTGCAGGACTTCGGCTTAATTATAGCCGAAGCCTGCCTGCTGGAAGCGCCGGGCACAGCCGCGGCGCTCCGGCACTACGCCGAGGCCGGCGGGCAGCTGGTGCTGCTGCCGGCTGAGCCAGGGCAGCAGGCGGCGCTCGGCGGCCTGCTGGACCTGCCCGTGCGCGTGGCAGCGCACGAGGCGTACCATCTGGCGGCGGAATATGATTACGCCGCCGTGCAGGGGTTCAGCCCTGTCGACCTGTTCGGCTTCGACAAGGTGTTTTTGTCGCCGCGCGAGGTCAGGAACCATGTGCTGGCTGAGTACAGCCTGGACATCCCGGGCGCGGATACGCTCTGCATAAGCGTCGAGGGAACAGCCTGGAAGGACTACTTCGTGCATGGCTACACGGCTGAATACAGCCGGCTGGCGCTGGTGGAGCTGAACCGCAGAAAGGCCCGCCCTGCAGGGACGTTCATGGCTGAAGTCAAGCTTAGCGAAGGGGCTGTAATCTGCTCCCAGCTGCTGACCGATCCCGGCAATGACAAGGCCGTCCGCCTGTATACCCGGCTGCTGGCCAATCTGGGCGCGTCCTTTGATGACGGCCTGCTGGACAGCGTGAAGGGGGACGGGGAATGGGCTGTGGAAACGATGATGGCCCTGCCCTGCCTGCCCCACATGAATTATGAAGAGATGAAGGCGTACTACATCGACCCGGAATTCTCATTAAATAATCTGGGCGAGGGCCTGTACGGCTGGATGCAGAAAAAAGAACGCCGCCCCGGTGACGGCACCCTGCGCATAGCAAATGCAGGGCATAACCGCTGGTTTTTGAGCTGTTTTGTGGATGTCCCGGAAAAAGCGGGGGAGGCCGCTCAGCATTACCCGGGCCGGCTCCGGATCAACACGGACCCCCCCTATGAAATCTACCTGAACGGTGAGCTTGCAGCTGAGCCGGAACGGGAGCTTGCGCTGCAGACCGGGCTTAACCGGCTGATCGTAATTGTGCAGGGAACGGGCGGAGACCTGGCGTTCGGCCTGACCTTTTTGAACCGGGATGACACCTATATGAAGGGCCTGGAATACCGTCTGACCCTGGATGAGGTTGAGCCGAAATAACCCCCATTACATTATAAAGGAGCTGAAGTCCGGTGAATGCGGAGCTTACCAGAAATAACGATCCGAAAGCATACTATACCTTCAGGGATGAGGAAAAAGAGGTCGAATTCAAGCGGCACGACATGCCGACGCCGTGGATGAACTACCTGTCGAACGGCACCTTCCATACGATGCTGTCACATGCCGGCGGCGGTGTGGCTTTTTACAAGTCGCCCCAGATCTGGCGGATTACACGCTATCGTTTCTTCCATCTGCCGATGGACCGTTCCGGCCCGTACATCTATGTGCAGGATGCCAAGACGGGCAGCTACTGGTGCCCGACCAGCGAGCCTGCCCTGGATAAACCGGAGGAATGGAAAAGCGCCCACGGGATGGGCTACACCCGCTTTGAGGCAAAACGCGGCGGTATCGCGGCCCGGACGGTGTATTTTGTCGGACCGCATGAAAATTCGCTGATCTGGAATCTGACCCTGACCAATGAAGGGACCGAAGCAAAAGAGCTGAAGGTCTACGCCTACGCCGAATTCGGGATGATGGAATTTATGCGTGAGCTGCAGTGGCAGTGCTACAACAAGCACCAGGTGTCCGTACAGTATCATGAGGCTGAGGCGCTGGTCTACCGTTACGGGGTGGAGAACCAGCCGAAGCCTGAGGAGACGCCGCTCGTCTATCTGGCTGCGGATACGCCGCTTGCCGGATACGACGGCGACCGTGAGGAGTTCATCGGCAGCTACCGCAGTGAAACCAATCCGGCCGCGATCGAGAATGGCGGCTGTACCGGATCAACGCTGCTGGGCGGGGACCCGTGCGGCGCACTGCAGTTCAATGTTACGCTTCAGCCGGGAGAGAGCCGGACGATTAAAGTGTTTCTTGGTACGGCAGCTGATGAGACGGAGGTGTCGCGGGCTATCGCCCACTCCAGGGAAGCCGGATTTGTGGAAACCTCCTTCCAGGCGCTAAAAGAGAACTGGTCCGGCTATCTGGGCGCCTGGGAGAGCCGGCTGCCGGATCAGGATGCCCAGCGGATGATCAACATCTGGAATCCGTATCAGGCGCACCGCAACTTTTTGTTTTCACGCAATATTTCCTTCTACGCGACCGGCACGTTCCGCGGGGTAGGCTACAGGGATGCGGCCCAGGATATATTGGCAGTTGTGCCCTTTGATACGGAGCTTGCTTTTGACAAGCTGAAGCTGCTGCTCGGCCAGCAGTACAGGGACGGGCATGTGAACCATTATTTCTTCCCGAACGAGGGCTGGGAGCCGGTAACGAGCATTCACTCGGATGATCATCTGTGGACGGCGCTTTCGGCCTGGGACCTGCTGGCGGAGACAGGGGATGCCGCGTTCCTGCAGGCAAAAGTGCCTTATTATGACGGCGGGGAAGGCACGGTGTATGAGCATTTGCGGGCAGCCATTGATTTTACGGCCTCACAGCTTGGCTCCCGCGGTTTTCCGCTGATGCTGCGCTCGGACTGGAATGACCAGCTGTTCCGGGTCTGCCGCGAGGGAAAAGGGGAAAGCATCTGGACCTCGATGCAGCTCGGAACCGTGCTGCTGCGGATGATTGACCTTGCCGCGGCTGCCGGTCATCCGGAGGATGCCGCCCGGTACGGGGAGATGTATGAGCGCCAGCGTGAGCTGGTCAACAGCATTGGCTGGGACGGCCGCTGGTTCCGCCGGGCGATTATGGATGACGGCCGGTTCCTCGGCAGCGACGAACACGATGAGGCCAAAATCTGGCTCAACGCCCAGACCTGGGCCACCATCTCCGGTATGGCGGACGTCGATAAGGGGCTGCAGGCGATGGACAGCGTGCGGGAAATGCTGGACACCGAGCTCGGCATCAAAAAAATTCACCCGTCCATCACCACCTTCCCTGATCCTGCCGATCCTCTGACCAATTACAACAAGGGGACCGGAGAGAACGGAGCGGTCTTCTGCCACGCCAACACCTGGGCGATTATTGCGGAATGCCTGCTGGGACGCGGGGATCTGGCTTATAAATATTACCGCCAGCTGCTGCCGAATGTAGCCATGGACAAAGCGGGCTTGTGGCGCTACAAAGCAGAGCCTTATGTCTATGCCTCCAACCTGTTCGGGCCGGAGTCCGACAAGTTCGGATTGGCCAACGTCTCCTGGCTGACCGGTACCGCTGCCTGGATGTACGTAGCCGTTACCCAGTATATTCTCGGTGTAAAGCCGGTGCTGGAGGGGCTGTCCATCGACCCGTGCATTCCTGCGGACTGGGAAGGGTTCACGGTGAAGCGGCGTTTCCGGGGCTGCGTCTACGATATCACTGTTACCAATGTCAATAAAGTCTGCAAAGGTGTCAAAAGCATCACCGTCGACGGCGTACAGGTGGAAGGCAACATACTTCCCGCGTATCCCGGACGCTCATCCGTCAAGGTTGAGGTCGTTCTGTAGAAAATAGGTTTCTCATTAGGCTGACTGTGATCGGTGTTAAACATTCCCCATTGCGCCGATATTCATTAAATACCCTTTACCTTTCTTCCATCAGGAGGTAATAGGCACATCATACCGCCCTGGGCAAAATGGCTGTTCAACCTTCCATTTGCCTAAGGGCGGTTGTTTTATGATTGCTGCCTGTTCAACATTTACGCCTGGTTACAGCCCAAAATAATAGAGCGAGTACACTTACACCGGCTCCGAGCAAGCATACCCCGTTCCATCCGGCATAGGCGTACATGCTTGTTGCGGCAATAGAACCGGCCGAGCTGCCGATCGAATAAAAGATCATATAAGCGGCGGTGAGACGGCTGCGGGCCTCGGGACGCACATTAAAAATCATACTCTGATTCGTAACATGTACTGCTTGAACGGCCATATCCAGGAGGAGTACTCCTGCAACAAGCGCTGCCAGGGAGCGCTCCGTATAGCTGATAGGCAGCCAGGAAAAGAGGAGCAGCACAAGCGCAATTCCGGTTGTGATCTGTCCATATCCGCGGTCGGCCAGCCGTCCGGCACGGGTTGCCCCTATCGCCCCGGCGACTCCGGCTAAGCCGAATGCTCCGATGGCAGAGTGAGAGAGCGACAGCGGAGGCTGGCTGAGCGGTAACACCAGCGAAGTCCACAAGATACTGAAAGCGGCAAAAATGAACATGCAAAGCAAGGAGCGGATACGCAAAATACGCTCTTCCTTATACATGCCCAGTACGGAACGCAGCAGCTGGAAGTAGGGGAGGGTGGTTTTTCGTTCCTCCTGAGGCATAATCCGCAGCAGCGTGAATGCAATCGCCAGGATGCAGACTGCGGACAGAAGATAGACCGCGCGCCAGCCTGCTACGTCCGTCAGCACTCCTGCAGCGGTTCTCGCCAGCAAAATACCTATGACAACCCCGCTGGTCACGATCCCAACCGTACGACCCCGTTCGGCGGGTGCGGCTAAGGTTGCGGCATAAGCAACTAATGTTTGAGTAACTACCGCCAGTAATCCCACAATGGCCAGGCCTGAAAAAAACACACTGATATTCGGGGCGAAAGAGATCGCAGTTAAAGCCATTACGGATAACAACATCTGGCCGGGAATCAGCAGGCGCTTGTTAAGAATATCGCCAAGGGGTACCAGCAAAATAAGGCCTATCGCATAACAAACCTGTGTAACCGTAATAACAATACCAACGGATGAAGGGGCTATAGCGAATTCCTCTGCGATGACATCCAGCAGCGGCTGGGCGTAATACACATTGGCAACAGACAGCCCGCACGCTATGGCGAATAATAAAGTTACACTACGCTGCATTGAAGCAGGCCGTCCGGCAGCTGTATTCCCCGTTCCTTTTTTTATCCTCGCTTTTTCGCTAATGTACAGCTTCCCCAAAATGTATTCACGCACCTCTCAATGTAAAATGTACTATACAATATAATATACTTATCGGTACAAAAAAGCACTGAATAAAAATAACTCCTTTACTGAAGATAGTCAAGGTGAAATTTCAAGAGGAGTTTGACAATCGGAAGCCCAAAATATAAAATTCATAATATACCAAGTAGTACGTTATGGAGGTTGAACAATGGTCCGGCTCAGGGAGTTTGATGAGGAAAAGGTGCTTCATGCGGCGATGCGTGTTTTTTGGGAGAAGGGCTATGAGGCGACTTCAATGAACGATTTGACCTCGGCTATGGGGATTCAGCGGCCCAGTCTTTATTTAGCTTTTGGCGATAAAAAACAGCTGTTTGAGACCACTCTGCGCAAGTACACCCAATGGCACGCTGCGGGTATACGGAAGAAGCTTGAAAGTAATAGCTCTGTCAGGGAAGCCATTCATGCTTACTTCAAGGGTTTAGTTGATGAGGAGTACGGGGGGGAGGGGAGCCTGGGGTGCTTTTGCATCAATACAATGGTCGAGCTGTCGCCTCATGATGAGAAATTCGAAATTATTACGCGGGAGCATCAGATGTACTTATCCGTCCTGTTTCAGGAAACGATCGAGCGCGGAATCCGGTCAGGCGAGCTAAATCAAGAGACGAACGCCAAAGCTCTGGCCCAGAGCCTCGTTGTATCCTTAATCGGAATCACAGTATTGCTGAAGTCCCGCCCTGACCGGTCTTTTGTCGATAATGCGGTTGCGGTATCGTTATCCCTTTTGTAATGAGCTTCGTTCAGCGGATGCTCTTTCTGTATTTCTCGGGCGAGATTCCTTTCTGCTTTTTGAACATTTGGCTAAAATACGATGGAGAATAGCCGCCGACTTCCGCCGCAATTTCCTGAACAGACCTGGTGGTGTTGGCGAGCAGAATACAGGCTTCCCGCACACGCCGCTGTATCACATATTCGGACAGAGGAATCCCGGTAAAATCCTTAAACAAATGTGAAATATGGTACGGTGACAGGTGCATTGCAGCGGCCAGCGTTTCCAGGCTGAAAGGCTCTTTATAGTGTTCGTCCAGCCAGCCGGTAATCCGTTCAACATGCGAACCTCCGCGTGACTGGTTATTGAAATCCCCGGGCAACACGCCGGACATGTTTTTTTGCAGCAGCCGGATTAACTGGAGCATCAGGAGCCCCATATTTTCTTCTCTATCCGCAGGGGAGCTACTGTCAGCGTAATGCAATTCCTCCAGCACAGCGGCAACCGGCGTATTGTGCATCTCATATACAACCGGCCGCTGCAGGCTCCCCCTCCACAAGCTCCGGAAAAATTTCTCCAGTAAAGGAAAGGGCGCAAGATAACGCTCCAAAAAGCCGGGATCAAAGGTCAGATTGGTCCGGATATAAGAATGGCCCTCGGCCGCAGGAACAAGCACACGGTGCAGCTGATAGGGCTGGAACCAGACCAGGGTGTGATCCCGGATCGGATACGTCTGATTCTCTGCCATTATCTCGCCATGGCCGCTATAAATGTACAGCATCTCAATGCCCCTGTGCGCGTGGAACCAATGAGCTTCCGCATCCTCAACCTTATACTTGTACATAAACAACCCGGGCTCCAGCCCCTGGGGCAGATGATCGTTCCTGTTCATACAGCGCTCCCTCATCAACCAGAATTACTTTTAGTATAAGGAGCCGTCCGGTAAAAAGAAACCGTTTCATCTGCGCCCTTAAGTAACAATGCAGCTCCAAGTAACCAGGTAAATCCTTAGAGGGAAAAATCCCATTAAGTAGCCCGATTCAGCCCGCTGACAGCCGCAATAGAGGGAAAAATCCCTCTGATTCCAGCGGATGAGGGGGCGGGTTGCTCCCATTCCCCAAGACTAGTTACTCCTAAGTAACTATCGAGCCTACCTCACAGCTAAACTCTGATTTTTTCTCCTGCTGTCCCCACACACTCATCCAGAATACTCAGGCACTCACTGCAAACTCCCCGCCGCCGAGCCGGTTGATTGTCTACCGGAAGTACCACTCTCAACGAACATTCCCAGTCTCCGCTCCTCATTCCTTGCCACTCACCTCTCTACCTACGCCTGCCGGCCGTACCAATACCCCGGAAGTCTCTGCTCCAGGCGCAGCAACGCCTCCAGGAAGAAATAGTCGCCCCAGATCATGAAGTCGTCGGGGGAGGAGTTGCCTCTGACCGAATAGGAGCCGTGGCGCAGGAAGCCTTCCTCGTCCGGATTGCCGGCGGTGAAATAGCTGTTGATCAGGGATTCCATCGACCGGGTTACCGCGTCGCTCAGCAAAGCACGGTCCGGGTCGCCTTCCGGGAGATGCTCCAGCAGCTCAAGCACACCGCATACAAAGATGGCTGAAGCTGAGCTGTCACGCGCGGTTCCTTCCTCCTGCGGGGCATCGAAATCCCAATAGGCGACATGGTCCTCAGGGAGATGCTCAAGAAAGTAGCGGGCCAGCCTCCGCGAGGTTTCGAGGAAACGCTCATCCCGCGTATA
Source organism: Paenibacillus typhae (assembly GCF_900099765.1). Taxonomy (GTDB): domain Bacteria; phylum Bacillota; class Bacilli; order Paenibacillales; family Paenibacillaceae; genus Paenibacillus_AQ; species Paenibacillus_AQ typhae. Next base: position 275,811 of record NZ_FNDX01000003.1, on the reverse strand, counting down.
GCGGTAAGCCAGCGCGAAGCCGTAGACGCCCCAGGCCTGGCCCCGTGTCCAGGTCGAGCCGTCCTGGAAGCCCTGCGCGGTTCCGCCGCGGATAGCATTTCCGTTCTCCTGGTCGAAGTAAAAGGTATGATAGGAGGAGTCGTCCCCCCGCACCAGGAACCGGCGGCTTTTGTCGGCATGAATGGTGGCACATTCGGCATACCTCCGGTCTCCGGTCTGTTCAGCTGCCCAGTAGAGCAGCGGAAGGTTCATCAGGCAGTCGATGATAATCCGGCCGCCGTTGTCGGCGTCACCTTCCGGCCCCCAGGCCTGGAACACCTGCGGTGCTGAACGCCAGCGCTTCATCAGCACATCGGCGGCCTGCAGCGCCAGCAGGCGGGAGGCTTCATCGTTGTCGACGATCCACCGCGCTTTGGCGGACAGGGAGTAGAGGAAGCCGATGTCATGATGATCCAGCGCCTGCCCTGCTTCCATGCGCTCACGGAAGGAATCCACTGTCTGGATCGCTGCATAATAAAGCGCTGGATCCTTGCTGTATTCATAGCTCAGCCACAAAATACCGGACCAGAAGCCCTCCGTCCAGTTCGTCTGGTCAGTCAGGTGGTATTTGCCATCGCCCATGCTAACAATAGGAAAGCGTTTACCGAAACGCTCAACGTTAAGGCGGGTAATGGCCAGGGTCTGTTCAATTACGGATTTCCGGTTCATGCTGGAATAACCTCCTGGTATCGCTAGATTGTTTTTATGCTCAAATGATGGGTTACAATATGTCGCTATATTGTTCTCAGTCTCATTATAAATCTGATGCGGTGTCGGTTTGTTGTGTATTTGATTAGATATATTGCGGTTTGAGTATGGCCGGCTTTAAGATTGTAAAGACAATCCCATTGTCTTATGGTAAAAATTACTTATATCGATAGAACAACCATACATAATGTTATTAACCACAAGGGGGAGCAGATGGAGAAGATGAATCGAAGCATCTCTGTCATTTTTGCAGCCGTCATGGCAGCAACCGGGGTGTACTGGGCAGCGCATGTCAGCAGCTGGACGTTTATGGGCACTGCGGCCGCAGCGGCCTGTTACGTACTGTTCATCATGACCGGCCTGCGTGCGATACCTGCATTAACCGGATATATTACACCCGGCCGGAGCCAACAGTATGCCGGGCTGGAAGCTGCTGAAGATCTGCGCAGACAGGCGTGGACGAAAATTGTTGTCTGGGTGCTGCTCAGCAGGCTGCTAATGGCGGTTGCCGCCTACGCTTTTCTTATCCTGAAGAACGGTTACACCGGAGACCTGTTCGGGTATCTGAATGAGGCTTGGCATTTAAAAGGAATCGATGCTCCCTCTTATCTGGGCATTGCCGAGAACTGGTATGTGACGGAGGGGGACCCCCGGTTCCATATCGTGTTCCTGCCCTTTTTTCCGATCCTGATCAAGGCCGTTCACTTCTTCACCAATAACTATCTTGCTGCAGGCTATGCCGTAGCCAATCTCTGTGCAGCTGCCTTTGCACTGGTTGCTTATGAGCTTGCGGCGCTTGACATGGACAGGAAAGAAGCCTTCAGGGTGGTAAAATATATGTTTATTTTCCCGGCCGCCTTCTTCTTCCTGCTGCCGATGACGGAGTCCTTATTCCTGCTGTTGTCGTTACTATCCATTTATCTGGTCCGCAAAAAGAAGTGGCTGTTTGGCTGCTTATGCGCCGCCCTGGCCGGATTCACACGTTCTCCCGGGGTCCTGCTGGCGGTACCGATTGTTATTGAGCTGTGGCGCGGCCTTGCTGAAACCTACAAACCTGCCGATAAAAAGGCGTTCAAGCGCATGCTGGCAGCTGCCGCCGGCTGTCTGGCAATTGTGCCGCTTGGCCTGCTGGCCTATCTGTACATCAACTACGCTGTCTACGGGAATGCGCTGCAGTTCAGCATTTACCAGCGGGAGCACTGGTTCCAGCGGCAGTATCTGTTTTTTGATACCGTGAGGTACCAGATGGAGTACGCGGTCGGCAAGTTCAAGGAAGGAGACAGCCGCAGCTTTCTTGGGCTCTGGCTTCCGAATCTGCTTGCAATTTTTACTACATTGTATGTAATGTTCAAAAGCGCCAGGAAGCTCCATCCCTCCTATACGGCCTATATGATTGTGTATTTTGTATTTGTAACCGGTCCGACCTGGCTGCTGTCCGCGCCGCGTTATCTGGCTGCTGCTTTTCCGCTGGCCTTTGCCGTTGTGCTGCTTACGAAGGATAAGGCTAAAGACAGTGCGGTAACGGTAGTATGTATAGCAGGCAGCCTGCTGTATCTGGGATTGTTCGTATGGGGGTATCCGATTTATTGAGGCTGCCCCGGATTGAAACGGTTAAGGAGAGCTGTTCTTATGACCAAAATAATGATCGTGGAGGATGACATCAAGATTGCCGAGCTTCTGCAGTCAGCCATCCAAAAATACGGGTACGAGGCGGTACTGGTCCAGGATTTTCAGCAGGTGCTGGAGGAATTCCGGCAAGCGCAGCCGGAGCTGGTACTGCTTGATGTGAATCTGCCGAGCTACGACGGCTATTACTGGTGCAGGCAAATCCGCCGCGTCTCCACATGTCCTATCCTTTTTATTTCAGCCCGTGAGGGTGAGATGGACCAGATTATGGCGCTGGAGAACGGAGGGGATGATTATATCACCAAGCCGTTTCATTCCGGGGTTGTGCTGGCCAAAATCCGCAGCCATCTGCGGCGGGCGTTCGGGGAATATGCCGGAGTACGCCAGGAAGCAGTGATTGAGCAGGACGGTCTTATCCTGTATCCCGAGAGGCTCGAGCTGCAGCTTGGGAAAGATATGGTCAGCCTGACCCAAAAAGAAACCGATATTCTGGAGAGTCTGATGGAGCGTTACCCGCGGGTAGCCAGCAGAGAAGCGCTGCTGGAGAAGCTGTGGGACCAGCCTCAGGCTTTTGTTGATGAGAATACGCTTAATGTGAACATTACCCGGGTCCGCAAAAAGCTGCAGGAGCTTGGGATCGAGGAGGCTGTGCTGACGGTCAGGGGAACGGGCTACCGGCTGAATGTTACTTGGGGAGAGGGTGTCTGATGAAGCTGTTTATACGGGAGCACCTGCTGCTGATCGTCGTTCAGCTGGTCCAGTTCGGGGCAATCATCTCCATTTACTGGCTGGATGGTTATCATCACTTGCCGGTTGCCTTGTATGCTGTTTTTATAGGTTTTTTCTTCCTCTCCTGTTATCTGGTTCACCAGTACGTGACCCGGCGCCGCTTTTATCTCCGGCTCAGCCGGCCGCTCGATTCACTGGATGAGGCCTTTCAAAAAATAGAGGAATCCCCCGTATCCAAAGCCCTGGAGGAGCTGCTGCATTCCCACTACCGCCATACCATGCAGCAGCTCACGGCAGTGAAAAAGCAGCAGGAGCAGCATCTGAGCTTCATCGACCAGTGGGTGCATCAGATGAAGACCCCGCTCTCGGTTATCGAGCTTACGGTCCAGAATATGGATGAGCCTGAGTTTGCCAGCATCCGGGAGGAGCTGGAGCGGATGCGCAGCGGTCTGCATACGGTGCTGTACATGGCCAGGCTGCGGGCGTTTGAGAAGGATTTTAACATTAGACAGGTGGTTCTCCCGCAGCTGATCCATGAGGTTCTGCATGAGCATAAACGCCAGTTTATCCGCAACCGGATCTTTCCGGCGGTGGAGGCGGCTGGTCCGGGCATTTCCGTCCAGACGGACGAGAAATGGCTGTTCTTCATGCTGTCGCAGATCATTAACAATGCGATCAAATACACGGCGGTCAAAGCGTCCGGCGATAAAAAAATCACGGTTTCCTGTTATTTACGGAACAGCGAGGCTGTTATAGAGGTCAGGGACGAGGGGATCGGCATTCAGGCGTCTGACCTTAAGCGGGTATTTGATCCCTTTTTCACCGGTGAGAACGGGCGGGGCCTGCGCGAATCCACAGGGATGGGGCTGTATCTGACCAAGGAGGCTGCCGACCGGCTCGGGCATGGGATTGAACTGGAGTCTGAGGCCGGGAAGGGCACTGTGGTCCGGCTTATTTTTGCAGCGACTGCTTAGCTTACATGCATGTAAGAAAAGTGAAACCTTATTCGATAGCAGCTCTTCTGCCTGCACTGTATATTGGGTACAGAATTAGCCCGCTATAGAAAGGAGACAAAGTAAAGATGCTGCAGGTAAAACAGGTCAATAAAATATATGAAGGAAACATCGCCTACCGGGCGCTGACAGACATCGATCTGACGGTGGATGAGGGGGAATTCATAGGGATCATGGGGCCGTCCGGAAGCGGAAAAACGACACTCCTGAACCTGATCGCCACCGTCGACAGCCCGACTACCGGAGAGATTCTGATCGACGGCAAGAGTATAGGCAGGATGGGCAAAAATGAGCTGGCCGTCTTCCGCCGCCGTCAGCTGGGCTTCGTCTTCCAGGACTTCAATCTGCTGAACACGCTGACGGTGGAAGAGAATATGGTGCTGCCGCTGACGCTGGACGGGGCTCCGGTTCGTGAGATGAAGGAGAAGGCGCAGCGGATCGCGGACAAGCTGGGAATAGCCTCTATTATGAAAAAGCGTACTTATGAAATCTCGGGAGGCCAGTCCCAGCGGACAGCCATTGCCAGAGCGATGATTCATTCGCCCAAGCTGCTGCTGGCAGATGAGCCTACCGGCAATCTGGATTCCAAAGCGGCCAAGGATGTCCTGGATATGCTGATGACGATCAACCAGGAGCAAAAAACGACGATGCTGCTCGTTACCCATGACGCTGTGGCTGCAAGCTACTGCCATCGTGTGGTGTTCATCAAGGACGGCAGGTTTTATACCGAGATTCACCGCGGCGACAACCGCCAGGGCTTTTTCCAGAAAATCATTGATACACTTTCGCTGCTGGGGGGATACGGCAATGACGTTCCGACAATTCGCATTCCGTAATGTCACCCGCAACAAACGGCTGTACACCGCCTATTTTCTCAGCAGCATGTTCATGGTTATGGTGTTCTTTACGTTCTCGATCTTTGCCTCGCATCCGCAGCTCAGTGCCGACAGGCTGAATTCAAGCACCGTGGTAGCCCTGACGGTCTCGAAATGGATTATTTATGTATTCTCCTTCTTCTTCGTGCTGTATTCGATGAGCGCCTTCCTGCAGTCTCGCAAAAAGGAATTCGGCCTGATGATCCTGCAGGGCATGACGACCGGCCAGCTGCGCAGGATGATTTTTATGGAAAATATGCTGATCGGCTTCAGTGCCATCGCCGGCGGTCTGGGCCTTGGACTGGTGTTCGCGAAGGGGATTCTGCTGGCCGGGGAGAATATAATTGCGCTTAATGAGCGGCTGTATTTTTATTTTCCGCTGCAGGCGATTGTGCTTACCCTGGTCTCCTTTCTGCTGCTGTTCGTGCTGATCTCCCTGTTTATTTCGGCGGTACTGCGCAGCGGCAAGCTGATTACCCTGATCAAGTCAGACCGTCAGCCGAAAAAGGAGCCGAAGGCCTCGCTGCTGCTGTCCCTGCTTGTCGTAGTCCTAATCGGGATCAGCTACTTCCTGTCGCTGCGGGCGGAAGGGCTGGAGGCCGTATTACTGCTCCTGCCTGTGGTCATTATGGTTACTGTTGCAACCTATCTGCTGTTCACCCAGCTCAGCGTCTATATCATCCGGAGACTGAAGCGTCAGGAGCGCTTTTTCTGGTTCAGAACCAATATGCTGCTGTTCTCCGATCTGTCTTACCGGATGAAGGATAATGCGCGTACCTTTTTTCTGGTGGCGATTATTTCAACAGTGTCCTTCTGTGCCATCGGGTCGTTGTACGGCTTCCAGTCGATGCTGTACGGTTCGCTGCCCAAGCATAATCCCTATTTGTTCACTTATCTGGCCAGGGAAGGCGACAGTATGGAGCAGGCGCATGTGCAGCTGGTCAATCAGCAGCTCAGTGAATCGGGGCTCAGAACCGAGCCGGCTGAGCTTGAGCTTAGTTATTATCCGCTTGCGGCAGGGAGCGGCGAAATGCTGCTGCTGGTGAAGCAAAGTCAATACAACCATATTGCGGAGATAATGGATATGGAGTTGATCGAGCTGAGGGGAGGGCAGGCGGTGGCCGTTGATTACGGGCTGTCCCGCAACGGAGAGGGCATGCTGAATCAGCCTTTGCAGCTGCAGACGGGGGCCGTGGTGGAAGCGGACCGGGCCATTCTTTCTCCGGTGGTCAGTGTTGTCAGCCATTATTTGGTTGTCCCGGACGCGCTGCTGTCAAGCCTCGGCAATCCGTCCAGGGCGGATCACTACTATGCCTGGCACGGACCGGCTGGCCAAAAAGGAGCAGATGCTGCCGGCGGACAGCTGCTGAACAAGCTGCCTTACTCCGAAGCTTATCAGTTCAGAGCCATGGACTATCAGATGGACATGACGGTTAAAAACTTCGGGCCGATGATGTTCGTCGGTTTCTTTGTCGGCATTGTGTTCTTTGTATCGGCAGGCAGCTTTCTGTATTTCCGGCTGTACAGCGATCTGGATGAGGATAAGCACAAGTTCAAAGCCATATCGAAGCTGGGCCTCAGTGAAAAAGAGCTGGGCCGGATATTGAACCGCCAGATCAGCCTGCTGTTTTTTGCGCCTATTATTGTAGCGCTGGTACATGGAGCCGTGGCGCTTACGACCCTGTCGCATATGTTCCAGTATTCATTGCTTAAGGAATCCGCGCTTGTGCTGGGCCTGTTCTTTATCATTCAGCTGGTTTATTTCTTGATCGTGAGACTGTTCTATACAAGACAGGTAAGACTGGCATTGAGGCAGTAGATTCATATAAAAAGAGGCCGTATCCCGGTATGGGAGCGGCCTCTTCGCTGTTCTTGGATATTACACCAGATTCGGGATGTCTACCGCCGGGTCGGTGTCGGCTTCATAATCCACACCTTCCGTGCGGAAGCCGAACAGGTTGAAGAAATCGTCCTGGTAGCCTGGCAGATCCGCCAGAACAGGTACATTGGCTGTCTCAATTTCGCTCCAGCGCTTCATGACCTCAGCTTGAACGTCTTCACGCATTTCCCAGTCGTCGATGCGGATCAGGTGGCTGCTGCCGGCGTCGCTATTATACAGATGCTCGGCGAACAGGCGGTACATCTGCTGGATGCAGTTCTCATGCAGCTCTTTGTCTTTCATCACTCTGTACAGGGCAGAGATGTAGAGCGGCACGACCGGAATGGCCGAGCTGGACTGGGTTACAAGCGCCTTGTTAACCGATACAAAGGCACGTCCGTTTGTAGCGCTCAGCTTCTCGTTCAGTGCGATTGCGGTTTTCTCCAGGTCATTTTTGGCCTGGCCGATTGTTCCGTCCTTATAAATCGGGTGAGTAACCTCAGGTCCGATGTAGGAGTAGGCTACTGTTGTTGCCCCTTCAGCAAGCGCGCCTGCTGCCTGAAGCTGGTCGATCCACATGCCCCAGTCCTCGCCGCCCATAACGGCAATGGTCTGACGCACTTCATCTTCCGTTGCAGGCTCGATCGTTACGGTGGAAACTTCACCGGAGTGGAAGTTCATAGTTTTATTGGTATAGGCATTGCCGACAGGCTTGATCACGGAGGAGAAGGTTTCTCCTGTCACCGGATGGGTACGGCGCGGGGAAGCCACGCTGTACACTACGAGATCAACGGTGCCGAATTCGGCTTTGATCAGATCGATCGTCTTGGTCTTGATGCTGTCAGAGAAAGCATCGCCGACGATGCTGAACGACTTCAGGCCCTGCTCGGCAGCAGCCTTCTCCAGCGCAGCGGAGTTATACCAGCCTGCAGAAGCCGTACGTGCACCTTCAGCCGGCTTGTCGAAGAAAACGCCGATCGTATTCGCTCCGGCACCAAAGGCAGCGGTAATGCGCGAAGCCAGTCCATATCCGGTGGAGGCTCCGACAACCAGAACATTAACGGGTCCGCTCAGTTTTTTGTGTGCTTTTACATAGTCGATCTGCTGCTGTACCTGCCGGGCACAGCCCTCGGGATGCGCCGTGGTGCAGATGAAGCCGCGTGTTTTGGGCTGGATGATCATATAGGAAATCCCCTTTGTTTTCAATTTTAAGTTTACAACCACTGTTATAGAGTATAGCAAATGATGGCTCAGAAAGATAAGCCCCCCGGTTATTTTGTCTCCGGTATTTCGCAAACAGCCGGGATAGCGCTATGATAAATAGTAGAAAGAATAGCTGATAAGACTGGAGGCCGTACAAAATGCTGGTGATTAACGGAAGAGAAACAGCGGAGATTCTATCGATGCAAGCCTGCATCGGAGTCATGCAGGATGTGCTGGCAGCCCTGTCTTCAGGAGATGCGGTACAGAGCCTGCGGCAGGTTATGCCGCTTATGGGCGGGAATCTGTTCGGGCTGATGCCGGGTTATCTGCGGCAGGAAGCTGCGGCGGGAGCCAAGCTGATCAGCGTGTTCCCGCACAATCATGACAGAGGCCTGCCCTCCCATCAGGGGGCGGTTGCACTGTTCGATGCAGAGACCGGCAGGCTGAATGCCATTGTGGACGGCCGGCAGATCACGGCGATCCGCACAGCGGCGGTCAGTGCGGTAGCAACGAAGCTGCTGGCCCGGGAAGATGCCGGCGTGCTGGCGATCCTCGGCACCGGCGAGCAGGCGGTCAGCCATCTGGAGGCGATGCTGCTGGTGCGCAGCATCCGCGAGGTCCGCGTCTGGGGGAGAACGCCGGACAAGGCGCAGCGTTTTGCCGCGGAGATGGCCGCCAGATACGGCATAGAAGTAACGGCAGCGGCGACAGCTCGCGAGGCGGTACAGGCTGCGGACATCATCTGTACCGTGACGGCTTCCAGTGTGCCGGTGCTGAATGGCGAGTGGGTCCCGAAGGGAGCCCATATCAACGCCGTCGGCGCCTGCCGGCCGCATGAGCGGGAGCTGGACTCGGCGCTGGTAGCGGCATCCGGGCTCTACGTGGACCGGCTGGAATCCGCCGTTCACGAGGCGGGGGACTATCTCATTCCGCTGGCTGAGGGTGCCATAGCCGAAGGGCATATCGCCGGCGAGCTCGGCGGGCTGCTCCTGCAACAAGTGGAGGGCAGGAGCAGCCCGGAGCAGATTACTCTGTTCAAGGGACTGGGCCTGGCGATTGAGGACCTGGCTGCAGCGCAATATATTTACAATCAGGCTTTGGTTTTGCGTAAAGGTGTTGAGGTGGAGATGTGATCATAGGAGGCTAAACAGATGAGCTTACAGTCAGGATTGTATGATTTTAATTTGACGGAGGAGCAGGAGCTCCGCGCACAGCGGCTGCATGAGCAGAATATCAACATTGATCTGCTGTTTCAGGGGCCGCTGTCACCAAGCGCAATTCCCGCTGCTGTCTCAGAGAGAATCAAAGAGCTTAGCGAGCCGTACAAGGATGAGCCGATGGCCTACAGCTCCATGCCGGCCAAATGGGTGACCAAGCTGGCTGCTAGAGGTGACATTCCTGAGTACAAAGAGGAGTGGTTCAAGTCCGGCATTACGGCAGGCAACCGGGAGCTGCACTTGAACGATATGGAGAGCCTGGTTACAAGCATGGGCGAGGTGCAGCTGCAGTTTGATGCCAATGACTGGCTGATCAAGGCGCTGACCGCCGGAGATATCCGCAGCGCCAAGCAGTCGGGCAAGGTAGCGGGCATTGTGACGGCCCAGGAGACGGATGCCCTCGGCACCAATCTGGAGCTGCTTGAGGTGCTGCATCACTTCGGGCTGCGCATTCTGCAGCTGACCTATAATAAGCAGAATCTGATCGGCTCCGGCTGTGCAGAGCAGGCGAACGGCGGGCTATCGAATTTCGGGGTCCGGTTCGTGCAGCGGATGAACGAGCTGGGGATCATTGTCGATACCGGACACTGCGGCAAACAGACGACCCTGGATGCCTGCAAGGTTTCAAGCACACCGGTCATTGCCTCACACACCGGAGCAGAAGTGATATATCCGCATATGCGCTGTAAAAGCGATGAGGAGATTCTCGCCATTGCCGGAACCGGCGGCGTGATCGGGATTTTTGCGATGCCGTGGTTTGTTCATGAAGATCCTGACCATACGACGATTGACCATGTGCTGGATCATATAGAGTACGTGATTAGGCTGGCTGGCGTTGACCATGTGGGCATTGGCACAGACTGGCCGATGAGTGACCTCGACTGGTCCCTGGTTTATTTTAAAGAGCATATTGCGCCCAAGCTAGGCTTTGCCCCGGGGGACGGGCCTTCGACCGAAACGGTAGCCGGACTTGAAAAATACAGCACGTTTATCAACTTCACCAGGGGGCTGGTAGCCCGGGGCTACACGGATGAAGACATCGCCAAGATCATGGGCGGCAACTGGCTCCGGGTATTTGAACAAATCTGCGGATAGGGGATTGCACTGATGACTAACTATTTACATACAACGGACTTCCATTTCTACTGTTCGGGGATTTATAGCGGCAGGATTCATTTTACGGAAAAAGCAATTATGCACGCCAAGGTAGACGTCCGCCGCCGCACGCAAATGCAGGGCAATGTGCTTGATCCGAACGCGAAATATGTCCTTCCTTTTACCAAAATCGCCCGCCAGCTCTCTTCCTACGAAGCTGCAGACTGGACGGGAGAAAAGGTTGTCCTGGACACCGGTGAGGTATACCACAAGCATATTCAATATGAAGCGGAAATCGGCGGAAAGCTGGAGGTTTCTCAAGTCTGGGCCCTGCGGGGCGATACGGTGCTGGATGTAGTGACGCTGAACGGGGAGGTCATTGCTTTTCTTACCCCTAACCGCTACGGAATTGAGCTGATCGTCAAGGCAGGCTATGAAGCGCTGACTCCGCTGACGGTCTATGATGAGCCGCTTCTGTCCAAGCCGGAGTATGGCGTTAATGACCTCGGAACGTTCCTGATTCCCATGCGTGACGGCATCAAGCTGGCAACCGATGTATTTCTGCCTGAGGGCATTCAGCCTGGGACTAAGCTGCCGACTATTCTTGTACGGACCTGTTATGACCGTAACGGGAAAAAAGAGATTTTTATGCGCTGGGCGAACAAGGGTTATGCCGTAGTTTCCCAGGATGTGCGGGGCAGGGCGGATTCGGAGGGTGAGCTGATTCCCTTTTATAATGAACGGGATGACGGCTACGACACGATCGACTGGATTATCGCCCAGGATTGGTCGGATGGCAAAGTCGGCATGTGGGGCGCATCCTATCTCGGCTATGTCGTTGTCGCAGCTGCCACCAGCGGGCATCCGAACCTCCTGGCGGTTGTCGATGAAGTGAATGTAGGCTCGCCGTTTATTGATACCGCACGCAAAGGCGGGACTCTTTGCTCCTGGCCGCTGCTGTCCTGGACCCTGGCGCAGTCGGTGGGAACGCGGACGGATTTTGATATTTTTGGCGGGATTACGGTAAGCCCGGAAGCTGCGGTTGATGCAAGGCCGATCAGGGATATTCCGCAGCAGATGATCGGGAAGACCTCGGGCCCGTGGGAGCTGTGGAGCCAGCATCCGGAATACGATGACTTCTGGCGGAACTGCACCTTCACCGAGCTGGGCCATCAGGTCAAGGCTCCGGTGTATGTGATCTCCGGCTGGTATGACGGGGACAGTCCCGGTGTATCGGAGACCTGGCGGATGCTGACTGAGCATGATGTACCAAACCGCAAAATCCGCTTGGGCGCCTGGGAGCACGGGCCGAACCGGGCCAGGGATCTGCAGGGCGTTGCTTTTGGCGAGGATGCGGTTGTCTACGATTATGATGTCTCTGTGCTGCGCTGGTTCGACCGGTTCCTGAAGGAGATTCGAAACGGTATTGATGAGGAGCCGCGGGCCTCCTATTATGTAGTCGGTGAAAACCGCTGGAGAACCTCTGAAGACTGGACTCCTGCTGAAGCGGTGGTTACGCCGTTCTATCTCGCCGGGGAGGGCCGGGCGAATTCGTCGCTGGGCGACGGCAGGCTGGTATCCGCCCCGCAAGCGGACTCCGCCCCGGACACGTTTATTTATAATCCGGCGGACCCTGTGGCGGACAGCGGGGAGCGGGAGCCGGAAAATATGCGGAAGCATGAGCTGCGCAGCGATATTGTGGTGTACACCAGTGAACCTCTGGCCGACAGGCTGACGGTTGCCGGGGAGCTGTCCTGCGTTCTGTATGCGGCAAGCACGGGCCTTGATACCGACTGGGTTGTGACGCTCAGCGATGTCCATGAGAACGGCGACTCGATCCGGCTGTCCAATTATATTGTACGGGCCAAATACCGTCACGGGCTGGACAAGCCGCAGCTGCTGGTGCCGGGTCAGGTGGAGAAATATGATATTTTCCTGCAAAATATCGCCCATACCTTCGCTGCCGGACACCGCATCCGCTTCACGGTTACCTCATCCAGCAAGTTTGTCGCGTTCCCGAATACGAACACCGGCAATAATCCGTATGAGGATACGGAAGCGGTAATTGTTCAGCAAACCATCTGCCATAGCACAGAGCATCCGAGTCATATTCTCCTGCCGGTTATACCGAATGCATAAAGCGGATTGAAACATTTTCCATTTATTCTCCGTCAGGTAAGGTATGTCAGCATTTGCCTGAATGGACTGAGATAAAAGGGGGACGTTTTATGAGAAAAAGACCGGCACTGTCTTTGTATGTCCTGCTGCTTCCATGTATTCTGCTGGCCGGCTGCAGTTCTGGCGGGTCTGATGATTTTGCCGGCGGCTCTGCTGCAGACTCCGCGATGAACTTCAGTGAACGGGCTGCGCTAGCGGCGAAGCTGGATGCCCGGCTTGCCCGGCAGAGCAATGAGCTTGGCCTGCGGCTGCTTGGCAAGCTGAGGGAGCAGAACGGCGGGGAAGGTAATCTTACGGTTTCACCGTACAGCATATCGGCCGCGCTGGCCCTGGCTTACAATGGCAGCGGCGGTGAGACGGCGGAAGAGCTGGGAGAGCTGCTGGGCTATGCTCCCGGAGAGCTGGAGCAGCTGAATGCAGGCAACAAGGCATTGCTGCCGCTAATGAACGATGCCGGACCCGGCGTTCAGCTTGAGCTGGCCCATTCGGTGTGGGTAGAGAACGGCATAAAGCTGCACAAGAAGTATCTGGAAGCAGCCAAGACCAGCTATGGGGCGCAGGTTCGCACAACAGATCTGTCTGCGGAGAAGTCCGTTACCGAGGTGAACCAGTGGGTTGAAGATCATACGGCGGACAAGATAGACAGGATGCTGGAGCAGCCGCCCGGAGGCAATACAGTAGCTCTGCTGGTCAATGCTCTGTATTTTAAAGGAGCGTGGCAAGAGAAGTTTCCTGTAGAGCGCTCTGAGCCTGCAGACTTTCACACGGGGAATAATACCGCTGCAGAAGTGATGATGATGAAGCAGACCGGTACCTTTGCTTATGCAGAGAATGAGGACTGGCAGGCTGTAAGGCTTCCTTACGGGGAAGGCCAGATGGAGATGCTGGTTATTCTGCCGTCTGAAGGTTCGTCTGTAGATGAGGTGCTTCAGGGCGGGTTGCCTGCCGGAGACCCGTTCGCAGAGAGGTTCGGAACCGTCGGCCTTCCGCGGTTCACTGCCGAATACGGCGTTGATCTGAAGGAGGCTGTACAGGCACTGGGCGTGAAGACTCCGTTTGATCCGGTCACAGCAGATTTCACGGCGCTTGCAGATGTGGATACGCCCATCTTCATTGGCTCTATTATTCATAAGACATTTATCGAGGTGAATGAATCCGGAACAGAAGCCGCAGCCTCAACGCTCGTTGCAATGGATGGCGGAGCGGCTCCCACTGCAGACTTACCTTTCGAGCCGACCGGCCGTTTGTCTTCATTATCAAGGACACACAGACTGGGTTATGGCTGTTCCTCGGGTCCATTGGGGAGCCGCTGCCGGCGGAATAGCTGAATTCACATAAAGATAGAAAAAGCGGCATGCGCTCATCAAACTATGTGGATTTTCGCTATCTAATTCTGCGGAAAATCCTGCTGCCGGGAAACTAGTTGGAAAAACGCCACTTAAATTCATGAAAATCTGCCTTCCCTCCGTTGAATAGCAACATTTTTCCGCCGGACGCGCATAATCCCTCCCCTTGCAGGCCACAATAGCCAAAAAAGCAGAATGAAGGGATTACAGTGAACGCTTTTCGCTTGAAAAAACAGCTGTGGCGGCGGTGGAGACGGTGGAAAAATGCCCCTTGGGTTGGAGCGGCCTGTATCGCACTAACGGTGCTCGGCTGGCGGGGAATGCAGGTTCCGCAGCAGCTGAGCGGACTGCTTAGCACAGCTGAATGGAATATGCCGGAAGCGGCAGGGACGTTTTATGATCCGCTGCAGGGCGGAGATCCGGATAACAGTATAGCGGCTCTGGCGGCTGTTCATCATAATGCCGGAGACACCGGGGAAGACGGAAGCATCACGCTGGAGCGTGCCAAATTACTGGAGACGGTAAGAAGTGAGGGGATCAGCCGGGTGGTGCATCTGAAGACGGTCTACGTCACCGGTGAGGAAATCCAGACGTTGCCCGGCCTGAAAAGTCCAGGGCAGCAAAAGGCGCTGATCAAAGACCGTCCGGGCTGGAGCGGGTGGATCAGCGGGGAAGGCGATCTGTGGCTCGAGAAGCGGGTAAATGACCTGTCGCCGCTGACCAAGCAGAATGCTTACATCGGCGTCGATGAAGAGGGGAATCTGAGCCTGTTCAAGGGCCGGCCGGAAGGGGAAGAGGTGCTGAAGACCTTTTTTCAGATGGATATGGGCTCGATGAAATCCTCACTTCCGGAAGAGGTGTGGAAGCAGCTGCATGATGGTATACGTGTACAGGATATCGAGGAGTACAACAGTGTGCTTTCGACCTTCAGTGACTATGCACGGGATTCGGCAGAGCAGGTTATGCAGGCTGAATAGATACGGTACTTAACGGCTATGCGCCCGGTATGGGCAGCATGGCCTTTTTTTTGATATAGACTATTTAAAGTCTAATGTTGATTTTCCAGCATAAGAAAACCGCCTTGGTGAATAAGGCGGCTCTTTGAGCTATCGTCTCAGATAGATGAACAGACTAGATGATGCTCCCTGACTATTCAAACCATTGTCTTGGTCCGATGGTGTGGAATAATGGATTACTGTCAGTATTCAAAGCTTCCTGTATACGTGCAATAGTGAAGTCACTAATCGGTCTGGGCAAATCATCTACGTTGTAATATTTACATTCTGTTACCTCCGCAGCATCAGGCTGTGGTGGTTGATTATCGACTACCTTACACATGAATGCAAAATGATGCATATCGTGAGCGGGTTCATAATACACGCCTGTTAAGCGACCTACGGCAACTTCCAGACCGGTTTCTTCCAACACTTCTCGCTTTGCAGTTTCCTCTGCGGATTCATTAAGCTCTGATAACCCTCCCGGCAGTTCCCAATTGTATTTTCCGTAGTTATGTTTTACTAGAAGAATTCGCCCTTCTGAATCCATAATCACAGCAGCTCCACACGCCTGCAAGCCCTATGTCCGCAGCGCCTGATACGGCCTTGACACGTCATCCGGGTGCTGCCCTAGTGCGAATAATTTCGCAGTTATTATCTAAATTACGCCTGTTATGACATAAAAGTATATCCGTACGCTCCGATGCTAAACTGTGATTGTAGGAAACAAGGTGGCAGATGCTTCCAGGGCAGTCTTTACATAAGCGGGCCCTTAAGGCGGTGCTATAAAACATTTAGGAGGTACAGCAATGCGGACAATCTTTTCTGGCGAGGCTATAGACTTCAGTTACAACAAAAAGGAACCGGTACTGGACGGTCTTAGCATCTCTATTACTGACAAACAAATTTACGGGCTGCTTGGTCCCAACGGGGCAGGCAAATCAACCTTGACCAAAGTCATGCTTGGTCTCGAAAACCCGCAAAAGGGCAAGCTGCAGTGGTTCAATGAATACCCGAACCAGAGCACGAAGAGCCGGGTGGGCTATGTGCCGCAGGATCTGGCGCTGATCTACGATCTGTCGGCCTATGAGAATGTGGAATTCTTCGGCAAGCTGTATAACCTCAAGGGTGAAAAGCTGAAGAAGCAGGTGCGTTATGCTCTGGAGTTTGTAGGGCTATGGGAAGAGCGCAAGCAGAAGCCCAAGAAATTCTCGGGCGGGATGAAGCGGCGCCTGAATATTGCCTGCGGGATTGTACACAATCCCGATGTTATCATCCTCGATGAGCCGACCGTAGGGGTTGACCCCCAGTCGCGCAACCGGATTCTGGATGCCATCCTGGAGCTGAACCAGCTGGGCACAACCATCGTCTACATCTCCCATTACATGGAGGAGGTCGAAAAAATCTGCTCGCATGTCGGCATCATTGACAACGGCACGCTGCTCTGTGAAGGCAGACTGAGCGACATCCTGGAGGCTTATACGGACCAGGCCATTCTGAAGCTGGAGCTTCAGCAGAAGAGCTCCGCTTACACCGCACGGCTGGCGGATTACACGGTAGTAGCTATCGAGGATAACAAAATTGAGCTGGCGGTTCCAAAGAACAACGTCGGCGTAATCAGCGAAATCAAGGACAGGCTCGGCGATGAGCTCAAGAGCTTCCAGTACATCTCGCCAAATCTTGAACAGGTGTTTTTCAAACTGACTAAGAAGAATTTGAGGGATTAGCCATGTGGACGATCTATATAACAAGCATGAAGCGGAAGATCAAAAGCCCTGTCGTCTTTGTCAATTACATTCTGCTGCCGCTGCTGCTGATTGTAATTCTGGGCAACGCCCTATCGACCATGTTCCAGCCGGAATCCAAGGAGACAGCTGCAGCGGTCAATATTACACAGACCCGTACGGTCGTGGTTAATGAGGACAGCGGCCAGTTCGGAAAGGATATCGTAGCCTTTTTGACCAGCACTGAGAACCGGGAGCTGTATGAGGTCACGGTTGCTGCAAGTGCAGAGGAGGCACGCAAAGCCCTGGAGGCCGATAAATATGACCAGTTCATTTATCTGCCCGCCGGCTTGACCGAAGGCGTCAAAGCAAACCGGGAAAGTACGGTTACGGTTTACGGCAAGGATCAGAACATTGATAAGGTGGATATCACCGCCTTGACCCTCTCCGCCTTCGGCGACGGGTACCAGGCTATGGGCGTATCCGGACGGGATAATCAGCCGCTTGTCTATCAGCATGCCTACAGCAATCTGCTGACGGCGGGAGGTGCTGCCGGAGAGAAGGGTGAAGCAGGCGGTATGTCGGGTCTGAGCTACTACGGCGTGACGATGCTGGTTCTTATCCTCTTTTACGGACTGGCCAATACGATGAATTTCATTCAGGAGGAGTACAATGAAGCGCTGGGTGACCGCTATCTGATCTCGCCGGTATCCAAAATGTCGCTGGTAGTAAGCCAATGGCTGACCGGCTGCTCGATCTCCATTCTTCAGGGGCTGGTCATCGTGGCCTGTGCCAAGCTGTTCTTCAATGTCTCATACGGCAATAACAATCTGGTGGTCCTGTTCATCATTATTGTCGGCGCCATTTTCTTTAACGCGCTGGGCCTGTTCCTGGGCGTGCTTGGACGGCGCATGAAGGCACTGGACAGCATTGTCTCCCTGCTGATTCCGGTCATGACGTTTATCGGCGGCGGCTTTATCAAGCTGGATTTCGGCTCGCTCAGCAGGCTGAGCATCAATGAGGTGTTCCAGCAGCCGCTGTTCAACTATATCCAGCAAGGAGTAATCGACCTGATGCCTGTCTACAATGCACTGGTCCTGTCGCTAGGGTTTGTATTGATTTCCGTCTTTTCATTAACCCGGAAGGGGGTCAGATAACATGAGAATCTTTGGACTTTATTTGAAGCGGATAGTGAAAAGAAGGCTGACGCTTATTTTCATGGTACTGCTGCCCGTTCTGTTCACCTTCATGGTGGTTACGCAGTATAACGATGCGACCAAGGTAACCCTGGCCATGTATGTACCTGACCCCGCAGTTGATTCCTACGTCTCCGCCATGCTGGAGAAGCAGGATGTAACCCTGATTCATGCAAAGGATGCAGACAGCGCCATCCAGACAAGCGCCAATCTGGGAATAGTCTTTACCAGTACTGCCGGGGAGCTTTTTGACAATCCGGGTGCGATGAAGATCGAGAGCTATGCCAAGGAGGTTAATTTCAACTCCAAATCACTTGAGGTCAAGCTGAACAGCATCTTCTCCTCACTGCAGACGCTGGCAAGCAATGCACCCGATGCCGGAGCTTTTCAGGAGAGCATGAAGCTGATGGCGGATTCTCCGGCACCGGTCACAATCAAGCCTAGCATTCTGGGCAATCCGAATGCGGTCGTCCTGACCAGCACGTTTAACATGATTGTATTTATCATGCTCTTCCTGACCATGACCAACACCCTGCTGTTCCTCGGTGACAAGGTTCATTCCACGACTGAACGGGTGCTGCTGACGGCAAAAAATAAGCTCAGCTACTATTTACAGACGGTCAGTGTATTCGCAGCGATCGGTATCGTCCAGTTCCTGCTTATGATTGCCCTGATGAGCGGGGCCTTCGGAATCGACCTGGAGCTGTCCGCTTTCCATCTGCTGCTGCTGGTGCTGGCTTACGGTCTGCTTAATGTCATTGCTGCGGGCATCGGCCTGCTGCTGGTCAGCCGCACTACGAAACAGTCCACCGGACGGCTGCTGGTCACCGTTGTCTCCCTGCCGCTGGCGATGCTCGGCGGTACACTCTGGCCCAGCTCCATCATGCCCGAAGGCATGCAGCGCTTCGCCCGGATTCTGCCGACCCGGTGGATTACGGAGCTGAACACAGAATTGTTCAGCGGGTTCACGGGAAGCGGCAGCGCGGTAACGGTTCATTTTGTCAGCCTGCTGGGCTGCGCGGCGCTCATCTTTCTCCTGCTCACCCGGGTAAAAACTCAGGATATCTAGGGCAGGCCACAGGCTGTGCTGAAAGGAGGAGAAGAGAATGATGCTTAACAGTCCCGAGACCGGCACACGGCATTACGAGCTGGAGCCCTTGCAGCAGAAAATATTATATGCCGAAAAGCACGGTAAGGATTACGGTATTTATTTCACCGTTACTTATGATGACCGGTGGAGCAGGGGTGAAATAGATCAGGCTGTCAGGAAGGTAATGAACGCGGTTGAAGCCTTCAGCGGCAGAATTATCAGACAGGATTCAAAGTACATGTTTGCCGTGGACAGCGGCTTCAAGGATTACCGGAGCAGCGTACCGCTCGGCGGCCAGAGACTGGCTGTCTTCGGGGGCGGACGCCTGGCCGCTTACTATCTCAGGGAGGATGAGCACTGCATTGAGTTTCTGATGCATCATCTGATTATGGACGGTGATTCCCTGTATCTGTTCCTGGACAGCCTGGAGCAGGAGCTGCTTAACAAGAGCGCCCCTGCGCTTGATGAAGGCAGTTATTTCCGGAAGCCGAGTGGCCGGGCCAAGGCCTTGCCGGGAATGGACGGGTATGCGGACAGAATCAGGCAATTCCAGCGTCCGGATCAGACCGGCCGTCCGTACGCCGAGCCGGTATACGGCCGCGGCCGGCTGACAGACGGGTCTTTCAGAGCAGTGGTATCGCTGTCAGGCAAGCTGAAGGTTACCCGGTTCGGCGTTATCCTGCTTGCGCTGGCCCTGCTGTCGCCGCAGCGGAGGAACCTGATTGGAGCTGTGGTATCCCGCAGGGATCAAATGCAGCAGGCTGGTGTAATCGGGAACTTTACGGATATTGCGCCTGTTCTTCTGCAGATAGACGACAGCCTAAGCTATGCCGGCAATGCCCGCAGCATATTCAAAGAGCTGTTCCAGTCCATTAGCGGCTCTGCCCTCCTGTCTTATGAGGAGTATATGGAGCTGCTGGGGTACCACGGTTATGACTACGTATTGTCTTATACCGGAATGCCGGAGCTGGAACAGAGATCGGCGGTATTCTCCCGGCTTACACTGGGCGGTTATCTCCACAAGTACAATAACCATCTGCAGTTTAATGAATACGGCGATCATCTGGAGTATGAATACTGCTGCGACCAGCCCTTGATCCAGCACCTGTTCTCCGGACTGGAGGAGATGCTGCTTATGCTGGACCGGCTGGAGCTGTCTCAGCCTGCCGGTGGCACGCATGTACCGCAGGCGGCTGTCATGGAGACTGCAGCTGCGTCTGCCGGACCCGCTGCGCGGGAAGAGAGGAGCAGCAGGTGGTTGCCTGATATCGGTGAGGATGACGACCTGTTCCACTCCTCGATCTCTTCAATGGATATAGCAAGAATGATTACGGACATTTACGAGCATCTGGGTGTACAGCTCAGCTATCAGGATATTTATACTTCGGGCACGCTCCGCGAGCTGAAGCGGCTGATTCTGGAGCGGGCCGGCCATGCCGCCTTCCCGCAATGGGATGCTGCAGAGCCGGACGGATACGAATGCCCGAACTTTATGAAGGTGCTGTTCATTGACAGCTTCCGCCTGGCGGAATCCAATATGTACGATGTGAAGTATGCTTACCGGATTTCAGAGCAGGGCACGGTTGAATTGAATGCGCTGCAGGCTGCGATTGAGCATGTTATTGCATGTAATGATGTCTTCTTCACAGAGTATATCTACGCCGATGGCGAGGTACACGGGAAGATCGGACAGAACAGGCATGTGGAAATTGAGCATATCACGCTGGCGGATGCCGATCAGCTGCAGGAGCTCAGCAGCGGGTTCCGCCTGCAGGGCGGTGGACGGCTATGGGATATCAGGCTGGTTACACTGCTTTCTAACAGGCACATCTACCTGTACCTCAATATGCACCATATGCTTATTGACCAGATAGGTCTCGGTATTCTGCTCAGCCAGATCGAGGACAGCTTCAACAACCAGCCTGTGCAATTCGCCCAGTATGCGCAAATTGCCGGCAGCTATAAGGCAGCAATTGCCGGTGATGTGCAGGGCTGGCAGCCGCTTCTCCGTTATAACGCCTATCCAAGTCTGGGCAAGCCGGTTCGGACCAAGGGAGGCTATCATTTGTATGAGTTTACCTGCCAGGCAGAAGAAGTGCCATATCCGGAGCAGGAACACAGGCTGCTCTCTTCTCTGACGAGCCGTTTGGCACTGGCTTTCAATTATACACAGGGTTATGTGGGCGCGGTGTACCACGGAAGGGTAATCCCCGGTGCAATCCATGTTGTCCAGTCCTTCGCCCGGGTACTGCCTGTCTTCTTCGACACTGAGGATGACAATGTCCTCCGGGAGAGCCTTACTACTGCACACCGGTATCAGGCGGCATCGATCTATGATCTGAACGGGGCCGGCTTCACACTGGAGTTCCCGGCCGTTGTATTTCAGACCCTGGTGGCCGGCAGCAGTGAAGGAGCGTTGTTTGACCAGGTGCTGGAATTCCCGGGCGTGTCGAAATTTCAGCTGCTGGTGAATTTCCAGCTGTCTGCCGGGGAGTGCCGGATCAGCTTGTATATTGACGATCTGGTTTACACGCCGGAGGAAGAAGCACGGATTGTCCAAGATGTACGGTCAGCTCTTCAGGAGCTTGCTGTAAAGGCGGGTGAAGCCGATCATGCTTGAGTATGCATATTCCCCGGACCCCGGTGAGCAGGAGGAGATCAGTGAGCTGACCGCCATCCAGCGCAAGATGTTCATCTGCAATAAACTGCCGCTGTACCGGCTGCCGCTGTTGTATCCGCTGGATGCAGGTACCAGTTACGGTGCTGTGAGAGCAGCGTTGTACACCGTTATGAAGGCGCATAAGACGCTCCAGGTAAAATATGAATACGACCCGCAGCTGCGGAAGTTCTACCAGCGGTATACCCCTTTGCAGCCGGAGGATTTCAGTGTGGAACCACTGGAAATTCATGAAGCGCCCGAAGCATATATCAGAGGCAGCAGCTCCGGGATTGATCTGGCTGCACATTATCCCTGGCGTCTGACTTTTCTGGAATGGCTGGATCAACGGTTTCTGTATGCAGAGTTCCATCATATCGCCGTGGATGGCTTGGGAATCCGCCGCTTTGAACAGGATTTCATCGGCAGGCTGCTGGAAGGGCAGGAGATTATACCGCAGGCTTCCCTTCCGTTATCCGGCTACCGGGCAATCTGTGAGCTCCAGCGGCATAGCATCGCTGCGGCAGAGGTGAAGGACAGGCTGCTGAGGCTGCCGGCGCTGCAGCCGGGGCCCGCTCCGGGTGCCGGAAGGCTTGCCGTCAGGCTTACAGCCGCCCGCCAGGAAGCGGTCCAGCAGCTGGCCTTACGGCTGAAGGTCACGAAGAATGCCGTTTATCAGGGGCTGCTTGAGGAGGTGCTGGGCCGAATGTGCAGCGGTGATACCTACGGCACAATCGGCAACTGGCGGATGAGAATCGGAAATTTCACTGAAGCGGGCTGCTATGTGCGGATGATGCCTAAGCAGATACAAACGGAAGAGGATGCGGAGTCGAGAATCCGGAATATTCACGGCAGCAATCTTCAGAGCTTCAGAGATCCCGGCAATGACTCCCACGGGATGATTGAATATCCGATCGTGTACTCCTATGAGGAGGACATGTTCCGGCATTTCCGCTACATACCGGCTGACCGGATGTGCAAGTTTGAATTATACATCAGGGTCTACCATTACCAGCAGGAGAACGGCATAGAAGTGGAATACAGCAAGTCCAAGTATTCAGATGATCAGATTGCAGCAATTATAAATGACTTAGGCAGCAGGCTTGATGATTTGGCGGAAAAGGGGGATTCCTGTGAATTTAACAGAAAAAATTAATAATACATTTAATTTATACCATAATAAAACGGCAATTCTGGATGATTCCCGCACTTTATCCTATCGGCAGCTGGATGAGCTTACCCGGGGTGTTGCAGCCGGCCTCCGCAGCCGGGGCGTCGGTAAAGGGGATGTGGTAGCCATTGAATGCCCGGAAAGAGCAGATTCCATTGTGCTTATGATCGGTACCATCCGTGCCGGAGCCGCTTATTGTGTTATTCCGGAAGCTTATCCGGACCATCGCAAGGAGAAGATGAAGTCACTGGTCCAGGCCAAGGTTAGTCTGCATACTATCGCCGGGGCCGGGGGCGGACGGGAAGCCGCGCTGCCGGAAACGGAAAGACAGCCTGACAGCCTGCTCTATATCATTTTCACCTCAGGCTCCACCGGAGAGCCGAAAGCGGTAGCTATCGAAGACCGGTCTATCGGTAAGATAGTCAATGAACCAAGCTTCTACCGGGGTGAGATAATGGGCCAGCTTGCCCCGCTGGAATTTGATGCTTCTGTCTATGAGATTTTTGGCGGGCTGCTGAACGGAATGACGCTGAAGCTGATCAGCAAGGACGACAGTCTGGATTGTGAAACGGTACCTGAACGATTTGACGGAATCGATACGTTATTCCTGACTACAAGGCTATTCAATCTCTATGTGGATGAAGCCCCTGAGCTGTTCCGTAAGGTGTCGCTGGTTCTGACCGGAGGCGAGCGCTGCTCCGTGCATCATCTGCAGGAGGCCGCGCGCTACTGCACCGTCCTCCATGTCTACGGGCCAACGGAGACCACGGTCTTTGCCACAGCCCACCGGGTTGACGGTACTGAGCTGCAGATGCCGATCGGCAAACTGTTTGACCAGGGGGCGTTCATGATTGTAGACGGAGATAATCTCGCGGTTCCTGCAGGGCAGCAGGGAGAACTGCTGATTGCAGATTCCGGCGTCATGCGCGGTTATTTCGGGAATGCGGAGGCAAGCAGCAGAGCTCTGCTGGAGCTGGACGGCAGACGCTTTTACCGGACCGGTGACACCGTGTACCTTGATGCTGAAGAAGAGATTATCTATGTGGAGCGCAAGGACAGGCAGGTCAAAATCTCCGGCTACCGCATTGAGCTGGGGGAAGTGGAGAAATGTGCCTATGGCTTCGGCCTGCAAAAGGATTGTCTGGCTCACTACGACGGACAGCGGCTGATGCTCTATGTGAAGGATCAGGTGAATCTGGAGCAGCTGCGCGGACATCTGCGGAGCAGGCTGCCTGAGTATATGGTTCCTACAGTGAAGGTGGTGGATATTATTCCTATGAATACTAACGGTAAAACGGATATCTCAGAAATCATTAATGGCAATTCTATGGCCAGTAATAACCGCAATGAAATTATGCAGGTGATGACAAATGTGCTGAAAAGTGAAATAGCAGCAGAGCAGACATTCCTGGATCTGGGCGGGGATTCCATCAAGGCGATGGAAATCATCTGGCAGCTGGGAAGCAAGGGCTATCAGCTGGACCTTGATATGCTGTTCAGCAGAACTTTAGGAGAGATTGCGGACAATGTCAGCCACGGTTAGCAGTGCCGAGAAAAGAATTGTGAGCAGCTGCCTGCTCAGTCCTACCGCCTATAATATCCCGCTGTTTGTCCGGTTTGCCGAAGGACTCAATATCCCCAAAATGTATAATCTGCTGACCCGGTATGTGGAACAGTTCGACTTGTTCCGGACCACCTACCAGATCCAGTCCGAGATTTACAAAAGAACCGGAGATGAAGCGCCAACGATTGAGGTCCGAACCTTCGGTCAGCTGGATAAGGAGCGTCTGATCAGCGAGCAGCTGATTACCGTGAGGGACCGTGCGCTGGTGCGGATTCTGATCTGCAGGGTGCTGGACGAGCCGGCTGATTATCTGTTCATTAATGCCCATCATGTGCTTCTTGACGGGTTCAGTATGAACCTGTTCCTGCAGGAATTGACTGAAGCTTATCTGTCCGGGGAAGCTGCCGAATCACAGCTGCACCCGCCTGTGCTTGAGGTTGACGGGCCAGATAGCGAGGAGCCGGCAAGCATAATCAGCTTCGGGAGCTATGCACCGTTCAAGTCCAGGCTGCTGGCCAGACAGTGCAATGAGGTTCATTACCTGAATGACCGCTTCACGCTGGAGCCGGGATATGTCAGGCGGCACTCGGATTTCGCGGTAGCGCTGACCGCCTTCTCCCTCAGTCTGGCCAGCCTGCTGCACAGCGGAACGGTCTATCTCGCCTATCCTTATCTGGGCAGAGATCCCCGCAATTACCGGGCGCTCGGCAATTTCGTGCAGCTGATCCCGTTTGCGTTGCAGCTGGAGGAGGAGCTGGAGACCGGGACGGATCAGCTTATTGCCGGGATTCAGGCCAGGATATTCTCCGGCTTTGCCGGACGTGACCATTACGGGGAGCTGATCCGTACCGAGCCTATGAGCAGCATGAACATTTTCAGGGACATTATTTTTGATTACAAATCAGGCAGCCTTATTGCCAAAAAACTGAATGAGGCCCATGGCATTGAGCTGGAGGAAGCCGCCGGCTACCAGGATGAAAAATACGGGCTGCATTTCTCCGTCTATAAGTCAGGGGAAGATTGGGAGATAAGTGTCATCTCCAGCGAATACCGGCTGGAGGATCTGCAGACTCTGCAGTCGCTGTTCCGCAGCAATCTCCGGAGCCTGTATGCGAGTGCCGGCGGCGGACTGCGTGTAGGCGATCTGGTGTCCCTGACTTCCAGGGAAGAAGAGCCCCCCAGTGCAGAAGACAGCTTGCAGGCACAAGGCGGAGAGATTTACAGCCAAATTGCCGAAATCGTATCCGGCCTGCTGGGGGAGACGGATGTGCAGGCAGATGTTAGTTTTTTCGATCTCGGCATGGACTCGCTCCTGCTTGTAAAGCTCAAGAAAAGGATCAGGGAAGCCTTCAATATCAATCTTAAAATTTCGGATTTCTTCAACTTTCATACAGCCGGGCTGCTGGCCGGTAAAATAAAGGATCATCTAAAGGAGGCTAATTAAATGAATATTGCATTGCTGTTGCCCGGACAGGGAACACGGTTTACGGAGCAGGTGAAGGAGCTATGGCTGGAATCGCCCGGGGCGCGTGCGCTGATTGAAACAGCGGAACATCAGCTGGGCTTCCCGGTTTCGGAGTGGCTGACCGCGGATTTAAGCCAGGACACCCATAAAGCTCAGCTTGCCACCTATGTTGGCACCATGTGCATGTACCAGTTATACAAGCAGAGAATCGGCCTGTATCCAGGCTTCGTGCTCGGCCACAGTCTGGGCGAAATTACTGCACTGACCATTGCCGGGGCAGTCACCTATGAAGAAGGGCTTGCGCTGGTAAATATCCGCGGCAAGGCGATGAAGGCGGCGATTGAGCGGCAGGAGAGCCTGGGGATGATGGCGGTGTTTGCAGCTCCCGGAGAAGTCGAGGCACTCGCCGCCGGCTGGGATAACGTGTATGCGGCCAACCTCAACTCGGAGCAGCAGACCGTGATCTCCGGAACCCGCCAGGCCATACAGGAATTTGTTAAGCACCACCGGCTTGAAGGGGTTATGCTCGGCGTGAACGGGGCCTTCCACACCCCGTATATGAAGGAAGCAGCGGATGAAGTATACGCGCAGCTTGACGGCATGTCCTTCAGCCCCAGAGTGCAGACCCAGGTCATCAGCAACAAGAGTGCAGGGCCCTATGACTTCACGAATCTGAGGGGAGAAATTGCCGCACAGATTGTCAGCCCCGTCCGCTGGCAGCCGTCCATTGATTACGCGCTTAGCCGCGGGGTGCAGCTCTTCGTGGATCTGTCCCCTAACGGAATGTTCGTCAAAATGCTCAAAAGTGTCAAAGGCATCTTTGCCTTCCATAATGAAGAGAGCATGGCGGCGCTATGCACAGAGCTGAAGGATGATATTGAGGTCAACCGGCACTATGATATCTTCTCCCGGGCGCTTGGCATCATTGTCTCCACCAAAAATAACAGCTTGGATGCCGAGGCCTATGACAATATCGTAATAAGCGGCTATAACCGCATCAAGTCACAGATCGGCAAGGCAGCCTCGGATGCTGAGATCCGTGAGACTCTGTCACTGCTGGAGCTGATCCTGAGCACCAAGGCGGTTCCGGCCGATGAAATTACAGAATACTGCAATCAGTTAGCCTGGAAAGTCGGATAACAAGGTAAATAATGCGTTATAGGAATGGGGTGGATGAGCTTGAGTAAGGATGATATAGCAATCATTGGTCTGGATCTGTCCATGCCGGGCTGCCGCAATCAGGAGGAGGTGTGGCGGTTTCTAAGCGAAGGGCAGGTGTCCAAAGGGCAATTTCCCGGCCATCGGCTGAAGCGGAGCGGGCTGTCCGGGAACGGGGAGCTTTATATGGAGGGCTCCTATTTCCCGGCCATCGACCAGTTTGACCATAAATATTATCATATTGCGCAGAAAAGCGCGGAGTACATGGACCCGAATCAGCGGCTGACACTGCTCTCGGCTACGAGGGCGCTGAATGACAGCGGCTGCCTTGAATCCATCCGGGGGACAAGGACCGGCGTCTACGGAAGTGTTAATACAACCCAGCAGTACCAGTATCAGCTGCAGCTGCAGGCTTTGGGCCTGACGCCCGACCTGCTGGGCATGCTGAATTCAACTATAGCCAGCCGGATCAATTATATCTTTGATCTGAAAGGGCCTGCAGTCATGACAGATACGGCCTGTTCCTCTTCGCTCGTATCGGTCATCCAGGCTGCGGATGAGCTGCGCCGGGGTGTTACCGATTATGCAGTGATTGTCAGCTCCAACCTGTATATCAAGCCCGGTGAGAAAGCGGACAAGCTGGTTGATATTCTGGCTGCCGATGCAACGACCAAGGCTTTTGACGAGCGGAGCACCGGCACCTCCATCGGGGAAGGCGTATGCTCGGTTATCCTCCAAAGACGCGGGGAGGCGGAGAGGGACGGCAACTATATTTACGGGCTGATCAAAGGCTATGCGATCAACAATGACGGGCATACCGTCAATATGTCCTCCCCCAATCCGCTTGCCCAGGAGGGTCTTATCGAGGAAGCCTGGAGCCCATTCGCAGATCAGCTGGACCGGCTTGCCTTTATCGAGTCTCACGGCACAGGTACAGCGGTCGGGGACAGCATTGAGTTCGAGAGCCTGACCCCGTTTTTTCTGGAGCATGGCGTGAACAGACAATCGGTGGCGCTCACTGCCTGCAAGTCGAATTTCGGCCATCTGGATGTCGCTTCCGGCCTGTTCTCGCTGATCAAGTCCGTGATGAGCCTGGAGCGTGGTGCTCTGCTGCCGCATCCCAATTTCCGGATTCCGAACAGCGAGATTGATTTCGAGCAATCTGTTTTCTTTATCCCGGACAAGAGCAGCCCGCTCCGCCGGTGTTCGCTTGCCGGCGTCAGCTCCTTCGGCATGACGGGAACGAATGCACATGTCATCCTGGAGGGCTATGAGGGGGCAGGGAAGCGGAAGGTTAAGCCTTTGGAAATGCAGCTGCGGCCTTACTGGTTCCCGATGGAGCGCAACTCCTTTGCAGTCAGCCATCCTCTCCAGCGGCTGGAAACGGAGCATACACTGTGTGTTCAATTTCCGCTTAGCATGCAGCAATGCTGGGAGATCAGAGAGCATGTCTTTGGCAGCAGCCATCTGATGGTGGGTACGGCGATCTTTGAAATTCTTGCCCAGGGCCTGGACACCACCGCTTACGGCCTGGAAGCGTTCAATATCCGTAATCTGCATATTCTGGCACCGCTCTCTACCTGTGAGGAAGCTCTGAAGATTAACGTTGTTATTGATAAATTGACTTTGCGGGGCACGGCTTCTTACTCCACAGCGGGAGAGTTCCGGAACTGGCTTCAGTTTGAGCTGGTGTCCAGAGCGGGCCACCAGGCTGAAGGATTTGCTGCGAATATTATCCAGGATATGGGGCTGGAGGAGCTGGAGGAGCTTGAGGTCACCAGCCAGGTCGGAGACGGGCAAGGCGGAGGGCTTCAGGTCTCAGGGAGATGGGACACTGTGGACAGGCTCTGGGTCAGTGCAGAGCGGGACCGTGCACTGGTCAAGCTGAAGGCGCCTTCCGGCTATGAGCGTGAATTTGGCTTATACAGCTTCTATCCTTCTCTCCTGGACCCGGCATTTAACGCCCTGAACCGGATGGCAGTGCCCGGTGAGATTCTGTTCCCCTGGCTGTGGAGCGAAATTGATTTCAGCACCGGTGCGCTAAGCGGGAGCGAGTTCTACTCGGATCTAAGAATCCGGGAGAAAACTTCGGATAACATAGGCAATATTATATTATCTTTGGATATTACCCTGTATGACAGCTTAGGCAGAGCAGTCATTTCAGTCAGGAACTACAAGGTCAAGAATGCTCTGAATACAGGCGGGGAGCCGCGGGGCGATTATTTCAAGCAGGAGTATTATGTCGAGACGGTATTCAAGGAGCAGGAAGAGCCGCAGATGCCGCTGCTTATTATGCACCGCTCGCTTCAGAAAAGGCTTGCGCCGGATGGGCCGGTTCATTACTTCGAGAATCTCTCCGAGCTGCAGCAGCTGCTGCCGTCTGCAGTAACGTCCCAGAGGATTTTTTTATGGGACAAGCCCTACTACGATGAAGCAACTGTAGCAGAAGAGACCTATGGAATCGGCTGCTGGCTGGTGGAGCTTAACCGCTCGAACTGCCTCAAGGAGTTTCATTACATCGGCACCGGGCTGTTCGGCCGGGATGAGATGAATGCGCTCAGCCGCAGTGTGGCGATGGGCATCTACTCCCTGCGTCTGGAGCTGAATTTCAGGATCAGGCTGATTGATGCCAAGCCGGTGCACGAGTCACTGGAGGTTGTCCGCAACAGCTATCATAACGAGGAGCTGATTGTGCTCAGAGACGGAAATTATCACACCCTCCGCTTCAAAAGCCTGAAGCTGTGGGGAGACGAATCCGGCAAGCTGGCCGGGCGGACTCTCCTCATTATCGGCGGCGGTTCGGGCATCGGCAGAGAATACGCCCGTTATGTGGCTTCTGCCTATCCTGACACGGACATCATTGCAGCCGGACGCAGCCCAGGGTGGCAAGGCGGACCTCCACCCGCCAATATCCGCTATCTCACACTGGATATTACGGATGAGCAGCAGATCCAGGCCTTTGCCGCAGGACAAGGCAGAAATGTGGAGTATGTGCTTAATTTTGCCGGGGAGCCGGCAAAGGGGCTGTTCGTCAACAAAACAAAGGCTGAATTCTGCGAACGGACCCGCAGCAAAATTCAAGGTTCTTATCTGCTCGGCAAATATTTCGGACATGCCCGGGAGATCATTCACTTTGCTTCCGTTGCCGGTCTGATCGGAGCCATGGGACAGACGGAATATTGTGCCGCAAATGCGTACCAGTCGGGACTGGCGGCAGAAGGAGGACGTGTCCGGACTTTGAATCTGACCGGCTGGGAGGATGTCGGGATGTCGGCCGGGAAGGCAGACTATTACTTTGAGAAGCTCCACAGCCGGGAGGGTGTGAAGCTGATTGACCGGTTCGTTCATTCTGGCGTACTGCAGGCTTCCATGCTGAAGCTTAAGGCGCCGGCCGAGGATTATTCCTCCCTGTTCGGCCGACCTGAACCTGCCGCAGATGTCTTTAGCAGGCGGTCTGCAGCATCCCTGCCGGCCGGAGCTGGCATCCCGGCTATGCAGGGTGTTGCCGAAGCGTGGAAGCGGACGCTGGGTGACGACCATTATGATACAGAGCTCAGCTTTTTTGAGCAGGGGGGAGACTCGATCTCCATTGTGCAGCTGTGCGATGAACTCAACCGCTTGTTTCCCGGAAGCTTTGATGTAACCACCCTGTTCTCCATTCCGACCATTAGAGGACAGGCTGAATTCATGGATCAGACCGTGGGGACACCGGTACAGCAGGCGGTGCCTGAAGCTGCAGCGCCTGATGCTGCCGAACTGCTTGAGTTCCTGAGATTTCAGAAGATATAGCCATACAGTTCAATAAACTTTGAAAGAGGCGAAGGCAATGAGAGCAGGCGAATATATATTTGATCAGGTAAAAAAGGGCAATCTGGACTCAGCAGCAGGCAAAGCCCTACTGGAGGAGATCATTCCCGATGATATCGCTATCGTGGGCATTTCCTGCGAATACAGCAATGTAAAGGATACCTATGAGTTCTATCAGGCGGTCAAACACGGCATGAGAGGGTTCAAGGAATTCCCGGAGAACCGGATTCCGTACATCCCGAAGGATCATGATTACCTGCAAAAGGGTGCCGACCACCTGAAGACGACCCCGGAGGAGTTTCTGCAGCGGCTGTGCCGGGAGAAGGGGGCATACCTGGAGGATATTGACACCTTTGATCCGGAGTTCTTCGGAATCTCCCCGGAGGAAGCCAAGTATATCGACCCGACACACCGTCTTGTGATGAAGCACTCCTATCTGGCGCTTGAGGATGCAGGCATCCGCCTGGATGCCGTGAAGGACAGCAAGACCGCAATCTATATCGGGAAGGATAAATCGATTACCGCCAATTACCGCTCGGAGATTGAAGAGGATTCCAATTATGTGAATTCCGGCTGCTGGGAAGGCATTCTGGCCAGCCGCCTCAACTATATCTACAACATGTCCGGCGGCTCCTTTGTCATTGATACGGCCTGCTCCTCCTCGCTGGTTGCCGCGCATCTGGCAGTCAAGACGCTGCGTGACAAGGAGATCGACACCGCGATTGTCGGCGGGATTGCGCTCGGCCTGTTCCCGCGCCAGGGCAGCGTGCTGGACCAGTACAGCAACGTAGAAACCTCCCGTTCCTTCCTGAAGGTGTTTGATGCAGAGTCCGAGGGAACGATCTTCGGCGAAGGTGTGGGCATTGTGATCCTTAAGCGCCTGAAGAACGCGATTGCTGACAATGACAACATTTATTCCGTCATCCGCGGAAGCATGATCAACAGCGACGGCAAATCGAACGGGCTGACCGCGCCTAATCCGCATGCCCAGAAGGACCTCTTGCTGGATACCTATGAACGCAGCTCCATTTCGCCTGAGACTGTTGAATACATTGACGCCCACGGCACCGGCACCAAGCTCGGCGATCCGATTGAAGTCAGAGGTCTTACGGATGCCTACAGGCAGCATGCGGATAGAAAAGGCTTTTGCGCCCTCACCAGCCTTAAGGAAAATATCGGACATACAGTAGGTGCAGCAGGTGTCGGCGGACTGATCAAGATGTCGCTGGCGCTGCGCAATCAGGAGATTTTTCCGAACCAGACGTTTGAATCTCCGAACGAATATATCAAGTTTGTTGACAGCCCTTTTTATATTCCTACTAAGGTCCGCAAATGGGAAAAAGGCAAGTATCCGCGCCGCGGCGGCATCAGCTCTTTCGGGTTCAGCGGCACCAACGCCCATATCGTCCTGGAGGAATATGAGCGCCAGCAGGAGGCATACCAGCCGGAGGAGCCTTACCCGTTCGTCTTCACGGCTGAGTCCCATGACCAGCTCATTGCCGTACTGAATAAATTCGTGCGCCAGGCAAGCCGGCTGGAGCGCTTCAGCCTGCACAACATCTCTTATACGCTCGTTCATAAACGGAATCATTTTAAAATCGGAATCGGCTTTGAAGCAGCTACCTTTGATGAATTTATCAGCAAGCTGCGTACAGCAGCCCGGGTTCTGGCCGGCGGCCAGCCTGCGGACGGAATCTTCCAGGGAGAGCTCCGCGAGATTACAGCTGACATGAGAAAGCTGATGCAGCACCGCCTCAAAACCGGCTACGACCAGTACCTGACAAGCGAGCTGATTCAGCTGTATCTGGACGGCTACAGCCAGGCGCTGGAGCTGTATCCGTACCGCGGCGGGATTACACTCTCCCTGCCGACCTATGAGTTCAAACGGGAAGTGCTCTGGGCAAATGTCAGAAAGCATAATATTTACACCAATTCCGGCCCCAGTCTGCCTGTTGCCTCAACGCTGATCCGCAAGCAGACCCTGAAGACAGGGCGGTCCGACGTCTATTCTGTACAGCTGTCGCCGGACGACTGGTTTGTAGACGATCACCGGATCGGCGGCCAGCGGACCTTCTCCGGGACGACCTATACGCAGCTGGCGGCCGAGCTGGCCGTGCTCTACTTTGGTACTCCCGCATTCCAGCTGGAGAAGCTGTATTTCAAAAATCTGATCCAGCTTGAGGATACTCACCGGGAGTTTCAGATCCAGGTAGGCAAGCCGTCCTCCGGACAGCTGGAGGTTGAGGTTTTCTCCTACGAGAACCAAGACATGAACAACTATGTGACACATGCCTCCTTCACGATTAAGGCGGCAGAGCCGGGGATGGAGACGGCAGAGGCTGCGGAGATAAGCACTATGTTCGAGCAGCAGCTGCAGACTGCGAATTTCGGCTCGGAAGAGAACAGCTTTTTCAAGGGACGCTGGGATTTTGCCAAGCAAAACTTTCGTCTGGCCCGCCCGTCCGGTTCTGAGATCCTGCTGTCCCTGACGCTTCACGAACATTATGCAGGCGATCTGAATGCCTTCCATCTGCATCCTTCCCTGCTGGACGGGATACTCGGCGCAATGGTATATGAGCGTGCCCAGGCCCGCGGCAAAAGCTACCTTCCCCTGTCCTACGGCAAATTTATCTACACCGGCAAACCGTTCACCAGCCGTATTTATTCGCGGACAGAGCTCCTCTACGATACTGCAGGGGACCATGAGGTTATCTCGGGCAACGTAACTGTCTATAACGAAGCCGGAGAGAGGATCGCGTATCTGGACAAATATGTGATGAAGGCCTTCGCCAATGCCTATTTCAAGCCTCATCTGCACGAAGTGGGCTGGAGCCCTTCCGCTTTCCGCCTGCCTGAGACAGCCGCAGCTGCCGCCGGCAAGTCCGTCCTGGTTATCGGCAACGGGCAGGCATTGGAGCTTGCCGCGGCTGAACAGCAGGAAGGAGTGGAGCTGCTGGATTATAGCGGAATCACTGCCTTCAAGCCAGACAGCAAGTATGACATCGTTATCTATGCCCCCTGGTATGAAGCCGACGTGCCTGACAGCGGCAGCATAGAAGAGGAGATGCTGCATTACTTCCATTTCGCCAAGCAGGTGCCGTCACTGGTCAAGCGCGGCGGAACGGTAGTGTTCCTTGCGGATAACGGATTTGCCCTGAAGGCAGACTCCGCGCTTAATCCGCTGAACTACTCCCTGCTGAGCTCCGGAAGAGTTCCGGGACTGGAGAATACCGGCTTTAAGACGCAGATGCTGAACATGAAGGTATTCGATCTGGGAACCATCCTGGCCATCGCCGGGCAGGAGCAGCTGAACGGCCTCAAGCTGCTGTATGAAGGGAACCGGCTGTATGAGGAAGCGTTAACGGAGGTTGTCAAGCTGCCTGAGGATTCGGGGCTTCAGCTGGGTGAGGGAGACTGTGTCATTGTTACCGGAGGGTACGGCGGTATCGGGCTTGAGTACATCGATGTTCTGCTGGAGCGCCAGCCGGGGCTGCACATTGCGGTTCTGGGACGCAGGGATGCCTGGTCTGTACTGCAGGCCCAGACTTCCTTGACCGAACAGGAGTCTGACAGGCTGAACCGCATGAACCAGG
Organism: Paenibacillus typhae; assembly: GCF_900099765.1. Lineage (GTDB taxonomy): Bacteria > Bacillota > Bacilli > Paenibacillales > Paenibacillaceae > Paenibacillus_AQ > Paenibacillus_AQ typhae. Next base: position 241,484 of record NZ_FNDX01000003.1, on the reverse strand, counting down.
TACTGGGCAAAGGGGCCGATGTAACCTTCCACAGCTGTGATCTGGCGGATGAGGAGCAGGTTAAGCAGGTCATCGGCGCTCTGGCAGGTACAGAGACCATCTCCGGGGTTGTTCATCTGGCAGGCTTGCCGGAGGAGGGCATGCTGTTCACGAAATCGGAACAGGAGTTTCTTGCCGTAGCCTCCCCCAAGGTAACGGGAACGCTGCTGCTGCGCAAGTATCTGGCCGGGCAGCCCCTGAAGTTCTTCATTGCCAGCTCCTCCATGACGACCATCGCCGGGTCGGCCGGCCAGTTCTCCTACACCTTCGCCAATGCTTTTCTTGAAGGCTTCCGGGACGAGGCAACGACTACGGTGCAGTGGCCCGGCTGGAAAGAGACCGGAATGGCGCTCCAGTTTGGAGATCTGGCTGCAGCAGACGGTCAGCTGCTGATGAAGTCGCTCCCGTCGGCAGCTGGAAGAGAGTACATCCGGCTCTCGCTGGACAAGCGGTTTGGCAAGGTAATCGCCGGTGAATTCAACAAAGCCAAGACTGCCGAATACCTGGGCGGATACATCCGCCTGCCTGAGCAGTATGCGGGCACTGCAGCTCCCGCTCCTGCAGCGGATGCAGCAGCGGAAGAGGCTGCCGGCATTCAGATTAAGGAGTATTCCGCTTTAAAGATCACCGGCACTGAAAGCCAGGATGAAGTGGAGCAATTTATTACGGTTGTGTTCGCCTCGGTGCTTGACCGCAACGAGATTGATGTGAACAAGAGCTTCACGGATCTGGGAGGCGACTCGCTCAAAGCCTTCGGCATCTATGGTCCGGTGGCGGAGCAGTTCAAGATTGATATCGAAGTTGCGGATGTGTTCATTTATCCGACCATTACCCAGCTCAGCCAATACGTCAGAGACCTGCTGGAGGAAGCCAATGGATGACCGCAGAGTCGTTATCGTCGATTATATCTGTGATTACCCGAACCGCGAATCGGGGAGCCCTGAAGAGCTGATCCGGCGTAAAGACGCAGTCTGGGAGCAGCGCATGCAGGAGCTTGCACGCAGCTACAACCGGGAGCAGGCAGAGGTGTCCTGCTTCGACGGTATATTCTATCCCTCAGTCGAAGAACGCTTCAGGCTGGAGCATGTGCCGCAGGCGGACAGCAGATTCCTGCTGTCCAGCGAACGGATTACACTCAGCCTGATGCAGACGCTGGCTGACCGGAACAAGCTGGGCCCTAAGAACAGCCTGCTTGTCTCCGTCGGCACTGCCCAGACGGATATCCTGTCCAAATACGCCTTGATGGGCGTAGAAGGGGAAGACTTCCGGCATGCTGTGAAGCTTATTGATCCGCTGGGCTACCTGAAGCTGCTGCAGCCGGGCTGCACCCCTGCCGTCCAGCTGATCAGCGAGGCCTCCACCTCGGGAATCAGCTCCATGTACAGCGCCTACGCCAAAATCCGCAAAGGGGAGTTCGATACCGCCCTGACGGGGGGAGCGAGTGCCGTTACCTTCCCGGTACCGTATGAGCTGTCCCAGTTCGGAACGGGTGCTGAACGCTATACGGAGCCGTTTGAAGAAGGGGCTTCGGGACGTTACTTTTCGGAAGGCGGAGCCGTCTTCCTGCTGAAGGAGCGGGAGCTGGCCCTGGCGGACGGTGATGTTATTCTGGCCGAGATCAGGGATATCTCCGCCGGAAGCATGGGCAATCCGGTGGTTAACCGGACTGCGGTGAAGAAGCTGGTGAGCCGGTCGCTGGAGAAGGCCGGGGTATCTCCTGAGGCAGAACTTTTTCTGGAGCTGTACGGCCGCGGCAATGAGATTGATGATACGGCAGAGTTCTCCTGCCTGAAGGCTCTGCAGAAATCCTACAGGAACATGAGGGGCGGCTTCCTGAAGGAGGATATCCATTATATCGTGGGCTACTACGGCTTGACCGGTGTCTGCCGTCTGCTGGATGCCCGCCGCACGCACAGTAAACTGCCGGGACGGGAAATATCCAGGCCGAATGCTTATATCGGGACTATCGGCGGGGAGCAGTGGAGCAGCAGTCCCGGTGATTTCGGGCTGTTCGCGTCGGTGCTGTATTCGATGCACGGCAACTGCTACAGCCTGCTGCTCCAGCTGGAGGAAGCCGGCGCATGGTCCGGAGGAGGTGCCGGACGATGAAGCTGATCCTCCTCCCGTATGCCGGTGCCCATGTCAATGTGTTCGCCGGGCTGCAGAAGCAGCTCCAGGCGGGTTACCCGGAGCTGACGGTCCTGTCCCTGGAATATCCGGGACACGGCAGAAGATTCTCCGGCAGGCCTTTAAGCTCCATCCGGGAGATTACCGCTGATCTGCTGTCAACGCTGCGGCAGTCTCTGGACCCCGGGGAGGAGCTGATGCTGCTGGGCTACAGTATGGGCTCCCTGATTGCCTATGAGCTTGCCCATGCACTGCTGGACTCCGGCTACCCTGTAAGCAGGCTGTTGTTCATGGCAGCCACTCCGCCGCACCGGATTGAAGCGGTCGATGAAGAGGAGCCGGACGATGATGCGCTGCTTGAGCGCTGCCGGATTTACGGCCTGATCAAGGAGGGGCAGTTCGACTCCCGGCAGATGAGAGAGCTGTTCCTGCCGGCTCTGCGGAGCGATATTACAGCAGTGAACCGCTATAACCTGGATAACCAGTACCGCTGCCGCAGGTTCGGGGCAGATGTCCGGATCGCAGTCTTTCAGGGGCTTGAGGACCGTTCGGTCACCGCAGTTCAGAACTGGGGCGACCTGTCCGGGCAGGAGGTTTCCTTGCACACCTATCCGGGCGGACATTTCTTTTACTACGAGTTCGAGCAGCAGGTCTACAGCCACATTATCAGCTTCATTACAGCCGGCCAGACGAGCCGATTCAAAGGGGGAAACGGGCAATGAACAATATACTAAGCAGTTTAGTGGGCAATATGCAGACTTTCAGGGATAAGACGGCTATTACGGAGAGCAGCCGTTCCATTACTTACGGCGGACTCAATGCACTGTCCAATGTCTATTTGCGGCAGCTCCAGAAGCAGGGCATCCAGGCTCATGATGTGGTGGCGATTGAGCTGGAGCGCAGTATTGAGGCCATTGCGGCCATGGTCGCGGTGCTGAAGGCGGGAGCCGCCTATACCGTAATCAACAAGGACTATCCGGACAGCCGGAAGCAGACGATGCGCAGTACGATTCAGGTCAAGGCCACCATCAATGAAGTGCTGCAGCCTGATCCTCTGCTCGAAGACATCTGGGATTTTCCCGCCCGTTCTGCGGAGCAGCTCTGCTATATTGTGTTCACTTCGGGAACAACGTCCACACCCAAAGCAGTCGGCATTCCCGACCGGGGTGTCCTCCGCCTGCTGGGCGATGAACGGCTCGGACTCTCACCGGAGAAGACCATCTCCCACATCAGTCCGCTGGAATTTGATGCTTCCATTATTGAAATCTGGGGCGGGCTGCTGTCCGGGATGACCATTTCACTGTTATCCAAAACCGAAATTCTGAATATCTATCATGTGGAAAAACGGATCAGCCAGGGAATCGACGTCATGTGGATCACCTGCTCCCTGTTTAACTTCTGGGTGGACAAGAAGCCGGAAATGTTCCGCAGCCTCTCCCGGGTCATTGTCGGCGGTGAGCAGCTCAGCCTGTCCCATGTCAATGAGGTGCTGAAGTATACCACTGTCGTCAACGGCTATGGGCCCACGGAGAATACGGTGTTTACGACCCTGGATGTTATGGAGCAGGGCAGCGTGATGAAGGAGATCGCCATCGGTACGCCGGTTCATGGAACGCAGACATTTATTGTGAATGAAAGCGGGGAGAGTGCGGTCGAAGGGGAGCTGTATGCCGGGGGGCAAGGGGTAGCGATCGGTTATCTGGGCAATCCCGAGAAGACGAACGAGGCTTTTATCCGGTGGCAGGGCCGGGATGTCTATAAGACCGGAGATCTTGTCCGGCTGAACGAAGAGGGCAAAATCGTCTATCTGGGACGGAAGGACACCCAGGTGAAAATCAACGGCTACCGGATTGACCTGCAGGAGATCGAATATACCGTCCGTGCCCAGGGCATCCGGAACTGCCATGCCTTTGTCCGCGAGAAAAAGATCTACCTGGCAATCACCACCCGCTCCGAGCAGCTCGGCCAGGTATTGAAGCAGCTGCTGCCGATGTACATGCTTCCGTCCAGGATTGTATATGTGCAGGAGATTCCGCTGACCGCCAACGGTAAAACAGATACAAGGGCGTTATATGAACAGCATTTTCTCAGCAAAAACAAAAAGCTTGCCCAGATTCTCCAGCAATACCTGCCCGGCGCGGCCCTGAATGAGCAGACGAACATATTTGAACAGGGAATCGATTCCGTGACAGTGTGGGAAATCGCCCGTGAGATTAACCAGAGGTTCAATGCCGATATCAGCTTCTTTGATGTCTTTGAGCACCCGTCCATCGAGCAATTATCCAATATGCTGGGAGAGGAACATTATGCAGCGAACTATCTATGATTTTTTGTACCGTAAATACGGCTTCAGTGCCCCCGGGGAAAATAAGGCCTTCCGCAGCCTGTTCAGTGCAGGTATGAGGGCCTACTGGGGAGTGAAGCTGCTGGCGGTAGGCCTCTTTTTCTTCCTGTTCCTGCGCTTTACCGGCAAGGACCGGTTCATCCCGGAGGATACGTACTGGTTCATCGGAAGCATAGCGGCAGCGCTCATACTGGTGACTCTTTCCTATCTGAATGTATTCGGGGCCTGGTATGCGATTGCCCTGAGCAGACACCGCAGATGGATAGATTCCCTGCTGATTCTTTCGGGACTTGTGCTCTGCATCCGGTTCCCCGTGTATGCCTTCGGAGAGGCGATGCCTGATGTCAGCGAGCTGCGTGAGTCACTGATTCTGCCGGGAATTCTGATGCTGATGCTTGGCATTTACCGCAAAATCCATTACCGGAGCTCCGGAGTCGTGCCGCTCAGCGCACTTGCCAGTCTGCTGATTACAGCGGGCGTCCTGTTTAAATATCCGATTCATACCATTACACAGAGCATCTACTTAAGCTTTATACTGCTGATCAATGCCGGATTTGTAGCGGACCTGCTGCTGTTTCATTATTGGCACCGCAAATCAAAGGCCGGGGAACGATAAGGGGATGAGGCCATGATTAGTCCGCACCTGATCGATATGAAGGAGCAGCATGCCTTCGAGGCCAGTGAAATATTAAGCTCTACAGAGTATATAATGTACTGCAATATCTGCAGTGAGAGCCGGCGCAGGGAATTTCTGTACGGGCGTTATGCGATCAAAAAAAATCTGGCCAGCCAGTCTGCTTCCTTTAAAGGGAAGCTCAGCGGGATCACCGTTGAGTATGGAAGCCTGCGTTATCCGATTATCAAGGACCAGCCGGTCGAGGTGGGTCTCAGCCATTCCAAGCGCTATGTGCTTTCCGTTGTCTACTCCAAGGATAATATAGTAGGCATTGATATGGAGACCATCCGGCTGGAGGTGCCGATTGAAGAAATGCTGAGCACCGGGGAAAAGGAGCTGATAGCCGGATATGGCTCGTCCGTCCGTTTCGCTTACATGTTCTTCAGCTGCAAGGAAGCGCTGGGGAAGGCCTTCAAGATGGGGCTGCTCGCGGATTACTCCATTTATGAAATCTCCGCAATCAGGCCGGAGATCATGTTCGGTACGGAGGTGTTCAAGGTCTGCTTCAAAAACTTCCCGTTCCTGACCGGCTACTCCTTTATGAAAAACGATCAGGAAATCTGCAGCCTGGTCGTCCCGCAAAAGATTGAGGTGGGCGATGTCCTGAAGGTTCTGATCGACACTTGAAGCCTTTAATGATCCCGCCCGCTCATCCGCCGCCGCTGCACCCGGAACTTTCCCGGTTGAGCGGCGGTGTTTTTTTGTCCAAGCCGCTGTATTCGTTTTCACAGGTACGTGTAAAAAAGGCACATTTAGGACATGCCCCGGCATTTATGTTCGCAGTTGCTATATGTGAGCGGCATCCTGCGCCTGAATCATTCATCTCTCCAATAAAAGTTTAATATAAAGGACAAGAGAGGTGACCAAATAAGATGGAAGCTGAAGAAGCAGTAAAGATGGGATTTACCGAATCGCTGGCCTGCAAAATGGCCGAGAAATTAAACAAGGAGCGTGAGGGAGAATACATTGATTACCTGAAAATGAAGCTGGGATTTGAAATGCTGCTGATTAACCTGAGTAAAATGGTTCTTGTCTACGGAGCGGCAATCCTGTTCCATCTGCTCTGGCAGACATTAATCATGCACGGCGCCTACTTCGCGATCCGCAAAACAGCATTTGGCCTCCATGCAAGCAGCAGCTTGATGTGCAGTATATCAAGTACTGCAATGTTCATAGGCATACCGTATTTATGCGAACAATACATAAGGTTCAACAACATACAGGTAGGAATCATTGGTTTACTGGCTACATTGCTGCTTTACCGGTATGCACCGGCGGATACAGATAAATTTCCGCTGCTTGGCAAAGAAAGAAGAGAGAAATTAAGAAGGGCTACAACAAGGTCCAGTCTGCTGATTGTATTTACCGCTCTGGTGATTCCAAGCCCCACGGTCAAGGCTTTACTGCTCACGGGAATTCTGCTTCAAGTAATGATGATTCTGCCAATAACCTATAAACTATTGAAAAGGAGCTATAATAATTATGAAAACTATGACGCAAAGAATGTTTAACGAGGTAAAAGACGGTATGGCCGCAGCAGTGAGAAGTGCGGCAATCAAGAGCGGAGATATTGCAATGGAAACCTGCTGCTCGCTGCTGTTCCATGAACCTAAAATTCCAATGGAGCTGTTGAAGGCCTCAGCCAATAAATAATTATGCGCTCCAAGCGATACTGAGCAGCAGCGGAATGAACAGAACCCGAAAAGATCCCCGGTATAGGGGATTTTTTCGGGTTATTCAGCTTTACTAGTTTATCTTGTATGAATTACAATGAAATGGATAGGGTTAAAGTACCAATCTTGTATAAAATTACAGAATAAACTTTTTACTGAGGGGGATAGGGATTTTGAAGGAATTACTTGCAGTTGGCGCTCAAATGCTTACACTGTGTTTGAGTATTTACATTTTAAATCAGCGCAGATTCAGTCTAAAATTCAGTCTTGTAATGTTCATAGGCGCTCTTTGTATCGGGTATCCTCTCTACATCTTGATCGGTGTCCCCAGTATTGCCATTATTCTGCTTTTGTGTATTGCATCGAGCTACTGGAAGTCCAGGGGAATTGTATTCAGTATCATTTTTCCGATTATAGCGATAATTATTTCTGTAATTAGCGACTACATAACAAGCGGTATATTTATCAGGTTCTTCAATACCTCTCCTGAAGAGATTAACGACGGATTTCTGAACAATATGTACTACTACCCTACTTATTTCGTGATTGCCATTCTTCTCGCTTTTGCCGTCCGGTTTCTTTTCACCAGATTCCAGGCATATGATCTTTTATTCCGCAGATACGGGATTTTGTTTGCCATACTTTGCGTAATTACGGTAGTGATCTTTTATGCCAATATTTTGATCGGGAAGCAGCAGGGATTTACGAATGCCAATATTCAGGCGAACAGTCTGCTGTTTGCATTTTATTTCATTCTATTAATCGGTGTTTTCATGGTGCTGACGCGCAGTGTAATGAAAGAAGCTGCGATGCAGGGCAAGCAGGAGCAGTATGAACGTCTCCTGGAGTACACCGACAATCTGGAAATGATGTACACCGACATGCAGAAATTCCGCCATGATTATATCAACATACTGCTGTCGATGTCCGAATACATAAGATCGAAGGATATGGAAGGGCTGAGTACCTATTTTGACCACAAGATCCTTCCGATCAGCCAGGGGATGCAGAATAACAACTATAAGCTGGGAACGCTGCAAAATGTAAAGGTCCAGGAGCTGAAGGGCATTCTGTCCTCGAAGCTGATCCGTGCCCAGGAGCTGCATATCGACGCTGTTGTAGAGGCAGTAGAGCCGATTGAAGCCATCAATATGGATTCCGTCAAGCTCTGCCGGTGTCTGGGGATTATCCTCGATAATGCCATTGAGGAGGCGGTCAAATGCGAAGTCTCCAACCTGCGTGTTGCACTGGTCAAGCGTTCCGGAGGTCTGCTGATTGCCGTCGCGAACAGCTGCCAGCCGGACGGTCCCGAGCTGCACCAGATTTTTGAAAAGGGGTTCTCCACCAAAGGTACGGGCCGCGGGCTCGGGCTGAGCAACCTGAGGGAGATTGTCTCCCAGTGCGCCGGTGTTACGCTGGATACATACAGGAAAGACGGACAGTTTATTCAGGAATTGGAAGTTTACTAGACGGGAGGAAGTTTGATGCTGGAGATATTTGTATGCGAAGATGACCCGGAACAAAGAAAGCGGCTTAACAGTTACATAGAGAACTATATTATGATGGAAAATCTGGATATGAAGCTGGTCATCTCCACAGGGCGTTCCCAGGATATCCTTGACTATCTGCAGAATAACCGGGTGACGGGGCTGTACTTTCTGGATGTTGATCTGCAGGAGGAGAAAAGCGGAATTGCACTGGGCGCAGAGATCCGCCAGTATGACAGTCTCGGAGCCATTGTCTTCGTGACCACTCACTCGGAGCTGACCTATTTAACATTCACCTACAAGGTGGAAGCAATGGATTATATAACGAAGGACAAATTTACAGATATCCGCCAGCGCGTTATTGAGTGCATTGATACTGCCAATACCCGTTATCTGCAGAACAAGTATAACAATATTAAGAAATTCCAGACCAAATCCGGCGATAAGATGATCAGCGTGGATTATAATGATATTTTATTCTTTGAGACCTCGCCGCAGCTGCACAAAATCATCCTGCATGCCAAAAACCGCCAGGTCGAGTTCTACGGCAAGCTGAAGGATATTCTGGAGATGGACTCGCGGTTCTACCGATGTCACAATTCCTTTGTCGTCAATAAGGATAATATTGCCGAGGTCGATACGAAGAACCGTGAAATCCGGATGACTAACGGGGAAATTTGTTATGCCTCCAGCCGTTTTCTCGGGGGACTGAAGGATATTATTCCGCACTGATAACAAAACTATAATTATATTACTGAAAGAGCGGATCGGCACCGGGGCGGCCGGGCATCCGCTTTTTTTTGTCTCTTAATCTGCAGGTACAGCAAATTTTATGCTCCCGCCAGAGGGATTTTTGTTATAATGGTTAGAAGGAATACATATGTTCGCTTTAGGGGCGGACAATGGGCCGTCATGAGGAATATCCTGCCTGTAGCAGAGGAGAGATCGGATTTGCGTATTTTGGGAATTGACCCGGGGCTGGCGATTGTCGGCTTCGGTTTTATTGATAAGACAGGAAATAAACTGACACCCGTTCAGTATGGCTCTATTCAGACAGAGGCGCATACGCCGGAGGAAGAGCGGCTTTTGCATGTCTATGAGGGCATGGTTCAGCTCATTGACCGATACAAGCCGGACATGGTTGCTATAGAGAAGCTGTTTTTTGCCCGGAACGTAACGACAGCCCTCCCGGTAGCGCAGGCCCGCGGTGTGCTGATTCTGGCGGCTGTACAGAAGGGGCTCCCTGTTTACGAATATACGCCAATGATGGTGAAGCAGGCGGTTGTCGGATACGGCAAGGCCGAGAAGAAGCAGGTGCAGGAGATGGTGAAGCTGCTTTTGAAGCTGTCTGCTGTCCCGAAGCCGGATGATGTGGCCGATGCCCTGGCGGTAGCGGTGTGCCATGCCCATTCCGTGAGTCTAAATTCCAAATTAAATGAGGTATTGCGAAAATGATAGATTTTTTAAGAGGACCTGTCGTTTATCTGGAGTCCGAATATATTGTGCTAGATATACAAGGGGTAGGCTACCGGGTATTCTGTCCGAATCCGTATGCCTTTGCCAAGACGGAAGGTCCGGTAATGGTCTATATCCACTATCAGACCCGTGAGGATGCCACGCTGCTGTTCGGGTTCCCGACCCGGGAGGAGCAGAAGCTGTTCCGCAAGCTGATTGAGGTGTCCGGCATCGGACCGCGGGTCGCGCTCGGCATTCTGACCGGGGGGACGCCGGATCAGCTGATCTCGGCCATCTACCAGGAGAATATTACCTTCCTGACCAAGCTGCCGGGCATCGGCAAGAAGACCGCCCAGCGGATGATCCTCGACCTGCGCGACAAGCTGGACGGACTGAGCTCCGTGCCGATCCAGACCGGCTTGTTCGCGGTAGCGGCTGAAGCGGAGGCGAAGGCTGCCGCCCTGCCTTGGGAAGAGGCGCGGGATGCACTGAAGGCACTCGGATATACAGAGGCAGAGCTCGACCGTGTATGGCTGACAATGAAGAAGGAAGGCGCGGATACGGGAACTGTCGATGTGCTGATGAAGAAGGCGCTGGGGCTGCTGTATATTGCCAAGTAAGAGGCTGCTAACAGTGTTGAAGAACGGAGTGATAAACAATGGATGACCGGATTATATCGGCCAATCTGATGATGGACGAGCAGGCGGTGGAATTCAGCCTGCGTCCGCGTTATTTAGGCGAGTACATCGGACAGAATCAGGTGAAGGAAAACCTGAAGATATATATTGAAGCCGCCAAGATGCGCAGTGAGGCGCTGGATCATGTGCTGCTGTACGGGCCGCCGGGACTCGGCAAAACGACGCTGGCGAATATTATCGCCAACGAGCTCGGCGTAAATCTGCGGACAACCTCAGGCCCGGCGATTGAACGGCCCGGCGATCTGGCCGCCCTGCTGACCAATCTGCAGGAGGGCGACGTGTTGTTCATCGACGAGATTCACCGGCTGCACCGCACGGTGGAGGAGGTCATGTATCCGGCTATGGAGGACTTTGCCCTGGATATTATGATCGGCAAAGGGCCAAGTGCCCGCTCCGTCCGGCTGGATCTGCCGCCGTTTACGCTGATCGGGGCCACGACCCGCGCCGGTCTGCTGTCTGCGCCGCTGCGCGACCGCTTTGGTGTGGTTAGCCGTCTGGAATACTACACCATCGACGAGCTCAGCTTCATTGTCTCGCGCAGTGCCGAAATGCTCGGCATTGAGATTGTCGGTGATGCCGCAGAGGCGGTTGCCCTGCGATCCCGGGGGACACCGCGTATTGCCAACCGCCTGCTGAAGCGGGTCCGTGACTTCGCGCAGGTGCGCGGGGATGGAATTATCACCCCGGAGATTGCCGCCGAATCACTGAAGATGCTGCAGGTTGACCCGCGCGGGCTGGACAGCATAGACCATAAAATGCTGAATGCCATGATCACCTCGTTCCGCGGCGGGCCAGTCGGGCTGGATACGATTGCTGCTACGATCGGTGAAGAGAGTCAGACGATTGAAGATGTATATGAACCGTACCTGCTGCAGATCGGCTTTCTGCAGCGGACGCCAAGAGGCAGAATCGTAACTCCTGCCGCATATCATCATTTGGGCCTGCCGCTTCCGCCGCAGCCGAATTAAGGATATGTCCTGACAGTAATCTTTAGCCTACAACTAACTCCAAGGGGGATGACATGATGAAGTTTGCCAGGCAGCTAAGCCGGGCGCTGCTTGCGGCAGCGCTGACCGCCGGAAGTTTGCTTGTTCCTGCAGGCGGCACTTATGCCGAATCCGCACCGATCAGGGTTGCCCTATATGCCGATATCGGCAGCAAATATAAATCGACTGTCCCGTTCGTTACACTGCAGTCTGCAGAAGCCTTCAATCTGATGGCCGGCGGAACAACGCTGCTTCCGGTTCCCGGCAATAACAAAATCCGCGCGAGTCTGGATCTCTACAAGGTCAAAGTAATGGAGACCTCCTCCTGGCAGACTGCAGCCGATGCCGCGAAGAAGCTGCAGGCCACTTCCGATAAGCCGCAGCTGTTCGTGACAACACGCGGCGGCGCCAGTGTATACCAGTTGTACACGGCTCCTTATGCCAGTGAAGCTGCTGCCAAGGACGGGTTTGCCCGCGTCAATAAGGCCGGCCTGTCCATTCCGGACGGTCAGGCTGCAGCCGTGAAGGGCAATAAGCATCTGCTGGCCGGTGATTTTGCCACCTCACAGGAAGCAGAGACCGTGCTTGTGAGTATCACAGATGCCGGAATGGATGCCTGGAAGGTGCTGGCGGCAGGTGCTGACGGCAGCGCCCGGTTCCAGGTATGGGCCGGAGAAGCGGTGAACGACAGTGAGCTGGCTGCTCTGCAGGTACAGGCAGCGGCAGCTCTGCCGCAGCTGTCCTGGGGTACAACTGCTGTGAGCACCCCGGGTTTGATCATCCGCACAGATGCAGGAATGGACTGGACGAGCCAGGGGCAGGCGTTTCATTATGTTGTCTCCGGCAGCGGAGCGAAGTTTACTGCGGCCGGCAACGCATCCGGAATCCAGATCACCGAAAGATCCAAACGGACCTACCGCGGGGATCTGGAGCTGAGCGGACTTGCCGGATCACTGGCTGTTATTAATGTGGTTCCCATGGAACAGTATCTGTATGCTGTAGTGGGCGGAGAAGTTTCCTCGGGCTGGCCGGCCGAAGCGCTGAAGGCACAGGCGGTGGCTGCAAGAAGCTATGCGCGGGCCCAGGGCAACAAATTTGAGGTGGCGAATGTGGTCGATACGACACTTAGCCAGGTCTATAACGGAATCGGCGCTGAAGCCCCGGTAATCTCCAAGGCTGTTGATGACACTGCCGGCGAGGTGCTGATGAGCAGCGGGAAGGTGGTCGAAGCGGTCTTTTCCTCCAATAGCGGCGGCAGGACAGCCGACCCTTCCGAGGTATGGAATAACGGAGGGAATACCTTCGTCAGCGTACTCAGCGCAGAGGATGCGGCCGCGGTGGGAACCTCAAAGAAATGGTATTATCTCCTGCTGCCAAGCGGTGTGGCCGGTTATGCCCGTGAGGATAATATCAAGCTGACCGGAAGCAGGAATGCGGCCGGACTCAGCATTGCGACGGCAACAACCAAGGATGTGAATGTCCGGCCGCTGCCGGTTATTGAGAGCAGTTCCAGCCCCGTAGGGAAGCTGAATCCGGGTGACAACGCCGTTGTGCTGGACCAGGTCTACGAAAACGGCAGCTACAGCTGGATCAAAGGGCCGTATACTTCAGCCGAGCTGCTCAAGAGCCTGAGCGGCAAGACCAGCAATGCTCTGCCTTCTTCCATTATCAGCCTGCAGGTAACGCAGCGCGGGCCTTCGGGCAGAGCAACGCAGGTGAAGGCAAACGGCGAAATCCTGCAGGTGAAATACCCGGATTTGTTCCGGTCTGCCTTTGGCGGATTGCCCAGCACCTTGTTTGATATTGTACCTTCCGGCAGTTATACTGTATTAGGCGCTGACGGCAAAACCGCTACAGTCAGCGGCTCGCAGACTGCGGGTGTGTTGTCCGCTACCGGCAAGGTGTCTGCGAATACCAGCGGAACGGTTGTCATGGGCGCGGATGCTGCCGCAAGAGTCGTAACCGGGACCAGCGGATTTTATTTCATCGGCTGGGGCAACGGGCATGGACTCGGCATGTCCCAATGGGGCGTGAAGGGGATGGCGGACAAAGGGTATGATTATAAGCAAATATTGCAACACTATTTTAATAACGTTACTATAGTTAAGGAATGAAGACAGAGTATGAACGTAGAAGATTATGACTTTCATCTGCCGGAGGAGCTGATTGCCCAGACTCCGCTGCTTGACCGCAGTGCTTCAAGACTGCTGATGGTGGACAAGGAGAACGGGCAGATTCAACACCGGCATTTCACAGATATACTGGAGCAGTTTCAGCCGGGAGATACCTTGGTGCTGAATGACACCAGGGTCATTCCGGCCAGACTGTTCGGTGTCAAGGAAGATACCGGTGCCAAGGCTGAGGTGCTGCTTCTGAAGAGCCTGGGCGAAGACCGCTGGGAAGCGCTGGTGAAGCCGGGCAAGAAGCTGAAGAACGGTGCAGTTATTGTGTTCAGCGATGAACTCAAGGCTGTTATTGAAGAAGAGGCCGATATGGGCGGACGGACACTCCGCTTCATCTATAAGGGGATTTTTCAGGAAATTCTCGACCGGCTGGGTTCAATGCCGCTGCCTCCTTATATTAAGGAGACACTGGATGACCGTGAACGGTATCAGACGGTATATGCCCGCCACGAGGGATCAGCGGCTGCACCTACGGCAGGGCTGCATTTTACGAAGGAACTGCTGGAGCAGATCGCCGCTAAAGGCGTAAATATCGCGTATATTACCCTTCATGTTGGACTGGGCACCTTCCGGCCGATGTCGGTAGATAAGGTTGAAGAGCATGTTATGCATGCCGAATATTATATGCTGTCCCAGGAGACAGCGGACCTGCTCAATGAAGCGAGATCAAGGGGCGGACGGATTATTGCTGTCGGCACCACCTCCTGCCGGACACTTGAAACGGTCGGAAGACAGGCGGCTGGCGGACCGCTTACAGCCTGCAGCGGCTGGACGGATATTTTCATTTATCCCGGCTATCAGTTTACAGTGGTCAATGCGCTGATTACGAATTTCCACCTGCCGAAATCCACACTTGTTATGCTGGTCAGCGCTTTAGCAGGTCGTGAGCATATCCTCGCCGCTTATGAGGAGGCAATCAAAGAGCATTACCGTTTCTTCAGCTTCGGTGATGCAATGTTTATTTATTAAGCAAGAGAAAGGGTTAACGATATGGCAGCAATTACGTATGAACACATTAAGACCTGTAAGCAGTCCGGAGCCCGGCTCGGCAGAGTCCACACACCGCACGGAATCATTGAGACGCCTACCTTTATGCCGGTGGGCACACAGGCCACTGTCAAAACAATGGCCCCTGAAGAGCTCAAGCAGATGGATGCCCAGATTATCCTTAGCAACACCTATCATCTGTTTTTGCGTCCGGGCCACGATATTGTCCGCGAAGCCGGCGGACTGCATAAATTCATGAACTGGGATCGTCCGATTCTGACGGACAGCGGCGGTTTTCAGGTGTTCTCGCTCAGTGACATGCGCAAAATTACCGAGGAAGGCGTTCATTTCCGCTCTCACCTTAACGGAGACAAGAAGTTCCTGTCGCCGGAAGTAGCGATGGAGGTACAGAATGCACTCGGTTCCGATATTATGATGGCGTTCGACGAGTGTCCGCCTTACCCGGCGGAATATGATTACGTCAAAAAATCGCTGGAGCGCACAACGCGCTGGGCGGAAAGATGCCTCAAGGCACACGCCCGTCCGGAGGATCAGGGCCTGTTTGCAATCGTGCAGGGGGGCATGTATGAAGACCTTCGCCGCCAGAGTGCTGCTGATTTGACTTCCATGGATTTCCCGGGGTATGCTATTGGGGGGCTCAGCGTCGGTGAGTCCAAGCAGATTATGTATGATGTGCTGGATTATACCGTTCCGCTCCTGCCGCAGAATAAACCGCGTTATCTGATGGGCGTCGGTTCACCGGATGCGCTGCTTGAGGGGGCAATCCGCGGAGTGGACATGTTCGACTGCGTCCTGCCTACCCGTATCGCCCGCAACGGAACAACGATGACCAGCCAGGGAAGACTTGTTGTGCGCAATGCGCAGTATGCCCGTGATTTCGGGCCGCTTGATCCGGAGTGCAACTGCTATACCTGCCGGAATTATTCCCGTGCTTACTTACGTCATCTGATCAAAGCCGATGAAACCTTTGGCCTGCGTTTAACGACCTATCATAATCTGCAGTTCCTGCTGGATTTGATGCGCAAGGTGCGTGAAGCCATCAGAGAAGACCGGCTGCTTGATTTCCGCGATGAGTTTTTTGCACAATACGGATTGTATGATAATCTTAAAGGCTTCTAGTACAACTGTGTGTTTACCATATGGTCTTATTGCAGCATGAACAGTAATGACTTAACTTGCAGTAAAAGCGTACTAGAGAACTAGATTGTGCTTCCATGCATATTGAAAGGGGGGAGAAATATGTTTCAATTAGCATCAAGTACTGGAGGCGGCGGAAGCATTCTGGGGCTGGTAGGCCCGTTTGTGCTCATGTTCGTGGTATTCTATTTCCTGCTGATCCGTCCGCAGCAGAAGAAGACCAAGACGCGCAACGCCATGCTCAAAGCGCTGAAGAAAGGCGACAAGATCGTTACGATCGGCGGCCTGCACGGTACGATTGTTGAGCTGTCCGACGATATCGTTGTCCTGCGGGTAAATGATGTAACCAAGCTGACGTTTGACCGCGGGTCAATCAGCCATGCAGTTACAATTGCGGAAGATAAAGAATAATTCCGTTTATTACGTACATAAAAGCGGCGTCCTCTCTTATGGAGGAACGCCGCTTTTTTATTGTGCAGATGAAAGGTTATGAATTGGTAACCCGGCTAGGAACGGTAAGGGTCTCCTGGCCGCTGCGAAGAGTAAGCTTAGCCAGCTGGACAGCTACAGAAGTGGAGACCACGGCCAGTACAGTGCCCCCGATCATATCGGTAAGCCAGTGGATGCCAAGATAGAAAATTCCGAATACAATCAGAGCGGCTGAAACGGTCGTAATCGCCATCCAGCGCCGGTTGCCGGAGCGGTAAGCCAGAATCGCAGTGGAGACAGAAATGGCCGTATGCAGGCTCGGGAAGCAGTTGTTAAGGCCGGAAAGCGGCCGGTATTCCTGTTCAAATCGCGGAAACACATCCAGCATTGTAAACCGCACGCCAGCCGGGGCATAGGCCCAGACCTCATTAACCGGAAAGTAGAGATAGAACGGTATCGCAGCGGCATAGACCAGCATGATCGTATAGCAGGTCGCATATAGCATGACACGGTTCTTATCCAGCAAATACACACCCAGCGAAGCGCCAAGCACAGACTGGAGCATAAAAATATAGAAGAACACAATCACCGGTGTCAGCCAAGGTGCATAAAAGAGCTGCTGGACATGCTGGACGAAGTGTCCCTCAAGCCCGAATATCAATGAGGTGAAGTCAGAGCCGAGATGCATTTTTTTCTCAATCTGAAGTTCATATTTATTAAGGGTCAGGACGCTGATCATACCGGCGACAATTAATAAAAACTTATAGGATCGGAGCAACTCCCTCCCTAGCTCTAAGAATGCTGATAAGGGATTGCGCCTAGAGCCGAGCCAGATTAACAGGACAACAATTACTATCGTAAACAGCACTACATGATTCATGGATTGGTAAAGCAAGATAGTCAAAGCCTCCTCGAGCAAAAACAGATCAGATGAACCCAGTGTACCATAATTTTAATCAAAGATTTCAGGTTCTCCTAATTAAATTTGTTAGTTTTTTTGTAAATTGACGCCAAATATACCGCCGAGTGCGCCAATTGCCGCTGCTGCAAGCACCCATAAGCCGTCTATACCGGCTGGCGAGCTGTCCAGTGCAAGAAATCCGACCAGCAGTACAATCACGCCATAAAATACCCCTGTCAGCGCGCCTTGATACCAGCCCTTGCTTGAGGCTCTCCGTCCTGCGGTCAACCCCCCGAAGGCGGCGGCAATCCCGTGGACTATGTAGGTGTACATCGCGAGATCCTGTTCCTTCATTCCGCTGCCCCACAGCAAAAGTGAGAGGACGATGGCTCCCAGCAGCATCCACATAAAGGAGCGGGATAACCCTGAAAGCACAGGACTGGATATTCTCCACGAGAACAGACGCCGGAATAAATACATGATAGAACCCCCTAAATTTTTTTTAGCAAACCTTCCATTGAAGTAGCCGCGTATAAAATACAAAGACATTTTAAATGATGCTGTACCGTTACTACATATTGTATGGGAGGGCTTGCCCCAATAGTACAAGTTTGGCAAAGGCAGTTCATTTACCAGTAATTTATAAGGCAGCTTCCGAATGTTCCCTTGGCAGTGAGGCCAGAATAGGGTTACATTCATCCACCCCGGCACCACCGGCTGCGGGTGAGATACGGAAAGGGGAGCGGAGAGAATATGTTTCAGCATATTACCAGTCATATCTTTCTGACCGTGCTGATGTATTTCTTCATTTTCCTGTGTATGCGGGTTATGGGGAAACGGGAAATTGGCAAGCTGTCAGTGTTTGATCTGACGATTTCCATTATGATCGCGGAGATTGCTGTTTTTGTCATTGATGATATTAAACGCCCTATCTATGACGGTATAACCCCGATGGTAACTCTGGTTGTAATCCAGATTATTGTTGCCCAGCTCAGTCTCAAAAGCAGAAAGCTGCGGCTGCTGATTGACGGAAGGCCAAGCGTGCTGATCTCAAACGGGAAGCTGCACCGGAGTGAAATGCGCAGGCAGCGCTACAATATGGATGATCTGCTGCTGCAGCTGCGCGGGCAGAATATTGTCAGCCCGGCCGATGTGGAATTTGCGATTCTGGAGACGAGCGGCCAGCTGACGGTCATTGAGAAGAACAAAAATGTCTCGTCATCCAACCAGTCCGGCAACAGCAGCGATACCGCCGAGAATCAGGACCAGAGTTCTGGCACCGGCTCTAGCAGCACAGGCGGCTCCGGGAAGTCAGGAAACGCGTCAGGAGTCAATATTTCCAAGAGCAAAATCAGGTACGAAGGCCTGCCGGTGCCGCTGATAATGGACGGAAAGGTACAGGACGATAATCTGGAGATGATCGGTAAAAACCGGTTCTGGCTGCGGACGCAGATCCGCCAGAAGGGTGTATCCGATTTCCGGGATGTCTTTTTATGCTCAATTGATCATACCGGTAAAATTTATGTAGACCGGCAGCGAAGCCGCTAACCTTTAACGCCGTCGTCTGAAAAAAGGTACCCGGTCCAGATCCCGGACAGAGATCAGGCCGGACAGCAGGCAGATGCCCAGATACAGGGCCATCCCGCTTGCGGAGGCGAACAGGAACTGCAGCCACATGGTGCCGGAGAGCGGCACGGAAGTATACACATAAGAGGTCCCGGCAGCCATAATTATCATGGCTGTAACAGTTTTTAGCGGATCGGTAATCCGGATTGAGAATTGGATCAGCTTCACGACACTGGCCCCATGCAGCAGCGTCACCAGGATACTGTTAACGATAATGGCGATAATGGCACCGTAAATCCCGTACTCCGGCCGGGAGGCCAGCATGAGAATCAGCAGGATTTTAACCACAGCTCCGGCCAGTGTGTTAATTAGCGCCCGTCCGGGCCGGTCCATGGCCTGAAGGGCTGCCTGCAGCGGTGCCTGTACATACAGAAATAGGGCGAAGGGAGCCATCAGCTTCAGCATAGGAGCGGTGTCCGCGTTCCCGTACATCAGTGTGCATAGCGGTACGGCGAGCACATACATAATGGCCGCAAAGGGAGCGCCTGTAACCAAAGCAAGCCTAAGCGCCTGGTGCATCCGTTTATGGATTGCCGGCAAATCGCGGCGGGCTGCCGCTTCCGACAGAGAGGGTACGAGTGAAACCGCCAGGGAAGAGCTTAGAACTCCCGGCAGCAGCAGCAGCGGAATCACCATGCCCTGGAGGGAGCCGTATTGGGCAGTGGCCGCCGCAGCCGCAATTCCGGCAAGCGCCAGACTGCGGGCGGTAATTATCGACTCCAGCAGATAAGAAAAGGAGCCGACGAGCCGGCCCGCCGTGACAGGCACGGCAATACCGAGCATGCGGCTGAGCAGCGTACCGCCTGGTTTTTCTGCCTCATTTAGTGGCTCAGGGGCCAGATCGGGTGCCGAGCTGTGCTGTTCATCTTTTTTTACAATAAAATAGTATTGGGCCAGCAGGGCCAGCATCCCCACAATCTCCCCTACCGTTACTCCCAGCATTGCACCGGCTGCCGCATAGGCCATTCCCTTGGGCAGAAGCAGATACGAGAACCACAGCATGAAAAAGATCCGGACTACCGACTCCAGCACCGAGGAAAGAGCCGAAGGAATCATGTTCTGCCTGCCCTGAAAATACCCGCGGAATATGGCGGATACAGCCACAATTGAAATCATCGGTGTCATGCTGACAAAGGTATAATAAACCCGGCTGTCCGTCAAAATAAAGCGGGTAACCCATGAAGCGCTAAGCAGCGCTATCAGCGTAAACAGCAGGCCGAGCGCCAAGCTGAGTGTAAGTCCTGTCCGCAGAATGCGGCGTGATTGTCCGGGCTGATTGTCCCCTTCCGCCTCGGCCACCATTTTGGCAATAGCAAGCGGTAATCCCCCGGTAATAACTGTAATTAGCACGATGAAAAAAGGGTATCCGAGCTGGTATAAGCCGACGCCCTCAGCACCGATAATCCGCGGCAGTGCGATTCTGGGTATAAACCCCAGCATCCGGTTAATAATGCCTGCAGCCAGCAGAATCATCGTTCCCTGTATAAAGGTCTGTTTCCTTTGTTTCTTCAAGGGACACTCCTTCTTCCTGAAATGAAATAAAATGAGACGCGGGTGAGCCGTTCCGCTGATGCTGCGGGGCTTGTATATTGATATGCTTGACCCCGGCCCATCCATGACAAGCTTTGGATACGACATCTTTTTTGCGGGAAGAAGGATAGTCGGCCGGTAAGGTCGAATATATATCCGGTAGCCTGCTTCAGTGCAGACCTTGGGAGGTGTAACTACTTGGAATCGGAACCGTGGAAGTACGAGGAGCTTAGTGATGTAATCGAAGCTATGTGCACTAGTAAAGCGGAGGAATTCCGGCTCCTGGGCTATGAATATGTAACTGGCAAGGATATCTGGGAGTGCGTGAGCAGCAAATATGCCAAGGAGGGCCAACCTCCGCTGTATAAGCTGGTAAATGATATTTATTCGCTTAAAGCTACAACGTATATGAATTACCTGATGCTCGCGGCCTATAGGGGGATTACCTGACCTGCAGGAACGAATTTCTTTTGCAAACCGCCTGAGGAAGCAGTAAAGTAAGAGAGGATAACCAGGCACTACCTATCCAAACGGAAGGCTTGCTGAGCAGAGCACAGCCCGCCGTTTCTTTGTGTGATCTAGGCACCGTCATTCTGCGCTCAATTGACGGTGATTTCGCACGTAGCTATAATAGGAATATTGAGTAATGAAAGGGGAACTAGCAAGAGCATGAAGAGACTGTTGAGCTTTATCATTACCGTGCTCGTTTTAACCGGCGTCATGGCGTTCACTACACCCGGTCTGCTGGACAAGGTCCGTCTGGGTCTTGACCTGAAAGGCGGCTTTGAGATTCTGTATCAAGCTTCGCCTATGGATACTGGCGGTGAACTGACCAGAGCTTCGCTGCAGCAAACTGCAAAGAGCCTGGAGAAACGCGCTAACGCACTCGGCACAAGCGAGCCGGAAGTGACAACGGAGGGAACAGACCGCATTCGTCTTAAGATTGCCGGTGTTACCGACGAGGCTGAAGTCCGCGAGAAGATGAAAGAACCTGCCGTATTGACATTCCGCAGTGCCGCCGAAGGTGATGCAGAAGGTGTATACAGCAAGATAGAGCTCGTGGGTAGTGATTTTGTTGAGAATGCTGCCGAGGTTCAGCGTAATAACCTGAACCAGCCTGAGATCAGCATCAGCATTAAGGACAAGGATAAATTCGCGGAGATCACTGAGAGGCTGCTGGGTCAACCATTGGCTATCTATCTCGACGATCAGCTACTGGGCAATCCGCCGGTCGTTAGAGCGGTATTGACTGACGGTAAAGCATCCATCTCCGGTAATTATACTTTAGATGAAGCACGTGAACTGGCTGATACCATTAACCTCGGCGCACTGCCGCTGAAGCTGACCGAGAAATACTCGCAAAGCGTCGGCGCAACCCTTGGTAAACAGTCTCTTGAACAGACGATCAGAGCAGGTCTTGTGGGTTCCCTGATTATTTTGATTTTCATGATTGGTATGTACCGGCTTCCCGGTGTTCTGGCCAGCTTCGCGCTGATTCTGCACACCTGGCTGCTGATTCTGGTATTTGTCATTGCTGACTTTACCCTGACCCTACCGGGTATTGCCGCGTTTATCCTTGGTATAGGGATGGCCGTTGATGCCAATATCATTACCAATGAACGGATAAGAGAAGAGATGCGCAGCGGCAAGAGCATTATGTCCTCTGTCAAAGCGGGTAATAAAACCTCCTTCCGGACTGTTATGGACGCCAACGTGACGACCATTATCGTGGCGGCTGTTATGTTCGCATTCGGTACCGGTGCGGTTAAAGGCTTTGCCTTGATACTGATTGTAGAAATTGTACTCAGTATCGTGACCAACCTCTATTTTGCCCACTGGCTGCTTTCGGTGCTGGTCAAAGCTGGCGCCCTGAAGAAACCTAAGCAATTTGGGGTAAAGGAGAGTGACATCCGTGCGCTTTAATAAAGAGATGGATTTCGTGCATTGGAGTAAATACTTCTTTATTTTCTCTATTGTACTTACTGTACTGGGTGTAGGTTTTCTCGGGTTCCTGGGTTTGAACTACAGCGTAGATTTCAGAGCAGGTTCTAACGTGGATGTATCGTTGTCGAAGAATCTTACACAGGCTGAGCTTAAACCGGCCTTGGAGAGTCTGGGCTTTGCCCATGAGCCAAGCATTACCATCGGTGACCAGCGCGTAAATATCCGTTATGACGAAGAACTTGATAATACGCAGAGTGAAGCACTGAAGACTGCAATCAGCAAGCTCGATGATCAGGCTTCCTATGAGATCAATACGGTTGACCCGGAAATGGCCAAGGAGCTTGCACGTAATGCAATATACTCCGTCCTATTGTCCAGTTTAGGGATTATTATTTATGTAAGCATCCGGTTTGAGTGGCGCTTTGCCCTGGCGGCAATTGTCGCACTGCTCCATGACGCCTTTATGGTGGTTGCAATATTCTCCATCTTCCGTCTTGAAGTGGACATAACCTTCATTGTCGCGGTGCTTACGATTATCGGTTATTCCATTAATGATACCATTGTTATTTTTGACCGGATCCGTGAGAACCTGCGCTTCGGTAAACAGAAAACCTATGAAGACCTTAAGCTTCTGGTCAACAAGAGTATATCCCAGACGCTTATGCGGTCCCTTTACACAGCATTTACGGTATTTATTGCCGCGTTCTTCCTGCTTGTAATGGGCGGCGAATCCATCAAAATGTTCTCGCTGGCTATGGTTATCGGGCTGCTGTTCGGAGCCTATTCCTCCATCTTTATCGCAAGCCCGCTCTGGCTGCTGCTCAAGAAGCGCCAGAAGCCTGCCGTGAAGAACAATCCGGCCTAAGTCTCAGCTTTATTGCCCGAAAAGCCGCGTCAAAGACGACGCGGCTTTTCGGAATCTTTGGAACTGGCTGACAGGCGTATGCTGCAACATGAGATTACTTGCTACCAGGTAAGGAGGGCTCGTTATGAATGACAAACAATCACCGCAAAGTGAGACGGTCGCTTGGAACGGGATCGTCAGTGATGCTGTACTGGCTCTGGCTAAAGGCGGTATCGGTTATTTCACGGGCAGCAAGGCATTGCTGGGCGATGCCTTATATTCCGGAGCGGACGCGGCAGCAAGGCTGGCGGAAGTTCTCCCATGGCGTTCAGAACAGGCACAGAAGCCTAAATCCGCCCGCCGGGCAGGGAATGGCAAGAGCAGTAAGGAACCCATTATTACCATGCTTTTCTCCGCGCTGATTCTGATGGCCGGACTGCAAATCGCTTTTTCAGCCATCCGGGATTTAACCAGAGGACATTTATCGACAGTTCCGCCTGCTGCACTTGTTACGGTTCTTATTTCCATTATAGTAAAAGAGGGCATTTTCCAGTATCAATACCGTTACTTCAAAAAAATCGGTGACGGCAGCCATGCCGCATATGCGGACAGTCACCGTTTCAGCCTGTATAGCTCGATAGCTGCTTTAATCGGAATAACGTTGTCTATGGTCGGAGGATATATTGGCTGGAGCCCGCTGTTCTACATGGACCCGGTTGCAGGCCTGCTGACAAGCTGCCTGATTCTCCGTAAAGGCTACACCATGATTACCGCTTCGGTCTACGGCAAAACAAGCCAGGAGCTGCCTTCGGCGGAAGCCGCCAATTTCATTGAAACCGTCGGGCGGGTACACGGAGTCATCCGCGTCGAGCATCTTCAGGCGGTAGAACAAGGCCGGTATGTGAATCTCCAGGTCAAAATCAGCGTGAATCCGCGGATCACAGTAATGGAAGCCCAGGATATCTCGGAATGTGCCAGAAAGCTGTTACAGCACCGCTTTGTCCATGTCGGTGAGGTTCATATGGATGTTGTGCCGTACGATCCGGGTTATCCTTACAAAACCAATCACCAGCTTGCGGACAATGATATTCCAACGCTGCTACAGTAGGCCGCATGGCGAGAGAAAGGTGAGCTCAATTGCTTCATTCAAAAACTAGATGGCAATCTCCGGCAGCCGATCCCGATAAAGTGCGGGAATTGGCCCGGAGCCTTTCTGTTTCTCCGCTCCTGTCCTCTTTGCTTGTGACCAGAGGGTTTACTGCCCCGGACGAGGCATTGCTGTTCATGGACGGAGGGGTGGATGACAGCCATGATCCATTCCTGCTCAAAGGAATGGCCGAGGCTGTACCGCGGATCAGAAAGGCATTGCAAGAAGAGGAACATATTCTGGTATACGGCGATTATGATGCTGACGGCGTATCCAGCACATCGCTGATGATCTATCTGCTGCGCTATCTGGGCGCTTCCTTTGATATCTATATCCCGCACCGCTCCAATGAAGGCTACGGGCTGCATAATCATGCTCTGGACTGGGCGGTCCAGCAGGGTGTTTCACTTGTCATTACAGTAGATACCGGTATCAGTGCCGTGCATCAGATTGCGTACGCGGCTGAGCTGGGAATTGATGTTATTGTAACAGATCATCACGAGCCGCCGGAGCTTTTGCCGGAAGCGTTTGCTTTGATTAACCCCAAGCTGCCGGACTGCCCTTATCCGTTTAAAGGGCTGGCAGGAGTAGGAGTGGCTTACAAGCTTGCTGAAGCACTGCTTGACGGCAAGGTGCCCGAGGAGTGGAGTGAAATTGCCGCGATCGGCACGGTGGCGGATCTGATGCCGCTGCTGGGCGAGAACCGCAGCCTGGTCCGCAAAGGGCTTGCCAGCATGCGGAAATCCCCGTTTCCCGGAGTACGCGCGCTGCTTGAGGTCAGCGGTATAACGATGAATACCGTTAGTGCAGTCAATATAGCATTCGGTTTAGCCCCGCGGATCAACGCCAGCGGCCGTCTCGATCATGCAGGCCGTGCGGTTGCCCTGCTGACCACTGCAGATAGCGATGAAGCCGGGCAGCTGGCCAGCGAGCTTGATCTGCTTAACAAGGAACGTCAGATGGTAGTTGAACGCATTGTGGGTGAAGCAACTGATAAGCTCATCCGGCAGATCGGAGACGGACGGCCGCCGGATATTATCGTGCTTGCCGATCAGGGCTGGAATGTCGGGGTTGTCGGGATCGTCGCTTCCAAGCTGCTTGAACGGTATTACCGTCCGGTCATTATCCTTGATATTCATCCGGAGACCGGCATGTGCAAGGGCTCTGCCCGCTCTATTCCGGGTCTGGATATTTACGAGGCGCTTACCTCCTGCGCCGGATTAATGGACCATTACGGCGGCCATCCGGCTGCTGCCGGAATGAGCCTGCACCGCGACAATCTGGATGCTTTCGCCGCAGCCCTGAATGAATATGCCGCAGCGGTGCTTACACCCGAGCATCTGATCCCGGTAACCGCTGCAGACGGGGATATCCCGATTTCCGATTTGACGCTGCAGGCTGCGCTTGAACTCGACCGGCTGGCGCCGTTCGGTATGTCCAATCCTCTGCCCAAATTCATTGTGCGCGGAGCGGCCGTGAAGGAGACCCGCAAGATGGGGCAGGAGGGCAAACACCTGAAGCTTGTCCTGCAGCAGGGGCGGCACACAATCGAAGCCGTAGCCTTCGGCAAAGGCGAACTGGCTGATCTTCTGCCCGGCGGGACTATGATTGACGTCCTGGCCGAGCTGTCCGTCAATGAGTGGAACGGCTCCCGTAAGCCGCAGCTCATGCTGCAGGATCTGGCCGTGCCCGAGGCGCAGCTGTTTGATCTGCGGGGAACAGCAGATGCCGTACGGCAGGCTGTCCGCCTCAAAGAGGTGCTGCAGCCGTACAGCGGCAGCACGCCTTTTACCGCAGCGGCTGTTTTTAAGAACAGCCGCCTCTCGCCGCTCAACGACCTGAAGGGCATGTCGCTGTGGGTTTATGATGAAGAAGCCGGAATTAACGTCCTTCATCATGGACAAGCTGAGGCAGACGGGAAAGTGTCGCTGCTGTGTCTGCTGGACATGCCGGAAACACCGGAGCAGCTGGATGCCCTGCTTACCGCTTTCCCTCAGGCCGAGAATATTGCCCTGCTTCACGCCCGGCGTGACGGGCATGACCGCCTGCAGGTTCCAACACGTGATCATTTTAAGGTATTGTATAAATTGCTGGCTTCCATTGCCGCTACAGCAGTACCCGAGCATGAGGTGCTGCTGCGTCTTAGCCGCCAGTCTTCACTGAGTGTACGGATGCTGGGCCGGATGCTGGATGTGTTCGAGGAGCTTGATTTTATCGAACGTACCGGCGGAATGATCTCATTCGTGTCCCAGCCTGCAGCCAAAAATCTGTCTGCTTCGCGCCATTTTGTCCGTTTAGGACAGACTGCCGAGATGGAGCAGTATTTCATGGAAAGCAGCCCCCGCGAGCTGGAGAACTGGATGCAGGCCCGCCGTCAGGGTGTGTCGTAGGCTGGGGCAGCTTAAGTTCACAAAACCAAACAAACAAATGCTTCCGAAGTAAGTTTTATACGAAGCAATTAATGTGGGCGGATGCTCACAAAACTAAGCAGATGCTTCCGAAGTAAGTTTTGTACGAAGCAATTAATGTGGGCGGATGCTCACAAAACTTTCAGGAGATGATACTATTGGATTTCAAAAACAATATTCGCGTAATTGAAGATTTCCCGCAGCCGGGAATCAGCTTTAAAGATATTACTACTTTGCTTAAGGACGGGGAAGCTTACCGCGCAGCGATTGACGAGCTTAAGGCGCTGGTATCCCATCTGAACATTGATGTCATTGCCGGACCGGAAGCGCGCGGCTTTGTAGTTGGCGCTCCACTGGCTTACGCACTGGGAGTCGGCTTTGTTCCTATCCGTAAAAGCGGCAAGCTCCCGTACGAAACGATCGAAGTTGGCTATGATCTGGAATACGGTAAAGACACACTTGCTGTTCACACCGATGCCATCAAGCCGGGGCAAAATGTGCTGATTGCTGATGACCTGCTGGCAACTGGCGGAACTATCGCTACTTCTGTCAGCCTGGTGGAACAGCTCGGCGGTAAGGTTGTCGGAGCAGCATTTCTGATTGAGCTGGTACAGCTGGCCGGCCGTAACAAGCTTTCGGACATCGAGGTTGTATCCCTGCTGACTTACGAAGACTAAACGAATTGTAAGATATTCCGTTGATCTTTTCCCGGGAAATAAAAAGTGGACCGTTGTCGAATATCGACTGCCGTCCGCTTTTTCTATTTTATGGATATTACCGCTGGTTCATCTATAACAGGCTCTGTAGCAAACAGGTAATACGCACAGGAGAGAATATATATAAAAGTTGGAATAAGGGGGGGATCCCATTAAATAAGCCAACAGCGAGGTGAAACACCCAAATGAAAGGTTAATCCCCAATAAATTACCTCAATTCCTTCCCTGTAAAGCAGCAAGAGCTGCCCGGCAGCTTTTCAGCATTTGGGGCAGCTCTTATTTGCTCTTATAGTCTGTATTATGTTAAAGGTCTAGTGTGCAGATTTCTCCGGATCCTGTTCGTTGGACAAGCCCAGCACATCAATCAGCTTGAAGAACAGGGACAGCACGATACCAACAATAGTAGCCAGTGCCATACCTTTGAGCTGTACGCCGGCGATGTTAAGCGAGATGCCGCTGATGCCGACAACAAGCACCAAAGTGGCCAGAATCATATTGCTTGCTTTGGAGAAATCAACCTTTTGTTCTACGAAAATACGCAAACCCGATGCGGCAATAACGCCGAACAGCAGCAGGGATACACCGCCCATAACCGGCTGCGGGATATTCGCGATAATGGAGGAGAAGGTACCGGAGAACGAGAGCAGAATGGCGATGATAGCCGCTCCGCCGATTACGAATACCGAGTATACCTTGGTCAATGCCATAACGCCGATGTTTTCACCGTAAGTGGTGTTAGGTGTAGAGCCTACAAAACCTGAAAGAACGGTTGATATCCCGTTACTGAACAGGGAGCGGTCAAGTCCGGGATCTTTGGTCAAGTCTTTGCCGACGATGTTGCTGGTTACCAGCAGATGGCCGATATGCTCAACAATAACAACTAGCGATACAGGAATAATAGTCAAAATAACCTGCAAATCGAAGGATGGAGTAGTGATTGTCGGATGGGATAGGAAGCTGGCGTCAGCAATAGCTCCGGTATTGACCTGTCCCATAATATAGGCCAGCACATAACCGGTAACGATACCGATGAGGATATGGATGATTTTGGGGAAGCCGCGGAACATAACCGAACCGATAACGGTAACTCCCAGTGTAACCAATGACAAGGTAATAGCCTTACCGTCGGGAGTCCAGTCTGCAACCGCAACGCCTTCAGGAGCAATTAGTCCGGACATGCGTGCGGCAACCGGTACCAGCTCAAGTCCGATCGTAGCTACGATAGCACCCATGGCAGCGGGAGGGAATACAACATCAATCCAGCCGGTTCCGGCATAACGGATGATTAATGCGACAAGAATAAAGATAACACCGGTAATAATAAACGCTCCCAGTGCAAGCGAATATCCACGCTGATGATCTCCCTCATATTTACCAAGCACACTCAGCACCGGTGAGATAAAAGCGAAGCTTGACCCAAGGTAGGCCGGGATTTTGCCGCGGCAGATCAGAATATAGAGCAGTGTGCCGATACCGTTCATCAGCAGGATCATGCCGGGATCTACCCCGAACAGGTTAGGGACGAGCACGGTGCTGCCGAACATGGCGAACAGATGCTGCAGACTCAGCAGAAAGCCCGGGCCCCACGGGAGTTTCTCGTTAACTTGAATTTCGCGTTGCAATGGAGTTCACTTCTCTTTCTCTATGTAGTTTTGTCTTAACCTGGCGAAAACCGCCTTTACTAGATTAAATAGTACGAAGCCGTTTGACAACAACATTTTTTGAATAATGTAAGACTTTATTTGTTTTTGTCATAAATTATTCTTTAATTTTCGGTAAAAGCAGCAGTATGCCAGGCGATGGGAAGTGTTGACGTAATGCATCCTAAGCGTCATAATTATAAACAACTTTAAACTGCGTGTAGTGCAGCTCAAAGGAGCTGAAGACCTGCAAATAGGGTTTCACTTGCGGGTTTATTTTATTATGCAGGTTCCGGAATTTATCTAAACGCATGGATTTAACAACATCTTCGAGAAACTCCTGTCATGGAGTTTTCTTATAGAAAGGAAACGGATACGACGAGAATGGGCATAGAGCAATTAATTGAAAAGGCCGGCGCCTATATAAAAGAAAAAGATCTTCTCCGCATCCGGGAAGCGTATGAGTTTGCCGACCAGGCTCATCACGGCCAGGTTCGCAAATCGGGGGAGCCCTATATCCTGCATCCGCTGGCGGTTGCAGATATTGTCGTCAATATGCAGATGGATGTTATTTCCATTATTGCAGCACTTCTGCATGATGTCGTTGAAGATACAACAGTGTCGCTGGAGCAGATCCGCGAAAAGTTCGGAGATACCTGTGCCATGCTCGTGGATGGTCTGACCAAGCTGGAACGCATCCGCTTCCGCTCCAAGGAAGAGCAGCAGAACGAGAACTACCGCAAAATGTTTATCGCCATGGCTCAGGATATCCGGGTCATTGTGATCAAGCTGGCGGACCGGCTGCACAACATGCGGACGCTTAAATATCAGTCAGAGGAGAGCCAGCGGCGGATTTCCTACGAGACGCTGGAGATTTTTTGTCCGATAGCCGACCGTCTGGGTATCTCGGCAATTAAATGGGAGATGGAGGATATTGCCCTCCGTTACCTGAACCCTCAGCAATACTACCGTATTGCGAACCTGATGCATAAGAAGCGGGCAGAGCGTGAGCAGTTCATCGACAGCGTTATCGGCCGCATCCGCGCCAAGCTTGATGAAATGGGGATTGAAGGGGATCTGTCCGGACGTCCCAAGCATATTTACAGCGTTTATAACAAAATGAGCACTAAAAACAAGCAGTTCAATGAGATTTACGATCTGCTGGCGATCAGGATTATTGTTGATAATATTAAGGACTGTTACGCTACTTTAGGGATTATTCATACTCTTTGGAAGCCGATGCCCGGCCGGTTCAAGGATTATATCGCCATGCCCAAAGCGAACATGTACCAGTCCCTGCATACAACTGTGGTAGGTCCCGGCGGAGAGCCGACTGAAGTGCAGATCCGTACCTGGGAAATGCACCGGACGGCGGAATTCGGGATTGCCGCTCACTGGGCATATAAAGAAGGTACAAGCACCACCGGAAATCCGGAGAACCGCATGCCGTTTTTCCGGGAAATTCTCGAGCTCCAGCATGAAGCCAAGGATGCCGAGGAGTTCGTAGAATCGCTTAAGATGGACTTTTTCTCTGACCTTGTTTTTGTTTTTACGCCAAAGGGCGAGGTTGTGGAATTGCCAGCGGGCTCTGTTCCGCTTGATTTTGCTTTCCGTATTCATACAGAGGTCGGTAACCGGACCATCGGCTCCAAGGTGAACGGGCGGATTGTGCCGCTTGACCATAAGCTGAAGACCGGAGATATTGTAGAGATTCTCACGTCCAAGAATTCTTACGGCCCAAGCCGCGACTGGCTGAAGATTGCCCAATCTTCCCATGCGCGCAGCAAGATCAAGCAGTGGTTCAAGAAAGAGAAGCGCGAGGAAAATGTCGAAAAAGGCCGTGAAGCAGTCGAACGCGAGCTGAAGCGGCTGAGCATGGAGGTATCCGATTTCCTGACCGAGGATAAGCTGAGCGATGTGGCCAAGAAGTTCGCCTTCGGTGACGTCGAAGATATGCTCTCCGCAGTCGGGTTCGGGGGGATTACCGCCTCGCAGATCGCGAATAAGCTGACCGAGAAGCTCCGCAGGGAGCAGGAGGAAGCAGCCAACCATCTGGAATTGTCTACCGAGATGAAGGAGATCAAATCCAGCGGCGGCAACCGCAACCAGCCTACCAACGGTGTGCGTGTCAAAGGCATTGATAACCTGCTGGTCCGCTTCGCGCGATGTTGCAACCCCGTACCGGGAGACGATATTGTCGGATATGTAACTCGCGGGCGCGGCGTGTCTGTGCACCGTGAGGACTGTCCGAATATTCCGACCGACGGTGACGGGGAAGAATCGGCACGGGTGATTGAAGTGGAGTGGGAAGGCAGCATGGAAGCCAATTACAGCGTTGATATCGAGATTACAGGCCATGACCGTAACGGTCTGCTGAATGAAGTGCTGCAGGCGGTGTCCGAGAGCAAAACGAACATTTCCGCAGTCACCGGACGCTCCGACAAGAACAAGATGGCGATGATTCATATGACGATCCTCATCCGCAATACGGATCATCTGCAGTCGGTTGTCGACCGGGTGAAGCGTGTGAAGGATGTATATACGGTTAACCGGATTATGCAATAAGGCAAGGAGCTGAAAGACTAAGATGAGAGCAGTCGTACAGCGCTGCAAGGAAGCGAAGGTTACGGCGGACGGGACGGTAACGGGAGCCATTAATGAAGGCTTGATGCTGCTGATCGGCGTAACGCACGGGGATACCGAGAAGGATGCCAAATATCTGGCTGACAAAATAGCCGGACTACGCATCTTCGAGGATGAAGCCGGCAAAATGAACTATAGTGTTACGGATACGGGCGGAGCGATTTTGTCCGTATCGCAGTTTACGCTATACGGGGACTGCCGCAAGGGACGGCGCCCGAATTTCATGGCTGCAGCGGCACCTGCCGAGGCTAAGCAGCTCTATGATTACTTTAATCAGGAGCTGAGAGCTGGCGGACTTCAGGTGGAGACCGGCGTGTTCGGGGCCATGATGGATGTATCATTTACTAATTGGGGACCGGTTACGCTGATCCTGGACAGCCGGGACTAGAGAAGCGTACGAAATTTGAATATCCGCATGCCGCAGGTTGTTCCGTATAGGAGCAGCCTGCGGCTTTTTTATATTACAGCATTTATAGATTGCCGGGGGCGGGGAGATTGCTCTGCAAGGCCTGATGGCAGCGTCTGCACGGGGATAGAGCCAGCTTGTGCAGGATAAACTAGGGAGGATTGAAATTTTGTCAGGGGCAGGTAATCCGAAGATGAGATATTCTCCAAAATCATGGGCATGGACCAGCGTTCCGGTCAACACGGCAGGCAGTACTGTGGAAGCAGCCGCGGCAGCGAAAGAAGCAAGGCGGGAGGAAGATCCTGCGCTCATGAAGGGCAGAAGCCGGGGGCTGCTGCCGCGTACCTGAGATTTGCATGGCGTATAAGCTGCAGGGATAAAATCCGCCAAGTTTTGGTTTGAGCCGCGTTGTGTCGTTAGAAATCCGGATATTGCGGGTAATAAGAAAACGAGAACAAAATAGCGGAGAGGAGAATTGATCCAATGAGTAAAGTAGCATTTCTGCTCGCCAGCGGTTTTGAAGATTCCGAAATGAAGGTACCTTACGATGAAGTTATACAGGCAGGACATCAGGCTGAAATTATAGGTCTGAAAAAGAATGAGACGCTGCTGGGCAAAAAGGGAAACGTTTCCTATGCTGCAGATAAAGCCATCAGCGAGGTAAAGGCCGGTGACTATGACGCAATCGTGATTCCGGGCGGCTCGTCACCCGAAAATCTGCGGCTGGATGAAGACATTATTGCCTTCGTGAAGGAAGCGGATGCTTCCGGTATTCCGATTGCATCCATCTGTCATGGACCGCAGATTCTGATTAGTGCAGACCTGCTTCAAGGACGCACCATTACTTCCTACCCGCCGCTCAAGGATGATATCGTTAACGCAGGAGCGGAGTTTAAGGATGAAGAGGTCGTCGTTGACGGCAATTATATAACATCGCGTACGCCGAAAGATGAACCTGCCTTTGTGCGCGAGCTGCTGAAGGTCCTGTAATCAACCAATATTGAAGGAGGGAACAATCATGACCAGAAGAATTCAGGCTTATTTCAGAACGGAAAGTGAAGCAGAAGGCGCTAAAACGGCATTGATTCCATTCAGTGTGGAGGCGCTGGAAATTTCCCCGCTGACAGACCCCTTGGATTCCGGCAGGGACCGCAGACCGAATCTTCTTTTGCCGCTAGTTCCGTACAACAATTCAGTGATTACCGGCGGGACAATGGGCGTGGCAGGAACAGCGGGAGCCTTGAGCGGAGCTGCGGTGGTTCCGGCGGTAGCAGACGGCGACGATGAGGGGCTGAGACGCTCCGATGTTGACGCAGACAATGACATTCTGCGTGACACAGATGTTAACGAGGACATCGACCTGAGCGATGTGCATATTGTAATGTCCCTGAAGACTTCAGAGGAGCACTATAATGAAGTTGTAGAGACATTGCGAGGCAAGCATGCGTATGTAGAGGTTTTTGAATAATATTAGTATGACTGCTGGCTGTTCATCAGAACGCAGTCTGCAGGCAGCCCCGGCCGGTCCGCATGGACCGCCGGGGCTGCCTTGTGCAGCAGAGCAAAAATTCACTGGACAGCTCGGGCAGCGTAGTGTAAAGTAGTTTTGTGCTAAGGCGGACAGAGAATGTCCCAGTAAATAAAACGCTTTCTTTTCTGTAATACAACTGTAATATTGCATACATGAATCCTTAATATAGGGTGTCTATAATAGAAGCATGACCCCCTTTTTTATAATATATGATTATGGACCTGCAGCAATCGGCTGCAGGTCACTTTTTTTATGTGCACCCAATCTGCAAAATTTACATGGGAATTTCATTTCCTTCCTTGACTTTAGCGCAGTGGTTCAGTAGAATCTAACAATATACGAAATGTTTATAATGCTTTGATGACGGGACCAAGTAATCCGAGATCCATGACCCCAGAGAGGAATCCCCGCAGAACCGGCTATTGCTCTTCATTAGGAGCCATATCCGTTTCGGCACGGCTGTAAGGATTCTGTTGATGACCGGATGAATGACTTCCCCGAGAACGCACGGCGAACGCGAGGCAGCTTACCTGCCTGGGGTCAGTAGCCGCTGCGCGTAGGCGGGCGTTAACCGCTTTGAGCGGATTCAGTGTAGGTGAATGAGTCCGGAATGTGGGTGGTACCACGGGTGAATAATCGTTTATGATAATCCCTCGTCCCTGTTTGTTACAAACAGAGGCGAGGGATTTTTTGCTTTTTCGTGAAATATCAGAACGTATAAGTCTAAGGACTTATACAGGTCTGATCTTTCTCGAAGAAACGGTTGCCGCCTTCCCTGAAGGACGGCAAAGCCGTTTCTACTTGAAATTGTGCAAGCTAAGGTACAAGCAATGTTAGGCAAGAGGGGTTATTTTCAGGAGGGATAGGCTGTGGCTAAAGAAAGATTCGAGAAACCTACAGGTACACAGGATGTGCTTCCAGGTGCCGTAGAGAAATGGCAGTACGTTGAAGGCAAGGCCAGAGATCTCTGCCGCCGGTTCAATTACCGGGAGATCCGCACACCGATGTTTGAGCACACCGGGCTGTTCGAGCGGGGCGTCGGTGAAACAACAGATATTGTGGAGGGCGAAATGTACACCTTCAAGGACAAAGGCGACCGTGACCTGGCGCTCCGTCCGGAAGGAACGGCTGGTGTTGTGCGTGCTTATGTGCAGAACAAGCTG
The DNA here is from genome assembly GCF_900099765.1 of Paenibacillus typhae. Taxonomy (GTDB): domain Bacteria; phylum Bacillota; class Bacilli; order Paenibacillales; family Paenibacillaceae; genus Paenibacillus_AQ; species Paenibacillus_AQ typhae. The sequence continues at coordinate 206,743 of NZ_FNDX01000003.1, read as the reverse complement.
TACGGCGAGCCGGATGTCAGCAAGCTGTATTACATCGGCCAGATGTTCCGTTATGAACGTCCGCAGGCGGGAAGATACCGCCAGTTCCACCAGTTCGGCATTGAGGCGTTTGGTGCAGTAGATCCGGCGATTGATGCCGAGGTGATCTCGCTGGGATATCAGTTCTACAAAGATCTCGGACTGAGGGAAGTCCGGGTTGAACTGAACTCCGTGGGCAATGCGCCAAGCCGCGCCGCTTACCGCGAGAAGCTGCTGAATTTCCTGAGACCGATGCGCGATACGCTGTGCAGTGACTGCCAGCGCCGCATGGAACGCAATCCGCTGCGGGTGCTCGACTGCAAGGTTGATCAGGATAAGTTCGGCGGTGCGCCGTCCATTCTGGACAGTCTTGATGAAGAATGCACGACCCATTTCGAGAAGGTTAAGCAGCATCTCGATACCATGGGCGTTGAGTACAGCATCAATCCCCGTCTGGTCCGCGGACTGGATTATTACACGCATACTGCGTTTGAGTATAAAGCAGCCGGCATCGGCTCCATCGATACCGTCGGCGGCGGCGGCCGCTATAACGGGCTGGTTGAGGAAATCGGCGGGCCGGATCAGCCGGGCATCGGCTTCGGAATCGGGCTGGAGCGTATCCTGCTGATTCTGGAGAATCAGGGTGTGGAGCTTCCGGCAGTGAAGCCGCTCGATGTATATTTCGTAGCGCTTGGCGAAGCGGCAGATCAGGAAATCACAAAGCAGCTGTTCCTGCTGCGCAGCCAGGGCTTCTCTGCAGAACGTGATTATCTCGGCCGCAAAATGAAGGCACAGATGAAGTCAGCCGACCGCATGTCAGCGCGGTATACGGCGATTCTTGGCGAAGACGAACTGAACAGCGGAGTCATCGCCCTGAAATCAATGGAGACCGGAGAACAGAAGACAGTCAAGCTGGAAGAGCTGGCGCAGGCGCTGGTCTAAGGACCGGATAACGTATTTTAACCATGAAAGGGTAGGATAAATTATGAGTAGAAGTCATCATTGCGGACAATTAACGCCGGAGCAGATCGGCCAGACTGTAACACTGAACGGGTGGGTACAGACTCGCCGTGACCTTGGAGGCGTCCTGTTCATTGACCTGCGCGACCGTACAGGTATTGTACAAATCGTGTTTAATCCGGATTACTCCGGTGAAGCACTGCAGATTGCCGATAAGGTGCGCAGTGAATACGTGCTCTCCGTTACGGGTAAAGTGGTTAAGAGAGATGAAGAAACGGTTAACCGCAACCTGCCTACAGGCGAGATTGAAGTGCAAATTACGGAAATCGAAGTGCTGAATGCCGCCAAAACGCCTCCGTTCTTCATCGAAGACGGTGTGGAAGTGGATGAGTCCCTGCGGATGAAATACCGTTACCTCGACCTGCGCCGTCCTGAGATGCACAAGACGCTGCTGCTGCGCTCGAAGGCGGCGAAGATTTTCCGCGACTTCCTTGACGGTGAAGGCTTCATTGATGTTGAAACTCCCATTCTGACCAAAAGCTCCCCTGAAGGCGCACGTGATTATCTGGTGCCTAGCCGGGTGCATGAAGGGGAATTCTTTGCGCTGCCGCAATCGCCGCAGATTTACAAGCAGTTGCTGATGGTCGGCGGCATCGAGCGTTACTACCAGATTGCCCGATGCTTCCGTGACGAGGATCTGCGCGCTGACCGCCAGCCGGAATTCACCCAGGTCGACATCGAGACTTCCTTCGTGCCGCAGGATGAGCTGCTCGGCATGATGGAAACCCTGATGCAGCGCCTGCTGAAGGAAACGGTAGGGGTTGAGGTTGCCGTTCCGTTCCAGCGCCTGACCTACGCCGAAGCCATCGGCAAATACGGCTCCGATAAGCCGGACCTGCGCTTTGGCCTTGAGCTTGTTGAAATGAATGACATCGTTGCCAGCAGCGGTGTGAAGGTATTTGCTTCCGTGATCGAAAAAGGCGGAGAAGTGAAATGCCTCAATGCCAAAGGCTGCGGTACTTGGACTCGTAAGGAAATCGACGATCTCGGACCATATGCTGCCCGTTACGGCGCGAAGGGTCTGGCCTGGATTCAGGTGAAAGACGGCGAGTTTAAGGGACCAATCGTTAAATTCTTCACTGAAGAAGAAATCGCTGCTGTAAAAGAACGCACCGGCGCTGAAGAAGGCGACCTTCTGCTCTTCTCCGCTGATAACAAAAAAGTGGTTGCCGATGTACTGGGTGCCCTGCGTCTGAAGATCGGCCGCCAGCTGGGCCTGATTGATGACAGTGTGTTCAAATTCGCCTGGGTTACCGAATTCCCGCTGCTCAGCTATGACGAAGACCAGAAGCGTTATGTGGCCGAGCATCATCCGTTCACCCGTCCAATGGACGAAGACCTGCACCTGTTCGATACCGACCCGGGCAAGATCCGTGCGCAGGCTTACGATATCGTGCTTAACGGCTATGAAGTGGGCGGAGGCTCCCAGCGTATCTACAAACGCGATGTACAGGAGAAGATGTTCGAAGCCCTGGGCTTCACACCTGAAGTGGCTTATGAGAAGTTCGGCTATCTGATGGATGCCTTCGAATACGGCACGCCTCCGCACGGCGGAATTGCCTTCGGCTTTGACCGTCTGGTTATGCTGCTGGCCGGACGCACGAACCTGCGTGAAACGATTGCCTTCCCGAAAACGGCAAGTGCAACCGACCTGCTGATGGATGCACCGTCCCCGGTAGATGCAGCACAGCTGGAACAGCTCCATATCAAGCTGGCGCCAAAGCCGGAAAAAGTGAAAAACTAACTACAATTAATGCCTGTGGAGCAGCGGTAAGAAGCGGCTCCACAGGCCGCATAATAAAGGAGGCGTGAACCTTATGCTGCATCAGTTCTCGCGTACAGAGCTGGCCATCGGGCCGGAGGGTCTGGAAATTCTGAAGAACAGCACCGTAGCGGTGCTGGGAATCGGCGGCGTCGGAGCGATGTCCGTTGAAGCGCTGGCCCGCACCGGTGTTGGCCGGATTATCCTGATTGACAAGGATGCGGTGGATATCACCAATATCAACCGCCAGATTCATGCGCTCACAACCACAATCGGCCAGAAAAAGGCGGATCTGATGGTGGAACGCGTCAAGCTGATCAACCCGGAGATCGAAGCGATCGCCCTGAACATGTTCTATACGGAGGAAACGTATGAGGAGCTGTTCAAGCTAAAGCCGGATTTTGTCATTGATGCATCGGACACGATTATCTACAAAATCCATCTGATCAAGGAATGCCTGTCCCGGGGAATCCCGATGATCTCCAGTATGGGCGCAGCCAACAAGATGGACCCGACGCGCTTTAAGGTGGCTGACATCTCCAAAACGGAGATGGACCCGATTGCCCGCGTTATCCGTCAAAAGCTGCGCAAGGACGGCATCAAAAAAGGCGTCAAGGTTGTCTTCTCGACTGAGGTGCCGGTGAAGCCGCGTGTAGATGTAACGGAACAGATCGTTCCTGCCGATGCGCCGGACCGGCGCAAGGCCAAGCAGCCGCCGGCGAGCAATTCGTTCGTACCGCCGGTTGTCGGTCTGATTATGGTAAGTGTTGCGGTTAATGATCTTCTGAAGGCCGGCGGCGTAAGTGTATAAAACCGGCCCCGGCAACAAATAAATGAATGGTGGACGAAGGGCGTAAGCAGCCGGATAGCCGGCTGCGCGCCCTTTTATTGCGGTTTGCCGGTTATGGGCCGTAAAAACCGGGTAATAGCCTGCGGAACTTAACAATCAGTGGAGGTTGTACAATGAATTCGAATTTTTGGCGGAAGAGCGTGGGTCTGGAGCCGGGCGATAACTGGAAACGGGAATGGGCTGCAGGAATCCTGTCGTATTTTGCCTCTGTATATATTGTGATGGTCAATGCGGCCATTCTGCATGACGCAGGCATGCCGCTCAGAGCGGGGATGGTCGCTACACTGCTGACTGCGGTTACAGGCTGCCTGCTGATGGCCTTCGGCGGCAAAACGCCGATTATTGTGGTGCCCGGCATGGGGATCAATGCCTTCTTCACCTATACGCTGGTCCATTCCATGAAGCTGGACTGGCGCGAAGCGCTTGCGGTGGTTGTGGTAACCGGGGTACTGTTCGCAGTCGTTGCGTTCACATCGCTGTACCGGATTCTCAGCGAAGCCATCCCGCATAACCTGCAGCATGCCATCACGGTCGGAATCGGGCTGTTCCTGACCTTTATCGGCCTGCAGAAAAGCGGGATCGTCATTGCCCACCGGACTACCTTTGTGGCTATCGGGCATTTTAGCGATCCGGCAGTTATCACTTCCTGTGTAACGCTGATTCTGGCGCTGGTGCTGTTCATCCGCGGAACGCGCGGCGGGCTGCTGATCAGCATGCTTGCCGGCACGGGGCTGGCTTATCTGCTCGGGGCAGCACATAAGCCGGAGACGACAGAATCAGGCCATGTATTTACCGGCTATGGTGATGTTTTTGCCGGCATGGACTGGAACGGAGTGATCAGCCTGGTGTTCTGGATTGCCGTGTTCCTGCTGCTTCTGATCGTCGTATTTGAGAATATCGGGCTGATCTCCTCACAGACGCTGATGGCCGGGCGGCCGGAACGGTTCAAGAGCAGCCTGCGGGCGCTCTCAGTCGCCAACATTGCAGCTGGCCTGTTCGGCAGCAGTCCGGTCGTTGCGGCTGCAGAATCCACTGCAGGCATCGCGGCAGGCGGCAAATCCGGCCTGACCTCGCTGGTCACCGGGCTGCTGTTCGGGGCGACCTTCCTGTTTATCCCTCTGCTGGCCTATGTGCCGGACAGTGCCATCGCACCCATCCTGATTGTCATCGGCGGCCTGATGGTCCAGAGTGTGCGGGAGATGGATCTTAGCGACATGACGGAGCTGTTCCCCGCTTTTCTGGTAATGGTTATGATTCCATTTACCTACAGCATCGTAGACGGTATGGCTTTCGGCTTCATCACCTACCCGATTGTTAAACTGGCAATGGGAAAAGGCAAGGATGTCCCTCCGGCGCTGTACGGGATTGCCGGGCTGTTTGTAGCGAACTTTGTGCTCCATGCTTTTATGGGATAACGGCGCAGGATTGCTGTGGGAAGTGCTGCGTTTAGTTGAATAGATAATTCTGGATTTTGTGAATCTGTTGTGCTATGATGAGTATCCTTTTTGTGTAAGTGATATCAGCCTTGCACAGATGGCTATGCTCATAAACTTTTAGGAGGTAACTGAAATTGGAGGACAACTTTCAAAGTGCCTATCAAGAGGAAGAAGACAGGCTGAACAGTACGCTTACCGAAATTGATTCGATTCTGGCTAGACTGCGCAACACCCCGGTGTATACCGGACATGATTATACGGAGCAGGTGCTGGAGGATTCCAGGGAGCAGCGGCGCAAGGATTTGGCCAGGCTCCGGCCGGAGCCCTACTTCGGGCGGCTGGATTTCCAGGGCAGCGGTGATGGAGCGCCCCAGCCCCTGTATATCGGCAAAATCGGCGTAGACCGTGAGCAGGTAAGCGACCGTCCGCTGGTCATCGACTGGCGTGCACCGGTAGCAAGCCTGTTTTATTCTTTTACCGGAGGGACGGAACCGGCCTCATATGAAGCTCCGGAGGGGCTGATTGAAGGGCTTGTGTATCTGAAACGCAACGTGGTGATCCGCAAGCAGATCCTGGAACGGGTTGCGGATACCTACAACCGGGACAGCGATGCACCGGCGGTATCGGACGAATTTCTCGTCTACCGGCTGGGTGAGAACAAGGATAACCGGCTCCGCGATATCGTCTCGACGATTCAGGAGGAACAGGACAAGATTATCCGTGCGGTGAAGAATACGGCACTGATTATCCAGGGCGTAGCGGGGAGCGGCAAGACCACAGTTGCCCTGCACCGGCTGGCCTTCCTGCTGTACCAATACAAGGAGCAGGTATCGGCGGAGAAAATGATAATCTTTGCTCCGAACCGGATGTTCCTCGATTATATCTCCGATGTGCTGCCGGAGCTCGGGGTCGGTAACATTGCCCAGAGCACGTTCCCGGACTGGGCGGCTAATGTACTCAATCTGGAGCTGCCGGAGCAGAATACGACGGAGACATTGAACCGCTGGTTTGAAGCAGAGGGCGGCATGCCGGACATTACAGAAGAAACACCGGGGCGTTTCAAGGGCTCTACGGTGCTGATGGAAGTCATTGAGTCAGCCGTTAAGCTGCTGGAGACGGGAGCGGTTCCCGAAGGGGATTTCAGCCCGTGGGAAGGCGCAGTGCTGCGGCGTTCCATGATCCTGCGCTGGCATAACGAGGAATACGCCCCTTATCCGCCGCTGAAGCGCAAAGAGCGGGTCATGGCGCGGATTCACCGCTGGATTGAAATGGAGCTGAAGAAAAGCCCGTCCGCGGCTGCGCTGAAGGAACGTAAGAAGAAGGCAGCAGCCAAGGAGAAGACATACGGCGGCAAATGGCCGAAGTATGAGCCTCTGATGATCTATAAGCAGATATTCCGCGCGGCCAAGGTGCCTGGGGACTGGCCGGCAGAAGCACCGGAGCTCATCCCTCAGGGGGTGCTGAAGGAAACGGCGAAGGATCTCAAAAAAGGCATCCTGCGCGAGGAAGATCTGCCTCCCTTGCTCTATATCCACTATCTGCTGAGCGGCAATGAGGGCACGGAGCGCTTTGACCATATCGTGATCGATGAAGCCCAGGATTTCTCGCCTTTCCAGATCGCGGTGCTGGATTTGTATGTGAAGGGCCACTCCTTCACGATCCTGGGGGATCTGTCACAGGGTATCCATGCCTATAAAGGCGTGCACGGCTGGGCGGAGATGCAGGCTCTGTTCGCGCCTGAGCATACAGCCTACCACGCGCTGACGCGAAGCTACCGCTCAACTATGGAGATCATTGAATTTGCTAACGGCATTCTCTCAGCAGGCGTTCAGAGCCCGCTGCTGGCCGTACCGGTGTTCCGCAGCGGTAATCCGGTCCGCCTGATCGCTTACGGCGGCGAGGCCGCTGAGGCGGCTCCAGGAGCGGATCAGCGCCTTCAGGCAGTCAGTGTAGCGCTTAAGGCGCTCTCCGGGCGTGAATACCGGACCGTGGCTGTCCTGACCCGTAGCCTTCGTGAAGCGGAGGAGCTGTATGCAGCGCTGGCTGCCGGGTTCGAGGATCTCCATCTCATTGACGGCAGCATGACACAATATCACGGCGGGCTGTCGGTACTTCCGGTCTATCTGTCCAAGGGGCTGGAGTTCGATGCAGTCATCCTGGCGGATGCCGATACCAGCCATTATGGAGCAGCCGCCTGGAATGCCAAGCTTATGTATGTCGGCTGTACCCGTGCGCTGCACGAATTGTGGCTGCTGCACAGCGGTGAACTGCCTGCCTATGTGCAGACAGCAGGGGAAGAAACGGTTTCCGGCTGGCCGGAAGCCGCTGAACAATAATCCTGCAGCTCGGCAAAAAACCTTTTCCGCTTCTGGTGAAGAACGATTATAACTGTTCTTGAACTTGTAACCCGGTACCTGCTATGGCTTAATAATAAGTGTCCGGCCGGGCAAGATTACTTCTGGAAGGAGGCTGATTGAAATGATTTCAGTATACGAGGTGGTTTCCGTCTAAGACGGAAATCCTGTTTACGGGGAGGCCGCGAGGCCTCCTTCTTACAAACACCTGACAGCAGGTCCGCCCCTCAGAGGGGAGATGGAAATAAAAATGAGAACGAATGTAGACGCTAACCATAGGGTTTTATATAATGAACTTACGGTATTTACCAAATATGAGCTGAAGAAAGGAGGCAGGTGCAATGATTATTACTTTAGATGCTGCAATTGACGGACGCAAAGGGACACACCTGTTGAAGGAGGAAACACAACGTGAGTTATGTAAATGGAAAGGATGTGCTCCCCCCGGGCCTGCTCGAAGAGCTTCAGGGATACATTCAAGGTGAATTGCTCTACATCCCGAAGAAGACGGAGCAACGTGTAAGATGGGGTGAGAACAGCGGCTCCCGGCAGGAGATTGCCAGCCGCAACAAGGAGATTTTCTGCAGTCACAGCAGCGGCTGCTCGGTGAACGAGCTGCAGAAGAGATACCACCTCTCAGAGGAAAGCATCCGCAAGATTATTTCAAAAATGCGGCTTGCGATGAACCGCTAGCCTGGAATTTGAACTAAGAGCATGGCGCCCGCTTAACGTAGCGAGGTCATGCTCTTTCTATGTTTTGTGGTATGATAGGGAGAGGAATTCAGGTGCGTCTTGCCTGAAAGTTAAGAGCAAGGAAGTGGACTTATGGACTTATTCTCACTCGGGGACAATACCGGAGGCGGCCGTCTGCTCGCAGACCGCATGCGTCCGCAAAGTCTTGATGAATATATCGGCCAGGAGCATATTGTCGGGCCGGGCAAGCTGCTGCGCAGGGCGATCGAGGCGGATCAGGTCTCCTCGATTCTGCTGTATGGCCCTCCGGGCTGCGGCAAGACAACGCTGGCCCATATTATTTCCCATCATACGCAAGGCGAATTCGTGCGGCTGAATGCGGTTGAAGCCTCTGTCAAAGATGTGCGGGAGGTAATCGACCGCGCCCAGAGCAACAAGGCGCTGTACGGCACGAAGACGATTCTGTTTCTGGATGAGGTGCACCGTTTCAACAGCTCCCGGCAGGATGCGCTGCTGCCCGCCGTTGAGAAGGGCACGATTATCTTTATCGGCGCAACGACAGAGAACCCGTTCCACTATGTGAACGGGGCCCTTATGAGCCGTTCCACGCTGTTCCAGCTGGAATCCTTGACCAGCGGGCACAGCATGGAAGCGATGCGGCGGGCACTGGCCGATGAAGAGCGCGGGCTTGGCTTCATGCGGCTGCATGCTGATGAAGACGCGCTGCTGCACATTGCGGCGATGGCCAACGGCGACATTCGGCGGGCGCTCAATGCGCTGGAGCTGGCGGCAATGACTACAGCGCCGGAGCCGGACGGCAGCGTGCACATTACACTGGCTGTGGCGGAGGAATCCATCCGCCGGCCGATTGTAAAGGCGGACGAGTCGACCCAGTACGATGTGCTGTCGGCCTTCCACAAGAGCATCCGCGGCTCCAGTGACGCCGCGCTGTTCTGGTTCCTCTATGCCGTCGAGAAGCTCGGCATGGACCCGATGACCTTCATCCGCCGGCTGATCGCCGCCTGCAGTGAGGATATCGGCCTGGCGAATCCGCAGGCCATGGTCCAGGCGGTCAGTGCGCTGGACGCGTACCGCAACAACGGCTGGCCGGAGGCGAGACTGAATGTGACCCAGGCGATCCTGTTCGCCGTGGAAAGTCCGAAATCCGATGCGGTGGTTGTAGCAATCGCTAACGTCATGAATACCATCGAAGAGCTGAAGTCCGCAGAGGTACCGCTGCATTTGCGTGATACGCATTATAAGGGTGCAGTGAAGCTGGGACATGAGGGGTACCAATACCCTCATAATTACCCGGGCCACTACGTGCGGCAGGAATATCTGCCCAAGCAGATTGCCGGCAAGGTGTTTTATGAGGCAACCGAGCAGGGCAACGAAGCCAAGATCCGGTATAATCAGGGGCTGCGCCGGGGATTATAGTAGCCTCAAGGTAAGGATTCCCTATAAAAATATGAGCCGCTGCGTGCAGCAGGAAGTCATTTTCCTGCTGTACGCAGCGGCTTTTTTTGATATACAGACCTATGGAAATTGCGAAGTATTACGTAGAAGGTAATAGAATATAGGCGATTATAGTCGGAAAATGTCGTATTTGTCATGTTAATTGACATGAAAAACTTTTTTTATAGAAAAATCATTGATAATTTACCATGAGTCAATTAGAATAAACTCTAACATTCAGGGATTACTTCCATAATAATCCTAAAATTTAAAGTGTAGTTCGTTGGTAGGGTTACTGTATATGACACGGATACCCTTTCTAAAAAATCCTGGTGTTAGGGTGATGAATTTGAGTGAAGACTTACTGCAAATCGAGAATTTAACGACATCCTTCAAAATTGCAGGGCAGTACTATGCTGCAGTTGATGATGTGACGCTCACCGTAAAGAAAAATGAGATTCTGGCTATCGTCGGAGAATCAGGTTCAGGCAAGAGTGCGCTCGCCTTCTCCATTATGGGACTGCACACCAAAGCAAGGATCGAAGGTAAAGTGAATTACAAAGGCCAGGATATTGTCCAAATGTCCCCCGGCATGCTGAATAAGGTCCGCGGCAAAGAAATGTCGATGATTTTTCAGGACCCTTTAGCTGCACTAAATCCGCTGATGATTATAGGCAGTCAGATCGAAGAAGTACTGCTCCTTCATGATACCACCCTCTCCAAAAAACAAAGAAAAGAAAAAGTTCTTGATCTGTTGGCAAAAGTGGGCATCCCCCGCCCTGAACATACATACCATCAATATCCGTACGAATTATCCGGCGGCATGCGCCAGCGGGTTATTATTGCAATTGCCATTGCGAACGGACCGCAGCTGCTCCTTGCAGATGAACCGACGACAGCACTTGACGTGACGATTCAGCTGCAGATTCTGGAACTGCTCAGAAAGCTGAAAAATGATATGCGGGCAGGCATTATTCTGATTACCCACGATCTCGGGGTTGTCAGCGAAATGGCAGACCGTGTAGCCGTTATGTATGCAGGCCAAATTGTCGAAATTGCCGATATTTACACCCTGACCTCTAATCCGCAGCATCCGTACACAAGATCCTTGTTTAATTCCATTCCTACTGTAAAAGAAGTGAAGTCAAGGCTGCACGTTATTCAGGGGATTGTGCCTTCGCTCAAAAACCTGCCGCGCACTGGCTGCCGGTTTGCTGCAAGAACGCCCTGGATTGATGCCTCCGCACATGAGGACAATCCGCAGCTTCACGAAATTGCTCCGGGCCACTTTGTCCGCTGCACCTGCTACAAACATTTTCATTTCCCGGAGAGCGCGGAGGAGGCTGGCACCGATGGCATTGCTTGAGGTTAGAGATCTGCAGGTTCACTTTCCGATCAGGGGCGGGCTGTTCAGCCGCCAGGTTGGCGAGGTTAAGGCGGTTGACCGTGTCAACCTTACCATAGAGGCCGGCCAGACCTATGGTCTTGTCGGTGAATCCGGTTCCGGCAAAACCACAACCGGCCGGGCTATTATCGGCCTGAATCAAATAACGGGGGGAAACGTTCTTTTCGAGGGGATCGACCTGGCTTCAAGAGGGGCACGCAAGCAGAATAGTGTCCGCCGTGAAGTTCAGATGATTTTTCAGGATCCCTATTCCTCGCTCAATCCCAAAAAACGTGTACTGGATATCATATCCGAGCCGCTGCGGAATTTTGAAAAGCAGTCTCCGCAGGAGGAGAAACGGAGGGTTCAGGAACTGCTGGAGCAGGTTGGCCTGAGTCCGGACAATATTTATAAATACCCGCATGAATTTTCCGGCGGCCAGCGCCAGCGGATCGGAATTGCCCGGGCGATTGCCCTGAAGCCCAAGCTGATCATTGCCGATGAGCCGGTCTCTGCACTGGATGTATCGGTCCAGGCGCAGGTCCTCAATTTTTTGCGGGATATCCAGAAGGAATTGAATCTGACGTATCTGTTTATCAGCCATGATCTCGGAATTATCCGGCATATGTGTGACCGTATCGGCATTATGTACAAGGGAAGGCATGTTGAAGAAGGGGTTCCCAAGGATATTTTTGACAATCCTCAGCACATTTATACCAAGCGGCTCATTGCAGCGATCCCGGATATTGATCCCTTGCAGCGTGAGGAGCGGAGCAATTTCCGCCGGTCCGTAAGTGAGGATTACGAACATGCCTACCGGAGCTATTTCGACGGTGACGGCCTGGCTTACCCGTTACGATCCATTTCCGATACCCATAGGGTGGCTATGCCCGAGAAAGGTTGAGACGTATGTGGAAGATTATTGTACGACGATTATTAATTATGATTCCGCAGGTATTCCTGTTAAGTATACTGGTATTTCTGATGGCCAAAGCGATGCCGGGAGATGCGCTCACAGGTATGCTTGATCCGAACATCGATCCTGCGGCTATTGAAGCAATGAGGGAAAGACTGGGGCTGAATGACCCGTGGTATATACAGTACTGGAACTGGATCAGCAATGCCGTACAGGGAGATCTGGGCCAATCCTTCAATTTCAAGATGCCAGTGACCGAGCTGATCGGCCAGCGCCTGATGAATACAGTCTGGCTGTCGCTTGTCACACTGGTGCTTACCTATCTAATAGCCATTCCGCTTGGTATTATCAGCGGGCGCTTCAATGATACATGGGGCGACCGGCTGATTACCGGTTACACCTACGTCGGTTTTGCTGCTCCGCTGTTTATTGTAGCACTGCTGATGCTCTGGATGTTCGGCTTCTACTTTTCCTGGTTTCCGACCGGAGGCAGTGTTGCGCCGGGTGAAGTTCCTGGAACCTTCAGCTATTTGCTCAGCAAGCTCTATCATATGCTGCTGCCGGCTTTATCCATCGCCTTAATTACAACCGTAGGTACAGTCCAGTATCTGCGTAATGAGATTATCGATATGAAGCAGAAGGACTTTATTCTTACCGCCAGAGCAAAAGGAGCCTCAGAATCACGGGTTTATAACCGTCATATTCTGCGCAACTCCCTGCTGCCGATTGCCGCCTTTTTCGGGTATGAGCTGACAGGCCTCATCGGAGGAACCATCTTTGTAGAGAGCATCTTCAGTTACCCCGGCATGGGCCAGCTGTTTCTGGGCTCGATTGTGATCCGCGATTTCACCGTGGTGACAGCACTGGTGCTGCTGTATGGGATTGCCACCATCATCGGCTCCCTGCTGTCCGACATAATATTAAGCATTGTTGATCCCCGTATCCGGATTAAATAATGACCAGAACTTTATTGAGGTGAATGTAATGGCAAAATCAGGCACTGAGCTGCCGCTCCCGCACAATATTGATAAGAGCCCCTCCGGCTGGAGTATTCTCTGGCAGGAAATTATTAAAGACAAGCTTGCCTTAATCTCCCTGATCTTCCTGGCAGTCGTCATCCTTGGAGTATTCGGCACTGCTTTATTCCTTGATCAGAAGGAGATTGTAACTGTTGATTTATTTGCACTCTATGAAAAGCCTTCAGCCAGATTCTGGCTGGGTACCGATTACGGCGGCCGGGATGTATTCGGTCAGCTCATCATCGGCACCCGGAACTCGCTGAGCATTGGTATCATGGTCACCGTTATGACGGGGGCCATCGGAATTCTGGTTGGACTGGTGTCAGGTTACTTCGGCGGTGTCATTGATAACCTGTTTATGCGTCTGGTTGACTTCTTTATGATTCTGCCGATGCTGATGATGGTCATTGCTTTTGTAACGGCGGTTCCGAAATACAATACCTTGACCTTTTCACTTATCATGACAGCCTTCCTGTGGATGGGGATCGCCAGGCTGATCCGCTCCAAGACACTGCAGGAAAAAGAGCTGGAATATGTCCAGGCATCCCGGACACTCGGCTCCTCTCATCTCAAGATTATCTTCAAGCAGGTGATGCCGAACCTGAGTTCGATCATCATCGTAACAATGACCCTGAACCTTGCAGCTAACATTGGACTTGAGTCAGGTTTGTCCTTCCTTGGTTTCGGATTTCCTGAAAGTACGCCGAGTCTGGGTACACTGGTCAGCTATGCCCGAAACCCGCAGACTCTGGAGTCCAGATGGTGGATATGGTTACCCGCATCACTGCTGATTTTGGTGTTGATGTTGAGTATAAATAATGTCGGTCAGGCGCTGAAGCGTGCGACGGACGCAAGACAAAGAAGAGGATAATAAGGGAGGAAGAAACAAGTATGAGAAAAAGAAAAACCGGAAAGACAATGCTAGTCAGTCTGCTGCTTGTGCTGTCACTTGCCGTTACTGCCTGCGGATCAGGCAACAATGAAGCGGCTGAGCCTTCAGCCACAGCCGCAGCTACGGATGCTGCTGCTGCTACTGCTGCTCCAACAACAGCTCCTGCAGCAGAAGACGGACTTTATTCAATCGAAGACTTCAGCCCGCAGAAGACAAACCAGGGTGAAGCCATTGAAGGCGGCACGCTCAATTACGGACTTGTTTCAGATACTCCTTTTGAAGGTACACTCAACTATACCTTCTATTCCGGCAATCCCGATTCTAAAGTTCTGCAATGGTTCGACGAAGGTTTGTTAACTTGGGACAAAGACTATGTATTTACTAATGACGGTGCTGCCACGTATGAAGTTTCCGAAGATGGACGTACCTTCACTTTCACGATCCGTGATAATGTAAACTGGCATGACGGCAAGCCTGTAACGGCTGAAGACTGGGCGTTTGCTTACGAAGTTATCGGTAATCCGGCTTATGACGGCCCGCGTTATGGTTCTGACTTCACGAATGTTGAAGGGATGGAGGCATACCATGCCGGCACTGCTAAGACCATTTCCGGTATCAAAGTGCTGAGCGAAAAACAACTGCAGGTTACTTATATTAAGTCCACCCCGTCCCTGTTGACAGGCGGTATCTGGATCTATCCGCTGGCTAAGCATATCTTTGGCGGCATGGATGTTGCCAAGATTTCGGCTTCCCCTGAAGTCCGCCAGAATCCAATTGGTTTCGGCCCATTCAAAGTGCAAAGCATCGTACCTGGTGAATCGGTTGTATTCGTGAAGAACGAAGACTACTGGCGCGGAGCACCGAAGCTGGATGGTGTAGTGCTGAAGGTAGTTGCCCCAACTACAGTGGTACAGGAGCTTAAAGCGGGCAATATTGACATGGTAGACAGCTTCCCGATTGATCAGTTCCCGGATAACTCCGGCCTGTCGAACGTTGAATACTTGGGCATGGTAGATCAGGCTTATACTTATATCGGCTTCAAGCTCGGGAAATGGGATGCGACAAATGCTGTCGTTGTTCCGGATCCTAAGGCAAAAATGGCAAATGTAGCTTTACGCAAAGCCATGTGGCAGGCAGTAGATAATAATGCAGTGGGGCAAAAATTCTACCATGGTCTGCGTTGGAACGCTACTACACTAATTCCTCCATCCCATCCCGAATTCCATGATGACAGCAATCCGGGCGTAGCTTATGATCCGGAAGCAGCGAAAAAGACGCTGGAGGATGCGGGCTTCAAGATGAACGGCGAATTCCGTACAAACCCGGACGGCACACCGCTGACCATCAACTTTATCTCGATGACTGGTTCGGATGTGGCTGAACCGCTGGCTCAATACTATGTACAGTCCTGGAAAGCAATTGGCCTTAACGTAACACTGGAGATGGTTGAATTCAACACCTTCTATGACCGTGTTGGCTCCAACGGTGAGGATGATCCGAGCGTTGACGTCTACCAGGGTGCATGGTCTGTAGGTATCGACGTTAATCCGCAAGGCTTGTACGGACATGATGCCATTTATAACTTCCCTCGTTACCAGAGTGATGAGAATGACCGTCTGATGGAAGCAGGCATTTCTGCGGAAGCCTTTGATGTAGAGAAACGTAAAGAAATCTACAATGAGTGGCAGCAGCTGATGGTTGAAGAAATCCCTGTATTCCCTACCCTGTACCGTGCGATTGTTGTGCCGGTTAATAACCGTGTCCTGAACTATGCAATCAATGATGGATCAGGAATATATCTGAACGAGCTGGCTTTGTCCGCTGATAAAGGAATTGCGGCACAATAAGCAATTGCTTTAATAAGCTTCGTAAAGAAGATTTAACAGCAAAACACCCTTCGGCTTCATCAGCCGAAGGGTGTTTTTTGATAGGGCAGAGAGTAAGAATTGGGAGTGTAGCTGGTGCTGAGCGGGGCGGCCAAGCTTTTCAATAAGGCTTAACCCGCGCTCTTGTTATCCCTGCGGCTGCGGCACAACCTTCTGCGCCGCTTCGATGGTTCCGCCGCCCAGGCATTGCTCGCCCTGGTAGAAGACTACGGCCTGTCCCGGTGTGATGGCCTTCTGCGGCATATCGAACAGGACATTCAGGCTGCCGTCTTCAAGGGCAGTAAGCGTAACGCCCTGGTCAGGCTGGCGGTAGCGGAACTTGGCGGTACATTTCAGCGGTGCATCGCCAGGCGCAAGCGTCCGGCCGTCAATCCAGTTCACGCCGGAGGCAATCAGGCTGTTGGAATACAGGCTATGGTGCTTGTCCCCCTGTACAACATAGAGAATATTCTTCTCCAGATCCTTTTCGGCAACGAACCAGGGTTCACCGTTACCGGAGCCGCCGATTCCCAGACCCTGACGCTGTCCCAGCGTGTAGTACATCAGGCCGTCATGCCGGCCCTTCACTTCGCCGGTGGAAATATCAACCATATCCCCGGACTGTGCCGGCAGGTACTGGCTGAGGAATTCACGGAAGTTACGTTCGCCGATGAAGCATACGCCGGTGCTGTCTTTTTTCTTCGCGGTATACAGGCCGGCCTCTTCAGCAATTCTCCGCACTTCCGGCTTAGGCAGATGGCCGATCGGGAACATGGCCTTCGACAGCTGGCTCTGATTCAGGGCATTCAGGAAGTAGGTCTGATCCTTGTTGTTGTCCACGCCGCGCAGCAGCTTGAACACCCCGTCTTCTTCAACCACACGGGCATAATGGCCGGTGGCAACATAATCTGCCCCGAGCTGAAGCGCCTTGTTCAGGAATTCCCCGAACTTGATCTCCCGGTTGCACATGACATCCGGATTAGGTGTACGGCCTGCCTTATATTCATCGAGGAAATAGGAAAAGACTTTATCAAAGTATTCCTTTTCGAAATTAACGGTATAGTAAGGAATATCAATCTGCTCACAAACGCGGCGCACATCCTCGGCGTCGGTCTCGGCAGTACACACTCCGAATTCGTCTGTATCGTCCCAGTTCTTCATAAAGATACCGATGACATCGTAACCCTGCTGCTTGAGCAGAAGCGCCGTAACGGAGGAATCGACTCCCCCGGACATGCCGACGACGACGCGGGTATCCTGTTTTGCCTTTGTCATTCCCATCACCATTTTCTATGCACAAAATACCGGTTATCTGAACTGAACACCCGGCTCATTTCGTATTATAACATACCTGTCTACTGTAAACTGCCTGTGGACTAGGGAATTTGCTACAGAACCAGCGGAGATTTTGACAATTTGTCCACCACCGGCGAACATTTCACCAAAAAAATGACTTAAACGCTGCAAATGTGTCCGCAGATATGATAACATAAGCATAGAGCAAACATCGGAATACGTTGATATGACATTTCTCATAATGTCTACTTAGCTTATTGTGAACTACAACTGCAGCAATTAAACCGAAAGAGGTGCCCCTTTGAAAATATCTACAAAAGGACGTTACGGATTAACTATTATGATGGAGCTTGCCCTGAAATTCGGCGAGGGTCCAACCTCCCTGAAAAGCATTGCCGAAAAAAACGGATTGTCCGAGCATTATCTGGAGCAGCTGATTGCCCCGCTGCGCAATGCCGGACTCGTAAAGAGCATCCGCGGAGCTTACGGCGGATATATTCTGTCCCGTGATTCTTCTACCATTACTGCCGGCGATATCATCCGTGTACTGGAAGGCCCGATCTCGCCGGTTGATTTCACCGAAGAGGACGACCCGGCCAAGCGCGATCTCTGGCTGCGCATCCGCGACAGCATCGCCGATGTGCTGGACTCCACTACCTTGTCCGATCTGATTAATTATAAAGAAGAGAGTAAAGCCGATAACTACATGTTTTACATCTAGGAACCGGCCTTTGGAAGGAACCCGTAGCTCTTTGCATTGACGTTTCTCCACCAAAACATTAGAATAAGATACGATAATAAGGGCGATGGAGTTCGCCATTAACTGCCGAAAGGCTAATGACTCCTACCAGTGAGCGTGTTCCTGGTAGGAGTCTATTTTTTATGTACAACTTCATATGTGAAGGGAAGAACGACGATGGCACCGTGGAGACAAAAAGGAACTGATATTATTGAAAAATGGTGGTTTGCCGCAGCTTGGGGCACCCTGCTGAAATGGATTGTGCTCGGCAGCGGAGTGGGGGTGCTTGCCGGCACTGCATCCGCTTTTTTTCTGAAAAGCCTGGACTACGTGACCGGGGTCAGGGTGGCCAATTCGTGGCTGCTGTTTCTGCTTCCGCTGGGAGGGGCACTGGTCAGCTATCTTTATTCCAGGTATGGGGGCAGCAGTTCAAAAGGGAATAATCTGATTCTGGAACAGATTCAGACAGACAGTGAAGCCGTACCGCTCAGAATGGCGCCTCTGGTATTATTCGGAACATTGATTACCCATCTGTTCGGCGGATCGGCAGGCCGTGAGGGAACGGCCGTACAAATGGGGGGAAGCCTGGCGGAGTGGTTTGGACGGATGCTAAGAGTAAAGCCCGTTGACCGGAGAATTCTGCTTATATGCGGGATCAGCGGGGGATTCGGCTCCATTTTTGGAACGCCTTTGGCCGGAACCGTGTTCGGACTGGAGGTGCTTGCCATCGGGCTGATCAGCCATGAAGCGCTTATTCCCGCTTTTATAGCCAGCTTTGTCGGCAACCTTACTGCAGCTTCCTTCTGGGGCATTACCCATGTGCATTATCCGATAGGGGAGATTCCTGCACTCACTATGCCTGTGCTGCTCAAGGTTGTGCTGGCTTCGGTGCTGTTCGGGCTGACCAGTACACTGTTTAGTGAGCTGACTCATGCTCTGAAACGCGGGTATACCCGTCTGTTCCGTAATCCGGTGCTTAAAACCGCCGTGGGCGGTGTAGTGGTCATCATTCTTGTATATGTACTGGGAACGAGGGATTACCTTGGACTTGGGCTGCCTCTGATAGAGTCTTCCTTTACCGGAGAGGTCGCACCATTTGCCTTTCTGGGTAAGCTGGTGTTCACTTCGCTTACGCTTGGAGCCGGCTTTCAGGGCGGGGAGGTTACTCCTTTGTTTGCCATTGGCGCTACTTTAGGGCATGCCTTAGCAGAAATGCTGCATCTATACGCTCCTTTCCTGGCCGGACTCGGCTTTATTGCCGTGTTCTGCGGTGCCGCCAATACGCCGGTCGCCTGTTTCTTGATGGGGATAGAATTATTCGGTGGAGAAGGGGCGGTGTACTTCTTTATCGCCTGTCTGGTAAGCTATTTATTTTCCGGACACAGCGGGATTTATACCTCACAGCAGATCGGCATCCCCAAGAGTCGGTTCAGAGCTTTTCCGCAGGGAACGACACTGGGCACGGCGAGGCAGCCCACAAAGAAAAAAGACGGCGCACATTAAGCAGAGCCTCAGCATTATTTCATCAGAGTTAAGCTAGTTTTGCCTGATAGAGTTTACGTTCTTCTTACCTGGGCCTGACACTCAGTGAACAAACCGGTGGTAAAGTTAGCCTATCCCCAAAAGTATGTAATGTTTGTTCATGTCCCTCTTGAAACCCTGCCGGTTGCCGGCGGGGTCTTTTTTTAAATATCAGAAAGTATAAACTTGCAGATCTATACAGGTCTGATATTTCCCGCAGAAACGGTTGCCGCCTTTTTAAGAACGGCGAAGCCGTTTCTACTTGGGTCCGCTGAAGGTTGGGAGATACCGGATTTCGGATGGAGAAAGATGATGGTGGGGGAGCGGGAGGATTGCAGGGATGGATGCGGATTATAATCTTTTGTAGCGCTTAACGGTCCAGAACGGCAGGGTTAATAAGCCCTTGTCTGTTTTGAACTCAAAGGAGTCTGCCGAATAGCCTTTTTCACCTGTGCCTCTATACGTTTCACCGCTGATCAGATGGATCTCGAGCAGAGCACCCTCAGCGATCGCTTGTTGAAGTTTTGAAGTTTGCAAAATATGGTCTCCTCTTACTGTGTGCTGTTTAAAATACTATGTGCTTTATTAAACCAACGGCCTGCAGTTTACACGCAAAATATGATATTTGACAAAGTTGTAATATTTCTCTACGGAGAGAATTTGCAGGCATCAGTACTGGCGTATGACCCGGAAGTCATACCTCCTTCTTATGTAGTGTAGGGCATAATGCGAAAAAAGGGAAACTCTCCAGAAGAGCACCATTAAAATTTAAAGGTTTCAGGCTTCCTTAATAAGCTCCGGATAGTCATTTCGTACATTGCCTACAGCTGCTGATACCGGATAAGCGCGCATCTGTGAGCTATCATAAGGCTGGAGCAGCCGGAGCAGAGACGGGATATCCTCGTTGCTGCGGTCGAGCCACTGTGTCTCGGCTTCAGGGGTAAGGATCACGGGCATCCGGTTATGAATGTCTGCCATCAGGCTGTTGGGTTCTGTGGTAATGATTGTGCAAGTGCTCAGCCTGTTTCCTTCCTCATCAACCCGGATATCATACAATCCGGCCAGTGAAAATATCCGGCGTTCCGGCAGCACGATCCGCATAGGGCGCTTACCGTCCGGACCCTGCTTCCATTCATAAAAGCCGTCTGCAGGAATGATACAGCGCCGCGAACGGATGAGCCCCTTAAAGGAGGCCTTCTCAAGCAGCGTTTCAGCGCGGGCATTGATCCTTGTGCTGCCGCCTTTGTCATCCCTGGACCAGGAGGGGACCAGGCCCCAGCGCAGCTCACCCAGCCGGTTGCGGGTCCCGTCATGGATGACTGCCGGAATCTGCTGCACCGGAGCGGCATTATACTTGGGGGTGTAGTTGACCAGCGGTGTACCCTCTATAAAATACCTCAGCATTAATTCGTCCAGGCTTACAGTAATCGTATATCTTCCGCACATGCTCAAAGCACCTCCTGTATTTACGACGAAACTATTTGTTATTATAATTCATGCTGCGGACATACGTGAAGTTAAGGGAGGGAATACGTCCTATGATTCTGGTAAGCTCCTGCCCGTACAGTCTTTTACATCATAAAATGGACGAAACAGCGCAATTCTATTCAGCAGAGAGGGACTGCAGATGCAATAGCATGAAGCATGGCTGACCGCTGCTGTATATGTTACAACATTGTGTTCTTTGGCGGGTGGTAAAAGACCGCATTCAGCAGTATAATCGAGAAGCCTTAGGAAATCCTGAATTTTAATCTCAAGAAGCGGAGAAACAAATATGAAATCCATCTATTTGGACCATGCCGCCTCAACCCCGGTTCATCCGGAGGTGGCCAAGGTCATATACCATATGCTGACTGAAGAATACGGCAACGCGTCCAGCGTGCATCATTCCGGACGGTCCGCCAAAAGAATTGTTAACGGCGCGCGCGATACGATCGCGGGCTTTTTGGGCTGTGCGCCGGATGAATGGGTATTTACCAGCGGCGGCACAGAAAGCGACAACCTGGCGCTGCTGGGTGCTGCTGCCGCCACTGTGCACAAAGGTAAACATATCATTACTACTGCGATTGAACATCATGCTGTCCTGCATACCTGCGAGGAACTGGAGCGGCAGGGCTATTCCATCACCTATCTCCCGTCAGATCCCACAGGAAGGGTGTCTGTTTCTGATGTTGAGGCAGCCCTGAGGGATGACACGGTACTAATTAGTGTGATGTTTGCCAATAATGAGGTTGGAACGGTTCAGCCGATTGAGGAAATCGGCAGGCTGGCAGCTGAACGGGGAGTCCTGTTCCACGTTGATGCTGTACAAGCCCTTGGTATGGTACCGATTACGCTGCGCGAGCTGCCGGTGGATTATATGAGCTTTAGCGCACATAAAATCAACGGGCCGCAGGGCATCGGCGGACTCTATGTCCGGCGTGGTGCTCCTCTGCATCCAAGGCAGCACGGCGGGCTGCAGGAACGGGGCAGACGTGCCGGAACAGAGAGCCTGGCAGGTGCAGCCGGCTTTGCCAAGGCGGTAGAACTGGCAGCCAAGGGGCTGGAGCAGCGGCGGGAACATGCCCTGGAGCTGCGTGGCACACTGCTGACAGAGCTTGAAAAGCGTGTGGGACAAGGCGGATATGCCGTCAACGGCAACCCGCAGCATTTTTTGCCGGGCATTCTGAACGTCAGCTTCCCCGGAGCGGACACAGATGTGATGCTGATGAATCTTGATATGGAACGGATCGCCGCCGCCAGCGGCTCGGCCTGCACGTCCGGATCACTGGAAATCTCACATGTGCTGCAGGCTATGAAGCTTCCGTCAGAACTTTTGCGCTCAGCGATTCGATTTAGCACTGGTTTGGGTAATACTAAGGAAGAAATGGAGTACGTTGCCCAAAAAGTTGAAACCATTCTGAAACGGCTGCGTAAATAGGGCTAGGGTCTGCTTTAGCTCTACGCTGTTTTGGTACATAAAAGGAGGCCTTGGCAGTGAAACTTCAGGATTTGATTGGCCTCACTGTATATGAAGTTGAAGAGGGGAACGAGGTTGGCAAGCTTGTCGATTGTGTTCTCGATTCAAAATGGAATATTACGGGTATTGAACTGGAAAGCAAAACTTTTTTTTCCAGTCATGTGAAAGTTGTGGCATGGGAAGATATTGTCGCATATGGCGAAGATGCTATCATGATTCGCAATAAAGAGTCGATTGTTAAGGCCGACACTGACCATATACCATATACTTTTCTTTTGGGAAAGAACAAACTGAAGGATCTTCAGGTGCTGACTACATCAGGGAGTAACCTGGGACGAATATCGGATGTTTATTTTGACCAAAAGTTGGGAAACACAATAGTAGCGCTGGAAATCAGTGACGGGCTTGTAACGGATTTGATAGAAGGCCGCAAATGGCTGCCTTGTTCTGAAGAGATGTCCATCGGGGAGAATGCCGTACTGGTTCCCGCGATGAGCGAAGAACGGCTACAGAAAGCCATTAATATTGTTAACGGATAGGTGGAATGTATTATATGAAGTGTCCAAACTGCAACTCCAAGGATATCGGCAAGATCGGTTCACACCAGTTCTATTGCTGGGGCTGTTTTATTGAATTAACGGTCAATGGTGAAAAAATGTCGGTTTATCAGGTTGAAGAAGACGGCACGCTCAGCTCGCTTGACGATCTGTTCTCAGGCGAAGAAATTGCTCAGGATTTCCCGCAAATCCACGCATCCTCTTGATCATTTAGCTGCATAACGTACGTTTTGGAATAGTTGAATAGATTTACCGGACCCTATTTCCGTATGGCTTTTTACAGCCATACGGAAATAGGGTCTTTTTGTTTTTTTAAAGTTGAAACTTTGTTATCCCCGTTAAGGAATTGGTATGTTCGATGCCGGATGAGGACTCTATACTGAAATCGACCGGAGGGTATGCCGGGATTTTGCAAAATTCTACATATGGGAGGAATTTTAAATGTACCGCAAAGTACTAAACAGGGTATTGGTTGCTGTTATGCTGCTGTCAGGCGTTCAGCTTCCGGGAAATACGGGCCTGGCAAACGCGGCCGTTCCGGAATCGCCTGTATCAGAAGCAGCCCAAATGCCGACTTTCACTGATATGAACCAGCATTGGGCAGCGTCAGCAGCGGAGAGACTGGCAGCTGCAGGGATTCTGCAGGGGGAAGCAACCGGCAGATTTGAACCGGACCGCGCAGTCTCCCGGGCCGAGCTGGCAGTCATTCTCAGCCGGGTATTCCGTTACACTGCACCAGGCATTGTCAATTTCAATGATGTAAGCGCTTCTTCCTGGTATGCCAGCGATGTAAGCAAGGTAAATGAAGCTGGTGTTATCAAAGGCTACGGGAACGGGCAGTTTCAGCCGGGTGCAGCAGTCCGGCGTGAGGATGCAATGACCATGCTGGCCCGTGCTTTCCGGCTGGAAAGTACTTCTCAAGATGCGCTGAATGCGCAGGCAGACGGGGCAGCTGTCAGCGGCTATGCACGGGAAGCTGTAAGTGCAATGCTTGTCTCCGGCTACGTACAAGGCGATCTGGCCGGAAAGCTGAAGCCTGAGTCTCTCATGACACGGGGCGAACTGACCGTTCTGCTGAGCCGGATGATCGGATGGATCAGTCCGGCGCGGGGGGATTATCCACTGGGTACTGTGTCTGGCAATGTTATTGTGAACCGGCCGGATGTGCACATCCAGGGTGGAGCTGTTAACGGAAATCTCTATGTGACCGCCGGAACAGGAGAAGGGGAAGCTTCATTCACCGGGATGAAAGTGAAGGGCAACACTTTTATTTCCGGAGGCGGTGAACATTCGGTGGTCTTCCGTCAATCCGCCCTGAACCGGACGGTAGTTGACAAGCCCCAAACAGCGGTACGGCTCCGGCTGGAAGACGGAAGCACGGCTGCCAGGATCGAATTGGCCAAGCAGAGTCGGGTAGAGATTGATGCCGGGTCACGGGCCGAGGTTCTCATCGTTGATGCCGGAGCTGCCGGTTCAACCATTATAAATCTGGGACAAATTGGCTTGCTGGAGATAAGCGCCGGCAAGGTGCTTATGAACGGGACGGAGCTGAAATCCGGAGAGACGCTGCGGAACCTGAGCGGGGGTGGAGCCTCTGCACAGGCCAGTGCTCCGGCAACCCAAGCAGCGGACGGAGCTGGAGCGGCACCAATACCAACGCCAACGCCTGCAGCTTCACCCGGCCCGACACCGGCGGCTTCGTCTACCCCTGCCCCATCTGCGACAGCGACATCTGCGCCGTCTACGGATGAGGAGCAGTGGGAAATGGTCTGGAATGACGAGTTCGAAGGAAAGCAGATTGACGAGGCTAAGTGGAATATCCAGGATACAGGTACTGTATATAACAATGAACTGGAATATTATCATCCGGATAACGTTTCGCTCGAAACCGAGAGCGGCAATAGCGTACTGGCACTCGAAGCCCGGAAGGAAGCTTACGGCGGGAAAGAGTATACTTCCGGCAAGCTGACCTCAAAGATGAAGGGGGACTGGACTTACGGTAAATTTACCGTGCGCGCTAAGCTGCCGATTCAGCAGGGGATGTGGCCGGCGATCTGGATGATGCCGACGGACGAAGAGAAGCAATACGGTCCTTGGCCGGGAAGCGGCGAGATGGACATTATGGAGCTGACAGGGCCGGTGGCCGGAGATACGGAAAAAGCGGATCTGTATCCGAGAACTGTACATGGTTCTCTTCATTACGACATTCCGCATATCTCCCAATCCAAGACCTATGTTTTGCCGGAAGGTACAACATTTGCTGACGATTATCATGACTTTACACTTGAATGGCTCCCGGGTCTGATCCGCTATTATGTGGACGGCAACCTGTATTTTGAAACGAGCGACTGGGGGACCAAGGCAGAAGGCCAACCGGATTACTATACGTATCCAGCACCGTTTGACCGTCCGTTCTACATGATTCTCAATCTGGCAGTCGGCGGCGATTGGCCGGGCGACCCGGCCGCTGACTTCCGTTCGGATACGATGTATGTCGATTATGTACGGGTCTATAAGTATAAAAATCTGGATCAATGGCCTGATGTAACAGGCCAGCGGCCGGAAAAATCTGAAGGTGCGGCTCCGCAGCGTCCTGCGCTTGCTGACGGCAACCAGATTTACAACGGAGATTTCAAGGGCGGTGCAGCCCAGGGTCTGCCGGAATTTTGGCAGCTTATTACGAATGCCGGGGGGGCCGGAACAACCGCCGTCATTGATGACAAGGATAAGGGTAAGGCTGTAAAGGTCTCCTTGAATGAGGCCGGAACCCAGAATTATTCCGTTCAGCTCACCCAAATGCCGCTTATTCTGGAGAAGGGAAAAGCCTATAAGGTAACCTTCGACGCCAAAGCGGATGCGGTCCGCCCGGTGATGAGTAAGCTGACTGAATTCGGCGGGGGATGGACAGCGTACTCCAAGGAGAGGAACTTCCAGCTTACCCCGGATTGGCAGTCATTCGAATACAGCTTTAATATGATGCAGGCCACTGACAACAATGTCCGGTTTGAGTTCAATCTCGGTCTGAATGATACAACGGCCTATTTTGCCAACGTCCGGGTTGCCGAGACAGAGCCTCTGCCTGTAGTCCGCACTCCGCTTACAGACGGAAACCTCGTGTACAATGGAGGGTTTGAGCTGGGGAAAGACAGGCTGGGCTATTGGAGCTTTACGGTTAAGCCGGAATCGGAAGCTGCGGCTGAAGCCAAGGTGACCAGCACACTGGAGCTGCCGCTTATGAAACGGATTTTCCAGGCGGTGGTCCAGCACCCGGGAGAATCGGCGGATGATGTGACACTCACTCAGGCAGGTCTGCCACTGTCTGCAGGCGGAGTCTATCAGCTGAGCTTTGATGCCAGGTCTGATCAGTCTGACACCCTTGGCATAAAGCTTGAGGCTGGCGGGGGAGACAGCACCTACCCTGACGGATCAACATTCGCGCTGACGCCGGAATGGAAGCACTATACAGCAGAAATATCACTATCCGGTTCAGCTGCCTCTGAAGGTACACTATCGTTTCTTCTAGGCAAGTCCATCGGTCAGCCGGAGATTGATAATGTGCGTCTGGTCCGTATGGCTGACCCGCCTGTATTGAACGGCTATCTGCATCTCCGGGGAGACCAGTATTCCGGCGCATCGGGAATCCTTTTGCTGCCAAGCGGTGAGGGCGGCAAGGATGTCACCAGTATGGACAAAGGCGATTACGCAGAATACAAAGTGATGCTTCCTCAGGGGGCAAGCATTGTTCCGGTAGCCCGCGTTTCCAGTGTACAGGCGGATTCCGAACTTGAACTGACCGTACTGGATGCGGCCAAGCGCAGTGTGGTGACGGCAGACGTCTACAAGACTGCAGTCGGGGATACAGGCGGACTTCAAAGCTACCGCGCAGTCATCGGGGCACCGCTGGATTTGCCTGCCGGAACCTATTATTTCCGTCTCGGCGGCAGCGGCTACAATCTGGCCTGGCTGGATCTTTCCCGTGAGATGGTGGTGAATGGCGGCTTCAAGGACGATTCGACCGAAGGCTGGACACTGTTCAAGAAAGACTGGGTAGATAATGATCCTGTGAAGAATACGGCAATGACTGCCGGGAATGGCGTACTTCAGGTGGCGCTTGGCGGCAGCGGCGACGAGGAATGGAATGTACAGGTCAAACAAGGCGCAATTCCGGTGGAAAAGGGCAAAAAGTACCTGCTCCGCTTCGATGCGGAAGCTTCAATGGCAAGGCTGATCCGGGTACTGGTCCAGCATGACGGCTCTTCGGACAATAATTGGACGGCGTATGCGAATGAGACAGCCAGTCTGACTGAGGCTGGCGGACACTTCGAATATTATTTCACCGCTCCGGAAAGCGATGCCGCCGCCGTGCTTCAATTCAGTCTTGGCAAGATAACAGAGCTCCTTGGTGCACATACTGTCTCGCTGAGCAATATTTCCCTCCTTCAGGTAAATCCGGTGATCGCCGGAGAAGCATATGGCGAAAATCTGATCCCGAATGGAGATTTCTCAGCTCCGATCCAGGGCTGGAGCTCCTATTCCTCCGACAGCGGAGAGTTATCGATTGACAATGTCAACGGGGCGCTGCGGATGCAGGTCGGCTCTACAGGAGCGAACAGCTGGGACCGGCAGGTGTATTACGAGGGTGTGGCCTACAACGAAGGGAATCATTATACCCTCACTTTTAAAGCAAAGTCGGATGCATCGCGCAAAATGAACATCAGTATCGGCTGGCTGGATGTGGCGAACAACTACACCTGGCACGGGTATGCAAGTAAAATCGTTGATCTTGGTACGGACTATACGGAGTACACCCTTGAATTTGACGTTACAGGAGACAGCACATCCATCGGCCGGATTTCATTCGAATTGGGGAATATTGCGGACGGGGGCACGGGTCATCTTGCGGTAGAGGTTGATGATATTGTGCTGACGAACAACGGATACGCAGCTGCACCCTGAGCAAGCTTAATAATTTGTTATACAGGCTTGGGATTTGGTATTTAGAGCGGCCAGAAACGCTCTTATAATCAGAGTATGGGGGGGGCGGGCAGCCGTTCTCCCTGATCTTCAAATGACAATGGGGGAGATTTATTGTGAAAAAGACAGCAGTATCCATCAGTGCACTGCTTATGGCATTTTCATTGGCCGTCAGCGGTTGCGGAGGCAATAACAATTCTTCAAATTCTTCTAACAACGGAGGAGAGCAGAAAGGTTCCAATGCGACTACGGCAACTGCCGCCCCGAGTACAAAACCGGTTACCTTGAATGCCTGGGTAATGCCGAACAGTCCCAAGCCGGATGCCGACTTCCTGCAGACCCTTGATCCTTATCTGAAAGAGCATCCGAATGTCACTGTAAAAGTAACCGTCCTGGACTGGGGCTCCGCCTGGACCAAGATTACAACCGCGGCTACAAGCGGTGAAGGCCCCGATATTCTTCAGCTTGGATCGACCTGGGTGCCGGCAATTGCCAGCATGGGCGGCATTGACAAGGTGACCGACAAGGTGGCCGATGTTGGCGGTGCCGAAGCCTTCCTGCCGGCCATCTGGAATACAACCTCCATCGCAGGTGACAGCGAGGTATACGGCATACCTTGGTTTGTTGATGCGCGGGCCATCTACTACCGGACCGATGTGTTTAAGCAGGCCGGGGTAAATACGGAAACTGCGTTCAAGGATTGGGACTCCTTCAAGAGTGCGCTGGAAGCAGTGAACGGACAAACGGTTGACGGCAAGAAGATCGCTGCACTTGGACTTCCGGGCAAAAACGACTGGAACGTTGTGCATAATATTTTCCCTTGGATCTGGGCAGCAGGCGGCGACGTTCTGTCTGAGGACAACAAGAATGTAGTCTTCAATGAAGAGAAGGGTCTGGAAGGTGTTATGTTCTATACAGGGCTTGCGAATGAAGGTCTTGTCGAAAAGTCCTCACTTGAAAAGAACTCTTCACAGATTGAGAGTGATTTCGGCGACGGCAAGTCAGCGGTCATTATCTCCGGACCATGGCTCGCCAAAAACTTTGCCACACCAAAAGCTAACGGCGGTATGGATGACAAGAAGGCGGCCAAGAACTTTGCGGTAGCTCCGCTTCCTGCCGGTCCCGGCGGACAGGCTACCTTTGTCGGCGGCAGCGAGCTGACCGTGTTCAGCGGCTCCAAGAACAAGGAAGCCACCTGGGAGGTTATTAAATACCTGACCTCGGATGAGGCGCAGAAAGCCTATGCTCAGGTATCCGGGCAGCTTCCTGCCAAGTTGTCTCTTCTGGAATCACCGGATCTTGATGCCAATATGAAAGCATTCTCGGAAGCAACCAAATACGGAAGAACATATCCGGCCATTCCGCAATGGGGACCAACAGAAACAGCACTGCAGAAGCACTTTGCCAACGTTTGGGATATTGTGGCCGGCGTAAAGGGCAAATACAGCAAAGAGAGCATCAAGGAGGAGCTGGACTCCGCGGCGTCTGAAGTCAAAGCCATTATTAATCAATAACGACTTGAATTTTGAGAGGCCGCCGCGCTATTAGGGCACGGCGGTTTCTTTCATTAACAAAGCGAGGGATAAGAGATGGGACTCCATACTGAAAATAAACTTCCGGCAAATGCCCCTTCCGGCAAGCGCGGGCTGTGGCGAAAGCGGGTCAAAGATAATAAGTTCGCCTACATGCTGATGGTGCCGACCATCATCTTCATGATGCTGGTGCATTTGCTCCCGATGCTGCAGGGAATCTGGATGTCATTTTTGAAGCTGAATCAATTTACGCTGGTGAAATATTTGAAAGCCCCGTTTGTTGGGATGGACAACTATATCGGCCTGCTGTTTAACTCCGATAATCCGGTCCGTCAGGGGCTGAATTTTGCAATTCGCAACACGGCCATCTATGCGGTTATTGTAACTATTGGTGTAATGATTATGGGCCTGATGATGGCCATGCTGCTGAACCGGGATTTTCCCGGCCGCGGCATTGCCCGTACCGCTATGCTGCTGCCCTGGGTCATCCCGTCTTATGTTGTCGGTGTGCTCTGGGGCTTCATGTGGCAGCAAAACGGCATTATCAACTATTTTCTGGTTGATGTGCTGCACCTCTTCAACGACAAGCCATTCTGGCTGCTTGGGCCCAATACCATCTGGGCGATTATTATTCCGACGATCTGGCGCGGCTGGCCGTTCCTGATGGTCATTTTCCTGGCCGGACTGCAGACCATTCCTGAGGATATCTATGAGGCGGCTACAATTGACGGTGCCAATAAGCTCCGCCAGTTCTGGAATATCACGCTGCCTATGCTCAAGCCGGTTATTGCGGTACAGCTCTTGTTCCAGATCATTAACAATGTCTACTCCTACAATATCGTTTCCACCATGTTCGGTAACGGTGCCGGATATCCGGGAGAATGGGGAGACCTTCTGATGACCGCCTTAACCCGCCAATCCTTCGGCTATTGGGCGTTTGGTTCCGGCTCGGCCGCTTCAATGATGCTGATGTTCGTAATGCTGATGGTCGTCGGTGTATGGTACCGCGTCTTTAGATCGGAGTTGAATGCCCAATGAGTACACATAGAAAACGTTCTGTCTCTTCATTTCTGCTGACTTCACTGACCTGGATGATTGTCATCGTGACGATCTTCCCGATTATTTGGATGATCTTTACCTCATTGCACTCCAACGACCAGATTCTGAACGGCATCACAAGCTTCAGTCTGACGAAGCCGCAGTGGGTCAATTACATCAACATGTGGGACACCGTTAATTTCGCCATCTATTTCCGGAACAGCCTGCTGATCTGCGGTGCAACAACCCTGCTGGCCGGCACCTTTGCCGTTCTGGCCGGATATGCGCTGGCCCGGTTTGATTTTCCGGGATCGAAGGCGTTCAGTATGAGTATCATATCCACGCAGCTTATTCCGGGTATTATGTTCCTGTTCCCGATTTACCTGATGTTCCTGTGGATTAAGAATACGTTCGGCTTACCGATGATCAACACGTACTGGGGAATGATTCTTGTCTATACGGCGTTTTATACTCCGATCAGTATCTGGATCATGCGCGGGTTCTTTGTCTCTATCCCAAGAGATCTGGAGGAGTCGGCGGCCATTGACGGCTGCTCCAAATTTCAGGCTTTTTACAAAATCATTCTGCCGCTGTCCGTACCCGGCATCATTGCGACCGGCATCTTTATCTTCCTTACGGCGTGGGATGAGCTTTTGTTCGCCTGGGTGCTTACCACCAGTTCGGATGTACAGACGATTCCGGTCGGTATCCGCTTGTTTGTCGGACAGTACAATACCCGCTATGATCTGCTGATGGCGGCTTCGACTGTCGTAACGGTACCCGTTATGGTGGTATTCTTCATGACGCAGAAGTACTTTATCAGCGGTATGACCGCGGGCGCCGTCAAGGGCTGATCCGCCAGTTATGCCAGGAAGGGTGAAATTGATGTTGCTAAATTGGAATACTGCAAGAGAAACCAAGGCCTCGGCCGAGGATATTCTGAGACAAGTGTTTGCCGGCCGGATCGGTACCGTAGAGAACGTCAGCGCACTTTTTACCGATTCTGAACGCCGGGGGGCTGTAGGGATAGCAGGCTTGCCGTTTAGGCTGCCTGCCATCCAGGAGCTGCTCAAGCTTCCGGCCATAGCTGCATTGCTACCGGCTGAAGCCGGCGCGTCCGCTCTGTTCGCCATGAACAGTCAAGGAACCAAGCTGTCTTTATATATCCGGGATGCGGGGAATGAGGAGCAGACCATAAACATCCCGGAGGCTGCTGAATCGGAGGCGCTGGTGCTGCTGCAAGCTGCGCCAGGCTGGGCAGGGGAGCTAAATGCCGAGGGAGAGCATGTAATCGACCTGCGTTCACCGGTGCCGGGACCGCACTTTGCGGTTAATCTGCTCTTGGGCAACCGCCTAAGCTTCCCTCATCCGCTGCAGACCACTCCCAAGAGCGTTGTTGACCGCTTCGGGGGCGGCAGCTTCCGCTCACACGCCGCAACCCAGGTACTGGCGACACGCTGGGATATGCGCCAGGAGGAGAACGGGTTCCCGGCTAACCGGCAATTTTATTTGTTCGAGGAAGGGAAGCAGATCTTTTATTCTGCTGACCCCGGAGACGAACGCATTGAATCGGCGGTCTGCCGGCATTCGCAGAATGCAACGGTTATTACTTACCGGACCCGCTGCGGTCTGGAAATTACCCGTACGATCTTTATTCTTCCCCACTCCGAGGGTATGCCTCTGGCAACAGAAGCACAGCGGATTGAGCTTGTAAACCTCGGAGAAGCTGAACGCCGCCTGCGGATTGTCTATACCGGAATGTTTGGCTCCGCTGCTCCAGGAGCACTGTTTGAGGATGTGCTGTACAGCAATATCATTATGCAGGGCGGCGTGCTCCAGGATTCCGCCGGAGCGGTGGCGGCTGTCAGCCCCGATTATTATCCGGAAGGCGGCAGGCATGACCTGCGCTTTCACACCATGATCATTCACGGGAATGACGGGGCTGTGCTGCCGCGCGAATACTGCCTCAGCTACAATGAATTTGTCGGTACGGGCTCTCTGCACCGTCCGGCTGGTGCACTCAGGCTAAGCAGCATTCTGCAGCGCAAGGGACCCGGCTTCTTCGCTGTAGCTGGTGAGGTTTCTATTCCGGCAGGAGGTACCTCAGCTGTCGACCAGTTGACCGGACTTGTCTCCGACAAGAGCGGTGCGCCCTGGAACGATACAGTGCTTGCTGACGAGGTAGGGGCGCTGATTAACCGGTTCTCTGCCCGCAGTGCGGCAGAAATGGCGCTGGCCGAATCGGCAGGCTTCGTGCGTGAGTACGGCAAGTTCCTGCAGGTAGCTTCCGGTGATGAAAATTTCGATGTATTCGTCAACCGCAATCTGCCTTTTCAGGTGCTCTACCAGTCCTTTGTCTCACGCTCCTTTTGCCAGACACAAAAAGGTTATAGGGAAATAGGCTTCCGTGAGATCCAGGATTTGTACGCCTCGATGTACTATTTTACCAGTATGGGAAGAAGCGGTCTGGTGAAGAGTCTCCTGAAGGAATGGACCAGCATGGTATTCGGGCTGGGCTATGCCTATCACAATTTCTTCTGGAACGGCAAGGAGCCCGGTAAATGGTCCGATGATGCCTTATGGCTTGTTCAGGCGGTCTACCGTTACGTAATGCTGACAGGCGATCTCGAATTCCTGGACGAAACCTGCCCGGTGGCGGGACAAGACTCCAGCCGGCCGGTTTTCGAGACTTTGAAGGCGATTATTGTCTACTCAGGCCGGATTTCGGTGGGCCGTCATGGGCTTCCGCTGCTGGACTACGCCGACTGGAATGACTGTCTGAAGCTGGATGATACGTATCTGAACGGCCCGGCCAAGGAAGAGCGTTACCGTAAGCAGCTGCAGGCAGGCGGAGTATTTGGCGATCCACTGGACAGTGATTATTCCGAGAGTGTCATGAATGCTTTTCTGCTCAAGGTGGCTGTAGATGAGCTGTCTGTCCTGGCTGTCCGGAAGGGAGAAACGGATTATGCTGCAGAGCTTGACCGTTTCGGGGAAGAGCTGCGGGGACGTATTCAAGAGCATGCCTGGAAGGGCGATTTTTTCGCGCGCGTGCTGTTCAACCGCTATGCAGACGGCGAATATACCTACTTGGGTGCCGGCGGGGACGGCCTCTCAGCCGATCCGGCCACTGACGGCTCTTATTTCCTGAACTCCTTCACCTGGAGCATCCTGTCCGGCTGTGCGGATGAAGCGCAGATCACTGTAATGCTGAACACAATGAAGTCACACCTTATGACCCCTTACGGCTTGAAGCTGGTTTCACCTGTTGCACTGGGGCGGGTATCCTCCCATACAGCATCTGACGAGTATTTTCCGGGAGACCGTGAGAACGGGGGCGTATTCAAGCATGCCTGCATGATGGCTGCTGCAGCAATGTTCAAGGGAGCCAAGGAGGTGGCTGATGCAGAACTTGCCGCTGAACTGGGACGCCTCGGATATTGGCTGCTGGACCGGATCCTGCCGTTCAAGACGATGGATGATCCGTTTGCAGTCTGCGGAAATCCAAGATTCTGCACGCAATACAACAACAGCGAGACCGGTGAGAACATTGGCCCGATGCTTAGCGGCACCTCGACCTGGCTCACCCTCTCGCTGATGGAGGCGCTCGGTATAGAGTACATGTCCCAGGGAATCGCACTCAATCCGATTCTGCGGGAGGAGCAGACAGAATTGACTTACACCTTGAAGCTTGGAGGCTCTTCGTACCGGATTCGGATCAGCAAACCTGAGGGCTTCAGCCGGATGCAGGACAGCACTGCCCGTCTGACGCTCGATGGCCGTATGCTTGAGGCAGGGCTTGTGCCGGCTGCTGACGACGGTCTTGACCATGAGGTAGAGCTGCGATTTGAAGGCTAGGTCCGTTACAATGCCCGATCACGGTATTCCTGAGGGGTCATTCCGGTATATTCTTTAAACAGCTTGATGAAATAATGGGCATTGGAATAACCAAGCTCAGCGGAAACCTCATATATTTTGAGCGGCGTATGAATCAGCAGATACGCCGCTTTTTCCATCTTGGCCTGACCGATATAGTCGCTGATTCGCTTGCCTGTCTCCAGCTTGTACATTTTGGACAGATAGACCGGGTGCATCTGTACATGATCGGCAATGGCCTGGAGTGAGACATAGTGCAGATTGCTGTTGATATATTCATGGACGCTTTGGATCAGCACAGTACGGCTGTCCCGGCGCTCTGATTCAAAATGCTCTCTCAGGAGGAGAATGACGTGGAGCGCCCATTCCCGCAGCTTGTCCGGTGTCTGGAAGGGGGGCTGCTCCAGCAGCGGATTGCCTACAATCTCGCTCAGCATTTTATTGTTCTTGTGGGCAAAATAGTAGAATGCCGTTTCCAGATGCAGGCGGGCTTCGTGGATATGCTCCAGTGAGCGGTCCGGATTGCGGCCCAGCTCTGTTGTAATGGCATTCAGCTTGTCTTCAATCCCCTGCCAATTATTTGCCTCAAACATATGTGAGAGCAGCGGGGGCTCATAGAGCGGCTGGAGAATCTCAACTGACTGGGCAACGCTTGTGTCAGTGGCATCCAGATAAATGCCGGTTTCGCTGCCGATATGCTGGCGGATGGCAGAAATAGCGGACTGGTAGAGAGAATAGACCTGATCCGGGAACCCTCCCCAGCCAGTAGTGACAACGGACAGACCGCCTCCAATCAGCGTGCTGACATGATTCTGCAGCTGGTAAGCGCTCTGGGCTACCTCATCGCCCGGATTGCTGCCGGATTCGATGTCTTCCCTTGGCTGAAGCAGAAATACAAGATAATCATGGACATCCTTGCAGGACCAGATGCGGAAACGGTCTTGAAACAGCTCCTGCGCAATATTAATGATCGCATATTCAAACAGCAGCATGCTGCGCATGTCCTGGCGCCGGAAAAACTCCTCGGGTCTGACAACCGCAAGGCATACCGGCTGGCTGGTGGAGAGCGGCAGATCGAACTGTGCCAGCCGCTCCTGCAGCTGCGGCCCGGAAAGCTTACGGCCCTGCAGCAGATCGCCGAGCAGGCGGTCGCGGAGCAGCGGAAGGTGCTCGCGGAATGTCTGCATCGTCCGCTGGTAGGAGGACCATGCCTCCCATTCGCCGCGCAGCTCATTCTGGAGCTTGGTGATGACGGCAACCAGCTGGTCATTGGCAATCGGCTTCAGCAGATAAGCGCTGGCCTGCTCCTCTATCGCTTTGCGGGCGTATTCGAATTCGGCATAGCCGGTCAGCATAACGACCCGGATATGCTTCCAGCGGCTGCGGATCGAAGCAATCAGTTCAATGCCTGAGATTTCCGGCATATTAATATCCGTTACGACAATGTCAATCGGATAACGCTGAAGCAGGTCAAGAGCCTCGTACCCGGAGTAGGCTTTGTGAACCAGCCCGAAACCCATCTCTGTCCAGGGAAGGGAGATGGACAGATCATCGACAACATACGGCTCGTCATCAACCAGTAGAATTTGGTGCATTGTGTTCCTCTTTCTTCTCCATACAGAGAGTGATTATTAGTCCTCCTTCAGGGGAGGAGGAGATCAGAAGGCCGGAGGAATTGCCGTAGTGATATTTAAGGCGCTGCTGGATGTTCCAGAGGCCGCATCCTCCTTCGTCACGTGTCTGTCCGGACAATCTGGCCTGCAATGAGGCAATGGCCTCACTGGTCATACCGGCTCCGTTGTCCTCTACAGTGACCATAACTGCGGAAGACGTTTGGCTGGCCGTGATCCGGATGAAGCCCTGTCCGATCTTTTTCTCAATTCCGTGAATAATGCTGTTCTCAACCAAGGGCTGAATCAGCAGCCGGGGGATCTGCATGCCCAGCAATTCACCGGCGATATCCATCGTATAACCGATCCGCTGTTTCCTTAGATTCTGAATCTCCAGGTAATTCTCCAACAGCTTCAGCTCATCCTCAAGCGTTGTGAGAGAATGGTCGACTCTGGTGATATAACGGTAATATTCTCCAAGATTAAGAGCCATGGCTTCTACTGAAGCTGTATCCCCGATAACGGCCTTGCTCTTGATAAAGAACAGGCAATTATAGAGAAAATGCGGATTGATCTGTGATTGAAGCTGCTTCAGGTGGGCATCTTTGGCCTGGAGCTGCTCCAGATAGACCTGTTCAATCAGAGCTTGTATCTTCTCCGCCATTTCATTGAACTCTTCATTAAGCATCGTGAACTCAGGATTGGTCCTGGCATGAATCCGGGTAGACCAGCGTCCTTCCTTCATTCTGTTGAGCGAACGCAGCAGGAGGCTTACAGGACGCTGCACCTGGCGGTAGAGCTGAAGGGAAAACAGCAGACTCATGACCAAAAGGATGACCGAGCCTGTCAGAAAAGTAAAACGGCTGCTCTGGATAGGCTGTAAGATCTGTTTTAGAGGCGAATAATGAATGACCTGCCAGGTAACAGCCGAGGACGGGACTGAACTGACGAGGAAGCTGCCTTCCCTGAGGCTGAAAATATCCGAAGTCTCCTGACCTGTCAGAGGCTCCATGGCCGTAATGATCTGCCGGGCCATTTCCCTGTCGGTATGACGGGAGAGAATGACCCCGTAGGCCGGATGATACAGGAAGGTGTCACCTTTGTTTTGCGACTGGTACGTATCGAACATCCGCTCAATATTGGATACGGGAAAATACATGGACATCAGCAGCTCCGCCTGCCGGAGATTGCCTTTATCCTCCACCGGATCCGACAACAGCAGACGGAAGCCGGCCTCATTGCTGCCCTTGTCTTCAGGAATATATTCCCAGCCCGGCTGCAGCGGCTTCTCCAGAATGGAGGAATCGAATGAGAGTGAGGAATCCGATCCCAGTGTCTCACCGGTGTGGGGCTTGTACAGGACGATCCGGTTCTCCCACGTGCTGGAGCTGGTCTGCAGGGAAAGCTTCTCCAAGACGGTCATAACGGTCTGGGCGGGATCAATGAGGTGGCCCAGCTGCTGAATCTGCTCATAGTCACGGATAGTCGGATCTCTTTGAAGGGCATACATGCTGCCTGCCAGCTGGTTGATATTGTTGTCCATCTGCTGAGTCAGAAACTCCAGATGATTCAAATCGGTTGTTTTGATCTGGTCTGTAATGACTCCGATATCCTTGCGGTAGGATAAGCCGTAGAATAAGAGTGTTACTAAAATGAGAGAGAACAGAATCGCAACCATTTTGACAAATAGATTCGCTCGCCTGACCATACAATCATCCTTTTCCGAGACTTTGCTGTAATCAAAAGAATTGTATCACACACGGTGTTTAACAGGTTGTGTTACAATCTGTTCGACCCGCACGTAATTTTCGAGAAGCAGGTGTTTTCATGAAAATGAATGTATTACTGCTGGCGGCACTGCTGGCATTGTCGGGCTGTTCCTTTACCGGCTCCTCAAGGCAGAGCGTCCCTCCGGTTTCCCCGGATGGCCAAGCGCCTAAATTCGACCTCAAGCTAGGCAAATATGATCCTCCAGTAGACCTCTATACAGTAGGCTCCGTTAATCCCAATCTGATTTTTAAAAAAGGGGAGAGCCTGGAGCATAACGTGCATACCATCTGGGCTGAGAACCGTCTGGGCATCCGCATCCGCTATTTGTGGACCATCTCAGGTACTTCTGAGACCTATGCCAATAAGCTGAGGCTTGAACTGGCAAAGGGAAATATGCCTGATGTGGTAACAACAAGGGATGCCGACATTATTCAGGAGCTGATCGATTCCGGGCAATTCATGGAGGTAGGCAGCTTATTTGAACGGTATGCCTCCGATACCTGGAAGAAGGCTGTAGCCGAGGACAGTTCGGTGTGGAATGCCTTTATGCGCAACGGCTCCAAGTATGCAATTCCCATTATGGATTATGAATATAATTCCGATCCGCTGCTCTGGATCCGGCAGGATTGGCTGGACAAGCTTCATATGGCAGCCCCGCGCACACTGGAGGAACTGGAAAAGGTCATGGATGCCTTTGTTAACCGCGATCCTGATGGTAACGGGGCAAAGGATACTTACGGTTTATCTGTGGCTTTCCGTAACGGCCCCAACACCTGGATGGGGGACAGCAGCTGGATTTTCGGTGCATTCGGTACAGTTCCGGAGCAATGGAACCGCATGAGCGACGGAACATTGCAATATGGCTCTGTACAGCCCGGCGCCCAGCAAGCAGTCTCACTGATGAAGCACTGGGTGCAGCAAGGATATTTATCCGGCGACAGTGCCTGGCTTGATGAAGAAGGCGCTGCCAATTTGTTCGTCTCCGGCAAGGCAGGAATAATAGCCGGACCTTACTGGATGCGCGGCTGGCCGCTGTCCTCCCTGACCGATGCAGACCCGGAGGCAAGAATAAGGGCGGTTGCCATCCCTTCAGGCCCGGGCGGAACCGTAATGCGAAGAGGCACCCTGCCTGTCAATGGCGCTATTCTGATCAACAAGAAAATGAAACACCCCGAGATCTTTTTCACCTATCAGAATTATTTGTTTGATTATTACGCTACCTCAACCGGCGAGTTTGCCAACGGTCTTGCTGAAGGCTATGACTGGACTCTGGTTGACGGTAAGCCGACCATAGATCCCTCCGCCCTGCCGCTGGGGGGCATCCGGGTCGCCTCCTATACGCTGACCTTCGACGGCGCGAGAATTCCTTCTGAGGTCGTTAAGGAAATTCCGGTGGATATCGCCCCTGTGCTGCTGGCCCAGAAGGAGGCCTCCCGCAAAGAACAGTTTACGGGCCCCCCGACCAGGACCATGAAGAGCAGCGGGGAGCTGCTGAAAAAGCTGGAACAAAAAAGCTTTCAAAAAATGATCTTTGCGGACAGCGGCATCGGGGAGTTCGATGAATTCGTTGAAAAATGGCAGGCATACGGAGGTTTGGCCGAAACCTCGGAAATTAATGCCTGGGACCGGAGCAGACCATGAGCCCCGCAGGACAAGAAACCGCCTTGAATAAGGCGGTTTCTTCTTGTCGGAAAAGCACCGGATTGATTATTTGTCCGACGATTTATCCGGAGTATAGCGGAACTGGTCATAGTAAGCATGGAGCGGGGCTTTACCGTCATATGGCTCAAGCCAGGAATCTACACCTGTTCCGTTCCAGAGATTCATCATGATCCGGCCGGGAGTAGAGGGGATATTCTCGGTTGCCGTGTGAACAGGGCGTCCGTCGATATACCAGGTGATCGCATCCTTTTTCCACTCAAAGCCGTACCAGTGAAATTCTTCTGCGGCATCAAAGTCAAGCTCAATGACCTGCTCATGCTCGCCGACACCGTCAGTGAAATAATTGAACTGCACCTGCCGCGTGTTCTTGCCCAGAAATTCAATATCAATTTCATCCCACGGCTCACCCTCCGAGGGGCCGGTATAGGTGAAAAAGGAGGAGACGATTCCGGGATTAACGGCCGGCTTCATCCGGATTTCATACAATCCATAACCGTACTTCTCAAGTGAACGGTACTCCGCTCCATAAAATTCACCGGAAGCAGGGCTTGTGAGTGAAAGAATCATCTGACCGTCTTCGCTGAAGGTTATGTTTTTTTCGCTCCAGGTGCAGTTGAACATGGAGCCGTTGGAGTACCCATCCGTCTTTTTCCAGAAGTCTTCGTTAAACATTGTGAAATCGTCCTCCAAGCTCCCTGCAGCGGATTTGGATGAAGATGAAGTGATGGCTTTAATGCCAACAACTAGCGATGTCAGAGCCACGACTGCTGCCAGCGTTTTCATGTATTTCCTGCGTATCAATGCGGTTCCTCCTGTATTCTTTTCTTGCTACTATCGTACTTAATGACGGGTACAGCCGCCATACCAATGTGTCAATCTGAATAACAATTTCTAAAGATAAGGGGCTCTGTGCCAGAAGCAAAAGACCCCGGCAGATGCTCCGCGGAGCCGCCGGGGTCCTGTTTATGTTAGTTACCGGTATACTTTAACCAATCATAATAGGCGTATAGCGGATTAGCCCCGTTATATGAACCCAGCCAGGAGTCTACACCTGTTCCGTTCCAGAGGTTCATCATGATTTTGCCGGCATGTGACGGGATATTGCTTGTCGCCGTATGCTTCAATACACCGTCCACATACCATTTAATGTACCCCGGCTGCCAGTCGAAAGCATAAGTATGATAGCCTTGGGATGCATCAAAGCCAAGATCTACGATTTTTTCATGTCCTCCCACCCCGTTGGTGTAATAATTGAATTGAACCTTGGTTGTATCTTTACCTAGAAACTCGATATCAATTTCATCCCATGGATTCCCGTCGGAGGGACCGGTATAGGTGAAAAAGGACGAGACAATTCCGCTGTTTTTTGCCGGTTTCATGCTAACCTCATACTTACCGTACCCGTATTTGTATACGGAGCGCAGTTCTGCGCCGTCAAACTTGTTGGTGCTGGGGCTGGTCAGTGCCAGACGAAGCTGTCCGCCGCTTGTAAAGGAGATATTTCCGGCTCGCCAGGTGCAGTTAAACATTCCGCCATTGGAGTAGCCGTCTGCTTTTTGCCAGGTTGCGGAATTAAAGTAGGTCAGGGGCTCATAAAAGACGGTGGCTGCGGAAACGGCCGGTGATCCTGCGAGAATTCCGGTGAGCAGCAGAACGAGACAAGCGACACAACTTTTGAATACCCTTTTCATTAAAAACATTCCTCCTTGGAATGAAAGCGTTTTACAATATGTATTTTAGCTAATGGCCCTTCATCCAGCTATACCAACTTTTGGCCGGGAATAACAAAAAAGCAACCTTTTGCAGCGGGACAAGAGTATTTCGCCGCTCTCCCACACATACTGATATTGCCTGCTTGCTTAGAGTAAACGGATAGGAGGGGTAACATGGAGCAATGGTCTAAAAGTAAATGGTTCCGCTGGATGATCGGAGTGCTGCTGACCCTGATTATTCTATACTTTGTCTGGCTGCTCCGCCCGATGCTGCAGGGGATTTTTATATTCTTAAAAGCCATTCTGGCGCCATTCCTGGCTGCCATGATTATATCTTACGTTCTGAATCCGGTGGTCAGCATGCTGGCCGGCCGGAAGATGCCGCGCAGTGTGGCGGTGCTGCTGATTTATACGGTGTTCCTGACCACGCTTGCCGTGATCGCCATCAACCTGATTCCGATGTTTATTGAGCAGCTTGAGGAGCTGAATGAGCATCTGCCGGAAATGACCCTGCACGCCCAGGGGCTGATGCGCAGCATGAATACCAGACTGATCCCGCCGGGGGTGGAGACAGGGATGAACAACTGGTTTTATCAGCTGGAGAACCGGCTGGCCGGTGGCATCTCCCATTTTCTCGATAATATCGGATCTACGATCGGGGTTCTGTTCAATGCGTTTATCGTGCCGTTTCTGGTGTTCTATATCCTGAAGGATTTCGATGTATTTGAACGGACTGTGGTATCCTGCCTTCCCCGCTCCCGCCGCAGATCGATTGTCAAGCTATTAAAGGACATTGATGATGCGCTGGGCAATTACATCCGCGGACAGTTTCTGGTCTGCCTCATTATCGGCGTGCTCGCTTATATCGGCTACGTGATTGTGGGGATGCCTTATGCTTTGCTGTTTGCCTGCGTGGTGGCTGTATTTAACATTGTCCCCTATATGGGCCCGTTTCTCGGGGCTGCCCCGGCGATCGTGATGGCCACGACAATCTCTATGCGGCTGGTGCTGCTGGTGGCGGTTGTAAATACGCTGTGCCAGATGCTGGAGAGCAATGTCATCTCTCCCCAGGTTGTAGGACGGAGGCTGCATCTGCATCCGCTGCTGATTATTTTTGCCCTGCTGGTCGGCGGCGAAGTTGCCGGAATGATCGGTTTAATTCTCGCAGTGCCGGTCTTTGCCGCCGGAAAAGTCGTGATTCAGCACCTGTTTACCTACTATATCCGGCGCAAGCCGGTTTAGGGCGGCAAAAACGTTGACTATCGGCAAATAATTTGTATATAATATTGTGTAATATTACGATTGCTTCACAAAATAGTTGTCGATGATGAGGAGTATTAGTTCGCTGGACGTTAGCTCAGAGAGCCGGTGTACAGGTGCAAGCCGGTTAACGGAGCGGATGAACTCACCTCGGAGTAATGGCGCAAGCTGCGGGTTCTGTAATTTTCCGATTGCAGGCCAGTGTGTGAACCGCCGTCGGCTCACCCCCGATAGAGGGTGTCAAAGTGAGCGCCAGACATAGCATGTCCGGCTGCTAACTAGGGTGGTACCACGGGAATTCAGACCTCTCGTCCCTAGCGTTTATACGCTGGGGATGGGAGGTTTTTTTGTTACAGTCAGCAGGACTCCAAGGAGGAAAATTAGAGATGAGCGAAAACCAAACAAGCACAGCAGCCGGAGCCGGCTACCGTGCCCAGACCATCGAGCCGAAATGGCAGAAGTTCTGGGATGAGAACAAAACCTTCAAGACAGGCGAAGATGCGGAAAGACCGAAATTTTATGCGCTGGATATGTTCCCGTATCCTTCGGGTGCAGGACTGCACGTAGGCCATCCGGAAGGTTACACGGCGACAGATATTATCTCCCGCTACAAGCGGATGCGCGGCTACAATGTGCTTCATCCGATGGGCTGGGACGCCTTCGGTCTTCCTGCAGAGCAGTATGCAATGGATACCGGACAGCATCCGCGTGACATTACCGTCAAGAACATCGACAATTTCCGCCGCCAGATCAAATCGCTGGGCTTCTCCTATGACTGGGACCGCGAGATCAGTACAACGGATCCGGAATATTACAAATGGACCCAGTGGATTTTTATTCAGCTGTATAACCGCGGTCTGGCTTATGTTGCCGAAGTGTCAGTGAACTGGTGTGAAGCGCTGGGAACGGTACTTGCGAATGAAGAAGTCATCGACGGCAAAAGCGAACGCGGCGGCCACCCGGTTGTACGCAGACCGATGCGCCAGTGGATTCTGAAAATTACCGAGTACGCGGAACGCCTGCTCGAGGATCTGGATGAACTTGACTGGGAAGAGAGCATCAAGGATATGCAGCGCAACTGGATCGGCAAATCGACCGGTGCGGAAGTCAACTTTGCGATCGACGGCCATGATGCAAGCCTGGAAGTATTCACAACCCGTCCGGACACACTGTTCGGTGCAAGCTACTGTGTGCTGGCACCGGAGCACAAGCTGGTGGACGTGATTACAACGGAAGCACAGGCAGCTGCCGTAGCGGAATACCGTGACAAGGCAGCCCGCAAGAGCGATCTGGAGCGTACGGATCTGGCAAAAGAAAAAAGCGGCGTATTCACCGGGGCGTATGCCATTAATCCGGTCAACGGCGCTAAAGTGCCAATCTGGATTGCCGATTATGTACTCGCCGGCTACGGAACCGGGGCGATTATGGCTGTTCCTGGCCATGATACCCGTGACTGGGAATTCGCCAAGCAGTTCGGCCTGGATATCATTGAAGTTGTACAGGGCGGCAATGTTCAGGAAGAGGCATACAGCGGCGACGGCCCGCATGTTAACTCTGATTTCCTGAACGGTCTGGACAACAAGGAAGCTATGGCGAAGATGATTGCCTGGCTGGAAGAGCAGGGCAGCGGCCAGGGCAAAGTGACCTACCGTCTGCGTGACTGGCTGTTCAGCCGCCAGCGCTACTGGGGTGAGCCAATTCCGATTCTGCATCTGGAAGACGGCACAATGAAGACGGTCCCTGTGGATCAGCTGCCGCTGATGCTGCCGGATGTGGACGCCATCAAGCCTTCGGGCACCGGTGAATCCCCGCTGGCTAACGTAACCGAGTGGGTGGAAACCGTAGATCCGGAGACCGGCATGAAGGCGCGCCGCGAGACCAACACGATGCCGCAATGGGCCGGCAGCTGCTGGTACTACCTGCGTTATATCGATCCGCACAATGATAAAGAGCTGTGTTCACCGGAGAAGCAGAAGCAGTGGCTGCCGGTTGACCTGTACATCGGCGGTGCCGAGCATGCGGTGCTTCACCTGCTGTATGCCCGCTTCTGGCACAAGGTACTGTACGATATCGGCGTAGTGGATACGAAGGAGCCGTTCCACAAGCTGGTGAACCAGGGCATGATCCTGGGTAACAACAACGAGAAGATGAGCAAGTCACGCGGCAATGTGATCAATCCGGACGAAATCGTGGAGGCTTACGGTGCAGATACCCTGCGTGTCTATGAAATGTTCATGGGGCCGCTGGAAGCAACCAAGCCTTGGAACGAAAAAGGCGTGGAAGGCGTTCACCGCTTCCTCTCCCGTGTATGGCGCCTGTTCGTGAACGAGGACGGCAGCCTGAGCACCAAGATTACGGCAGACGGCGGAACCGATGAGTTCAAACGCACCTGGCACAAGACGCTGAAAAAAGTCGGCGAGGACTTCGAAGGCCTGCGCTTCAATACGGCAATCAGCCAGCTGATGATTTTCATCAACGATGCCTACAAGCAGGAAACCTTGTCCAAGGAAGCGGCAGAGCACTTCGTGCAGATGCTGTCGCCGCTGGCACCGCATCTGGCCGAAGAGCTGTGGCAGCTGCTTGGACATGAAGGAAGTATCAGCTATGTTCCATGGCC
This sequence comes from Paenibacillus typhae, assembly GCF_900099765.1. GTDB lineage: Bacteria > Bacillota > Bacilli > Paenibacillales > Paenibacillaceae > Paenibacillus_AQ > Paenibacillus_AQ typhae. The sequence goes on along the minus strand of NZ_FNDX01000003.1, from coordinate 161,956 downwards.
GGCTTACGATGAAGCATGGACTGTGGATGCCGAAGTGGAAATTGTTGTACAGGTGAACGGCAAAATTGTACAGCGTGCACTGGTGGCAGCGGATATGGGCAAGCAGGAAATGGAAGAGCATGCTCTGGCCCTGCCGAATGTTAAAGCCGCTGTTGACGGCAAAACCGTCCGTAAAATCATTGCAGTACCCGGCAAGCTCGTAAATATTGTAGTGGGTTAAGCGAAGAACGCAACTCTACCCGCAGCTACGGAGGAATCCGTGCTGCGGGTTTTTTGAATTATAAGAATTTATAGGTTGCACGGCATAAATAATCCTTCTATTCCGCGCAGAAACGGATACCGTCCTTTTAAGGACGGCGTGACCGTTTCAACTTGTTAGAAAGATAAGTTTGCCTAACGGTCCAGCGGACCCTGGGCGATTCCGTCACGGCCGAAGGAAGCATCAAGCTGCTGCACGTCCTCGTCGTATTTATCATGTGTGGTTGTAATCAGCCGCTCGAATACCCCTTCCAGGCTGGTACGCAGGTGATTCAGCGCTTCAGCTGTAATCCCCCCGCGGACAGCAACCCGTTCCTGCAGCTCCTGGGGCGTGAAGGAGCCTTCCGTCAGCAGCTTGCCTGTGCCGAGCAGCATTTCACCGGCCAGCCGGCTGACCAGCGCCTCATCAATGCCGGTTGCGGAAACAGCCGCTTCGATCCAGCGTTCCAGAAAATAACTGAGAAACGCCGGGCCGCAGCTGGAGAAGTCCGAAGCGATCCGGGTATGGCTCTCGGGGATTTCTGCAGGCACGCCAATGAAGGAGAACAGCTGAAGCAGAGACTGCCTGTCTTTTTTATTTAACCTGCTTCCGAAGATGCAAAGAGAAGTCCCGCTCTTGACAGAATGGGTAATGCTGGGAATAATCTTGGCAATTTTGGACGGCAGAACGGATTCCAGGTGATGGAGCTGGACAGGGCTTGTAATGGATACGACAATCTGCTCACTGCGCAGGTAAGGAGCGATTTCATCAGTCAGCGCCTTGAACTGCAGAGGCTTAACACACAGAAAAACAATATCGCTGCCTGACGCAGTCTCAATGTTGCTTGCACACACAGTCAGTCCGGGGTGAAGCTTCTGAAGCTCCAGCAGCTTGCCCGGGCTGCGGTTGCTGGCCAGTATATTGCTTGGATCAAGCGCTCCCGAACTAAGAAAGGTGTCGATGAGCAGACCGCCCATGCTGCCTGTTCCGATAAATCCCACTTTCATCCTGTGGTAACCTCCTTTCTTATGTTACTGGGCCTACAGCAAAACGGAATACTCTTCCTTCAATGTATGCCGGTGAGTCTTGGACAAATGACATGGTTTAAACAAGTTTTTGAATAATATTCCATTCAAATTAAGGGGAATTAGCTGATGAACAAAAAAATGCTCTGGTGTGCAATTGCTGCCGTGCTGCTCGGCGGCTGGCTGGTCTGGGCTGCAGATCACAGGACAGCGGCGGGGATAGAGGGCTGGGAGACACTGAATTCCGGAATGGCGCAGGCGCTGGGGGTAGAGGAAGGAGCAGATGCGGCATCTGCAGGTAAGGCGAAAGGCAGTGCGGACCCGGCTGGGGCAGGCGGAAATGAAGGCGTGGCAGCAGCTGCGGTGAGCAGCGAAGCCGTAAACAGCGGGAAGGCAGCAACTGCGGGCAGTGATTCACCGGGAGCCGAAGCTAATGCTGAAGCGGTGAAAGGTAGTGATGCAGCGGCGGACGGGAGGGTTAACGTGAATACAGCTGATGCTGCTGCACTGATGGACCTGCCGGGGATCGGAGAGAAGAAGGCCCAGGCAATTATTGATTACCGCAGCAGCAAGGGGGATTTCCGCAGCCTGGCCGATCTGGGCAAAGTAAAGGGAATCGGTCCCAAAATGCTGGAAAAGCTGGAGGGGCAGGTTATTTTTAATTAGTAAAAAGTGTAATTTTAAATCTTGACACTGTCAAGTTCGGGGGTTATATTTACACTGTAAAGTTTGAGAGAAGGGACAGTAATCTTTTGAATCAGAAACCTTACCATCATGGCGATCTACGCAACACATTGATTGAAACCGGAATTGAGCTGATTAATGAGGACGGGTTGGGCGGGTTCTCCCTTCGTAAGGTTGCGGCCAAATGCGGGGTTAGCCACGCCGCTCCGTACAGTCATTTCAAGGATGTCCAGCAGCTGCTTGCGGCAATGGCGGATCATGTTACCGAACAGTTTACGGTTTCCCTGCAGGCTTCTGTCGAAGGACAGGAAGACCCGATGTCAGCAATGGGGGAGCTGGGCACGGCTTATATTGCTTTTTTTGAGCAGCATCCGGCCTATCTGCCGTTTCTGTTCTTTCAGTCGGGCATTACGATTCAGGTGGACGGGGTAGAGGAGGGTGTTCCGGCTTACCCGCCGTTTGCGGTATTCCGGACGACAGCCTACCGGCTGTTCCGCAGTCTGGGACTCCCGCCTGAAAGGGATGGCACCATGCTTATGGCTTACTGGTCGCTGGTCCACGGGGTAGCTTCTCTTTTGTCCAGCAGCGGTGTCCGTTATTCGGGAAATTGGCAGGAGGTATGGCAAGTCATTCTTCAATCGGGAGGAACAGAGAATGAGACTGATCGTGCATGATCTGGCTGAGCAGGATTTCAATACCTGGCTCGGCGGCTTCAGCAGGGATACCGACGAAATAATAGGGGAGCAGGAAACCATCCGTCATTGCGTAGGCTGCTTCGGCTGCTGGGTCCGCACTCCGGGTACCTGTGTGCTGAACGATTCTTATAAGCATATGGGCGAACGGCTTGCCGCCTATGAGGAATACGTATTTATCACCCGTAACGTGTACGGGGGCTACAGCCCGTTTGTCAGCAATGTTTTGAACCGGACGCTGCCCTATGTGCTGCCTTATTTTCTAACCAAAAACGGAGAGACCCATCATCAGCAGCGCTATGAGCGCCAGATCAGATTCACGGTTCATTTTTACGGGGAAGGCATGAGCGAGGCGGAACGTGAAACGGCAAGGTCACTGGTGCGGGCCAATGCGCTCAATCTGGATGCTTCCGGTTACAAGGTTTCTTTTCACGATACGCTTAACAGCCTCAAGGAGGTGCAGTGATGAGAATTGCGCTGGTTAACGGCAGTCCCAAGGGCGGGGCAAGCAATTCCGGAATTCTGCTGGAAAAGCTTAAGCCGCTGATCGCCGAAGGCAACGAGCTGAACGCATACCGGGTTAACGTGAAGCCGCTGAAGCCTGAGCAATACCGGGAGCTGAACGAAGCAGACGTACTGGTGCTGGCTTTTCCGCTATACTTTGATGCCATTCCTTCGCATTTGCTGCGGGCGATGGTCGAAATGGAAAAATTCCGGCAGCAGGAGCCGGGCAACCGGGAGCTTATTGTGTATGCGCTGATTAATAACGGATTCTATGAGGGCCATCAGTGTAAAATAGCAGCCGACATTGTGAGCAATTGGTGCAGCCGCTGCGGGTTCCGCTTCGGTATGGCAATCGGGCACGGGGCTGGAGAAATGTTTAAATCTCTGAGCCGGGTGCCGCTGGGGAAAGGCCCGCTAAAGAATCTCGGCAAGGCGATGGATCAGCTCTCAGCTGCAATTCTCACCCGGAGCAGTGCGGGTTCGCTGTTCATTCAGCCGAATTTCCCGCGCATTGCCTGGCGGCTGGCGGCCACCCATTCTTTCTGGCATGCCCAGGCGAAGAAGAACGGGCTTCGGCCAAAGGATCTTAGGAGACAGCCTTTTCAGGTGAGCAGGAATGGGAACCAAGGTTAATCATATTGAAACAGTGCCACAGTATGTTACAATAGTGAACAACTATTAAGAGAAAGTGGAGATTACTGATGACTGTGGCCTACCGCAAAAACTGGGATACGTACTTCATGGACATTGCCTGCATGGTCTCCACCCGTTCGCGCTGCCCGCGCCGGCATGTCGGTGCTGTACTGGTACAAGGCAAAAAGCTGCTGGGAACGGCATATAACGGAGCGCCGATGGGCGTACCGGATTGCTCTGAGGCCGGGTGTATGGTTTCCGAGCAATATGAGCGGGAAATTGTGGACGGCACGGAAACGATGGTGATGAAGCAGCGCTGCATCCGCACCATTCATGCCGAGCAGAATCTGCTGCTGTTCACCGACCGGAGCGACCGTGAAGGCAGTACCGTTTATGTAACGGATGAGCCGTGCTGGACCTGTGCCAATATGCTGGCCAACAGCGGTATTGTCGAGATTGTCTACCTGCGGCCTTACCGCAAGGATATGAAGAAGGTAGAGGCTATGCTGGGCTCAAAGGGCATCATATTCCGTCAGCTGGAGAATTACGAGCCGCCGAAGGAAACGATGATTACGGTGTCGGAATAAACGGGATTTTACCGGAAGCGGGAACTGAATACAGCAGGCAACTGGGGGAAGAACCTCTGCACACGCAAGTATTGCGTAGGCAGGGGTTCTTTTTTTATTTGTGCAAAGGGGGATGGAATATGAACAGGAGACCGCTACTAAGCTTCACCATCTGCTGGGTTGCCGGCAGCGCTGCGGGCTGCTTGTTTGACGGCTACAGGCTGCTGGCAAGTATCGCAGTCTGTCTGCTGCTGCTTGTTCTCTGGGCTGCCGGCGGGGGAATAAGGTGGAAAACGGCCGCTGTGTTTGTGCTCGGACTGACTGCGGCAGCGCTGTATTGGGAGTGGACAGAGGCACGCAATGTCAGCCTGCTGCCGGAGGCGCTGGGCAAGCCGGAAGCCGGACTGAATGAGACATACATAACAGCCGAAGGTGTGGTTGCTTCCCCGGTGGAGCGGGACGGGGACCGGGTGGATTTTACGCTGAAGCTGATAAGGATTATAGGAGATGGACAGGAAGGGCAGGATGCGGAAGCACCGGCGGCAAAGCTGCAGGCAGCGGAGTCTGTAAAAGGGTCTGCGGCGGGGAAGCCGATAGCAGAAGGTTCAACAGCAGCTGCCGGTCCGGTAGGCGAACCGATCGCTGTGCAGATCAAGCTGCAGGCAGAGAGTGAAATCATGGTGGCGGCGCAGTGGCAGCGGGGGGACAGGGTGACCGTCAGGGGAGAGCTTGCGCTGCCGCCGGTGGCGCGGAACTTTGGCGGGTTTGACTATCGTGCGTACCTGCAGACACAGCGGATTCACTGGCTGCTCAAAGGGGAAGGTGCAGTGAGTGTAACAGCTGTGCCTCCGGTATCCTGGCAGTTGACCAGCGTTCTGCGCTGGAATGATGCAGCCCGTGCAACGCTCGGTGCCGAGATGGACCGCCTGTTTAAGGAGCCGCATGCAGGTTATATGAAGGGGCTCGTCATTGGCATACAGGATGACCTTGATCCTGAGACCTTCAAGCAGTTCTCGCAGCTGGGTCTGACACATATTTTGGCGATCTCGGGAATGCATGTGGCGGTCTATGTTGGAGTAATCCTGTTTCTGCTGCGGCGACTGCGGTTTACCCGTGAAACGGCACTAACCATAACGCTGCTGCTGGTTCCGGTGTATGTGCTGCTGTCCGGCGCCGGGCCGTCGATTCTGCGTGCCGGACTGATGAGCATGATCGCCCTGCTGGCTGCAAGGCTAGGGCTGCTAAAGGACGGCATGAATATTCTCGGCGCTTCAGCGCTGATGATGCTGGTCTGGAATCCTTATTTTCTGCTCAGTGTCAGCTTCCAGCTGTCTTTTCTGGTAACGGCCGGATTAATGGTGTATACACCGCTGGCAACCCCACTGTTCGGCAGGCTCCCCAAGTGGCTTGGCAGTTCCATAACGGTAACGCTGATCGCACAGCTGGTGTCTTTTCCGCTAACGGTGTATTACTTTAACCAGTTTTCATTGCTGTCTTTTATCGCTAATCTGCTGCTCGTTCCCTTTATTACTTTTCTGGTACTGCCGCTGGGCACCCTTGCCCTGCTGCTTGGACGAATCTGGGATGCCGGAGCTTCTGCGGTTGCAGGTACAGCAGAGCTGCTGAATAACTGGACGTTTGCGGCAGTGGAATGGGTAAACGGGTTTACAGCAGGCGTGCTGATCTGGGCCTCCCCGTCCTTGCTATGGATATGCCTTTATTACGCACTGCTCTACGGCCTGCTGTATGCATTGAAGCGAAGGAGGGATACGGAATTAGCCCCGCAGTATATGGAGGATGAGACCAGGCCGCTGGCTGGGCTTGCGCAACCGGGAGCAGGGGAAGTCCGTGATACATTCCCGTATCCGTCTTATACGGGCGTTCAATCCGGGCTGCGGGGCAGTGGTTATGTAGCCATACTATGCGCTGCGGCACTGGGTTTACTGCTGTACAAGGGTTACTACACGGAACAGCTGAACGGCACAGGAGCCATAAGCTTTCTGGATGTGGGCCAGGGCGACAGCATTCTGATTACGACACCCGAGGGGGCTCACATTCTGGTCGACGGCGGCGGAACGGTAAATTTCGGGAGCAGAGAGGAATGGCGCATCCGCCGCAGCCCGTTTGAGGTGGGAGCCAAGACTCTGATGCCGCTCCTGAAGCGGAGGGGGATTCACCGGCTGGATGCGGTGATATTGACTCATGGGGATCAGGACCATATGGGCGGACTTCAGGCCGTACTTGAGGGGATGCCGGTCTCGGCGCTGATGTTCAACGGTACGCTGGCCGGTACGGAGCCTTACGCCAAGCTGATGAACACTGCGCTTGCCAGAGATGTCCGGCTGTATGCCGTGCAGCAGGGAATGGTGCTGGCCCCGGATAAAGCGACGGCGTTGCATTTTCTCTGGCCGGAGCCATTGGCGGCAGCGCAGCCGCTGCTTCCGGAGGTGGAGGAGCAGAACCATGAATCGGTGGTGTTCCGGCTGGAGATGAACGGCCGCAGCTTTCTTTTTACGGGAGATATGGATGAAGACGCTGAGGAGGAGATTATTAAGGCTGCGGAGGAGGACGGAATCCGGGAAGCCGGGCCTTTAGACGTATTAAAAGTTGCTCATCACGGAAGCAAGACGTCGACAGGTGCAGCCTGGCTGGAGTTCTGGAAGCCCGCTTCCGCAGTAATCTCCGCCGGAGTCAACAATCTGTACGGTCATCCAAATGCCGGCGTGCTGGAACGGCTGGAGGAAGCGGGGGCGGCAATATACCGGACGGATCTGCACGGGGAGATTCAACTTAGGGTGAAGGAGGAGATCAGTATACGGTATAGGATAAATACAAATGAAGTTAAAAGTCATCAGAAACCTGATTAATGAAGCATACGAGTGACAGCAGCCTGTTAAGCTGACATGGTGCGGCTATTGAGCGCTACCTGCAAATGGAATGGGATACGTCAAATGGAGCCGTTCTTCAAGGGAGAGCATTCCTTGAGGATAGCCTGGGCAATTATTTGACCAGAGGTTTTTGGGGCAACCCTTCCAGGCAAACCAGACGCAAGAAGCGCTTTTATACCAAGCTTTTCAGCAAGAATAAAATCAGTACCGCCTGGTTTAGATGCCAAATCAATAATAAGCGTATCAGCCTTAAGATTTGAAAGAATAGATTTAGTTAATAACTCGTATTCAATTGTGTTGAAAATTACATTAGTATCGGACACTTGGGAGTATAAGTCCGGTATATAAAAAGGCTCTAAACCCATTTCCCAAGCGCGCGCAAAAAGACTGGATTCCCGTACACCAATCTTCACCTTTGCTCCTAGATTTTTCAGTTTATTGGCTAAAGTTGTTCCTACCCTTCCCAATCCAAGGACCATACATACGGAATTATGAATAGTAATTTCAGTGTTTTGGATGGCTAACATAATAGCGCCTTCAGCTGTAGAAATCGAATTATAAATGGCAATTTCGTCTTTCGATAATAGTTCTACTAGCTCGATATGATGTTTATAGCACAGAGACTTCAGGTATTCTGTCGCCGTTCCCGTGAAAATTTTGCAGGAGTCTCGAACACCTTGAATGTGTTCTTCAAGTAATACAAGTGTTTCAGAAGTGTAGCTGGATTCGATCAAACCACCGTTATTCGTTCCGTTTACAGGCAGAATTACCGCATCAGCATTATTAAAAATAGGGGGGGTTAGCTTTGATTTTACCGTATGATGCACTTTGTCATAAGAATCAAATCCAACCAGTGTAAGGTTTGCATTTTGTTCAGTTAATATACGGATGACCTCCTTCTGACGCCCGTCACCTCCAATTACAATTATTTTTTTGTCAGATAGCACAAATATCACGTCCAGTCGAGTAAATAATAGAAACCACTTTATAGAATAAGCCTCTTTTATACCTTTTATGGAAAAAATAATAAATTCTTATTATGCAGATAGCAAGTCTTTTATTTTAATAGCAACAATTCGACAACATAAGTTACTTTCGCTGCTCGGGGAATTAAGAACCCGCCACATGCGCCCGGCTCTCCCTCAGCAGCCGGGCATAATAGCCCTCCCGCTCGAGCAGCCTGCGGGGCGGGCCGGACTCGGCCACCCGCCCGTTCTTCATCGCGATAATCAGGTCGGCTCCGGCGATGGTGGACAGCCGGTGGGCGATGATCAGCGTGGTGCGCCCGCGGGCCACATTGTCGATGGCCTGCTGGATCAGCTTTTCCGTGCGGGTATCGATGTTCGCGGTAGCTTCATCCAGCACGAAGATCGCCGGATCATGGGCAATCGCCCGGGCGAAGGAGATCAGCTGCCGCTGGCCTGCAGACAAGGTTGCACCCCGCTCCGTGACCGGTTCGTTGATTCCGGCGGGATAATCCTGTACGAACTCGATGGCACAGGAGGCCCGGAGCGCTTCCTGCACTGTACCTTCGGTAATCTCATCACCCAAGGTGATGTTCTCGCGGATCGTGCCGGAAAACAGGAAGACATCCTGCAGCACGACCGAAATGTTCCGCCGCAGATCATCCAGCCGGATATCGTTCACATTGACGCCGTCGATAAGAATTTCTCCCTTTTGCACCTGGTAAAAGCCGTTGATCAGACTGATAATGGTCGTTTTGCCCGCGCCGGTCTCGCCGATAAAGGCTGCCGTCTGCCCTTTGCGGATCACAAAGCTCACGTCCTTAAGCACCCAGTCAGTATCCTTGTAGGCAAACCAGACATGGCGGAACTCTATGGTACCGTCCAGCCGCTCCACAGCGATGCCGCTCTCCGGCTGCTCCAGCCGTTCCTCCTCGCGGATCAGCTCATCAATGCGCTCCGTAGATACCAGCGCAGATTGAATGGAGGTATATTTGTCTGCCAGATCAGAGATAGGGGCAAAAAACTGCCGGATATAGGTCGTGAACGCATACAGCACACCGATCTGCAGCATGCCGCCGGAGATCTGGCCGATGCTGAACCAGACGAGAATGGCGATCGCCAGACTCTGGAACATATCCGATGCCGGCTTCAGAATACTGTTGAGCCGCACCTGGATCAGCGTGGTCCGGAAGTAATCCCCGTTCAGCTTAAGGAACTGCTCCTCCTTCTCTTTTTCCGCGCGGAAGATCTGAATGACCCGCATCCCGGCAACGCTCTCGGCGATAAAGCCGTTGATCTGGCCGATGTAATGCTTCATATGGAAAAAGTTCTTTTTGATTTTGTTTTTGATAAACCAGACCAGGAACACGATCACCGGAATAACGGTAAAAGAAACTAGCGTAAGCTGCGGGCTAAGCATCAGCATGGCGTAGATAATGCCGATCAGGAGCAGGACATCCTTGACCAGTGAAATGATGACATCGGTATACAGGTCGCTGACCTCAGCGGTGTCATTCGTCGCCCGGGTAATGAGCCGGCCGGACGAGGTCCGGTCCAGAAACGACAGCGGCAGCCGCTCGATAATCCCGAACACCCGGACCCGCAGATCATGGATCAGGCTCTGGCCGACCTTACCGACAATCAGCGCCTGCAGGTAGGCAAAGCCGGAGCCCGCCGCCGTCACAAGCAGATACAGCAAGGCCAGACCAAGAATAGAGTCAAGTCCATGCTCTGCCGCACCGCCGATCAGAAAATGGTCAATGACCCGCTGCAGCAGCAGCGGCTGGACCAGAAACGCGGCATTAACAATAACGACGCAGACGCAGGCCAGGATAAGCTGAAAGGTATAAGGGGCGGATAACCGCAGCAGCAGCTTTACTGCGCCGGACCCAGATTTTTTGGGGCGCGGACTAATGGCCGTCTTCATGCTGTTCCGTGTAGATATCAAAGTACAGGCCTCCTTTCGTAAGCAGCTGTTCATGCGTCCCGCGTTCGGCGATAACCCCTTTATCGAGCACGATAATCTCATCTGCTTCTTTAATCGACGAGATGCGGTGCGAGATTAGAATATTGGTTTTGCCTGCACGGACCTGCCGGAGGTTCGCCAGAATCTGTCCTTCCGTAACGCTATCCACCGCGGACAATGCATCATCCAGAATCAGAATGGCCGGATCACTGATCAGGGCGCGGGCGATGGCCAGCCGCTGCTTTTGTCCGCCTGACAGATTGACGCCGCGTTCCCCTAGAAGCGTATCATAGCCGTCCGGAAATTCGCTGATGCTGTCAGCGATCAGTGCAGACTCAGCCGCCTGCCGGACCTCAGCCTCACTGTAGCCGTCTTTGAAAAAGGCGATATTATCCTTAACTGTAGCGGCAAAAACAAAGCTGTCCTGCGGCACATACCCCATTCCTCCGCGCAGCGTCTCAACCCTGTAATCGTTGATATCCCTGCCGTCCAGGCTGATCTGCCCGGGCTCTACATTATAGAAGCGGAAGAGCAGCGAGGCGAGTGTACTTTTGCCGGAGCCGGTGCGGCCGATGATGCCCAGGCTGTGTCCCTTGGGAAGGCTGAGCGAAAGGTTGCGCAGGGCAGGCGTATCCGAGCCATCGTAACAGAAGGTCAGATTACGAAGCCGGACTTCTCCTTCAGGCTGAACCTCTACCGCCTGCGGTGTATCCTTAATATCAGGCTCCACCCGCAGTACCTCATACAATCTGCCCAGAGAGGCAATGCCGCGCTGAATGGTAGTAACGATTTTACCGATGGACACAATGGGGCTGATGATCAGGCTCAAATACCCGTTAAAAGCGACGAAATCCCCGACACTGATAACCCCGCGCATGACCAGCCGGCTGCCGTACACCAGATTAATGACAAAACAGACCGCAAACCCGAATTCGATCATCGCCGGAAGCGCAGCAGAGACACGGATCAGATCCAGATTGGCCTGTTTCATCCTGCTGCTCAGCCCGCTGAAGCGCTCCATTTCCGAACGCTCCTGCACATAGGCTTTGATAACACGGATACCGGAGATATTTTCCTGAACCTTGCCGGACACTGCGCCGAACTGCTGCTGGACAATTCTGAACCGGGTCTGAACCTTACGGCTGCTGAACAGCATAATCACAATGATAAAAGGCAAAGGGGCAAGCGTAGCCAGGGTAAGACGGGGATCGACCGTAGCGAACATGAAGTAAATGGAGGAGCAGCAGATCACAATGCCGTTGAATGACATCGCCGTAGCCGGACCGAACGTCATCCGTACCGCAGAGATGTCATTGATGGCATAAGCGATCAGGTCGCCTGTCTTGCGGCTGTTATAAAAAGAGGGGGAGAGCTTCAGGTAGTGCCGGACCAGCTCTTCACGCAGGTAACATTCGAGGTTGCGCGCGCTCTTGATAATGATATTTCTCCATAAAAAAGTGCAGGTGAATACGCCGGCGGCAATCAGCACCATCCACAGCACCTGAAGCTGCACCTGCCGGGTGTCAAAGCCGCTGACCTTCATTAAATCGACTGCGTGGCCCAGCACTTTAGGAAAAAGCGTCTGAATAAAGGAGGCGGCGAACATAAAAGAAAAACCGATCAGATAATCCGTCCTGCGGGCTTTGAAAAAACGCAGCAATATAGAGGATTTCATTGACATCCCACCTTTTGAAAATACACCTGCCTGTCTCAGATGCTCCTTACGGATTCTCTTTCCACAAAAGTGCTAAGTACAGCAATATTTTCCGCAGGCTTCTGCGGATCGGCAATCCGGCTGAGCAGCGTGGCTACCACTCTCTGGCAGGAATAGTCGATATTCAGATCCATCGTAGTAAGCGGAGGTGTGGAAAGGGCAGATATTTCCGTGTTGCCGCTGCTGAGAATGGACACGTCCTGCGGAACCTTAATTCCGCGCTCCTGCAAGAGACGGATCAGCTCTACAGCCGTGAAGTCATGTTCACAGATAAAAGCGGTCGGAAGTCCTCCGCCGGCAATCAGTCCGGACAGCCTGCTCCCAAGTGCCTCATCACGCTCCATAAAAAGCGCCCCGTCAGCCGGCAGGCCATGCTCCTCCAGCGCGGAGGTGATGCCTGTTTTCTTTTCCTTGTTGCGGTAAGCGCTAAGATTCCCTGCGAAGCCGATTGCGCGGTGTCCGCGTCCGATCAGATATTGGCACTGCTTGTAGCCGGCATGCAGGAAGCTGAACCAGACACTGTCGTAATCATAGGCCGGTGAGTACCCGACATACAGAATCAGCACCGGAATCTGCTCATGAATAAAGGAAATATAGTCACTGTTAAATCTGCCGATAAAAATAACCCCGTCGAACTTGTAGCCTTTACTTAAACGGTAGGGCAGGGCCAGTCTGTTCTGGTGCTCCTTATCGACAAATTCAATGCTGTAATCCGTGTCGGCCTGCTGCAGTGCCTTTTCAATGCCCTGGACCTTATAGCTGAAGTTACTGTTGTCATGCTGATAGGGCTTCTGGTGCAGCACCAGGATTTTGGGAGGAGCTGCCTTGCGGGGCCGGATATAGCCCATCTCCGCTGCTTTTTCCACAATTTTGGCTTTCATTTCATCGCTGATGCCGCCCTGATCCGCCAGCGCTCTGCTGACTGATACCGGAGACAGCCCGAGTGCTGTGGCGATCTGGGTCAGTGTTACCTTTTTGCTTTTCATAATAATCCCCCGTTGTTGCTGTACAACACAGCAGCTTATGCCTGATTACTGTTATTATATTCCTGTATTACACGGGATACAACGCAAGGAAACGATAAAATTCACGTAAAAAATAGATTATTTTAAGTTAAAATACATCATTTTTTCGTCGTTTAAGAGCTGAAACTCATTTTTGGAAGATTGAGGGAACCAATTGCAGTCTGCAGAGTCTTATTGACCAAAGAGGTGAGAGAGAATATGCACAGTGAAGAATTACCGTATGCCGTAGCCTATGCACCGTCCATGACGCTGCGGGAAATGATGGAGACTTACGGGCGGGATGTATGGAATTATGCGTATTTTTTGACCGGCAGCCGGGAGCAGGCGAATGACATCAGCCAGGAGGTATTCCTGAAGGCACACCGCAATATCGCCAAATACCGGGGAAGCGCCACCTTGAAGACCTGGCTGCTGACGATTACCCGTAACACTGCGTTCAGCTGGAGACGGAACAGCTTCTGGCACCGGTTCATTCCGCTGGGGAAAGGCCAGGCTCCAGGACAAGCGTGGTCTGCCGAAAAAGAAGCGCTGAGCAAGCAGTATGTTAACCGCATTTGGGAGCTGATTATGGAGCTGCCCGATAAGCACCGGGAGGTGCTGGTGCTGGAGATTCAGCAGGGATTGTCCACCGCGGAAATGGCGGCCCTGCTCGGAGTAGCGGAAGGAACCGTTAAATCCCGGCTGTCCCGGGCCAGGGAGAAGATGAGAAAAGCGCTGGAGGAGGATGAGCGATGAAACACAGACAGGTGGAAAATGCGGGAAAAGCAGGGACAGAGAAGCCTGAATGGTACCGTGAGGCCGGACGCGGCCCGTTCGCGGAAGACGGGTTCACCCCGCAGCTGATGGCCCGGATCGAGCTTGCTGCTGAGCGCCGTAACGGGGCAGGAAGATTTGTTTTGCGCAGACGTATAGGTATTGCTGGAGTGACGGCAGTGCTGCTGCTTGGTGTGCTGCTGTGGCCGCTGGCGGACGGGGGGAGAGAGGGTTACACAGCCCAGATAAGCTCCTTTTTTGGCGAAAAGAATGCTGCAGCGGTACCGCCGTCTGCCTCTCCTTCTGCAACGCCGGCCACCGCAGCCGAGGCTTACAATCCGCCACAGGGATCAGCCGAATTTGAGCTGGGCGGTTTGAAATATTATATGCCGCTGCCGTCCAACGTGGATAAGACTTACGCGCAGGTACTGGAAACACCGCTGGGGATTGTCTGGTCACCGCCGCCGCAGATGACGGATTACCTCAAGCCGAAATACACACGCAATACGGAACCCTATTCACTGTACCTGACTCCTAAGGGACATGTGGAACTCTCGGCGGATTCCGCAAAAAGAATATATACTTTTCCATTGTATGTAGGGAGTGCACAGACTTATTTTGGTCTGGGGCAATTTTATAGTGCAGGAGATTATCTTCTAGTAGCACACTATTCCCACAGGCTCGGAGACGAACTGGAGCTTCGGAAGTGGAAACTTTCCAAAATAAATCTTAAAGAAGCGGCTGCAGGCAAGGTATCTGCTCCGGAGGAGATATTGAATTTAGATGCTTCGTTTACTGTTTACAGATCCTTTATGGCTATTAATCCGGACAGGGAGGAGTTATTGGTAGTTAATTATACGGGGGATGGAAAAGGCGGGTATATACAGAAGAGCAAGCTCTATGATATTGCCGGCGGAAAAAGCCAGCTCCTCAAGAAGGAAGTATTAATAGAGAATAAAGAAAAACCGTCTGTCATTCTTTTTAGCCAAAATGTTTATACTGTTCGGCAGGGGGCTGGAGTTGCCCATTATGAGTTCAATGGAAAGAAATATGCAGCGGAAGTTGTACTCTTAACTGGCCAGCAGTGGTATCTCGACTATCAGCCCCAGGAATACCAAACGGGGAGTTAGTTCCTCTACAGTAATCAATAAATTTAGTTCATTTCATCTGGATAATTTACTAAAAAAAAGCTATACTTTTGATAATATCAAAGGTATGGCTTTTTTAATGCGGAGTGGAGCGGAAGAGATGAAAAAACTGACGATTGAGGATGTGGCCCAGAAGGCGGGAGTTTCTAAAAGCACAGTCTCACAATTTTTGAATAAACGGTTTAAATACATGAGTGAAGCGACCAAGAACCGGATTGCCGACGTAATCGAGGAGCTGAATTATCAGCCGAACGGCCTGGCCCGCAGCCTGAAGCAGAACCGCACGCATATGGTCGGGATCATTGTCGCCAATATTGACTACTCGCTATCGATCCAGTGTATCCGGGCAATTGAAAATGAGCTGCAGCGCCGCGGCATTCAGGTTATCATCTGCAATGCCGACGAGAACGCGGATAAGGAAAATACGTATGTGGAGACGCTGGTGGCTCGGCAGGTGGACGGGCTGATTATTTTCCCGACCGGGCACCAGTCCTCGGCGTATACCCGGCTGATTGAGGCGGAGTATCCGCTGGTATTCATGGACCGGCTGGTTGAGGGGGTAACGACCCAGAGCCTGCTGCTGGACAATGAAATGGCCGTCAAGACAGCGGTGAAGGAGCTTACCCGCAACGGTCATGAGGCCATTGCCATCCTGTCGCTGCCGCTTGGGGAGAACGCGATTACCCCGCGCAAGGAGCGGATGAGCGGCTACAAGAAGGCGATGGAGGAGGCGGGCCTGCCGCTGAATGAGCGTTATATGTGCAGCGTGCCCAGAGAGCAGATCTCTGCTGCGCTGGATGAGCTGCTGAACGGGCCGCAGCCGCCGACGGCGCTGGTAGCTGCCAACGACCTTGTGCTGGGCGAAATCCTGAAATATGCGAACCGCCATTCGGTTGATATTCCCGGCCGCCTGTCCGTTATCGGGATCGACGATGCCGAGTTTGCACTGATCTACAACCCGGCGATCACGACGATCCGCCAGCCGGCCTATGAGATGGGTATGCAGGCGGCGAAGATTATGCTCTCTCTGATCGAGGATCAGGATGCTGCGGTTCCGATTACATACCGCTTTCCGCCTGCGCTCCAGCAGGGGCAGTCTGTACGGCCTCCGGTGTAACGGAGTTTGGAGTAAAACGGTTTATTCTCTTAGTGCCTGCTTGGGCCTGAATTTTCCAGCTGTACTGCCTGTGCCGAAGTTTGTTTTGGACAAGTTTAGAAGTTGCTTATGGAGGGAAGCTCGGCTTCCCTCTTATTTGAGTTTATGTCGATTGCGATTCGGAAGTTTGCTGGATTAGAGTAGCTTGAATGGGTTACATGCCTGGAGAACTCTGCGGGAGTGCAGAGGCCGAGTAGTTTAGCTGGATTAAAGGAAAAATCCCACTAACTGAGCTGTATATGGTCAGTTGGCGGGTGAATAAAGGGGAAAATCCCACTAACTGCGGCCGTCCTGCCACCAAAGTACTGCTGCATAAGCTGTAAGAAAAAAGAGGAGTGCTCCCGGCATAAGCCGAGGGGCACTCCTCTTTTGGTAGAAGAATGATTGCTGTATATTTGATACTCTGCGTACAGCCGGCAGTAACCTTTACACGCCGGCGCTCATGAAGCTCTCCAGCTTATCGCGGGTCGGCAGGCCGTCCATGTCTCCTGGAGACATAACGGCCAGTGCGCCGATGGCATTACCGCGGCGTACGGCTTCGGCTACGGGGAGCTTTTCCAGCATGGCGCTGATTACGCCGACGGCGAATCCGTCTCCGGCACCTACTGTATCTACTACCTCTTCTACCTTAAAGCCGTTTACGTAGCCTTCTTCTCCGGCAGCGGTTTTGTAGTAAGCGCCTTCGGGACCCAGCTTGATTACAACGAGGGATACGCCGCGTTCCAGATAGTAAGCAGCAATTTCCTCCGGAGTTTCAAGGCCGGTCAAAATTTTACCTTCGCCAAGGCCCGGCAGGAACCAGTCGCAGCGGGTAGCAAGATCATTGATTGTAGCTACCATTGTCTCCTTGTCAGGCCAGAGGGTCGGGCGCAGGTTCGGATCGAGGGAGACGGTTTTGCCGCTCTTTTTCATAAATTCCATGGCGTGCAGTGAGAACTCATGACAGGTCTTCGATAGCGCTGAAGAGATGCTGGTCACATGCAGATGGCCGGCGGAAGCGAAATAGGCTTCATCAAAGTCAGCAAGGCTCAGTTTGGAGGCTGCGGAATTTTTGCGGAAATATTCAACCTTGGGATCTCCGGTAAGCACCTTGGACTTGATCAGCATTCCGGTAGGAGCTTCCTTGGTATAAGTAATGCTGTCTGTATCAATATTTTCTTTGTTCAGGGCCATCGCTATGAACTGCCCGAAGTTGTCTTCACCGAGCTTGGTTACATAACCGGTTGTGTGTTCGAGACGTGACAGTCCGGTTGCCACATTGCTTTCTGCTCCGGCCAGCGCCTTCGAGAATGAGGTAACCTCATGCAGCGGCCCTGCTTCATTTGCATAAAACATTGCCATCGGCTCGCCAAAAGTGACAGCACTAAGTTGTTTGCTCATCGTTAAATTCCTCCCCAGGGTAATCCGGAGACTCCCTGTATAATGATTAGTAATTTGAAATTATCACATAAATCGGTTTTGTACAATAAGACAATGCTCATCCTGTTGCGTGAATTTTCAGCACAAAAATGTGTCCGAATAAAAAACCTTGATAAATCAAGGGTTTTTGCATTTAAAAGACAGAGTTTTCTCTTGCGGTAAAAAAACGTATTGACTGTTAGCACGATTATTATTACTATTTCCATAGAAGGTTTCGTAAGAAGGTTAGTAAATGGGATAAAAAAGTTTATCTAAATTAATATTCTTTTTTTTTATTATGTCCTGTTTTCATACTACGTTATAGTGAGAGGAAGTAAATCATGAAGAAAATAAAAGTATTGCAAAACCTTACCTCTGTCGGTGTAGTGGCAGTTATCCGTGCTGACAACGCTGATGATGCATTCAAGATGTCGGCTGCCTGTATCGAGGGCGGACTGACCAATATTGAGGTTACTTTTACAACTCCGGATGCGGATGTAGCGATCAAGCGTCTGGTGGCTGAATACGGCAGCCGCGCGGTTATCGGTGCCGGTACCGTGCTTGACCCGCTAACAGCCCGGATTGCCATTCTGGCAGGATCAGAATTTGTAGTGAGTCCTTCATTTGAGGAAGACACAGCCAAAATGTGTAATCTTTACGGCATTCCTTACATGCCGGGCTGCATGACTCTGAATGAAATGAAGGAAGCGCTGAAGCTGGGCGTAGATGTGCTGAAGCTGTTCCCGGGCAGCGCCTTCGGACCGGATTATGTGAAGGCTGTCAAAGGCCCTATGCCGCATGTCAACATTATGCCTACCGGCGGCGTGGATCTGAACAACATGGGTAAATGGATTGCGAACGGCTGTATCGCTGTCGGTATCGGCGGCAACCTCACCGCTCCGGCCAAGGAAGGCCGCTACGACCAGATTACCGAGCTGGCTGCACAGTATGTGGCTAAGTACAAAGAGGTTAAAGGCCTTTAAAGGTTAGATGGCAGCACCCGTGAATATATAAGGATAACCCATTGACTGCCCTCCGTTTTATACGGTGAGGCAGTTTTTTTTATTTTTCCTACATCTAAATGAAAATCGTGATGGTTTCCCCGGCTTCCGGGCAATACTTACAGAAAAAGCAGCTGCCAGTCTGCTGATGCTCTGAGAATGCCCCTGAAGATGGAGGGACCCGTCATGCCCGGGAATGACAAGTATAGGACGCTGTACCGGACTTTAAATGAAGAAGAAGCGGAATACGTGCAGATTATTTCATCCGCCAGAGGCTGTAGAGTAACTGCCGGTAAACTGTATGCACTGCATAGAAATCATAACCATCCGCAGCTTTTTGAACAGGGTGAAATGTATGTAGTGGACGATGATGGCAAAGACAATTACGCTGTGCTGATGCTGTGCGCTACTATCATGTTTAAGTGATGCAGGCTGTCTTACGGGTATAACACCTGACGGGGCAGCCTGTTTGATTTCATTTTTGTCATAAACCTCTTGCAAAAGAGTATTTGAAGAATATGCGCTTCCCTTGTATGCTTAGTAAGGATTATGGACGGTCATGGCCGTGCGCCGGAGCGGAACCGGTGGCGGCCCAAGACGTATTATGGAAAGTTTGGTATCCTTAAAATATTGATTACAGGCTTGCAACAAATTCGCAGTCTTGCGCGTCAGTAAGATTGCATAGAGAGGGGGAACCTTCGTGGTGGAGCAGGGACTCATCAGAGCCGCTCAAGCGGGCGATCGCGACGCTCTAATCACCCTATTGCGGGAAATTGAAGGACATGTATATAAGACGGCCTTCTACATTTTGCATAATGAACAGGATGCTCTGGATGCATCACAGGAAGCGCTCATCAGGGTGTATACCAAAATCGGTTCCTATGAGGAGAAGGCCCAGTTCAAAACATGGGTTCAGCGGATCGTGACCAACATCTGTATTGACAAATTCAGGAGAACGAAGCCTACAGTGTCTATCGACGAGCACGAAATGGTGTTCCAGGATAATAAACATAATGTAGAGCGTGAGGTGATGTCGGGTTATCTGGCGGAGGATATCCGCGAGGCCATCGACCAGCTTCCTGAGCATCACCGGACGGTGATTGTACTGCGATATTTGCAGGATTTTTCTTACAACGAGATTGCAGACTGTCTCGACCTGCCGCTCAACACAGTGAAATCTTACCTGTTCCGGGCCAGGCAGCAGCTGCAAAATAGACTTCAGGAGTATCAGAAAGGTGGTGTATCAGGATGAAGTGTACGGAGGTGACAGAATGGATGCACCGCTATTTGGATCATGATCTCAGTCCCGAAGAGACTGTGGAGATGTACCGCCATATCGATAATTGTCCTTCCTGCGCGGAAGTCTTTGACCGGTTGACCATGCTCTCCGAGCAACTGGAGCAGCTGCCGGATGTTAAGCCTCCTTTTAGTCTGGTTGACTCGATCCTGCCGCAGCTTGAGCAGATCGATTCCGGTATCCGGGGTTCAGATGCAGAAGTTCCGGAGCAAGACAGCAAGGTTGTACCGATGACACGTAAAGGTACTCACGGCAAAGAGGCCAAAGGAACCTCAAGAGCAGCTTCCATGGCAACGCGGACAGGCATTGGCGCAGTTGCTGCTGCGGTTATCCTGCTGTTTGCCGTATTTAATATGCCGGAGCGCTTACCTTCAGCAGATGTGGAAATGTCGCTGAACCAGGCGGCTGAGACAGCTGGAAGCAATGAAGCAATGAGCAAGATGGCAACGGAAAATACGGATACCGGGGCCGCCGGAGATGAGGCAGGCGATGCATCCCTGTATCAGATGGAGATTCAGCCTTCTGAAGGTGCAGATGCCGCAAGCGATGGTGCGGCGGCGGATACTGCTGCTCCGTCTGCGGTGGAAGCTGCGCCTACAGCACAATCGGGTGCGGCGGCCCCTGCAGCAACAGAGCCATCTTCCGCCAAGCGGAATACGCCTGCTGCGCGCAGCACACAAGCGGCAACGCCGGCTCCAAGGGATAATGCCAGAGCCGGAAGCGGCAATACCAACAGCGCGTCAGATGCCCAGATTTTCAACAGCAGTGCGGCAGATATGCCTGCCGGTACGGCTGACACATCAGCGAAGGAGCCGCAGCAGCCTCCGGCAAGTCAAGAGGCCGGTATTATGGGGCTTCTGCCGGCGCTTGTATCGTCTCACGGCTCGTGGAGCTCTCCCGACGGGCGTTATGCAGCCGAGCTTGCCGGCCAGCAGCTGGTAATCTATAGCCTGCCGGCTGACGGACAGCCGGAAGAAAGGACAGCGGTAACCTCACTTCCGCTGGAGGGGACCTGGGTATCCGGTTCCTGGTCAGGGGACAGCCTGCAATTTACTTATATAACAATGCAGGATGGTGTTGAAGTTACAGAGGTATATACAGCGCCTGCAAGTCAGGCTACTCCGGCGCCGTCTGCATCACCTGGCAGTCCGGCGACTGTAACCCCGGCACCGGCAAGCACGGCTCCGGCCAATAAATAATTACTTCGGTGGAACGTTTTGAGGGTACCCCGAATATGCTATGGTGAGAGGACAGGAATTACACGATTTGCGAGTTCCATCGGTATGACCGACGGAAGCGGGGTTTCTAGAGCCTTTTGCTTCCGCCGTTTATATAGATGCGCCGCTGAAACGGAGCAACTTTGGCCCTGGCTGCCGAGGTTGCTCCGTTTTTGCATTTTCACACTGGATGCCGGCACTGGAATTTTGCAGCTGTTGCAAGAGTGGCGGTAACAATCTAGAAGTCAGCAGTCAACAATGGATTGAAGTATAAGCTTTCCCCGAAGTCGCAGCCATAGCTGATTCACAAAATTGCTATTATTTTCTACAAAGCAAGTAAGTACAAAATGTATTAAGCGCAACCTACAGGGCGGGTTTTCTGTTAAACTAAAGAGACGTATATGTTACGTAAATGTTTACGTTTACGTACACGTATTTGAGGGTTCACCCGAATTGAAATGGAAAAGGAAGTGGCAGGATGGATGCCAAAACGGCGGCCAAGGACATCAGACAAGGAAAAATTTCACCGCTCTATGTGCTCTACGGCAGTGAAAAGTTCCGGATGAATGAATTTGCGGCCTTCCTGGAGGATCATCTGATCGCCAAAGAGGACCGTGATTTCGCAGTAATTCCCTTCGATCTTTCAGAGACGCCTGTCCAAGCGGTGGTGGAGGAAGCGGAGACCGTTCCGTTCATGGTGGAGCGCAAGCTGCTGCTGGTGAGGGATAACTCGCTGTTTACTGCGGGTAAAGATAATGCCAAGATCGAACACCGCGTTGAGCTGTTAAGTGATTATATGCAGGCTCCCGCTGATTTTAGCGTAATTGTGTTTCTGGTTAATAACGACAAGCTGGATGAGCGCAAAAAGATCGTCAAAGCGGCCAAGGCAGCCGGAACGGTGCTGGCCTTTAATCCGCTGGGAGCAGAAGAGCTGCTCCGCTGGGTAGAGAAAGGATTCAAGGACCGCGGTTGTGCCGTAGCGCCGGGGACTGCCGAGGCACTGGTAGCCAGTGCAGGCACCGGCCTGCAGGGCCTGTCTGCAGAGATGGACAAGCTGTCCCTGTTCGCCGGAGCCGGCGGTACAGTGGATGCAGCAGCGGTAGAGAGCCTGGTACACCGCGGTACGGAGCAGAATGTATTCACGCTGGTGGAGGATATTGCGAACCTGCGCCTCGACAAGGCGCTGGGTACGCTCTACGAGCTGCTGAAGCAGCGCGAGGAGCCGATCAAGATTGCCGCGCTGATTGCCCGGCAGTTCCGGATCATCCTGCAGGTGAAGGACCTGTCAGCCCTCAGCTACTCCCAGGCCCAGATCGCTTCGCAGATCGGTGTGCATCCGTATGCCGTGAAGCTGGCCGGAGAGCAGGCCCGCAAATTCGACAGCCGGCGGCTGCGTCAGATTCTGAGCGGCCTGGCTGATCTGGATTACCAGATGAAGACCGGAGCCATTGACAAGGTGCTAGGTCTGGAAATGTTTATGCTGCGCCTGGGAGCGTAGCTCCCGGCGGTGGCGCCGCCTCTGTCCGTCCCAAAGAGCCTGCCTTTACGCTGAAGCAGCGGATAAGGCAGGCTCTTTTATGGGAATATAACAAAAAAACCTAACCGTATGCAGGATAACGGTCAGGTTCTTATAGTGCTCATTATGAAAGTCGCTAATTAGGCCTGAGCCTTAAGAGCGTTCAATTTCTTCGCCAAGCGGGATTTTTTGCGGGCAGCCGCATTTTTATGAACCAGACCTTTAGTTACGGCCTTGTCCAGCTTTTTGGAAGCAGCTTGGAAAGCAGCTTGAGCAGTTTCAACTTCCGATCCAGCCAGTGCTACATCAGCAGTTTTCACAGCTGTACGAAGCGCGGATTTCTGGGAAGCGTTCAGAGCACGACGTTTCTCGATCGTCTTGACGCGTTTAACCGCGGATTTGATATTTGGCATTGCATTCACCTCCTGGAAGACATTCGAAATCATCAAATGATTCACAACTTAAAATATCTTAGCACGCCCGGGGGCAAAATGCAACACTAAAAGCGTAGAGAAAACCGTCGGATGATCCCCGGAACCGGCCGGATGAAAAAGCTGTGCAGCTGGTTTTGCCGGCGATAATGGAACAGACTTTGCCTGGCTGTGCGATTTATCCATGTCATCCTGCATAAACACAGCGCATCTCTCGCACACTACCGACACCAAGATAATCTTCCGTAAAGAGTTTTGTACGAAGGAACTCTAGGAAGCTTATGCTCACAAAACTTAGGCGTATGCTTCCGAAGCGAGTTTTGTACGAAGGAACTCCAGGAAGCTTATGCTCACAAAACTTAGGCGTATGCTTCCGGAGCGAGTTTTGTACGAAGATACTCAAAGGAAGCGAATGCTCACAAAACTTTAAGGAGGCTGAACAGGATGGAACTGGATCTTCAGCTGTATTCGGTACGCACAGACCTGGCGGTGGAGGCGAAGGAGCTTGCCCAGGGTCTGCAAAAAACACCGATTCCCGGTGTTAATGAAGAAGTGGAGGAAGCGGACGGGATCAAGGTTACACGGCTTGGCGTTGCCACGGCTGCAGGCTCACAGGCGATCGGAAGAGCGCTTGGTAACTACGTGACACTGGAGGTTCCGGCGCTGCGCGGCGGGGATACGGGGCTCCAGCAGAAGGTGTCAGTCGTGTTTGCGCGTGAATTTGAACAGTTTCTGAGCCGGATCGGGATCGGCAAGGATTCCTCGGTGCTGATTGTCGGTCTGGGCAACTGGAATGTGACTCCCGATTCGCTGGGACCGCTGGTAGTGGAGAATGCGCTGATCACCCGGCAATTTTATGAGCTTGTGCCTGACCAGGTCTCTCCGGGATACCGCAACGTCAGCGCAATTGCTCCAGGGGTGCTTGGACTAACCGGTATTGAATCCAGTGAGGTTGTTCAGGGAATCGTGGACCGCACGAAGCCGGACCTGATCATCGCCATCGATGCGCTGGCCTCCCGTTCGCTTGAGCGGATCAACACGACAATCCAGATTGCCGATATCGGCATCCATCCAGGCTCGGGTATCGGCAACAAACGCCGCGGGCTGACCAAGGAAATACTTGGTGTCCCATGCATTGCCATCGGTGTGCCTACAGTGTGCTACGCATCAACAATTGTCAACAACGTGCTGGAGATGATGAGCAATCATTTTGGCCAGATGAGAGACGGCAGGGCGCACACCAAAGAGATTATGGGGATGCTGGACGATATTTCGGAGCAGGAACGGCTTCAGCTGGTAAAAGAGGTGCTGGAACCGCTCGGGCACGACCTCATTGTGACGCCCAAGGAAATTGATGAGTTTATTGAAGAGATCGCTAACATTGTAGCCAGCGGCCTGAATGCTGCACTTCATGATGCGGTAGACCCGGGAAATGTCGGCGCATACACCCATTGAGCTGTTTTTAATATGAAAATGATGTCTAGCCCGGATTATCCGTATGAGCAAAGCCCGAGCGGCAGCGCTTATGCGGTTTTTTGCTCTATTAATTTGTCTCTACCTTGGTTCTACTACTCCTTCCACGCTCATAGATTTGAAGTATAAGAGATTACAGAGGGCTGGAGGAGGACATAACAATAATGAACAGAAAATGGTTTCAGCTATGGAATATCGGCAGGCTGCGGGGAAAACTGCTGGACGTTCTGTCGCTGGGGAAGACGATGCTGCTGCTGGCCGGAGGTTCCCTTGTTTTTTTCATGCTGCTTGGCGCCGGCGGACTGGCCGGAACGAAGCTGAACTCTTCACCTGTTCCTTCCATGAAAGGTCTGGCGGCATCCCTGTCCAGCGGGTTCTTTATGGAGCTGCTGGGCATGGAGGTGCCGCATCTGCCGAAAGGCGAAGAGCCGTCGGCTTTCTCTACGCCAAAAGTTACGTCATTCGTGTTCCGCATGCTGACCAGTGTAGACCCCGGCAACCCCAAGAGCCTTCTGTCCCGTGAAGTGCCCGGACTTGCAGCCGATGATCCCTTCCTACTGCGTGAAGGCTCGGGCGGTACAGGCGGCGCACCTGCAGACTATCATCCGGGGACGGACGAGCTGGCCGGCGCGGAGGATCAGCCGGATCCGGGAGCTGCAGAGCCGGACCCTGGAGCAGCGGTTAATCCGGATACGGATAAGCCTGAGGATGATCCTGAAGTGCAGCCTCAGCCGACTGCAGAGCCGGATAAGGGGAACTCCGCAGAGCAGGGAGGCACCAGCGGAGCTGGCCGGGATAACGGTGCAGCAGGAGATACCTCTATTAAAAGAGTACTGGTCTACCACTCTCATCCCCGCGAAGCGTATAATCCGCTGCTGGGAGCAGAAAGTGACAATCCGAGCTCTGCATCCCCCTCCAAAAACGTGCTGCTGGTAGGCTCCTACATTACCGACAGACTGGAGCAGCGCGGAATCGGTACGGTTCATGCCAAGGATGATTATGCAACAGAAGTGCCTGATTACAACTGGAACTTTTCCTATAAATATTCACGGATCACCATCAAGGCGGCTCTGGCCGCCAACCAGGAAATGACCGAGCTGATTGATATCCACCGTGATTCGCAGCGGCATGGCAAAACGACAGCCGTCATTAACGGAAAAAGCTATGCGCAGGTGTACTTCATTCTTGGCCACGCCAACAAGGACTGGAAGAAG
The DNA here is from genome assembly GCF_900099765.1 of Paenibacillus typhae. Taxonomy (GTDB): domain Bacteria; phylum Bacillota; class Bacilli; order Paenibacillales; family Paenibacillaceae; genus Paenibacillus_AQ; species Paenibacillus_AQ typhae. Next base: position 136,452 of record NZ_FNDX01000003.1, on the reverse strand, counting down.
AACGAAGCCTTTGCCAATTCCATTCATCAGCTGCTGGAAAAAAATTATCCCGGACTCTCTCGCGGCATCTGGGGTAAATCCTCCGGGAACGGGAATAACGGGGAGTATAATCAGTCTCTTTCTCCCAACAGTGTATTAATAGAAGTAGGCGGAATCGACAACAGTGCCGAGGAGCTTAAGCGGACAGCGGATGTGCTGGCTGATGCGATTGCCGATGTATACTGGGACAGCCATGATGCGGAAAAGGCGGCTGCTCCGGAAAAAAGTACAGAATCTGAGAACTGATAAAGGAGTGAACCGGGATGTCCCGTTTCGGCAAAAAACTGGTTGTGATCGGCCTATGGGCCGGTATCGGCATATTGGTTGGCATGCAGTTTGGCGGCAGCGGCGCAGCGAGGACAGCACCGGTCGCTCCCGGCTGGAACGGAGCAGCTGTAATGCAGCAGACGGGGCAAGCCGCTGCTGCTGCAACCGGTACTGTGCAGAGCAGCCCTGCCTATGTATATGTGCCGGTTGTCGTTGATCCTGTGACCGGCGCGTATACGGCACTTCCTGCAGCCCAGCCGCCGGCAGCAGTCCAGACTCCTGCCGGCAGCGGCAGTCTGCCGCAGCAGGAGGTGCAGGACTACAGCACGTTGACGCCTGAGCAGATTCTGATCCCTGAAGAACAGCAGCCTGGCATTGATGTGCTGGCTGACAAAACGGCAGGCCTGCTCCAGCAGGCCTCCCAGAAAAGCATCCGCTGGATCGTCTCCCTGTTCGATTCGGCGGAATAAACGTCCGTATGCGCACGGCGTAATTGCATTATGACGAGAAAAGGCCTCCCCGGAGGCCTTTTTATATCTTTGCCTGTCTCGCCTCAGTTGTTCAAAGGCTCTGCACGCCGCTTTCTTTACTTTCCCGGCTGACGGGATTGATGGGGGAAGCGCGTACTGTTATAATAAGTGGATTAACATAAGGCTGTCTGTGGGGGTAAGGAATGACTGACGTTCAGAAAAGACAACAACAAATCCGCAATTTCTCGATTATTGCACATATAGACCATGGTAAATCGACTCTGGCCGACCGTATTCTTGAATATACGGGCGCACTCAGCTCGCGTGAAATGCAGGAGCAGGTGCTGGATCAGATGGACTTGGAGCGTGAACGCGGAATCACCATCAAGCTGCAGGCCGTTCGCCTTACTTACAAGGCTGATGACGGTGAGGAGTATCTGCTGAATCTGATTGACACTCCGGGGCATGTCGACTTCACTTATGAGGTCTCACGCAGTCTTGCTGCCTGTGAAGGAGCACTGCTGGTAGTGGACGCAGCCCAGGGGATTGAAGCGCAGACGCTTGCCAACGTATACCTTGCACTGGATAACAACCTCGAAATTTTGCCGGTTATTAACAAGATTGATCTGCCGAGCGCCGATCCTGAACGGGTGAAGCAGGAGATTGAGGATGTCATCGGGCTCGACGCCAGTGAGGCTGTGCTTGCTTCGGCCAAAGCGGGTATCGGGATCAAAGAGATTCTGGAGCAGGTGGTTAAGCAGGTTCCGGCTCCTACCGGTAATGCAGAAGATCCGCTGAAGGCACTGATTTTTGACTCCCACTACGATCCGTACAAAGGCGTTATCGTTTATGTCCGCGTAATGGACGGCAAGATCCGTGCCGGCTCAAAGATCAGGATGATGGCAACCGACAAGACGTTTGAGGTTATTGAAGTCGGCGCCTTTATGCCGCGTATGACTATTGTAGACGAGCTTAACATCGGGGATGTAGGCTTTATCGTTGCCGGTATCAAGCATGTCGGCGATACCCGTGTCGGGGATACGGTAACGGATGCCAAGAATCCGACACCGGAGCCGCTGCCGGGCTACCGCAAGATCAACCCGATGGTGTACTGCGGTCTGTATCCGATCGAAACCTCGGATTACAACGATCTGCGTGAAGCGCTTGAGAAGCTGCAGCTGAATGATGCCTCGCTCAGCTTTGAGCCGGAGAGCTCCAGCGCGCTCGGCTTCGGCTTCCGCTGCGGCTTCCTTGGACTGCTGCATATGGAGATTATCCAGGAGCGGATTGAGCGTGAGTTCAACCTGCCGCTGATTACAACTGCTCCAAGCGTTATCTACCGGATTATGCTGACTAACGGCGAAATGATGCAGATTGACAATCCGTCGAACTACCCGGAAATCGGAACCATTGATTATGTGGAAGAGCCTTATGTCAAAGCTGCAGTTATCGTTCCGAACGATTTCGTGGGAACAGTAATGGAGCTGTGCCAGAACAAGCGCGGGGAATTCGTGAACATGGAGTATCTCGACTCCAACCGGGTAACCATCACTTATCAGATTCCGCTTTCGGAAATCGTATATGATTTCTTTGACCAGCTGAAATCAGGCACGAAGGGCTATGCTTCCTTCGACTATGAGATTTCCGGCTACCGCCAGTCCAACCTGGTGAAGATGGATATTCTCCTGAACGGCGAGCAGGTTGACGCCCTGTCGTTCATCGTCCACCGTGACCGTGCCTACAACCGAGGCCGCATTATCTGTGAGAAGCTGCGCGGCATTATTCCGCGGCAGATGTTCGAGGTGCCGATCCAGGCATCGGTCGGAACCAAGGTTGTGGCCCGTGAGACCGTTAAGGCGATGCGCAAGAACGTCCTGGCCAAATGCTACGGCGGTGACATTTCGCGTAAGCGGAAGCTGCTCGAGAAGCAGAAGGAAGGGAAGAAGCGCATGAAGCAGGTCGGCAGCGTAGAGGTGCCGCAGGAAGCGTTCATGGCGGTTCTGAAGATCGACGAGTAAAGAGGTAATGGACTCCCTGCAGGGGAGTGCGCCGTTTAATTAAGTAATGAGACACTGAAGGGAAGCCTGACGGCTTCCCTTTTCTGGCTATATAGATTGGCACTACTAAATAAAATTTAAAGGAGACAGCTATGACCGCTCATAACAATGGCCGTCCCCCTGAGGCCGTATATATTCATATTCCGTTTTGCACGAATAAATGTTTTTACTGTGATTTCAACTCCTATGTGCTGAAGGATCAGCCGGTAATGGATTATCTGCATGCGCTTGACCGGGAGATGGAGCTGACCGTGCAGCAGACTCCGCCGGGTGTGATCAAGACCATCTTTGTCGGCGGCGGAACACCGACGGTGCTGAAGCCGGATGAAATGGCTTATTTCCTGGCTTCGGTCCGCCGGCATTTCCCGCAGTGGGATGACAATATCGAATTCTCTATGGAAGCCAACCCCGGCACCACAGATATAGAGAAGCTGAAAGTCATGAAGGAAGGCGGGGTTAACCGCGTCAGCTTTGGCGTTCAGGCCTTCCAGAATGAGCTGCTGAGCGGAATCGGCCGGATTCATAACGTCGATGACGTCTACCGCAGCCTGGAGAATGCGCGCAGTGTGGGACTGAATAACCTGTCGGTCGACCTGATGTTCGGCCTGCCGAACCAGACGGTGGATATGCTGAGAGAGAGTGTCCGTAAGGCGCTTGAGCTGGATCTGCCGCATTATTCAATCTACAGCCTGAAGGTGGAGGAGAATACGCTGTTCCACACCTTGTTCAACAAGAACAAGCTGCCGCTGCCGAGTGAAGAGGATGAGCTGGAAATGTATCTGCTGCTCATGTCTGAAATGGAGAAGGCAGGTTATATCCAATATGAGATCAGCAATTTTGCCAAGCCGGGCATGGAGAGCCGTCATAATATAACGTACTGGCGGAATGAAGATTATTATGGCCTTGGTGCAGGGGCGCATGGCTACGTCAAACGTCAGCGGCATATCAATATCAAAGGCGTTAATCCCTATAATGAAGCTTCGCGCAGCGGCCTGCCGCGTCTGGATTCCTTTGAGATTTCGGAGCAGGAGGCAATGGAGGACTTTATGATGGTCGGCCTGCGTATGCGTGCCGGGGTATCAGGCAGTGCGTTCCAGGCCCAGTTCGGCAAGACGCTGGAGGAAATTTTTGGCGCGCCGCTGCATAAACTGCTGCATGCCGGGCTGCTGGAGCAGGACGGTGGCACCTACCGGCTTAGCAAACAGGGAATCCTGTTCGGCAATGATGTTTTCGGGGAATTTGTCGGACTTTTGACAGAGGTTTAATTTTGAAATACCCCTTGAATTGTAATTCACCCTGTTGTATATTTATTCATATTAACAACGAGGGGTGAGTTAAAGTGCTTGTCAAGACGGAAATGATCCGCCAGTCGGCTCCTGCGGGAGAATCTAAAGTGATATGCAGAAATGCTACGGTGGAGGATGTGGAGCCGCTGTACTTAATGATAGAGGAGTACGCCCAGCGCGGAATTATGCTCCCCCGTTCCAGGCAGGCACTGACCCGCCAGATCGACCAGTTCGTCATTGCTGAGATTGACGGCATGTTCGTGGGCTGCGGTTCGCTGTTCAGACTCGGGAATGACCTCGTTGAAGTCCGGTCCATTGGGCTGCGCGATGAAGGCAAGGGCAAGGGTGTCGGCTCCATGATTCTGGAGAAGCTGACAGAGGAAGCAAGACGTCAGGGCATTCCGAAGATTATGGCACTGACGTATGCAGTCGATTTCTTCCTCAGAAACGGGTTCACCGTAGTGGAGAAGGAGATTTTTCCCGAGAAGGTATGGACAGATTGCGTAAACTGCAAGAAGCAGCATGCCTGTGACGAAATTGCCGTAATGAAGAGATTAGATTAAGCGGGCAGCCGCATGCTGCCGCGTTACAACATACAAAAGCCGCTGTCCGCCAGGGAGCCAGTCCCGGGAGCAGCGGCCTTTTTTAGGTTACTTGGCATAGATTAGCTTGCGCTGCTGCTCGATAAGCTGTGCAAGCTCAGGAGTAGCATAGGCAGGGGGATTAAAGGAGGGAGACAGCGTATTATATACGATGGGCATGGCAGTCCCGTCCTGCAGCTCGATTTCGAGTGAGTAATGATCGCCTACCCAGCCTTTGGTTTCCTTATATAGCTGTTCAAACGGAATATATTTCAGCATGGGGAACTCTTTAATAAAAAGTTCAGCGGCCTCCGGTGTGAAGTCCATAAGGTGCGTTGTGCCGTCCATTCCGCTGATAAAGCGGACCGCTGTTATTTTGCCTGAGATATCAAGCAGATCATTTAGCGTCCTGGCATCAGGATTGCTATCGGCCACGAACAGCCTGTCCCCCGCCCATAACCGGGCAGATGTCTTGTATCCGCTCACTTCATACAGCTCTGTGCCAACTTCAAGCAGTGTGGAATCGCCATCACGCATCTCAGTTCGCGGACACTGGTGGTCTGCTTTGCGGTAGGAGATCTCGCCTAGAAGTTTGCCTTTTTTGTTAAGCTCCCCGGGCGGACTATGATTATCCTCCTGGTAGACAACACCATCCCACTGTAACACTGAGACATAATCAACATCACCGTAAAAGCAGCTGTCCCGCCTGCCGGTCTCTCTCACATACAACAAAACAGCAGCGGCCAGAAACAGCCCGACGGCCAGGATGATCCACCGGTATTTTTTGCTTTTCATGCAGCTTCCCCCATTTCTACTATATTTTATATTCAGACGAAAGCCCGGGTCAGAGGTTGCGGAGGATTTCCGGTATCTGGATTAAAAATTGATAAAGCTGTTATCCAAATCCGGACTGAATCCGACTTGACAATCTCAAGGTCAGTTTGGTATTTTTGTATTAGTGGTTAGCACTCATCTGAGTAGAGTGCTAACGAATCGGAGCCACAGCCGATAGGAGGGAATAACATGTTAACTGAACGCCAGAGAATGATCCTTAATGCTATCGTGGATGATTATATTTCTTCCGCAGAGCCCGTAGGCTCGCGCAGCATCTCCAAACGGGGTGATGTGGGCTATAGCCCGGCAACCATCCGCAACGAAATGGCTGATCTGGAGGAATTAGGTTATCTTGAACAGCCGCACACTTCGGCTGGAAGAATTCCTTCACATAAAGGCTACCGTTATTATGTGGATCATCTGGTGCCGTGGAATTCCGCAGGAACAGCAGAAATGGGCACGATCCGCGCCTTTTTTGCCGAGAAGCTGAATGCTACCGAGCAGGTTATCCAGCATGCGGCAATGATTCTCTCCAATATGACGAATTACACTTCCATCCTCTTGGGACCGGAGGTTTTTCATACTTCACTGCGCCATTTTCAGCTTCTTCCGCTTGACGGCAATAATGCCGTGGCGATTATTGTTACCAGCACCGGGCAGGTAGAGAACCGTACGGTTCAGATTCCGCCCGAAATTTCCCTTTCCGAAATGGAAAAGGTCGTAAATCTGCTTAACAGCAAGCTGGTAAACGTTCCGCTATATAAGCTGAAGAGCCAGCTCTATTCCGAGCTGGGCGAGGAAATGCAGCGTCACATCTCCCATTACGAAGAATTGATGCAGGTGCTTGACCAGGCTCTCGAAAGCGATCATGACCAGCGCATCTATCTGAGCGGGGCAGCCAATATGCTGACCCAGCCGGAGTTCAAAGACGTTGACAAGGTCAAGACGATCCTTGATCTGCTGGAAGAGACGCCGACTTTGCTGAAGATGCTGTCCCCCGCATCCGGCGGAACCGGAATACAGGTCCGCATCGGGACGGAGAATAAGCATGAGGCCTTTGCCAACTGCAGTCTGATTACAGCAACATATTCACTGGACGGCAAGGCACTGGGCAGTATCGGCATTCTGGGTCCGACCCGGATGGAATACGCCCGTGTAATGGGCATCCTCGGAATTTTATCCCGGGATTTGACAGCGATGCTGGCACACTGGTATAAGTGAACAGAGTGTAATTGATTTGCGTGAATGAATTGAAGGAGGTGAAGACAACTTGAAAGAGGAACAGGTTCAGGATCCGAATGAATTGAAAGATGAAGCAGTAAATGAAACCCTGGCAGCCGATGAGGCTGAAGCCGCGGCAGAGAGCACGGCGGACATCGAGGAGGCTTCAGACGGCGGTGAAGCTGCCAAGCGCCTCCAGGAGCTTGCAGAGGAGGCTCAGGCCCGTACGTTGCGTGTACAGGCGGATTTTGATAACTTCCGCCGCCGCACCCAGAAGGAGAAGGAAGAGCTGGCGCAATATGCCACATCAAAGCTCGTTACGGAATTGCTTCCGGTACTCGACAATTTTGAGCGTGCACTGGTAACTGCTCCGGGCAACGCTGAATCTGAGGCCTTTACCAAAGGCATCAACATGATTTTTCGTCAGCTGGAAGGGGTATTGAAGTCTGAAGGCCTTGCGGCCATGGAAACAGTAGGACAGCCATTTAACCCTGAATATCATCAGGCGATTATGCAGGTGGAGAGCGAGGAGCACGAGGAAGGCATCGTGACGGAAGAGGTCCAGAAGGGCTATCTCCTGAAGGATAAGGTTCTTCGTCCGGCCATGGTCAAAGTCAGCATGTAGTCTGTCTATATACCTTGGGTAACACCAATGACTGTCACAGAAGATACTATGCCGGAAGCTTCCGGCCGTATTGTTATGTGCAGAACCCTATCATTATCAGCGTTATTTAATTAACTATCAATTACAGGAGCCGGGGCTCCATAATATTTCTGAGGAGGCACATTACAGTGAGTAAAGTTATCGGGATTGACCTTGGAACCACCAACTCTTGCGTTGCCGTTATGGAAGGCGGCGAAGCTGTCGTTATTCCGAATCCGGAAGGCGCGCGCACAACCCCTTCGGTTGTAGGCTTCAAGAAAGACGGCGAACGGATCGTCGGCGAAACAGCCAAACGCCAGGCCATTACCAACCCTGACCGCACAATCGCTTCGATTAAGCGTCATATGGGTACGAACCACAAAGAAAGCATTGATGGAAAAGATTTTTCTCCGCAGGAAATTTCCGCAATGATCCTTCAGAAGCTGAAATCCGATGCTGAAGCCTATCTTGGACAGCCGGTTACCCAGGCCGTTATTACAGTTCCGGCTTACTTTAATGACAGCCAGCGTCAAGCAACCAAGGATGCAGGTAAAATTGCCGGCCTTGAAGTGCTGCGTATCGTGAACGAGCCTACTGCAGCTGCACTGGCTTACGGTCTTGAGAAGGCTGAAGACCAGACCATTCTCGTCTATGACCTCGGCGGCGGTACATTCGACGTATCGATCCTTGAGCTGGGCGACGGTTTCTTCGAAGTTAAAGCTACCAGCGGTGACAACCGTCTCGGCGGCGACGATTTTGACCAGGTGGTTATGGACTTCCTCGTAGCTGAATTCAAAAAGGAACAGGGCATTGACCTGAGCAAGGACAAGGCCGCTGTACAACGTCTCAAGGATGCTGCCGAAAAAGCGAAAAAGGAACTGTCCGGCGTACTGACCACCACCGTATCCCTTCCGTTCATCACGGTTGTTGACGGCGTGCCTCAGCACTTGGAAGTTAACCTGACCCGCGCCAAATTCGATGAGCTGACTGCAGGTCTGGTAGAACGCACACTGGGACCTACACGCCAGGCGCTTAGCGATGCCGGCATGACTCCTGCTGACCTGAACAGAATCGTGCTTGTCGGCGGTTCCACCCGTATTCCTGCCGTACAGGAAGCGATCAAGAAGCTTACCGGCAAAGAGCCGCACAAAGGTGTTAACCCGGATGAAGTGGTAGCCCTTGGTGCTGCTGTCCAGGCAGGCGTGCTGACCGGTGATGTTAAAGACGTGGTATTGCTCGACGTAACTCCGCTGTCCCTCGGTATCGAAACTGCAGGCGGCGTGTTCACGAAGATGATTGAGCGTAACACTACAATTCCTACAAGCAAATCGCAGGTCTTCTCGACCTTTGCCGACAACCAGCCAAGCGTGGAAATCCACGTGCTGCAGGGTGAACGCCAAATGGCGAACGGCAACAAGACGCTGGGACGCTTCATGCTGAACGAGATCCCGCCGGCACCGCGCGGCGTACCGCAGATCGAGGTTACTTTTGACATCGACGCCAACGGTATCGTTAATGTATCGGCAACGGACAAAGGCACGAACAAGAGCCAGAAGATCACGATCACTTCTTCCAGCGGCCTGAGCGATGCTGAAGTAGAACAAATGATGAAGGATGCCGAGCTGCACGCTGAGGAAGACCGCAAGCGTAAAGAACTGGTTGAAGCAAAGAACAATGCTGACCAGCTCGTGTATTCCACAGATAAAGTAATCAAGGACCTTGGCGATAAAGCGGATGCTTCCGAGATCGAGAAAGCAAATGCGGCTAAGGACAAAGTAAAAGCAGCACTGGAAACTGACAACCTGGAAGAAATCAATGCAGCTACAGAAGCGCTGACCGAGATTGTACAGCAGCTGTCCGTGAAGCTGTATGAGCAGGCTGCACAAGAGCAGCAAGGTGCTGAAGGTGCTCCAGAGGGTGCTAAGAAGGATAATGTTGTTGACGCTGACTACGAGGTTGTTGACGACGAGAAGAATCAAGGGTAACCTTAAACGATAAGTCTATTTCGTACGAAGGGAAGGTCAAGACCGGGGCATCCCGTGTTTTGGCTTTCCTTTTAAAATATAAGAATTTATATGTTTTAAACTATAAATAATCCTTATATTTCTGGCAGAAATGGATACCGTCCTGTTTAGGACGGTAAAGTCGTTTCTACTTGACATGTTACAGGCTAATTGAGTATTGATGTACGGAGGTGAAAGCAGTGGCAGATAAACGCGATTATTATGAGGTGCTGGGTCTCGGAAGAGATGCATCTGACGACGAAATAAAGAAGGCTTACCGTAAGCTGGCACGCCAGTATCACCCGGACGTCAATAAAGCCAGCGACGCCGAAGCCAAGTTCAAGGAAGTGAAGGAAGCTTACGACGTGCTGAGTGACGGCCAGCAGCGTGCCCGTTATGACCAGTACGGCCATATCGATCCTAATCAGGGTATGGGCGGCGGCTTTGGCGGCGGCGGAGATTTCGGCGGACTCGGCGATATCTTTGATATGTTCTTCGGCGGAGGCGGCGGGCGCCGTGATCCGAATGCCCCGCAGCGCGGCGGCGATTTGCAGTACACAATGACCATTGAGTTCAAGGAAGCGGTATTCGGCAAAGAGACCGATATTACGATTCCGCGTACAGAGTCCTGCGATACCTGCTTTGGCTCCGGAGCTAAACCGGGTACGAAGCCGGAGACCTGTTCCGTCTGCCACGGCAGCGGGCAGCAGGAATTCGTGCAGAATACCCCGCTAGGACAGATGCGTAACCGCCGTCCCTGCTCCCATTGCAGCGGCACAGGCAAAATCATCAAAGAGAAATGCCCGACCTGCGCAGGCCAGGGCAAGGTTAAGAAGCAGCGCAAGATCCATGTACGCATTCCAGCCGGCGTAGATGACGGCGCACAGCTGCGTATGACCGGTGAAGGCGAAGGCGGTACACGCGGCGGCCCGGCGGGTGACCTGTACATTGTCATCCGCGTGAAGAACCATGAGTTCTTTGTGCGTGAGAACGATGATATCATGTGCGAGGTTCCGCTGACATTTGCTCAGGCGGCGCTGGGTGACGAGATTGAAATCCCTACCCTGACCGAAAAGGTGAAGCTCAAGATTCCTGCCGGAACCCAGACCGGCACCTTCTTCCGCCTCAGAGGCAAAGGGGTTCCGCATCTGCGCGGCAGCGGCACAGGCGACCAGCATGTGCGGGTAGTCGTTGTAACGCCAAGCAAGCTGAGCGAAGAGCAGAAGGATTTGCTCCGCCAGTTCGCTTCCTACAACGGCGAGAACACGCATGAGCAGGAGCAATCGTTCTTTGACCGTGTGAAGCGCGCCTTTCGCGGTGATTAAGTTTTGGAAATGGGCTTAAATTAAACCCCCGGCTTCGTGTCACAACACGAAGCGGGGGGTTTTTGATGTTGGCGGTTGTTATAAAAAAAGGATCGTGCAGGGCCGGGTGGCCGTTGCACGATCCTTTTGCTCTTCCGCCTGCTGAGGTTAACAGCAGGCGTATTAACTAAACCCTACTCGATCAAGCCGATTTTGTTCAGCAGCTGGTATAGAGCAGCAGCAGCTGCTTCACGGGTTGCCGGAGCAACCGGATTGAAGCTGGAACCTGTATCGCTGCCGATGATGCCGGCTGCAGACAGGGTCTGCAGGCTATCCTTCGCGTAAGGAGCCACTTTCGCGCTGTCCGTATACGTTGTAAAGGAAGGATTTGTGCTCTTCAGTTCAGTTCCGGTTAATTTGAGCGCTCTGTCCAGAATCACTGCCAGCTCCTGGCGGGTTACATTCTGGGTTGGTGCAAATTTGCCGTTGCCGATACCCAGAATCAGTCCTGCCTTGGAAGCAGCGGCCACATCCTGGGCATACCAGGCAGTAGAGCTGACATCAGTGAAGGTAACACTGGCATCAGTACGAAGCCCGAGTGCGCGGGTCAGGAGCGCAGTAAATTCTGCACGGGTCAGGCTGCTCTTCGGTGAGAAGGTCGTAGCCGATGTGCCTTGGATAATCAGCTTGTTAGCCAGAGCCTGTATGGCTTCAGCTGAAGCTGAGGCAGCGATATCTGTGAATGCTGCGGCAGGCTTGCTTACTGCAGCATAAGTTGAGAAGCCCGGGCGGCTTACGGTAACAAGGGTTGAACCGTCTGCCTGCGGTTTGAATACAGATGCAACCGGAGTAACAACGCCGTCATCCTCGAAGAGAACACCGGCTGTATTCGGCTGGATAGCGCCTGGTACAGTAAAGGATCTCTTAATAAAGAGGTTAGTCGGTGTGTTCAAGTAGGTGCTGCCGGTAGCGGTAGTCCAGGAAGCCTCAAATGTAACCGGAGTTCCGATTACCGTGGACCCGGCAACGCTGGAAGTCAATCTTCCCGCGGCTTCAGGCGCCTGCTTGATGTCAAATTTGAAGTTCTGTCCTGCAGGTGCAGATTTCAGCAAGGACACTGGCAGAGCGACGGCAGAACCATTGACTGTAACAACAACACTGCTGTCGGCATGGATGCCTGCCAGCTGGGTTACCTGGGCTGCTGTCAGGTTCAGTTCAACTGCTGTGTCGGTTGTTGCAGGCAGCGCTATTACGACAGCGGTCTTGGCAGCTGAAGCGTTTGCCAGCGCAGTCTTCAGGTTGTCGTCGGTTACAGTAACGGTAGTCACTTTATCCTTGGACACAGTAGCCGGAGTCAGGGTGGCCCGGGTCGTTCCTTCCTCAATCAGTGAGGCTGCAGCAGCAGGCACTGCCGGAGTCGCAGGTGTTACTGCACCGCCGCCTCCGCCATTTGAACCGCCGTCGGTACCTGTGTTTGGCGCCGGCTGATTAATGAAGCGGAATGAGGTATAGGTAGTATAGAATTCATCTTCGTATTGGTCGATCTTGATAGGGAGTTTGGAATTATCCTCAGCATTGATGCCTAGCACCTGAAGTTTATAAACCCCGTCTGTCAGATAAGCAACAGCGGGATTGCCGTTTGCATCAAGAATCGGATCCCCTTCACTGTCATATGGATGATAAGTGGCGCTGATTACAGTAGAGTAATCTCCCGGCTCAAAATATTTATCCGGAGAATCTGTAGCGGCAACCTGGAAATAACCCTTGGTTTTATCGTCCAGGCCTACGAGATCTACTTCATAATAATTGATGTCATCTGCTTTCAGCTTGTAGTTAAGGACAGCTCCTGAGTTGTTGTACACAATTGGTGTTGTGATCTCTGCTTCCTGGATACCAGTGCCCCAGTCAGGCTGATCCACGGATTCATCGACGTTAATTGCGAACGGCAAATGCAGGGTAGGCTGTCCCGGGGCTTCAAGAACGACATTACCTTGCAGCATCTGCGGTTCGGTTTGTGCAGACACATTAACGTTCAAGTTGAAGTTAAAAGTACCATAAGCAGAGGTTGTTACTGTTGTCTTATCCAGCGTTGCTGTTACATTCTCCAGATCACCATAGTTCCATTCCACTGAGGCGGTATAAGTCAGCTCTTTGCTGCTGACATTTTTGAGCTGCAATTCTTTGGAAGCCACAGCTCCCGGAAGAAGAGTTCCGAAGCTGGTAGATGGATTGTAATTGATTACGTTCTGTGCCGCAAAGTTTTTGTCAAGTATAGTAATCGGTTCGATCGCCTGTAGCAGCGCCGGTGTCTTAATGGCATTCTCTACGTTTGCCCGGCCAGGACCTTGAATATACAGATCTTCAGGCTCACCCTTATAGAGGAGCTGATCTGCAGTATTGGCAAGAGCGGCACGGATATCAAACGGGGTGTATTCCGGATGGGCCTGTTTGATCAGGAGTGACAAGCCCGCCACGTGCGGAGTAGCCATGCTAGTACCGCTGCTGCGGTGGTATGCTTCGGTATAATCTCCGCCATATGCCGGATACGTGGACAATACCCCGTCACCAGGAGCGACAATGTCAGGCTTGATGCTGAGGTTTCCGTCCACGTTAGGACCCATGGAGGAGAAATAAGTTATTTCATCGCCTGCAGTCATCGTCTGCTTGTACTCATTTCCGAAGGTGAAGTAGACTGGCTTACCATCGTTCGCAAGAATGGCTCTGGCCAGTGCACGTCCTTTGGAGCCTTCAATGTCGAAGGTTGGAATGTAGTCATATCCGTCCCCGAGATTGCTGCCGATGAACCCGTCGCGTCCGTTAATGCTCTCCGTAAGAATAGCCTGGGAGTTAGCGGCATTTCCGTTAAAGATAACGACAGCTTTGGCCCCGTGTTCTTTGGCAATGGCAATTTTATCGACAAATGCCAGATCCCCGCGGGAGAGCAGGACAATCGAGCCTTCGATGTCGCGATCCGGGTAGTCTTCTTCTGCACCAAGGTCGGCGTATACGACTTCAACCGGATCGGTGCCGATAATATCTGAGAAGTTATACTGTCCGAGCTTGTATGCCATTACATGAAAATCGAAGTACTCGGAATAAGTGACAGTGGTTACAGAATCGGCGATTTCTGCTTTGAAATTACCCGAGAAGGCTTTGATCGGGCTTGTTACAGCGCCAACCGAAATGGCCAGCTGCGCAGCCGCAGGAGAGCCAAGGGAGAAATAGCCCGCTTCCCCGTTGTTACCGTTGGCAATAACCGCTGTAACTCCTGAGAGCACGGCGTTATTGATGGCGATGGAGTCAGGGGAATTCACGTCTTTTTCGGAGTCAGAGCCGAGCGACAGATTGATGACATCCATGCCGTCTTTAACGGCATGCTCAATCCCGTCAATAACCTGGGCGGATGAACCGGAAGAGGTGCTCGGGTCATCAAGATTTCGCCCCAGAACCTTATATGCATAAAGCTCTGCACCTGGTGCTACGCCTTTTTGGGCAACATCACCTTTTGCGGCATATTGTCCGATAATCGTACCCGAGACATGCGTTCCGTGGGAAGTTCCGTTATAGCCTGTCTTGTATGGATCTTCTTCCTTGGTCAAAGGTTTTTCTTCATAAGGATCTTCATCCTGATAGAAGGAGTCGTAACCGCCCTTGTAGACAGGGGCAATGTCCGGATGCAGGTAATCCACACCGGTATCAATAACACCGACCTTGAGCCCCGCGCCTGTAATGCCCTGATCCGCAGCCCAATCCGCATGAATCTGTTCCAGCGGAGCATTATCATTTCTGTAAGTAGCCTCCGTTACAGTTACATCGGGAAGGGCGTACCAGGTGCTGTTCGGATAGATGGAGGTAACACCGGAGATTTTGGCCAGCTTCGGAATTTCATTGGCCGGGACGGACACTTCAAAGCCGTTCAGTACCGTGTCATACTGGTAGTTGACGGTCAGATCAATGCCGAGATCATCGGCTTTATCAAGTACCTCGGACTGCTGGCTCTTGACGGCAGCTTCCGTAGCTGTCGTGGAGAGCGCGGAGATTCCTTGCTTGGCTGCATATTTGCCTACTGCTGCAGGCTGGCCGCTCAATTGCACAATGACGCGGACATCTTTTGAAGATTTGGTATCAATCTGTGGTGAAATGTACGTCTGATTGGATGTCTGGGTAATTGAGGTTAAAGATTTAGTCGATGATAGCGTCTGCGGGCTGCCCGCGGCAAAAGCCGCTCCAGGAATCATGCCTGCTGTCACTCCAAGTGACAGGGTGATGACAGACAGCTTGCGAGGTAGTTTATTCCACTCCAAATGTAATCCCCTCCAGATGAGTATGTGTACTGATACAGCTGAATTTTTCCTGCTATAGACAGTAGTCCGATTCTCCTTTCTAGTAATCTCTTTTTATTTCCGTCCCGGCTAGTAGGAAAAATATTAAGAAGATTCTACCATTGGTAAAATGTAAAATCCAGTTAAAAGTAATGTTGTTTTTCAGGGAGTTATCGTGAATGAAGTGAAAGATAACATAAATATGCGTTAGAGTAAGAATGAAATGGACATAAAGTACTATTTTACGAGGAAAAAGTTAATATGAATATTGCTTGAGTGAGGTAATATAACACAATAAATCAAAAAATCCTGTATTTATGAGTCGAAAGTATTAAAAACACTGATTTATGTAATGGAAATAATATATATTTTCATGTTATCTAATGGAATTGTTAACTAAATATAGATATTATCCCAAGAGAGGAAGTCGGGAAAAATGGACAGATTTGTGCCAGGAAAGTTTTTCCTGTTGTTAAAGATTAAACATAAAAATTGCGTATAAACCATGCGGCATCAATACAAAATAAAATGGTCAGTTTGTGTTTGGCATATCAGGCAGAAAGCAGGGATTATCCTTGTCAGAAAAAAGCATCCTCGCCTATTTCAAATCTCCCGAAGAAGCTGAAGGCGTCTCCCGGAAGCTTCAGGCTCTGCGCGTAACCGAGCTGTCCATCGACCGATTCACCCGGTTCAGCGGAGGTGGCCTGCAAAATGCTGTGAATCCGGTGACCGGCAGTCTGGCCCGTATGGATTCCATGACCGCCGTGAGCGCGCATTCAGGTATTTTGTCAGCTGCGCATACCAGCTCAAGCGGGATGAGCCATGGCGGTGACGGAGGGCCTACCGGCAGAAATATTCTGCTGACCGTAATTGTACAGCCGGAATCTTACCAGCAGGCCTTGTCCATCATTGAGGAAGCCGGCGGTATGATCTAGCTGCATGTACTTGTTTTTTTTACCAGGAATCTGAAAGGTGGTAGCTGTTATGGATAGAGAGAACTCGGACATTTTCTCCAAAACGGAAAAGCAAAAGATGCTTTACGAAGCTAAACTGGAGGATGTGCAATTTACGGCTGCGGAAGCTGACCAGGATGATCTGGAAGCGCTGGACCGCGTGCAGGAAGCTGACAAGCGCCAGCTGAATGAGATTATGAAAAAGAAATAGCCGGCCTATAGTACTGAAAATTAAGGACATTTGCCCCACTGAAAGTGGGGTTTTTTGCGTGCCGGCGTGTATAATAGGGAAATGGACAATGGCAAGGGGGATGTTGATGAATACGTTTATTATGTGGGGCGGACTGGTGCTGCTGATCGCTTTGCTTACTTTTTTGAATCAGAAGCAGATTTATTCGTCCAAAGTGAAACGGGCCTACCGTGAACTGCGAGGGCTTGCGGAAGCTGTCCGGGACGGGCGCGCTTCTCCTGCCGATCTGAAGAGATGGGAAACCGCTCTGGAAGAGATGGATAAGCATCCGAATGAATTTAACAAGCTGGACTCTGAAATCGGATTGCGCGGGGTATTCGTTCTGTATCTGGAGCAGTATTACCCGCATGATCCGCGTCTTTCCGGTTTGCAGGAGGCGGCAGGGCACCGGAAGGATTCAGTGTGGGGCATGAAGTTCGGTGACTACGGGTCCAAGAAGTGAGCGCGAAAAGCAGGGCGATGGAAACAAGTCTTTTAAATTGTTATAATCCATAGTAGCTTTTCTGCCGTTAATATAGAATATATACCTTATGATTATATGAAAGCCGCAGAACCTCAATTGAGCAGCACAGGGAGACAGTATGATGGAGAATGGATCAGTTCCAGCAGTCACAGAGGCGCTGGTAGTTAAAGCTATGGAAAAGAATCTTGCCCTGATTCGCTTTGATCTTGACCGAAGAGTGGCCTATGTCAATGAAATGTTTGCCGGTTCAATGAAATATAAATCAGAGGATATGTACGGAATGCATCACCGGGAGTTATGCTTTCCTGCGTTTGTTAACAGTCCGGACTACGAAAACTTCTGGCAAAATCTGCTTTCCGGAACCAGCTTTCAGGATAAGATTGAACGAATGGATTCAGAGGGGAACACGGTGTGGCTCGAAGCAACCTATATGCCTATTTTTGACGAAACAGGCCGCCATGTAATCGGCGTAAGCAAGATAGCGACCAATATTACGCACCGGCAGACCGAGGTAAACCATGTGGTGGAGCAGATGCAGAGAATGGCTGACAGCCTGAACCGTCGGGCAGAGCAGGGGATCGAACGAAGCCGGGAAATGCTGCTCAGCATCAATAATATCGCCAGTGTATCGGACGAGAACTCACTTATCATAAAGAATCTGCAAAACAAGGCTGTGGATATTCAAGGGGTAGTACAGACAATCCGTGATATTGCTTCGCAGACACATCTGCTGGCCCTGAATGCTGCAATTGAAGCGGCGCATGCCGGGGAGTACGGGCGGGGGTTCGATGTGGTGGCCAAGGAGGTCCGGAAGCTCTCGGGTATGGTGCAGGAATCCATTGGCGAGGTAAGGAACAGTGTCAAGGCGATTACGGAGGAAATCGGCAGCATGTCGACTGGTCTCGAGCATGTTCAGGCTAGCGTCAAAGAGAGCCAAAAGCAGATTGAAGTAGCCCTTGAGGAGTTTACAGGCATTGCGGTCTCGGCCAGTGAGCTGGATATCCAGGCCAGGGCGGTTATGAATATTATCTGATTGTATCCAATATGGCAGTATGGTGCTCCTGAAGCTTGGAGGCCATACTGTTTTTTATCGGATATTTCTGTCTTGCGGGGGGTGCAGCCGTTTTTACATATTGCTAAATTGCAGGTAAGTTATTAGATTTTCGGTTGAATTAGCCGATATAATATTAAATTAGATAAAATTTAGAATTTTGCCAGTCGTGTTTGGAGTGGGTTAAAGGGGGATGAGGTCATGGAGCACATGCATATGCATGGCAGTCATGACAAGCTGCTCGTATTTTTTTCGTATTTGATAGCTGTTGCAGCTTCCTGTACGGTCTTGGAGCTGGCAGGCATATTGGGGATATCCAAGGGCAGACGGCGGACGCTGTGGCTTATATTCGGCGCTGTCATCATGGGGATGGGCGTATGGTCTATGCATTTTGTCGGCATGCTCGCCTTGAAGCTGCCTGTACCGGTCGCTTATAACCTGATGGTTGTACTGCTGTCTATGACAGTCGCAGTCATTGCTTCGCTGGTTGCCCTGATTGTCATCAGCAACTTCAGGCGTGGAACCGTTTCGCTTCTGGTGGGCGGTCTGCTGCTTGCCTCTGGTATTTTCGGTATGCATTACATAGGCATGTCCGCGATGCAGATTGGAATTTCGTATAGAGCAGACTATGTCGTCCTGTCGTTTGTTGTTGCCCTGGCTGCATCCGTTGTTGCGCTGGGACTGTCTTCCCAGCTTCTCATGAACCGCACGGCAGTGGGCCCGGGAAAGAAGCTGATTAGCGGACTGGTCATGGGCATCGCCGTTGTAGGCATGCATTATACCGGAATGCTTGCGGCAAGCTTTGAGCCCGAGAGCCGTTCCTGGCTGAATACCGGAGTGGTGCTGGATCAGAAATGGCTGGCCTATGTCATTGCCGGGGGGACGCTGTTCACGCTGGGCCTGTCTGTTACCGGAGTTTATATTTCGAGCCGTTTTTCCAGAAAGGATACGGAGCTTCTAATCAGTGAAAAATGGTACAGATCGCTCTATGAAAATAATCAGGATGCCATCATCTCCATTGATCTTAATTTACGTATTATCGGCTCCAATCCTGCAGCCACGGCGATTAGCGGCATCAGCAGCAAGGAGTTCAAAGAGCAATCCCTGGACTCCCTCCTGGGTATTATTACAGCGGAGGATCAGGAGCTGATCCGGGAGATGTTCATCAGGTCCCTTGCCGGAGAGCAGGTCTGCTATGAAACGGCGATCATGCACGAAAACGGGAAAAAGCTGGATGTCAGCATCAACATCGCTCCGGTTATGGTCGATGGCCTGGTGGCCGGCATTTATGTCATTGCCCGGGATATCACGGAGGAGAAGCAGGCCAAGGAGCAGACCCGCTATCTGGCCTTTCACGATGAGCTGACCGGACTTCCCAACCGCCGGATGTTCAGTCAGCTGCTCTCCCGGACCATTGAAGCACATCATGATGCTCAGGAACCTTTTGCCGTCCTCGTTATGAATGTTGACCGGTTCAAGCTTATTAATGATACACTCGGACAATTGCACGGCGATCGCTTTCTGCAGGAGATGAGCAGCAGGATAACAGACAGCGTGGTTAACGAGCAGATGGCGCTGGCACGGCTGGAGGGCGATGAATTCGCACTGCTCTGCCGGTTCTCCAGGGAAAAAATGAACGTGACGGATATTGTGGAACAGATGCTTGCTGCGATCAAGCAGCCGGTTCACCTCAACGGGCGGGATCTCTACGTTACGGCCAGCATCGGAATTTCCTTTTATCCTTCCCACGGCCAGACTCCGGAAGAGCTGCTCAAAAATGCCGGAACGGCCATGTATGAAGTGAAGAAAAACGGCAGAAACGATTACCAGTTTTTCTCGGACGATCTGAACGGCCAGATTATGGAGCAGCTGGAGCTGGAATCGGATCTGCGCAAAGGGCTGGCACGCGGCGAGTTCACGGTGCATTATCAGCCGCAGATCCGGACAGCGGACAATGAGCGGATTATCGGGGTAGAGGCGCTGGTGCGCTGGAATCATCCGGTAAAAGGACTGCTCGGTCCAGGTCTGTTCATTCCCGCGGCAGAAGTGACCGGGCGGATCGTAGAGCTTGGTAATTTTGTGCTGCGCGAAGCCTGCCGGCAGATGCGGCAGTGGCATGATGCAGGCGGTCCGCGCATTCCGGTTGCCGTCAATCTATCCTCACAGCAGTTTCTTCAGTATAATCTGCTGGAGGATATCCGGGATATTCTCCGGGAAACGGGGCTGGCGCCGGAGTATCTTGAGCTGGAGATTACCGAGAGCACGATGATGGATGCTTCCAGAGCCAGTGCCATTCTGAATGATCTGGTCAAAAGCGGGGTCCGGATCAGCCTGGATGACTTCGGGACCGGCTACAGCTCGCTGGGGTATCTGAAGCTGTATCCTATACACAAGGTGAAGATCGACCGTTCGTTCATCAGCGGCATTTCCGGCAGCAGCCATGACCGGGCCATTGTGGCGACCATCCTGACCATGGCAGAGCATCTCGGCATGCAGGTGATTGCCGAAGGCATCGAAACGAAGGAGCAGCTGGACATCCTGGTGGAAAGCGGCTGTCGGGATATTCAAGGGTATTATTACAGCAAGCCGCTGGCTGCTGAGGAGCTGGAACGGAAATATCTATGGCCAGCAGAGGCTGTCGGCAAAATAGTCTGAGCATGCAGCGCGGTCCGAAGAGGCCGCGCTTTTATTTTGAAGGCAAGGATTAAAGCCGGGAGTCTATGGCAGGCAAAAGGAGAGAATCATTTGAATAGGGAAATAACACGCTGTGCCTGGGTCAACGAAGATCCTTTGTATATTGACTATCATGATAGAGAATGGGGAAATCCCCTGTACGATGACCTCAAGCTGTTTGAGCTGCTGATGCTGGAGGGCATGCAGGCCGGGCTCAGCTGGTACACGGTACTGAAGAAGCGGGAGCATTACCGTAAGGTATTCGACGGATTTGATCCGCACATCATTGTGCATTATGACGATAACAAAATAGAAGCTCTGATGCAGGACACGGGAATCATCCGCAACCGCCTAAAAATTAATGCCATTGTGAAAAATGCGAAGGTTTATCTGGACATTTGCCGGGAGGAGGGCAGCTTTTCGGATTATGTGTGGAGCTTTGCCGGCGGCGGGCCAGTCATTAACGGGTGGAAGACGCGGGCTGAGGTTCCGGCGACGACGGCGCAGTCAGATTCTATGAGCAAGGCGCTGAAAAAGAAGGGCATGACATTCGTCGGCTCGACGATCTGTTACGCTTTTATGCAGGCTTCCGGTATGGTGAATGATCATACGATGGACTGTTTTTGCCGGAAATGATGAACCGTGATCTGTACTGCAGGCGTAGGTTTGGCGCTACCTGTGGTAGAAATGGTATACTGATAAATGTTGAATAACTGGATTAGTGAGTTTTGAACGAAGCTAAATCATGGAAGTACTGCTTACAAAACTTTTAGGAGGACCCACACACATGTTATGGCATGAATTGACGGTACATACAACAGAAGAGGCACAGGAGATGATATCCAATCTGCTGTATGAAGCCGGAGCGGGCGGTGTTTCGATCGAAGAATCGGGAACGCTTAATAAAGTAAGAGATACCCGGTACGGTGAACTATACGATGAACCGCTTAACGATATCCCTCCCGGTGAGGCTGTAATTAAAGGCTACTATGCCGAAAATGTATCGATGGACGATGTCATCAAAGAGGTTGCTCCGCGGGTTGAGGAGCTGCGTGAATTCGGGATCGATCCCGGCAAAGCGCTGATCTCCTGGAAAACGGTAGACGATGAAGAATGGGCCCATGCCTGGAAAGCGTACTTCAAGCCGCTGCGCGTGTCTGACCGTCTAACGATCAAGCCGACCTGGGAAGAATATACACCAGCCAGCCCGGACGAAAAGATTATCGAAATCGATCCCGGCATGGCCTTCGGAACAGGAACGCATCCGACTACGGCGCTGTGTCTGCGTGCGCTGGAGAAACATATCAGCGGAGGCGAAGAAGTCATTGACGTGGGAACCGGCTCCGGCATTCTGGCGGTAGGTGCGGTTCTGCTTGGTGCTAAGTCTGTGCTGGCCCTTGACCTTGATCCTGTCGCTGTGGAGAGTGCGCGGGAGAATGTGGAGCTGAACAGGCTGCAGGCCTCGGTAACGGTAAAAGAGAGCGATCTGCTCTCGCTGCTAGGAGGCGAAGGTGCGGCAGATACTGCGGCGGGGGACATGTGGCCGAGTGCAAGACCCGGCTATACCGGGGCAGCTGCAGAGGTGAACCCGTCTGCGGAGGCAGGCCTTGGTGTTACACTGCCGGTGAAGCTTATTGTCGCCAATATTCTGGCGGAGATTCTTGTGCTGTTCACGGACGATGTGTTCCGTGCGCTGCAGCCGGGCGGAATCTATATTACTTCCGGTATTTATAAAGATAAGGAAGGTTTGGTGTCGCAGGCGCTGGAGGCTTCCGGTTTTGAGATTATAGAGATTACCCGTGAAGAAGACTGGGTGGCCATTACAGCCGGAAAGAGGTAGAGATGGATTTTTTAAATGATATATTGGTATATCCCCTGCAGCAGCTTCCGTTTTTCCTGATTACGATCGTCATTGCCTTTACTGTGCATGAGTTCGCGCATGCTTACTTTGCCAACAAATTCGGCGATCCGACGGCCAGGCTGCTTGGCCGCATGACGCTGAATCCGGCCGTCCATTTCGACCTGTTCGGAATTATCCTGCTGCTCATTGCCGGCTTCGGCTGGGCGCGTCCGGTTCCGGTGAACCGTGACAACTTCAGCCGTCCGCGGGTGATGGGAATCGTCGTGTCGGCTGCCGGGCCGCTGAGCAATTTTCTGCTGGGGATTATCGGGGCGCTGATCTATACGGTGCTCATGGGTACAGGAGCGATCGACTCCATCACCAATGAGCAGCTGCAGCTGGCGATTGTCTGGTTTTTCGGGATCTTTATCAAGACCAACTTTTTCCTCTTTCTGTTCAATCTTATTCCGCTGCCGCCGCTTGATGGTTACCGGATTCTGGAGGATGTCGCACCGCGTCCGGTCCGCGCCAAAATGCAGCAGGCTGAGCAGTGGGCCGTCTTTATCTTTTTACTGGTAATCTTTATCCCTGTTCTTAGCGCCAATACGATTGCCCCGCTGTATAACTGGGCCATTCAAATCGGCAATCATTTTATCCGGTTATTCCTGAACCTGTTCGGATTCTCCGGGTTTTACTAAGGGCTGGTCATTGCCTTGCAAACGTTGTATGATGGAATATGTTTTTTTAATACTGGTAAGAAAGTATATGAATTTTCAATAGAATGAGGCTAAACTATGCAGCGTTATTTTGTAAGCCCGGAGCAGTTTGGAGCAGAGCAGGTGAGCATTGGCGGTGAAGATGCACGTCATATTGCCAAGGTGATGCGCGGGAAGGCCGGGGATAAGCTGATTGTCAGCGACGGGGTGTCCCGCGAGGCTCTGACGGAGATTGCTTCGATTGAAACCGGCGAGGTTGTCGTGAATATTGTGGAGCTGCTTGAAATGACGCATGAGCCGCGCATTCAGGTTACGGTAGCCCAGAGCCTGCCCAAAGGCGACAAGCTGGAGACGGTGATCCAGAAATGCACCGAGATCGGTGCCGTGGCTTTTGTTCCGTTTCTCTCGGAGCGGACGATTGTACAGTACGATGAGCGCAAGGAGAGCAAACGGCTGGAGCGCTGGCGCAAGATCTGTAAGGAAGCCGCTGAGCAGGCGCACCGTAATATTGTTCCTGACGTTCATTCTCCGCTCAGCTGGAAGCAGCTGCTCCAGAGCTTCAGCGGATATGACGCGGTGTACTTCTGCTACGAAAAAGAAGAAGGCTTGCAGCTGCGCAGCGCCGCCGCACCATGGATTGCCGGGTTGCCTGCCGGATTCCGGGGCAAGGTGATGGTTGTTGTCGGTCCCGAAGGCGGGTTCAGTCCGGAGGAGTGCGAGGCGGCAGAAGCTGCCGGGGCGGTATCTGTTGGGCTTGGACGGCGAATTCTGCGCTGCGAGACAGCCGGTATGGTTGCTGCAGCCTGCATTTTATATGAATCCGGAGAAATGGGGGGAGCTTGAGAAATGCCATCCGTAGCATTTTATACTTTAGGTTGTAAAGTGAATTTCTATGACACTGAAGCCATCTGGCAGCTTTTCAAAAATGAAGGTTACGAGCAGGTGGATTTCGAGGGAACCGCCGATGTATACCTGATTAACACCTGTACGGTGACGAACACAGGCGACAAAAAGAGCCGGCAGATGATCCGCCGCGCCGTACGCCGCAACCCGGAAGCGATTGTCGCTGTAACGGGCTGCTATGCGCAGACCTCTCCGGGCGAAATTCTGGATATTCCGGGCGTCGATCTGGTCATCGGCAACCAGGACCGTGAGCATATTATGACTCATGTCAAGAACATTCAGGAGTCGCGCCAGCCGGTCAACGCGGTGCGTAACATTATGAAGACGCGTGAGTTCGAGGAGCTGGATGTGCCGGGCTTCGCTGACCGGACGCGGGCGTTCATGAAGATTCAGGACGGCTGCAACAACTTCTGCACCTTCTGCATTATTCCATGGTCGCGCGGACTGTCGCGCAGCCGGGATCCGAAGTCGATTGTAGCCCAGGCGCACCAGCTGGTTGAGGCAGGCTATAAAGAGTTCGTGCTGACCGGTATTCACACTGGCGGCTATGGCGATGATCTGGACAACTACCGCCTTGCCGACCTGCTCTGGGAGCTGGACAAGGTGGACGGGCTTGAGCGCGTGCGTATCAGCTCGATTGAAGCGAGTCAGATTGATGAGAAGCTGCTGGATGTGCTGAACCGCAGCTCCAAAATGTGCCGCCATCTGCACATTCCGCTGCAGGCCGGCCATAACGAGGTGCTCAAGGCGATGCGCCGCAAATACACTACGGAAGAATATTATGCCAAAATGCAGCTGATCCGCCAGGCCATGCCGGATGTAGGCATCACTACAGACGTCATTGTCGGCTTCCCGGGCGAAACGGACGAAATGTTCCGCGCAGGATACGACTTCATGAAGGCTGTGAATTACTCCGAGATGCATGTGTTCCCTTATTCCAAGCGGACCGGTACACCGGCGGCGCGGATGCTTAACCAGATTGACGAGGAGATCAAGAACGAGCGCGTACAGCAGCTGATCGATCTCTCCGAGGAGATGCAGCTGGCCTATGCCAACAAGTTCGTCGGCAAGACCGTCTCGGTTATCGCTGAGCGCTCAGCCAAGGACGCGCCGGGCCGCAGCATCCAGCACGGCTTCAGCGACAACTACCTGCAGGTGTTCTTCGGCGGCGACGATTCACTGCAGGGCGAGCTCTGCCAGGTGAAGATTACCGAAGCGGGCATTAACGAATGCAAAGGCGAGCTGGTTGGCGTCAGCCGGACCGGACTCCGCCAGACTGAACTGGCGTAACCAGTCCAGCGTATTTCCGCTGTCTGCGGTGCTGTGAATGGACTCACCGCTGATAGCGGGACATGTTCTGTTGCATCATGTGCAGCAGATTCCCGATTAATAGCGTAATCAAGCAAGGATTTCATTTCCCGTCCGGAGGTGAAATCCTTGCTGCTGTTTGGGGGAGACTAAGGCACGGGACAAAGCTTAGTACAGGAGTGTGCGGGAAGCTTGCCCGGAGTACCGCGCTTGAAGTCCGGAAAAAAGGGTAAGGAGTGAGCAAGGGGAGAATTTCTAAATGGCTGCGGCTAACAGGATAAATGCACGCTTCGGGAGTAGCACAGGACAGGCGGCCATAAAACATAACCCTATTAAGGAGCTGTCAGCATGGCGCATAAGCAAATTTCAGCGGGCGGCGTGGTGTACCGGCGGGGCAGCGCGGGTCTCCAGATCCAGCTGATCGTGGACCGTTACGGGAAGGTGGCGCTGCCCAAGGGCAAGATGGAGGACGGGGAGACGGTAGAGGAGACAGCACTGCGGGAGATTCGTGAGGAGACGGGCGCTGTGGGCGTTATCAAGGCTCCGATTGATGTCATTAAATACTCGTTCGGGCACCACATCTACGGAATCGTAGATAAAGAGGTTCATTATTTTCTGGTGGAGGCGGTTGGCGGGATCACCAGGGCACAGGCAGAGGAGATTAACGCTGTGGAATGGCATGAAGCTGAAGCCGCCTGGGAGCGGGGGAAGAGCAACATGTATGCCAACAATGTCCCTATTTTACAGAAAGCAATAGCGCTGCTCTCCGGACATTTTCCGGATTAGCAATCTAGTTAAAAAGTCCTGAATTCGCCGGGGACAGAAAATTAACTGAAAATAAGGTAAACACTTTAGGCGTAATTGTCGATATAGTGGAAGAGTGTGGTAATCACCACCGAAACTTACTGCCTAAGGAGAGAACAGATGACTGTGTACAGGAAAATGACGAAGATGCTCCTCATTTTGATATTGGTTACTGCCGCAGCTTTTCCGGTAAACGTCTTTGCGGCTACAGGCGATACGAACTCGATTGATTTTGACAGCTCGGCAAAAGTGGAGCTTACGGTTGGGCAAACCCCAAAACAGCTTAAAGTATATGCCAACATTGAAGGGTCCTCCTCCAAAAAGGATGTGACTGCAGCTTCAACCTGGGTATCCTCAAATACAAATGCAGTCAGAGTAGTCAACGGGCTGCTGACCCCGGTCGATACCGGAACAGCCATGATTACCGCTACATACCTGAATGCGGTAGCCACCCTGGAGGTGTCCGTTACCCATCCCTTTAAAGATTTAACCCTGGAGCGCCGCTCTGACGGGAATTATAAATTAGGTGACAGCGAAGAAACGCTGCTCGTCACGGCCAAAGCCACAGGGGGACAATCGGCAACCTCGGTGAAGGATGTCTCGGCTGATGCCGACTGGAGCAGCTCCAATACAGGCGTGCTGACCATTGATGAAGGCCAGATTACGTTAGTAGGTGAAGGCACCGCGACCATTACCGCCAAATACAAGGGACTTACCGCTACATTTAAAGCAAAGGTAGAGCTGCCGTATTCAGCTATTGTTCTTAAACAAGATAATGTGGCTGTTAAGGAGCTTGAGCTGCTGGTCGGTGATGATCCCGTAGTGTTGAAGGCAATGACAAAAGCAACCGAGAACAGCGAGGAAAAGCCTGTTTCTGATCAGGCAGAATGGACAAGCTCCAGCGAAAGTGTGGCAACAGTAGAAGCCGGTATCATTACAGTAGTTGGTTCCGGTAAAGCTGTAATTACAGCAAAATACCTTGGTGTATCCAAGTCGGTGGATGTCTATGTGCGTGCCCCTTACGAGGCAGTGCTGCTGACTCCTTCCGAGGATCAGACGCTTTTCCTGGGTGAAAGCCTGACAGTAAAAGCGGAAATGAGAAACGCTGTAAACTCCAGGCAAAACCAGTCATCGGGTGCAACCTGGACCTCCGACAACCTGCTCGCGGCTACAGTTACTAAAGATGCAGCAGCAGCAACAGTTACAGGTAAGGCGGTCGGATCGGCTGTTATTAAGGCAGAGAGCTTTGGTGTCAGCAAAACATTAAAGGTAACCGTGCTGCCTACAATCACTGAACTGGTTCTGGATAAGTCCGAACTGGAGGCATATACAGCGGACAGCGTCAGCCTGCCGAAGGTTAGCGGAACGAAGCTGGACGGTACGAAGCTGGATATCAGCCAGGAAATCAAATGGACCTCAGCTAACGAAGAAATTGCCGAGATCAAGGACAATAAGCTGTCTGCCGTCAAGGCTGGAACCGTAACGCTTACCGGTAAAATCAAGAAGGGCAACGTCTCCTCCGGAGCTTCCCCGATCCGTGAAAAGACCGTGGAGCTGAAGGTTACCGTGCAGAACAAGGTGCTGGTGCTGATCGGGCCTGAGGATGCGCTGGGTCTCGTTATTGGTGAGGAGCAGGGATTGCCTTCTGTAAACGCAGTGCTTGAAAACGGGGATGAGGTTGATGTTACAAGCACTATTACCTGGGAAATTACCGGCACCAATGCGGTCCTCAAACAGACAGCGAACGGTAAAGTGATTAAAGGCCTTACCAAAGGGTCGGCTACACTTAAAGGAACGTATTCCAACAAAACGATCAGTATTCCGGTAACGATTGAGCAGAAGGTCGTGAAGCTCGTAGTAGAGCCGGGCACAGTGGATCTGAACCTTAAGGCTTCCAAGGCCATCAAAGTAACCGGATATTTTGCCAATGGCAAATCGGCGAATTTCTCCGGTGCAATGAACTGGGAATCTTCCAATACTGCAGTGGCAACTGTGAAGGGAACGACAGTCAAAGCGGTAGCTGAAGGTACAGCGACAATGACCGGCTCTTATCAAGGTATCGCGGCTACAGTCAAGGTCAACGTAGTGCCTAAGCTTACCAAGCTGACCGTGAATGAAACCAAGCTGGTGCTTGCTGCCGGCGCTTCCCAGAGTGTAGTGGCAACAGCGTTGTATGATACCGGCAAAACAGCCATCGTTACGGGCAGTGTAGTCTGGACCAGCTCCAAGCCTGCTGTAGCAAAGGTGAATGCTTCCGGTACAATTACAGCGGTGGGTAAGGGGACAGCATCCATCAAGGGTAAATGGAACAACAAGACGGTAACTGTAACCGTTAATGTAAAATAAATCCATCTGATCTGCAGAGCTGCTGTTTTAGCGCTTTGCAGATTTTTTTTGGCTAAAGCTATAGTAAACCCAAGTAATCCGATGTATAATTCTGAAAAGTACATAACAGGCGTATTCAGGTCAGGCAGAACATGCTGTACGCCATAGGTAAATCCAATTTACAAGGAGATGAAGCAGATGGCGAAGAAAGAGTTATTATCTATCAGATCGATTGTAGCGGTGGGGATCGGTTCGGCCTTATTCGTAATATTGGGGAGATTCGGTTCGATTCCCTCGGGCATTCCGAATACGAACATTGAAACGACTTACGCGCTGCTTGCATTGTTTTCGCTGCTGTATGGCCCTGTAGCCGGATTGCTGATCGGATTGATCGGTCACACGCTGAAGGATTTTATTTTTTACGGCTCCCCCTGGTTCAGCTGGGTCATCTCCTCCGGACTGGTCGGGCTGATTATCGGCCTGCTGGTTGCCGGCATTTCCATCCAGGATGGTGTGTTCGGCAAAAGAGAGATTATCCGCTTTAACCTGGCTCAGATTGTGGCCAATGCCATTGCCTGGTTCGCTGTAGCACCGACGCTGGATATTCTGATCTATGCAGAGCCGGCG
Organism: Paenibacillus typhae; assembly: GCF_900099765.1. Lineage (GTDB taxonomy): Bacteria > Bacillota > Bacilli > Paenibacillales > Paenibacillaceae > Paenibacillus_AQ > Paenibacillus_AQ typhae. Next base: position 107,512 of record NZ_FNDX01000003.1, on the reverse strand, counting down.
AATAAGGTATACACGCAGGGGCTGGCTGCCGGAGCGGCAAACATTGTAACGGTAGCTGTCATCGGCACGCTGCTCGCAGCAGCCTATGCCAAGACGCGGACCAAGCAGGGAAGCCTGCGGAAGCTGGGTTAATTGAATATTTAGCAGAAAGCCGGTGACAATCACCGGCTTTTCTGTTGAAATAAAGAGGATGCATACGGAACGAATTATTGAAAGAGGAAGGTAGAGATGAGCAAAGCCGTTATAGAATTTACAGATTTCAGCTTCACCTACCGGGCTCAGCAGGAGCCTACACTGCGTGGAATCAATCTGAGCATCAGAGAGGGCGAGAAGGTGCTGATTGTCGGCCCTTCGGGCAGCGGCAAAAGCACGCTTGCCCATTGCATCAACGGGCTGATCCCCTTTTACTACCCTGGAGAGACGGCCGGAAGCCTGCGGATCATGGGGCAGGAGCAGCAGGAGCAGAGTATCGCTGCTTTGTCACAGACGGTAGGGACTGTGCTGCAGGACCCGGACGGGCAGTTTGTCGGACTTACAGTCGGGGAGGATATCGCTTTTGTGCTGGAGAATGCGGCAGTGCCCCTGCAGGAGATGAAGGAGCGGGTGACAGCCGCTGCAAGGGCTGCCGGTATCGGGGACCTGCTGTCGGCTTCGCCGCAGGAGCTCTCCGGCGGCCAGAAGCAGAAGACGATGCTGGCCGGCGTACTCGCCGGTAACGTTGATATTCTGTTGTTCGATGAGCCGCTGGCCAGCCTTGATCCTTTCACGGGTACCCGGACAATTGAACATATTGACCGGCTCCAGCGTGAAACCGGCAAAACAGTGATTATCATCGAACACCGGCTGGAGGAGGTGCTGCACCGGCCGGTGGACCGGATTATCATCATGAATGACGGGGTCATCGCTTGCGACCTGCCGCCTGCCGAGCTGCTGAGCTCCGGCCTGCTGGCCGGAACCGGGCTTCGCGAGCCGCTGTATCTGACGGCGCTGCGGTATGCCGGAGTGGCGGTAACGCCTGACCTCCAGCCCCAGCACCCGGAGCTCATCAGGCTGGAGGGGGCGGCTCAGCGGCTGGAGCAGTGGGTCGACGGATACAGGGAGCAGAGCGGTCCGGCTGAGGCTGTTCCGCTGCTTGAGCTGAAAGAGGTCACCTTCGGCTATGAGCGGGAGACAGCCGTGCTGGACAAGCTGTCTCTGACAGTTAACCGGGGCGAAATGCTGGCCATCGCCGGCAGGAACGGGGCCGGGAAGTCGACTGTATCCAAGCTGATCTGCGGTTTTTATAAGCCATCCTCGGGAAGTATCTGGCTGAACGGCCGGGATATCGGAAGGGATACCATCAAAGAGCGGGCGGAGCGCATCGGCTTTGTGATGCAGAATCCGAATCATATGCTGTCGAAGACGCTGCTGTATGACGAGGTCGCCTTTGGTCTTAAACTGCGCGATGTGCCGGAGGAGCTGATCCGGGAACGCGTTCATGGGGTGCTGCGAATCTGCGGCCTGCATGCATTCCGCGAATGGCCGATATCCGCACTAAGCTACGGTCAGAAGAAGCGGGTTACCATCGCTTCGATCCTGGTGCTCGAACCGGAGATTATTATTCTGGATGAGCCGACAGCCGGCCAGGACTACCGGCATTATAATGAGATGATGGAATTTCTGCGGGGGCTGAGCAGCCGGGGAATTACGGTCATCATGATCACGCATGATATGCATCTGATGCTGGAGTATGCGCAGCGGGCGATTGTGCTGGCGGACGGGAAGAAGGCGGGCGATGACCGGCCGGAGCGGATTTTGACGGACCGTTCTATAGTAGAGAAGGCCAACCTGAGGGAAACTTCGCTTTATACGCTTGCGCTAAGGGCGGGGCTGCAGCAGCCGGAGGAGCTGGTCCGCACGTTTATCGCTTTTGACCGGGAGGTGCGGCGCAGATGAGGGCCAGAATGCTGACCTATACGAAGCAGGACTCGCCGGTCCACCGTCTGAGCGGAGCAGCCAAGCTGATTGTGTTCATTGCCTGGTCGCTGACGGCCATGATTACCTACGATACGAGATGCCTCGTTGTTATGCTGCTGATCAGTCTTGTTTTGTTTAAAGTTTCAACAGTGAGGTTTCAGGACTACGCTTTTGTGCTGTATTTTATCCTGTTCTTTTTCCTGCTGAATCACTTGGCGATTTTTCTGTTCTCGCCTCTGGAGGGTACACGGATTTACGGCACGCGCCACGATCTGTTCCACTTGGCCGGACGGTACACCGTTACAGCTGAACAGCTGTTCTACCAGCTCAATATCGCGCTGAAGTATGCCGTAGTCATCCCGGTGGCGCTGCTGTTCCTGCTGACGACAGATCCGAGCGAATTCGCCGCATCGCTGAACCGGATCGGGGTTAATTATAAAATCGCATATTCGGTATCACTGGCGCTGCGATATATTCCCGATATTCAGCGGGACTACGAGAATATCTCCTTCTCGGCCCAGGCAAGGGGAATTGATCTTTCCCGGAAGGAGAAGCTGCCCCGTCGTCTCAAAAATATCGTATCCATCCTGCTGCCGCTGATCCTGTCGAGCATTGAGCGGATCGAGAAAATCAGCACGGCGATGGAGCTGCGTGGCTTCGGCAGCGGCCGGAAACGGACCTGGTACATGGGCCGCCCCTTTACGGGCAGGGACTATTTTGCTTTAGGGCTGATGCTGTCGCTGGCCGCGGCAGCGCTGATCATTACTTTTTATGACGGGTCCAGGTTTTACAGTATCTTTTAGATGAAAGAATAGATTAGTATCACAGGGCAGTTTGAAGTATAATAGTACAGCGATTCTCCGGGTTACGGAGAACCGCTGTGCGGGCTGGGACAGGGACAGATCAAATGCGGCTGAGCCGCTGCTCGACTCTGGACCAGAGCGGCAGATAGCACAGCGGCAGCACGGCCAGCGAGCAGACGACATTGAAGATCGTCTGGGCGTGGGCGAGCTGGGAGGCGGGCCCGCCGCCGAACAAGGCGGACAGGTCCTGCAGCGGGCCGATGAACGGCAGGAACAGCACGGCGCCGCCGACGTTGAGCGCCACATGCGAGCCGGCGACGAACTTGCCGGAGGCTGAGCCGCCAATTGAAGCGATGACGGCGGTGACACAGGTGCCGACATTTGCGCCGAGCACAATGGCGATGCCGATTTCGGGCGGCATGGTGCCTGCGGATGCGAGGCCCATTGCCATCCCGATGACCGCAGCGCTGCTGTGCAGCATCGCGGTCAGGCAGGCCCCGGCGGCCAGGCCCCACAGGGCGCTGGTGGCCGCATGGTCCAGGAACCAGCGGAACATACCGCTGGCTTCAAGCGCGGGGCCGACCGACTGCATGACGGCGATGCCCCACAGCACCAGGGCAAAGCCGGCCACCGCCAGGCTGATGAACTGGAGCGGGCCGGAAACCTTGCGGCAGGCCTCGGCTGAACGCCAGGTGAAGGGTGGCAGCTCGCCGACGATGACGGCAGCGGCCCACAGGCAGAGCGCTGCGGTGAACAGCGGCGCCGCTGCGGAGCTGATCTGCAGTCCGATCAGCTCGGTGGTCAGGCAGGTGCCGATGTTGCTGCCAAGGATGATGCCCAGCGTGCGGGCATACGTGAGCAGCCCGGCATTGACCATGCCGATGGTCAGCACAGTCACGGCGGTGCTGCTCTGCAGCAGCGCCGACAGCAGGCTGCTGGCGATCAGGCCCTTAAGCGGCGTAGAGGTCGCTTTATGCAGGCCCCGCGTCAGCAGCGGGCCGGCGAGCTTCGCCAGCGCGGTCTCCATCAGCTTCATGCCGGCGAGAAAGATTACAAGACCGTATATGACAGGGAACAGCAGGTCACGGATCATAAGGACATGCTCCTTTGGACGGGGGTTGTACACCAATATATGAAAGCAGCGCAGTGGACATGTATGAAATTAACAATAGGAACAAGGAGTTGAAGTCATTGGCATCGGTTATTCTGGAACGCGGCCGCAAAAAAAGACTGGAGCAGGGCCACCCGTGGGTGTTCGCCAGCGAGGTAGCTTCAGTGGACGGAGAGGCGCAGGCTGGCGGTTTGGTGGATGTGCTTAATCATCAGGGGAGATACCTGGCGACCGGCTATTACAATCCGGCCTCGCAGATCCGGGTGAGAGTTGTATCGGAGTCGCCGCTCGCCAGTATGGATACGGCATTCTTCATTGAACGGTTTACAAGCTGCCTGCGGCACCGGGAGCGGTTCTTGCCGGGAGCGGACGCATACCGTTTCGTATACGGTGAGGCTGATTTTTTGCCGGGGCTCATTATTGACCGGTTCGGCGATGTGCTGGTTGTCCAGCTGCTGACACTGGGCATGGACAAATGCCGGGACGCAATCGTTGAAGCGCTCGTACAGGTAATGGCACCGCAGGGCATTTATGAGCGCAGCGACGTGTCCGTCCGTGAGCTGGAAGGCCTGGAGCAGAGAACCGGCGTACTGTACGGCGAATGCCCGCGCCATATTACCGTCACCGAGAACGGGCTGAAGGTGATCGTCGATATCGAAGAAGGCCAGAAGACCGGCTATTTCTTCGACCAGCGCGAAAACCGGGCATCCATCGCTCCGCTGATGAAGGGCTGGGGCGGACGCAGCGGCATTACGCTGCAGGAAGTGGAGACCGAAGACGGATCTGTGCAGACCCTTCCGGTTAACAAAAGCGGCAAGCCGGTCACTTTCCCTTACTGGGATGGTGCAACCGTGCTGGAGTGCTTCGCGCATACGGGCAGCTTCACACTGCATGCCTGCAAGTATGGTGCGAAAAAGGTGACCTGTCTTGACGTGTCCGCCCATGCGATCGAAAGCGCTAAAGCGAATGTCGAGATTAACGGATTTACGGACCGTGTAGAGTTTGTTGTGGACGATGCGTTTGCTTTCCTGCGCAATCAGGTAAAGGGGCTGGAGGAGCGCTCGGAGCGGGCCACCAGTAAAGCAGACGTCAAACCGGGCGGCAAGCCGGCAGCCAAGACGGACACGGCCAAGCCGATGACCGCCGGCGGCGGACGCACCTGGGATGTTGTCATCTTGGACCCGCCCGCTTTTGCCAAAACCAAAAGCGCAGTAGCGGGTGCCGTCCGAGGCTACAAGGACATTAACCTGCATGGCATGAAGCTGGTCAACGAGGGCGGCTACCTGGTAACGGCCAGCTGCTCGTATCATATGCAGCCGCAGCTGTTCCTGGACACCATCGCCGAGGCGGCCAAGGATGCCGGCAAGGTGCTGCGCCTGATCGAATGGCGTGCAGCCGGCAAGGACCACCCGCAGATTCTCGGCGTGGACGAGGGCCACTACCTGAAATTTGCCGTGTTTGAGGTGCGCAGCAGGAAGTAATGTAAGGCTGTGCGTTGAATCTGGGAATGACGGAAAGGGGGCGGCGGCTTCCCGGCCCTTAGTGGGGGGTTCGCCACCTAATTCCGTCACTTCCTAACTTTTGGAATCATTAGGTGGAAAAGCTGCCTCCCTTGTATACTCCAGAGAAGCCGAGGCGCAGGAATGGCTTAAAGTGCTGCTGCAAAAAAATAGGATCGTTTTGTTCATGTCCAAACAAGGAGGCAGCCGCAGGAATTGCGGCTGTTTTCTTTTCGTTCTGTACAGGTAAATATTGAGATTTGAAAACAATGGCAAACGTACGTTCTATTAAGAGATTTGCAGATATGCTATAATGTTGGGACGAATGTAACAAGGGTGCCGGGGTTTACGCACCCCATCTGCACCACGGAAGGAGTCTACTGCAATGACGGTGAACTTTTTGCTAGGCCGCTCGGGCAGCGGCAAAACTACGAGAATTTGGGAGGAGGTCTCCTCCCGGCTGGAATCAGCGCCGCTGGGCGCACCGCTGATTGTGCTTGTGCCTGAGCAGGGCTCATTCAGTGCGGAACGGGGGCTGCTGAGTACGGCAAAAGCCAAGGGCAGCATCCGGGCCCAGACGCTCAGCTTCTCCCGGCTGGCTTACCGGGTGAAGCAGGAGACAGGTGGCAGCGCGGGTCTGCCGATCAGCGAGGAAGGCAAGAAAATGCTGCTCTACAAAATTATCAGCCGCCGCAAGGATGAGCTGAAGCTGTTCGGCGCCTCCGGTGACCGGCCCGGCTTCGTTGAACGGCTGAGCAGCCTGCATACCGAGCTGAAGCGCTGCTGCCTCGGAACGAATGATTTGGAGGAGCAGCTGTCCAGAATGCGGGACTCTTCGGGCAGCCCGATTCTGGCCGGCAAGCTGGATGATCTGCAGCTTGTATTCAGCGATCTGGAACGGGCAATGGCGGGACTGTATATCGATGAAGAAGACCGGCTGGCTGAACTCGCCGCACATATCCCGGATTCTTCCTTTATCCGCGGCGCCGAAGTCTGGGTAGACGGATTTCATGGCTTTACTCCGCAAGAATTTTTGGTGCTGCGCGAAATCATGCTGCATGCCTCCAAGTTAACCGTGGCGCTGACCCTGGACAAAATGTATCCGCCTGGGCTGCAGCCGCATGAGCTGGAGCTGTTTCATCCGCCGGCTGTTACGTATATTAAGCTGCGCGGGATGGCGGAAGAGGCGGGGCTTGAGGTGTGGGATGAGCTGCTTGCTCCCCCTGTATTGCCGCGGTTTGCGGACAGTCCAGCCCTTGCCCATCTGGAACGGGGCTACGGCCGCCGCTGGAAGTGGAACGGGGCTGCCGGGCAGGTTGGCAGGGAACTATCGGTAACGGCAGCCTCCTCCCGCAGGACCGAGGTTGAAGGCGCGCTGCGGGAAATGCTCCGGCTGGCCCGCGAGGAAGGGGCAAGGTACGGCGAAATGGCCGTATTTGTACGGAATATCAGCGACTACGAGGCGCTGGTTGCCCCGTTATTCGAAGATTATGGCATTCCCTTTTTCCTTGACCAAAAGGCCAGTGAGCTGCATCATCCGCTGGCGGAATTTATCCGCTCTGCGCTCGATACCGTGCGCCGCCGCTGGCGTTACGAGGATGTGTTCCGCTGTGTGAAGACGGAGCTGCTGCTTCCGCTGGACGGCAGCCTGACCCGTGAGGATATGGATCAGCTTGAGAACTATGTGCTGGCCTGCGGCATCCAGGGCTACCGCTGGACTAACGGCAAGCCGTGGAAGGGGATACCGAGCCTCTCGCTCGAAGGAGCCAGAACCGTGGATGAAGCGCTGCTGGCGAAGATGGAAGCGTGCCGGGAGGCGATCACAGGGCCTCTGTATGCCTTTGAGAAGCGGGTCAAGCGGAGCCGTACCGGTCTTGAGCTGTGTACGGCCGTTTATCAGCTGCTGCAGGAAACGGATATCGCGCGCAAGCTGGAGAAGCGTAGTAGGGCAGCTCTGGAGCAGGGTGAGCCGGCGGTTGCCCGTGAGCACAGCCAGCTGTGGGATGCGGTGCTTGACCTGCTGGACCAGATTGCGGAAATGATGGGCGAGGAGCGGCTGGAATTTGAGCTGTTTGCCGGTGTGCTGGAAACAGGCCTGACTGAACTCAGAATGGGACTTGTTCCGCCGTCACTGGATCAGGTGCTGGTCGGAACGATGGACCGGACCCGGACGACGGGTGTTAAATATGCTTTTCTGCTCGGCTTTAATGAAGGGGTTGTTCCGGCCCAGTTCAAGGAGGACGGAATCCTCTCCGAAGGCGAGCGGCTGGTGCTGGAGAATGCCGGAATGGAGCTTGCGCCGGGAGCCGCGCGCAAGCTGCTGGACGAGCGGTTTCTGGTCTATAATGCGCTCACAACAGCCAGCCGCAGACTGTGGATCAGCTATGCGACGGCGGATGATGAAGGCAAGGCGCTTCTGCCTTCCGAGATTATCCGCCAGCTGCACATTATGTTCCCTGAGGGGCTGACTGAGCACATTATGTCGGGCTTCCCTTCCGCGGTCCAGCCGGACGATGCTGAAGGAGAAGCCCGGCATCTCGGCTTCATCGGCCAGCCGGAGCAGACACTGCGCATGCTGATTATGCAGCTTCGTCAATGGAAGCAAGGCGTAGACATACCCGGCCTCTGGTGGGATGCCTATAACTGGTACATCAGCGGCGGCCGGGAGCGGCGGCTGCCGCTGGAACGCCTGCTGGGATCGCTGTTCTACCGCAACAGCGGGATTCCGCTGCGGCGGGAGACCAGCCTGCGGCTGTACGGCGGTTCAACGCTGCGGGGCAGTGTCTCGCGGATGGAGAAATTCGTGGCCTGCTCCTTCTCCCACTTTGCCTCATACGGCTTGAGGCTCAAGGAGCGCCAGCTCTACAAGCTACAGGCACCGGATATCGGCCAGCTGTTCCATGCGGCACTGAGCGACATGGCTAAGCGCCTGCAGGATCAGGGCAAGGGCTGGGGCAGCCTGTCGGCCGAGGAATGCCGGCGGGAAGCGGGAGCGACGGTGGACAAGCTTGCTCCGCTGCTGCAGGGAGAAATCCTCATGAGCACCAAACGGTACGGATATATTTCCCGCAAGCTCAAGAATATTGTCGGGCGCGCCTCGATTATTCTCGGCGAGCATGCCCGCCGGGGCAGCTTTGAGCCGGCGGGGCTTGAGCTGGATTTTGGACCGGGCAAGGATCTGCCCCCGCTGCGAATCAATCTGCCTAACGGCTGTGTGATGGAGGTGGTCGGCCGGATTGACCGGGTCGATAAAGCGGAAAGCGAGCAGGGCGTGCTGCTGCGGGTGATTGATTACAAATCCAGCCAGAAGGATCTGAAGCTGCATGAGGTGTATTACGGCTTGTCGCTGCAGATGCTGACCTATCTCGACGTGCTGCTTACCTATTCGGAGCAGTGGCTGGGCAGAGCGGCGCTTCCGGCCGGAACATTATATTTTCATGTACATGATCCCTTGCTTACTTCACCGAACGGCCTTAACCGGGAACAGGCGGCGCAGGAGCTGCTCAAGCGGTTCAAAATGAAGGGGCTGCTGACCGCCGACCGTGAGGTGGTCTCGCTGATGGATACGACATTGGATAAGGGCTATTCCTCCATTGTACCGGTGGCGCTAAAAAGTGACGGAAGCTTCTACAGCAGCGCATCCGTGGCTACGCCTGAGCAGTGGGGACAGCTGCTATCCTCCGTTCGCAGCAATATTACAGAGATCGGGACGCGGATTACGGAAGGGGATGTGGCCATCCAGCCTTACCGGATTCAGCAGGAGACAGCCTGCACCTTCTGCTCATTCCGGCCGGTCTGCCAGTTCGACGAAGCGGTGGAAGGCAACGGTTATAACAATCTGGGCAGACCGGGCAAGGATGCCGTCTGGGAGCTGCTGTCCAATAAAGGAGGAGAGAAGCCGTGAGGATCAGAGCGGAAATAGAACCGAAGCCGGAAGGCAGCTTTTGGAGTGACGACCAGTGGCGGGCGATCGCCGAAAGCGGTGACGATATACTGGTTGCTGCTGCGGCAGGCTCAGGCAAAACGGCCGTACTGGTGGAGCGGATTATCCGCAAAATCAGCCGGGCGGAAACCGGCTTCAGTGTGGACCGGCTGCTCGTCGCCACGTTCACCAAAGCAGCGGCGTCTGAGATGCGCCAGCGGATCCGTGAAGCACTGGAACAGAAGCTGGAGGAGGCGGAGGGTGCCTCAGGCGGGCAGAGCCTGGAGACCGATCATCTGCGCCGCCAGCTCGCCCTGCTGGGCAGAGCTTCGATTACAACGCTGCATTCCTTTTGCCTGGAGGTCATCCGCAGATATTATCAGATCATCCCGATCGATCCGGGCTTCCGGATTCTGAATGAGCATGAGGCGGAAATGATGCGCCAGGAGCTGCTGGAAGAGCTGCTGGAGGAAAAATACGGGGAAATGAATGAGGATGAGGAAGACCCTGTATTTGTGCAGCTGGCAGACTGGTTCAGCGGGGAACGCAGCGATGATGCGGTGCATGCGTTAATACAGCGGCTGCATGACTTTTCGCGCAGCCATCCGTGGCCCGATCAGTGGCTGCGGGACACTGCGGCTGATTTTGCCCTGCCGGACACGGAGAGCCTGGGAGAGACCCCATGGGTGCAGAGCATCCTGGCTGAAGCCAAGCTGACGCTGGACGGAGCTGCCAGCCAGCTGATGCAAGCCAGGGAAATCGCCCTGCAGCCGGGCGGGCCTGCCCCGTATGCGGATAATCTGGCCGAGGATTTGGCCATGGTGCAAGGTATGCAGGAGGCTCTTGCCTCGCGGCCCTGGGCGGAGCTGTATGATGTGTTTGTGGAAATCTATTTCGGCAAGCTGAAGGCCTGCCGGAAGGACTCGACCGATCCCGGGCTGCAGGAGATGGTCAAGGAGCTTCGCGACAATGTGAAGAAGAGTCTGCTGGAGCTGCAGAAATCACTGTTCGGCCGTCCCGCTGATGCTTTTCTGGCAGAGCTGCATGAGGCGGCTCCGCTGATGCATGAGCTGGCGGAGACTGTTATCGCCTTCGGTGAGCGTTACCGCCAGGAGAAGGCCGGCCGGGGGCTGGTCGACTTCAGTGATCTGGAGCATTACTGCCTGCAGATTCTGCGTCATCCTGATTCACAGCCGGGCCATTCGCTTCCTTCGGATGCCGCGGTGGAATACCGTGAGCAGTTCGATGAGGTGCTGCTCGATGAATATCAGGATACGAACAGTGTGCAGGAGGAGATTGTCCGGCTGATTGCGCGTGAGGCCCCGGGGAACCGGTTCATGGTCGGCGACATGAAGCAGAGCATCTACCGGTTCAGGCTTGCCGAGCCGGGGCTGTTCCTGGACAAATACAACAGCTTCAGTGCAGCAGGAGGCGTTGAAGCTGAGAACACGTCTGCTGCAGGCGCAGAAGACGGGAATGCTCCGAGCGGTATGGTTATTGATCTGGCCCGCAATTTCCGCAGCCGGATGGAGGTCGTGAATGCCGTTAATATGGTGTTTCGGCAGATTATGGACAAGACGGTCGCCGAGATCAGCTATGATGAACGGGCTGAGCTCGTCTACGGGGCGAACTTTCCCGGTGCGGCCGAGAAGGGGCCGGATACTTATTTTGCCCCTGAGCTATTGCTGATTGACAAGGGATCTTCCTCCGGCGGACGGACAGAAGAAGCCGGGGAAGACGGTGAAATCCCGGTACAGGAGAATGATGCCATCGAGAGCGAAACGGCGCAGCTGGAAGCGCGGGCCATTGCCCGGCGCATCTCGCAGATGACCGGTATGACCGGCGGCGCACCGCTGCTGATCTATGATAAGTCACAGAAGCTGATGCGTCCGGTTGTCTACGGGGACATCGTTATACTGCTGCGCTCGGCCCGGATCTGGACACCGCTGATGATCGAAGAGCTGCGCCTGGAAGGCATTCCGGCCTTCGGGGACCAGAACAAGGGCTATTTTCAGGCTACCGAAGTAGAAATCGCCCTTTCGCTGCTGCAGATCACTGATAATCCGAGCCAGGACATTCCGCTGGCCGGTGTGCTCCGCTCGCCCGTTGTCGGTTTGACCGAGGAGGAGCTGGCCGCTGTCCGTCTGTGCAGCAACGGGACTTTCTATGACGCTCTCATAGCGGCTGCCGGGGGGCAAACGGCCGGAACCGGGTCCGATGATCAGGCTCAGGCGGAGATTGCAGCAGCACTGGAACATTCCGGCTCTACAGATTCCGGCGCAGATTCTGCAATACAGATCCCGCCGCGGCTGCGTGAGAAGCTGCAGCATTTCCTTAACCGGCTTGAGGGCTGGAGAAATGCCGCAAGGCAGGGGAGCCTGAGCACGCTGATCTGGCGCATTTACGGGGAAAGCGGGTATCTGGAATGGGTCGGCGGTCTGCCGGGCGGCTTCCAGCGCCAGAACAACCTCAAAGCCTTGTATGACCGGGCTGTCCAGTTCGAAAAGGATACTACAGCCCGCGGGCTGTTCCGCTTTCTCGTCTTTATTAACCGTCTCCGTGAAAACGGGGGTGACCTGGGTGTTGCTGCAGGAACCGGTGAAGAAACCGGCGGGGTAAATATCATGACGATCCATAAGTCCAAAGGTCTGGAATTCCCGGTTGTCTTCATCGCCGGGATGGCGAAGCAGTTCAACCGCCAGGATCTGCATTCTCCGTTCCTGATGCATAAGGAGCTTGGCTTCGGCCCGCGCTTTGTGGAGCGGGAGACGAGAGTCAGCTATCCGACGCTGCCGTTTCTGGCGATCAACCGGCGGTCCCGGCTGGAGCTGCTGGCCGAGGAGATGCGTGTACTGTATGTAGCTTTAACCCGGCCGCGTGACAAAATGATTCTCGTCGGCACGTTGCGTGATGTACCGCGGACAGTAACTGCCTGGGCAGGCACGCAGAACCGTGAGGAGCTGCTGCTTGCCGATCATCTGCTGGCCAGGGGCCGCAGCTATCTGGATTGGGTCGGCCCGGCGCTGATCCGCCATCCTGCCGCAGCCATTCTGCGCAAGCTGGCCGGTATAGAGGGGACGGGATCGGCGGTGCTGCACGGCGACAGCTCCAACTGGAGTATTTCCGTACAGAATGCCGCTTCTTTAAGCTCAAGCTCTTCTTTTGCTGCGGAGGACGATGCAGATAAACATGAGGAGAAGCGGCAGGTGCTTGAAGCGCTGCGCAAAGGCAAGGCGGTAACCGCCTATTCTACAGCAGCGGCTGGGGAGATTGCCGCCAGACTCGAATGGCAGTATCCGCTGGCTGCAGCCTCCGCTATTCCGGCGAAGACATCGGTTACGGAGCTGAAATCCATGCTGTCGCTGCAGGACCAGCCCTCATTTGATCTGCTGGAGGAGCGTGCTGAAGCCGGCGGACGGAAGGAAAGTCCGGGCACAGCACCGGTTTCACGTGCGGACAGCCTTCATCTGCGCCGGCCCAAATTTATGGAGAAGCGCGGCCTGACAGGTGCGGAGCGCGGTACCGCCTATCATACGGTAATGCAGCATGTTCCGCTGGAGGGACCGGTTGACCGTGCCGTGCTGGAAGCGACGCTGGCGCGTCTTGCCAGGGTTGCCATCCTGAGCGGTGAGCAGGCTGAGGCGGTTAAACTCGATGAAGTGGAAGCTTTTTATAGAAGTGAGCTGGGACGCAGATTGCTGGACGCCGAGTGGAAGCAGAGAGAGCAGCCGTTCAGTTATATGGTTCCGGCCGGCGAGGCTTACGAGGGACTTGATTATTATGAGCAGGCGGCTGAGAGCGGGATGACCGGCGCAGGTGCGCTTGCGGAAGCCGTGCTGATTCAGGGGGTCATCGACTGCCTGTTCCGCGAGAACGGACGGCTGATCCTGGTCGATTACAAAACAGATGCCGTACTGGAGCATACAGGCGGGCTGGACGGGCTGAAGGAGAAATACCGTTTCCAGCTTGAGCTGTACAGCAGAGCGCTGCAGGACATCACAGGCGAGAGGGTCAGCGAGATCTGGCTGTACTTTTTTGACGGCGGGCATGCTGTGAGTCTGTAAATCTATTAAATATTTTGATACAACGAATACCGCAAAGTTGGCGGGGAAAAGAGGGCGGAAATGCGCATATTGCATACAGGCGACTGGCACTTGGGCCGTACGCTGGAAGGCCGGAGCCGGCAGAAGGAGCAGGAGCAGTTCATTGACGAGCTGGTTGAAATTGCCGACGCCGGGCAGGCGGATCTTATTTTGATGGCGGGGGATGTCTATGATTCGGTCAATCCTCCGGCGGCGGCTGAGCAGCTGTTCTATGATGCGGCAGCCAGGCTGACTGCGGGCGGCAGGCCGCTTGTGGTCATCTCGGGCAACCATGACCAGCCGGAACGTGTGGCCTCCGTCTCCCCGCTGGTGCGCAGACAGGGCATTACACTGGTCGGTATGCCTACTTCGGAGCCGGTAACGGTGCATGCGGTGCGGACGGGCGAAATTGCCAAAATCGCTGCCCTCCCGTATCCCTCAGAAGCCCGTCTGGGTGAGCTCCTCGCCGGAGAGAGCGGGGAAGACGAGCTGCGGCTGGCTTACAGTGCCAGAGTCGGCAGGCTGATGAAGCTGCTGGGCCGGGAGTTTACGCCGCAGACGGTAAACCTGGCAATGAGCCATATTTATGTGCTGGGCGGTGTGGAGAGTGATTCGGAGCGTCCGATCCAGGTCGGCGGTGCGTACACGGTAGATCCGTCTGCCTTGTCCTGCGGCTCCCAGTATACAGCGCTCGGGCATCTGCACCGCGCCCAGCGGGTTAAAGGGGACGGAATGATCCGTTACAGCGGATCGCCGCTGGCCTACAGCTTTTCCGAAGCAGGCCAGGCCAAATCGGTAACGATGGTGGATGTTGCTCCCGGGGGCGAGCCGGTATTTGAGGAGATTTATCTCAGCTGCGGCCGTCCGCTTGTGAACTGGAAATCCTCCGGCGGGCTGCAGGAGGTCTACAGCTGGCTTGATGAGGGCCGTGACGCCAACGCTTTTATCGATCTGGAGCTGCGGCTGACGGAAGCGATGTCGCTGAATGATATCCAGCGTCTGCGCAAGGCGCGGGAAGGGATTATTCATATCCGACCGGTCTATCCGCAGATGGAGCTGGAGCTCGAACAGACCGCCCGGTCGCGCATGCCGGTCCAGGAGCTGTTCCGCAAGTTTTACCAGCGGCAGACCGGCGGCGCAGAACCGGAGGATGAACTGATCCGGCTGTTCCTGGAGCTGGCGGAAGAAGAGGACCGGCGCCAGCCGGAGGAAGGGGAGGTGGGCTGACGTGAAGCCGATTCTATTAAAATTGTCCGGACTACAGAGCTACAGGGAGCAGCAGGAGATAGATTTTGCCAGTCTGACCGAGACAGGGCTGTTCGGGATCTTTGGCCCGACAGGCAGCGGCAAGTCCAGCCTGCTGGATGCCATAACGCTGGCGATGTACGGCAAGGTGGAGCGTGCGGTGAACGGTACGCAGGGAATCATGAACCATTCCGAGGATCAGCTTAGCGTAGCCTTTACCTTTGAGCTGGTCTCCTCTTCAGGCCCCCGCCGCTTCAGGGTGGAACGGAAGTTCAAGCGCACCGGCGATCAGTCGGTCAGCAATACGATCAGCCGGTTTATTGAGCTTACGGAGGACGGCGATCATGTCCTTGCGGACAAGCTGGCTGATGTTACCCGCTGTGTGGAGGAGCATATCGGGCTCAAGATGGACGACTTTACCCGGGCGGTCGTGCTGCCCCAGGGCAAATTCGCCGAGTTCCTGTCGCTGCGGGGTGTTGACCGCAGACAGATGCTCCAGCGTCTCTTTCACCTGGAGCAGTACGGGGACCAGCTGGCACTGAAGCTCAGCCGCAGGGTCAAGGACAATGAAGCCGCGCTGCGCGCACTGGAGGCTGAGCAGCAGGGGCTCGGCAGCGCCGGTAAAGCAGACGTTGAGGCGGCGGAAGTGCGGCTTACGGAAGCGGCCCGCCGCGCAGAGGAGTGCCGCAGGCTGCTGGAGGAAGCCCAGCAGCGTTCAGACCGCTTCGCGAAGATCCGCGAACTGCAGGAGGAGCGCACCCGCCGCGAGGCCAAGCGGCAGGCGCTGCTTGCCCAGGAGGACGGTATCCTCCTCCTGGAGCAGAAGCTCGGCCAGGCTGACGAGGCCGAGCAGCGGCTGCCTGTGCTGACTGCCTGGCGCAGTGCGGAAGCGGCCTGGAAGAGCCGGCTGGCCCGCGCGGAGGGCCAGGAGGTGACTGCCGCTTCCGCTGAGCGGGAAGCGGCGGGGCTTGCCGCAGCCGAAGCGGCGGCCCAGGCTGCGCTGCAGGCGGAGGAGCCTGCGCTGCGGGAGTGCGCAGACACTTACCGCCGCGCGCTTGAGCTCGAAGCCGAGCTCGCCGGGCTGCGGCAGGAGCGCGCCGCTGTGCTGGAGCGCAGCGGGACGCTCTCCGGCGCGCTGGGCGCCGCGCAGGAGCGGATGGCCCGGGAGCGGGAACTTTTGGCCCGTGGCCAAAAGAAGCAGCAGGAGCTGCAGCAGAGCCTGCTGCCGCTGGCGGTCCGCTCCCAGGAGCGGCAGTCTCTGCAGGAAGCCATGCAGAGACTGCAGGGGCTGCGCTCGGCCGAGACCCAGTGGGACTCGGCCGAGCGCGAGCGCCAGGGCCGCGCGGCGGTGCTCGCCGCAGCGGAGGCGCGCCTTGCCGCGGCCGAGGGCCGGCGGCAAGAGCTGGCTGTGCAGCGCAGCGGGCTGGTCGCCTCGGCAGCGCTGCACCTGGAGGACCTGCGGGCTGCGGAAGCCGCCGCAGGGGAAGCTGCCGTGCGCCTGGAGCAGCACGGCAGCGCGCTGGAGGCCGCGCTCAAAGAGCAGGAGGTTCACCGGCTCTCGCTTGCACTCGCCGGTGAACTCCGTGACGGGCTGCCTTGCCCGGTCTGCGGCAGCGAGCATCACCCCGCGCCTGCGTCCGCCCAGGACGGCACTGCGGAGGACGAGACGGCCCGCCGGCTTCAGCAGGTGCGCCAGCTGGCCAGACAGGCGCTCGATACACGCCACCTGTTCCGCAGCCTGCTGGAACAGGACGGAGCCTGGCTCGAGCAGGTGTACGGCGGAAGCGTGGCGGACGTTATGGGTAATCCGCCGGCTGCTGCGGGCCTGGAGCAGGCCGCCGCTGCCGTTGCCCAGGCCGGGCAGGTGCAGGCGGAAGCGCCTGATGCCGGGCTGCTTGCGGAGCTGGAGACCAGACTGGCTTCCGGCAAGTCCCGCTCGGCAGAGCTGCGCAGCACAGCTGCCCGCTGGCAGCAGTCCATGCAGGAGCAGCAGCAGCTGTGCCATAAGGAAGCGGCTGCCGTCGAGGCAGAGACAGCCTGGCTGCAGGGGCTGGCCGCCAAAGCCGAGGAGCTGGCAGGCCAGTTAGCCGGCCTGCGCGGGGAATGGGCAGCGCTGTTCCCGGAACTGGCGGTGAACGGGGCGGAGGCCGCTTACCGGGCCATACAGCTTAAGGACGAGCAGTCGGAGGAAATCCGGGGACGGCTGGAGATCAGCGTGAAATTCCTGGAGGACAAACATACCGCCGTCCAGGCGCTGCAGGAGGAAATTACCGGTCTGGACAAGGAGCTGGCCCAGCTGCATGCCCAGTTGGAGGGCAAGGAAGCACTGGAGCGCGAGAAAGCGCAGCGCCTGCAGCAGTGGACCGGCGGCCGGGCCGCTGCCGGGCTGCTTGCTGATTGCGAGCGGCAGCTGCGCAGCCTGCAGGCTGCGCTTGAGAGCAGCAGGCTAAGCCACCGCCAGGCCGCCGAGAAGGCGCAGCATGAGCTGAAGGAAGCGGCCATTGCCCGCCAGGCGGCTGAATCTGCCCGCGAGCATTACACCGAAGCTGCTGCGCGCTGGGAAGAGAGCCTGAAGTCGTCTCCGTTTGCTTCAGCGGCCGAGATCGAAGCTGCAGCCCTGCCGCCGGAAGAACGGACGGCGGCTGTCCTCCGGGTGCGGAGCCACCGTGAGGAGGAAGCTGAAGTGAACCTGCAGCTGCGGAGCATCGCCGATAAGCTGCAGGGCGAAGTCCTCAGCGACGGAGACTGGCAGGAAAGCGTGGCTGCGCTTAAGCAGTGCAAGGAGGACGACGAGGAATCGCTGCGGAGCCGGGCACGTGCCGAGCGCGACCTGGAGGATCTCCAGCAGCGCCATATCCGCTGGATGGAGCTGGAGGAGCAGCGGTCCCGTCATGCAGAGCAGCAGGACCGGCTGTCCAAGCTGCAGACTGTGCTGCGCGGCAATGCCTTCGTCGAATATATCGCCGAAGAGCAGCTGATGCAGGTCTGCCAGGCGGCGTCGCAGCGGCTGCGCTTTCTGTCCAAGCAGCGCTATGCGCTGGAGGTCGACTCCGGCGGCGGCTTCGTGATCCGCGATGACGGCAACGGGGGAGTGCGCCGGCCGGTTTCTACCTTGTCCGGCGGTGAGACGTTCCTGACCTCCCTGTCACTGGCGCTCGCCCTGTCGGCACAGATCCAGCTGCGCGGACAATACCCGCTGCAGTTCTTTTTCCTTGATGAAGGGTTCGGTACGCTGGATACAGAACTGCTGGATACCGTAATCACTTCCCTCGAGAAGCTGCATAATGACCAGCTGTCCGTCGGGATTATCAGCCATGTTCCCGAGCTCCGGGCCAGGCTGCCGCGCAAGCTGATTGTCGTTCCTGCCGAGCAGGGTGGCGGGGGTTCGCACATTCTTTTGGAAAAAATGTGAAACCGGGGGCTTGATGTGATGTCAATCACAGAGACACCATCATGCCCCTGTTATAATACAGCTAAGCCGACATCTTTTAGAAACACCTCGGCGGACGTATGACCGGGATGCACTCCTTTTCATACGTTCGCCGCCGATCAGCCTTTCAGCTGATAGGGTGTTTCTTTTTTTTGTCTTTTTTTATGTATCGTGAGAAAAAGAATTACTGCTCGTCCCTATATTTGCTGCCGGGAAAGGATGGCAATATCCGTAGGGTAAGATTCACAGGGGGATTTCAGGCCGTATCAGCTGCTGTTACAGATACAGTTTTGATTACGTGTGACTGCCGGGCTGTATTACCCGCAACCTGAATTGCACTGCTTGCAAATGGCTCACTGCGGCTTTCGTATTGCGCCAAAATCCTGTATGATTAGAACACACAAAACAGATGGCGAGAAGCGTCGGGCATTCCAAGGTAAGGCAGTCGGTCCATAGGGACCAAATGTCTCTCCAAGCAGCAGGTTTTGCCGCAAAGACTACTCAGACAGGTATGCTCCACAAAACGTTCAGGAGGAAGTGTTGTATGGAAACCGTTTTTAGCAAAATTATTGAGGGCACAATTCCTTCAAAAAAGGTGTTCGAGAACGAGCGGATTCTGGCGTTCCATGATATTCAGCCTGCGGCACCGGTGCATGTGCTGATTATTCCCAAGAAGTTCATCGCCTCGATGAACGATGTTACGGCAGAGGATTTGCCGCTGATCGCTGAGATCCATGCTGTTGCCCAGCAGATTGCGCTCGAGCTTGGTGTCGCGGAAACCGGATACCGTTTGATTAATAACTGCGGACCAGACAGCGGACAAGCCGTTCCGCACCTGCATTACCATCTGATCGGCGGCGCCAAGCTGGGTGCCCTTGTCGGCATTTCAGACTCACACGCGTAATACTTTTACGAAAATCAGATTGCCTGCCGAAAAAAGAATAACACGAAGGTTGACACCTTATTTCAGTTTGACCTATAATGAAATTTGATGAACCGTGTTATGCTCTTGGACGGTCTGGTCGGAGGGAGGGAAAACTGGTGTCTGAAACGAAAGTTCGTAAAAACGAGACAATTGATGCTGCACTTCGTCGCTTTAAACGTTCCATCGCTAAAGATGGTGTCTTGGCTGAGGTGAAGAAACGCAAGCATTATGAGAAGCCAAGCGTTAAGCGCAAGAAGAAGTCTGAGGCTGCTCGTAAGAGAAAGTTTTAGGAGGATTACCGAGTCATGAATCTTAGCGAACGATTGAACGAAGATATGAAGCAAGCGATGAAGAGTAAGGACAAGTTCACACTCTCCACCATTCGAATGGTTCGTTCTACGATAAATTATTCTGAAATAGAATTAAAGAGAACATTAGACGACAACGAAGTGCTTGATATCCTTAGTCGTGAAATCAAACAGCGCAAAGATGCCCTCCAAGAATTTGAATCAGCGGGTCGTGAAGAGCTTGCCGCGAATACGAAGGCAGAAATCGAGATTATCATTAAGTATCTTCCTGCGCAGCTTTCCGAAGAAGAAATTAAAGTAATTGTACAGCAGACCATCCAGGAAACCGGTGCTTCTTCGAAAAGTGATATGGGTAAGGTCATGAGCGCACTGATGCCTAAGGTCAAAGGTCGCGCCGATGGTAAACTTGTGAACCAGGCGGTTCTGCAATTTCTGCAATAATATAGCGCTAACACCCCTTTTAATAAGGGGTGTTTTTCGTTATAAAGGGACAAATTATAAGCATCTGCTTATCTTTGTCCCTTTTTCATGGGTTATAAGCCGTCAGCCCGGTTAATGTTTTGAAACGGATTGACGGATATGGGCGTACTAGGAGTATGAAATGGGTTATCATGAAGAGGGGAGGTTCTAATGTGAGCAGATTCCGGAAAGGGCTTGTTTCCTTTACTGCCGCTATTCTGCTGCTGATGCTGTGCCTACCGGTACTGGCAGGTGCAGCCGCATCATCCGGGTCAACAGACCGGTCGGCCGGAGAAGTCAAAAGCGGCCCTGTGTTTATCATTCCGGTTGAACATGAGATTGAACGCGGGCTGCAGAGCTTTCTGGAGCGCGGATTTGCAGAGGCGGCTAACTACGGAGCGGTTCTGATTGTACTGGAGATTGATACACCCGGGGGACTTGTGGATTCTGCAGAGCAGATTGGTTCACTGATCAGGGACAACGACATTCCGGTTACTGCTTTTATTAAGGGCGACGCTGCGTCGGCAGGCAGTTACATAGCGTTGAACGCAGACAGCATTATTATGAAGCCCGGAAGCATGATCGGCGCGGCGTCTCTTGTAGACAGGGACGGCAACAGTGTGGATGACGCCAAAATCGTCTCCTACTGGAAATCCAAAATGGTCGGGGCAGCCATGCTGAACGGCCGTGATCCTGACATTGCAGCAGGAATGATGGATGTGAACCTGGTTGTGAACAAGCCTGAGCTCGGCGTCAACAAGGCGGCAGGACAGATCATTGCGCTGACCAGTGACGAAGCGATTAAAGCGGGCTATGCCGAGCATTTGGCGGCTACCTCTGAGGAGGCAGTCGGCTTGCTGGGCTACTCGACGGACGACATTTTTCACGTCAAGCAGACCGGCGCGGAAAAGGTGTCACATTTTCTCACCAATCCGGTTGTAATGATTATTCTGCTCTTTATAGGGATTGCCGGGATTGTCATTGAGCTGCTGGTGCCGGGCTTCGGTGCTCCCGGTATTATCGGGACCCTGGCCTTTGCCCTGTATTTCTTCGGCAATTACGTGGCCGGCTTCGCTGGAGCGGAGACATGGCTGCTGTTCATTCTGGGGCTTGTCATGCTGGTGCTGGAGCTCTTTGTGCCAAGCTTCGGCATACTCGGACTGCTGGGTTCAGTCTGTCTGGTAGCAGGTGTTGTTCGTGCAGCCTTCAGCTACACCCACGCCCTGCTTAATCTCGGGATCGCATTTGCTGCTGCCGCGGTAGTCATTGCGGTCGTTGTGGTTACTTTTAAGGAGCGCGGCATCTGGAACCGGTTCATTCTCCGTGAGAGTCTGACCAAAGAAGAGGGCTTTGTGCCTGCACTGGAAAAGCTCAGCCTCATTGGCGCAGCGGGAATGAGCATTACTCCGCTCCGTCCTGCGGGAACAGCCATGATCGGCGGAGAACGGGTGGATGTGGTTACCGAAGGAAGCTTTATCAATCCTGACCGTCCTATTGCTGTGGTGAAGGTGGAGGGCGGCCGTGTGGTGGTAAAGGAAGCGGCGGAATGAGCTGCGAATGTAGTATGATTTTTAATAAAAGTAACGGAGGTTGGGAACAGGTATGGGCGAAGCTTCTTTGATTCCTATTTTGCTGATTGCGGTTGTCGTGATCATTGTATTGAGTGTGTTCTTCAGCTTCTTCCCGGTTATGCTGTGGATTTCTGCATGGGCATCAGGTGTAAGAATCAGCATTATTACGCTGGTGGCGATGAGATTGCGCCGGGTAACGCCAAGCCGGATTGTTAATCCGCTGATTAAGGCTACCAAAGCCGGACTGGGTCTTAACATCAACCAGCTGGAGAGCCATTATCTCGCCGGCGGTAACGTGGACCGGGTTGTCAATGCGCTGATCGCGGCGCAGCGGGCCAACATTCCGCTTGAATTTACCCGTGCGGCGGCGATTGACCTGGCAGGGCGTGACGTGCTGCTGGCGGTGCAGATGAGTGTTAACCCGCGTGTCATTGAAACGCCGATTGTAGCTGCAGTTGCCAGAAACGGGATTGAAGTTAAGGTTAAAGCCCGCGTGACTGTTCGGGCCAATATCGACCGGCTGGTCGGCGGTGCGGGCGAAGAAACCATTATTGCCCGTGTCGGCGAAGGGATTGTTACCACGGTAGGTTCCAGTAATTCGCATAAAGACGTGCTGGAGAATCCCGATTCGATTTCCCGGACTGTTTTGTCCAAGGGGCTTGACTCCGGAACAGCCTTTGAAATTCTCTCCATTGATATTGCGGATGTCGATGTCGGCAAAAATATCGGGGCTTACCTGCAGACTGAGCAGGCCGAAGCCGATAAGCGCATCGCCCAGGCGAAAGCCGAGGAGCGCAGAGCGATGGCTGTTGCCCATGAGCAGGAGATGAAGGCGAGAGTTGTCGAAATGAAGGCGCTGGTTGTCGAATCCGAATCCCAGGTGCCGCTGGCAATGGCCGAAGCGCTGCGGTCCGGACAGCTGGGTGTGATGGATTACATGAATCTCAAAAATATCGAGGCCGATACGCAGATGCGCGGCTCGCTCGGTAAAGTGAACGACGGGGATGATCCGAACCGTCCGACCAATAAATAAGGGGATGTGAGATCCCATGGGCAGTCTGATTTATATTGCCGTGATTATTCTGATCGCAATCTTTACCAATGTGAATAAAGCGGCCAAGAATAAGAAAAAGCCTAACACCCGCAGCGGAATGCCTACCTTTGGCGGGGGCGGGGATAACCCGCTGCGCAGGACTGGACGCCCGGACGCCGAGGAAGATAAAGCGCGTTCTGCCGGAACCGGAAGCGGCTTCCCTGCACCTGAAGGCAGCAGGTCCTCGCGGGACAGCTCGTCCTATGAGCGGCATGAGCATGAACTGGCCCCTGCCTGGGAAGAGCCGCCCCAGATCCCGACTCCCGACTATGAGACGGGTGAAGGGATGTCTTACGAGCAGCCTGCGGATCAGGAGGACAGTGTGCAGGCCCGCACAGAACGGATGCAGCGTGAGCTGGAGCGTCTGCAGGCCGCATATGACGGTATGGCAGCCTATGGCCTGGAGAAGGCTGCTGACGGGCCTGCAGCGGCCCGTATGCAGGGTTCTGCTTCCGCCTCTCTCCCCGGCGGAGCTGCGGACAGCCGTCAGGCGCTGCGGAACGGGATTATCTGGGCGGAAATTCTCAGTCCGCCGCGTTCCCGACGTCCCCACTCAACGAGGAGATAGCAGCCGTACAGCGGCAGCCGTGTTTAGACGTTCATAACTGGATTACAGTTTATGCAAGGCAAGCCTCTGGACCCTTTTTAAGGGTTCAGAGGCTCTTTGCGTTTTTCAGCAAACTCTGCGGAAGGACCGCAGCCGCATTTCTCTGTCCCTGTGTGAGTATTTCTCATAAAAGCCTGCAGCGCCGCATAAGGTGTAAAGAAGGCAGGAAGGGGGAGAAGTCTACATATGACCCGTATCGGCCGCAGGCTGCGGGGATGGACAAACGGGGTACTGGATCTTCCGCAGGATGTGCTGCAGGAGCTGCCCCGGATCACCCTGATCGGCAATAAGGAACTGTATATTGAGAACCACCGCGGTGTGCTGCATTTTTCGTCCGGCCAGCTTACCATCGCGTTAGCCCAGGGTTCGCTTGAAATCTCCGGGCAGGAGCTAATGATCCGCAATATCCTCGGCCAGGAGCTGGCTGTTGAAGGCATTATCGGGGAAATCAGATACAAGGGAAGCGAGGAGAAACCATGAAAGAGCCGCCTCTGTCATCACTGCGGGGGTTCGTTACACTGCATGTGACGGGACCTGCGGTGGAAAAGTTTATCAACGCCGTAACCGAAGCCGGCATTGTCATCTGGGAGGTGAAGCCTGCAGGGAACGGCGCTTCCCTGAACCTGCTGCTGGATGACTTCTTCAGCCTTCGGCCGCTCTTAAAAAAGACAGGCTGCCGCGTGCACGTCACTGCGAGAAGCGGCCTTCCTTTCCGGCTGGCCAGGCTGTGGAGGCGTAAGCTTTTTGCCGGAGGCATCCTGCTGTTCGGGGTCATGCTTCTGCTGTTCTGCTCCATGGTCTGGACCGTCCGGATCGAAGGCAACCAGCGTATTGCCTCCGATGATCTGCTGGCTGCAGCCCGCCAGGAGGGGATTTATCCGTTTCAGTGGATTTGGCGCATGGACGAGCCGGACAAGCTCTCCAAAAGGCTGACCTCCCGCATACCGGGGCTTTCCTGGGTGGGCGTAGAGCGGACAGGGACTAGCATCACCATCCAGGTTGTCGAGGCAGACCAGCCGGAAAAGCGGCCCCTCCTTAGCCAGCGCCATCTGGTCAGCAGAACGGATGCGGTTGTTACCGGTATTTATGCGGAGCAGGGCAGGCCGGTGGTGGGCATAAATTCCCGGGTTAAAAAAGGACAGATCCTCATTTCAGGGGCACTGGGTGATGAGGAAAATATAGAATATGTTGTAGCCAAGGGCGAAGTAAAGGGCCTCGTCTGGCATGAATACAATATCGAGGTCCCGCTGAAGACGACAAGCAGCTCCTATACCGGGGAACGAAAAGACCGGACCTATCTTGTAATCGGAGACTGGGCAGTACAGCTGTGGGGATACGGTAAATCCGGCTTCAGCAAATCGCGTACACTCACGGAAAATAATATGCTCTCCTGGCGCTCCCTTCAGCTGCCGCTGGGCGTCATGACGGAGAAGGAGCTGGAGATCAGTTATGCGTCTTCGGTGAAGACGGAGGAAGAGGCGAGGGAGGAAGGGATTGCCCGCGCAAAAAGCGATATTTTGGCCCGTTACGGCACGGACAGCACCATTAAAAGTCAAAAAATTTTGCATGAGAAGAAAGACAATGGTAAAGTTTATATGAAAGTGCTGTTTGAGGTGGAAGAGAGAATCGCGGAAGAACTTCCGATAGTAAACAACTGAGGAGAATGAGGCTACTTGTCAGAACAGACTGCAAGCATTCGTATATCTTTACAAAATGCGGGAGAAGCGCAATCCCTGTTCGGCCCGCAGGATGGATTTCTGAAAATCGTTGAAAGTGAAATTCCGGCAGTGATTGACTCACGCGAAGCAGAAATTACAATTCGCGGGGCGGAGCGTGAGGTGGACATGCTGGAGCAGCTGTTCAATGTGCTGCTGTCCCTGATCCGCAGCGGTTACATTCTCAGCGAGCGCGATGTCCAGTATGCGGTGGAGCTGGCCAAGGAGTTCCGCTCTGATCAGCTGCTGGACCTGTTCAAAGGCGAAATTACGACTACGTTCCGCGGTAAGCCAATCCGCGTCAAAACCATCGGCCAGAAGCATTATGTAACAACCATTAAGAAACGCGACATCGTCTTCGGCATCGGGCCCGCGGGAACGGGGAAAACTTACCTCGCTGTTGTACTCGCCGTTGCAGCCCTCAAGGAGGGCTCCGTGAAGCGGATCGTGCTTACCCGGCCTGCTGTGGAAGCAGGTGAAAGCCTGGGCTTTCTGCCGGGCGATCTGCAGGAGAAGGTTGATCCGTACCTGCGTCCGCTCTACGATGCCCTGTACGACGTTATGGGGCCGGACCAGGTTGCCAAGGCGCTGGAGCGGGGACTGATTGAGATTGCACCGCTTGCCTATATGCGCGGGCGTACGCTGGATGATTCTTTTATAATCCTGGATGAAGCCCAGAATACGACTCCGGAGCAGATGAAGATGTTTTTGACCCGGCTTGGCTTCGGCTCCAAGATGGTCATCACCGGTGACGTTACCCAGATCGACCTGCCTCGCGGCAAAAAATCGGGATTGATCGAAGCTAAGGCGATTTTATCCGGCATTGAAGAAATCGGGTTTGTATATTTTGCAGAACAGGATGTAGTAAGACATTCTCTGGTGCAGAAAATTATCGTAGCCTATGACCGCTCTGCCGAAAACCTCGACTAACAAAGGGGACTGTCCTCATGGCTTCAAAGCAACCATCGAAACTAAGCGGATTTGTATACAGCAATACCGGATGGAAGTATAGCGCGGCAACGCGCTATGCTCTTTTCCTGTTCCTGGGGCTGGTATTCTACTTCAGCCTCTCATCCGACCTGCTGCCGAAACGCTATGATATTAAAGTGAATACGACCAGCGCCAAGGAGATTACGGCTCCGAAGCAGATTCTTGATAACAAGGCGAAGCTGAAGGCGCAGGAAGCTGCGGCGGAGGCTGTACAGAACAAATATGCAATTATACCGATCAGGGCGGACAGTCTTATAACCCTGCTGCTGGACCGGATTGACAGCCTGAATCAGGATGATCTGATCTCGCAAAGCGATAAAATCGGCATTTACAAAGATGTTATCCCGCAGCGGGCCAATGATTTTGTACAGAGCTTTATCAATTCCAGCCGCAGCGCCGGTACATATTCCGATACACTCCTGGAGGAGATCCAGTCCGGCATTGCCGAGCAGGCCTACACCATTCCGGAAGAGACCTATATCAAAATTCCGCGGCTCACCTCCCAGGATATTATCGAAATGAAGCAGGTTGCCCGGGAAATTGTCATCAAGCTGATGAATGACCAGATTGTTGACGCCCAGACCGCCCGTGCGAAGGTGGCGGAGCAGGTCAGCGTCAGCTCCCTCAGCCAGCGGACAGCCCGTGAGGTGACTCAGGAGCTGGTACGGCTGGTCATTATGCCTAATAAATTTTTTGACGAGGAAGCTACCAAGGAAGCGAAGGTTGAGGCCCGCGAGAATACGCCGGATGTGTTCATTGAGCAGGGCGATGTGCTTGTTGCCAAAGGGGATGTCATCACGCCCGAGCTATACGCGCTCCTGGATGAGAACGGGCTGCTCAGCAACGAGGTTAACTACTGGCCGCAATTCGGCCTGCTGCTGCTGTCGGTTATGCTCTCTGCAGGGATGATGGTGTTCATCCGTTATTCGGGAGGCACAGGCGGAGCAGGGTTCAAGTACAATAATTCGCAGCTTCTGATGCTGATGCTCGTCTTTATCATCACTATTATCACTATGAAGCTGGCTGCCTTCCTGCAGACCGATGTCCGCTATTATGTCGGCTTCCTGGCTCCGGTCGCTATCGGGGCGATGCTGATTGCCATGCTGCTGGATATTACTCTGGCGTACTTCTGCTCGATCCTGTTCAGTGTGCTTGCCAGCATTATTCTGAACGTGCAGCAGAACACGGTATTTGATTTTACCTTCGGCTTCTTTGCGCTGGTGGTATCGTATGTAGCGATCTTTGCCACCCACCGCGCCGGCCAGCGTTCCACGCTCCTCAAGGGCGGGATCATGGTTTCCTTATTCGGTACAGTGACCGTCTTTATGCTGAAGCTGCTTGGAGGCGGAGTCTGGAACGATACACAGACCTTATATTCGGTCGGGTTTGCTTTTGCCGGCGGTCTGCTGACAGCGGTGCTTGTCATCGGGCTGATGCCGTTCTTCGAAGCTACCTTCGGTATCCTGTCGGCGCTGAAGCTGGTTGAGCTGTCCAACCCGAATCACCCGTTGCTGCGCAAGCTGCTGACGGAAACGCCTGGAACCTATCATCACAGTGTAATGGTCGGCAATTTGTCGGAAGCGGCGGCAGAGGCGATTGGTGCGGACGGGCTGCTCTGCCGGGTAGGCTCCTACTATCACGACATCGGCAAGACGAAGCGGCCGTTTTATTTCATTGAGAACCAGAACAATATGGAGAATCCGCATGATTCGATTGAGCCGGCGCTCAGCAAGTCCATCATTGTAGCGCACGCCCGGGACGGGGTGGAGATGCAGAAGGAATACAAGCTGCCCAAGCCGATCCGCGACATTGCCGAGCAGCATCACGGCACGACGTTCCTGCATTATTTTTATCATAAGGCGCTGAAGATAGCGGAGGAAAAGGGCGTTACGCCTGATTTCACAGAAGAGGATTTCCGTTATCCGGGTCCCAAAGCGCAGTCTAAGGAAGCGGCCGTGGTCGGGATCGCCGACAGTGTGGAAGCAGCGGTCCGCTCCCTCCGCAAGCCAACCGTAGTACAGGTAGAGACGATGATTGAAAAAATTATTAAGAGCAGGCTGGATGACCACCAGTTTGATGAATGTGACCTGACGATCAAGGAGCTGGACATCATTGCCCGGACGCTCAAAGAGACGGTCATGGGGATTTTTCACTCGCGGATCGAATATCCTGAAGAAGTGAAGAAACCGAAGAAAGAGGAAGGAGCGGCTACAACATGAGTCTAGCCATCAATTGGAATAACGAGCAGGAAGAATACGAAATTACGGACGCGCTGATTACGCTCCTGGACAGCATTCTGCAAAAAGCGGGTGCCGCCGAAGGGATTGATAAGGGGGAGGTAGACCTTACCTTTGTTGATAACGAACGCATTCATGAGCTGAACCGCGAATACCGGGGAATCGACCGTCCGACGGATGTGCTGTCCTTTGCCATGAATGAGGCCGGGGAGGATGAGCCGGAGATTATATATGCGTCTGAAGAGGCTGAAGAATACGGGGAGGTTCCAAACACGCTGGGGGATATCATTATCTCTGTTACACGTGCTAAGGAGCAGGCTGAAGAATACGGCCATTCCCTGGAGCGGGAGCTCGGGTTCCTGTTCGTTCACGGCTTCCTGCATTTGCTGGGCTACGACCATCAGGATGCGGAATCAGAGGCTGAGATGATGTCCAAGCAGGAGCAGGTATTGGCACAGGTTGGGCTGACCCGCTAATGGTCAAGAATACGGCGGTGGGCCACAAAAAATTCTGGCATTCCTTCCGGTTTGCTGCGCAGGGCATCGCCGCTGCGTTCAAATCCGAGCTGAATATGAAGGTGCACAGCGTGCTTGCTGTGGCGGTGCTTGCCGCCGCGGCGTTTTTCAGGCTGCCGCCTTCAAGCTGGATGCTGCTGCTGCTGGCAATAACGCTTGTACTGAGTACAGAACTGCTGAACACAGCGATTGAAGCGACGATTGATCTGGTGTCGCCGGATATTCATCCCCTGGCCAAGACTGCCAAAGATACCGCCGCAGGAGCTGTGCTGCTTACGGCGGTTTTTGCCGTTATTGTGGGAATCTACGTTTTTTATCACCCGGTAATGGACTGGATCACCGGGTTTATGTCATAATCAGTTTACAAATTCAGCAGAACGGGAAGGCGGACCGGCGTTTGTGCCCTCCGCCATCTTCTATTAAGCGGCTTTGCAGCATTCATGCAGAATTGCCGGAATTTAATGGTGTGTAAACCGGCAATTATCTTTGCTCACGAATTGAGTGAATGCTGTGCAGCAAGTTTGCTGAAGTTAAAAGATGTGGAATCGGGCTAAACACAGTCAATGCTTACGCAGCGGGTTTTGTACGAGGTCAACTCATGGAGTACATACGGAATGCTTGCGGAAGATAGTTTTGGACGATTCATCAAGATAGTATACGTTGAACAAATTTGGGTACATGCTTACGAAGATAGTTTTGTACGAAGTCACTCAGTTAGCATATGCTGACAAAACTTTTAGGAGGGCCACTATGGAATCTGCTCTACTTATACAGGAAGCGATCAAGGCCAGAGCCAATGCCTATATACCGTATTCCCGTTTCGGCGTCGGTGCTGCGCTGCTGGATCAGGACGGCCATGTCCACCACGGCTGCAATATCGAAAATGCTGCTTATGGCCCGACGAACTGCGGTGAACGTACCGCCTTGTTCCGCGCAATTGCCGACGGTCATAAACCGGGAACCTTCAAGGCGATTGCCGTTGTTGCTGATACAGACGGGCCTGTATCTCCTTGCGGCGTCTGCCGCCAGGTAATGGTCGAGCTGTGCGGCCCTGATATGAAGGTAATCCTCGGCAACCTGAAGGGCGACATCGTCGAGACCACCGTACGTGATCTGCTGCCCGGCGCGTTTACGACGGCAGATCTGGAGCAGGGGCAGGCACCGGAGTAGACTGGCCTTTTGTTCTCTGGCAGATTGCTGTCAGACCGGTTGTTGGCTGATCAGTTGCTATCTGGACGTATCCATTTGGCCTGCTGGTGCTGGCCAGTTGTTTTCTGATCAGTTGCCCCTTGGCCTGCTCGCGCCGGCCGAAGAGCTACGCTCAAGCTTAATTGCACTTTGTACATTTAAATCTGGCTATATTTGCTCGCAGCTGAGTTTAACTGCAGTCTGTACAACTATTTTGGCTTAAATTTGTCAAAATCGCTCAAATAGTCAAAAATAACTGTACGAAATACAGCTAAATCAGCAAAACAGCCGGTTCAGGCTGAAATAATTGTACAAAATACAACTAAAGCCTCTGTCGACGTTGTGCCAGCTCCAATATTACCTAGCTACAAAGCATACAATTGCTACTTGGTTAGTTAACTAATATCCTTGCGTCATTGGAGCTCCTTAGGTAGGATGAGGTCCTAAAGATTGCTTAGTTAACAACATCCCAGCGCCGCCGTCCAGCGTGTTCCATGGAGGGAACGAAAGCGCTCATAGCACCGTAAGCCCGCTCAAGCACCGACAGTCACTTACACGCCACTACGAGCGCGACAGTCCAGCGTGTTCCCGCAGGGAACGAAAGCGCTCATTGTACCAATTGTCTGCTCGAAGCACCGGCAACCAATTACCCGCCCATTTCCGGGTGTCCAGAGGGCCGGGGCCCTTGGGGTCCCCCTTGGCTAAGGGGGATTTAGGGGGATCGAAAAAGGTTTTAAGCTTTTTAATTTTTGTTTTAACACGAAAGGGAAGATCATATGAAATTCAAATCAGGGTTTGTCGCCATTATCGGCAGACCGAATGTTGGCAAATCGACGCTCATGAACCAAGTGATCGGCCAGAAAATCGCCATCATGTCGGACAAGCCGCAGACGACGCGCAACAAAATCCATGGGGTGTACACGGCGAACAATTCGCAGATCGTGTTCCTGGACACGCCGGGTATCCATAAAAGACAGTCCAAGCTTGGCGATTACATGAACATGACAGCACTAAGCACACTGCATGAGGTGGAAGCGGTGCTGTTCCTGGTGGATGCTGCGGAAGGGATGGGCGGCGGTGACCGGTTCATCGCGGAGCAGCTGAAGGAGGTCAAGACACCGGTAATCCTGGTAATGAACAAGATTGACAAAATCGAGCCGGAAGCACTCCTTCCGCTGATTACGGAATACAACAAGCTGCACACGTTTGCCGAGATCGTTCCGATTTCCGCCAAGCTGGGCAGCAACGTCAATACGCTGCTGGAGCAGATTTCCAAATATCTGCCGGAAGGGCCGCAGTATTATCCAGAGGACCAGGTGACGGACCATCCGGAGCAATTCGTCTGTGCCGAGCTGATCCGCGAGAAAATTCTGCACATGACCCGCGAAGAGGTTCCGCATTCCATTGCGGTAGGCATTGAGGATATGCGTGTTGAACCTAACGGTGTAGTGCATATCAGTGCGGTTATTTTTGTTGAGCGCGATTCCCAGAAGGGGATTATTATCGGCAAGCAGGGGGCGATGCTGAAGGAAGTCGGCAGACGGGCCCGCACCGATATCGAGAACCTGCTGGGATCGAAGATTTTCCTGGAGCTATGGGTTAAAGTGAAAAAAGACTGGCGCAACCAGGACCGCGTTCTGCGCGATCTGGGCTTCCACAAGGACGTTTAAAGCCTGGCTCCGCTTCTTTCTGGCAGGAATTGCAAGGATAAACCTCCGCTCAGCGCACATCCTATCTCTGAAGAGACATCGTGTTTCCGAAGAAAGGATGAATACGAATGCGAGACTTTTCGTGGAAGTATTTTGCAATGACTGGAGATGTCGATGCATATCTGCTGTACAGGCAAGCCGGAGATCCGCTGGATTTAGGCGGGCCGCTGTCTGCGGAGGAAGAGCAGGTTCTTGATGAAGAAGCTGAGTAAAGACTGGTTGCTTGCCGGATGGTTGGGGGAAGAGGCATGCTACACAGGGTGGAAGGGATCGTCATCCGCAGTATGGATTACGGCGAAGGGAACGCCATCATTACGATTTGCACCGAGAACGCCGGCAAAGTAGGGGTTCTTGTCAGGGGAGCAAAAAAGGTCAAGAGCCGTCATGCTGCGCTGATCCAGCTGTTTACAACAGGGGAATTTGTATTTTTTCGCAACAACGGGGGACTGGGAACACTGAATGCCGGTGAAATCATACAATCCCGTCATGCTCTAAGAACAGACCTGATCAAAGCGGCGTATGCTTCATATGCGTGCGAGCTCCTGGACCGTGTATTACATGATGAGGAGACCGGCAGCTTCTGGTTCCGCCAGCTGTCTGCATGTCTCAGTGCACTGGAGGAAGACAAGGAACCCGGTATCATTATTAATGTGTTTGAGATGAAAATACTGCAGGCTGCAGGGTACGGGCCGGAGCTGGACCAGTGCATTGCCTGCGGGCTGGACAAGCCGGACGAAGAGCTGCGGATCAGCCCGCGGCTCGGCGGCGTGTTATGCCGCAGCTGCAGGCACAATGATCCTCCGGCGATGGAGATTTCTCCGCGTGCCCTGAAGCTGCTGCGGCTGTTTGCGGCCCTGGATCTGACACGCCTCGGCAATGTCGATGTCAAGGAAGCTACCCGCAGCGAGCTGAAAAAGATTATGCGAGCCTTCATGGATGCCCAGCTCGGGCTGAAATTGAAGTCACAGGGCTTTCTGGACCAGCTTGATAAATACGATATTTGACGAATCCCGAAATTTCCGTTACTATGGGAACAGTTTCTTTTTAATTTTACAGCCGTGTATTACTCTGAA
Source organism: Paenibacillus typhae (assembly GCF_900099765.1). Taxonomy (GTDB): domain Bacteria; phylum Bacillota; class Bacilli; order Paenibacillales; family Paenibacillaceae; genus Paenibacillus_AQ; species Paenibacillus_AQ typhae. The sequence goes on along the minus strand of NZ_FNDX01000003.1, from coordinate 75,074 downwards.
TTCTCAGAGACGTGCAGTGATCGGGAAAGTAATGAACAAGATGCCGCTTAAGCGAGCCGGGGAGAGTGGAAGCCCGGCAGCGCATGGTTCATGAACAGGGCACCCGGGAGTGCGGAAACGGCAGAATGAAAAGTGGATTTCGTCAATTCGTGTTGCAGCGGTGCGGATAGCAGCAGCCGGCAATGCAAGGCGGAATCAAGTAGGGTGGAACCGCGGGAGTATAAGTCAAGCTCTCGTCCCTATGTCTGGATATCAGGCATGGGGGCGGGAGCTTTTTTGCATGCAGCCGCTGGTAACGGCTGCAGCATAGAAGAACGCCGCCTCCATCGCGGCACAGTAAGATGCTTCAAGGCAGCGATGCCAACTACACTTGTAAAGCGAAGGAGTCGGTAGTATGAATTTTCAGCAGATGATTTTGACGCTGCAGCAGTTCTGGGCAGAACAGAATTGTATTCTCGTCAACCCGTACGATACGGAAAAAGGGGCCGGAACGATGAACCCGATGACGTTCTTGCGTTCACTGGGACCTGAGCCGTGGAAGGTAGCTTATGTGGAGCCTTCCCGCCGCCCGTCAGACGGCCGTTATGGAGAGAACCCGAACCGTCTGTACCAGCATCACCAGTTCCAGGTCATCATCAAGCCTTCACCGGACAACATCCAGGAGCTGTATCTGGACAGTCTGAAGGCGCTGGGCGTAGACCCGCTTTTGCATGACATCCGTTTTGTAGAAGATAACTGGGAGAATCCGTCGCTGGGCTGCGCGGGCCTCGGCTGGGAAGTATGGCTGGACGGGATGGAAATCACGCAGTTTACTTATTTCCAGCAGGTCGGCGGAATTGAGACCAGTCCGGTAGCAGTAGAAATTACTTACGGTATGGAGCGGCTGGCTTCCTACATTCAGGAGAAAGAAAATGTGTTCGATCTGGAGTGGGTGGACGGCGTGACTTACGGTGACGTTTTCCATCAGCCTGAGGTTGAGCATTCCACGTATACCTTTGAAGTATCCGATGTGCAGATGCTGTTCACCCTGTTTAACACCTACGAGCAGGAAGCACGCAGAGCGATGGAGAACCATCTGGTATTCCCGGCCTACGATTATGTGCTGAAATGCTCGCATACCTTCAACCTTTTGGATGCGCGCGGTGCGATCAGTGTGACGGAACGGACCGGCTTTATTACAAGAGTACGTAATCTGGCCCGTACCGTGGCTGCGACCTATATGGAGGAACGCGAGAAGCTGGGCTTCCCGCTGCTGAAGAAAGAAGGTGCTGAGCATGTCTAAAGATATTTTGTTCGAGATCGGACTTGAGGAAATTCCGGCCCGCTTTATCCGGGCGGCGATGGAGCAGCTTCAGGACAGAACAGCCAAATGGCTGGAGGCTTCACGCATTGAGCACAGCGGAGTAACAGCTTATGCTACCCCGCGCAGACTGGCTGTACTGGTAAAAGAGGCTGCCGAGCGGCAGTCCGATGTAAGTGAAGAAGTAAAGGGTCCATCCCGCAAAATCGCGCTGGATGCTAACGGTGACTGGAGCAAGGCGGCGCTTGGTTTTGCCCGCAGCCAGGGTGTATCTCCCGAGCAGTTCACATTCAAGGAGCTGGCAGGTGTTGAATACATCTATGTGACCAAAAACAGCGACGGCGTTGAGACTTCCTCCCTGCTTGCTGATGGTCTGACTGGAATCGTGAATGCGATGACCTTCCCTAAAAATATGCGCTGGGGCGCTTATGATTTCAAATTCGTCCGCCCGATCCGCTGGCTGGTGGCTTTGTTCGGCCAGGAGATTGTTAATCTGGAAATCACCGGCGTCAAAGCAGGTAATGTGAGCCGCGGCCACCGTTTCCTGGGTACGGATGCTGTTATTGCCCAGCCGGCAGATTATGTTGAAGCGCTGCGGGCACAGCATGTGCTGGTCGATGTACAGGAACGAGAGGAACTGATCCTGAACCAGATCAACAAGCTGGCTGCAGACAAAGAATGGACGATCGCGATCAAGGAAGATTTGCTGGAAGAGGTCCTGTTCCTGGTGGAGACACCGACTGTGCTGTTCGGTACCTTTGATCCTTCCTTCCTGGATATTCCGCAGGACGTGCTGATCACTTCAATGCGTGAGCATCAGCGTTACTTCCCTGTTCTGGACAGCGCAGGCAAGCTGCTGCCGTTCTTCGTAACCGTGCGTAACGGTAATGCAGAATCGCTTGATGTGATTGCCAAAGGGAACGAGAAGGTTCTTCGCGCCCGCCTGTCGGATGCCAAGTTCTTCTATGAGGAAGACCAGAAGCTGCAGATCAGCGATGCCCTGGCCAAGCTGGAAACCATTGTTTATCAGGTGGAACTGGGCAGCGTAGGCGATAAAGTGCGCAGAATCCGGGCCATTGCCGATTCTTTGGCATCCAAGCTTGGACTGTCTGCAGCTGCAGCAGCTGAAGTAAGCCGTACTGCCGATATCTGCAAATTCGATCTGGTGACCCAGATGGTCGGTGAGTTCCCTGAGCTGCAGGGCACAATGGGTGAAGATTACGCCCGCAAAGCCGGAGAAGCCGAGAATGTGGCAAAAGGGATCTTTGAGCATTACCAGCCGCGTTTTGCCGGAGATAGCGTGCCTTCGACCGAAGCGGGTCTGGTTGTCAGCCTTGCCGATAAAATTGATACGATCGTCGGAAGCTTTTCCATCGGAATCATCCCGACCGGTTCCCAGGACCCTTACGCGCTGCGCCGTCAGGCGGCAGGCATTGTGCAGATGCTCCTGGAGCATAAGCTGTCTATCACCTTGCAGGAAATTTTCGCAGCGGCCGTGGAAGTACATGAAAATTTACGTAAAGAGAAACATTTTGCCCCTGAACTGCGTAATAACCTGTACGAGTTCTTCGGTCTGCGTGTAAAACGCCTGCTGGCTGATGACAATATTCGCTATGATGTTGTAGAAGCAGCAACCGCTGCCGGTTTTGACGACATCGTTGATGTTGTCGGCAGAAGCCGGGCACTTACCGAAGCTGTAAGTACTCAGGATGATTTTAAAGTTACCGTAGATTCCTTAACCCGCGTCAGCAATCTGGCTGCCAAAGCCGCAGAGGGTACTGTTATCGAGCCTTCCCTGCTGAAGGAAGAAGCCGAAATCAAGCTGTATGAGACATGGCAGAGTATTCATGCGCCATATCAGGAGGCTATTGCTGCCCGCAATGCTGCTGAAGCGCTGCGCATTCTGTCCGGCTTGAAGGATGCCGTTACCGGGTTCTTCGATTCCGTAATGGTTATGGCCGAGGACGAGCAGATCCGCACGAACCGTCTTGCGCTTTTGGCAGGGGTGGATGCAGACTCCAGAGTCTTTGCCGATTTTGGCAAGCTGGTGTGGTAATTACCCTGCCGGATACAGGAGCGGCTTGGCGCAAGTAGAGCTTGGCTATAGGAAGCACTCACCGGTTTTTGGGCAGCAGCCCTGAAAAAGTTGTGATTTTGTGTGAACTATGGTATAGATCGATGCTTTGGGGTATAAATATACGGAACGGTGCCAATGCGTAAGTTGACATCCGTTCCGTATTTATGCTTTATCGAAAGAAGGATTTCGGTTTGCGTAAAGCGTATATATATTACACAGGAATCTGGTGATGGCGATGGAAATGCCCCGCGGAAGGAAAATTGTTGTCGACGGGGATGCTTGTCCGGTGAAAAAAGAGATTACGGCTTGTGCGCGTGCCTTTGAAGTTCCTGTGCTGATGGTTTCTTCTTACGACCATGTGCTTCAGGCGGATGAAGGAGTTACAGTGGTTCAGGTTGACCGCGGAGCAGACAGTGCCGATCTTTACATCGCCAATCATATTGCTGCCGGGGATATCGTTATTACCCAGGACTACGGCCTGGCTGCACTGGCGCTTGGCAAACGCTGCAGAGTACTGTCGAACCGCGGGCAGGAGTATGAGGATTCCAATATGGATTTTATGCTGGAAGGCAGGCATGCCAGAGCGGTGGAACGCCGGCGTGGGCACTATTCCAAAGGGCCTAAGGCGATTACCGCCGAAGAAAAAAATCTTTTTCAACATAAACTGACAAAACTTTTAACCCTTTTGCAGGAGAATGTGCAGCAATAGCGAATTATATTTATTTGTTAAGAGATGAAGGTGGCTAAAAGTGGCAAGCGGACACGGTAATATTCCGGAAGAAGTTATCGAGAGCGTGCTGGCGCGGCATGATATTGTCGAAACAGTCGGCAAGGTTGTCCATCTGACCAAGCAGGGTAAATATCTATGGGGCCTCTGCCCGTTCCACTCGGAGAAATCCCCTTCCTTCACAGTAACCCCCGACCGGGGAGTGTTTCATTGCTTTGGCTGCGGTATGGGCGGAAATGCCATCAAATTCAGGATGGAAATCGAAGGACTATCCTTCCCCGAAGCAGTCAGAATAATGGCTGAAGAAAGTGATATTGCAATTCCCGAGGGCAAGGGCGGACCGTTATCTCCCCCTGATCCTGAGCGGGACCGGCTGCTTTCAGCCTATGAATTGTCGGCGAAGTTTTATCATTTTCTGCTGAAGAATACGGAATACGGCACGGCCGCGATGAACTATTTAAGATCCCGGAACTTCAGCGACAAAATGATTGACCAGTTCCAGATCGGTTTTGCCCCGGACCGCTGGGATACACTGCTGCAATTTCTGGAGAAGCGCGGGTTTGATCTTGCTGAAATGGAAAAAGGCGGGCTGCTGTCTGCCAGAGGAGAAGGGAAGGGCTATATTGACCGTTTCCGCGGGCGCGTCATCTTTCCGATAGCGAACCGGACGGGCAAGGTGGTTGCTTTTGCCGGAAGAATCCTCGGAGACGGACAGCCGAAATACCTGAATTCTGCGGAGAGCAGAATATTTAACAAAAGCCGGATTCTGTACAATCTGCACCAGTCCAAAGCATCTATCCGCAAAATGCGGCAAATTGTCCTGTTTGAAGGATACGGCGATGTCATTTCGGCCTGGGAAGCAGGGGTGCATAACGGTGTTGCCACTATGGGCACGTCGCTGACGGAAAGCCATGTGGCGCTAATGAAAAGTCTGGCGGATGAGATTGTTCTCTCCTATGACGGTGACAAGGCTGGACAAGCTGCAGCGCTGAAAGCAATCCCGATGCTGGAGGAAAGCGGGCTGCGGGTTAAAGTGGCCGTACTGCCGGGCGGAATGGACCCAGATGAATTTATCTCCCGTCACGGTGCGGAGAGCTTCATGGAGCGGATCATTGATTCTGCGGTCTCAGCCATAAAATTTAAGCTTATATATCTGAAAAAAAACCATATACTCCTAGAGGAAGACGGCAAAATTGCCTATGTCAAGGAGGCGCTGCAGATTATCGCCACCCTGCATTCCTCGACCGAGCGGGAAGTATATTTGCGGGAAATATCCTCCGAACTGGAGCTGTCCTATGACAGCCTGAAGCAGGACTGTAATTTACTCCGGGCGTCTATGCAAAAAAACATGCCCGAAGGGGATAATAACGATAAAAGGTGGAATAATGGTAGGCATAAAAAAGGGCAGGTGCAGGCACCCACTTTACTGCCGGCTTATCATGCTGCGGAACGGAGACTGCTGTCTCTAATGATACAGGACCCGGAAGCAGCCGCTTATGTGGGCGAACGCCTCGGAGAAGAGTTCAACATCGATGATCATGCGGCAATTGCTGCTTATCTATATGCCTATTACGCGCAAGGCAAACCACCCGGCATCAGCCGGTTTCTATCATCGCTTCAGGATGACCGTCTGGAGAAAACCGCTACAGCGATATCCATGATGGATACCCCTCCGGACTGGAACACGCAGGTTCTGGATGACTGCATCCGTGAAGTGAGGAAATACCCTATACAGCGCAAGATGGAGCAAAAGCGTGAAGAGATGATTCAGGCGGAGAAATCCGGTGACTTTTTGCGTGCGGCACAAATAGCAAGTGAGATTATAACCCTAGAGAGACAATGAGAAACTGACAGGATGTACCTAGGGAGGAGGGAGTCGAATTATGGCGAACGATCAGCATACTGAACTGGAAGCAGAATTTACTCTGGATCAGGTTAAGGACCAGCTTATTGAACAAGGTAAAAAAAGATCTTCACTGAACTACAAAGATATTATGGAGAAACTGTCGCCGTTTGATCAGGACCCCGAGCAGATGGAGGAGTTCTACGAGCAGCTCAGCGATCACGGGATTGAAGTGGTTAATGATAACGAGGATGAAGGCTCTCCGCTCCGGCAAGGGGATGACAGTGACGGCAATGACAATGATGACTTCAGCTTTGACGATGATTTGTCGCTTCCGCCGGGAATCAAGATCAATGACCCTGTCCGGATGTATCTGAAGGAAATCGGCCGTGTGCCCTTGCTGTCGGCTGATGATGAAGTCGAGCTGGCTATGCGGATCAAGAATGGTGACGAAGAAGCAAAACGCCGCCTGGCTGAAGCCAACCTGCGTCTCGTTGTAAGTATCGCCAAACGTTATGTCGGACGCGGCATGCTGTTCCTGGATCTGATCCAGGAGGGTAACATGGGTCTGATCAAAGCGGTCGAGAAGTTCGACCACAACAAAGGCTTCAAATTCAGTACCTATGCTACATGGTGGATCCGTCAGGCGATCACACGGGCGATTGCCGACCAGGCTCGTACTATCCGTATTCCGGTGCATATGGTGGAAACGATCAACAAGCTGATCCGTGTATCCCGCCAGCTGCTGCAGGAACTGGGACGCGAGCCGTCGCCTGAGGAAATTGCCGCTGAGATGGAGCTGACTGTCGAGAAGGTCAGAGAAATCATGAAGATTGCCCAGGAGCCGGTATCGCTGGAAACGCCTATCGGGGAAGAGGATGACTCGCATCTGGGAGATTTCATCGAGGATCAGGAGGCTCTTGCCCCTGCGGATGCAGCTGCATATGAGCTGCTGAAGGAACAGCTGGAGGATGTGCTGGACACGCTCACTGAGCGTGAAGAGAACGTACTCAGACTCCGTTTCGGTCTGGATGACGGACGGACAAGAACACTTGAGGAAGTAGGCAAGGTATTCGGCGTAACCCGTGAGCGGATTCGTCAGATTGAAGCCAAGGCGCTGCGTAAGCTGCGTCATCCGAGCCGCAGCAAACGGCTCAAGGATTTCCTCGAATAGTTATACTATACCCGGACCTTCTGCTGCACGGCGGCAGGGGGTCCTTTGCGCTTAATACAGCCTAAGCACCAGGGGGAAATGAGGGATCAGACGTTGAATCTGGAGAAACGCGAGACCATTATCAAAGAGATTCAATACTGGAGAAGAAGCAAGCTGCTGCCGGAGCAATACTGTGATTTCCTGACCAACCTCTATAATGACGAGGATAAAATCAAAGACAGTAATCCGGTATCCTTGCAAAATCTGCAGCAGGGAAGCATCAAAATATGGTTGTTTGGTTTTGGAATAATTTCCTTGATTTTCATGATTAGTCTTTATTTTAGCGTTTTTCCCTGGCCTTTGCAAATTGCAACGGCACTCTGTGTACTGGTCGTCTGTTACGGTTATTCTGCTATTTACCGGGACCGGAACCAGACGATCAGTCTTCTGCTGGCCGGGGTCGGCAGTGTGCTGACCATGGGCTTTGGCCTGTGGATGATTGCGCTGCATGGTCTTGATCCTGATTTCTGGCGGCCTGTGCTGATTGCGGGCTGCGGGCTGCTCTGGAGTGTGCTCGGATTCACTCTTCGGATCGGCCTGCTTCACTACTGCGGGATTGCCTTTTGGGCACTGCTCTATGCCGGATTCTCCGGGCAGATGCGTCCGGAAGCATCCATGCTGGAGCTGGAGCTGCTCTGGCTGCCGCTTTGTGTGCTGATGGTGTGGTTAAGCTGGCTGCTCTATCACAAGGTCAGTGGCGTGTCAGGAGTCTATCTGGGCGTCGGGGTTTCACTGTGGTTAATGCCGGAGGTCGATGCGCTGTGGCTTAGACAGGGCTTTCCGGACTGGGTATCGCTGTTACTGATTGTGAAGATAGCGGCGGGGCTGGCTCTGCTGTTTATTTTCCGAAAAAAATGGATAACGTGGGTGGCATCATGAACAAAGTAAAATTATCAGACCGGCTGCAGCTTCTGCTGGAACAGGTGCCGGAAGGAAGCAGGCTTGCCGATATCGGCTCCGATCATGCGCTGCTTCCTGTAGCTGCTGTTGAAAGCGGCAAAGCAATCTCTGCAATTGCCGGTGAAGTAAACCCGGGCCCGTATGAAGCAGCACGTAAAGGTGTTGCGGAAGCCGGACTGGGTGCTAAAATCGCTGTAAGGCGCGGTGACGGTCTAGAGGTGCTGGAACCGGGCGAAGCGGACTGTATCTCGATCGCCGGCATGGGCGGATCGCTGATCGCTGCTATTCTTGAACGCGGCCGTGTGCTCGGCAAGCTGGAGGGGGTCAACACCCTGGCGCTGCAGCCGAATGTCGGCGAGGATATTCTGCGCCGCTGGCTGCTGAATAACGGCTGGGTGGTCACCACCGAGCATATTCTCGAAGAAGACGGCAAAACGTATGAAGTGCTCACTGCGCTGCCGGAAGGACAGGCTTTTGGGCTGACGAATGAGCAACTATACCTTGAGCGGGTGCTGCCGGGCGGTGTTGTTTTGAGTCCCGAGACTCTTCTGCAGATGGGGCCTTGGCTGCTGGAGAAGCCGAATGCGGTGTTCTTCGCCAAGTGGCAGGGTGAAATTACCAAGCTGGAGGGAATATTGGCATCCCTGTCCCGTTCAGAGCTGGAATCAGCAGAAGAGAAGCGGACTGTAATCCGGGCGCAGATCAAAAAAATTTCGGAGGTGCTGGAATGTTTGCCAAAGGACAGACTGTAATCAGCTACATGGAGCAGCTTGCCCCGAAGCATCTGGCCGAGGAATGGGATAATGTGGGCCTGCAGCTTGGCAGCCTGCAGAAGGAAATTACCGGCGTGCTGGTCGCCCTGGATGTGAACGATGAGGTTGTGGACGAGGCGATTGCCAAGGGCTGCAACCTGATCATTGCGCATCATGCGATTATTTTCCGGCCGATCAAAGGGATTCAGACCGACACACCTATGGGCAAGCTCTACGAAAAGTTGATTAAAAACGATATCGCCGTCTATATCAGCCATACCAATCTTGATGTGGCAGAAGGCGGAATGAATGACTGGATGGCTGAAGCGCTGGGTATTGTAGACGGTGCGCCGATTAAAGACATCCATACGGATCAGCTGTCAAAGCTGGTAGTGTTCGTGCCTAAGGACCACCATCAGAAGGTACTGGATGCGATCCTGAACGCTGGTGCGGGCTGGATCGGCAACTACAGTCACTGCAGCTTCAACATTGAGGGCTACGGTACCTTCGTGCCGCGTGAGGGCTCGGACCCGTTCATTGGAGAGGCGGGGAAAATGGAACGCGCCGAAGAAATCCGCATCGAAACGATCGTGCCTTTGTCCGTGCGGAATAAGGTAGTCCAGGCGATGTTAAAGGCTCATCCCTATGAAGAGGTTGCTTACGACCTCTACTCCATGGACCTCAAGGGCCGCAGCTTCGGTCTGGGCCGGGTAGGCAAGCTCAAGGAGCCGGTAACTCTCGGCGAATTCATCGAAACGGTTAAAACGGGACTGGACGTGGAACATGTCCGGGTCGTAGGCGACTTGAACCGTAAGATCCGTAAGGCTGCTGTAATGGGCGGATCGGGGGCCAAGTATTATAACAGCGCTATTTTTAAAGGGGCTGATGTGCTGGTAACGGGGGATATTGACTACCATACTGCGCAGGACGCATACCTTGCGGGCATTACGCTCATTGACCCGGGCCATAATGCCGAGAAAATTATGAAGGTCAAGGTAGCCGAGTGGATGTCCGGCAAGCTGACCGAGCATAAATACGATACGGCGGTCTATGCTTCGCAAATCGGGACTGAGCCGTTCAGGTTCATCTAGAATCCCTTTATTTACACTTGTGCAGGTTGATGCAAGTCTGTATAATATACAATGTTGTTCGGGAAGTTTGACAGACAATCGCCGGCGGCTTAGCCGCGGGAGGAAAGTCCGGGCTCCACAAGGCAGGGTGCTGGATAACGTCCAGTCGGCGCGAGCCGAAGGATAGTGCCACAGAAATGGACCGCCGATGGCCGCTTTAGGGCGGCACAGGCAAGGATGGAACCGAGGTGTAAGAGACCCCGAGGAACGCTGGTGACTTCGTTCCTGGTAAACCCCATCTGGAGCAAGACCTAATGAGACACAGCGCTTCCTTTACCGGAAGGGCAGCCTTCGCCTGAGGCGTGTCTAGGTTGGTCGCTGGAGCCGTGCAGTAATGTACGGCCTAGATAGATGATTGTCGCTTATGGTGGGAGGGTAGTTCCCGTATGAACCACGACGAGCACAGAACCCGGCTTACGGCAAACTTTCCTAACTGACAACCAGTTGTAACGGATACAGCTTGATTACGAAGCTTATATACGACAGATAGCGGCCCTCCTTTGGAGGGCCGCTTTTTTGTGTGTGCAATTGCAGACATTTTGATTAACTCTTTTAGGTAAAATTGGTTTTTAGAACGGGTGCTCATCAGACTAAGTGGAAATTCAGCATCTAATTCTCCTCGACACTCATAATAAAGGGAACTATATGGAAAAATAATACTTAATTTCTCCTGTTTCCCTCTCAAAGGGCAGTTTGGCTCGAAATAGATACCTTTTTTCCAACTAAAGATCCTCGCATGATGATAAGAGCTGAATCTAAGTGGCAAAAATCCAACTAGGCGTAGGAGAGACTTTAAAAAAACTAATTGATGTTGCCACGGGTGGGGTAGGTGGATAGAACGAAGGGCAAAAATGCCCTTGAATTGTCCCTACGCGGCCTTCATACCGGCTTGAGCAGCCTCATATGAGCGTCCCAGGGACAGGCTGCCTCCGGTCAGCCTCTCGTAAACGGAAGCAGCCCCTACCCGGTCTGCTTAAACGAGTGTGTCCACTGCCCCGGCCAGCGTACGCCCGTAGCTTTCCAGCGCTGCTTCCAGACGCCGCACAGCGACTGGCAGGAGCTCAGGCGGCGTGTGGGTAAAGTTCAGGCGCATGGCATTTTTTAGCGGCTTGGCTGCGTAGAACACCTCGCCCGGAACGAAGGCAACGCCCTGCTCTACCGCAAAAGGCAGCAGCCTGGCGGTATCTGTGCCGGCCGGCAGCTTCAGCCACAGGAACATCCCGCCGCGCGGCTCCTGGAAGCTGGCGTCCTGCCAGCGTTCTCCGCTAAGCTCTCCGGCCAGCAGCTTCATCCGGGAATGATATTCCCGCGAGATAAGCCGGATATGGGCGTCGATGTCAAAGTGCAGAAGCAATTCATGAAGCGCCCGCTGGTCAATGGCGCTGGAATGAAGATCAGCGGCCTGCTTGGCCCTGGCGATGACCTTGATCAGCCCGGAGGGGCCGATAATCCAGCCGGTACGCAGGGCAGGCGCTACGATTTTGGAAAAGGTCCCGGTGTACACCACACACGGGTCTTCGCCGGAGCTTCTGTCGATGGCTGCCATTGAAGGGGGATAAGCGCCGGGAGCGTCATCAAATGCGATCTCGCCATAAGGATTATCCTCCAGGATCAGCACATTGTACCGGCGGCATAATTCAACGGTCCGCTCCCGGCGCTCCTTGCTCCAGCTTCCTCCGGAAGGATTGTTGAAGGTGGGGACGGTATAGAGCACCTTGGGACGGTGCAGCATGAGCTGCTCCTCCAGATGCTCCGGCAGCATGCCGAATTCATCGCTATCCACAGTGATGATATCTGCCCGGTAAGAGTTCAGCACCTGCAGGGCTGCAAGATAAGTAGGTGCTTCAACCAGCACCTTATCCCCCGGGTCTAGCATTACCTTGCAGAACAGATCGATGGCCTGCTGGGAGCCTGTGGTGAGCAGCATATCACCGGCCTCGACGGGAATACCCTGGCGCGTAAGTCTTGCGGCTACCGCCTCACGCAGCGGAGAATAGCCCTCAGTGAGCCCGTACTGCAGCGAAGAGGCGCTGCCGGAAAGTGCGCGGTTATATGCATCCCGCACCGCTTCCAGCGGAAAAAGCTCTTCCCCGGGCAGCCCGCCGGCCAGCGAGATAATGTCCTTGCCCTGTGTAACCTTGAGTATATCGCGAACGGCTGATGAACCGAGATGGTTCGTCATTTCAGCATATTGAATTTTCATAAAAAATCTCCCCGCAGTTGAATTTTGTTGTATCATAACGGCATAGCGGTATAACAGTAAAGCGGTGAATATAACAGTTGGGAGGAAGGTTGGATGCACATTGAATTAAACCGTGGGAGCAGCAAGTCTCTGCCGCAGCAGATCAGCGATACGCTGGGTCAGCGCATCACCTCCGGACTGCTGCAGCCGGGGATACGCCTTCCTTCCGTACGCGGTCTGGCCTCCTCGCTGAAGGTCAGCCAGGTTACAGTAAGCAAAGCCTATGAGGAGCTGGAAAGCCACGGCCATATCATCTGCAGCCAGGGAAAAGGCTGCTTCGTCGCACGGAGGCCGCTCACCCCGGTAGAGGCGGGAAGCGCCTGGCAGGACGGATATGACGATTTTTTGCCGCGGGCCCAGCTGTGGCGCAATTTTGATTATTCTGCCGTACAGTATCCCTTTCATCTTGCAGCGATTCATAGTGAGCTTTTGCCGCTGCAATATATCGGGGCCACGATGTCCTCGCTCGTAACCGGCCAGCCTGAGCTGATGGCTTCCTACGGTAATTTTCAGGGAGATGCCGAGCTGCGTGAAGTGATGTGCCGGCATTTGCAGAGCCGCGGGGTGGAGGTCCCGTCTTCCGATGTAATGATTACAAGCGGTTCCCAGCAGGGGATTGATCTTGTTGCCCGGACCTTTGTCGGTCCCGGAGATACCGTATATCTGGAGGCACCCAGCTATACAGGAGCCATTGATGTTTTCGCCGGACGCGGAGCGGAGATGATTTTTATCCCTATAGACAGTGAAGGAATGAGGCTCGATGTGCTTACCAGACTCTGCGACAAGCGTCCCCCAAAGCTCATCTATACCAACCCCACCTTCCAGAATCCGAGCGGTGTAACGATGAGCATGACAAGAAGACAGCGGCTGCTGGAACTGGCCAGAAGCTACCGCTGCCTGATTGTCGAGGATGATCCGTTCAGCGATCTCTATTTTCATAAGCCGCCCCCGCCGCCGATCAAATCAATGGACAAGGAAGGCCATGTGGTCTATATGAAAAGCTTCAGCAAAGTTATTGCACCGGGATGCCGGATCGCCTGTGTAGCCGCTGGAGGCAACATCCTGTCCAGACTGATCGCAGCCAAGTCGGCCAGCGATCTCGGCAGTCCGCTGCTGAACCAGCGGGCAGTCCTGCCGTTTATCACCCGCAGGTATGATGCCTATACCAGGCAGCTGCGCACGGCACTGCGGGGGCGTATGGAGACAGCAGTGAAGCTGCTGAAACGATACGCACCCCCGGGAGTCACCTGTAATGTGCCGGAAGGCGGGCTGAACCTGTGGCTGCAGCTGCCGGGTGCAGAAGGGATCGGGAAGCTGCATGCACGGGCCGAGCAGGCTGGCATTTCTTTTCTGCCGGGCGATGTCTGCTATTCCGGCGAGGTTCCTTCCCGGCATATCCGCCTCTGCTACTCGCAAATGAAGGAAGCCGATATGGAAAAGGGGCTCAGGCTGTTCCTGCAGCTGCTGACAGAGCATCTGCGCACGGACCAATTAACATGAGCTGTATACACCAGCAGGCCTGAGCTGCCTGCCGTCTCATTTTTAATGGGCAGTATCCGCCTTCTCGCGCATACTCTTCAGCTGCTGGCCGACATGCTGCGGAAACAGCTGCAGCGGCACATCGCTTCCTCCCGCGGCCCGCAATGTCTTGTAGATATCAACCTGGCCCCAGCCGTAATACTTATCATGACCGGCCTCGCCAAGATCAACGGCATTTGCGGTCATCAGCTCCATAACCTCATTGTTGGTTAAGGCCGGATTGAGCGAACGGATCAGCCCGGCAAGCGCAGCAACATGCGGACTGGCCATGGACGTTCCCGAGAGGGCGGCATACTGGTTATCCGGATAGGTGCTGGCAATGCTCTCACCGGGAGCGGCGACATCAATATAATCCCCGTAATTGGAAAAGGAAGCTCTTTCCCCGGCAGAGTTCGTTGCGGCTACAGCCAGTACTTCCTCGTAAGCAGCCGGGTAACCGGGCCGCTCCGTGTTGTCATTGCCTGCAGCGGAGACGATGACGACATCCCTGTCATAGGCGTATTTAATCGCATCGTGCAAAAACTGTGAATCGGCATAGTTGCCAAGGCTAAGGTTAATGACCTTTGCCCCGTTGTCGGCTGCCCAGATAATGCCTTCGGCAACGGAATAGGTTGTACCCGCACCGGAGTTGTCGAGCGCTTTTACCGGAAGGATCTTGTTGTACCAGCTGATGCCGGCCACACCTTCCTCGTTGTTGGTTATAGCCCCGATAATCCCGGCCACATGCGTTCCATGTCCTACATCATCATCCGGAGCAGAACCGCTGCTAATGGCGTTATATCCGGCCAGCAGCTGGCCCTGCAGATCAGGATGGGAGGCTTGAACCCCCGTGTCTACAACGGCGACGATCACTTCATTGCTGCCCTTCGATAAATTCCAGCCCTGCTCCGTTTCAATAGCCGGCAGGTTCCACTGGTAGGTGGAGAACAGCAGATCATTTGGCGTAACGGCTCCAGTCCCGGTATTTTCGTAAGAGGTATCATTGGTTAAATACATATAGTGGGGCTCTGTATATTCAGGACTCCATTTATACGCAAAGTAGGTTTTGAGCTGGGAGTAGTTCAGCTTGTCCGAGCGGAAAATATAAGCATATCCCAGTTTGCGCGGCTGCTTGCAGCGGATATCAGCAGATATCGTCTGAAGCTGGCCGGGTGTAGGGTGGCCGTTTTTGAAGCGGACGACAATTTCATTTTCGTAAAAATGGCTGGCGTTCTCGTTGTCATGGCCTGTTTTTACCGTAATATCCTTAAGGGTATCGGCATGAACCGATTCTACCCGGTATTTGCCCTCCTTAGGGTAAGGGATCAGGCGCAGGTTCTTGAGCTGATGATCGGCAACGCGCTCCAGAATGTTCTGGCTGATTAACGCGATTACGCCGATATGGCCTTCCTGGTCACGCTGGGCCATAAAATAATATTTTTTGTCTCCGATAATAAAGGAAGGTGATTCATAGGACTGATGGCCTTTGATCGCTGATTTTGCCATATTAAGGTATTTCAGCAGCTGTTTGTTCTCCTGGTCAGTGCCTTCGGGAAGCGAGGATTTGAAGGTGCTGGTTTTATGGGTCCGGTAATCGATCCACATCAGCATGGTGATATGCCCGTGTCCCTGCTGCAGGCGCTTGGCATATGCTGATATATCCCGCGGGGCTGCACCATGCGTTTCGGCGAGCATTGTACGCAGGTGTCTGCTGACATCGGTCCGGTTCAGGCGGTCGGTAGCGCTGACATCCTGCACAAGAGAGGTCTTCTTCATTGTTTTCTCCTGCGGGGGACCTGGAACGGGGGGAAGGGCTGCCTGCTTCAGCTTCGCTTCTTCGGCAGGACGAAGCAGAAAAGTAAGCAGGATCACGGTGAACGCAGCGGTCATCAGACCGGCGACGGTTAGATTTTTTCGGGACATATTCTCCGCTCCTTCTAGGTATCGTATACCTGTAGGGTTAGAAGAGAGCGCCGCTTTTATGCATCACAGAAAAGGGTACCGTGTCCCCCATTTTTGTGATAATATCAAACTGATTAAACAGCTTGTTCAGCCTCTTGATATTGCAACAAAATCATCCGCTAAAGAGCGGTCCGGTCCCCCCAGAGGTGCATCGATGAAGATTTTGTTATAATATCAAACTGATTAAACAGCTTGTTCAGCCCCTTGATATTGCAACAAAATCATCCGCGATATCAAACTGATTTAACGGCCAGTCCAGGCTGCGTATCAATTGAATGAAGTTTTTGTTATAATATTTTCAAGAAATAAACCGCTTGCACCGTCTTTTTGAGGCCGGGATGAGATCAAGTATTCCTGGCAATACCTGTCTTTACCAACACTAAGAGCAAGGACTAATAAGGGGGAGCAACCGCCATGTCAGCAGCTAATGTGCAGAAACTATGTGAAACGACGAGAGAAAAACTGAAATCCGTAATCGGAAAAATGGAACTATTCCTGAACACCCATGCGCTGCCTCAGCTGGTAACGGAAGAGGATGAGGAAACAGCAGCATTTTATCAAGGCTTTCTGTCCGATCTCCGCCATCTGCTGGTCTTCTCCGAAATGTCTTACGAGAAGCTCGGGGTTGCGTTGCGGCGTGCCACGTTTGATCAGGATTTCGCGCAAAAAGCGCTTTACAACGTATATCATTACGGAGTGAACAACTTCTTTTATCCAAAAAATGAAAGCTATTCCGAAGACGGACGTTACGCTTACACAGGCCAGGATGCCATCCGCTTCCGCAAAAAGCCGGTCCGTCCGGCGCGCGACATTATTATGGAAATTACCAAGGTGTACGAAGAGCTGCGGGATGATCTCAGCTACTACGAAAACGATTATCTGACAGAAAAACGGATGCAGAATCAGGTATAGCCTGCACTGGACCGTCAGCTCCATAGCTATAATTGCTCAAGGGATCGTGCTTGCCATGGCATATGGCAGGTCCGGTCTCTTTTTGCTGTATCACATCGTTCATCCGCAGCGCTGAACGGCGCTTGGTTGTTTATAAGCTTCTCATTGCCTGCTCCACCAGCAGGTGGCATTCCCTATCCGCATACAGACGCAGGAGCAGGGACATAATGATACCGAGGTGATGATAATCATGTCAAACGCCAAACCGCTTGTAAGATGCAGCGTAAGCAATTGCCATTATTGGGGTTCGCAAAATGTATGCCGGGCTGAAGAGATCGTTATTGAAATCGACAAGCATGCGGGCAGCGCCTTCAAGGAAGAATTCGCCGAAGAGATGACAAGCCGCGGCGATCATCATGATCATGCGGGCACTTCATCTGCAACCTGTTGTCTGACCTTTAAGCCGGGCGAGTAGGGGGGATGGCTAATGGAATCTAATGATGAGGAAACTAAGGTTGACCCGTCACGGCGCAGAAAAGTAATCCTGCGTCCGCGCAGCCGTGTGGATTATCCAAGACGCGACCCGGTACACCGTGAGGAATATGCTGCCGAGGTGAGTCCGCCTCTGGTGCGTCAACCGGGAACCAGCGACAATAATGCTTCAGAGGTCCGGCAGTCGGCTGGCGAGCATAACGACAGCAGGACAATGGGCTATATCGCTCTGGGGTTCGGGGTCGTTTCGTTATTCATCTGGTCCATTATTGCCGGACCCGTGGCGGTTGTTCTTGGTTACAGTGCCTATTCCCGCGGGCAGAAAACAGCGGGAGCCTGGGCGATGGGACTGGGGATCGTGTCTACATTAAGTTATTTTGTAATGATACCCTTTGCCAGGTAATGCCGGGAACAAGAAAATGCAGGAACGAAACAGGCTTTTAGACCTATCTATGAGGGTCGGAAGTCTGTTTTTTCTTGACGATATATAGCATTTATGATGAATGAATTGTAAAATAAAGGCGTATCTCAAATTTAAAATAGAGCCTTTTCCCACCAGGATATTTATATAAAGATTAAACCAGAAAGAAGGATGTACAAAAATGAGTATCGATTCAGCATCAGCAAGCGGACTTGGGCAGCTGAAGTGGGTGAACCTGCGTTCAAGCAGCGGACTTCCGGCCCGAACAGGCGCGGCTGAAGCCCAGAGCTCGTCCAGAGCTGAATTCGCCGCAGTCCTGCAGCAGCTCTCTGCACAGCCTGCGGAAGTGAGCAGTCTTCCGGGAGTGGCTGCACTTGCAGACAGTACGGCGCTGAGCAGCCTGATCTGGCAGCAGCTTGGTGCAGCAAACGTCGGTTACGGCAGCATATCCGGAGGAACCGTAGAGAGTGTGCCGACAGATTACGAAGAGCTGATTCGGACGGCAAGTGCAAAATACGGCGTACCGGTTGACCTGATCAAGGCTGTGATCGATACGGAATCCTCATTTAATCCGAATGTGGTTTCGTCGGCGGGAGCCAAAGGGCTGATGCAGCTGATGGATGGAACAGCGAACGGGCTTGGCGTATCGGATCCGTTCGATCCGGCCCAAAATATTGACGGCGGTGTGCGCTACTTATCCTATCAGCTGAAGCGTTATGACGGGGAAGAGAAGATGGCGCTCGCCGCCTATAATGCCGGACCCGGACGGGTGAACAAGCTTGGCGTCAGCAATGACGAGGAGCTGATGCAGAAGCTGAGCCTTCTTCCAGAAGAAACACAGGCCTATATTACCAAAATAGAACGCGCCCGCGCCGAATACGCGCTATAATAACAAGATCAAACGGTGTTTCCGCACTCTGCAGCGGGAGATGTCCGTTTGGTCTTTTTTTTCGGCCCGGACTTTATATGGGCTATACAATGAGGTATTCTATAATCCTGATTAGTTGACAAGATAAAGGAGAACTTAAATATATGCTGTACTGGGATTATGCCGCAGCAACCCCGCCGTATGAGGAAGTAGTCCAGACGATGGAACAGATTATGAGGCTGCATTATGCCAACCCTTCCTCGCTGCACCGTGCAGGGAGAGATGCGGAACGGCTGCTTGCACGCTCCAGAGAGGTATGTGCCGCCGCACTAGGTGCAGCACCTCATGAAATCCTGTTCACATCAGGAGCCACGGAGAGCAATAACCTGGCAGTTAAAGGGGCAGCCCTGCAATATCAGGGCAGGGGACGCCATATTGTTACCACGCAGATCGAGCACCCTTCAGTATATGAGAGCTGCCAGCAGCTACAGTCCCTTGGCTGGGAGGTGACGTTTGTGGCACCTGACTCCACGGGAGTGGTAGATCCGGCCGGAATTGCTGCAGCAGTCCGGCGGGATACGGTGCTGGTCAGCGTGATGCATGTCAACAATGAGACAGGGGCGGTGCAGCCGCTTAAGGACATCGGACGGCTGGTCAAGGCAGCCAATCACCGTACGCTGTTTCATGTGGACGGCGTACAGGGCTTCGGAAAGCTGGCTACGGAGCTGAAGGAATGGCAGGCGGATCTGTACAGCCTGTCTGCCCATAAACTCCGCGGTCCGCGCGGTGTAGGCATTCTTTATGTGCGGGAGGGCGTTTCGCTGTTCCCGCTGCTTACCGGCGGGTCGCAGGAGCAGGGGGGCCGGGCAGGCACGGAGAACGTACCTGCTATCGTCGCTTCTGCCAAGGCGGTCCGTATGGGGGCAGAAAACAGGGAAGCCTATAATAAGCAGATAACACCGCTGCGGGAACGGCTGCTGGCGTTTTTGTCGGGAGTTCCCGAGTTTACAGTGAACAGCAGCAGGGACGGAGCGCCGCATATTGTGCATTTTTCCTATCCGGCCGTAAATGGAGAGGTGATGGCCCGCAAGCTGGAGGAGCTGGGGATGACGGTTTCTACCCGCTCCGCCTGTTCCTCCAGGCTGGCTGAACCGAGCCGGATTCTGCTGGCCATGGGCAGGGATGCCGCAGTAGCGCTTGGCGGTGTGCGTATCAGCCTGGGGGATGCTCATACGCAGGCGGATATTGAGGCCTTGGAGCAGGCGCTGCTATCCGCTGTACAGGCTTTGAAGATTGTGGAGAGAGGCAGGGACTGATGAATGAGAGAGAATAGGACTGAAGCCGCGGAAGGCCGCGGAAGCAGTATTGAATATGCCGATATGCTGCTGCTGCGCTTCGGGGAGTTTACGCTGAAGGGCAAGAACCGTAACAGGTTCGAGAAGACCGTGCTGCGCCATGTCAAGGAAATGGTAAAGCCCTATCCGAAGGCTGTGCTTAGCAAGGAATTCGGGCGGATTTATGTAACACTGAACGGTGAGCCTGCTGGTGAGCTGGCGGAGGCGCTGAGGAATGTATTCGGCATCGCTTCAATCAGTCCGGTCAAGGTCTCACGCTCGGAATTTGACGATATTCTGGCAGCCAGCCGGAGATTCCTGGAGATCATCGCCCCGCCGCAGGGGACAACCTTCAAGGTGAACGCGCGCCGTGTGTGGAAGGACTTCCCGCATGGCTCGATTGAGATGAATAAGCTGATTTCCACCCCGCTGCTGCAGGGTTATCCGGGGCTGCTGGTCGATGTAAAGTCACCTGAGCTTGAGCTGAAGCTGGAGATCCGTGAGGGGTCAACGTATATTTTTTGCGACCAGATTGAAGGTGTAGGCGGATTTCCGCTGGGCACGAACGGGAAGGCGATGCTGCTTCTGTCCGGCGGCATAGACAGCCCGGTAGCAGCCTGGTCCTCCATGCGCCGGGGGCTTGAGGTGGAGTGTGTCCATTTCTACAGCTATCCTTATACAAGTGAGCTTGCCCGCCAAAAGGTTGTTGATCTCGCGCGTGTGCTGTCGCGTTATGCAGGGGTAATCAAGCTGCACCTGGTGCCGTTTACGGAGGTGCAGACCTCTTTTACCGGAATCGGACAGGATAACCTGATCATTACGCTGATGCGCCGGGCGATGCTGAGAATCACCACCCGGCTGGCTGAGCGGGAAGGCGCGCTTGCTGTCGTAACGGGAGACAGCCTGGGGCAGGTGGCCAGCCAGACCTTGTCCAGCATGAACGTCATTGGCCGGGCCACTGCTCTTCCGCTGCTCCGCCCGCTGGTGATGATGGATAAGAGTGAGATTGTGGAGCTTTCCCAGAGAATCGGAACGTACGACCTGTCGATTCTGCCTTATGAGGATTGCTGCACCTTGTTTGTTCCGAAATCGCCCACAACCAACCCGAACCTGCGGATCATTGAAAAGATTGAAGCGACTTTGCCCGGATATTCTGCACGGCTGGATGAGGCGGTCACAGGCACGGAGACGATTACCATTACACCGTACGGTGATGAGAAGCCCCAAGATCTTGTGCCAGCCCAGTCCGGGCTGCAGGAGGAATGGTTCTAGGTCAGCATTGCCTGCTCCTTATAAATAATCGGACAGGAAGCATAGCTTGCCCGCTGTGGACATACATGTAATACATGTAGCCCGGGGAGGTAAGAAACCTATGGATTCGATAGTTCTGCTTGGTGAAATACTGATGATCAACCTAGTGCTGAGCGGGGACAACGCGATGGTAATCGCAATGGCCAGCAAAAACCTGCCGGAGAAGCACCGGAAACTGGCAGTCTGGTGGGGTGCGGCAGGTGCAGTGGCCCTGCGGTGCGTGCTGACCTTTGCCGCAGTGCTGCTGCTCCAGATCCCGTATATTCAAGCCGGCGGAGGAATTCTGCTGCTGTGGATTGCGTTCAAGCTGCTGCTGGAGGAAGAGGATGAGGTTACAGTCCGTGATGAGGGCTCTAGCGTCTGGAGATCCATCCGCACCATTCTGCTGGCCGACTTCGTCATGAGCCTTGACAATGTCCTTGCCATTGCCGGAGTAGCCAAAGGGGATCTCGCCCTGATTGTTATCGGCATTATGCTCAGTATTCCGATTGTCGTGTGGGGAAGCGGTATTATTGTAAGCTGGCTGCACCGTTTTCCAATTCTTGTCTACATCGGCGCGTTCATTCTTGCCCATACGGCAGGGGATATGCTGCTGCAGGATGCCAAGTTCGGGCTCGTGATCTCGTTCTTCCTGCCTTCCTATCACACCTTCCTGCCAATTGCTCTGGGCATCATTGTTATCCTGACAGGCGCGTTCAGGAAACGGCTGGTATCAGCCAGTTAAGAAGCGGTAATAATGAGGGCTGTACCGGAAGCTGAAAAAGCTCCGGTGCAGCCTTTTTGCCGCTCTGCAGGAAGGTGCAATTTTCAAAGAGAAATAACTGCTGAATGATGGCGTTTTATGGCAGTTTCAGCTAAAATATAAAAGAAATCCAGCGAAAAGAAGTGAACGATGAAGGGATAGGTGAATTAATGTCATCAAATAAAGACATGAAACTGGGGATATTCATTGCCGCCGCCGGCCTTATCATTTTATTGGGAAAGCTGGGGGTATTCGGATTTCTCGGACGGGCTTTATGGCCGCTCGTAATTCTGATTCCAGGCCTGTTCCTGCATGTGCTTTTTTTCGGCAAGAGGGCTTCGGCAGTTGTGCTGGTTCCGGCAGGCATTCTGACGGTTTACGGCTTGCTGTTCGGCTTCTGTAATACCTGGGGCTGGGGTTATATGCGCCATTTGTGGCCGGTGCTGCTGCTCGGGGTTGCTGTCGGCCTGTATGAATATGCCTTTTATTCCCCGGCAAGGACGGGAGGCCTCACAGCTTTTGCAGTCATTCTCGGGGCACTGAGCGTTGTTCTGCTGGTGTTCAGCATGATCGGTACAGGTGCGCTATATCTGCTAGGTATTGTGTTGGTAGCTGCGGGAATCTGGCTGATGTCGGGCCGCAAAAAACGGGGAAGCCGGAAAAAGTGGAACGGCGGCTGGTAAAGCGGCTGTACGAACTAGAAAATTTACACGGAGCTGGAAATCGTTTTTTCATAAAAAGACTTGCTTTTCATGGTGCTTTCACTATAGAATTAAGAAATGTTGGAGCGTCGGCTTTCTGCCAGGCGCTTCTTTTGTGAGATTGCCGTGACATGCTAAGAATTTAAACATTTTTAATTTGATAAATGAGAGGATTTGGATACAAATCATGCATTCAAGAACAGAAATCCGCAATATCGCGATTATTGCCCACGTTGACCATGGTAAAACAACACTTGTCGATCAGCTGCTGCAGCAATCCGGTATTTTCAGCGCCCATGAAACCCTGCAGGAACGTGCAATGGACTCCAACGATCTGGAGCGGGAACGCGGAATTACCATCCTTGCCAAAAATACTGCCATTACCTATAAAGAATTCCTGATCAACATCGTAGATACCCCGGGCCATGCTGACTTCGGCGGCGAAGTGGAACGGATTATGAAGATGGTTGACGGCGTACTGCTCGTTGTTGATGCTTATGAAGGCTGCATGCCGCAGACGAAGTTCGTCCTGCGCAAAGCGCTGGAGCAGAACCTGACTCCGATCGTTGTCGTGAACAAGATTGACCGTCCGGCTGCCCGTCCTAAGGAAGTTATTGACGAAGTGCTTGACCTGTTCATTGAACTTGAAGCGAACGACGAACAGCTGGAATTCCCGGTTGTCTATGCTTCCGCGCTTAACGGCACATCAAGCCTGGATCCTGAGAAGCAGGATGATAACATGCAGGCACTTTATGACACCATTACGAAGTACATCCCGTCACCAACCGAAAAAGTTGACGAGCCCCTGCAGTTCCTGGTAACACTGATGGATTACAATGAATATCTGGGACGGATTGCTGTCGGACGTGTTAACCGCGGCGTGATCAAGCAAGGCCAGTCCGTAACGGTTATTATGCGCGACGGCAAGAGCAAAACCGCCCGTATTGAGAAGCTGTTCGGCTTCCAGGGCCTGAAGCGCGTTGAAACTGAAGAAGCCGGTGCAGGCGATATCGTCGCTATTGCCGGGATCAAGGATATCAACATCGGTGAAACGATTGCCGATCCGGCTAACCCTGAAGCACTGCCGGTTCTGAAGATTGACGAGCCTACTATGCAAATGACGTTCCTTGTGAACAACAGCCCGTTTGCAGGTAAAGAAGGAAAATGGGTTACCTCCCGTAAACTGCGCGAGCGTCTGTTCAAGGAGCTTGAAACAGATGTCAGCCTGCGTGTAGACGAAACAGACAGCCCTGACGCCTTTATCGTATCCGGCCGCGGTGAGCTTCACCTGGGTATCCTGATCGAAAATATGCGCCGTGAAGGCTATGAGCTGCAGGTTTCCAAGCCTGAGGTTATCGTGAAGGAAATCGACGGCGCCAAGATGGAGCCGCTTGAGCGCCTGCTGATCGATATCCCTGAAGAAAGCATGGGTTCTGTTATGGAGAGCCTTGGAACACGCAAAGCTGAAATGGTGAACATGATCAACAACGGTACCGGCCAGGTACGTCTGGAATTCCTGATTCCGGCACGCGGCCTGATCGGTTACAATACACACTTCCTGACACTGACACGCGGCTATGGCGTAATGAACCATGCGTTTGACAGCTATGCTCCGCTGATCGGCGGCCAGGTTGGCGGACGCCACCAGGGCGTGCTGGTATCCAGCGAAACCGGAACAACTACGTTCTACGGCATGATCGGTGTTGAAGACCGCGGTATCCTGTTCCTTGAGCCGGGTACTGACATCTACGAAGGCATGATCGTCGGCGAGCATACCCGTGATAACGACATTATCGTTAACATCTGTAAGGAAAAAGCACTGACCAACGTGCGTTCTGCCACCAAGGATGAAACGGTAAAAATGAAAACTCCGCGTCTGTTCTCACTGGAAGGTGCCCTTGAGTACCTGAATGATGATGAATATTGCGAAATCACGCCTAAATCCGTACGTCTGCGCAAGAAGATCCTGAACAAGGGCGAGCGCGAGCGTGCAGAGAAGCAGCGTAAGCAGGCTCAGGCCAGCCAGGCTTAAGCTGACAGCCATAAGCCGCCGGATGTGGAATCCGGCGGCTTTTTTTGTGTCCTGCGGTGCTTTGCTTAAATTTAAAGATTAATGACGGCAGGAATGATATAAATGATATAATGGATGCGACATCTATTTCCGGGAGGAGTGACGGGCTGTGCAGAGCTGGTTCGCTGATCATCCGATAGTCGCTTATATCGTCATTTTTGTTCTGCTGACGTATGTGTATAACCGTGTCTTCCGTGTCAATCAGAAGCTGTCAATCGGCAAGGAGATTGTGCTGTATCTGATGATGGCGCTCGGCTCCGGCATGCTGCTGATCTTTCAGCATGACAAGCTGCCGATTATCCAGTGCCTGCTGGTTGCAGTAGGGCTTATGCTGCTGGTGCGGGTCCGCTATATGGTGGAAGCCCGGCAGAGACGGAAGGCTGCTGCGGCGGACAAAAACCGGTAAACGCAACTTTTGCTTCCGGTTTTCGTCTAAGCTTGTAGCTTGAACCAAAATCTATGTGAAATGAAAAGGACTTTATTCCATTATGAGTAATAGCAAGGGAAGCCTTCCTCCAAGATCAAACGGACCACAGGGAGGCAGAGGACAACAGAACCGTACTGCCCCGCAGACCAAGACGAAGAAGAAAAAAGTTGTAAAGCGCAGCTTTTTTGCAAGGCTGATCAGAGTACTGCTGATGCTGGTGCTGATTGCCGTGCTTGCCGGACTGGGATATGCCGGATACCTGTACTACAAATTCGAGAAGGGCGGTTTTGGTACCGATCAGGCGGTGGACAGCGGACAGCTTGCTTCTGCGAAGCCGCTGACCATGCTGCTGCTGGGAACCGATAACCGTCCTAAGCATCCCTCCAATCTGACGGATGTCATTATGGTGGCTGCGCTGAACCCGGATACGAAATCGGCAACGGTCGTTTCACTGCCGCGTGATACGTATGTGGAGCTCAGCGGGTATAAGAAGAACAAGATTAATGCCTATTATGCAAGGTTTAAAGCCAAAGAGGACACTTCCGGCATATCAGCCGAAGATGAGATGAAGACGATGATGGGCAAATACCTGGACGTTGATATCGATTATGTCACGGTACTTGATTTCCAGGGCTTCCGGGATATTGTGGATGAGCTTGGCGGGGTGGATGTGAATATCAGCGCCGATATGTGCTATACGGACAGTGTGGACGGAACCGATATCAATCTCAAAAAAGGTCCGGCACGGCTGAACGGGGATGATGCACTTGATTATGTGCGGTACCGCAAGTCCAACTGCAGCCCGAAAACGGAAGGCTCGGATGACTTTGACCGCAACAAGCGCCAGAATGAGGTGCTGAATGCGCTGGTCGGGCAGATGCAGTCACTGGGCGGTGTACTCAAAATCGGCAATGTAATGGATGCTGTCGGCAACAATCTGGAAACCGATATTGAGAATGAGCAGATTAAAAGCATGATTGCTACCTACTGGAAGATTTCCAAAGAGAATATTGCTTTTGTGCCGGTAACAGGAACTTGGCGCAGCCCGTATGTGTATATTAACGATACAGAGCTGGAGAATGCCAAGCAAAGCCTTCAGGCAACACTTGCAGGTTCAGCAGCAGCCTCTGAAACACCTTGAGCTGCTTCATGAAAACATCTCTAAATTGAATGCAAGTTTACGCGTGTGCTATAATATAATAAATTGAATGCACATTTGCCGCATAGGGGGCCTGTACTTATGTCCGAAGCCGTTGCTCAGCTCAATGAATCCCTGCTATCGATGCTGCAATCGGAAACCTTTGTTCTTCTTAATACGGTGGATGCGGAATCCGGAGGCCCAACGTCTACAGCCATTTCCTGGGTCTATGCCGTGAGTCCTTCTGTCTTACGTCTTTCGATTGACCACCGGTCGAGGCTGGTGAACAATATGAAGGTTAACCCGCTGGTGACCATTACGGTTTTCGGAGAGGGGACCGTTCATGCCATTAACGGGCGCGCTGCGGTTAAGCTGGATCCGCTGCCCGATGTGCCTTTTAAGATGTGCTGTTTTGATGTTGAAATTGAAGCGGTTCGCAATGCGCTTTTCTATGGCGCACAGCTTGAGTCCGCCCCAAAATATGCGAAGGTATACGATGCACGTGCAGCTGAGAAGCTGGACGGACAAGTGTTTGCCGCCATGCAAAAAGCCCAGTGATACTGTCACTAGGCTTTTTTTGTCTACCCGGTATACCAATATAAGGGAGTGATCAGCGGCAGAGCCTTTATTGATTATTGCCTTGAGGCTTCGTATCTTCAGGCAGCTGAGGGATGATCCGGCCGATAATATCTGCCATTTCGGAGGCAAATCCGGAAACCGGGTTACCCTGCGACATATGGCGGCTCATATCATCCAGCCGGCCAGAGAGATCCATATCGGCCGTAACCAGTGCTTTTACCCCGCGGGGATCCTTACGGATTGCCTCGGCTACCGAATATTTGATGCTTCCGACCCGCGAGCGCTCAAGCGACCCGTCTACATCAATGCCGACAACGGCCAGGTTGTTCATGACGACACAGTGGGCTCCGTTTACACCGGGCACTCTTAAAGCCAGCTGCTCAAAATGATCCTTCAGTGCAACATCATTGTTGTCTTGGACGTCATAAGGTTGTCCGGTTCCGGACTCCCTGTTGTTATCGAGGGCGGCAGTGTTGTCATCTGACAGCTGCTGCACTCCATGCTCCCCCTGGCTGCTTAACACTTCAGGCGATTGTTTACTCTGAGGAGAGGGTGATGACTCTTTATTGGCGTTACCGCAGCTTGTCAGCAGCAGCAGTACCAGCAACAGACACATTGATTTTCTCATATGAAATACTCCTTTCAGTCAAAAATCAGTACTTTACCTTATGTTGCCCTTGCTGAAAAGAGTTATGTATGAGGTATGATCAATCAAACCAGGCGCTGTGGAGGGGATATCATGAAAAAGATATTTGTACTAGACACTAACGTGCTCTTGCACGACCCCAATTCGATCTTTGCGTTTAAGGAGAATGAAGTAGTCATTCCGGCTGTAGTTCTGGAAGAAATCGACTCCAAGAAGCGCAACGCCGACGAAATCGGCCGCAACGCCCGAACCGTGTCACGCTTGTTAGACGGACTCCGTGAGCTGGGCCACCTGCATAGCGGGGTGGAGCTGGAGCATGGAGGGACGCTGAAGGTGGAACTGAACCACCGCAGCTTCGTGAAGGTACAGGAAATGTTCGGGGAGGTCTCCAACGACAACCGGATATTGGCTGTAGCGCTTAATTATCTCCTTGAGGAGAACGAAAAAGCTGAACCGCGCCCTGTGGTACTCGTAAGTAAAGACGTGCTCGTCCGCATCAAAGCGGATGTGCTTGGCATAACGCCGGAGGACTATCTGTCCGACCGTACCGGCGACCTGAACGAGCTGTATACCGGTTATCAGTCCCTGCTGGTTCATCCGTCGCTGATTGATGAATATTACAGCAACCGCTCCTTGTCCGTAAAGCAGCTGAACCTGTCTTTCAAGCTGTATCCGCATGAGTTTGTTATTCTGAAGGATGAAATCGGCAGCGGCAAGTCGGCCCTGCTCAAAGTGAACAGTGATGCCTCCCGGCTTGAGCCGCTTTACCTTGGCAATGACGCAGTCTGGGGCATCAGCGCCCGCAACGCCCAGCAGCGGATGGCGCTTGAGCTGCTGCTGAATGAGGATATCCCGCTCGTTACCATCACCGGCAAGGCGGGTACAGGCAAGACACTGCTGGCCCTGGCAGCCGGATTGTTCAAGGTGGAGGATGAGCACCGCTACAAAAAGCTGCTGATTGCCCGGCCCGTAGTTCCAATGGGTAAGGATATCGGCTATCTCCCCGGCGAAAAGGATGAGAAGCTCCGTCCCTGGATGCAGCCGATCTACGATAACCTGGAGTTCCTGTTCGATACCAAAAAAGCCGGCGATATCGATAAAATATTGATGGGCCTGGGCAGCATCCAGGTCGAGGCGCTCACCTATATCCGCGGACGCTCCATTCCGTCACAGTTCATCATTATCGATGAGGCGCAGAATCTGTCCCGCCATGAGGTAAAGACGATTGTCTCCCGTGCCGGGGAGGGAAGCAAGGTCATCCTCATGGGCGACCCCGAGCAGATTGACCACCCTTACCTGGATGCGGCAAGCAACGGTCTCAGCTATATTGTTGAAAAATTCAAGCAGGAGGGCATCAGCGGCCATATCACTCTGGAAAAAGGCGAGCGTTCGCGCCTGGCCCAGCTGGCTGCAGATCTGCTGTAAATACATGCAGCCCCCTGGGCAAAAGTCCGGGACTGCATAAAAAGCCGGGAGATTTACCTCCCGGCTTTTTGCCTGCCCGCCCCGCTGCGGGGCGGGAGGTTTTAAGATTGTTTTTGCGATAAGAGGAATGGAAAGGAAGTTTGGAACTGGAGGAGCGGAAGCGTCCGCCTTTGTCTGCGGATTTCAACCGCGAACAGCGGTATATAATCTGGAAATCTGCAGACAACAGCGGCTGGAAGTCCAAAGCTTTCTTGGAATGTATCCTCCTGTCGCGGCAGCAATCTTTTCAGCATCCCGCCCCGCTACATATATAATAGAAAGAGAACGTTTTCAAAGCCACGAAGACATAGGCGCCGACATCTGGTAAAATAGGGAAGGAATCACTAGACGGGAGGACAGAACCATGCTGAAACGCAAAAACTATTGGCTGCTGTTCGCGGTACTGCTGCTGGCGCTGACAAGCTTGTCGCCGAGCATGGAGCTGGACACCTCGGAAGGATCGGACCCGCCCAGACAGCCGCAGAGCCTGTCCGAACAGCCGGATTCAAGAGAAAAGGACAGTGTAACCAGCCTGAATATCCGTGTGTCGATGAGCGGTGCGGAACTGAAGGAGCTGCAGCGGATCAGCAGCAACTATACATTATCGACTGGAATCCAGGTGCTGATCAGCAATGCTGACAAAGAAGAAAATGCCGAGATGCTCAAACAGGAGCTGACGACCGGGGAGAGCCCGGATATTATTATGACCGATGGCCGGAATATCCGCGACCTGGCGACACGGGGATTTCTGCTGCCGGTGGATGTCTACCAGAGTGTGCCGGGCAGTGCACCGCTGACGGTGCTCATTCCGCAGATGCAATGGAACGGCTACGACTGGGGGATTCCGCTCGACGTAGATCCTTATGTACTGGTCTATTCCCCGCAGCACTTAGCTGAGCTGGGCTTTGCTGAAGCGCCGGCAAGTCTGGAGGAATGGAGCCTGATGCTGAACCAGCTGCGTGAACAGCAGCAGAAAGAGCCCGGGAAAGAGCAGTACCTGCTTGCCATGGACAGCCGTAATCCATATGGCTTCTCTGCATTGCTGGAAAGTATGGGACATAGGATGACCGGGGATTATACTTCTGTTCTGGAGTGGGTACAGGTTGCCCGCAGTTATTTCTATCTAAGCAGCCGGTTTAATCCGGAGATGTGGGACATGCTCCAGAGCGGCAGGCTTGCAGTCGCTGCGCTTCCGCTATCCGAATGGAGACTGCACGGGAATGCTTCACTCTCCGCCGCAGCCCCGGGAGGTACGGCAGGAAGTGCAGGTTATGAAGCGATGCACAGCAGGTTTTTTGCACTCCCTGCGGGCTCAGCCCATCCGGAAACTGCAGTCAACTGGCTGGCATACATCACTTCTCCTACAGCACAGATGGAATGGCTGGAGAATACTCGGCGGCTGCCGGCGCTGGAGGAGCTATACCGTTCAGGTCTGCCGGAGATTGCGGGTCTGCCGTTTGACGGAAACCTGCTGTTAACGGAGGATGAGATCACTGAGCAGCCGGCGGGTGGCAGCTGGGATGCCGTTTCTGCAGCCGTTACCCTGCTGCTGACCGGCAAGCTTGATGCAGCAGGGTACAAGTCCTCTATCAGCCTGGAATCAGAATGAAATGCCCAGCTTCACATAGAGCACACCATTTTTACTCTCTACCTCATTCGCTTTCAGGAATGAGACGATTTTACCCGGATAAAAGCCAAGGTCGAATTCATCCTCCAGATCCTGGCGTGTCGATTCCGGGAGCTCCAGCCCGTTGAACACGACGTTATCAATGTGGAACATCAGACCGTTCACGGGTTCTTCCTGGATCGAGTAGTGGCCGGTTAGGGTCAGGGTCAAACCGCCGCTTGAGCCTGTGGCGATAACACTGCCGTCATTAAACCGGAAGCCGAAATCTTTAAACAGCTTATTCTGTGACACCAGAAATTCATTCAAATCCTCTTCCCTCAGCGTAAGGTTATAAGTCATTCCTTTGCGGGTCAGGACACCCTCGCGGCCCTGGATAAACTGGGGCAGCCGGTTCATGGCTGAGGACAACGCCTTGAAGTAGATTTTTACCTCATGCAATCCGATGTTCTCCCAATATTTCGTGAACTCATTCAAAAGCGCACTCATGCTTTCAGGATCACTGCTGGCCCGAATGCCGCCCTCAATCTCCTCATTCAGCTTCGCGACCCGGATTTTTTGCTCCTGCAATGCGCTTTTTAGCTCCGCTAGCTCTCTTGAACTGCGTTCAGCAGCCGTCAGCGTCGCCTTCAGAGCCCTATAATCCTCCTCATACTCGTTTAGAATATCATGGTCCCGCCTGATAATCATTTCATAATAGTCATACAGGGCAAGTACGCGGCTGATGCTTCTTGCAGAAAGAACGGCGGCAAGCAGCCCGTCCCTTTCACCCGTATAATAAGAACGGATAATGGCACCTGCACGCTCCTGCTGGTCAGCTATAGCCGTTTGCTTGACAGCAGCCTGAGTCTTCAGCTCTTCTGCTTTTCGCTCAAGATCGGCTTGCTGGGCAGTAATGCGGGCGATTTCTTTTTCAATTTCAGCAGAAGACAGCGTCTGCTCCAGCAGTCTGCGCGTCTCTTCATTATCCGGGAAGGAGGGCGGAGAGGCGGCCGAAGGGGCGCCTGCTGATAAATAGGCTGTTGACGCTGGCGGAAGTATAGTAAGCAGTATAAGAATGAACACAATGACAAACCTTCGCATTGATTTGTTGCGGAAGAGCACTACACCACCACCTTTTGCGGAATAGACGGGTATGTACTAATACTATGTTTTGTCCTGTTAAAATATCATACCCTGTTTCCTTATAAGAGCACATACAAAATAACCCCACAAAGTGGAGCCTTGACGAAAGAAGCCGAATCCGTTACTTTGCGGGCCTTTCAAAAAAAGGAGGCTGTTCCTTGAATCAAGGAGCACCTCCGTTTTGAACTGATTATCAATGTTACAGCGGCAGCCCCATCTGAAAGACTGTCCAGTAGCTGAATCCCGTGAACGTTACGATCATATAACCCCAGAAGAGCAGGATATACGTTTTTTCGGTAAATTTCATATAACCCAGCACCACAAAAAAAGCGGTCTGCAAAAAGAAGAGTAAAGCCATTTCAGTCAAACCGCCAGCGAAAGCCATGAGCCCGATGACGAGTGTGAAGAATCCCAATACGCGGAACATACGGTCCAAGAGAGTATCCCCCTTCTTAGAAATGATTCCCGAAAAGCACCTCTTTGGATCTATTATACCTGTTCGTCAAAAAACTGTAAACGAATACAATGAAAAAAATATGTAATTATATAATAAATATGATTTTTGCTGTTGACATATTCTTTAACGGGAAAATGTAACGCTGTGCGTATGATGTGGAGACAAAATGGAAATACAATTTAGTATCAAATAGATTCTATGAACTCTATCAGGGGCATAGAAATGGAGTAAGCAGCTTTTATCCCTATTCACTATCCGGCGGAGCTGCCGGTTATGAAGATGGTTATTTCAAGATGTTGTTAGGAGGGTTAGGCTTTATGACAGCCGTTAGACAGGATGCTTGGAGTGCGGAAGATGATTTGATATTGGCCGAAATAACGCTGCGTCATATCCGGGAAGGCAGTACCCAGCTTGCCGCTTTTGAAGAGGTGGGGGAAAAAATCGGGAGAACCTCGGCAGCCTGCGGATTCCGCTGGAACAGCTGTGTCCGTAAAAGCTATGAGGATGCCATCGGCATCGCCAAAGGCCAGCGCCAGAAGCGGAGTTATCTGAAAAAACAGCCGGTAAACAGGGGAGCTCAGGTAGCCGGCCTGATTCTTGGTGACATTGAAGAGGAGTACGGCCGAAGTGACAACCTGAATGAAAGCTCCTTATCTATTGATGCGGTCATCCGGTTTCTCAGGCAGTGGAAAGGGACCTTTCAGGAGGCGGGCCGTCAGCTGAAAATGCTGGAACGCGATCTCCGGGATAAGGAAGATGAACTGACGGAGCTCCGGGCGGAGAACGAGCGGCTGTCCAAAGAGGTTAACCTGGCTCAAAGCGATTACCGCGTCGTCAATGATGATTACAAGGCGCTGATCCAGATCATGGACCGGGCGCGCAGACTGGCCTTTTTGAATGAAGAAGAAGAAGAAATGAAAACAAGGTTTAAAATGGATGCAAACGGAAACCTGGAACGGATGGAATAGTCCTCTTCCCCGTTAAAAGCTGCTGACGAATGCCGAAAGGCAAGCGTTTTGCGGCTTTTTATTGTTTTATTCATAAAGAATACGTTTGTTATAGCAGGTGCTTTGCATTTCCGGTCAGCAGCAGGCTATAATGGGGGAAATTATTGGAAGGATGCGTAAGCGCTCATGAAAATAGATATTATTGGAGCGGGATCAATAGGACTGCTGCTGGCAGGCAGACTGATCCATGCCGGACAAGACGTCAGATTATGGTGCAGGAGTAAAGAACAGGCCGATGCTCTCAATAAAGACGGATTAACGGTCAGCTCCCGGGACAGGGCTGCACCCATCGTTATTCCGGGAACGGCGTTTTTTGCTTCCTCCGCAAATGCCTTTGCCGATACTTATCTGCATGAGCCCGGAGACTGGGTGGCACTTACACTCAAACAGGAGGCTCTTCATCAGGAGCTGCCGAAAATACTGGCTCCTTTGTATAGCAGAAGCATGAATGTTGTCTGCTTTCAAAACGGGTACGGCCATCTTCAGAAGCTCCGGCAGCTGCTGCCGAATGCCTTAGTGTGGGCTGCAGTGACTACTGATGGAGCCAAGAGAGAAACTTCTACGGAAGTAATTCATACCGGAAGAGGAGAAATATACATAGGGCAGGAAGACGATGGTCATACTAATACTGAAACGGACGGGCTGTCATACACAGCTGCAAGAAGTTTTACGGATGCCCTCCTGGCAGCAGGATTTTCCGCCTCTATGTCGAACAAAGTGAATACCCTGATTTACCGGAAGCTCTTGATCAATGCTGTGATCAATCCGCTGACCGCGGTGTGGCGCATACAGAACGGCGGGCTGTTGGCCTCCGGGCAGCGGGTGCAGCTGATGAAGGAATTGTATGCCGAAGCAGTTGCCGTTTATGATGCCTGCGGAATTGCCTATGAAGAAGATGCCTGGGAGCATATCCTTGAAGTATGCCGGGCTACATCGGACAATATCTCCTCCATGCTGGCCGATGTACTTGCCTCAAGGGAGACGGAAATCCGCTGGATTAACGGCAGTATTGTGGAGATGGCTGAGCGCCGGGGAATTCAGGTTCCACTGCACCGCTGGATTTGCCAGCTTGTCGAAGGCATGAGTGCGAGAGAGAGGTGACGCTGTTTGGAGCTGCTGCAAAATTCATTTGTCACATTGGGTGTCATTCCGGTTGTTCCTTTTTTAATTGTCTATTTCATCGGAATCGGGCTCAGGAAGGATAAGAAAAAGACTTTGCTGCTGGCAATGGATGTGACGACTTTATTTTTATTGCTTTCGGTTTCGGCATTATTTAATCTTCTCTTCAATGCTAAATTCGGGTTTTATTTTATACTGCTTATTGTATTAATATCCGCCGGACTGATTGGCGGAGCCCAGAACCGGATCAAAGGGAAGGTGGATGGAAGGCGGCTATTCCGGGCGGTTTGGCGGCTGGCGTTCTTTTTTTTGGGTGTTCTTTATGTACTTTTTTTGTTCATTGTCCTTATTCAATACATATCACAAGCGATGTAATGTTCCACTGCTCCGGTGAAGCGTCACTGTCACAAAATTTTTAAGTTTTAAAAAAAATGTGTTTTCAGAAAATATTGCTCTAGATTTTTTTGACCACTGGTTGTATAATCATAAACCATATACCACATTCTATTTAGGGGGAACTGCTAGATGAAAAAGAGTAAAAGTCTTTTGCTCATGATTGCATTGGTTCTCGTAATCGGCACAGTGCTTGCCGGCTGCGGCGGTAACAACAATGCAAGCAGCGGCAACAACACAGCGGCGACTAATGCGCCGAGTGACAATGCAGGCACGAACACAGGTAACACTGGTGAAGAGAAGTTGGCTGCTGACCAGACGCTTAAAATTAATTTGAGCTCTGAGCCTCCTACTTTTGATCCGCAACAAGCTCAAGATAGCACATCTAATGCTATTCTGAAATTGATGTATGAAGGACTTACCCGTCAAAATGCAGAAACAGGACAAGCTGAAGAAGGCGTTGCAGAATCCTGGGATATTTCCGCTGACGGCCTCGTGTACACTTTCCATCTTCGTGATTCCAAATGGAGCAACGGTGACGCTGTAACTGCTAACGACTTCGCTTTCGCATGGCAACGCGTCCTTGATCCAAATGCTGAACAAGCAGCCCCTTATGCTTACCAGTTGTACTACATTAAAGGCGCTGAAGATTTCAACACTGGTAAAATCACTGATTTCAGCCAGGTTGGTATTAAAGTAATCGATGAAAAAACGCTTGAAGTAACTCTGGCTAACCCAACACCTTATTTCCTGGGTCTGCTGTCTTTCTATACGTACTATCCAGTACACAGCTCTGTTAAGGACAATGCTAAATGGGCAACTGCAGTGGATACACAAATCACTAACGGTCCTTTCACATTGACTGAATGGACTACTGGTCAATCCTTGGCAGTAACTAAGAATCCATCTTACTACGCTGCTGATGATATCAAAGCACAACAAATCAACTTCTCCATCGTAAACAGTGGCGCAACTGAGCTGCTCAGCTACAAGAACGGTGAGCTTGACCGTGCAGGCGGTCCAATTGGTGAAATTCCAACTGAACAGCTGCCAATCGTTGAAAAAGAACTTCCTAACGAATTTGCAAGAAAAGGTATCGCGAGCGTTTACTACTACCAGTTCAACGTAACCGAAAAACCTTTCACTAATGCTAAGATCCGTAAAGCATTGGCAATGGCGATTGAGCGTCAGCCAATTATCGATAACATCACTCTGGGTGGACAACTGCCGGCATTCGGCTTCGTACCTCCAGGTATCCAAAGTAATGAACAGGAATACCGTGCTCAAGTTGCTGATTCCCAATACTTCACTGAAGATCTTACAGAAGCTAAGAAATTGCTTGATGAAGGTCTGAAAGAAGAAGGTTTGGATAAACTTGAATTCACAGTTACCTACAACACAAGTGAAGGCCACCAGAAAATTGCTGTAGCCATCGCTGACCAATGGAAAAAAGCTCTCGGCGTTGAAGTTAAGCTGGAAAACAAAGAGTGGGGTGTCTTCATCGAAGACAGACACAACCTGAACTACCAAGTAGCACGTGCCGGCTGGTCCGCGGATTACAATGATCCAATGACTTACCTGGATATGTGGGTAACTGGCGGCGGTAATAACGATAGCGGTTATTCCAATGCTGACTACGATAAACTGATCCAAGAAGCTAAGACTTCTGCAGACAATGCAGTTCGTCAAGAGAAGTTCGCAGCTGCTGAAAAAATCCTGATGGATGACATGGTTGTCATTCCAATCTACTACTACACAAACAACTCCCTGACTAAAGAGTACCTCAAAGGTGTTACTCTCGACTTCAGTGGTGCAATCGATCTGTCCCGTGCTTATCTTCTCGAGCACTAGGATAAATTAAATTAACCTAATACAGTAATATAATAGTCTGAAGTTCTTATATTACTTCGGGATATATATGTGGAATTCCATATATATCCCTTTTTTTTGTATAAGGTACTAAGTGTGATTATTTGGAAAAAATGGATATTTGGTCAAATAGACAAATCGATGTTTTTTCCTTACAATAGGTAAGTAAAAAAATGTCGAAGGAGGTGATGACGGGCATGTTTCGTTATATTTTCAACAGATTTCTCCACATGGTTGTTTCGCTGTTTGTATTGATTTCTGCAACCTTTTTCCTAATGAAAGCAATTCCGGGCGATCCGTTTACATCCGAGAAAAAAATTCCTGAACAAATTCTGCAGCGCTTGTATGCGCAGTATAATTTGGACAAGCCCGTCTTGGAGCAGTACGTGCTTTACCTGAAAAACATTCTGAAGGGTGACCTGGGCATTTCAATGAAAATGCTGAATCAGGATGTAACCCACATTATCGGACAGACCTTCTCCTCATCACTTAAGCTTGGGGTTGTTGCTATTATTGTAGCAATAATTGTAGGTGTAGCATTGGGGATGCTTGCGGCGCTGTATCACCGGAAGCTGATTGATAATGTCGCTATGGTTTTAGCTGTTCTCGGTATTGCGGTACCGAGCTTTGTTGTGGCTTCATTGCTTCAATATTTGCTGGCTTATCACTGGAAAATATTCCCTGTAATGGGCTTCAAAGGGCCGATGAATTATTTCCTGCCGGTAATGGCACTCACTGCATCCCCGATAGCGGTAATAGCCCGTCTTACCCGTTCCAGTATGCTGGAGGTATTACATTCCGATTATATCAAGACAGCAAAGGCAAAGGGCCTCAGCTGGTTTTCGATTGTATCCCGCCATGTATTGCGTAATGGTATTTTGCCGGTAATCACTTATGTGGGACCAATGACTGCAAACATTATTACCGGATCGGTCGTTATCGAACAAATCTTCGGTATCGGCGGTATTGGTAAACAGTTCGTTCAAGCTATTAATACCCGTGATTATCCGATTATTATGGGGATCACCATTTTCTACGGCGTCATTTTGATGGTTGCACGTTTCCTTACGGACGTTGCTTATGTTGCCATTGATCCGCGAATCAAACTTGCTGGCAGAAAGGGGGACTAACGTTGGCTGTTAATGACAATATGGTTAAACAGGTTGAACTGAAGCCTGAGGACTTTCGTAAAATTGACATTAATGACAAAGAAGCAGAAGTAATTCAGCGTGAAAGCCTTTCCGCCTGGCAGGATGCGTGGGAGCGTCTGCGTCAGAATAAGATGGCAATGACAGCGTTGATTATTATGCTTGTGATTATTATTATGGCCATTGTAGCACCACACCTGGTTCCTTACACGTATGACTCAAATGATCTGATGAGTACGAATAAGCCGCCGTCCCTGGAGCACCTATTCGGTACAGATGATTTCGGACGTGACGTGTTTGTCCGTACCTGGATGGGGGCCCGTATTTCCCTGATCGTTGGTCTTGCCGCTGCATGTATTGACTTGATCTTCGGTGTTATTTACGGCGGTATTATGGGCTTCTTCGGCGGACGTGTCGATACCATAATGAATAAATTCTCCGAAATCCTGTACTCGATCCCTTACTTGCTTGTAGTAATTATGCTGCTCGTAGTATTTGAACCGAGCTTGTGGACTATCATCCTGGCCCTTACAATTACAGGCTGGATCAACATGTCATGGATTGTTCGTGGCGAAATTATGCAGCTGAAGAGCCGTGAATTCATTCTGGCTTCCCGCTCTATGGGGGCTGACTGGAAACGCCTGCTGTTCAAACATCTGCTTCCTAACGCGATGGGGCCTATCATCGTTACCGTTACCCTTTCCGTTCCAAGCGCAATTTTCTCTGAAGCGTTCCTGAGCTTCCTTGGACTGGGTGTACAGGCACCGGTTGCCTCTCTGGGTTCTATGATTAATGACTCGTTGACTGGATGGTTGTACTATCCGTGGCGAATGATTTTCCCGGCGCTGGTAATCAGCTTGACCATGCTTTCCTTTAACATTTTTGGTGATGGACTGCGCGATGCGCTCGACCCTAAGCTGAAAAAATAGCCGGATCAGGAAACGGTCTGTGGAATAAATTTTGAAAGAAATTAAAAGTATTCGCGGTGAAGATATTGGCATGATATTTCAAGACCCGGTGACTTCTTGAACCTGACGATCAATTTGGGCAAACAGATAAACGAAGTTTTGATCTAACATCAGAAAAGTCAGCGGCCGAAGCGAAAAAAGGTATTGAGATTCTTGAAATAGCCGGCATCATTATGCTGAGGCTCGCTTTAACCAATATCCCCACGAATTCTTCAGTGGTATGAGCCAATCATGAATATCATGAATGAACTGCCGCAAAAGAACTAAATGTAGGGCGGGCTGCTGATTTCATTCATCGGTTCCCCCGATCTGATTATGCCGCCGGCGGCTGTCCGTGCTCTGCGCGTTGCAGCTAAGCAATGCATACGGGCAGACGGTTTAGTCCCGGCGTCACGGAATTCAGCGGAACGCATATGGAGCACCGCTGAAATATTCATTCGATGGCCAAGGAGGTGCAGTACGTTTGAGTAAGAACCTTATTGAAGTTGAAGGTCTTAAGAAATATTTTAATGTGGGCAAGGGTAAAGTTCTTAAGGCTGTTGATAATATTAATTTCTCCATCCGTGAAGGCGAAACCCTTGGGATGGTAGGCGAATCCGGTTGCGGTAAAACTACTGCTGGCCGTACGGTTCTCCGTCTGTATGAACCGACTGCCGGAAGCGTGAAATACAATGGTACGGATATTTACAAGCTGTCACCTGGTAAGATGAAAGCTATGCGGCGCGATATGCAGATGATCTTTCAGGATCCGTACGCATCGCTGAACCCGCGCTTTACGATTTCTGATATTATCGGTGAAGCACTGGATATTCACGGCATGGGCGGAAGCCGCGCCGAGCGTAAAAAACGGATTGAAGAGCTGCTGGATATGGTTGGTCTCAATCATGACCATGCTACCCGTTATCCGCATGAATTCTCCGGCGGACAGCGCCAGCGTATCGGGATTGCCCGTGCACTTGCAGTAAATCCTAAATTCATCGTCTGTGACGAGCCGATCTCTGCACTTGACGTGTCGATCCAAGCACAGGTTGTCAACCTGCTTAAAGAGCTGCAGGATCGTCTGGGCTTGACTTATCTGTTTATCGCGCATGACCTGTCCATGGTTAAGCATATCAGTGACCGTGTAGCGGTTATGTACCTGGGCAGAATGGTGGAATTGGCAGAGAGTGAAGAGCTGTATGCCAACCCTCTCCATCCTTACACCAAATCGTTGCTTTCGGCGATTCCTGAGCCGGATCCAGAGGTGGAAGCAAACAAAAAGCGGATTCATTTACAGGGTGAGCTTGGCAGCCCGATATATGCAGCCAGCGAAAAATCAAATGACAGTGACTTTGAGCTTGTTGAAGTTTCCAAAGGCCATTTTGTTGCCAAAGGATTTGCTTAAATCATACAGCTGTACCGATGCAGGCGGGAGCGTTGAGCTCCCGCCTGTTATGCGTCAGACGGATTTCTTTGACGCGCGCCGTTACTTTGGATACAATCATATAGAGTTTATGGACTAGATGTATGTTTACATATATAGCAGACAGAGTAGAACAGGAGGCAATTGCAGATGAATGTAGTACCGGAACCGTTACCGGGCGGGTCTAAGCTCGCACGCGACTATATAGGGCATTATGAAGCAGTGGATAAGCTGTACGGCGGGGATTTCCGAAACGAAATGAGCCGGAGGGAACGGGCAGAATGGCTGGACAGTACAGAGCTTCAGCGTGCCAGCCGCATCGAGGTTACTTCGGTCCTGCGGGGCTATAATCAGCAGCATAATAATTACCCGGAAGTGATGGCGGCATTAGCTCTGCTGGAACAGCCCGGAACACTGGTCATTACAGGAGGACAGCAGAGCGGCCTGTTTACCGGACCGCTCTTTGTTATATATAAGGCGGTAACGGCAATTCTAGCTGCCAAAGAAGCTGCTGCACAGCTTGGGCGGCCTGTGGTCCCGTTATTCTGGATCGCCGGTGAGGATCATGACTGGGATGAGGTTAACCATACTTTTGTATTAAGCAGGACCGGAGAAATTTCCAAACTAAAAGTAGACAAGCCTGAAGGACCGCGGGCTTCAGTCAGCGCGATTACAGTAGGGCCGGATGGCTGGCAACAAGTGACTGAGCTGCTGGACGGTATGCTGCAGGAGAGTGAATTTAAACCGCAGATTATGGAGTTTATCCGCAAATCAGCGGAGACAGCGTGCTGTATGAGCGATGCTTTTGCCAAGCTGATGGGTTCACTGTTCGGCAGATTCGGACTGGTTCTGCTGGATTCTGCAGATCCCGCACTGCGTGCTCTTGAGCGTCCTTTCTTCGCTACATTGATTGAACGGAACGATGAGCTGGAGGTAGCTTATAAGCAGGCTGCAGAGAACATTACAGCTGCCGGTTACGAGCTGCAGGCTGAGGTAACGCCTGGCAACGCGAATCTCTTTTATATCCATGAGGGTGCGCGGCTCCTGCTGCATAAGACAGATGACGGATTCAGTGACCGCAAAGGAACGGTTTCTTTTACTCGGGACGAGCTGCTGTCGGTGCTGAAGGAACATCCCGAGCGGTTCAGCAACAACGTCTTAACCCGCCCGCTGATGCAGAATTATGTTCTGCCGGTGCTGGCCACTGTGCTGGGGCAGGGGGAGATTGCGTATTGGGCAATACCGCATGTGGCGTTTGGCGTTGTAGGAGACCGGATGCCGCTTATTATGCCGCGCATGTCCTTTACGATCATTGAGGGCACACTGCATAAGCATATGAATAAATACGGGCTTTCCTTCAATGATGTGTATGCCGGCCTTGAGGACAGACGCAAGGAATGGCTGGCTGCCCAGGATGAATTGAAGCTTGAATCCCGGTTCAACGAGGTTAAGGAGTCTTTTACAGCGATTTATGAGCCGCTGATTGAACAGCTGGGGACTATTCAGGCCGGGCTGCTCAAGCTGGGCCAGAACAACAAAGAGAAAATTATCGACCAGATTTCCTTTTTACAGACAAAAGCCCAGGATGCAATGGAGAAGCAGAATGAAGCTGCCCTGCGTCAGTGGGAACGGATCGAGCTCTCACTGATGCCTGCGGGCAAGCTGCAGGAGAGAGTATACAACGTGATGTACTACCTGAACCGCTATGGTCTGTCCTGGCTGGATGAGCTGATGGAGATGCCTGCCGACTTCAGTGGAACGCACCGTATATTATATATGTAGGGAAATGAGTGAATCCAACTTTCGGGAGGTTTTCAAATGAGTTCATTGTCGAAGCAAAACAGTATCGTAGCAGATATGTCGCTGGCCCCTGAGGGCCATCTCAAAATCGACTGGGTACGCCAGCATATGCCGGTTCTGAACCGTATCCGTGAGCAATTCGAAGCTGAGCAGCCGTTCAAGGGGCTGAAGGTGTCGATTACGCTGCATCTGGAAGCAAAGACAGCATATCTTGCAAAGGTAGTCCAGGCCGGCGGCGCTGAAGTGACAATTACCGGCTCCAATCCCCTTTCTACGCAGGATGATGTCTGTGCAGCGCTTGTCGAAGACGGAATTACAGTATTCGCCAAATATAATCCGACTCCGGAGGAATTCAAGGCTCTGAACATCAGAGCGCTGGAAAGCAAGCCGGATCTGATTATTGATGACGGCGGCGATTTCGCAACACTGCTGCACTCGGAGCGCCCGGATCTGATGGAGAATATCCGCGGCGGTGCAGAAGAGACAACTACGGGCATCATCCGTCTTAAGGCGCTGCAGAAGCAGGGTATCCTGAAGTTCCCGATGGTAGCTGTTAATGATGCCTACTGCAAGTATTTGTTCGATAACCGTTATGGCACAGGCCAGTCAGCCTGGGACGGCATTGTCCGCACAACCAACCTGATTGTAGCCGGCAAAACGGTGGTTGTAGTCGGATACGGCTGGTGCGGTAAAGGTGTAGCCATGCGTGCCAAGGGTCTCGGAGCGAATGTAATTGTAACAGAAGTAGATGCGATCAAGGCTGTTGAAGCGCATATGGACGGATTCCAGGTCATGCCAATGCTGGAAGCAGCCAAGCATGGGGATTTCTTCGTTACCGTAACCGGTAACCGTTATGTCATCCGCGGTGAGCACTATGATGTGATGAAGGATGGAGCGATTCTTTGCAACGCCGGGCATTTCGATGTGGAAGTGAACAAGCCTGAATTGTCCGAGCGTTCCGTATCCCAGCGTACAGTGCGTAAAAATATCGAAGAATATAAGCTCAAGGACGGACGCAAGCTTTATCTGCTGGCTGAAGGCAGACTGGTTAATCTCGGCGCGGCGGACGGTCACCCGGCAGAAATTATGGATACGACTTTTGCCCTGCAGGCACTGTCGCTCAAATATGTAAACGACAATTACAAAAACATCGGTGTCAAAGTGGAAAATGTTCCTTACGAGCTGGATGAGCAGGTAGCCCGCTACAAGCTGGAGAGCCTGGGAATTTCGATTGACAGCCTGACTCCTGCTCAAGTTGAATATCTCGACAGCTGGAATCTGAATGATTAATTAAATGGTGTGAGGATCTGTAAAATGCCCGGAAGCCATTACAGCGGCCCGGGTATTTTGCTGTCTGATGGACAATATGCGCCGGTAAGCTGTTAAAGTCAGTCTGCCGCTTTTGTATTTCCCCGATAGATATACCCATGCTGTTTCTCCTGTATTTATCCGTCTTAAGTCCGGGTTTATTCGGAATCATGATAATATGTACCCCCTTTTATGCGGAAATACACTTTTATTCGTTACTGATTTGAAATTATTTAAGAAAAAAGGCCGAATAATACTGCAAAGAATTGTAGAAATGATGACTTGACAAATAAGAAAAAATTACCTCGGCTATGAAAAAGGGTTTTGATTTTTAATAGCGAATCTATTATGCTTAGGTGGTGTAAAGTGGGGCAAAGTGGGGAATCGGTAACAAGGAGTGGGTAAACCGATGTTTATGGGGGAGTTCCAGCATAGCATTGACGACAAGGGCCGGATCATTATCCCGGCTAAATTCCGTGAATTGCTCGGTGCCTCATTCGTCGCGACCCGCGGCCTCGATTCCTGCATATTTGTTTATCCCATGGAAGAATGGGGAATCATGGAGCAAAAGCTCAAAAGCCTTTCACTGATGAAATCGGATGCCCGTGCCTTCAGCCGCTTCTTTTTCTCGGGAGCGACGGAATGTGTATGGGACAAGCAAGGCAGGGTTAATCTGCCGGGGAATTTGCGGCAATATGCCAAGCTGGAAAAGGACTGTGTTATTCTGGGCGTTTCGAACCGGGTGGAAATCTGGAACAAAGAGCTATGGGAACAGTACTTCGAACAATCAGAGGAATCGTTCAACGAAATTGCCGAGAAATTGGTTGATTTCAATTTTGACTTATAACACACGTACACAATTCGAATACTGCCCTGGAGGGATGCAGCTTGTTTCACCACATCACGGTGCTTAAGGAAGAAGCGACAGAGGGGCTGCACATCAAAGAGGATGGCATATATGTCGACTGCACACTTGGAGGAGCCGGACACAGTTCTCTGATAGCGTCCAAGCTTAGCGGCAACGGCCGGCTGATCTGTCTGGATCAGGACGACTGGGCTCTTGAGAATGCTAAGGAACGGCTGGCAGCATACGGGGAGAAAGTGGTGCTTGTTAAGACCAACTTCCGTGACCTTGAACAGGTCTTGAAGAGTCTCCCTTTTGTTCCGCAAAAGGACGGCGTTCCGCAGGTAGACGGCATACTGTATGATCTAGGCGTATCTTCGCCCCAGTTTGACGAAGGGGAGCGGGGATTCAGCTATAATCATGATGCCCCGCTTGATATGCGGATGGACCAGTCCGCAGAGCTGACAGCAGCCGAAATTATCAACACATGGCCTGAGCAGGAAATTGCCCGGGTGCTTTTCCAGTATGGGGAAGAGAAATTCTCACGGCGGATTGCCCGGAAGATTGTGGAAAGACGCGAGGAACAGCCGGTTACAGGTACCGGCGAGCTGGCGGAGCTGATCAAGGAAGGAATTCCGGCAGCGGCGCGCAGAACAGGCGGACATCCGGCAAAACGCAGCTTTCAGGCCCTTAGAATTGCCGTAAATGACGAGCTGGGCGCTTTTGAAGAAGGTCTGCATGCAGCTGTACGCTGTCTCGCGCCTGAAGGAAGAGTCTCTGTTATTACGTTCCATTCGCTGGAGGACAGGATCTGCAAGCAGATTTTCAGCAGCTATT
Source organism: Paenibacillus typhae (assembly GCF_900099765.1). Taxonomy (GTDB): domain Bacteria; phylum Bacillota; class Bacilli; order Paenibacillales; family Paenibacillaceae; genus Paenibacillus_AQ; species Paenibacillus_AQ typhae. The sequence goes on along the minus strand of NZ_FNDX01000003.1, from coordinate 30,424 downwards.
TAAGCAGATGCACTTGCCCGCCTGACTTTCCGTTTTGCGTATGCGGCGCTGAAGGCACCTTAAAGCTGGTTAACCGTAAGCCGCTGGTGCCTTCCGAGGAAGAGCTTGAGCAGAACCCGCGTGCCCGTTCAGCAAAACTGCGCGTTGCAGAGAAGTTATAAAACGACGATAAAGGAGAGTCAGAGAGATGGCCTATACCCGCGGCAATTTAGCAGTTCAACCTAAGAGAAAACAAGAGGTAAACCCGCTTTACCGCGAGAAGACGAAAGTCGTCACCAGACGGATGGTGCTGCCGACGCAGGAAAAGCTGATTTATATGCTGACGCTGGCGGCTTTTGTACTGGTGGCTGTCGCCCTGATTTGGCGTTACGTCCATATTTATGATTTGAATTTGCAGGCTCAAAAGCTGGACAGCACCATTGCAGAGACACAGAAACAAATTGCCACCTATCAGATGGAAAAGCAGACGCTGGAACAGCTGGTTGCCGAGAAAGCCAAGAAGCTGGGCTATATCCAGCCTCCGGAAGACTCTGCAATCTATGTGTCTGCAAACGGTAAGGCAGCTGACGAAAACGACAATTAGCGGTCCTGGTGAGGCTGCAATAATAGAGTTTGTGAGGTTACCTTATGGTCAAGAGAATAAAACTTCGCACGCTGTTTATAGGAGGGTGTATTACCCTCTTTTTTCTTGTTTTAGTCGTCCGGGTATTCTGGATTCAGGTCATGCAGAATGATTTTTGGCATGAAAAGGCCGTTAACCTGTGGGCACATACCTCGGTTATCAAAGCGAAGCGTGGTACCATTGAAGACCGTAACGGTAGTGTTCTGGCCAGTGATGTGCCGGCGTATACAGTCGTTGTAAACCCTCAGGTCATCGCTGAAAAGGGAATCGGGGAAGAGGTCATCAAGGGACTCCATGACCTGCTGGGCAAGCCGGAGGCTGAGCTGAAGAAATTGGTGGAGGCCAAGGATGACAGCGGCAATTACCTGAAGAACCGCGAAATCCGCAATGAAGGCTGGAAAATTGATAAAGAGCTCGCGGATAAAGTGAAAGAGTTCAATAAAGAGCTGGAGGAGAAACATAACACACTCGAAACCGGAATCGGTCTGATTACGGAGCAGAAGCGCTATTATCCCAAAGGTACTCTTGCTGCGCATATTTTGGGATATACGAACCGTGACGGCGAAGCCATCATGGGGCTGGAAAGTTATTTTAACAAACAGCTTCAGGGGACTAACGGAAAGCTCTACTATCAGAGTGACGGCAAAGGGATCAAACTGCCGGACTCCCAGGATACCTATCAGCCTGCAGTTAACGGAACCAATATCAAGCTGACTATTGACAGTACAATTCAGCGTTACATTGAAGAAGCCATGCAGAAGGCATATGACCAGTACAAGCCCAAGAGTATAACGGTTATTGCCGCTGATCCAAATACGATGGAAATTCTCGGTCTGGCCAATATGCCGACCTTTAATCCTAATGAATTCTGGAAGTATGCCTCTGATCCCGGAGTATTTTTTAACCATGCCATCAAAACTAGATTTGAGCCTGGCTCCACCTTCAAGATTGTAACGCTTGCCGGAGCGGTGGAGGAGAATTTGTTCGATCCAGATGCAACCTTTAAGTCCGGTTCTATCCGTATTAAGGGATACGGAAAGCCGCTGTACGACCAGAATAGAAGCGGTTATGGGGAAATCTCCTTTTTGGAAGGCGTGAAGCGTTCAAGTAACGTTGCCTTCGTCAAGCTCGGGTATGAAATGCTTGGTCCGGAGAGACTGCTGCAATACGTTGATGATTTCGGATTTAACAGTCCTACTGGTATTGATCTGCCAGGTGAAATCAGTGGACTTGTTAATCCGACACCGAACAATGCTTCAGAAAACGCGACGATCGCATACGGGCACGGCAAGGTACAGGTGACTCCGATTCAGCAGCTTACTGCCATGTCGGCCATCGCCAACGGCGGTAAACTGATGGTGCCTCACGTAATTAAGGAGACTACCGATCCCAACACCGGCAAAACTACAGTAACCCAGCCGCAGGTGGTACGCCAGGTTATTTCCGAGGAAAGTGCCAGGGAAACCGGCAGCTATCTGGAGCAGGTAGTTGCAGACCTGGACCATGGAACCGGACGCCATGCCTACATTGAGGGCTACCGAGTGGCGGGCAAGACCGGTACTGCAATTAAGCCTGACGGTAAGGGCGGGTATGACCGCGACAAAGTGCGTTCTTCCTTCCTCGGCTACGCACCGGCTAACAACCCGAAGATTGCCGTCTATGTTGTCATTGATGAGCCTGCTGATGCTGTCGGCGGTGGTGCTGCTGCAGGTCCGGTGTTCAAAGAGATTGTATCCGAGGCATTGCCTTATATGGGGGTTCCTAAAGTTACAACCGACGATGGAAGCAGTGCCTCTGTAACCGGCAAAACTACATCTTCTGTTCAGCGCTCCGCGCCTGATCTGACAGGTAAAACGATGCAGGAAGCCAGAAAATTTCTGATAGATCAGGGCTTTGATTTCGAAACGGTCGGTAGCGGCAGCAGTGTCGTCAGCCAGTATCCGGAAGCAGAGACGCTGCTCGCTGCGGGGCAGAGAATCTATTTGTTAAGCCAGAAAAGCGATCAGGCCTCTATTCCTGATCTTAAAGGACAGTCGCTGCGGGATGCGCTCGAGGTGCTCAATCTGTTGAAGGTAGGTATTTCAGTAGAGGGTGAAGGATATGTTACCGAGCAGACGGAAACCACTTCAAACGGCAAAAAGCTGGTACAGCTGAAGCTGAGTCCGATCAATGAATACGGTGAAGATATTCCGGTATCTACAGCGGAAGAAGAAACAGCGGATGTCGGAGATACAGGCGGCTAAAAATTCATTACAAATTCAGCCTAATGGATATCTCACTTTGCCCGCAAATGAGGCTTGTTCTAACCCCTGTTTGTCCCGAATAGTCATGAAGATAAGAGATCATGTCTATCATGTCTATTACGAGGGAAAGCGGGGGAACGCGGTATGAAGGTTTCTAAGGTTGTAACCCGGCGGAGAATGCTGTGGACACTGCTGGGACTGGCTGTGTTATTCGGTTCACTGGCTGTACGTCTTGCCTATGTGCAGCTCTATCAGGGCGAGAAGCTGAGCGCCAAGGCGGAAGAGTCGTGGCGCCGCAATATTCCTTATACCGCCAAGCGCGGAGAGATACTGGACCGTGAAGGTGTGGCACTGGCTTATAATGTCAGCTCGCCTACGGTTTATGCCGTTCCCGTGCAGGTTAAGGATAAGCAGAAGACAGCACAGCAGCTGGCTCCGCTCCTTGGCATGACTGAAGAGAAGCTGGTCACTTTGATGTCCAAACGTGAGTCATCGGTTAAGCTACAGCCCGGCGGCCGCAAAATTACGATGGAGCTTGCCGCGAGCATCCGTGATTTGCAGCTGCCGGGCATCGTTGTGGCTGAGGACAACAAACGGTACTATCCTTATGGTGATCTGGCAGCACATATTCTCGGGTTTACCGGAATCGATAACCAGGGGATTACGGGCATAGAGAGCATTTATGATAAGCTGCTCAAGGGTATTGCAGGTAATGTCTCCTATCTGTCCGATGCAGGAGGGAGGCTGATGCCGGGCTCCTCCGAGAAATATAATGAACCCCAGGAGGGGCTCAGCCTGCAGCTGACCATAGATAAGCAGATCCAGTCGATTATGGAGCGTGAGCTGGATCAGGCGATGGTGAAGTATCAGGCCCAGGGTGCATGGTCGATTGCAATGAACCCCAAAAACGGCGAGATACTGGCAATGGCCAGCCGGCCGGGCTATGAGCCGGGCGCTTACAAGGAATATGATGCTGAGGTTTATAACCGCAACCTGCCTATCTGGATGACTTATGAACCGGGGTCCACCTTCAAGATCATTACACTTGCAGCCGCGCTGGAGGAGAACAAGGTGGATTTGCAGAATGAGCGTTTTTTTGATCCGGGCTATGCCGAGGTCGGGGGCGCCAGACTCCGCTGCTGGAAAAAGGGCGGGCACGGCAGCCAGACCTTTCTTGAAGTGGTCGAGAATTCCTGCAACCCCGGGTTTGTCGCCCTGGGCCAGCGGCTCGGCAAGGAGACGCTGTTCAAATATATCCGTGATTTCGGGTTCGGCACGAAAACAGGTATAGATTTGAACGGAGAGGCCAGCGGTATTTTGTTCAAGCTGTCCCAGGTTGGACCGGTGGAGCTTGCCACCACCGCTTTCGGCCAAGGCGTCTCGGTAACGCCGATTCAGCAGATTGCTGCGGTATCAGCAGCGATTAACGGCGGCAAGCTGTATACCCCGCATGTGGCCAAGGCCTGGATCAATCCGGAGACGGGCGAGACTGTATCCGAGGTTCAGCCCAAGGAAGTCCGGCAGGTCATTTCGGAGGAAACTTCGAAGAAGGTGCGGGCTGCCCTTGAGAGCGTGGTTGCCAAAGGCACCGGCCGGCCGGCTTTTATTGACGGCTACCGGGTGGGAGGCAAAACAGGGACGGCACAAAAGGTAGTTAACGGCCGCTATTCTCCGACCGAGCACATCGTTTCATTCATCGGCTTTGCTCCTGCGGATGATCCGCAGATTGTAGTTTACACTGCGGTTGATAATCCAAAGGGAATACAGTTCGGGGGGGTTGTAGCTGCTCCGATCGTACAGAACATACTGGAGGATTCCCTGCATTATCTGAATGTTCCTGAACGAACAGACCAGCTTCCCAAAACCTATAAATTAGGTGAAACTCCGATTGTTACCGTTCCCGATCTAACAGGAGCTACAGTCCAGGACATTTACGAGGACCTGAACATGAACTTTACGTTAGCCCGTTCAGGCACCGGCAACACTGTCATTAATCAGGCTCCGAAAGCCGGAGCGAGGGTTGAACAAGGCTCAACTATCAGGATTTATATGGGGAATTCCAGTCAATGATAGAGGTAGGGCCAGTCTTCTTATCCGAAATTGCAGAGTGAGGGATTAGTTATGAAATTAAAAGAATTATCTTCTTGTCTTGCGGCTTCGCGCCTGTATGGAGACGGGGAAACCGAGATTGTTAATCTTCAGGCAGATTCCCGGAAGGTTAAGCCCGGCGATTTGTTTATCTGTCTGCCTGGTTTTACGGTGGATGGCCACGATTATGCACCACAGGCGGCAGCCGGAGGCGCTGCAGCGCTCGTAGTTGAACGGAAGCTGGATCTGGAGCTGCCGCAGCTGATCGTCGATGACTGCCGGTTTGCCATGTCCGTACTCGGAAATGCCTTCTTCGGTTCACCGAGCAGCCGTATGAAAATGATCGGCGTGACCGGAACGAACGGCAAAACGACGACCACCTATCTGATTGAGCGGATCATGTCCGATCACGGACTGAAGACCGGGCTTATCGGCACGATCCGGCTCCAATATGACGGCCAGACCTATCCGGCTTCCGGCACGACGCAGGAGTCGCTTGAGCTGCAGCGTACACTGAACGATATGGCGCTGAAAGGTGTGGAATGCTGTGTCATGGAAGTATCCTCCCATGCTCTTGAACAGGGGCGGGTGAAGGGCACGGACTATCGTACAGCGATTTTTACAAACCTGACCCAGGATCATCTGGATTACCATCATACGATGGAGGAGTACCGTGCGGCCAAAGGGCTGTTCTTCTCCCGTCTGGGCAACGTCATTTCACCCTGGAAAGAAGAGCGTAAGTACGCCGTGCTGAATGCCGATGATGAAGCGAGCGCTTATTTTGCCGCCCAGACTGCAGCGGAAGTGATTACATACGGCATTGATAATAACGCCAACGTCAGGGCGTCGCAAATATCGATTACAGCCAAAGGAACATTTTTCCATGTGGATACGTTTAAGGGAGAGGCTGATATTTCGCTGCGCATGGTCGGCAAATTCAATGTATATAACGCCCTGGCTGCAATAACCGCCGCACTGCTCGAAGATATTCCGCTGGAAGAGATTAAAGCAAGTCTGGAGTCGGTGGCAGGGGTGGCCGGTCGTGTGGAATCGGTTGACGAAGGGCAGGATTATGCTGTTATTGTTGACTACGCGCATACGCCCGATGGACTGGAGAATGTGCTGAAGGCTGTATGCGAGTTCGCCGGCGGCAAGGTGCTGACCGTATTCGGATGCGGCGGCGACCGGGATAAGACAAAGCGTCCGCTTATGGGCAAGATTGCCGCGAAATACAGCGACCATGTATTCGTGACTTCGGATAATCCGCGGACAGAGGACCCTCTGCAGATTCTGCAGGATATTGAAGCCGGCCTCAATGAAGACGGGGTTCCTCAGGAGCGTTATGAGATGATTCCGGACCGCCGGGAGGCGATCAGAAAGGCTATTGAAATGGCAAGCCCCGGCGATGTAGTATTGATTGCGGGGAAAGGTCATGAGACCTACCAGCTGATCGGCGGAGTGGTTCATGATTTCGATGACCGCCTTGTCGCCAAAGAAGTTATAAGGGGCCGAAGCTATTGATTACAAGAACGCTGCAAAAAATCGCTGACATGTGCGGAGGAACATTAGGTTCTGCTGCAGATCCGGAACTGGAGATATCGGGAGTCATTACCGACTCCCGCAAAATTACATCAGGCTGCCTGTTTGTCCCGCTTGCGGGAGACCATTTTGACGGGCATGATTACAGTGCGGCGGCACTCACTGCCGGGGCTGGCGCCACACTCTGGCAGCGGGATAAGGGGGCTGCACCGGAAGGTGCGGTCATTCTGGTTGAGGATACATTGGCTGCCCTGCAAAGGATGGCTGCCGCTTATCTAAGCGAAACCGGCGCGCAGGTTGTAGGTATAACGGGCAGTAACGGCAAAACGACAACTAAGGATATCGTTACATCCCTGCTGGAGGGACAATACAAGGTTCATAAAACTCAGGGAAACTTCAACAACCATATCGGACTGCCGCTTACGGTGCTTTCAATGAGCGAGGATACCGAGATAGCCGTACTTGAGATGGGCATGAGCGCGCGGGGAGAAATTGCCCTGCTGGCTTCGCTTGCCGCTCCGGACGTTGCGGTTATTACAAATATAGGGGAATCGCATCTGCTGCAGCTGGGCTCCCGCAAGGAAATTGCCCGGGCCAAGCTGGAAATTGCTGAAGGATTAAAGCCTGGCGGACTGCTTATCTATAATGGCGATGAACCGCTGCTCGCCGAAGTTATGGCAGAAGCTGCTTTCCAAGCGCCGGAAGGTATGCAATCTGTGCGTTTCGGATTTGCCGCCGATAATGATGTTTATCCGACAGGGATGATGACGCATATCGGGGGAATGACGTTTACAACCGTCTACGTTGCTGAGGAGCGCGCTTTTACACTGCCGCTTCCGGGACGCCACAATGTCAGTAATGCACTGGCCGCATTTGCGGTTGCCCGGCATTACGGAGTTAGCGAGGCGAATATCGAAGAAGGGCTGAAACGGCTCAAGCTGACCGGCATGCGGATCGAAGTCATCGTAACGGCCTCCGGTCTGACGCTGCTGAACGATGCCTATAATGCCAGTCCTACCTCTATGAAGGCTGCAATTGATGTGCTCCAGTCTATGAAAACAGACGGCAAACGGGTTGCTGTGCTGGGGGACATGCTGGAACTTGGGCCTGAGGAAGCTGACTTCCACCGGGAAATCGGCGGATATCTGGATCCGGCTTTGACGGATCTGGTCTTTACTTATGGACCGCTATCCGCCTTTTTGGCAGAAGCCGCAGTCAAGAGCTTCGGTCCTGAGCGGGTATCGGCCTTTACCGATAAGGCAGAGCTGTCAGCTGCCCTGAACAGCCAATGCAGCTCCAAGGACATCGTGCTGTTCAAAGCCTCAAGAGGCATGCGCCTGGAAGAGACGCTGAACAGCCTTAACGAACATTTTAAACAGACATAAATACTGGAGGGGGTGTACCCATGGATTATCAACTTCTGCTGCTGACAATTGCTGTATCCTTTATCCTTGCGGTCATTGCCGCTCCGCTGTTCATTCCGCTGCTGCGCAGAATGAAATTCGGACAGCAGGTACGGGACGACGGACCGCAATCCCATTTGAAAAAAGCGGGAACACCGACTATGGGCGGCATTATCATTATGGTGGCGTTCACGCTATCCTTCTTAAAGTTTTCTGTAGTGAATTCGGATTTTTATGTTCTTTTGGTGGCTACGCTCGGCTACGGGCTGATCGGGTTCCTGGATGACTATATCAAAATTGCGTTTAAACGCTCCTTGGGGCTTACGGCACGCCAAAAGCTGGCGGGCCAGCTTCTGATAGGCATAGTGCTGAGCATCCTGCTGTTTAATGCCGGCCACAATACGGGAATCAGCATACCGGGGACGGACATCAGCTTTGACTGGGGCGCCTGGTTCTATTATCCGTTTATCATCATCATGATGATGGCGGTCACCAATGCTGTAAACTTCACAGATGGTGTTGACGGACTTTTATCCGGTGTCAGTGCAATCGCTCTTGCTGCCTTTGCAGTTGTAGCTATGCAGGCAACTTCGATTGCCGCCGGGGTATGTGCGGCTGCAATGATCGGCGCAGTGCTCGGGTTTCTGGTGTTTAATGCCCATCCGGCCAAAGTATTTATGGGGGATTTCGGTTCCTTCGGAATCGGCGGCGCCATCGGGGCCATTGCCATTGTGACCAAAAGCGAGCTGCTCTTTGTAGTGATCGGCGGTGTATTCGTAATTGAAATGCTGTCCGTCGTGCTGCAGGTGGCATCTTTCAAAACACGCGGCAAGCGTATCTTCCGCATGAGCCCGATCCACCATCATTTTGAGCTTGGAGGCTGGTCGGAGTGGCGTGTTGTTACGACTTTCTGGGCGGTAAGCCTGCTGCTTGCGGCTGTAGGACTAATCTTGAGCAAGGGGTTGTAAGGAATGAAGCATCCAGATGAATACAAAGGCAGGGAGGTGGTCGTCCTGGGGCTCGCAAAAAGCGGAGTCCAGGTGGCCAAAGTACTGCATGAACGCGGAGCGGTTGTCACGGTCAACGATAAAAAGGAAAGAGAGCAAAGTCCCGAAGCTTCCGAATTGGAATCTTTGGGAATTTCTGTTATATGCGGAGGGCATCCGGACGGCCTGATTCATGAAGGCGTAAGCCTTGTAGTGAAGAATCCGGGAATCCCGTATTCCGTGCCCCCGGTACAAAAAGCACTGGAGCTCGGCATTGAAATTGTAACCGAGGTGGAGGTTGCTTACCTTATCTGTGAAGCGCCGATGATCGGCATTACCGGCTCCAACGGCAAGACGACAACGACGACCTGGGTGGGCAAAATGCTGGACGCTGCCGGAATGAACCCGATTGTTGCCGGAAATATCGGCACACCGCTAAGTCAGGCTGCGCAAGAGGCAAGCGAGGATAACTGGATGGTAGTCGAGCTGAGCAGCTTCCAGCTTAAAGGAACGGAGACATTCCGCCCTAAGGTTGGCGCGCTGTTGAATGTGACGGAGACCCATCTCGACTATCACGGCGGCATGGAGGACTACGTGGCCTCCAAAGCGAAGCTCTTTGCCAACCAGAAGCCCGAAGACACTGCGGTGCTGAACTGGGATGATCCGGTCTGCCGTGAGCTTGTTCCTTATATCAAGGCAGGTATTCTGCCCTTCTCGATGACCGAGGAGCTGGTCCAGGGAATCTTCGTCCGGCCTTCTTATGTGCCGGATACAGAGGATGATCTGGAACGGGTGATCATTTACCGCGATTACAGCGAGAGTGAAACCGAGATAGCCAAGGTCAGCTCAATCGGTCTGCCCGGCCGCTTCAATGTGGAGAACGCGCTGGCAGCCTGCGGCATTGCCATTGCCGCAGGGGCAGATCCTGCCGTGCTTGGCGGCGTGCTGGCATCGTTCCGCGGTGTTGAGCACCGGCTGGAGTATGTGGCAGAGAAGGCGGGTACCGCCTACTACAACAACTCCAAAGCTACCAATTCCAAAGCGACAACCATGGCGCTGGGCTCCTTCAAGCAGCCGCTGGTGCTGATTGCCGGAGGTCTTGACCGCGGCTCCGACTATATGGAGCTGCTGCCTGTCCTGGGCGGCCTGAAAGGGATCGTGGTCCTGGGCGAGACCCGGGACAAGCTGGCGAAGGTTGCCGCAATGGCAGGAGTAAAGCATATCATCTCCGTCGATAATGGGGAGAGTGCCGCCGCCGTGCTGCAGCAGGCTGTGCGGGAGGCTTCCGCTCTCGCGGAACCGGGAGAGGTTGTTCTCCTGTCTCCTGCATGCGCCAGCTGGGATATGTTTACATCCTATGAGGAGCGCGGGCGTATTTTTAAAGAGGCGGTGCATAACCTTTAAGTAGGGGGGTGGATAAGCCCCTACTACGGATGCAAGAGGTGTGCTCCTGATGAACAAATCGCGTCATGCGCCTGACATCTGGCTGCTGATCCCCATACTTGCCCTGCTGGCAATCGGCATGGTGATGGTTTACAGCGCCGGATCTGTCCTGGGCTTCCGCAATTATGGCGATTCGTTTTATTTTGTCAAAAGACAGCTGCTGTTCGCCGGACTTGGCCTTGGTGCAATGTTCGTAACCGCCAACACGGATTATCCGGTGCTGAAGAAGTTTGCACGGCCTGCACTGATCCTCTGCTTCATCCTGCTTGTCCTGGTTTTAATTCCGGGCATCGGGGTAGTCCGCGGCGGTGCGCGCAGCTGGCTGGGGATCAGCAGCTTCGGCATTCAGCCCTCCGAATTTATGAAGATGGGGATGATTCTGTTCCTGGCCAACTGGCTTGGCAAGGATGATTATGACATCTCCACCTTCACGCGCGGCCTGCTGCCGCCGCTCGCCCTGATCGGCTCGGCGTTCGCGCTGATTATGCTCCAGCCGGACCTCGGCACAGGCACCGTGATGTTCGGTGCGGCGCTTATGATGGTCTTTACGGCAGGCGCCCGGATGAAACACCTGCTCTCGCTCGGGGGGCTGGGGGTGCTCGGCTTTGCCGGGCTGATTGCCGCTGCACCTTACCGTCTGAAGCGGATTACAGCCTTTCTTGACCCCTGGTCCGATCCGCTTGGCGCAGGCTATCAGATTATCCAGTCCCTTTATGCGATTGGTCCCGGAGGGCTGGGCGGCCTCGGGCTGGGGATGAGCCGGCAGAAATACAGCTATGTGCCGGAGCCTCAGACTGATTTTATTTTTTCTATACTTACTGAGGAGCTGGGTTTCATCGGCGGAATTGCGGTGCTGATACTCTTCCTGATTCTGATCTGGCGGGGAATGAAGGTGGCGATGAGCCTGCCTGACCGGTTCGGCAGCTATCTGGCGGTAGGGATTGTCAGTATGGTAGCAGTTCAGGTCATCATTAATATTGGTGTGGTTATCGGAATGATGCCGGTAACCGGCATTACCCTTCCGCTGATCAGTTACGGGGGATCTTCGCTGACTCTGATGCTCACGGCACTCGGCATTTTACTGAATCTATCCCGTTATGCGAGGTGAAAGAGATGCGTATCGTATTAAGCGGCGGTGGCACGGGGGGGCATATTTATCCCGCCGTTGCTGTCGCCAGGCAGCTTGAAGCGGAAGAGGGAGGATCTGCCTTTCTCTATATCGGCGGCAAACGCGGTCTGGAGAGCAGGCTCGTTCCCCAGGAGAATCTTCCTTTTAAAGCTATTGATATTACCGGCTTCCGCCGGAAGATTTCGATGGACAATGTAAAGACGATCATGCGTTTTCTGAAGGGGGTTAAGGCTTCCAAGGAAATGCTGCGTGAGTTCAAGCCTGATGTCGTAATCGGCACAGGAGGATATGTATGCGGTCCTGTAGTATACGCGGCCTCCCGTCTCGGGATTCCGACGCTTATCCATGAACAGAACGCGATTCCCGGACTGACGAACAAATTTCTGAGCCGGTATGCCGATACGGTAGCCGTAAGCTTTGAAGGCACAGAATCCGCTTTTCCGGGCGGCAAAAACGTCATCTATACCGGTAATCCAAGAGCTACTACGGTCACAGCTGCAAGCCCGCAGCGCGGTTATGCGTCCCTTGGCATACCTGAAGGAAGTACGGTTGTGCTAGTGGTCGGCGGCAGTGGCGGAGCCAAGGCGATTAACCGGGCGATGATTGAGATGGTACCGTTTGTGGGTAAGGGTAATGGAGTTCATTATGTTTATGTTACAGGCGAGTCTTACTTTGAAGAAACCCGCAAGGCCCTGCGTCAAAAGCTCGGTGGAGAGCCTAGCTGGCTGCATGTGCTCCCCTATGTCCACAATATGCCCGAGGTTCTGGCTTGTACCTCGCTGATTGTGAACCGGGCGGGCGCCTCCTTTTTGGCCGAGATTACAGCTTTGGGTATTCCCTCCGTCCTCATTCCGTCCCCTAATGTGACGAACAATCACCAGGAAGCGAATGCAAGACAGCTTGAACGTGAAGGTGCGGCAGTTGTACTGCTGGAGAAGGATTTGACCGGCAAGGCGCTGCATGAAGTCGTTCAGCGGATTATCGGGGCAGAGTCACTGCGGAGAAGCATGGCGGAATCGTCCAGACGTCTGGGCAAACGGGATTCGGCTGCGCTGGTCGTCAGCGAACTGCGGCGGCTTGCCGCCAAACGGAAGAAATAAGGCTAGGCTGCCGGCAGGCCGCTGCTCCAGGGCCGCTCTTATTCTCCAGCTGTCACACACCCGGGGTTATGAACATAGGATAATCCTATAATCGTGACAATCACCCATGGTTCTTCCCGCAGGGTGAGATGCCTACGCGTATACTGTTGTACCAGGGGCGTTTCACAGGTTTTGGTCGGGAGAAACCGGTTGTGGGTGAGCGGTAATCTCGGAGGTGATACATTGGACAAATTGGTGATTGAGGGTGGAAGTCCCCTGTCAGGCACCATACGTATCCATGGAGCAAAAAATGCGGCTCTGCCAATCCTGGCGGCAAGCCTGCTGGCCGAAGGAGTTCACTCACTGCATAATGTGCCTAAGCTGCTTGACATCGAGACTATGCTGAACATTTTGGGACGGCTGGGCTGCAGGGCTGTGCATGAGGAAGAAACGGTAACAATGGATACGTCAACCTTAAGCACTTCCCATGTTCCGGAGGATTTAATGCGGCAGATGCGGTCTTCCATTTTTTTAATGGGACCCCTATTGGCCAGATTTGGTGAAGTGACAATCTATCAGCCGGGTGGCTGTGCGATTGGGGAACGTAAGATTGACCTTCACCTGCAGGGCCTAAAGCTGTTGGGGGCTGAGATTGAGGAGGTTAGCGGGAGGATTTCCTGCCGGGCCGGCAGGCTGACAGGGAGCGACATTCATCTTGATTATCCCAGTGTCGGTGCCACAGAGAATATTATGATGGCAGCGGCAATGGCTGAGGGCACGACTACGATATCAGGTGCGGCCAGAGAGCCGGAAATCCAGGATCTGCAGAATTTCCTGAATGCGATGGGTGCTAACATTATCGGCGCTGGCACCGATACCATCACTATCCGGGGTGTCGAGAAGCTCTATCCCTGTACGTATGAGGTCATCCCTGACCGGATCGTTGCCGGCACGGTTATGATTGCCGCTGCTGCAACGCGCGGAAGTGTCACACTGACCCACACCAATGCGGGACATTTAACCTCGCTCATCCATGTGCTGAGGCGGGCAGGTGTTCAAATTACAGTCTGCAATGATATAATTAATGTCAGCTGTATGGGTCGTCCGCGTGCGGTAGAGCGGATCGTGACATCGCCCTATCCCTCCTTTCCGACGGATCTGCAGTCTCAGGTGATGGTGCTGCTGTCGCTGGCCGACGGTTTCAGTGTCATTAAAGAGACGGTATTCGAAGGCCGCTTCAAGCATGTGGAGGAAATAGCCCGGATGGGTGCGGATATCTCCACTGACCTGAACCGCGCATTTATCCGCGGCGTCCAGAGATTGTACGGGGCAACAGTGGAAGCAACGGACCTGCGGGCCGGAGCCGCCCTGGTGATCGCCGGTCTCGCAGCACAGGGAACTACTATTGTTGAGCAGGCGCACCACATCGACCGCGGGTATGACGGCATCGAGCTGTTATTTCAGAAGCTGGGTGCACGCATCAGCCGCAAAGTACCTGTACCGGGTCCCTTTGATTTGGCCAATTAAAGCTCCCTGTCTCCTTCGGCTTCGGCCAGGGAAGGAGACAGGGCCTTATTACGGAGATATGAGAATGCCTAAAACCCGACTGCCTCGTCTAAAAGAGGACAAGCCTGTAAAAAAAATGAGCCGTAAAATCACAGTCATTCTGCTGCTGCTCTTCATAGCGCTGCTGGCCGTAATCTTTTTCCGGTCCTCCGTCAGCCGCATCACGGAAATCCATTTTCAGGGTAATAAATACACTTCCCGTGAGCAGCTGCTGGAGAGAAGCGGCCTGGTAATCGGCGGACAGTTTTTCGCAGCCTCAGCTGATTCTGTGGAAAATTCGCTGAAGGGGCTTAAAACCGTCAAGGAGGCCACTGTGGTCAAAAATTTTCCGGGGATTGTCAACATTACCATCGAAGAGTTTCCGGCTGTAGCCTACGAGCTGGATCAGCAGGGGATTCTTGAAGCCATCCTGTCCAGTGGGGCTGCCGTTAAGGTGAATGACACCGGGATAGCGGTTGAGAAGCCGATTCTGACCGGATGGAAGGAAGAAGATCCTAATAAGGCCAAGCTCTCCCAGGCTTTGGCGGATATTCCCAATGAATTGACCAGTGACATCTCCGAGATCGTCCCTTCACCGACCCTATCTTTTCCGGACCGCATCAAGCTGTATACCCGTTCGCATTTCGAGGTGATTACAGCAATCTCGCTGCTGAAGGATAAGGTGGAATACCTGAACCAGGTGATCGAGACCGAGGAGCCCGGACTGATCAAGATGCTGGAAGCTGATACGTATGTGCCTTTCGTGGCAGATACCCAGGACGTAAATGACATACAAGAGTAAATAGTCCCTACTAATGATATGGAAAAAATGCTACAATCGGAGTTACGGGCAATAAGGTGTATCCCTCTTTTTTCTGCGGATTTTTTGAGAATAAGGCCTGGACGCACTCCATATTATCCCATTCAAAAAAATTGTAGAAAAAAGAGGGAAAGGAATCGTGATGTTGAATATGTACAGAGAAGCTTCCCGGCTAGGGAAACCGTGTGTTTCTTCAGCATCAACTTTTAATTATAACAGGAGGTGCCATAGGGCTTGAGCAACAATGACATCATTGTTAGTTTGGACATCGGTACATCCAAAGTGCGGGCAATTATCGGGGAAGTTACTAATGGAACCTTTAATATTATTGGCGTTGGATCTGCTGATTCGGAAGGGATACGCAAGGGTGCGATTGTAGATATCGATCAGACTGTGCAATCGATCAGAAGCGCCGTGGAGCATGCGGAGCAGATGGTCGGTATTCAAATATCCGAGGTCTATGTCGGGATTTCCGGAAATCATATCGGTCTGCAATCCAGCCATGGCGTCGTGGCCGTCCAGAATGAAGACCGGGAGATTGGCGAAGAGGACATCGATCGTGTGATCAAAGCGGCAGAGGTTATTGCAATGCCGCCGGAGCGTGAAGTTATCGATGTTGTCGCCAAACAGTATATCGTTGACGGTCTGGAAGGAATCCAGGACCCCCGCGGTATGATCGGTGTCCGCCTGGAGGTTGAGGCGACGATTATAACCGGGGCGAAAACGCCGATACATAATCTGCTTCGTTGTGTAGAGAAATCAGGGCTGAAGGTGAAGGATCTTGTGCTGATGTCTCTTGGAGCCGGCGGATTGGCGCTGTCCAAAGATGAGAAGTCGATGGGTGCGGTACTAGTCGATATCGGTGCAGGCTCCACTACGATAGCCGTATATGAAGAAGGTTCCCTGTGTGCCACTTCCACGATCCCAATCGGCGGAGAATTTGTAACGAATGATATTGCCTACGGGCTTCGTACCCTTACGGATCAGGCGGAGAAGGTTAAGCTGAAGTACGGCTGTGCCTGGATCGATGACGCCGCCTCAGACGTCGTGTTCAAAGTGCTCCGTATCGGCAGCAATGTGGAGAAGGAATTTAACCAGGAGGATCTGGCAGCGATTATCGAGCCGAGAGTCCAGGAAATATTTCAACTGATCCGCCAGGAAGTTAAACGGCTGGGTTACAATGAGCTCCCCGGAGGTTATATACTTACGGGTGGTACTGTATCGATGCCGGGTGTCCTGAAGGCGGCCCAGTCTGAATTATCGGCTTCGGTACGTATTGCTGTTCCTGACTATATCGGAGTGCGCGACCCGGGCTTCACCGGGGGTGTAGGTATTCTGCATAATGTCGTCCGCCGTTTCCGCGTCCGCGGCAATACCGGCGGAAGCACTAATAAGAAGACGGTCAACCGAAGCAAACAAAGCGCTGCTCCAACCCAGGAGATCGACAAGAAGCCGGGGCTGATGGAGCGTATTAAGAACATGTTTAGCGAATTCATATAAGTGTAAGTCCAGATATACTTGGACCGGCCATCCAAGCACTATTCAAGGGGGAGATGGAATCAATATGTTGGAATTTGATTTTGAAATGGAGAGCTTGGCGCAAATTAAGGTCATCGGCGTAGGCGGCGGCGGAAGCAATGCTGTCAACCGGATGATTGAAAACGGCGTTCAGGGTGTGGAGTTCATCACGGTTAATACAGATGCCCAAGCGCTGCATATGGCCAAATCGGAGCATAAATTGCAAATCGGGGACAAGCTTACCCGGGGACTTGGCGCAGGCGCCAATCCTGAAGTAGGCAAGAAAGCGGCCGAGGAGTCCCGCGATCTGATTTCGAATACGCTTAAGGGTGCAGATATGGTCTTCGTTACCGCAGGAATGGGCGGCGGTACAGGTACCGGCGCAGCGCCTGTGATTGCCGAGATCGCCAGAGAATGCGGAGCATTGACCGTAGGCGTCGTGACCCGCCCGTTCACTTTTGAAGGCAGAAAACGCGCTAACCAGGCAGAACTCGGAATCGAAGCACTCAAGGAAAAGGTTGATACGCTGATTGTTATTCCGAATGACCGGCTTCTGGAAATAGTAGACAAGAAAACGCCGATGCTGGAGGCATTCCGTGAAGCGGATAATGTGCTCCGCCAGGCTGTACAAGGCATATCTGACCTTATTCAGGTTCCCGGCCTGATTAACCTTGACTTTGCTGATGTGAAGACGATCATGACAGAACGTGGTTCTGCGCTTATGGGGATCGGTATTGCCACCGGCGAGAACCGTGCTTCTGAAGCAGCCCGCAAAGCGATTATGAGCCCGCTGCTTGAGACTTCTATCGAAGGTGCGCGCGGTGTAATTATGAATATTACAGGCGGCTCGAACCTCTCATTGTATGAGGTGAATGAAGCGGCTGAGATCGTTACCGCTGCTTCCGACCCTGAAGTTAATATGATTTTTGGTGCCATCATTGAGGAAAGCATGAAGGACGAAATTAAGGTCACGGTTATCGCTACCGGGTTCGAACACAAGCCTTCACCGGTTTCACAGACCCGCCGTCCGGCGGTCAGCAGCGAACCTGCTCCTGCTGCTGATAAGAACAACAGCAACAATCTGCGTCCGTTCGGTAATCAGACAGCCTCTGACCAGCTTGATATTCCGACCTTTTTGCGTAACCGCACACGCGGCAATAACGATTAGACAACTGTAAATATTTCATACGGAAGCACCGTATCCCCTGGCTGGAAGGCCTGGAAGGATGCGGTGTTTTTTTGCTTTTTCAGCTGATATAATACAAATAACGGGAGCGGATGAACAAATGGAGCTGCTTGATCCCCGGGTGGATTTTGTGTTCAAACGAATTTTTGCAAGTGACGGCAATAAGGATGTACTGCTGGCTTTTCTAAATCGTGTACTACAGGATGCGGGTGCACCCCCGCTTGAGGAAGTCGTGCTGCTGAATCCCTACACGGATAAGGATGATCCTCAGGACAAGCAGTCTATCTTTGATATCTGGGCGAGGACGGTCGACGGCAGGCTGATTAACATTGAAATGCAACTGTTCAACCAGTATGACATGGAGAAGCGGACCCTGTACTACTGGAGTAAGCGTTATTCAAGCCAGCTGCAGACCGGCGGCCGGTATATAGAGCTCAAGAAATGTATAACGATTAATATATTAAATTATAATGTGCTGCCGAATGCACACACCCATAGTGTATTTCATTTGCGCGAGGACAGCAGCGGTGTGCCGCTCATCGATGACATAGAAATTCATTTTCTTGAATTGCCGAAGCTGAAGAAGGCTGCTGTTCCAGGTGAAGAAGGACTGGTCAACTGGCTGCTGTTTTTAAAGGGAGATACTGATAACTGGGAGGTACTGAAGATGAATGAACCTGCACTGCAAAAAGCGATAGAAACGCTGGAATATCTGAGTCAGAATCCCGAAGCCCGGCGCAAATATGAAGACCGTCAGAAGTTTCTGCATGATGAGGCCTCGCAAAGGGATGGTGCGCAAAGGGAAGGCTTTGCAAAGGGTCTGGAGGCAGGTATTAAAGAAGGCATTAAAGAAGGCATTAAAGAAGGCATTAAAGAAGGTAAGTCAGAAGGAAGGAAAGAAGGTATGGAGCAGGCTAGGCTGGAGATTGCCAAGAATTTACTCCGGATGGGAATGGATCAGCAGGCCGTCCAAGCCGCAACCGGACTTACGGACGAGGAAATCAGATCTTTGAATCGAATAATTGAGAAGTGAATATATTTTACAGACCAGCCTCTTCGGGCTGGTTTTTCTTTATAAAACTACACATTGCCCCCGCACCTATAACTCGACAAAAAAACCTTTGGAGTGTCCCCCATGTTTAGACAGACTTTGAAAGCGGGAGTTTCTATACTAATCTTATCGTCCAAAAAGAGAGCCTGCTCCAGTCCACAGGACAGCAGCTCTTAGGCAGGTGAAAGTGCTGGTAGTTTATATTGATTTGATTTTCGCCGCCAATCTGCTGATCGACGGAGTGCTTATATGGCTGACCGCGTGGCAGATCAAAGTCAAGGTTTCCTGGTGGAGGCTGGCCCTCTCCGCTCTGGTAGGCGCGTTGTATGTAGTGATGATGTTTGTGCCAGAGCTCTCTTTTCTTTACACCTTTATGATTAAGTTCGGATTGTCCGTGCTGATGCTGTTGATAGCCTTCGGGTATGGCAGTCTGCAGCGCTTTCTGCGGGCATTGGGAGCGTTTTATGTCATCAATTTCGCGGCGGCCGGCGGCATTCTGGGCATCCACTACCTGCTGCAGAGCACCGGGGATATCTGGAACGGTATTCTGTTTACAAGTACAGGGGGCCAAGCCCACCGGCTGAAAATCGGCTTCTGGTTCGTGCTTGGAGTGCTTCCGGCGGTACTGCTCCTCTTTAAGCTAATCCATTCCTCACGGGTCCGCAGGGAGCAGCTGGACTCCTATATCGGTGAAGTTACTGTGGAAATTGAGGGTATCGTCGTCAGCTGTCCCGGATTGCTTGATACAGGCAACCGGCTAAATGATCCTTTGACCCGGATTCCGGTCATGGTGATGGAGGCATCACTGTGGGAAGGATATCTGCCGGCCTCCTGGAAAGGAAAGCTGACACAAATGGGCGCAGACCAGCTTCTTCTGGAAACGGACGGGCAGTCTTTTGCGTGGCAGGACCGGATGCGGCTGGTACCGTACCGGGGCATTAACCGCGGGGCGGCATTCATGCTCGCACTGAAGCCGGACCTGGTGAAGATAAAGCTTGGTGAGGAAATTTTCTGCAGTAAAAGAGTGCTCATCGGGCTGGATGGCGGGACACTGTCGGGAGACGGCGCGTACCGGGCGGTCATACATCCTGACCTGGCCCAAAGAGAGCACGCGGCTGAAGCTGCAGTGCCTAGCTGAAATGATAAGAACGTGTAAATTCGAAGTTACACTGGATTCTTATCTTTCTCACACAACCGGATACCACTGAGCACTTCTTGGAGGAGGAACAATAATGGTCAAATGGAAGCTTGCGCTGCAGCTGCAGTACTATCGGATGCTGTTTCTGCTGGGGCTGAAAAGCCAGGAAATTTATTATATCGGGGGAAGTGAAGCTCTGCCTCCGCCCTTGACAAGGGAAGAAGAGGAATACCTGCTGCAAAGGCTGTCGACAGGTGACGCTGCGGTGAGAGCCATGCTGATTGAACGCAACCTGCGGCTAGTTGTCTACATTGCACGCAAATTTGAGAACACAGGCATCAACATCGAGGATCTGGTCTCCATTGGCGCCATCGGCCTGATCAAGGCCGTTAACACGTTCGATCCCGACAAGAAGATCAAGCTGGCCACTTATGCCTCGCGCTGCATCGAGAATGAGATCCTGATGTATCTGCGGCGCAACAGCAAAACGCGCAGTGAGGTATCCTTTGATGAGCCGCTGAATATCGACTGGGACGGAAATGAGCTGCTTCTGTCAGATGTGCTGGGAACGGAAAATGACACCATTTACCGCAATATAGAGGAGCAGGTCGACCGCAAGCTGCTGCAGAAGGCGCTGGAAAAGCTGAGCGAGCGGGAGCGGCTGATCATGGAGCTGCGGTTCGGGCTGCGCGGCGGAGAGGAAAAAACGCAGAAGGATGTTGCCGACCTGCTGGGAATCTCGCAATCTTATATCTCGCGGCTGGAAAAGAGAATTATCAAGCGGCTGCGGAAGGAATTCAACAAGATGGTGTGAGCAAAAAACCAAGGAATAAAATGCCGGACCGGGGAGATAATGTACAGTAATGTTTCTCCTTGGGAGGTAAATCATCATGACCCGAAACAAAGTCGAGATTTGCGGAGTGGATACTTCCAAGCTGCCCGTTCTGACAAACGTGGAAATGCGGGAGCTGTTCACTTCGCTGCAGCAGCAGGGCGAGCGATCCGCCAGAGAGAAATTGGTTAATGGTAACCTTAGACTCGTTCTTAGCGTTATTCAAAGGTTCAACAATCGGGGAGAGTTCGTAGACGATCTGTTCCAGGTAGGCTGCATCGGTCTGATGAAAGCCATCGATAATTTTGATTTATCGCAAAATGTGAAGTTCTCCACCTACGCGGTTCCGATGATTATCGGCGAGATCCGCAGGTACCTCAGAGACAACAATCCGATCAGAGTCTCGCGTTCGCTGCGGGACATCGCCTACAAAGCCCTTCAGGTCCGTGACAGCCTGACCAACCAGAATTCGCGGGAGCCGACGATTTTTGAAATCTCCCAGGCGCTTGGTGTACCGAAAGAGGATGTTGTATTCGCACTGGATGCCATCCAGGACCCCGTTTCTTTGTTTGAGCCAATTTACCATGACGGCGGGGATCCGATCTATGTGATGGACCAGATCAGCGACGACAAAAACAAGGATGTCTCGTGGATTGAGGAAATTGCCCTGCGTGAAGCGATGCGAAAGCTGGGCCAGCGCGAGAAGCGGATTCTGTCCATGCGTTTCTTCGAAGGGAAAACCCAGATGGAAGTGGCGGATGAAATCGGCATATCACAGGCCCAGGTCTCTAGGCTTGAGAAGTCGGCCATCCAGCAGATGCAGAAGCATGTGAAGTCTTAAAGCTGACGATAAAAAAGCAGGGGTATCCATAAGGCGTGTTCAAGCCGGCGGATACCCTTTTGTATGTTATGCAGCAGCCGCTGCAATTAATTCTGCATGTTGCCAAGCCTGAAGGACATATAATCAGCTATAGGTCTGATTGTACAGGAGTGGTGGGATGAACGAGGATTCCTTTAATTCAGGCAAAAAAATGAAAATTTCCGATTTTCAGACGAAGGATGTCATCAATATCGTGGATGGAAAACGGCTGGGGCAGATCAGCGATCTGGAGCTGGACCTGCGCCGGGGAGTAATCGATGCGGTCATTGTTCCGGGCTTCAGCCGCTTTATGGGGCTGTTTGGAGGCGGCAGTGATCTGATTATCCCCTGGCGGAATATCGTCAAGATCGGTGCGGACGTCGTGCTTGTCAAAATAGAAGAGGCCCGGCTGCCGCAGGGCCAGGAAGAGCGCGAACCCATGTATCTCGAGCGGGGGGACCGCAGCGAACGGCGCACTTATTAAGCGGGTGCGTCTTTTTTAACCGTTTGTGGTAAAGAGCTTTGTAAAGGATGCACCGCGCGGGCGTTTGAGCAAGCCTCGTAGACCTGGCCTCACATTGTAGGGTACACTTAAGCAGAGGTGAGAGAATGGAACCGTTTATTCAAAGCAAAGGGCTGCCTGTGCTGCTTGAGGTGGAGCCATGGCAGGTGCATACAGAGATTACTGCCGGGTTCACAGGAAGAGCTGGCGGGGCCGGAAAGCCGCCGTATGACGGCTTTAACTGTGCTTTTCATGTTGGCGATGATCCGGAAGATGTGCTGAGCAACCGGAGAATGCTTGCGGAGAGTCTGGGATTTAGCCTGGCCGACTGGACCTGCGGAGAGCAGACTCACGGAAAACATATAGCTGCTGTGACTGCTGAAGACCGCGGACGCGGCAGCACCGACAGAGCGTCGGCATTTCCGTCTACGGACGGGCTGATGACTAATGTGCCGGGTGTGCTGCTTACTTCTTTTTATGCCGATTGTGTGCCTTTGTACTTTTATGATCCTGTGCAGCGTGCGGTTGGACTGGCTCATGCCGGATGGAAGGGAACCGTAGCGGAAATTGCCGGGGCGATGGTTGAAGCAATGTCCGGGATGTACGGAAGCCGTCCTGAGGAGATTATAGCGGCTATAGGCCCGTCAATCGGAGACTGCTGCTATGAGGTTGATGATTATGTCATGAATCATGTGCGCTCGCTTGAGCCGTCATTGCCTGAGCCGGCTTCACCCGAGACTGCATCGCTTCTATACAGCGTTTCGCAGAGTGATAAGGGCAAGAGTATGCTGAACTTGAAAGAAATGAACCGACGCATTATGATTAAAGCAGGAATTTTGCCGACTCATATCGAATGTACAACATGGTGTACAAGCTGTAATCCTGATGTATTCTTTTCATACCGTAAGGAACAGGGAGTAACAGGAAGAATGACGAGCTGGATCGGAATAAAGGAGAGTTGAAATTGGCTTTGACACTGCAGGAAAGAATAGTTGCTGTTAAGGAACGTGTAGCACGTGCCTGCGCGGCAAGCGGCCGGGATGTACATGACGTCAAGGTTATCGCAGTGACGAAATATGTATCGCTGAAGACGGTGGCGGAGGTTCTGGAGGCAGGCCTTGAGGAAATTGCCGAGAGCCGCTGGCAGGATGCCGAGCATAAGTGGAATGCTCTTGGAGACAAAGGGACCTGGCATTTTATCGGTCATCTGCAGACCAATAAGGTTAAGGACGTTATCGGCAAATTTGAATATATACATTCATTAGACCGGCTGTCGCTGGCACGGGAACTGCAGAAAAAAGCCGAAGCCGCCGGTATTGATGTAAAGGTATTTCTCCAGGTGAATATCTCCGGAGAAGATACGAAGTTTGGACTGCCGCCGGAGGCTGTGCCGGATTTCCTCCGGGAAATCGCTCCGCTGCACCGGATTAAAGTAGTCGGACTGATGACGATGGCACCACATGAAGAGGATCCGGAGCTTACCCGTCCGGTGTTCCGCGGACTGCGCGAGCTGCGTGATGAGCTGAATCTGCTGGCTTTGACACCTGAGCCTATACAAGAGCTGTCGATGGGAATGTCGAATGATTTTGAAGTGGCGATAGAGGAAGGAGCCACCCGGGTGCGCCTGGGTACGGTATTAGTAGGTCACGAGGAGGGAGCTTGATGGGCGTGATGAACCGGTTTATGAATTTTTTGGGCTTGCAGGAGGAAGAGGAAGTTGTTGAGCGGGAACAAATCACCCGCGATGAAGAGGAGTATGAGCCGGCCCCTGTAGAAACCCGCAAGAACCAGCGGGCTAACGTCGTCAGTATCCATTCGCAAAAAAATGTGAAGGTCGTACTGTATGAGCCCCGCTCTTATGAAGAGGCTCAGGAGATTGCCGATCATCTGCGTTCCCACCGTACCGTTGTCATTAATCTGCAGCGTGTGCGCAACGACCAGGCGATGCGGATTATTGATTTTCTTAGCGGAACGGTTTATGCCCTGGGTGGAGGAATATCCAAGATTGGGGGCAATATATTTATGTGCACACCGGACACCGTTGAGATTCAGGGGTCGATTACAGAAATCCTGGGAGACGAACAAGATTACAACAGAATGAGGTGAACAGGTTTTGAACGAAATATCTTCCATTATTAACATTCTATTTCAGATTTACTATTACATGATTATAATATACATTCTCATGTCCTGGCTGCCAAACCTGCGCGAAAATTTCATCGGCGAGCTGCTGGGCAAGCTTGTTGAACCTTACCTGAGCCCTTTCCGGCGGATCATTCCCCCGTTGTTCGGGACGCTGGACATTTCCCCGATCATTGCACTGTTCGTATTGCGCTTTGCAGTAGTCGGTCTTCATTCCATCGTGGCAATGCTCTTCGGCTAGCATGATGAGAAATGAAATTTACGGGCATTTTCATCCTGATGAACGGCAGTTTGTGGATAAAGCCTGGGAATGGGTCAGCCATGCCGGGGATTATCATGAAGTGAAGCTGACAGAGTTCCTTGATCCCCGCCAGGGCTATATTCTGCAGACGCTGGTGAACCGTCATCCCGATGTGGAGGTTCGCTGGGAGGGCGGATCTGAGAACGCTGAACGGAGACGGGCGCTGGTTGCACCCGATTACCGTGATCTTTCTGAAGAAGATATAGAGCTGAAGGTGCTCAGTATCTCTTCAGGTGAGCAGAAATTTCTCACCCTGGAGCATGGCGACTATATGGGCGCTATTCTGGGACTTGGGGTCAAAAGAGGAAAGATCGGCGACATACACGTGCTGGAGGACGGATGCCATGTAGTAGTAGCATCAGACATCGCCGACTATCTGGCGATGAATCTGACCGGTGTGCACCGGGTTAATGTTACCACGGAGATTCTGCCGGTTTCCGGCTTGCGCGCAGCAGCGGTCAAGCTGGAAACGGTGGAGCTGACGGTCGCTTCCTTACGGCTCGATGGAATTGCTGCGGATGTAACCCGGCTTAGCCGGAGCAAAATACTGGTTCCGATTAAAGCGGGACGCGTGCGGGTCAACTGGAAAGTGGAAGAAGATCCTTCCTGCGGATTAAAAGACGGGGATATGGTGTCCATTCAGGGATTTGGCCGGTTTAAGGTTCTGGAAATCGGCAGTCTGACCAAAAAAGGCCGTTATCGGGTCAAGGTCGGTAAATTTGTCTGAATCTCCAGCAGGAATCTGCAGGCGCTTGTCGAAATTCATTACTCCTAAGGAAGCAAATGTTTTGAAAGCCGGACGCCGATAATTGTAACCAAGGTGCTCCTAGAGCTTCATCCGGAATGAAATCCCGGCAGCAGAACCGGCTGCCTCCTTCCTAACGGGACGAAGCATTCGATTCTTTTTGCAGTATAGTCATTCTACTGCGCCATCCGGATACCACAACGTCGGAGAAGCGCACAAGGTCCGAAATTTCTAGGAGGTGCACAGCATGCCATTAACGCCGCTCGATATACATAACAAGGAGTTCTCCCGGAGAATCCGTGGTTATGATGAGGACGAGGTCAATGAATTCCTTGATCAGGTCATCAAGGATTACGAAAGCGTCATTCGCGAAAATAAGGAGCTGCAGAACCAGCTTCTGTCCATTCAGGAGCGTCTCGATCATTTTGTGAACATTGAGGAAAGCTTATCCAAAACCATCATTGTCGCCCAGGAAGCGGCCGATGATGTAAAGAACAATTCCAAAAAGGAATCTCAGCTGATCATCAAGGAAGCGGAAAAAAATGCCGACCGGATTATCAATGAGGCTCTGTCCAAATCCCGCAAGATCGCGATTGAGACGGAAGAGCTCCGCAAGCAGGCCTCTATTTACCGCACCCGGTTCCGGACGCTGGTGGAAGCACAGCTGGAGCTGCTCTCCCAGGATGACTGGAATGCGCTTGAAAGCCGTGAGACCAGCGACAACCTGCTCTGATTATGATGTCCGGTATTGGGCGAGCTGATAACGGATGGTGTTTTAAGACGGTTGGGCGGCTGTGGTGTTGACATTTTTTCTTAAAACGTCTATAACTAGAACATATCTGTGTAAAGTTTATATGTATTCGATGACGGGACAAAGTACGATAAGGTTATGTTCTCCAGAGAGTCGGCGGTGCTGCGAGCCGATTGTTCAGGCCTTACCGGAAGATCTTCCCCTAGAAGCTGGGCCGAAGCGACTTCGTCGTGTGTAGGTTTATGCCGTCTGCCGGACGTTATCCCGGACCCGCACAGCAGCATTATGTGCGGAACTGAGATTGTGCTGTATTCACTCCCCTTAAGGATGTGCGTCAGGCACGAATTAGGGTGGTATCGCGAGCGTCGTCTCGCCCCTTTGGGGGCGGGGGGACGCTCCTTTTGTTGTGTGGCGATCCCCCTAAATCCCCCTTCCGAAGGGGGACCCCAAGGGCTGGCCGCCCTCTGGACACCCGCAACAAGGGCTCCGAGTGTGGAGTTTACGGTGGCGGACGGGGAAGGATTACTGCGGCGGGAGGAGCGGCCCTTCTTAGGCTCCCCTGGCGGGGACGCCTGCGGGGCCTTCACCTAAGGGCAAGCGACGGCTGCGCCTCGCCGCCCCAGGCGACCCGCCCAGCGCTGCCCTACGGGATCGCGGGGCGGGTGCCCCACAAGAGCAAAGGCACAAGCAAGCGGCGGCTGCGCCCCGCCGCCCCAGGCGACCCGCCTGGCGCTGCCCTACGGGATCGCGGGGCGGGTGCCCCACAAGAGCAAAGGCACAAGCAAGCGGCGGCTGCGCCTCGCCGCCCAGGCGTCCCGCCCGGCGCTGCCCTACGGGATCGCGGGGCGGGGGCCCCACAAGAGCAAAGGCACAGGCAAAGCTTTTGGTTTCAAGATTACATCATTGAAAGGATTGACCCTCAAAATGCAAAAAGTAGATGTGAAAGAGAAGGCGCGGGCAAGAGATGTCCGCATCCTGAAGAAATGGAGCGACGAGGATACGTTCCGCAAATCGATGGAGAACCGGGCGGGCCGCCCGAACTATGTGTTCTATGAAGGACCGCCGACAGCGAACGGCGTGCCGCATATCGGGCACGTGCTGGGCCGCGTAATCAAGGACTTTATCGGCCGCTACCAGACAATGAAGGGTTTCCGCGTCGTGCGCAAAGCGGGCTGGGATACCCACGGTCTGCCGGTTGAACTCGGCGTACAGAAGAAGCTCGGAATCTCCGGCAAGCATGAGATCGAAGAGTACGGCGTTGAGAAGTTCATCAAGGAATGTAAGGAAAGTGTCTTCGGCTACGAGAAGCAGTGGCGTGAATTTACAGAAGCAATCGGCTACTGGACGGATCTGGATAATCCGTATGTAACACTGGATAACACATACATCGAGAGCGTATGGAACATCCTGGCGACTGTGCATGACAAAGGCCTGATGTACCGCGGACACCGCGTCAGCCCGTACTGCCCTAGCTGTCAGACAACGCTGAGCTCCCATGAAGTGGCGCAGGGCTACAAGACTGTTAAGGATCTGAGTGCTACCGCCAAGTTCAAGCTTGAAGGCAGCGGAGACTACGTGCTGGCCTGGACGACTACACCGTGGACGCTTCCGGCGCATATGGCGCTGGCTATGAACCCTGAGATGGAATATGTGCGTGCCCGGCAGGAAGACGGCGTATACATCCTGGCGAAGAACCTGGTGGATGAAGTGCTGAAGGGCGAATACACGATCCTGTCCACTCACACAGGTGCTGACTTTATCGGCCAGAGCTATACTCCGCCGTTCAGCTATATCCAGGCGGAGAAGCACAATGTGATCGTGGGCGCATCCTTTGTTACGGATTCCAGCGGTACGGGGATCGTACACATGGCTCCGGCGCATGGTGAAGATGACTATAAGAGCTGCCGCGAGAACGGCATCAGCTTCGTGAATGTAGTGGATACTTCCGGTAAGTATACTGCTGTGGTGAGTGATTTTGCCGGACGGTTCGTGAAGGACGTCGATCTGGACATCATCAAGGTGCTGTCCGAAAAAGGACTGCTCTACAATAAAGAGAAATACGAGCACAGCTATCCGTTCTGCTGGCGCTGCGATACTCCGCTGCTCTATTATGCAACAGACAGCTGGTTCATCCAGACAACAGCGATCAAGGATCAGCTGATTGCTAACAATAACACGGTAGACTGGTACCCTGACCATGTGCGTGAAGGCCGCTTCGGCAAGTTCCTGGAAGAGCTTGTGGACTGGAACATCAGCCGTAACCGCTACTGGGGAACTCCGCTGAACGTCTGGGTCTGCCAGGATACGGGCAAGGAATTTGCGCCGCACAGCATCGCTGAGCTGCGTTCGATGGCGATCGGCGAGGTGCCTGAGGACATTGAGCTGCATAAGCCGTATGTGGACAACATCAAGCTGCGCAGCCCGTTCAGCGAAGGCGGCGTGATGGTACGTACACCTGAAGTGATCGACGTATGGTTCGACAGCGGCTCGATGCCGTTCGCCCAGAGTCACTATCCGTTCGAAAATAATGAGACCTTTGAAGACCAGTATCCGGCGGATATGATCTGCGAAGGGATCGACCAGACACGCGGCTGGTTCTACAGTCTGCTGGCGGTATCGACGCTGTTCAAGGGTAAAGCGCCTTACAAGGCGGTTATCGCCCACGGCCACATCTTCGATGAGAACGGCCAAAAAATGTCCAAATCCAAAGGCAACGTAATCGATCCGTGGGAAATCATGAACGAATACGGCACCGACGCATTCCGCTGGGCGATCCTGTCCGACAGTGCGCCTTGGAATAACAAACGCTTTTCGCGCGGCCTGGTCGGTGAGACCAAATCAAAGGTAGTGGATACGCTCGTTAACACGCATGCGTTCCTGACGCTGTATGCCGGTATCGACGGCTATGATCCTGCAGAGCATCCGTTCAAGGTGTCGGAGCACAAGCTGGACCGCTGGATTCTGTCCCGCCTGAACAGCCTGATCCTGCTGGTGGATAAAGGCCTGGCTGTTAACGACTTCGTTAACACCTCCAAAGCGGTTGAGAACTTTGTCGATGAGCTGAGCAACTGGTACATCCGCCGTTCCCGTGACCGTTTCTGGGGAAGCGGACTTGGCGAGGAGAAGCTGGACGCTTACCGCACACTGACACACGTTCTGCTTAAGACAGCTACGCTGATGGCTCCGTTCACACCGATGCTGTCCGAGGATATCTTCACGAACCTGGGCGGCGGGGAAAGCGTGCATCTGGCTGATTATCCAAAAGCGGACGAAAGCCTGATCGACCTGGAGCTGGAACGCGATATGGAAAGCGCAAGAGGCATTGTCGAGCTGGCCCGCAACGTGCGTAACGAGACCGGCATCAAGAACCGTCAGCCGCTGTCCGAGCTGATCGTGTCGCTGGACCGTGACTTTGCTATCGCCGACTATGAAGAGATCATCAAGGATGAGATTAATGTTAAGCATATTGTCCTGGAGAACAGTGACAGCGGCTTTGTTGATTTCACCCTGAAGCTGAACCTCAAAGTGGCAGGCAAAAAATACGGCAAAAACGTCGGCTTCATCCAGGGCTTCCTGAAAGGCATGGACAGTGATGCTACCCGTAAGGCAGTTACTGATGGCATGGTTGCGGTTGTCTCCCCGGATGGTGAGGAGCTGCAGATTACAGCAGAGGAGCTGCTTGTAGAGAAGCAGGCCAAATCCGGCTTTGCCGCAGCTTCCGGCTACGGGCTGACCGTAGCGCTGAATACCGAAATCACGCCTGAACTGGAGCAGGAGGGCTGGGTGCGTGAAATCATCCGTGCGGTGCAGGATTACCGTAAACGGCTTGATCTGGCGATTGAAAAGCGGATCGACCTGACCCTGCAGCTGGATGATGAGCTGAAAGCGGCAGTAACTGCTTTTGAACATGTGCTGCGTGACAACGTACTGGTTGCTGAGCTTGCTTTTGACGGTGACCATAGCTTCGAAGCAGTGGATGTCAGCGGTAAACCGATCGGCATCTTTATCAAGGGCTAAGCCCCGGAGCAGGTGCATTACCTGTCCCGAATTGGCATATACTAGCGGCATAAGAAGAAACGTCCAGGCAGCCCTGTGTGAAAGGGCATGTACTTTCTTGGGTATGCGCACCATGAGCAGTCCGTGTCCCTGGAGAGCTTTTCTCCGGGGAGGCGGGCTTTTTATGTTTAGGCGTGCCCAGAGGCACGCATTATCTAGTTGGTGCAAGTCCAACCAAGAGAGGGGCCAAGCCACTCTTGTAGCTAGGATGCTTGCGCATGGCGAAATCTGTGTGTAAAAGCGCATCGACAAAAGTACCGGTCAGAGACCGGGCGAGCAACAACCCAGGCCGCAACATCAAGTGAATCCTGCCGCGTCGTCAAAAAGGCCCTGCAAAGGGGAAAAGAGGGAGCCGAGTCTCGCTAAACTGGACGAAGGCCATGGAAGCTGTAAAGAACTTGGTACAACAGCGAAGAACCCTCCGGCGTAGAGGGAACGGCATGGTT
>NZ_FNDX01000017.1:11945-108453 GCF_900099765.1 Paenibacillus typhae | reverse complement strand
CCTGGACGAAAAGGCGCCGCTTATTCATGAACGAATTCCGCCCAAAACGCCGAATATGAACGCATATATTGAGTCTTTCCACAGCATTTTAGAGCGAGATGTATACAGTAAAATGTACTTTGAAACCTTTGAAGAAGCGTACGAGAGCGTTACCGAGTATATTCGTTTTTACAACGAGCGACGGTTTCATGGCAGTTTAAAACGATTGAGCCCCAACCAATACCATGCAGCGTGGAAAGCAGGCCAATTGGAGGAAGTAAAGATTTCACTTTAAGAAACTGCGAGAAACAGAGAATTTAAGAGAATGACTCCATAATTAAGGGGCCGAACCGGTTTTAGCTAAAAAGGGCTTGTGGAGTGGAATGAGAGGCAAAGCTTCCTCTGAACGTCCAGAATATAGCTGTTGATCTAAACGGCGAATTTTATCTGATCCGTACAGTAACCGTAACCGTCCGTAACAGCAACCGCAACAGTAACTGTCCGTAACCGTAACCGCAACATTAACCGCAACCGTAACCGTAACCGTAAACTGTCATAACGTGGTATTTCTCGCAGCAGAACCACATTAAAAGTAACCAGCCACAAACAAACCGCGCCCTGTCTGGGTGAGCAGACAGGGCGCGGTTTGTTTATTTGTTTAGCCGTAGTGAGGTATGTTCCGTAAGCCAGGCTATTAGAGTGTTAACATTTTCCTCCGGCGTCTGACCGGCCGTGTTGAGCGTCAGCTCGGGGCTGGGCGGTACCTCATAAGGATCGGAAATGCCGGTGAATGAGGGAATTTCGCCACGGCGGGCTTTGGCGTACAGTCCTTTGACATCCCGGGCTTCGCAGACCTCCAGTGGACAGTCCACATAGACCTCGGCGAAGCGGGGAAGCGTCTGGCGGGCATAGTCACGCATCTCCGTGTAGGGGCTGATGAGTGAGACTACAGCAACCACACCGTGGCGGTTCAGCATTTCAGCAAGGTATACCGCCCGGCGGATATTTTCAAACCGGTCCTCCCGGCTGAAGCCGAGGCCTTTGCCGAGGATGCGCCTCAGTTCGTCTCCATCGAGCCACTCAGCGGCAATGCCTAGCTTGTTCAACCTGTCCGTCAGCAGCGAGGCTATGGTCGATTTGCCTGCACCGGACAGACCGGTCAGCCAGATCGTCATGCCTTGACCTGCGGCGTTAGTTGTCCCCCCTTCACCAGTCACAATAGTCCCGGCATCCGCCTGGCTTACCGAACCAGCTGCAGTCACAATAGTTTTACTATCCAGCCAGTTGAACGCGCTGGCAATCCCGTCATTAACCCGGTGTGCATCATTATAGCAAGCTGCTTCCGACTCATCATTCCCTTGAGCTACTGTCTTAGCGCAAACCTCCCCAGTCCTGCCACCCCCCAGAGCTGCAGCATCCTCATGCGCCAATCCGGCACTTTTGCCATCTGTCCTCATCCTGTTACCTCCGTTAATCCGTATGGTATCCGCTCAAGCAGACCCCGGCCGTAAACCTGCTCCAGCTGGAGCCCGGGCATATGGATGTAGCCGATATAGCAGTCGCAGACCTTCATCCGGCAGCTCCGCTCAGCGGCGAGACCCTCAAGTCCGTCACGGTAGAGATTACCGATAACCCCTCGGTCCTTATAGCAGCGTTTTACAGTGCCGGCACCCTGGACATAGAATACATTTTTGCCGGCGTTGCAGCTTCTGCCCAGGCTCTCATAGTCGGCGGCATTAATGTGAAAATGCGGGTCGATACTGCGCAAATAAGCGAAATCCTCCGGTGTGTAATAATCCGGCTTGTCCTTGTAGGCGTTCACCCACAAATAGATTTCCTCCGGCAGAGCGGCCCGCAGCGAGGCAATCGCCGGAAAAGCGCTGCGGATCCCCACACTGCCCACACTGAGCGGAATCCCCTGCTGGTGGACGGCCATGCACTGGGCCAGAAATTTGTCCTCATTAACCTGCCCAGGGTGATAAGTAGCCCAAAAAGCGGCAGTGGCAGGGTTCAGCTCCGGCAAAAAAGCAAGGTTAGCCGACAGATTGGTCTGAATCGCCACCTTGTCCACGTGCGGGAGGTGGGAGAGGGTGACAAGCGCATCCCTGTACCAGCGGTGGATCAGTCCTTCACCATAAGGATTGAAAAAAATAGACAGCCGATGTCCCGCCGCACCCTGCTCCGCAGCCCAACGGACAAAGGCCTCAACCCCCTCACGGTCTCTGGCCAGTGTTGCTGCGCTGTCTCTGGTTTTGCCGAACGGGCAGTAGGGGCAGTCATAGTTGCAGGAGGTGAGGGAACCCCGGTAGTAGAGAACGGCATTCATGGCAAAATAAATCCTTCCATGCGCTCCCGGATGTCACCGGAGATGAACCAGTCGCCGATGGAGTCGGAGTAACCCAGACCCTCAGGGGTTAAGCGCAAAATGCCGTCCCGCTCCCAGCCCGGAGCTTTCAGGTTATTCTCATCATCCTGAACGACATCCCGTGCATCACTCTGATTCACACGCTGATCCCCGTCCTTATCCTCCCGGCGCCCTTTGGCCTGAGCTGTAACCCGGACATTCTCCTGATCAAAATGCAGTCCGCCGCTCTGAGCCTCCCGGTGCTCCTCATTCCGGGCGTCAAACCAGTCCCCACTAAGAGCCTCAGCCATATCCTCACCCGGATTGCCACGCTGCTCCAAACCCTCCGCCTCATACTGCAGCTCACCCAAGCCGCTCTCCAGCAGCAGGCCAAGCTCAGGGAAGTCGTCCCACAGCGAAGTTGAGAAGCGTTCGCTGTAATCAGCCAGCCGCAGCCCCTCGCTGTGCAGCGCAGCTTTCAGAATGAACCGACGTTTCTGCTCGGCCAGACTCAGCACGATGCCGTAATCAGCCGTGTCATAGCGCTCCGCTGACACATAGTCGGCAATGATGCTCTCCGTTGCCTTGCGGCTGACCCCGTAGCGGGAGGCATAATGCACCTCGCGGGTATAGGAGCGGGCGCCGCAGCCGAGCCCGACCATGCCCTCTTCCTGACAGCTGTAGTCAAGGATGGCCTTGTCTGTGCCCGCCTCTTCTTTGGCGAACCGGCGCATCGAATACTGGCGGTAGCCGTGTTCAGCAAGCACCCGGCAGGCGGCAGTATAACACTCATGCCGCAGATCCTCGTGGCGCAGCAGATCGCCGGGCTTCACAATCGTATGCTCGCGGGTGTAGAGCGGATAGATAAAAATCTCCTCTGGCTCATGGAGCAGCGCCTGTCCCAGCGAATAGAGCCAGGAATCCACCGTTTGTCCCGGCAGCCCGTAGATCAGGTCGAGATTGAGGATCGGGAACTGGTATTTCCCGAGCAGCTCCAGCGCCTGATACACCACCTCGGGGTTTTGCGGACGGTATATAGCTGCCGACTCGGCAGCGACAAAGCTCTGGATACCCATGCTTACCCGGTCAACGGTGTTGTCCTTGAGGATAGAGAGCTTTTCTTCCGTAATCGTCTCAGGTGAGGTTTCCACCGAGATCGAGGCCCGGGCGGTGTCCAGCCCCATGATTTCCCGGGCAATCCGGAACAGCCGGCTCAGCTGCGGCGCGGCCAGCAGGGTCGGCGTACCCCCGCCGATTGCAAAGCGTGCATACGGCTTATGGCCGGTAAAAGCCGACCACTGCCGGGCCTGCCGCTCCAGCGCATCGACATAGCGGGCGTGAACATCGGCGCGCTTGTCCGGCAGCGTAAACAGGTTGCAGAAGCCGCAGCGCGCGCCGCAGAACGGGATGTGCATATACAAAAAGAATGTTTCCGCAGGCTCATTCCGCCATAGCTGCTCAAGAGAAATGGGAGGCTGAAATTCGCGGTAAGCGGTTTTGTGCGGATAAGAATAGAGATAATTGCGGTATGGATTAGACGTAATCTGCTTTTTCCATTGCTCGGCCTCCCCTGAAGAGAGAGAAGGTCTTACGTCATTTGTGCTGTGTTGCTGCAAAAAGTTGCCGGTAGACGTCATACGTTTCTCCTTTCATCCGGATAGAACCGGTACATCTGGCTAGAGAATGAACTCACGGTAAGGGACATTCCATACCGTCTCATGCGCCAGCCGGTGCCCCTCATAGCCGTCTTCCCCGTAGGCGGTGCCATGGTCCGAAAAAGCCATGCAAAAAACCGGATTGCCGCGTTCCCGGAACCGCGCGAACAAACGTCCCAGCTCCCCGTCGGCATAACGCAGTGCGGCGCGCTGGCTGTCTACGGAATCCTTCCGGGCACCCGGCAGGAACATGTGGTTAGGCCCGTGGATGGCAGACACGTTGAGGAACAGGAACAGCCGCTGATCCAGCGGGGTGTTGTCCAGTACCTTCAAGGCATGATTCACCTGATGCTCCGTGGAGCGGGGATTAGTGACACCAAAGGTCATCCGCCAGTAGCTTTGCTGGAAGTAACCGGGCAGAATGCGGGCCAAGGGCACTTTTTTGGTGAAAAAAATAACCCCGCCGATGCACACCGTACGATAGCCCTCTCCGGCAAGCCCGGATACCAGATCCGGTGTGTCGAACAGCCAGGTGTGGGGATGGGTTTTCATCCCGGTGTTTTTGGAATGGAACAGCCGCACATGTGAGGTCTTGTCCGTGTTAGCGGGAGTCGGCAGGAAGCCGCCAAAAAAAGCGTGATGTGCAGCATAGGTGAAGCTGCCGGGGGTATGCCGTTTCTCCCAGGAGCCGGTGCCGCACAGATTGGGACAGTTCGCCTCCTCAAGGACAGCAGCGTCGTAACGCAGGGTATCGAGAGTAATCATCAGAATATCATGGGTGCCGACGATGGCATTCATATCAGTCATGACTGTTAATAGCACCCTTTCTAAGTGGATATATTCCTGTATTCCGTCAGCTTTTTCATTTCCCATTCATAAGTGCTGAAGCCTTCATATTCAACATCGTACAGTAGGTCGCCAAAAGGGTTCACATCAGCTACATAGGTGCGTCTTGCGCCTCCTGACCCTGACGAGACAAGAACATCAATGCCGGCGACAGCCGAGCGGGGAAAAGCGGCCAGTGCCTGCACGGCGGTGCGCCGTACCTGTTCCTGCTCCGCTTCTGTCAGTCCGGCCTCCAGCGGTGTCATCCGCCGGCTGCGCAGATGCAGGTTCGTAATCGGTGTCGTGCTGACCCGGGCTACCGAATGGCCGGCTTCACCAAGGACGACCAGCTGGCGGATATCGAAGGAACCTCCGGCTGCTCCGGCCTTGGGAATCCATTGCTCGGCATATGCCCCGTGGCTGTACAGCCAGTTGATGATTTCCTTCAGGACTGCAGAGTCTGTGTAGCGCCGCAGCTTCCCGGCATTATAGTACACGGGGGGACGGGTAATGTACTGCTCGACCCCGATTGTGGTCACAGCCAGCTCGGCCCCCGTGGCCGGATTGATCTGATAAGCAATGACACCTGAAGCGGCTGAGCCGCAGGCCAGCTTGATGAAGACCCGGTGCATCCGCTCAGCCAGCATCAGCTCCCGGAGGGATTCATAGCCGGCCGGCGGCTGACTGCCGCCAAGCGGCCGCGGGACCGGAACGCCGGCCGCTGCCAGAAGCTGCTGCGTCCGGCGCTTGTCCGTCATCGCGGCAATATCGCCGGGATGATTCTGCCAGCGGGCGGCCGGCAGCAGTGCGGCGGCTTCGCGCTGAACCCCGGCCAGCAGCCGGCAGTAGCCGCGGAACCACTGGGACGGATGATGCAGCACGCCAGGCATATCCTTCAGCCGTCCGGCGGCCCGGACGCTGAGCGGGTAGGGATCGCGCTGCTGCCCGAAGGGGTGCAGCAAGTCGTCCTGCTCCCCGGCATCCGGCGCGCCGAGAGCGATAAGGGCACGCTCGGCTTCAAAGCTGCCGCCGGGCGACTCCAGCCGCAGGAGCGGGGCAGCCTGTGCGGCCGGCATTTGCTGCTTCGTTTGCCCAGCCGTCAGTCCGGCTGGTGCTTGCCACTCCAGCAGCTCGTCCAGCCGGCCGTCCTTGGCTTGCTGCTCCTGCAGCTGTGCCATCCGGTCGCCCTGTGCTTGCCGCTCCAGCAGCTCCGCCATCCGGCCGCCCGGCATCTGCTGCTCCAGCAGCTCACCCAGCGAAGCACCCTGCAGCAGCTCCAGGTAAGAAATGAGCAGGGCAGGGGGCAGCCCAAGCCTGCTGCGTGCCTGCTGAATCCCGGCCGAACGCTTGTCGCCGGGGCTGCACAGCAGGATCAGCGGCTGCGCTTCCTGCATCATTCAGTGATGGACGGATAACGCCAGTCTTCATCGTCATCGCTTTTCTGCTGGTCGCTGACATCCACCGGCAGACCGCTGGCCCGCCAGCGGGTAATCATGTTGTCCGACATATAATGATAGCTCAGGTTCAGCGCCTGCAGCTTTTTGATCCGCTCACTGGCCAGTAATACCTCCGCGCCTTTGTCACTAAGCGTTCCAAGGGAAAGATCAAGCGTATGAAGCTGGTCGAGGATCGGTGCATCAGCCAGAGCCTCGGCGATCTCGTCCTGAATCTCGCTGTTTTTCAGTCCCAGATAGGTCAGCTGCGGGAATTTGCCCGGCTCAATCAGCGGCAGGAGATCCTCAAGGCTTCCGTCAAAACCGTAATTATCAACGCCGAGGTACAGCTCCAGCCTGCGCAGATTCGGCAAAGAGCCGGCTGCGATCTCGGCGAGCACTTTTTTACTGAGACCGCCTGTAATAATAATCAGTTCCTCCAGCTTGTCATGCTGCAGCTTGCTGAGGCCAAGATCTGTCCCGCCTTGTATGGTGAGTGATTGAAGCTCCGGGTAGGCAGGGAGCAGGGGGGAGAGATCGGTCTGCGTAATCCACGAAATTTCACATTCCTCAAAGCTCATGTCCCCGATAAACAGCTTGCGCAGGGCCGGAAAGCTTCCGCTGTGCTTAACAAGAGCCTCCACAACCTCATCCGAGCTGTTCTCGTAGGCCTGGCCCCAATCCCCGATGATGAGGCTGGTCAGCTGCGCAGCTTCAGGGCTGGCGCTGAGGCGCTCAATCTCCGTATTCATTCGTTGGCCGTCTTCATACTCGTCGTATCCGACAGCAAGCTTTACTTCCGTCATCAGTAATCCCTCCCGGAAAATGTTGGATTCAGTTTCACCCTAACATCTGGGCAAAAAGGAGTCAAATGGCCGTGGAACGATAATACAGCTGATGGACGCCAAACACCCGCCCCTCCCTGTTACGGGTGAGGCGGGTGTGCAGGATTACTCAGACCCAGCCGAGCAGCCGGACGATTTGTGCGGTGGCAAAGGTGACGCCGATGGCGATACCGAGCGGAATGACGGCGGAGAGCACCGCCCATTTCAGGCTTTCGGTTTCTTTGTAGATATTGACCAGCGTGGTGCCGCACGGATAGTGAAGCAGCGAGAACAGCATCATGTTCAGCGCGGTCAGCCAGGTCCAGCCGTGGCTCAGAAACAGCTCCTTGATGCTGCCGATGCCCTCAACGTCAACCATTGCACCTGAGGACATGTAGCCCATGAGCAGGATCGGCAGCACAATTTCATTGGCAGGCAGCCCGAGTATGAAAGCCATAATGATGAAGCCGTCCAGACCGAGCAGCTGGGCAAAAGGATCAAAAAATGCCGCCATATGATTAAGCACACTGTCCCCGCCGATAACCACATTGCCAAGTATCCAGGTGAGAATGCCGGCCGGAGCGGCAACGACAATGGCCCGGGTCAGCACGTTCAGTGATTTTTCCTTGGAGGAGCGGACGATCGTCTTCCAGATCTGCGGGCGGCGGTACGGCGGCAGCTCAAGCGTATAGTGGGTCGGCACGCCGCGCAGCATCGTTTTGGACATGACCCAGGATACAGTCAGGGTGACGGTGATGCCCACCAGCACAATTCCCATCAGTACAAGAGCGGTGGAGAAGGTACGCAGCGCACCCCTTGCCGAGGCGCCGACCATGAACAGCGAGGACAGCAGGATCAGCGTCGGCCAGCGCCCGTTGCACGGCACGAAGTTGTTGGTCAGAATCGCCAGCATCCGCTCCCGCGGCGACTCGATAATCCGGGTGGAGAGAATGGCGGCTGCGTTGCAGCCGAACCCCATCGACATGGTCAGAGCCTGCTTGCCGTGTCCGCCTGATTTTTTGAACAACCGGTCCATGTTAAAAGCCACCCGCGGCAGATAGCCGAAATTCTCCAGCAGCGCAAACACGGGGAAAAAGATCATCATCGGCGGCAGCATGACGCTTATTACCCATGAGGTGCCGCGGTAGAGTCCGAGAACCAGTACGCCATGCAGCCATGCAGGTGCATTCACCGCTGTGAAGCCGGAGGTCAGATACCCTTCGATCCAGCCGAAAAAAGAAGCCAGCCAGCTGGACGGATAATTCGCCCCGGCGATCGTAATCCAGAACACAAGGCCAAGCCCGGCAAGCATGATCGGGAAGCCCCAGAGCTTCGAGGTAACAATCCGGTCAAGCTTGTAGGTGCTGCTGAGCTTCTTTTTATCCTGATAGCTGACTGCCTCACGGCAGATGCCTGCTGTTACCCCGTAGATACCGGTGACAATCTCATCGCGGATTGCGCCTTTGTCGGCCAGCTGCCGGGCTGCTGCCAGCAGGGATTCGAGCGGATCGGAACCTTTAATGGCATGCGGTGACTCCATGGCCGGCCACCTCCTTATGCGCAGGGCTTGTGCTGCGTCCCATATGGGTTTTGAGCGAGCTCAGCAGGCTGCTGTCGCCGTCCATCAGCCGCAGGGCGATCCAGCGGGCGGGATAACGGGAGCCTACAGTCTGCTCCACCAGCGGCAGCAGCTCGGCAATGCCCTGTTCGATTTCATCGCTGTAGGTAATCTTAAGCGGCTTGCCGGCAAAAGCGCCTGTCGCCACACGCTCCAGCTGGTCCAGCAGCTCCCCGATTCCGGTCTGGTTGCGCGCTGAGATTGCCACGACCGGAACGCCGAGCTGCCTGGCGATGGCTTTCAGATTAATGCTGATGCCAAGCTTCTTCGCTTCATCAATCAGGTTGATGCATACTACAGCACGGCCCGTAATCTCCAGCACCTGAAGAGCAAGGTTAAGGTTGCGCTCAAGCGACGTAGCATCCAGCACAACCAGTGTCACAACCGGCTGCTCAAAAATAATATAATCCCGCGCAGCCTCCTCATCAGCGGAGTTAGAGTACAGCGAGTAGGTGCCCGGCAGGTCAACAGCACGATAGACATGCTGGTTGTGGGTAAATTCGCCCTCGGCGGTAGTCACCGTCTTGCCCGCCCAGTTGCCGGTATGCTGGCGCAGTCCGGTCAGCAGGTTGAACAAAGTGCTTTTCCCCGTGTTGGGATTGCCTGCAAAAGCGACAGTATAATGGCTCATGCCTCCTCACCTCCAAGAAGCTCTCCGTAAATCAGCGAGCTTTCTTCCCGGCGCAGGGCAATCGTTGTATTGCTTACCCGGAAGGCGACAGGATCTCCAAGCGGGCTGCGCCGCAGCACCTCCACGGTATTGCCGGTGACAAAGCCGAGGTCAAGCAGTCTTCTTCGCAGTACGCCCTGAACGTCAATGCCGCTGATGCGCAGCAGGCTGCCGTTCGATGCTTCAGACAATGGAATTGCGGCTCCAGCCATAGCAGCTCCTTCTTTCCTTATGTTTTATGTGTATAGAGCTTAAATGAGCATCTATTATGCACAGGTGATAAAATATTGTTCCTTGCCACAATATTAGTATATGTAAACAAATTTGTCCTTGCAACAATAAAGTTTCCTCGGGGAAAAACATGTGTGTGGGTAACCCGCCCATTTTACAACCCTTCCCATGCTTCTTCAATGCAAAGTCGGGGATGAAGGGGAAAAGGGTGTGTAATGGGTGTGGTGGAAAGGCGGGGTTAGAGGAGAAAAGGATGCAGGTTCCGGCTTATGTGGTGAGGTGGCGGGGTGAAGAGTAAAAAAGGTGTGTGATTGGTTTGGTGGAATAGCGGGGCTGGAGGGGGAAGGCTGCAGGTTCCAGCTTAA
Source organism: Paenibacillus typhae (assembly GCF_900099765.1). Lineage (GTDB taxonomy): Bacteria > Bacillota > Bacilli > Paenibacillales > Paenibacillaceae > Paenibacillus_AQ > Paenibacillus_AQ typhae. The sequence goes on along the minus strand of NZ_FNDX01000017.1, from coordinate 98,509 downwards.
GCGGTGAGGTGGCGGGGTGAAGAGGCAGGTGTATGTGTTTGGAGCAACTAAGTTTTCCCGGCTTTATTGGGATATTCAAGCTAATAAGCGGTTACGAGAGCTGAGTGCAGCGTCCGATCATGAATTTAGTTGGATTATTGCTACCTAAATGAAGTGGAAAGATGATTCCAATCCAATGTAGTTGGAAAAAAGCTATCTAATTTGTGCGAAATGCTGCTTTATGAGGGGATTCGGCTGATTTAAGTGTGCTTTTTCCAACTAATGTCTTCAGTTTGGCCGAATTTGCTGATTTAAGTAGCATTTTTCCACTTAGTTTATAGTGAGCGCCGACTGAACTGAAATCAAGGGCAAAAATGCCCTTGATTCCAGCCCAGTCAGGCAAATGGCCGGAATGAAAGGCAAAAATGCCCTTGATTCCGGCCCAAGCAGGCAAATAGCCGGAATGAGAGGCAAAAATGCCCTTGATTCCGGCCCAAGCAGGCAAATGGCCGGAATGAAAGGCAAAAATGCCCTTGATTTCGGCCCCAGCAGGCAAACAGCCGGAATGAAGGGCAAAAATGCCTTTGATTCCGGCCCAAGCAGGCAAATAGCCGGAATGAAAGGCAAAAATGCCCTTCATCCCGGCCCAAACTGGCAAATGGCCGGAATCAAGGGCAAAAATGCCCTTCATCCCGGCCCAAGCAGCCAGGCTGAGCGTCCGGTGGCCGCTCAACACTTAACCGCCAAAATCCAGCGTTCTGCCGGTTTCGGCTAAGGTCTTTGTGTTGCTGAGGATCTGCCACCAGGCACTGTCACTTGGTGCGTAAGAAGGATCGTCCGGATGCCAGCCGTCATGAATCAGTGTCAGCTTCGTGCAGCCGCCGATGGGCGACAGCAGCCAGGAGATGACAGATTCATAGGGTTCACCGTCCTTTACATAGGAGGGGCCGGCTTTATGCGTGAACCGCAGCGTCTCCTGCGGCTTGTACTCCAGTACTGTTCCATAGACATGCACCGTTTCGTCACCGTCGGCTCCCGGTCCTACATACTCAAGCGGCTCTCCCTCCGCGAAGCTCGAACGGATATTGCTGCCATAGTAGATCTGACTGACTTTGCCGGGAGAAACGAGACAGTCCCAGACTGCGGCAGGCGCCGCGCCAATATAGAATTCATACCTAAGCTCTTTCATGTATTTTCCTCCTCAAGGTTATGTTCCTCAATATGCTTGCAGCGTATCTCTTTCACACGGACAATATACCAAAAAATCACTGACAGCTGCGGTCAGTGATTTCAGATAAACATTATGACTCCGTGTAATAAGCGGAGATATCGGCTGCCGCAGCAGCCAGCTTCCGCTTCAGGGCAGCAGGCTCAATAATCTGCAGCGACCTGCCGTAGGGCAGCAGGAAGTAAGGCGCGTAGCGGAGCAGCATGGTCTCATCCAGCAGGAAGACGGCCTCTCCGGGAGAGCGCTGCGCTAGCGAATGTCCGAACAGCCAGTGGCTGCACAGATCGTTCAGCACTTCTTCGCCCGAGGCAATTACAACCCGGACAAGTGCAGCCTGCTGGTCAGGACCCGGCAGAAGGCCGTCCAGCAGAAATTGCCGTGCCGAGAAGCCCTCAGGCCGGATGAAGACACCGCCGCTCCGCTCAAGCTGCCCAATCCGGTCCACCCGGAAGCTGCGGATCTCCCCGCGCTGATGACAGAAGCCGGCCACATACCAGCGGCCCTTCCAGTGCACCAGCCCGTAAGGATCGACGGAACGCCGGGAGGCTGCCTGCCCGCTGCTTTTGCGGTACTCCATCTGCACGGTCAGCCCGGCCGCGGCGCAGGCCTCCAGCTCCGCCAGCAGCGGAGTCAAAGGCACAGAAGGGGCATGAAGCATCTCCATGCCGGACTCATGGCGCTGCATCTGCAGCAGCTGTTCGTCATTGCTGTAGCGCTTGAGCTTGGCGATTGCGCTGCCGAGCGCTCCGATGTACGGGTAGCCGCTGCCTTCGGCGAACGCGGCCGCTTGTACAAGCGCCCGCCGCTCATCGTCATCGAAGAAGAGCGGGGCCGCGCTGAAATGCTCCGGCAGCCGGAAGCCGCCGCCCGGTCCGGCATCGGCAATGACCGGTACGCCGCTGGCGCAGAGCGCATCAATATAGCGGTAGACGGACCGCACACTGAGCTCAAGGGCTTCGGCCAGCTCGGCGGCGGTTCTTTTGCGCTGCTGCAGCATCCAGAGGATGGACAGCATGTAGTCAGCTTTAGACATTGGGCAAGAGGCCTCCCGTTAGAAAGGAATAGGATTACCGGGTAACAACCAGCGCATTGCTGATCAGCCGTCCCGGGGCAGTCAGGTATTTGCCGTTGTAATACAGGCCGCTGGAGGCTCCGCCGTCCAGATTCATTGCCTGGTAAGCGCCGGCCTGCTTCATGATCTGGGCCAGCTGCGGTATGGTGGCCCCGCCGGTAGTCAGCAGAATCAGCTTGTGGTCACGGGTGATGCCCAGCGCACTGCGGGCTCCGCCGCCGGTTAGAATTTTCGGGTCCTTGAAGCCTTCGGCTGCGACATTCAGCGAGACACTGCCGTTCACCAGCAGCCGCGGACCGGCCTGCAATGCGCCCTCAATGCTGCCGCTCTGGAATCTGGCGCTGAATTCGCTTCCCGGAATCAGCTCCGCCAGCAGATTGCGGTCATAGGCAAACACAATCCGCTTGTCGCCGGGGCTGTTCTTCAGCATTTTGCCGCCGCTGATAATATACCCGTAAGGTGCTTTGTATGCCCCGTCAGTATAAGCGTCAAAAAAAGTGCCGTTGATTGCTGCGACAGCCCCGCTGCGTTTGGCAATGCTGCCGAGCGCTTCCGTCTTGCCGACCGTATTGCCGGCCAGCACAGCGTCAAGGCGGACAGAAGGATGCATCAGGGGGATGGTAACGGTCTGCACGCTGAATGATCTGGAGCCGACCCTGTATGTATGCTTCGCGCTGACGGCCGCCGGCGCATCCGGTTTAATCAGTGTGCCGCCTAGTACCGGCAGGACTGCTTCTTCTCCGGCGGATGACAGAGTGATGGAACCCTGCCCTTTATTCCATTTTAATCCAATACCCATCGCCGTACTGACAACGGACAGCGGCACATAAGTTGTACCGTTTGCGCTGAAGGGCAGGGCGGTCAGGGTTACGGACTTGTCATTGACGGTTGCCCGGGCCTGTCCTGCTTTAAGCAGAACCGAAGTGTTTTCTCCGGATATTTCAATCTCATTAGTGCCTGCATTCAGAACCGAGCGGATTCCGAACAGGCCGTTCAGGAACCGCAGCGGAATATAAGACTGGCTGGCTTTATCCACAAAGACGGCGTTTTTGGGGGCTGCTGAAGCCGAGGCGGTTGAACCGGGCTGAAGGGACGGCAGGGCGGACAGCATAAGCAAGAGAATGAGGCAGACGGCGGTACATTTTTTAAACATGAACAGAATCTCCTTTGACTCCAAACAGTATTTCCTGCAGATCAGGATGAATGTGGAACCTGCCCCAGAATGATACATCCGGAGCCACTTAATCATAGCGCTGCCTATATATATCGTCAATTTACGGAGGAAGGGTTAGTGTGTCCTGACGCATGCGTCCTAAGCAGGCTTTTCGTATATAATTTAGGGAATCGATTTCAATCTGTAAAAAGGCGGTTTCACCCATGACAATGACAACAACGATAGGTCTGATCCGGCACGGCAGCACTTTATGGAATAAAGAAGGACGTATCCAGGGACACACGGATAATCCGCTTGATGAGGAGGGCTTGCAGCAGGCAGCTAAAATTGCCGAACGGCTTAGCGGGGAGGAGTGGGAGCTGATCTACTCCAGTGATATGCTCAGAGCGAGACAGACTGCAGAGATTATTGCCGCCAGGCTGGGCCTTCCGGTCGCAGGGCTGTTGCCCGGTATCCGGGAGATGCATGGCGGACTCCTGGAGGGTACGACGGAACAGGAACGGGTGGAGCGCTGGGGCAAGGAATGGAGAACGCTTGAGCTTGGCCTGGAGACCAATGAGTCAGGCCGGCTCCGGGGAAGCAGGGCCATTGAGGAGCTTGCCGCGCGTCATCCGGGCCGGCGTATACTGGTGGTCAGCCACGGGGCGATTCTCCGGAGTACGCTTGGCGGACTTGTGCCCGGGCTGGATTTGAGCCGGCTGCTGAAGAATACTTCGCTCACCCGGATCATCAAGTCAGGCGGAGCCTGGACCTGTGACCTTTACAACTGTGTGGAGCATCACAGCATTTAACCGGAATCTGCGCTGCCGTTAGCACCATCCAAAAGATTCCATGGAGAAACAGCCCCCGCCTGCCGATAATAAGCATAATACGGTTCACCTGCCAGATTAACGGATTTGCTTAATTTAGAAGTAAAAGGGAGTGCTCCTATTCATGGATGAAGCTCGAAATTATATGTTTACTATATTCTCCGTTCTACTCGCAGCAGTGACAGCCTACTCCGTCCTCCGGACCGGACGGAATTTCGCGGCCAGAAGCCAAAAGGCCCGTGCGCTGCGCACGAGCCTGATCATTCTTATGCTAGGCTGCGGATTAAGCGGCATGCATCTGTTCGGCCTGCAGGCTGTATCCGGCTTTAGCCCGGACACCGGCAGCCTGCTTGCGCCGCTGGCGCTTTACTCGCTGACCCTGGCTTTTCTGATCTGGCTGTTCCACCGCACAGGTCTGATCATGGCTGAAAGAGAACACCTTAAAGAGCTGGCTTACAGGGATAGCCTGACCGGCCTGTTCAACAAGAACGGCATGGATCATTTCTGGGATCACTGCAAGCCTAATGAGCAGCTGGCTGTATTATACCTCGATCTGAACCGCTTCAAGCCGATCAATGACAAGCTCGGCCATCATGTCGGTGATCTGCTGCTCCAGGCGGTCGGCGGCACGCTGCAGCAGTTTTCCTGCAAGGGCAGGCGGCATATTTTCCGGATCGGCGGCGATGAATTCGTCATTATTGCCAAGCGCTGCAGCTATAAAGAAGCCGAACAGCTTGCCCTTAAGGTTCTGGAGAAAACAACCCGTACCTACCAGCTGGAGCATCATGAGCTGTTCGTGTCGGCCAGCATCGGCATTACGACGAGCCAGGGCCGGGTTGATCCCGGACGCCTGCTGAAGGAGGCTGATTCCGCCATGTACAATGCCAAGCAGCTGGGCAGAGGCCGGTATGCCGTCCACAAGCAGGGCAATGTCATCCAGCCGGTAAGCTGGCTGGGCAGCCCCAAAGCCAATTAAGTGCAGTCCTTTAACACAAAGAGTCCGGGCAGTGCAGCCGATTTACCGGCTGCAGCCCGGACTCTTTTTACAGGCAACATTCCCCCTGTCTGTCAGCCAGCAGTCCGGCCAGCACATCCGGATAGTCAGTTATTATACCGGCGACTCCGGCGGCGATCAGGGATTTCATCACTTCACGATCATTGACGGTCCAGGGGTGGTAAACCTTGCCCTGTGCAGCCGCCTCGGCTACGAACTCCGGCAATACGGCAGGATGATAAGCATGCAGCGCATCCGCATTCAGGCTGGCTGCGTAGTCCCACGGCCGGTACAGGCCTTCGGAATACAGAATCCCAGTGCGGATTTCGGGGGCAAGGGATTTACAATAGGCCAGCGAGTAGTGATTAAAGCTCGACAGCACCACGCGGTCACTCATGCCGTAATCCCGCACGGCTGCAATAATCTTTTCCTCCATCCCGGGATACAGGAATACCCCGTTCTTCAGCTCAATATTGAGCACGGTATCGCGGTCCTTCAGCAGATCCAGCAGCTCCTCCAGCACAGGCAGACGTTCACCGGCGAATGCCGGCCCGAACCAGGACCCGGCATCCAGCTCCAGCAGCTCGCTAAGCGTCTTGTCTTTTACCAATCCGTCAGCTCCGGTTGTCCGGCGAAGATGCTCATCATGTATAATGACCAGTCCTCCGTCAAGCGACATCTGGACATCGGTTTCAATTCCTGTAGCGCCAAGCTCAAGCCCTCTGCGGAATGCCGCCATCGTATTCTCCGGGCAGACTGCGGATGCGCCGCGGTGCGCAAAGTTGATGATGCTGTTCATACGTTGTTTTCCCTCCGGCTTATGGATTTCCTGCTCCTGCTTGCTGCAGGCATCTATTCTCTTATTCCACATCTCCGTGCGAAACCCTGTCCGTCTCAATCAATTTGTGCCCGGGCCCGGGAGTTACGCCGAAACAATCTCGCGGATCGCTTCATGCACATGCTGAACCTCTGAGAAGGCCAGGGTGTATTCCCTATCCGATTTTCTGGCAGGTGCTATGTCGGGAAGGAAGGGGATGGACAGGACGGGGGTATCGGCGCTGCTGAGGTAGATTTTGAGTGTAAGCTCTTTAACCTCCTCTTCATCTGCTGGGATGGCATCTGCATTGTTTCCGCTGTGATTTTCAGTTTCAGGTCGGCTGATTCCATAGCTGTTTTTTCTGGTACTGGTTGTGATCCGGCTTGTCTTGCTGACTTTTGTGAGGGTCAGGGCATTCTCGACGATCTCTGAACCCAGTATGGTGTCAAAAGTGTACAATTGCGCCGTCGCATGCTCTGCCCCGCCGGGACTGCAGCTGCCGATGGCCAGTGTTCTGCCGGCTTCATCCAGGGCGATCATGTGCGACTGGTCGGGGGTGACGAACCGCCGGGGAAAATTCAAATTAAAGGAGCCGAGTGCACGGGCCAGCTTGGTCAGATTGGATGAGGGATAAGAGAGCCTGAACTTCAGCACCGCAGCCGCCAGCAGCAGGCCTACCCCCAGTACGGCGAACATGTACATCAGGAAGATCAGCATATTTACGCCTCCTACAAGTTTTGTGAAGGTTGCTAGTATTAGAATATGCCGGGGAAGCGTGAACAAATGCATAGCTGCGGACGTAGGAATCACTTATTCTTTTTTTGTAGGCCGCCAAGAGGCGGTAATAAATCAGAGATTGCAGGAGATGATCGGCTTGATCGTAGATACACTGGGGCATTTGCTTGAGAATGAGGCTGCTTACGGGGAGAAGATCCAGGCGGGGCTGCGCTTTTTGCGGGATACAGATTTCAGCGGACAGGCGGCAGGACGCCATGAAGTTAATGAGAACATGTTCTATTTCATTAACGAATATGAAACAAAGGATGCCGGGGAATGCTTCTGGGAAGCGCACCGGATTAATCTGGATCTGCACTATATTCTTGAAGGTACGGAGCGGATCGGCTATGCGGCCATTGAGCAGCTGTCGGTAAAAGAGGAATACAGCGCCGAGAAGGACGCGGTGTTCTTCACGGGTGAACTGCAATCTGCGGTAACCGCTGGGCCCGGGGCGCTGGTGGTCTGCTATCCGCAGGACGGCCATATGACCGGAATCGAAGCCGGCGGCAAGGAAGCGGTGCGCAAGGTTGTGCTGAAGATTAAGCTGTAGGATTCAGCCGCAAAGCATATGTCATTGAGGGAGCCGGACAGGCTCCTTTTTGCGTTGTCCTTTTTGCGTTGCTGCTGTGGTCGTCCAGGCATTTGTTTTTGCTTACAGGGATAAGGTACGATAACTGTAAGATACGGCATGATTATCATAATCCGTAGAAAAAGAACCACACGCACAAGGAGCCGCACTTATGAGCATCTATCTCGAGCTTCCGGATGTGGACAAGCATTTTCCTTTCCGCAGCCTGATCTGCGGCGGGGACGAGCTGTGCTATCCGCACTGGCATAAAGAAATCGAAATGATTTACGTAACTAAGGGAAGGCTAAATCTGGGAATAAATGATACTCCAATCCGTATGGAGCAGGGGGAAGTGCAGTTGATCAACGGCGGGGACGTGCATTATTTTCTCGCTTCGCCGGAGAGCGAACGGGTAGTGCTGCAGTTTGATTTGAGCCTGTTTCAGGAGCTGGCAGCCACCTGCGGCAATGATTTCTCGCTGCGCGAGGTGTTCACGGCGATGGAGCACTCCAGCTCTGGCTGGCCTCCCGAGACGGCAGGTCGGATCATCGGCCTGATCGAAAGCATCTATGAGGAGGACACCCGGCGAGGGGAAGGGTACGCCTATCTGATCAAAGCCCGTTTATTTGAGCTGCTGACTGTTATTTTGCGGGAAGTGCCCAGGAATAACGCCGGCAGGCTGCCGAAATTCTCGGAGGACACCCTGTCCCAGTCCCGGGAGATGCTGGAGCGGCTGGAGCGGATTTTTATCTATGTCGAGCAGCATTACCAGGAGCCGATCACCCTTAATGAGGTGGCCCGGCATATGGGCTTCAGCCCGTATTATTTTACCAAGCTGTTCAAAAAGCATACCGGCATGACCTTCGTCGCCTTCCTTAATGAATACCGGCTGAACAAAGCCAAATGGATTCTGCTCAACGAGGACCTGCCGATGTCTGCCGTAGCCGAGTCTGCAGGGTTTGGCAGCGTGAAGACATTCCACCATTTTTTCAAGTCGGCAACCGGCATTTCGCCGCTGAAATACCACAAGACAATATTCAGGAATAACAGGGCAAGAATGCAGGAAGAAAGCGCTTCTCAGGATTTGTATGATTAGAGGCAGAGAGTTCACAACAAATGTTGGAGGGAAATAGAGAATGACCTTAAAAGTGGGGATTATCGGCTGCGGCGGCATCGCAACCGGCAAGCATATGCCGGCACTTAAGAAAGTGGAAGGCGCTGTCATGGTCGCTTTTTGCGATATCGTACCTGAACGGGCCGAGCAGGCCAAAGCGGAATTCGGAGATGAGAACGCAGCGGTTTATACAGACTATAAAGAGCTGCTGAAAGATACAACTATAGATGTAATTCACGTGTGTACCCCGAACATTTCCCATGCGGAAATTTCGATTGCCTCGATGGAGGCCGGCAAGCACGTTATGTGCGAGAAGCCGATGGCTAAGACGACTGCTGAAGCACAGGCCATGATTGATGCTGCCAAGCGTACCGGCAAAAAGCTGACAATCGGCTACCAGAACCGCTTCAGATCGGATTCGGCTTACCTGCATAAGGTATGTGAAAACAACGACCTTGGCGAAATCTACTACGCCAAAGCCAAGGCAATCCGCCGGCGTGCGGTACCGACCTGGGGCGTATTTCTGGATGAGGAAGCGCAGGGCGGCGGCCCGCTGATTGATATCGGCACCCATGCGCTCGACCTGACGCTGTGGATGATGGATAACTATAAGCCGAAGTATGCAGTGGGCAATGCTTATCATAAGCTGTCCGGCCGCAAAAACGCCGCCAACGCCTGGGGCCCGTGGGACCCGGAGAAATTCACGGTTGAAGATTCGGCGATCGGCTTCATTACTATGCAAAACGGGGCAACCATTGTGCTGGAAGCCAGCTGGGCGCTGAATACCCTGGATGTCGGTGAAGCGAAGACAACGCTTTGCGGTACTGAGGGCGGGGCTGATATGGAAAAAGGCCTGCGCATCAACGGGGAAGAGTACGGCAAAACGTTCGAGAAGATCATCGGCCTGGATGCTGCCGGCGTAGACTTCTACGACGGTGCGGGCGAAGATCCGGCGCTGGTTGAAGCCACGCAGTGGATTGACAGCATTATTAACGATACAGAGCCGGTTGTTAAACCGGAGCAGGCTCTGGTGGTAACCCGGATTCTGGAGGCAATCTATAAATCGTCCGAGACAGGAATGCCGGTATTTTTTGAAGATTAAGGCAATTAAACTTAGTTCAATCAATATAAATCCATTTAGGAGTGTGTCCTATAGTGACAAGAGTAACCGTATGGAATGAGTACCGTCATGAGCTCCAGGAAGAGCGTATCCGCCAGGTCTATCCGCTGGGCATCCATGCCCAGATTGCCGGATTTCTGGAGGAAGCCGGATTTGATACGGCAACTGCCACGCTGGATGAGCCGGAGCACGGTTTGACGGAGGAAGTGCTGAACAACACGGATGTACTGGTATGGTGGGGCCATATCGCCCATCAGGAGGTAAGCGACGAGATCGTGAACCGGGTCTATAACCGTGTGCTGCAGGGAATGGGGCTGATTGTGCTGCATTCCGGCCACATGTCCAAAATCTTCATGAAGCTGATGGGTACCAGCTGTGACCTGAAATGGCGCGAAGCAGGCGAGAAGGAACGCCTCTGGGTGATGGACCCGAGCCATCCGATTGCCGAAGGCATCGGCGAATATATCGACCTGGAGCAGGAAGAGATGTACGGGGCGCATTTTGATGTGCCGGCACCGGAGAGCCTGATCTTTGTCGGCTGGTTCGAGGGCGGCAACGTGTTCCCGAGCGGCTCGACCTACCGGCGCGGCAGCGGCAAAATCTTTTATTTCCAGCCGGGCCATGAATCCCATCCAACCTATTACCATAAGGAAATCCAAAAGGTTATCGTCAACGGCGTAAACTGGTGCGCACCAACCAAACGCGATTATCCGGTGTACGGCCATTCCCAGGCTCTGGAGCCAATTCGTGAAAAGGTGGGCGTATAAATGAAATTAGGCGTATTTGATCCCGTATTCGGAAGCTTGACTCTTGATGAGATGCTCGATAAAATCGCAGCCGCAGGCTTGAATGCCGTTGAAATCGGCTCGGGCGGCAACCCCGGCAATCCGCATTGTCCGACCGATGAGCTGCTGGCCAGCGAGGAAGCACGTAAGGCCTATTTGGAAAAATTCACGAGCCGCGGCATTATGATCAGCGCGTTCAGCTGCCACAACAACCCGATTTCGCCGGATAAGGAGGAAGCCCGCCAGGGTGACGAGATTCTGCGCAAGTCGATCAAGCTGGCTTCGCTGATGGGCGTTCAGGTCGTTAATACGTTCTCGGGCACTGCCGGAGACAGTGACGATGCTAAAGCGCCGAACTGGCCGGTTACACCTTGGCCGACTGTATACAGCGATATTCTGGCCTGGCAGTGGGAGCAGAAGCTGATCCCGTACTGGAAAGAGATCGGCAAGCTGGCCGAGGAGCATGGCGTGAAGATCGGCATCGAGCTGCACGGCGGCTTCCTGTGCCATACCCCGTACACGATCCTGAAGCTGAGAGAAGCGACCTGTGATGCCATCGGAGCTAACCTTGATCCAAGCCATCTGTGGTGGCAGGGGATTGATCCGGTCGGCGCAATCAAGATCCTCGGCAAAGCCGGAGCGATCCATCACTTCCATGCCAAGGACACTTACCTCGACCAGGACAACATTAACATGTACGGCCTGACCGACATGCAGCCTTACGGCGATGTGCAGACCCGGGCGTGGACGTTCCGCTCCGTCGGCTGCGGACACAGCCTGTCCGAATGGTCGGATATCATGAGCGCGCTGCGCACCTACGGCTATGATTATGTGGTGAGCATCGAGCACGAAGACCCGCTGATGTCGGTAGACGAAGGCTTCCAGCGTGCCGTAACCAACCTGCAGTCGATCCTGATCCGCGAGCAGCCGCTGGATATGTGGTGGGCTTAAATAGTGTAAAGAAGCCGTTCCCGGCAGGGACGGCTTTTTGTTCTGGAGCTAACTATACTTGAAATAATAAGGCGGGGTGATTTCAAGATGACAACGAATAGGACAAACGAGCTTTTACAAAATCCGGCAATTATTGAGCTAATTAAACAGAAGGAGCATGATCATTATCTTGAGTATCAAAAAGGTTTAGTGAAGAGATACAGCATGCGGAATAAATATATTAAAAAAGGACAAATCTTATTTGTCGGCTCTTCATTAATGGAGCAATTTCCTATTGAAGAAATGCAGGCTGTGCTTGGTTTGGAGCGTATTATCTATAATCGTGGAATCGGTGGTATCACCACAAAAGATTTGTTGTCTTTAATGAATGAGTGCATCTTTGAATTAGAGCCTTCAAAAATATTTATCAATATTGGCTCAAATGATATCGGAGCGGGTCTGGATAACGGGGCTAAAGAAATATTTTTGGAGAATTACAAAGAAATTCTGCTGCGAATCAAAGAAAGTTTACCTGCCAGCGATTTGTTTGTAATGGCGTACTACCCGGTGAATGCTAAAGAGAACTTTGGCCTGGAAGCAGAAAATCATAAAGAGCTGTTTGCCTCCCGCAACAACAAAAACATTGCATTGATAAATGAAGAAGTGAAGAAGTTAACAGTGAAATTAGGGATCCATTATATTGACGTCAGCAAGGGCTTAACGGATGAGGAGGGTCATTTAAAGGCAGAGTATACGGTGGAAGGTGTCCATATGTGGCCAAACGCGTATTCAGTAATCCTTGAAAATATGAAGCCATATTTATAAAATTCCTATGTATCCGCTGCAATGATAAGCATCCGGCAATACAAGAAGCGGCTGTGCTCCCGTGTCACGGGACCACAGCCGCTTCTTTTTGTCTCCTGCTACAGCTTCTTGTAATAAAGCACCGTTGTATCCAGTCCGCCCTCAGCAGAGATGGCAAACTCCGGGATTCTGCCGGCCTCTATGTATCCCCGCGAAAGATAGAGCAGGTTCGAGGGGTCCCCTTCCCGCGTATCGAGGACGATCAGGGTCCGGCCGTGTGCAGCCGCTGCCTGCTCAGCCGCATCGATCAGCAGGCCCGCGATGCCCTTGCGGCGGTGAGCGGGATGAACCATCAGCTTGGCCAGCTCGGCCCGGTGTGCTCCATTCGGCTTCAGCGCCAGATGGAGCTGAACGGTGCCGACAATGGTTTCGCCTTCCATAGCAACCCAGAGTAGTACACCGGGACCGTGTACGCCCTGCCAATATGCAGCGGCCTCATCTTCAGCGAGCGGTGGTAAAAAACCGATCGAAGCGCCGTCCTCCACAGTGTCGATCAGCAGCCTGCTTAACTCGTGCAGGACAGGCGGCGATAAGCCGTCCAAAGGAATTACAGAAATCGTATCGCTCATGGTATAAGTCCTTTCTGAATTATAAATGAAGGGGATGTAGTCCCTTTAAATTTTACATAAGATTTATTATACCGGTGTCATTAAAGTTTACAAATATATTTTTTTGTCAGTAAAGTGATGATATATCTGCGTCACATATTAAGGTGATTCTGACGGGCTTTTTGACTCCTTAAATGGTTTCCGGACCAGGGGATGCCAGAGTCCCGCAGCGATTTTCTTCATGCAGGGCCTGACGTTATCCCTTATAATAAATGAAATTTATAGCCTTTCAAGGGGGTTGAAGCATGCGGCAGTGGAACAATCTCACGTATCAGAGCAAGCTGATGCTCGCCTTCTTCCTGTTAGGTATTATCCCGTCACTGGTGATCGGTACGATGGCTTATTTCAAATCGGTCGGGACACTGGAGACGCGGGTGAATGAGGATCTGGGTGTTATTGCCGGCCAGCTGAATGCAGCGATCCGGCGGCAGGTTGAGGATGTGGACCGGTTCAGCACCTTTCCTTATTTTACACCGGAAATCTTTCAGATTCTGAATCAGCCGTACGTGCCGCGCGACCAGTGGAGCTACCAGGAGATAGAGAGCCAGCAGCAGTTTGCCAAGCTTCTCGTCACATATCCTTCGATCTTTTCCACGATTCAGGGTCTCGTCTTCTACAGCAGCACAGGAAACATTTACGGGTACAGGGTCAGCGACAGGTCATCCATTAATGAGGCGGTCAGCCCCGAGAATGAAGAGTGGTACCGGGAGACGCTCAGCCGTGACGGCGGAATCGCCATATCCGGGCTGCGGCTGGAACGGCAGTTCAACAGCGCCCCTTTTCAGACGATTACCGCTTCGCGGGTGCTGCTGAATGATGATTTTTCGGCGGCGGGTGTGGTGGCGGTCGATATCCGGCCTGATTTTATGGACAAGATTGTCCGCTCCTTTCAAATGGAGAGCATGCATGTAATGGTTGCTGATGAAAAAGGGGAGCTGATCTACTCTACGCATACGGCTGATAACCAGCGTTTTCTCAACGCAGCCAGAGCCCAGGCCGTTCATAACGGTACGGCGCGCGGCATGATTACCATTCCTGCACTAGGCGACGGGCTGGAAGCCGCTACCGGCGTGTATGCCTACAGTGAATACCTTGGCTGGACCAGCTATCTGCTGATCGACCGCGACGAGCTGCTGGAAGAAGCCAACGTTATCCGTAATTTTACGATGATTCTGGTGCTGGTTATAACGGTGCTGGCAGGGCTGCTGTCGCTGCTGCTGGCCCGCGGGCTGGCAAGGCCGATCCGCAGCCTGATCTCCTCCATGCGTGATGTGGAGCGGGGGCTGTTCGTCACTCCGGCGGCACCGCCGGTGCAGGGCGAAATCGGCCAGCTTCATCTCAGCTATGTCACCATGGTGAAACGGCTCGGTATGCTGGTCGAATCCATCGAAGAGAAGGAGCGGCAAAAAAGAGAAGCCGAGCTGTATGCGCTCCGGGCGCGGATCACGCCGCATTTTCTGTTTAACACGATTAACTCGATCCGCATGCTAGCCGTGCTGCAGCAATCCGAAGGAATTGCCCGCCTGCTCCAGTCGCTGAACAAGCTGCTGCAGGCCAATATGAAGCTGGACAGTGAGCTGGTTCCGCTGGAGGCTGAGCTTGAGCTGCTGCGGCATTATATGCGTCTTATGGAGCTGCGGTATACGAACCGTTTTGAGGTGGAATGGAGCGTAAGCGAAGATGTTCTTGGTGAGAGGGTGCCGCCGATGATTCTGCAGCCGCTGGCGGAAAATGCGATTTTTCACGGGTCGCTGCACAGCGGCGGCGGGCTGCTGCAGATTGAGGTCGGAGCAGAAGTCAATCCGGAAGGCACGGAGCTGCTGATCTGGATCAGTGACAACGGCCAAGGCATAGATCCGGAGACGCTGGCTGTGCTGAACGGCGGAGGGAGACCGCCATCATCCGGAAGATCCGGTGACAGCATCGGAATCGCGAATGTGCGCGAACGGATCCGGCTCCGTTACGGCGAGCCGTATACGCTGAAGCTTGTGAGCGCACCCGGAGCGGGAACGAGGGCGGTGCTGCATCTGCCGTACAGAACGGAAGACGGCCAGGATAGTCTGAGCAGATTGGGGGAGTAGCAATGATGTGGAACTTGCTGGTGGTGGAGGACGAAACCATTGTCCGTCTGGGCCTAAGATACATGCTGAACTGGGATGAACTGGGGATTGCCTGGAAGGCGGAGGCTTCCAACGGTCTTGAAGCACTTCAGGTGCTTGCGGAAGAGGATATTCATATTGTTATGACGGATATCCGCATGCCGGGCATGGACGGACTGGAGCTGGCACGCCGGATTAAGGAGCAGTACGGTAAGGTGCAAATTATCTTTTTCAGCAGCTTCGAGGATTTTCCTTATGTCAAAGAAGCCGTGCGGATCGGAGTCGTGGATTATCTGCATAAGCCGACGATGGCGCAGGAGGAGATCGCGGCTGCCCTGCACAAAGCGGCTGCAACACTGAAGGAGCTGCATCAGGAGCAGCGGTCCGGGGACTATACGGACAAAGACCGCGAAGAGCTGCTGCTCCGGCTGCTTACAGCAGAGGCTCAGCCGGCAGACCTGCCGGAGAAATGGCGGGAGCTGGGTTTGGAGCAGCGTTACAGCAGAGGATGGCAGCTGGCGGTGCTGCGTATGGCCCGGAGCGCTGCAGCAGAACCGGCCGGTCCGGCCCGCTTCATGTCCTTTCGTTATTACCTCGAAGAATACACCTCCCGTGAATGGGGCGGCCAGCTGCTTAATGTGGAAGACAGGGAGCTGGTCTGGATACTGCCGCTGGATGCGCTGCACGCGGATGGCAGAGCGATGCGGAGTTACCTGGAGCAGCTTGACCAGGGGCTGGATAAAATGCTCGGTATCCGGCTCGCTTACACCTACAGCGGTGTTCACCTGACAGCCGGGGAGCTGCCGGGGGCCTACCGGGCTGCAGCGGCGAAGGAACCGGAAACCGGCGGACGGCATAGCGGAGTGATCCGGCTGGCAACGGCCTATATTGATGAGCATCTGCTGGAGGACCTTACGCTTGCCGGAACGGCCGAGCATATCCACATCAGTGTAAGTCACCTGAGCCGCCTGTTTCTGAAGGAGACCGGACAGCATTTCAATGAGTATGTTACGGCCAAAAAAATGCTGCTGGCCCGCAGGCTGCTGCGTGAGAGCAACGACAAGGTGTATGAGGTGGCGGAAAAGCTGGGCTATGCCAATCCGCATTATTTCAGTAAATTGTTCAAAGATGACACAGGGATGACGCCGCTGGAATTCCGCAATCAATAGCTGATGAACAGTGGAACAACAAATCTTTGCGTGAAAAAGCAATTTTCATCTATTTTTCAGCCGGTTGAAGCTAATCGCTCCGATGAATAAGCCAAACTGAGCAATAATTAGCTGTAAACCAGCAATTAGGCACGGTATTTAACCTGACGCATAAGCGGTAATATGGGCTTAAGAAATTTACTTTATGTCAGGGAGGCTAACATATGGGTATAAAAAAAGGGTTCTGGCGGTCATCGTTATGGAGTCTCAGTCTATTGGCCGTTCTTGCCGGCTGCGGCAGCAATGCCGCACCGGACAGCAACACTTCAGCGGCGGGCACAGCTACAAATGCTGCAGGCGGCGATGCCGAGAAAGAGCCGGTTGTGCTTAAGCTGACAACCTGGAATCCGATCAGCCAGACGGTTGTTGATAAATTCCAGGAGAAATACCCTTACATTACGATAGAGCATGACAAGGTCTATGACCAGTTCCGCGAAATCATCCGTACCCGGATTGTGTCCAAGTCGGATATGGATATGCTCTGGCTGTTCCCTAACCAGGTGGCCGAGTTCTCCAAAGAAGATGTCCTGATGGATATTACCGGCAGCCCCTGGCTGGATAATTACCTGGAAGCAGCGGTAAAGCTGGGCACAGTCGACGGTAAAACCTACGGTGTTCCCTATAACAGCCAGCCAATCGTAATGTTCTACAATAAAACGCTGTTCGGCGAGCTTGGCCTTGAGATTCCGAAGACATGGGATGAACTGCTTGCTGTAAGCGAAGAGATTAAGGCCAGCGGCACCGCACCTATGGTCATCGGCAGCAAGGACGGCTGGGCCACCCAGTTCATCACCACCTCCCAGTTCGGCCTGTACCAGCACGACAACCCGGATGTCTTCGCACAGCTGGCCAGCGGGGAGAAGAAGTGGACCGATCCGGAGTTCAGCACTTATTTTGACGGAATGAAGGAGCTGGCGGATAAAGGCTATCTGCTGGAGAACTCCGTCGGGCTAAGCTATGACCAGGTGGCCCAGGTATTCAAAGAAGGCAAGGCGGCAATGTGGCCGATGGGCGAATGGGGCTACAGCGAGAACTTTGATGCCGACTTCTCCGCGTTTGAGCTTGGCGCGTTCCCGATTCCGGTTAACCGCGGCGACCAGCCGCTTGTAACGAATCTGGTATCTGACAATCTGCTGGTCGGTGTGTCCTGGAGCAAGCACCAGGAGGAAATCAAGCTGTTCATGGAATTCGTTGCAGACCCGGAAA
Source organism: Paenibacillus typhae (assembly GCF_900099765.1). Classification (GTDB taxonomy): domain Bacteria; phylum Bacillota; class Bacilli; order Paenibacillales; family Paenibacillaceae; genus Paenibacillus_AQ; species Paenibacillus_AQ typhae. Next base: position 81,157 of record NZ_FNDX01000017.1, on the reverse strand, counting down.
TCGCCAAAATCTGGTCCGGCGAAACGAAGCAGGCCGTAACGGTCAAGGGCGGCACCTCCGAAACCTACAGCCCGCTTGCCGCATCGCTGCAGCCGCTGTTGGATGCCAGTGAAGCGCAGATATTCGCCAGCATGACCTCATCGATCGAGCCGGTTATGTTCCCGATCTTCCAGCAGATTCTGCTGAAGCAGGATGTGAATACAGCCAAGCTGCTGGAGCAGATGCAGGCTGCACAGGATAAAGATATCTAGGCCCCTTTTAAACAACTGAAATCAACATACGAACAGAAAAGAATAGGCGAAGGATCAGAACAAGGACAGCTCTGTCTTTCGCCGGCTTTTCTTTTTTTTACCCATTTTGGGGTAAGAAACGGAGGCGCAGCATGAAATTTATGAATTTCCGCAACTATATAATGTTTATCGCACCAGCGCTTCTGATCTATCTGCTGTTTTTTGCCGGACCGATCTTCAGCGGCCTGTATTACGGATTCACGGACTGGAACGGCTTTTCGTTCAAGGCGGATTGGGTGGGGCTGGAGAACTTCCGGGAGGCTTTCCGTGATCCGCTGCTGCTGACCGCGCTGAAAAATATGCTCATTCTCTCGGTTGTCGTAATCGTGCTGCAGCACAGCGCCTCCATTCTGTTGGCTGTGCTGCTTGATCAGAAGCTCAAAGGGATTGTCTGGATGCGGGCGGTTATTTTCTTCCCGGTGATCCTGAACACTGTCGTCATCGGGTATGTGTGGAGCTACATGTATGCGCCGATGGTCGGGTTTCTGCCGAAGTTTTATGACGCGATCGGTTTACACGGACTGGCCGCTCTGGACTGGCTGGGTGACCCTTCCCTGGCGATTTACGCGATTGCCCTTGTTATGGTCTGGCAGTACACAGGCTACTCGATGATGATCTATCTGGCCGGCCTGCAGTCTGTATCCGGTGAAATCTATGAGGCTGCGAGCATTGACGGTGCCGGGCCATGGAATAAATTCTGGCGGGTCACCCTGCCGCTGCTGATTCCTTCTATTATTGTCAACACCGTGCTGTCGGTCATCGGGTGCATGAAAATGTTCGAGCATGTGTTCATCATGACCCAGGGCGGACCGGCCAACTCGACCCAGACCTTCGGCATCATGATCTACCAGTATGCCTTCAAAACCTCGCAAATGGGCTACGGCACCGCGATGGCGATGATTCTGTCCGTGATGATTCTGGCTGTGACCTATGTACAGATTAAACTGCTCAGCCGAATGGAGGTGGCGAATTGACAACAACCCTGCAGAAAACCTCAATTTATACCGTACTCACTATCGCCCTGATTATCGTGCTGGTGCCGATGGCTGTGCTGGTCTCCGTTTCGCTTCAGACCCCATCGACGGTGAATCCGCTGAGTCTGCCCAAGGACCCGCAGTGGAGCAATTATTCGGAGGCGTTCAAGACCGGCAATCTGCTGCCTTACTTCGGCAACAGTATTCTCGTATTGGTTATGACCACTGCCGCCGCAATCTGCGTTTCGGTACTGGCCGCTTACGGCCTGCACCACGGCAAACGCTACAAATCGGATGCCATGTCGACCTTTTTCCTGATGGGGCTCATTCTGCCGGCTTTCTCCGGTACGATTCCGGCATTTCTGGTGCTGCGCCAGGTGAACCTGCTTAATACGCGTATCGGGCTGTCCCTGATCCAGATTGCTTCGGGGCTGGCTCTGCCGATCTTCCTGTATGTGAATTTCTTCAAAACCGTTCCCTCCGAGATTGAAGAGGCGGCGCTGGTGGACGGCTGCGGGCCGTGGCGGACGTTTGTGCAGATTATTTTTCCGCTGACGCTGCCGATTACGGCTACCTGTGTGATTGTAGTAGCGATTAACTCGTGGAATGACTTCTTCAATCCGCTGGTCTACCTGTCCTCGCCGGAGATGCGCACGCTGCCTGTCGGTCTGATGGCCTTCAAAAGCCAATACAACACCAACTGGCCGCAGATGTTCGCCGGTGCCGCGCTGGTGGCGCTGCCGATCATTATTCTGTACCTGTTCGTGCAGCGGTTCATTATTAAAAGTCTGGTCGGCGGGGCGGTTAAGGGATAGCAGGGCGGAGCAGGTTGAGGCGTTCGGATTATCCGGGTATACCGGGATTGGATTTAGGTGGATTTTTGTACCTTAATTCTGCTGTTTTTCGTGGTTTTCAGGAATTAGGTGGAAAAAAGCTATCTAATCTTGAGCTTAGTACGCGTATTGCATTAAAACTGCGGATTTAGGTGACGTTTTTCCAATTAAATTCTGTTCGGGCGCATATGGAGTGAATTTAGGCTGCTTTTTTCCAACTAATTTCTTCCTTTACAACCGAATTAAATGGCTAAGGGGGTGGGCTTAATGGACGCTGGGAAAAGGGGGCAGATTCCCCTGCACGGACTGGTCGTTTCCTGCCAGGCACTGGAGCATGAGCCGCTTCACGGCAGCCATCATATGGCTGCAATGGCCAGGGCGGCGAAGGAAGCAGGAGCGGCGGGAATCCGCGCAGGCGGTGCTGCTGACATTAAAGCGGTTAAGGCGGAGACGGGACTGCCGGTAATCGGGCTGGTCAAACAGCAGACCGAAGGCTGCGAGGTCTACATCACTCCGACGCTGGAGGATGCGCTGGACATCCATGCGGCCGGTGCGGATATTGTAGCGATCGACGGGACCGGCCGGCCGCGGCCGGACGGCCGGTCCCTGCAGGAGACGATTGCCGGACTTAAGCAGGCCGGAGTGGCCGTAATGGCCGATATTGCAACATTTGAGGAGGGGGTGCAGGCGGCGGAATGGGGAGCCGATTATGTATCAACCACGCTCAGCGGCTATACCGCAGAAACTGCAGGCACAGAGCTTCCTAACCTGGCATTGCTGGAAAAGCTGGCCGCTTCGCTGCCGGTTCCGGTTGTGGCCGAAGGCGGAATCAGCCGGCCGGAGCAGGCGGCGGAGGCACTGCGCCTTGGGGCGGCCTTCGTCGTGGTCGGCTCGGCCATTACCCGCCCGCAGTGGATCGCGGGGCGGTATGTGGAGGCGATGCGCGGCGCTTTGCCTGCCGGAGGCGAGCCGTGAGCCGGTATTACATCGGCGCCGACCTCGGGGGCACGGGCATCAAGGCTGCGCTGATTGATGCCCGGGGCGTCATTGCCGCCCGCAGCAAGGCGGCAACTCCGGTCACTGAAGGCGCGGCAGGCATTCTGCGCGCGCTGAAGGACGTGATCCGCGCCTTGCTTAGCGAAGGCGCGGAGGTGGGGGGCATCGGCGTCGGCAGCGCCGGGCGGATCGACGCCGCGGAAGGGATTGTCCGCTATGCGACGGACAATCTGCCGGGCTGGACCGGCATGCGGCTGGCTGAGGCGCTGACAGCCGAATTTGCCCTGCCGGCCGCGGTGGAGAACGATGCCAACGCCGCGGCTGCCGGCGAGGGCTGGCTCGGCGCAGCCGCCGGGCTCTGCAGCTTCGCGATGCTGACGCTGGGCACCGGCGTCGGCGGAGCGTTCCTGCACCGCGGCGCGCCGGTGTCCGGCAGCCAGGGGGCCGCCGGGGAGTTCGGCCACGCCGTACTCTACCCGGGCGGGCTGCCCTGCAACTGCGGGCAGCGCGGCTGCGCCGAGCAGTATCTGTCCGGCTCGGCGCTGAGCCGCCGGGCGGCGGAGGCCTTTGCCGGCTGGGACGGGCGGCGGCTGCTGGAAGCTTTTGCGGCCGGGCATTCGCTGGCGGCGGGCGCGGTAGAGGCGTATCTGGATGATCTCAGCTATGCTGTGCATAACATCCAGTCGTATCTTGATCCTGCCGCCGTTATAATCGGCGGCGGGGTGGCTGAGTCCCACTCCGTCTGGTGGGAGGCCTGGCAGAGAAGGCTGGCTGCGTTATCTCCGCTGTCCATCAAGGTGCTGCCGGCCAAGCTTGGCAATGAGGCCGGGATGCTCGGGGCGGCCAGGCTGATCATGGACAGGGAGCAGGGCTAGGGCATGCCTGAACAGCGAATAGCCGGAGTTGAAGAACTAATTTTGGCGGAAGAGGAAAGGGAGATGGAATGTGGCGGATAACAGGCGGGTCTGCGAATGACAATGACCGGGAGGCTACACCGGGTGTAGTATGGAAGGAAAACGGGGATGTTGCCGCCAGCCGGATAGAACAGGTAAGGAGAGAGAATGGACATACCTGACCGGTCCGCCGGACTGCCTCTGAATAAGGAGCGAACTTAACATGCTGTTAGAGGTTATTGCTACAACGGTGAAGGATGCGGTTACCGCCGAACGCCACGGTGCTGACCGGATTGAGCTGATTACAGGGATTCTTGAGGGTGGCCTGACACCGAGCCTTGGGCTGATTGAAGCTGTGCGGGAGGCGGTCTCTATCCCTGTCCGGGTGATGGTGCGGCCGCATGCGCGTTCCTTTTGCTATGACGCGGAGGACGTTGCCGTGATGCTGCGGGACATCCGCCATATCCGGACTGCAGGCGGCCTTTCGCTGGTCACTGGGGTGCTCCGGGCAGACCGATCGGTGGATGTGGAGCTGCTTGAGCGGCTGCTTGAAGCCGCAGACGGAATAGATGTGACGTTTCACCGGGCGTTTGATGAAATCCCCGATCAGTTGACGGCGCTGAATGTGTTGTGCCGCTATAAGCAGATTACGGATGTGCTGACCTCCGGCGGCAAGGCTACTGCTCCGGAGGGGGCGGAGCGGATTGCTGTCCTCCAGCGGCTGTCGTACATCCAGCAACAGCCCTCGATTCTGGCCGGAAGCGGGCTGACCGCGGAGGGACTTAAAGATTTTCTGGAAAAAACGGCAGTAAGAAGCGTGCATTTCGGATCTGCAGTAAGAGTGGACGGGAACCCGCTTAGAGCGGTGGATCCCGGGCGGCTTGAGGCTGTCCGGGAGATTTTGAATACATGGAAGAGGTGAGCCGCTTGTCGAAGTCAACGCTGCACGAACTGCGCAAAGCCAAAAAGCTGGAGATTAACGCCGCCGTTGAGGCCGGCCCTTTTCACGCAGACTGGTCCTCCCTGGACGCCTATTCGGTTCCGCGCTGGTATGAGGATGCCAAGTTCGGCATTTTCATACACTGGGGGGTGTATTCCGTGCCGGCTTTCGGGACGGAATGGTATGCCCGCAATATGTACAGGGAAGGGACCGAGGTGTATGAGCATCACCTTGCCACATACGGTTCACCTGATACTTTTGGCTATAAGGATTTCATTCCGCAGTTCACAGCGGAGAAATTCAATGCCGAGGAATGGGCAGCCTTGTTCAAGCGGGCAGGTGCCGCGTTTGTTGTTCCGGTGGCTGAGCATCATGACGGCTTCGCGATGTATGACTGCCCATACTCCGGGTGGACCGCTGCCAAAATGGGCCCGAAACGCGATATCATCGGAGAACTTGCGGCGGCGGTACGCCGGCATTATATGACCTTTGGCGTATCCAGCCACCGGGCGGAGAACTGGTGGTACTACAACGGCGGCCGGGATATTCCGTCCGATGTGCAGGACCCGGCATATGCGGAGCTTTACGGCCCGGCGCAGCCTACCTACGGCAATCCGGCTTATCCGCTGCCGATCCTGCCGCCGAATGAGGAGTTTCTCGACGACTGGCTGGTGCGCACCTGTGATCTGATTGACCGCTACGGCCCTCAACTGCTCTACTTTGACTGGTGGATTGAGCAGCCTGTCTTTAAGCCCTATCTGCAAAAGCTTGCTGCCTACTATTACAATAAGGCTGCAGAATGGGGGCAGGGAGCGGTCATTAACTATAAATTTGATGCTTTTGCCGAAGGGACTGCGGTCTATGATATGGAGCGCGGCCAGCTGGCCGACATTAATCCGGAGGTATGGCAGACCTGCACCTCGGTCGGGGAGACGGCCTGGTGCCATATCGCCGATCATAAGTACAAAACGTCTGGGGCCATCCTTGGCGACCTGGTCGATATCGTCAGCAAAAACGGCGTCATGCTGCTCAATGTCGGCCCCCGCGCGGACGGCACGATTCCGGAGGAGGAGCAGGCGCTGCTGCGCGAAGTGGGCGACTGGCTGGCCGTTAACGGTGAGGCCATTTACGGCACCCGGCCGTGGAAGGTGTACGGCGAGGGGCCGACGCAAATCGTCAGCGGCACCTTCAACGATACGAAGCGCAGCCCGTTCACCGCGCAGGATGTGCGCTTCACAGCAAGAGGTGACAAGCTGCTGTACGCTTCCGTCATGGGCTGGCCCGAAGACGGAACAGCTGTCGTCGGGACCCTGGGCAGCGGCTGCAAGCTGCTGGCCGGCGAGATCGGCAAGGTGGAGCTGCTCGGCTGGAAGGATTCCTTGGAGTGGAGCCGCGAAGTGAATGGGCTTACGGTGAAGCTGCCTGATGCTGTCCGCGGGCAGGGGATTGTTGTGCTGAGAATTGAATACGCCGCTTCGGAGCTGGCGAGATAGTTAAACGACTGTGGAGAGGCGTCTGTGCGTAGGGTGGAGGCAAGTGCTGCCGGGCGGAAGTTAGGCAAAAAGGCCACACAGTGTGCCAAAAGTCGGCCCTTAGCAGAAATGAGAGGCAAAAACGCCTCTTCTGAAATCGCCGAAAGTTGACTTGAGGCGATGAGAGTAAAAAGTGCCTTTGAATACCCCGCCCCCCAGCCCAGCCGACGGTAAAAATCCGTTTGTGTCGGACCCTCGCGCAGCTGCAATAAGCCCCCGCCATCCAGGTGACGGGGGCTTACGTATTTACTGGGCGGCTCCATGCCCGCCCAGCACCTTCGGCAGCAGCGTAAGCAGCCGCTCGCGTGTGAGCGCATCGCTGAAGTTCCATTTGCTGCTGTCCAGCAAATAGGCATGGCCCTGCTGCACGGCCGGCAGGCTGCGCCAGGCCGGGCTTTCGAGCAGCACATCCATCGCTGCGCGGGAGTCTTCACGCTCCGGAACGAGCATGAAGACTCGATCTCCCGCGTAGGCATGCAGCCGCTGCGGATCGACCTCGGCGAAGCCGAGCTCGGCGTCAAGCGCCTTCTGAATCTCCGGGGTCGGCCGGAGGCCGCCCGGAGCATACAGCGCGCTGGACAGCCCGCTCAGTCCCATGGCATACAGATGATTGCCATGGTCGAAGATCAGCGCCGAGGCGGTTTCGCCGGGCGAGAGCACACCGCTGCCGTACAGCCGCTGCCACATGGCGGCGTTCCTGTCCGCGAAGCCGGCAAGCCAGGCTTCGGCTTCGCGCTGCTTGCCCAGCCAGCCGCCCAGCGTCCGCATGCGTTGCTCCAGCGGGGCGAACGAATCGAAGGTGAGGGCGGGGGCAATATCAGCGACCCGCTTGTACAGCTTCTCATCGGAGTTGGCGATGATGATCAGGTCCGGACGGAGTGAGGCCGTAAGCTGCGGATTCAGCGGGAATCCGACGTTGGCCAGACTTTTCAGCCGGTGCTTGTACACGCTGTTCCGGGCAAATTCCTCGTCGCCGCCGACCGGCTTCACGCCGAGCGCCAGCAGGTCACCGATCGTCTCGCCGTGATAGATGACCCGTCTGGGCCGCTCCGGAATGTCCACGGTATGGCCCGTCCAATCCTGGACGGTGACCTTCCCGCGCTGCGTCATAGCATATTGGCCGGGTGTAACCCCGGTAATCTGCCGGAAGCGGCGGCTGAAATAATATTCGTCTGAGAAGCCGGTCAGCCGGGCGATTTCACGCAGCGGCTCTGCCGACTCCAGCAACAGCTGCTGCGAGCGGCTGATGCGCAGACCGGTCAGATATTCGAGCGGCTTTTGGCCGGTAAGCTTTTGAAAAAGCGGTGTGTACTGCCATAGCGATACTCCAGCCTGCTCAGCCAGCTGTTTGACTGTGATGCTGTCCATATAGTGCTCCTGCATATACCGGATGGTTCCTTCCACCGACTCGGCCGGACTCGGTGCCTCATCGGGATAGTTATGCTCCAGCAGCAGGAGCAGCAGCTCCTGAAATTTCAGCTGCTGCCTGTACAGCTGGATTTCACTGCGGTTGTCGGGGCATGCCGTCAATTCTTCGGCAAGGCGGATGACCCGGGTGAACGGATGAACAAGCAGCTCTTGTCTGCCCGGCAGCAGCTCCTGGGTATAAAGCCCGGGCCTGCCGTCAGTCTGGTAGATATTAAAGGAGAGCTGATAATAGTACAGTGTCGTTTCCGGATTAGCTGCTGTATAGGTGGTTCCGGGAGAGAGGAGAAAACATCTGTCTGCACTCAGAGGAGTAGTTCCGCCCGGGAGCGTAAGCCCGCCGCTGCCTCCGGTACAGATAAGCAGGAGATGGGTCTGCGCTGTCTGCGGCTCTGTGCAGGACATGGCCGGCTGGACGGCCAGCATCGCATCTGTAAGCTGAAATAGCAACGAATGCAGCAGGGCGGGCAGCGTAGATGAGGGCAGCATGGACAGGCCTCCCTTTTGTTAGTGAGAATGGTTATCAAATGAATTCATTGTATCCAAAACAAAGAAGCTTATCAACGGATGTTGATAAGCTTTTTGCATTCGAAAGGCCGGGAACAGACCGGCCTGATTAAGATTCGTTTATTTTCCGCCCATCAGACGCGGCAACTCTGTAAGCAGCCACTCCCTGGTCGAGGCATCGGCAGAGGTTTTCATGATGTCCTGGGTGTAGACGTAGCCGTTTTTGACGGCCGGGAGGCTCTTCCAGATCTCGCTCTGTAACATCGCATTGGTGGATTGCTTGGCTTCATCAGCTACAGGAGTCAGGATAAAAATCCGGTCGCCCGCATACTGGCTGATTACCTCCATGGAGATTTCCAGAAAGCCGGTGCCTTCATCCAGCAGAGTCTGTATAGGTGCCGGAGCCTTGAAGCCGACTTCGGCGTAGAGCACCTGCGACAGCCCGGTAGCAGCCATTACGAACAGCCGGTCACCCGGATAGTAAGTGAAGACGGAGGCAGTCTCGCCTTCTTTCATGCCGGCCGCCTTGAGCTGTTCCCACATGGCGGTTTCGCTGGTTTTATACTGAGCCAGCCAGCTCTCCGCCTCCTGCTTTTTGCCCAGCAGCACGCCGAGCTCGGTCATCCGTTCCTCCAGCCGGGCAAAGGTGTTGAAAATAACCGTTGGCGCGATTTTGGATAAGGCTTCGAAGTCTGCTTCATCCGTTCCGGCATAGATGATCAGGTCAGGCTGAAGCTCCAGCGTTTTCTCCAGATTGATCGGGAAGCCGACATCTTCTACTCCCGCAAGCTTTTCCTCAAAAATCTGCCCGTCCCCCATAGACAGCGGGTAGCCTACGGCCTGTACGCCCAGCGCAACCAGATCGCCGTAGGTTTCTCCTGAATAAATAATGCGCTCAGGAGTTACCGGAATCTCGACTGTATGGCCTATGTAATCTGTATAGGACTGTGTCCCGGCTGCAGCTGCGGTGCCGGCGTCTGCGGAAGCCCCCGGAGATGGTGCTGCACTGGCGGCGGTATTGCTTGCTGTATCTGCGGCGTTGCCGGTTTCTGTCTGTGCGTTGTTGTTTCCGCAGGCAAGCAGAAGTGCGCTCATCAGGAAGATGACGCATAGAACGGCTAAGGGTTGTCTTGCTTTTTTTAACATAAAAGTACCTCCCCGATGAATTACGATCTTTTTACTGAGAATCATTCTCGCTTGTACCATCATAAAATAAAGCCTTCTGCGGCTCAATGGACAAACGCGGGGGATGGAATTGGTTTTGTACAAAACAGGACGGAACAGGCGGTAGATGTATCTGTTTTATTTTTAAAAGTATATTCTGACCATGCGGTGTGCAGGTTGTGGCTGGTCATGTTTTTGTAGCGAACGTATTGGCGGAGGGATAAATTAATTTTGATAATAGTGTTAATAACATATTGATAATATCAAAAGGGTATGTTAAAGTATTGTTAATAACATAATGTTAATAACATTAATTCGGGAGGTAATGACTATGTTCGGATTCAAATTTGTGAAATTTCAGCCCAGCGAGTACGTGCTTAAGGTGAAGAACGGCAAAGTGGTGCGTGAGGGAGTCGGGCTTTCTTTTTACTATTATGTGCCCACGACTTCGGTCATTGTGGTCCCCGTTTCCTCGATTGATGTCCCGTTCATGTTCGAAGAGATCACAGCTGATTACCAGACGGTAACGGTACAGGGGCAGCTGACCTACCGGATTGTCGACTACAGCAAAACAACGCAGATCCTTAACTACACCTATAATTTGAAAAAAAATACCTACCTGTCCGATGATCCCGGCAAGCTGGCCCAGCGGGTGATTAACGTCGCCAAGGTTTTGACCAAAAAACAGCTGGAGCAGCTGCCGCTGCGCCAGGCGATCCAGTCGAGTGAACGGTTGGCCAAGACGATTACCCAGGAGATTGAGCGGAACGCGGAAATTGAGAAGCTGGGCATTGAGCTGATGGGACTGTCCATTCTGGCGGTTGTGCCGAACAAGGAAACGCTCCGCGCTCTGGAGGCGCAGGCCCGGGAGGAAATTCTCCGCAGTGCCGATAATGCACTTTATGAGCGCCGCAATGCGTCGATTGAGCAGGAACGCCGGGTGAAGGAAAACGAGCTGAATACCGAGATCGCTGTGGAGACGAAAAAGAAGCAAATCCGCCAGACCCAGCTGGATTCCGAGCGCTTCGTTAAGCAGAAGCAGAACGAGATGAAGGAGGAGCAGCTCAGCTTCGATACGGCGCTGGAAGAGAAGAAGCAGGAGCTGATTGGCCTGACCGTCGCGAATCAGAAGGCAGAGGCAGATGCCAAAGCCTACGAGCTGTCGGCCGTGATGAATTCGCTGCAGGGCGTATCGCCAAATGTGCTGCAGGCGCTCACCAATGTCGGCATGAAGCCGGATAAGCTGATCGCCATCGCCTTCCAGGAGCTGGCGGAGAATGCCGGCAAGATCGGACAGCTGAACATTACGCCTGATCTGCTGCAGGGAATTATGGCCGGCTCGCCAGGCGGTGCAGGTGCGGCCAGAGGCACGGGCGGACGGTGAGCCGCAAGGCAGATGTAGAGGATGAGCGGGAAGATGGAGGTAGCATGTCAAGTGAAGTCAGAGCGGGCGGACGGTGAGTGACGGGCAGGTGTAGGTAGTAATAACAGTTGGTGCGCGTCGGTTAGATGAGTAGAGAGGAGTTGGACGATGATGGGCAGCGGGGGACGGATGTCGGAGAATAAAATCGTGCTTGTCAAACGTAAGACCCGGCTTGAGGAGCTGGTCGTCCGCTATAACACGGTACAGCAGGCCCAGTTCTATATTGAGCGGCTGGGCGCAGACTTCAGTGATTATATAAGCGAGGATCTTACGTACCGCAAGGCGGTGGAGACAGCGGTTATCGAGCTGAGTGCACTGGGCCGGGTGCAGGTGCTGGAACGGCAGCATGTGCCGAATTTTATTTTTGGCGATGAGGACACGGTAGTCGTTCTGGGACAGGACGGTCTTGTGGCCAATACGCTGAAATATTTGCAGGAGCAGCCGCTGATCGGCGTGAATCCCGATCCGCAGCGCTGGGACGGCGTACTGCTGCCGTTCACCGTCAACGATCTACGGCTGCTGCTGCCGGAGGTCTTCCGCAGCCGCCGGCAGGTGCGTGAAGTGACATTGGCCAAGGCCGAGCTGAACGACGGCCAGAGCCTGTACGGCGTGAACGACCTGTTCATCGGCCGCAGGACGCATGTCTCGGCACGCTACCTGCTGCGGCACGGCGGCACCGCCGAGCAGCAATCCTCCAGCGGCATCATCGTGTCCACCGGCCTGGGCTCTACCGGCTGGCTGCGCAGCGTACTCGCCGGGGCGGCGGGCATTACCCGCAGCGCCGCCGGACTGGGGCTGGCCGCCCGGGAAGCAGCGGGCAGTATTGCTGCAGCTGCGGATTTCTCTGGCGCCGCCGGACGGGAGCAGGCTGCAGGAGCAAATGCCGATGGGGTTGCCGCAGCGGCCGGAATGTCCCAGGACACCGGCAGGCAGGGCCAAGCCGATGGAGCAGGAGCCGGCATGGCTAGCCGGCTGGCCTAGGACGACCCTAACCTGTATTTTACGGTTAGGGAGCCCTTTCCGAGCCGGACCACTTCAGCCGGCGTGGTGTTTGGCCGGGTCGGCAGGGATGAGCCGCTGCGGATCACCTCACAAATGCCGGAGGATGGCGTCATTTTCAGCGATGGCGTTGAGAGCGACTTCCTGGAGTTCAACTCCGGCGTTGAAGCGGTAATCAGCATGGCGGAGAAACGGGGGCGGCTGGTGGTCTGAGCGGCAGCTTGGTTAGTCACAGGCAATTCCCCTGACACCCGGGACATTGGCCTCAAAGCAGACGTAAGAGGAAAAATCCCATTAATGGCACCTGCAGCAGGCTGAAAGTGCCGGAATAGAGGGAAAAATCCCTTTGATTAGCTTCATCCACTCCAAGTCCACTATGCGCAAGAAGCACCGGCCCAGGCGTTGCGGATCTCTCAGAGACATCCGAGGCCGGTGATTCCCCCGGCAACAGCTGTAAACACGCAAAAGAATGCTCCCGGACATTACGCCGGGAGCATTTTTTTATACCTGCCGCACTCCAACGTGCTTATTGGAAGCTGCGGCCCTGGTTCATGGACGAGCCGTAGCTCTGGTTCTGGCTGCCCATGGAGCCGATTGCGCCAAGGGTTCCGATCCGGTCGATCGAACCGGATGGGTTCATTGTGCTTCCTGAGCTGATGTGCGACGGGATTGAATGCATTGAGGCATCAGCCTGAGTATGCTGCATGTGCATAGGCTGCTGATTAAAGGACGAGCTGTAGGACGGAGTATATCCGGCTCCTGTATTGTAGCTGGCAGCTCCGGTATTAAAATGTGGGAGCCCGGTATTATAGCTTGGGTTTGTGTTATAACCCGGATTTGTATTATAGCTGAGAGTCTGGGAGCTCTGCTCCAGTTGTCTCAAGGTTTGAGTAACCTGCTGCAGCTGCTGGACAGCGGTACTGTGACCCTGCAGCGCCTGCTGGATCATCTGGCTTGCTTTGTGCTCGCGCTGAGCCAGTTCCTCCAGTTTGGCCGCGTTCTGCTGCTCCTGCTGGAGAAGCTGCTGGTAGTTCTGGCTGGCCTGCTGAGTCTGGGCGACAAGCTGCTGAATAATGGATTCACACTGGTTGATCTGGCTGGAAAGATTTGAATTCAAAGTCGTTGCCTCCTTGGCTGTTGCGGTTTGGTAATGCAGGCTTATTATCTCTGGAGGGTGCACTGAATATTCAAGAACATGATTAGGCGGACAAGCCGGATTAAATAGGTACAGGCTGCTCTGCAACTTATCGGGGGCAATACCGTCTAAGTATAAAGAGTTTTCCAGAATAACCCATAATGTGGAGGTGGGGCAACATGAAAGGGCAAAAAACCGCCCGATTTAACAGAGGCAGAAGGCTGCCGGGCATTAAGCTGACGCTGGTTTTTTTACTGCTGTTTACGGCCTGTTTTCCCGGATTGGCATCAGCTGCTGCAGGTTCGGCAGTGTCCTCGGAGCTGATCGTCGTCAACAAAAAAACAAACACTCTGGGCTTTTTTAGCGGCGGGAAGCTGGAAAAGGTATTTCCGGTCGCCACAGGCAAAACGAAGAATCTGACCCCGGAGGGAACGTTCCGGATTGTGCTAAAAGCCAAGAACAGGCCTTATTATAAGGAGAATATTCCCGGCGGCGATCCGGCTAATCCGCTCGGCGACCGCTGGCTGGGACTCGAAGTGAACGGTACGTATGGTACCACCTATGCCATTCACGGGAATAACAATGAATCTTCGATCGGCAAATATGTCAGCGCAGGCTGCATCCGGATGCATAACGACGATATCCACTGGTTATTTCCGAAGGTGGCCAAGAACACAACAGTCATCATTACAACCTCCAGCCTCGATCTGAAAAGTATTGCCGCCAAACATGGATATTCCGTCGGACCGGCTAAGCTGGCAGGTGCTTTTATCGTGGATGGAGAGAGGCTTAAGGTAAAGGAATCCTTTGTACTGGAGAATTCGCGGGTCTACATCCCTCTGCGGGAGTCGGTTGCACTCCTTGGGGGGAGTCTGAGGAAGGAGCCGGGTACCGGCTCGCTGATTATTACAATAGGCAGTTACACAGCAGTTCATAAGCCGCTAAGCAGCACGGCTAAAGTGAACGGCAAGGAGGTAGACATCCTGGCCTCCCAAAATGTAAACGGGCGTCTCTATATTCCGCTCAGCAGCCTGACTCCGCTGTTCGGTTTAACCTTCACATGGAACGCCAAGGAGGGGACAGTGAAGCTGTAAGAGCAGTGCTCACAAGCCCTACCTGGACTTAGAATATCTGATATATAATTGTTTAATTAAAAACGCCGCGTCTTATCCAAAAAGGAAGCGGCGTTGTTCAATCAGCTTTATAATTGCGCTGGATCAGACGGAGCTTCGTGTTCAAGCGCTTGCGCCTGTCGGAGCAGCAGGCCGCTGGGCTGCAGACGGCGAATGATCTCGGCTGTAACCGGCAGTCCGGTCTGCTCCAATGCATAGAGCACTGCCCCCGCCGCCGGAGGAAGCTGCGGAGTTACAACCGTATATTGCCTGTTCGATGCATTCTTCAGCTCCTCCCGCAGCTTTGCCTGAAAATAGCTGCTGCCCGCTACACTTCCGATAAAAGCAACAGGTACATGATACTGCTTGAAGGAGGCGCCCAGCAGTTCAATGCCGGTCTTTATTTGCTTAACCGCCCGGCTGCAGACCCGGATTGCGGCAGCGCTTCCGAGCGCTGCCTCTTCAGTAACTGCCGGTGCGAACCGGCCGAAGCACCGGTCCCTCGCCTTGCGGTCTGCATCGAATCCGCCGGATGCCAAATGATAAAGCTCAGTGACAGTAGCCGTGTTCCAATGCCCCAGCATTCTGGCAACAAGCCGTTCATCGCTGGCATCGGCATGACCGGCCAGCACCTCAAAAACCGCCTCATAGCCAAGCAGCCGGGCAGCACTGGCTGCGTAATGATGAAAATCATAATTGCGCAGATACCGTCCTTCTTCATTGATTGCAATCAGAATCGAGCCGGTGCCTGCAATGGCAATAATGCCGGGCCGGGCAAGATGAGCGCCGTAATGGGCGATAAGGGCATCATTCATATGCCATTTGGGACAGGCTAAGCCCGGAACCGCGGTAAGTGGAGTAATCCACTCCAGATCCTCCGGCGCATCATAGCCGGCAATCCCGGCGGCGAGTCCGGCAACCCGGCCGGCCTCAATCCCTCCTTTGTTCATTACGTCCTCTATAGCTGATTGTACATTCACTTGAACAGAAGAGTCCCTGTAAATTGAAGCGCTTCCTTTAATGCTGTGGGCAAGTATGTTTCCTTGGATATCTGCGGCAATGACCCGGGTATGTGTCCCTCCGCCATCTATTCCGATTACAACATCCTTCTGCTGCACTGCGGACATCCTCTCATTCTTTTTTTAGAACCAGCATACTATATTTGGCTGCAAAATAAAGGTGCCAAGCTGTGCAAATTATGCCTGTATCCCTCCTGTGATGCCCTTGGTGGAGAAGAGCCCCGCAGAAATGGTATAATTTTCACCAGTATATGCGTTATGAAACAGGGAGGCCTGAAACGATGAGCGAGCAGCTTGTGGAACAGCTGGAATTATGGCACGAAGAAGACGAATTTGAGGAAATTGTGGATGCGGTGCTGGAAGTCCCCGGGGAGGAACGGGATTATGTACTGGTCAGCCATCTGGGCAGAGCGCTGCTTAACCTTGAACGTTACGAAGAGGCGCTGGAGCAGTTGATGTCTGTTGAGGAAGAGGGCGAGGAAGATCCGCTCTGGCATTACCGTGTCGGATTTTCCTATTACTATTTGAAGCAGTTTGATAAAGCCGTCAGCGCATTTGAAACGGCCGACCGTCTTGATCCTGAAGATGAGGATACACTGGAGTTTCTGGCACTGAGCCGGCGCAAAGCTGCTAAGAAAGCAGCCAAAGCAGCCGCAGCAGAGGCATCCGCCAAAAAAACGACCGGCTTGCGCCCCCTGCCGAAGTTCGATGGCGCTAATTTCTGGGCGGACGGCACAGAAGAGCAGGACGACTATGTATCTGAGCCGCTTACGGACGGGCTGATTGAATCGGTGGAAGAACAGCTGGTCTTCAAGCTGCCGGCCTTCTACATTGCCATGATGAAGCAGCAGAACGGCGGTATTCCCCGTAATACCAAATATCCGCTGGGCAATCAGGCTGCTGAAGCGGGCAAGGATCACATTGAGATTTCCTGCATCCGTGGCATCGGCCGAACCAAGAAATACTCCCTTTGCGGTGAGCAGGGCAGCCTGGCTGTCATAGATAAATGGAACTATCCTGAATTCGGCGTGGTCATCTGCGATGCGCCGTCGGCCGATCAAGGGGTTGTCATGCTCGACTACCGGCCTGCCGGCAATGACGGAGAGCCGGAAGTGGTCTATGTTGATCTGGCGAATAACCGCAAGGTTACCTATTTGGCCAAGAATGTGGAGACCTTTATCCGCGGCTTAGTGAGTGTAGAGCTGGCTTAGCCTGCAGAGTAAAGTTACGGGAGCACAATGCACTGTGTGAAGTAATAAAAAAAGACGGGTCCAGGGATTAATCCGGGAGCCGTCTTTTTACAGTTACTGTTTACTGGACATTATGTTATCAAGAAATGCATCTGCGTCACTATTAAATTTCCAGTTAACTCCGAATTTATCAACGAGCATTCCAAAGCAGGAAGACCAGGGAGTTTGGGATAACGGCATGATCACATTTCCGCCTAGCGATAAACGGTTGAAGTATTCCTCCAGCTTTTGCTTATCGTCAATGACCAGACTAATCAGGATATTATTCCCTGTCACTAGTTCACCAGTTACCGCCTTCATTGAAGGCAGAATATCCGACAGCATAATTTTTCCGCCAGTGAATGCAATGGAAGATTCCATGATCATATTTAACTCGTTTTCCGGCAGCGGGTAGTTTGGATCTTGCGGGATATCCCCAAACTTCGCTTTTTTTACTTCAATCGCGTTTAAAGCCTCCGAATAAAAATCAATCACCTGTTCAGTAATTCCATCAAAGTTCAGATAGGCAATAGCTGACATAAAACATAACCTCCTTCTTGTTATAAAGGAAGTATAATAGATAATAGGTGACATCTTATTGTCACTGTTCTACACTGAATCCAAAAAAAGAGGTGAGCCGGTGGACAAGGTTGAGCGACTAATCTCGATTATTATGATCCTGTTGAAAAAAGATGTCGTCTCCAGCACAGAATTCGCGCAATTATTCAATGTCTCCAAACGAACGATTCTTCGCGATATGGAAACCTTGAGTTTATCAAACATCCCCATCTATTCAGTCAACGGAGTTTATGGGGGCTTTGGTATTATGAATGAATATAAGGTCGATAAACGTCTTTTGAGCAGCTCGGACTTAGAGAATATATTAACTGCGCTCGGCGGACTGGAACAAATCCTAATGAGTGAAGAAATTGAAAGGACGATCCGAAAAATAGAAGCCATGGTTAGCCCGTTGCCCAGGAAAGATTCCATCCGGCTTTCTTTTTATAATTGGGAGGGGCGGTCTGAGCTCCATCCAATCTTGAAGACAGTGCAGGAAGCCATATTAAAGAGACGTTTGGTTTCATTTGATTATACAGATAAAAATGGCGTTGCAACGAAAAGAACCGTTGAGCCCTATCAGCTGCATTTTAGCGAATCAAGCTGGTATCTCAAAGGATTCTGCTTACAGCGTATGGGATATAGAAAATTTAAATTATCCCGGATCAATAATATTCATATGAATGAACAAACGTATATTCCCAGAGATGATTTGACGGAACAAGAGCAGGAGGCAGGCTATCAGCCGGAGCTGGTCGCAGTCAAGGCGTTGATTTCGCCGGGCATAAAGGATCAATTCATTGAAAGATACGGGCAAAAGAGTATCGAGTACTATAGCGCTGAGCTTTTCATGGCAACCATTTGGGTTCCATATAATAATATTGGATTTGAATTTCTGGCAGGATTCGGAACAAAACTGCACATTGTAGAGCCTGAATCCTATGTTGAAGCATTCCGGAATTATCTGCTTGAGATAGTTAATAAATACCAATAATCCAGACACCCCGCCGGGCAAAAAACAATTAAAATCGTTCTTGGCCTTATCATTGCCGTCCAGATTGTTTATATTATAGGTATTACTGATTTCGGACAATACGGAGGACACCGGCTGATGAATAACTAACACGTTTCCTGAAAAATGACCAGATTACTTGTGATGTGCATAAGCACATGCCACGGGACACCTGCTTAGGGTGTACGGTCAGGGATACGTGTGTCTGCCGGGACTCATGCGATACAGAAATTTGGCTGGCAAAAGATTGACGATGCGCCTTGAGTTATTTACAGGAGTATGTCTGTTCTGCCGCTTCTTTTCTGTCCGCTGCTCCCTTCATACGTTTCCTGTACCGCAGCCTGCTGGCTGCGGTTTTTTGCTGCTGTTTCTGTAACGGATGAGGCAGCCAGCCTTGAAGCTAATAAGGAAGCGGAGGAATTTATATGACTGCAATGACTATATTGAAAGCGAAGGATTTAAAAAAAGAATGGGACGGCACCCCCTTATTTGAAGGGGTATCGTTTGAAATCGCAGAAGGCGAGCGTGTCCTGTTGTTCGGCCGCAACGGTACGGGCAAAACAACACTGCTGCAGGGCCTGCAGGGCAGGCTAGCTTTTGAAGAGGGCAGCGTCTATTACGGACTGGAGCGCGAGGAATGGGGCGTGCTGGATCAGCAGCTGGAGACGGATTTAGGTGTCAGCGTGATTGAATTTGTGCTGGCTGCATCGGAGCAGCTGGCGGGACTTAAAGGCAGAATGGAGCTGCTCGCAGACAGACTGGAAGAGACAGGGGGGACAGATGAGGCGGCCGTGGCTGAATACGGTGAAGCTTATGACCGCTACCTGCTGCTGGACGGATACGGCTGGGAAGCGAAGGCGGAGAAATGCCTCCGGCATCTGAAGCTGGAGCCGTCACTGTGGAGTCAGCCTTACCGCCAGCTGAGCGGAGGCCAGAAGACACGCGTACAGCTGGCCGCGCTGCTCGCCCGGCAGCCCAGGCTGCTGGTTCTGGATGAGCCAACCAACCATCTTGACGAGAAGACGATGATCTGGCTGGAGGAGTGGGTGCGGACTTATCCCGGCACGGTGCTATATGTGTCGCATGACCGCGCTTTTATCGACCGGACCGCAACAAGTGTGCTGGAGCTGAGCCCGACAGGCTGCCGCCGGTATCCCGGAGCTTATACGCAGTACAGGGAACAGAAGGAGCTGGAGCTCAAAACGCTGGAGAGCCAGCACAAAAAGCAGGAGCTGGAAAAGGAAAAGCTGCTCGAAAGCATCCGACGCTATGCCCTCTGGTTCCAGCAGGCGCATACTGCCGCCGGGCAGAATGATTTTCTGCGGTCCAAGTCGAAGAAGAACGTCTCGCGTCTTCATGCCAAGGAAGCCAGCCTGCAGCGGCTGGAGAAGAACCGGGTAGAGCTTCCGAAGGCAGCGCCGAAGCTGAATATGAAGCTGGAAGGCGAGGATTTTCAGGGGGACGCGCTGGTGACGCTGGATGACATTAGCCTTGCTTATGATGGCGGTCCGCAGCTGCTGGAGCATTTTAGTCTTACTTTGCGCCGGGGGGACCGGCTGTCCGTACTTGGTCCGAACGGTGCGGGCAAATCCTCGCTGCTGAAGCTGATTGCGGGTGCCGCACAGCCTACAGGCGGCAGGCTGCGGCTGCATCCCCGCACGAAGATTGCCTATTTCGCCCAGGAGCTGGAGCATCTGAATCCCGAGCTGACCATCCTGGACAGCCTGCTGGAGCTGCCGGGCATGACGCAGACGGAGGCGCGGACGATCCTCGGCTGCTTCCTGTTCCCGCGGGAGGATGTATTTAAACGAATCGGCGATCTCAGCCTGGGCGAGAAATGCCGGGTCGCTTTTCTCCGGCTGTATTTCGGCAAGGCCAATCTGCTGGTGCTCGACGAACCGACCAATTATCTGGATATCGACACCCGGGAGCGGGTGGAAGAAGCGCTTGCCGCCTATCCCGGCGGTCTGGTTATCGTCTCGCATGACCGTTATCTGCATACCAGGGTCGCTAACCGCCTGCTGCTGTTGGGCCGCGGGCAGAGACCACAGTTCTTTTCCGGTACATTTGAAGAATATTATGCTAAGGAACGCAGCAGGGTGCTGACTCCGGAGGAGCAGGCCCGTGAGGGTGAAATGCAGCTGCTGCAGCTCCGGCTGGCCGGGCTTATGAGCAGAGAAGCTGCAGGAACGGAGGCAGAGGACCGTGAGCTGCTGGAGGAGATTTTGGCCGTACAGCAGGCGATTCAGAGCAAGATAAAGGAAATCTGACATGTACAGAGAAGTAAATAAAAGGGAATCGCGCAAAAAAGGATTGGGGAAACACTCACAAGAAGCCCAGACAGCAGGAGGAACAATGAATAAGAAACGTCGTGCAGCAGCAATTATGGTAATCCTGGCCGTTCTTACACTTGTATATGTGTGGCAGCGTCCGCAGTCTTTTGAACGGGAATTCAGCAGTATTATTTATTCAGCGGACACCGGAGAGGCCAAAAGTACAATGCTCGGGTTCAAAGGGGAAATTTACAGGGCATTTCCAGGTGAACGTAAAATGACCGGGACGCTGAGGGCGGACGGAGATCTTCGTTATGATGTTACTCTTAGAGAGAGCGGCGGCCATTATCTGGGCGTTATCTCTGAGTTAACCGGGGATAGCGGGATACAGACGACAGGACTGGTAACCGCATCACTTGAGCTGGATAAGATTTGGGTCACGCTGAATGATGTAAACGAGCGGTATGGCTTCAAAGAGCAGGAAGGCAATATTGCCGGCCCGGCACGCACGCTGGAGGAAGCAAAACAGGTGGCTAAAGAGATTATCGGCTCCAAGTAGCGGAAGGGCGTGACTGGAAATCCCCGTTTTGAACCATTTGACAGCAAGGAGGGGCTTTATGGAGCAGGATATAACGGAACGTTTGGCGGAGAGCGACTACGTAGGTTTTTGGAGAAGAGTCCTGATCAGTATTTTGGATTTTCTGATTCTGGCACTTCCTATCTATTTCATCAACAGATGGGCCGTTTCGGCAGCTGAGCGGTATCAGTCAGGAATTCCGCTGTGGATAGAGTGGGCCCTGATCTCGCTGTTTCATATCGTACTGGTCGCAAAATACGGCGGAACACCGGGCAGGCTGCTTATGAAGACGCGGATTGTGAATATGCATGGGGGACGTCCCAGCTTGAAGCAGGCCGTTATCCGGTACAGTTTTCTGCTGGTCAACACGCTGCTGGCCGTCATTGTTACCGCCGGGGACGGGACGCTTTCCAGGCTGCCAGAAGCTTATGCCAATTGGGCGCCGCTCGCCAGCGACCTGACCGGATTCCTGGCTCTGATCATTATCATTGACTGTCTGTTTATTGTATTTAGCATGCGTAACCGGGCGCTCCATGATATGATGGCCGGAACCTACGTAGTGAATCAGAGTGCGCTGCTGGATGAGTGTTACGGGGCAGGAAAAGATAACGAGTGACGCGTGCAAAAGTGCCAAATGAAGGGGAAAAATGCCTTTGATTTCGGCCGTGGCAGGCAAATGGGCCAAATGAAGGGCTGAGACGCCCTTGAAATATCTAAAAAAGACGCTCAACAGACAGCATATTGCCGATGTTGATCGTCTTTTTATATTGCCATGCTATACTTCCGTGCGACCCGGCTGCGTACGTTTAGCCAACCTCCAGCACAGCCTTGATAAATCTTTTCAGCGCCGTCGGCGTGGCTTCGCCGGCCCACTGCTCAAGGGCTTCATCCTGCCGGCTCAGATAGGCATCCAGCTTTTCGGCCAGCAGCTTGTCAAAAGCTGCAGGTGCTTCGGCACGTTCTGCCTGTAGCTCCATAATCAGCAGCGGCCAGCTGTAGCCGCCCTGGCTGAAGCTGTGCTGGGGATAACGCTTTGCCAGCTCCAGCACAGACTCCAGGGGCTGGCCCGCAGCCAGCTCGGCAGCCAGATAACTGCCGATAAAGCGGTGGCTCGGGTCTGCCTCCATCGCCAGAGCCAGCTGCTCACGGGCTTCATCGAGCCGGCCCTGATACATCAAGGCAACGCCGTTCTGGGAGCGGTCATAGCTGTCCGGCTCGTGACTGCTCAGCTCCAGGTACAGCGCATGGTACTTGTTGTAGCTGCTCCAGTCGGAGCGCCCAAGATAATAATCTGCCAGATTGAAGGCAAAATTGGCATCCGGACGCAGCTCCACCAGCTTGACCAATAAGGTCATCGCTTCATCCATGGTTCCGGCATCCCGGGAATAGGAATGCTTGGCGAACAGCAGATGAATCAGCATTTTGAGCGCATGGTCATCCTGCGGATTCCCAGCATAGTCATTACGGTACGCTTCCAGTGCTTCCTCCAGCTTCTGATCCGCAACGAGCTTATCCGCAGCGGTCATAGTCCGTGATTTCAGATAGAAGAACGGCAGATTGCCGACAGTCTCCTCCTTGAGCCGGTAGCCATTGCTGCGGGTAATAACATGACCCTGCGCATCGTAAGCATCAATGCTCCAGGAGAACCGGCTGTCCGGATTGGCAAAGCCGAGCAGGGACGCGGGGGAAACCGACTGCCAGCCTTCCCCGCCTTCTACGGTAGAAAAGCTGCTGGTTGAGAAGCCCCCGCTGTTATACAGCTCTGTGACCGGTATTTCAACCTGATTATCCGTAATACGCTGGCGGGTGACATAGCTGAAAAAGCTGCCTTTTTCTTCGACTGTTGTTGACAGATTATAATAGGCAGCTCCATCAACGGCCTCCCATTTGAACTGTACTGCATCGCCTGTCAGCACTTGTGAGTTAACGGGTGATTGCAGCTCCAGGAGCGGCTGGAGTGTGATGTCATGTGTGACTGAGCTGCCGGCCTGGAGTTCGATCCAGTCGTCTGGCTGCACCGGCCAGGTCCAGCCGTCGATCTGCTCAAAGCTGAAGCCAAGCTGGATCTGATAAAATCCGGGAATCACGCCGGAGAACTGGAAACGCCCCTCAGCATCCGTAACGATCTGATACGGCTCACTGTCAGACTGCACACTATGATACAGCTCGCTTTCCGCGCGAAGGAATATACCGGCCCGGGCTACCGGGGTTCCGTCGCTTTTGGTGAGTGTGCCGGATAGGGTAGCAGGAGCATTGAAGCCCAGCTTCACAGCTTCCCGCAGCGCTGTCTGAAGCGCGACAAGCTGCTCCTCTGTGGAGGAGGATGCGTGATACACCTGTTCAGCTGCATTGTTGCCAGAATTATTGCCACCACCGTCTGCGCTGCTGCCTGTTCCACCACCGTCTGAGCCACCGCTGTCAGTATTGCCCCCGTCTTTGCTACCGCCGTCTGTTCCACCGCCGTCTGTACCGCCACCGTCTACGTCACCGCCGTCCACGCCGCCTGCGCCGGAGGCGTTCTGCTGCGAACCACTGCCAGCGGGATTAAGGGCGGCATCCCGTTCAGCCCAGATTTTACGGTATTCCTCCAGCGCACTATTCACCAGTGTAAGCGCCTCGCGGCCTTTGCCTTGTGTGAACAGCAGCCGCCCCTGCAGCCAGGCTGCTCTGGCGTCCAGTTCTGATTCGTTATACTGGACAGAGAACTCTGCCTGCTCCAGCAGCTGCCCGGCCTGAACGAACCGCCCGGCATTCAGCGCGCGCTCCGCCCGAAGCAGGGTCAGCTCGCGGGCAGCTGAAGATTTGCTGCTGACTCTTTGTGCAGCAGCAGCAATAGCCTGGTCTGCCTGATCGCCGGCATTCCCTGCCGCATCGTATTCGTAGACCAGCTGTTTGACCGCGTTCTGCAGCGAATAATCGGCCGGCCCCTCCTGAACATACTCCTCCAGCAGCTTTATTCTGTCCGCGGGCAGAAGCGGAGAGACTTCCTCATCTTCCCCGATCTGGTTGACCTGACTCATGGACCCGCCTGCATATACGTTGAACCGGTAAGCCGAGTGCACATTGGCCGGCTCCACGACCTTCTCACGGATCAGCTGCATTCGCGCACTGCCGCTGCTGGCGGCAAGCTTCTGAAGCAGTACAGTCCGGGCGTCTGCGGAAGCCTGCTGTGCCGGACTTAAATCAGTCCCGGCCGAAGGCCGGATAAACACAAAGACCGCCAGCAGCGTGAGAGGGAGCAGCAGAAAAAGCACCAGATGCTTGACCTTAATTCTAATTTTCATGCTGCTTCACCGCCTGCTCGTAGAGGTCCTTCCAGTAGGTGTTACCCCCGGTTTCTATTAATTCACGCCGTTCCTGTACTTGGATCGATTGCTGCTGCTTTACTGTAATTTGCGGGGCATAAAACAGAAGAACTCCTGTCGTGAGAACTGCTGCCGCAGCACCGAGTGTCCCCAGCGGTATTTCCAGCTCCTTATTCCACAGCGCCGCTAGACGTGCCCGGAAGGTAGGCGGATGGGTCTGTTCCAGCACCCGGCTATGGCCGGAGAAGGTGACATGAGCAAGCTCATCTTCCAGCCGTTGCCTGATTGTTTCGCGTCCGTTATCCATTATCAATGTCCTCCTTCTCCAAAATCAGCCTGAGCAGCTGCCGCCCGCGGGCAAGCCGCGATTTTACCGTGTTCTCCCTTGTCTTCAGCTGGGAGGCAATTTCCCGTACACTCATTTCATGAAAGTAATACAGCGTCAGGCTTTCACGGTAGATATAGTCCAGGCTCCCGATGGCATCCGTCAGCTTCACATTGTGCCACTCTGCCATAAAAAGCTCCTCCGCACCTGCAGCCGCTTCGCCTGCAGACTCTGCCCACTGCCCGCTCTCTGCCGCCGGAAAAATACTCCGCCAGCTCCAGGTCCGCTGCTTCATCCGGCACCGGTTGACCGTAATCGCAATCAGCCAGGAACGGAGCCGGGAGGGCTCCTTAAGCTGGCTGATTTTGGCGTAGGCCTGGATGAACGTATCCTGTACGGCTTCCTCGGCAGACTGCCGGTCCCTAAGCAGCAGACAAGCCGTCCTGAGCAGCATATCCCCGTACTCATCCATTAGCTGGCGGAGAGCTGACTCATCCCTGGCCTTGATTCTCTCTATAATATCCAGACGAAGCTCCCCTCCCTTTACTAATAAGATGCGGGCTGCAGCAATATGGTTGCGTACGTAACCCTAAAATTTATTTGCTGCTGCCAAGTGGTTCGATACGGGAGGAATTGTCCAAAATAAACTCAGCTTTCCAGCCTGTCCGTTCTGTGCGGAGCGGTACGGTACGTTCAGGCGGCGGTTTGTCTCCCCAATAGCGCAGTCTGCAACCTTTATTACGTCCAGCGCGTCAATTTCATTACTTATAACCCAAGCAGTTCTATTAACCAAGGAGATGACAGCATGACAACAACGTTCAAAACCATAACAGGAATCATGATACTGGCCAGCGCACTCGGGCTATCGGCCTGTAGTTCTTCCGGCAGCAATACCGGGAATAATGCAGCGTCCACAAACGCCCCTGTAGCTGAGGCGTCCGCGCCAGCCCAGCCGGCGTCCACGGCCGGCCCTTCGCCAGCGGCAGCTGAGCAATCCGCTCCGCCGGCAGCCACGGCAGTGCCGGACACAGCAGCAGGAAACGGGGCTGCTGCAGAGGACAGTGCCACTCAGCTAAAGGAGCTGCTGGAGCTGGCCAAGCAGGGTAAGGTTCCCGGTGTGGAATATGCCGCGCACAGCGGGATGATCGACGAAGTTGAGGCGGCATGGGGCGAGCCGGACACCAAGGAGTCCGCCGGCAAAGGGATGTATTCCACCTACGGCGCCAGGCATGTTGTCTTTGGCTGGAACAAGGGCAGCAGGATTTTTGATGTGCGGTCCAGTGCCGCCGACCTGCAGCAGCTGACGCTGAAGGAGATTGAGCAGACGCTTGGCAAGCCGGATGATACGGCTGTTAACGGCAGTGACAAGATTTATATTTACCATGCCGGTAAGGAGTACCAGCTGAAATTTATTATTCCGGAAGCAACCGGCACCGTGGATCATATCTCGGTCTTTTCCGAGCGGGACTCCTTTAACAATATGGCAGGCTAAAATCAGGAAGAGTAAATCTGCAGAAGGGTTGCGGGTTTGCTCTTTTTTTGATGAACCGGCAGGGTTTCTGCTTATTGTATGACGTTAGGGCTGGAGCGGGCGGAAGTCCGGCTGATATAATACATCCATGGATTTATCCGTGGAAAAGAGGAACTTGTGATGCAACTGAAATTAGATGGCAGCAATTTTACTGTGGCGGCCGGCGAAACGGCGATCCAGCTGCTGCCCAAGGAGTTTGCGCTGCTCGAATTTATGTACAGGAATAAGGGGTGCACCTTCACACGCGGACAACTGCTGGATAAAGTCTGGCCGCTGGAGTATCCGGTGGAGCGGACCGTAGATGACCATATATACCGCCTGCGCAAAAAGCTCCGACCGTTCAGCGGCCTGGCACTCCAGACCGTAAGAGGCTCCGGCTATTGCCTGTCCCTGAAGGAAACAGCATCCGGCACGCTGGTCAATCCGACAACCTATGATCCTGAACTGCGTGATGCGATGCGCGAGGTTTTCAGTAAATTCCATGTTTACGGACAGGGCAGATCAATGCTAAGTCTGGCCAGCCAAAAGGATATCCTGGGCTATGAGCTGGACCCCCAGGTTGCTGTAACCCTCCATTTTGTGCAGGGGGATCTCGATTGGCTTATGCATACAGAGGAGGTTCCGCTGAAGGACCGGCTGTTTCATTTGTTTGTATTTTACATGTTCACCGGAGATCCCCAAAAGAAGCTTGCTGTATGCGAGCGGATGATTAATGCGCAGGTGATGCATGAGCGGGACCAGCTGGAGCTGGATATTCTTACGATTCTCGATCTGTTTATCCTCTCGGGTGTACCGGAGCGGGCATTGGCGCGTCTCCCCGGGTCCTATCAGGCAATCTCGGAGCGGGGCTATGAAAACTTTGTGCCGGTAACCATGATTACCGAGCTGTTTGCCCACCTGGCTGCAGGATCAGGAAATGATGTGCTTACGCGGCTGGATGAGGCTGTGGTGCAGATTTTGCAGGAGAAGCCCTTTTTAAGAGAAACCGGCGGCTACAAAATTGTAAAAGGACTCTGGCAGCTGCGGGAAAATCAAATGGCTGAAGCCGGGCGGCTGCTGGATGAGGGGCTTGAAGTGCTGGAGCGGTCGGGGTTTGTTCCGCTTAGCCTGTACGGCTTTTACCGGATTTACCATTACTGCCGTCTGTATTTGCCGCCACATCCGCTGCACCGTAAATATGAACGCAGATTTATTGAGGCGATGGAGGAGAGCGGGTTAAGCCGTTATGAGCAGCCATTGGAAAAACTGCTGATGCAGGTGATGACTATCTGATCCCTCTGATAATACTCTGACAATTCCCCGTTACATTAAGGTCATAAGATGACTTGACTCATCGAGACTAATTATGTATCTGGAGGAATGTCGGATGGAAGTTTCACCTGAGCAGAGAAAAAGCCTGCTGCATAACAAGGTCTACGTGCGCGTATACAGCGCCTTTGCCACCGCCAGCTTTGGCGACTGGTTCGATTCTCTGGCAATTCAGGTACTGGTCGGGTACCGCTGGCAGGTCAGCCCGCTGATGCTCGCTATGATTCCGGTAGCTATTGCGCTGCCCAGCATTCTGCTCGGCTCCGTGGCCGGAGTTGCCGCCGACCGGCTGAATAAGCTGAAGCTGATGCGGGTCTGCGACCTGCTTACCGTTGTGCTGACGCTGGTGCTGTTACTTGCCCCGAATATGTTCTGGCTGCTGCCGCTGCTGTCCCTGCGGTCTGCCATTTCAACGGTCAATGTGCCTGCCCAGCAGTCGCTGACCCGCAGCATTGTCAGGGAGGATCAGCTGCTTCAGGCCTCCTCGCTGAACGGGCTGGTGAACCAGGGCTCCAAAATCGCCGGCCCGCTGCTCGGCGGACTCGCACTCACCTTCCTTACACCCCAGTGGTGTATCGTGCTAAACGCGATACTGCGCGCCTGCTCTTATCTGCTGCTGTTATCTGTGCGAAATATGGATACAAAGGCAGAACCTGCACAAAAGGCTGCGGAAGAGCTGCTCCCGCTGCGGACCATGTGGAAGGAGGGCTGGGGCTTCCTGTTAAGCAGCCGCATTCTGCTAAATGTGATGCTGTACGGGCTGGCCGGAGCTTTGGCTATCCAGGTTATTGATTTTCAGTTCACCAGCCTGTTCCGGGTATATTCTCCGACAGGTGAGGCGGTGCTGGGCTGGATGGTCGCGGCTTCCGGTGTGGGTGCGGTGCTGACCATCCTGCTATTGGGCAAATTGAGCAGCGCCATTAGCTATACATGGCGGCTGGGCATGGGCTACATGCTGATCGGGGTGTCGGTTGCCGGCCTCGGACTGCTGCAGCCGGGCGCTCCGGTGTTCTGGGTGCTGCTGCTCGGCTTTATCCTGGGAGCGGGGAACGGGGCTTTTGCTGTTGCCTTCAACTATATGCTGCAAAAAGAAACCCCTCCGCACATGACCGGCCGCATCTTCGGCATCCAGAACACCGTGCTCAGCGCCGTGCTGATCATCGCCCCGCTGCTCGGCGGCCTGCTGGTGCAGTTCGCCGGACCCGGCCGCATCTTCCAGATCTTCGGCCTCATTCAGGCCGCTCTTGGTCTGGCCGGCCTGCTCTTCGGCCGGGTGCTCTGGCGGGAGAAGCGGGAGACCGGGGCTGGGCGGATGGAGCAGGTGGGATAGAGGGAGACGGATTGAAGCAGCGAATTGAAGAAGCACATCAGCCTCTCCCAAACTGCTGCTGGTACACCATATTGGCTAAAATATGGTGTACCTTTTACACACACGCAGGGCAGCCCATGGGGCTGAGTCCAGAGTCCATCCGCTGGTGCTCCAGTCCGGTATGCCATGCTGCTTTAACTGCACTCTGTACATCTAAAAGCAGCTTTTTGAACGGATTCAGCCATATAAGTGTATTCTATGCAGCTATATTCTCCATTTCCCGCCGTTTTGCGGGAATGGAGCTTTTTTAGTTGTATGAACTACACTTAAAGTACTACAATAGGGCAAATCCGGCTGGTTTAGCTGCACGAAGTACAGCTATCTATATCCAGATCCAGCATATCACTACATAAGGAGGTTCACAGTAATGAGTGAATTTACATCAGGTCATATTTTGCGGGCCACGGATCGGGACATCGTCAGGAAGCATGCTGTTAGCGGTTCAGTAATAATTCAGCTGAATGCACAATACATAGCTTACTTAATAGAAGATACGTATAACAGTGGGCCGGCTCCGGAGCATATTCAGCTTCTGTCAGTGGAGGCGCCTGTACTATATTTCTATAACTTTGCGGACCATGAGTGGGGCTACCAGCTGATTCACCAAGGAAAAGAGATTGCGACGCTGCATATTGCCTATGAGTATGAGGAAGAGATTGTTTTTCATACTGCAGAGGAAAGATATCCGGAGTCAGACTTCACGGAGCTGCTGCTCGGAGGTACTCTGGAAAAGATCCGGGAGGAGCTTGAGGCCGCCTCTGTATTTGAGCAAAAGCTTGAAGAACTGTTCAATGACAGCCGTCCGGAGCAATTTCAGCTGCTGGGGGCATCCGGTGAAAAGATTGAACAGCTCCGTGAAATTCTGAGCCTCTCCTTCATTAACCGTAACATTAACCAGGCAATGGAGCTATCTGATAAATTCAAAGAGATTCTCGGCATAGAAGAAATGTCCTATATCCGACATGAACGGGTTGTAGAATCCGAAGATTACGACGAACTATTCTAAGCTTTCCGTACCCTCATGCAGCCGGTAAAAGCGCGCCGTATTCGCGCTCAGCAGCGCTTCTGCCTGTGCAGGCGAATAGCCGTGCAGCGCGCCCCAGGCTGCAGCGACATTGCGGATCATGGCCGGATGCGTAGGCCGGCCGGCAAAAGGCCCCTCAAACGGCCAAGGGCCGTCGGTTTCCGCCATAACCAGCTCCGGCGGATAGCGTCTGGCCAGGGCCTGAATCTCCGGCTCGTAGACGATATCCGGAGTGAAGGAGATATAATAGCCGCGCTGAATCATCCGGGCGACGGCTTCCTCCGGCCCTTTGAACCAGTGAAAATGGGCATCGCGGATGCCATGCTTGTCCAGCAGTTCACAGGCGGCCAGTGCATCCTCATAGACGGCATGCAGCACCACAGGCTTGCCAAGCCTTGCGGCAAGGCCAAGCAGGGTGTCCAGCAGCCGGACATACGGCTCCACCGCAAAAGACTCGCTGCGCTCCAGCGCTTCGGCCCGGCTGTAATAAGGCAGGCCGATTTCACCTACGGCTACCATGTCTGCGGCGTGTTCTTCCATAAAGCGGAGCAGCGCCGCCAACTCTGCTTCATCGGGCAGCGGCTGCTCGGGATGATAGCCGTAGGCCGGCTTAATCAGTCCGGGAGCCTTCCGGGCCAGCTCCCTGGTGCGCATACAAGAATCCAGGTTCATCGAGACGGCGATTAAGCCGTCAACGCCTTGCCCTGGAAGGGCTGGCAGCATGTCCTCAAGCATATCAGTGTCATACTGCTCCAGGTGAATATGGGCATCAATCATTGGCGGCCTGCTTCTTCACCGTTGCCGGATATTCGTCGTATGCCTGGAAGGTGACGGATTCCGGCTCCAGCGCTTTTCCCGAAGCCGCCGGCTTATAAATCAGCTCCAGACTGCCGATGCTCTCCAGAAAGCCGGTTGTCACGTTCACTTCAGCCTTTAGCCGTCCTTTATCTACTCTGTAGTAAGTAACTGTACCGATGCCTGCTGCTCCGCCGATACTCGGATCGTCGCTGCGGTCCGGCAGCCGCAGTTCCACCTGCGCAGGAAGTGCTCCGCCAAGCTTCAGCGAAACGAGCATATCCTTCCCGTCTGCAGTAATGCTGGAGGCGATAAGCTGGCTGGCAGCCTCCCAGGCTTCAGGTACAGCTAGCTCCTGCCAGGTCTGAGGATTAATGACGTGGATTTCCTGCTCCACAATTCCCGTTCCTGTGCCCAGTGTCAGAATTACCACGGCTTCGGGCTGCCCGTCCTGATTGACATCGGCATAATAAAGCTCGGGCGGATGACTCAGATCCCGGTAGGTCTGCCAGTCATATTTGTGTTTCCGTCCGTTTACCTCAAGCACATAGCCTTTATAGGCCGTTTTGTCTTTCAGGGCAGCATAAATTTTGAATTCGGGGTGATCCTCCGCGGCAGCAAGCGCTTCAGTAGGGGTGCGGACCGTTGTGCTTACACTGCCGGATATAATGGATACCGAATTCTGCTCCTGATCCAGCCGGAAGTCGGCTCCGGATATAAGATTCAGCGCAGATGCCGGAATATACATGCGCCCGTTCCGCAGAATAGCCTTGCCTTCAAGCGCAGTCGAGCTGCCATAATAGAGCACAAGCTGGCTGCCTGGTTTAATCATTGTGCTGCTGCTGTCGCCAGCAATGGTTAACAGCTTTTGTTTGTTGTCCCACTGCAGTACCGCAGGATAGAACTCGGTGAGTACTCTGACCGGCACGTACACGATGCCCTGGTCCTGAAAAGGATGCAAGGGGGTAAGCGCTGCTTCCCCGTCAACAATCAGTTGAAGCGGTGCAGCAGCAAAGGTTTTATCTATATCAAGAGCCGAGGGGCATGCGGCAATCAGCATTGCGGCAGCCACGCTGGCGATCCATCTTTTCATGAGTAAATCCTCCATTTGTATAGGCTATTCAATTATCTAGTAAAAGTAACTCTTACTAGTATAAAGCAAATTGAACGTGTGAAGGTCACTTTCTGTTAACATTGATAAAACAAGCTTGTTACGCTTTGGCGGCGCAGGCAAAGAATGGAACATATGATCGGGAAAATAATAAAAAAGCAATGCCCCGCAGAAGGACGCCGGAGCGTTGTCCTTATCTGCGGGGCATTGCAGCATGAAGATTATTCATTTATATGGAGCGCTTCATTCCGGGTGCAGCGGCTGCAGGCCGTAAAGCGGCAGAGTTATCTTTTTTGTGGAACAGGCTGCGCAGGTATCCCAGTACCCAGCGGTCGAGGCCGATTGCACCGGCATTCGCGGCGGATACGATGATGAGGACCTCCATCAGCAGCAGCTGGACATTCGTGCTTACAGTGCCCGAGAGCAGGTAGGCGGCATTCATAACGAGTCCCATCAGGGCAGCGAAGGTGGTGAAGGTACCCAGGATCAGTCCGAGACCGACCAGGAATTCACCGGCAGGAACCAGCAGGTTAAAAAAATTCACATTCGGCAGAGCGGCATGCTGGAGGAAGCTTCCCCACCAGGCTTGTACGGTAGCATCTTCCCCGGCGCTTTTGGCGATGGCGCCTTTCAGGAAGCCGGAAGCATCGAAGCCCCCGGTCAGCTTGTGCCAGCCGGCCTCGATCCATTGATAGCCTACATATAAACGAACGACAGTCAGCAGCAGCATAGCGATTTTATTAGTACGGAACCAGTTGTTAAACATAATATCCACTCCTTAATGTTTTGTCGGGAATCTTACCGTGGTTATTTTTGCCGGTACAGTAGGGTTGCTTTCTCTGTGTGGTATCGGATGATCATCTTCGATGGCTTTATATTAAGTGATTTATTTCACATATAGTGTGATAAAAATCACAATTATCGAAATAATTTTTATATCAAACTAAAATTTGAATATTTTTAAAACAAAACATAAAAAGACTTGCGCAAAGTTCTCTAAATGATGTATTGAGCAGGGGCTTGACACATTATTTGGTTAAAATTAACATGGGAGCATGGACGAGAACAAAATATTGGCGGTCATTGGCCGTATTCACCGGAGAGGCAACAGGTTTATTGAACGGGAGCTCAAAAAGCATCATATTCACGGCATTGCCCCCTCACATGGAGATATTCTGTATCAGCTGTTCATCCGGGAAGATATGACGATGAATCAGTTATCCAGCTCGATTGATAAGGATAAGTCTACCATTACAGCGCTGGTAGACAAGCTGGTGCGGCTGGAATATGTGAATCGGGAGCAGGATCAGACGGACGGAAGGATATTCCGCCTATCCCTCACGGCTAAGGGCAGAGAACTGCAGCCGGTATTTGAGGAAGTGTCGGCAGCACTGCTGGCCGCGGTGTATGAAGGGTTTGACCCGGAGGAGAAGCAGCAGCTGCTCGGTTTGCTGGAGCGAATCAAGCTGTAACACAGCGCTGCAGCGGAACAGGTCTACAAGAGGCATCTTCTTGTGGGCCTGTTTTTTTATAGCTGCTCGCAAATAAACCGAACGAAATCTGCCCGGCCTGCCAATACATAGTGTAAGCCTGAAGGGGGAATGACGGATGGAGCATCCAATGGAATACTCGCAGCTCATTGAGCGGACGCTGGCCGGCAGCGCCCAAGCCTACGGTGAGCTGTATGAAGCTACGATACGGGATGTGTACAGAACCGTGCGTTTCCTTGTTTCCGAGCAGGTAAATGCTGAGGATATCGTGCAGGAAATTTATATGGAGCTGCACCGCTCACTGGGCCGTTATGATCATTCCCGCGAGTTCAGACCATGGCTGATGGGATTGGTTATGCGGCAGATCCTTGCTTACCGCCGCAGGGGCTGGAAGCATTTCCGCCTGATCCGGCGGGCAGAGCAGGCAGCTGAGCGGATGGAGCATGATTTTGCAGGAGAGGTAGTAGACAGACTCTCGAACCGTGCGCTGCTTATGGCGGTGAATCAGTTGCCGTTCAAGCTGAAGCAGGTTGTTATCCTCCACTATCTGCAGGAGTATTCCCAGGAGGAAATCGCTGCGATTCTGGAAATACCGCTGGGTACTGTGAAGTCGCGAATCCATGCTGCACTGCAGAAGCTGCGCCGGAAGCACCAGGCCGACATAATCCAGATCAGAAGGGTGGAGGATGCACATGAGTCTTGAACAGCAGCTGCGGCAGGCACTCCGGGAGGAGACCGGAGACTGGAGCGCTCCACCTGAGCTGAAGGACAAAATCCTTAGCAGGGTTACTCCGGAACAAGGGGGAAGACGTATGAAAAAATGGCTAGTAGCCACTGTAATGGCAGCCGCTTTATTGATTCCAACCGGAGCCTATGCCGGATATACGTATCTGGCGGATTCCGTGTACGGCTCGCAGGAACATTTTATGGAGAATGGCGGAACACTCGAAGGCTATGACAGGCTTGAGACCAAGCTGCAGCAGGCCAAAAACAGCCTGAGCACAGAAGATTTTGCAGCCTTAACAGCACTGCTGCATGATATCGGGAGCTACAATCTGAGGATTGCCGATGACAAGGGGAACCTTCATCCGGAGCGGCTGAGCTCTGCGGAGCAGGAGAGGTATCAGGAATTGACCGTGAAGCTTGAGCCGTATTTCGGGAAAATAGAGAAGGAGGCACAGCCGTCTGCTTCCGGCAAATTACCTCCCCTCGACAGCGGTACCTTCTGGGAGGAACAGCTGGCCCGGGGAGAGCAGGTTTTCAGCGGCACGGAGCTGACAGCCTTCAGACAGCTGGTAAACGAACTGCAAGCTTATAATGCGGAAATTACCGGCTCTGACGGCAGCATTCATCCGGACCGGCTGAGCGAAGAGGATACAGCCCGGTTTAGCCGGCTGTATGAGGAGCTTGGACCCTACCTGAAGCAGCTTGGTATCATGATTAAACCAAGATCCTAAATAAGTGGAAAGGTCTCCGGTGACTCCCCGGCAGGCCTTTTCACTTATGCAGCTCTAACGGGCTGGATAACACATATACGAAACCTTGAATATCTATACATGATGCATTGAGCTAGCAGTCCTATAATTTGACATATACCTCTAAAATATGTACGGGAGGTAGTGCAGATGGACAAGCTCAAGATCCTGCGCAAGCAAATAGAGTACGAAAGAACCAGGCTTAATCAGATGGAACAGACCTACGGACTACTTCATCCGCGGGTAATCAGACAGTCCATGAAGCTGGATGAATTGATCAATACATATACAAGAATGGATTCAGGAGGGAAGGAATAGCCCGGCGTGTCTTCTGACCGGGTGTGTTACAGCTACTGTCTGATTCCCTCAAAAGCAGCAGCCATTATCGTTCTGATATAAGCCTCGTCCAGCACATCGCCTGTAATCAGCAGCCTGTAAAAAATCGGCCCGTACAACAGATCAATACTGCAGCTGATATCCAGATCCGGCTTCAGCTCACCCCGCGTCACTCCGCGTTCCAGCAGCTCCCGGGCTTCCTGCCGCCGCGGGGCAAAAAAGCGGGTCCGGTATGCTTCGGCCAGTCCGGCATCGGATTGCCCCTCGCCGATCAGCCCGGTAATGACCATACCCTCCCGGCTGCGCAAAAAGACCGCCAGGTTTGTCGCATGGATCTCGATATCCTCTCTTACCGACCCCGTGTCAGGCACCGGAAGGCGTGCCGTGGCGGCAGAGAGGTAGCCGTCCATGACTACCGCTGCTTTGTTAGGCCACCATTTGTAAATGGTGGCCTTGCTTACTTTGGCCCGCTCGGCAATTTTATCTACCGTCACCGCTTCAAAGCCGGTTTCCAGCAGCAGCTCGTAGGATGCGGCCAGAATCGCAGCCTCTGCTTCGTTGTTGCGCGGGCGTCCTCTTTTTTTATCCATCAAAATGACCTCCTGATTCATAAGCAGCTCAAATATAGCATTCGGTACAAAACTAAACTATACGTTCATTATACAAAACATTCTGAGAAAATAGCCAATCCTAAAACTGAAGCAGCAGATTTATGGCGAAGAAAAAATATTTAATCTGCCTATTTACAAAACTAAACGTTCAGTATATTATAAATCCATAATTAATAAACTAAACGTTCAGTATTTAAAAGTGAAAGGTGGAGTTAATATGAATCAGGTAAGTCAAATCAACAGGGTAACCGGGGCGAAGAAGGCTGCGGAGAGCGCAGCAATGCCCGGCTGGATTACCTTTCTGCTGGCCGCTTCCTGCGGACTAATTGTTGCCAATCTGTACTATGCCCAGACCCTGGTCGGACCGATCGCCGCAGCAACACACCTGTCCTCCGGAGCAGCGGGGCTGATCGTCACTCTGACACAGATCGGCTATGTAATCGGACTGTTGTTCGTCGTTCCGCTCAGTGATATTATCGAGAACCGCCGCCTGACCGTGATCTCGCTCCTTGTTGTCGTCGCGGCCCTAGTTGCGGCCACACTGGCCCCGAATGCGGGGCTGTTCCTGGGCGCTTCCCTGTTCATCGGCCTTGGTTCTGTAGCCGCTCAGATTCTGGTACCCTACGCTTCGTTCCTCGCTGCTGAAGAACACCGGGGCCGGGTAGTAGGTAATGTTATGAGCGGTCTGCTGCTCGGCATCATGTTCGCCCGTCCGCTGGCCAGCTTCGTCTCGGGGCTCTGGGGCTGGCACGCAATTTATGCCATTTCAGCTGTTATTATTGCCCTGCTTACTCTTCTGCTGTCCAGAGTGCTGCCGCAGCGCCAGCCGGTTCCGGCTATGAGCTACGGCGGGCTGATCCGCTCCCTGGGAACGCTGCTGATGAATACACCTGTGCTGCGACGCCGGGCCATCTATCAGGCCAGCCTGTTCGGAACATTCAGCCTGTTCTGGACGACCATTTCACTGCGGCTGGCGGATACGTATCACCTGTCCCAGCAGGGTATTGCATTGTTTGCCCTGGCCGGTGTTGCCGGAGCTGTAGCCTCCCCGATTGCCGGAAGACTGGCTGACAAGGGCTGGACCCGTCCGCTGACCGGGCTCGCTTTTCTGCTTGCCGGCGGTGCCTTCCTGATCGCTTACCTGTTCCGCAGTGATTCTGCAGTAACGCTGGGCCTTCTCGTTGCCGCAGCCATCCTGCTCGATATGGGCGTATCGGGGAATCTGGTGCTCGGACAGCGGGCTATTTATTCCCTGGGCAATGAAGCCAGAGGGCGCCTTAACGGATTGTTCATGGCTATCTTCTTTGTAGGCGGAGCGATTGGCTCATCCCTGGGAGGCTGGGCATATGCCTACGGAGGCTGGGAATTGACCTCGCTGATCGGGATGACGGTGCCTGCACTGGCTTTTGTGTATTACCTGACTGAGAAGAAACAGGCGTAAGACGATTTTTTACAAGCAATGCACAGAAATGGAGAGCTGCTCATCAGGCCGGATTTTGCCGGCCCGGCGGGCGGCTTTTTTGCTGTACCAGGAATATTGCAACATAATCCGCATACAAACGGTCAGGCACTAAGGGATACTGGAGTTGAATCGGGTTCATCCGGACGGATTTTTTGCAGGGCTTGTAATGAAATGCCATTGTCCGCGTATTAGCTGGGGTAAATCACTTGGCCCGGTGAATTTGCTTAAGAAAGGAGAGCTTAAGAGAGATGCAAGAGCGCGCATTGCTGCAATCGCTTTGGAACAGGAGAGTGAAGGAAGAAGACCCCGCTGCTGCAGCCGTTAGTGCAGATACGGACAGGGTGTTCACTTCCATTTTTGAAGACTATTATTCGAGGATATTCAACTATACCGCTTACCGCGTCAGCTGCCGTTATACGGCGGAGGACCTGGCGAGCCAGGTTTTTGAAAAAACATGGTCCAGGCTGCACAGCTACTCCCCGGAAAAAGCACCCTTTGAGGTGTGGCTGTTCGCCATCGCCAGAAATGTCGTGAACGATTATTACCGCAGCAGGACGAGAAATCTGTTTTTTTCGCTGGAGGCGGTCCGGGAGCTGGTATCAGGCAAAAAAACGCCGGACGAGCAGCTGCTGGAAGGGGAGCGCAACAACCGGCTGGGCATGGCACTGGATACTCTGACAGCCAAGGAACGGAATATTGTGGCGCTTAAATTCGGGGCGGATCTCAAAAACACAGAGATCGCCAGCCTCACCGGCATATCTGAGAGCAACGTCGGCGTGATCCTGTACCGGAGCATGAAAAAGCTGAAAGCTGAAATAGGGAGCGTGGAGCAGCTGTGAAAAAAGACAATATGCAGAAGTTCGCAAAAGCTGTTGATGACGGTGTACATCTGAAAAATACTTCAGACTGGATCGGACCCGAAGAATCACTTGAGCTGCTTGAGCTGGGCCGGGCGCTGGCCGGACAGGATTACAGCAAGGCTCATAAGGCGGCAGTGCTTGCCAAAGTACAGAGCCGTACCCAACTTAAACAGGAGGCAAAACCAATGAAAATACAAACAGGGTGGAAACGACCGGCCATGATTGTGGCATCCCTGCTGGTTGCCGGTGCGCTGAGCGTCAGCTTCGTCAAGCCGTCATATGCCCAGGACCTTCTTGGCAGAGTGCTGCAGAGCATTAACCTCGGCAACATTATTGCCCATGAGATGGATGCCGCGCAGATTCCCGATTTTCCAAAGGAGTGGGAGGGCAAGCTGTTCGACAAGGAAGGTAACGTGATTACTTCCGATTCGGAAAAAGTCAGTGAAATTTATAACGCCGCCGGAGAGCAGATCGTTAATTTTGACGGCGACAAGCTGATTACCAAAAGCGAACAGGAGCAGCGTGATAAGGAAGCGGCAGAGCGTATAGTGGCTGTGAAGAGCCGTGAAGAGCTGGACAAATACGCGATGTTCAAGGTTAAGCTGCCGGAGTATCTGCCGGAGGGATTTGCTTTTGACCGTGGAGAATTCTACAAGTCGGAGGAAGGCGTTAACGGCAAGTATCTGGATTTGTTCTTTAGCAGTGAGCATGAAGGGCAGGACCTCAAAATGCATTTCCGTTATTCCGACAAGGAAACGGCCTACGAAATGTCATTCAGCGGTAAAGTGGAACCGGTAAAGATTAACGGTGTTGACGCCGTAATGATGGATGACCGAAATCTGGATTGGGAAGCCGATGGCGTGTTGTACAATATTGTAACTCACGGCCTGGACCGGGCCGAGGTGCTGAAGATCGCGGAATCACTCCGTTAACCGGAGGTTGTTCAGGATTGGATATAGTGCAGGCAGCGCCGGAGGAAACGTCTGGTATATACGAATGAAGCATACAGCAGCAGAGCCAGCCCGAGCCCTAACGGAATACTGAGGATCTGCGGCAGATCATAACCGGGATAGAGGGTCAATGATATGCCCTTCCAGCCGAGTAAACCGAGTACAGCAGCTATTAGCGCGAGGATTGAACAAACGGCGCTGCCGGCCGTCCATACACCGAGGATTGGAAGCATAAACAAGCTGACAACGATTTTGCCGGCAAGGGACGCAGCATTTTTACGGAATACAGTGGTGTTATTCATTCTGAGGTTCCTCCTGGACTGTTAAGTTTTACGATCGTTTTTACCGTGGAAGCTTTATCGATATGCAGGCTTTCCGTATAGCGCACCTCCTGAATCCGGCAGCCCGGACCCATGAAAATCCGGTTGCCGCAGACCCTTTCAGCTGTCGTATGTTCAAGATGAAGTGAATCCCCTTTCAGCAGGCAGCAGTTCAATCTGTGAAAAGCTTTTGTGAAAAAGGAGAGACCCTGCAACGTACTGCTTACAGTCAAGGAACCCTCAGTTTTAAGCTGATTTATTCTGCTGCTGGCGCTCAGGCGGATGATAACCGACTCTGAGGCGGTAAGCCGGACCAGCTGTACGGCTCCTTTTGCCAGAAAGGTTGCGGCTTTAACCTCTTCTGCCGACAGGTATCCGCTGGACCGGACTTGCTCTGCCTCCAGACTGTGCACTCTCAGGCTTCCGAAGCTGTTGACCTGTGCCGCCAGACAATGCCTGGCTATCCGGCATTCTCCCGACACCTTAAGCCGGCCTGCAGTCACTGTTCCTGACGCTTTAAGCTGGCCGAACACATCAACCGAGGACGCAATCAAATCTTCGCGCCGGGTGAGGGCACCTCTTACCTTAAAAGGAGGCCTATCTGCTGTCACTGGTTTGACGGATGGACTAAGCATGCGGTGATCACCTTCATTCAAATTTATTTTAATAATTAAAATATATATTTATTATAATATATAGTCAACAAAATAAATCTCGGTATTGCCGCACAAAAAAACACCGCCTCATTTTAGCGGAGGCAGTGCAGGGCGGAGCTTTTAGCTGGTGATTTCATTCATCAGGCTGTTGATCTGGTGCAGAGTATCTGTAAACCTCTGAAGCTCGGCGGTTTCAAATGTGTCAAACAGCTGAAGAATCCGCCGGGTTCCTTCGCCGGTAATTTCGATGTTGACCACCCTGCGGTCCTCATTCGTACGGACCCGCTGGACCAGTCGGGCTTCTTCCAGCTTGTCGCACATGGAGGAGGCGGCGCCCGGTGTGACAACGAATCTTTCGGCAATTTCCGTTATCTTCAGGCTTCCGGCAAGCTGCAGCTGAAACAGCAGCATGAGCTGATTCTGGCTCAGGGTTTCTTTCTTAGTGATGCGTTCAATGAATACCTGTGATTTTTGCTGAACGGCAGCCATTGTATCCATAAGGCTAAGGATAGCC
This sequence comes from Paenibacillus typhae, assembly GCF_900099765.1. Classification (GTDB taxonomy): domain Bacteria; phylum Bacillota; class Bacilli; order Paenibacillales; family Paenibacillaceae; genus Paenibacillus_AQ; species Paenibacillus_AQ typhae. The sequence continues at coordinate 40,824 of NZ_FNDX01000017.1, read as the reverse complement.
TGTGACTTTTGTTGACCTGTGCTCATAGGCAGACACACTCCATATATTTTAATTCTTAAAATATATAGAGATTATAACTTTATTGTCAAGTCGCAGTTCACATGAACGTGAGGCGGATTGCAGCTATCAGCGCAGCCCGACATCATGGAAGCGGTTGGCAATCGGCTCATGCAGCAGCGTCCGGATCGAACGGATAGCTGCTGTTTCCGCTGCCCTGGCAGCGTGGAATAGGTCAATGAAGGAGCTGCAGGGTTCAGAGAGCGCGCCAGGTGTGCTGTTCATCTCCGCTGTGTCCAGAATTTTCTCATACAAAACAGCCAATTCAGCATAGTGCCCGGCTACCTCTTGTGAAGCAGGCCAGTAGCCTGCGGCATAGCGTGTATATTGTGCGGCATCACGTTTGGCTGCGGCGTAGACAGAGATGGTTTCATAGGCACCAGCAGCATCATAATTGCCGGATTGCAGTGCGTTAAGGATAGCGTCGTAGGCGGAGAGCCCGCAGGCATAATCTGTTCCGGGAAGCATAATATCGGGAGTTTCCGCTCTGAATACCGCCTGCATATAGGACTCTTTGATGACCTGAAGCACATCGGTTTCAAGAAGATGTTCATAGACCTGGTAATAACAATACGGCGTTTGGTTCAGACCCAGTTCGCCAAAAGACAGCTCCTGCACCGCAGCCGACCGGCCGTCCAGATAGTAGAACAGCTGCTTCGCTTCGTGATATCCGTTCACAATAACAAATCTGTCTTTCCACAGGACGGCGGCGGTGCCGCGGTCGATGGAGCTTTTGATGTCCCGGACAGCCTGGCGCTGATATAGGGGGAAGGTCGGTGTGAAATTGTACCCTCCCCACTGTGAAGCAATAACGCCGATGAGGTCACAGGCCACAAGATGCTCTGCCATCCAGTTGTAGGCGGTGGCTGAATCAGCGTGAAGCTGCCGGTGGACGGAGAAACGGAAGCACGCGCCGGTCATTCCGGCGAGCATCGGCTTCGGCAGGCTGAACCAGCCTTTGGCCACAAGTACACCGTATAAAGCATCTGTAAAAGAAAGGGATTCCGCTCTGAACTGAACGGAGGAAAGTATACTTGCACTCATAGTTCATCCTGCTTTCTGGACGGATTCATCCGCTATCTGGCGGTGTGGGCGCCCCACCGGGGGACAAGCGACCGTTTGCGGTCAGGATAGCGTCCGGAGATCAGGAGAACGAGCGCCATGGCCCTCTCTTCCAGAGCTTCAGCTTGCTTAAAGACCTTGCATAAAGAAGCCTGCTGACTTTCCGGCAGCTTCAGCCCTTTGGACAGGGCAGGCAGTACTGCGGTAATCTCCGGACCAGTGATCTCTGTCAGTTCACGGTACAGCCGGAGAACCTCGTCAAGGCCCGGAAGCCGCCACTGCACCTCCTGCAGATAATCCCTGATTTCTGTGCGTGAATAGAGGTAGGAAGCTAATAGATAGCCGGCTCCACCGGCATCGTAATCGCCTTGCTTCAGAGCCTTTATCACATATTGATAAGCCAGCCGGCCGGAGGCAATCTCCTGGTCGGGAAGCGTTTTGTATGGAGTTTCCCAGTCATACAGTGCCAGCCGCAGCGATTCCAGTACCGCATCTTCCAGCGGAATGCTCACCTGATCTCCAAAAATCCGGCAATACCAGAAGGAGGTGAAGTTGATCCCGAAATTGTCGTACAGCAGTACTTGCGTACCGGCGGCACTGCCGTCCTGCAGATAGAATATTTCAGCTTCATCGTCATAGCCGTGAATAACCCCGAATTCAGGTATCCAATATACGGCGCCCATGCCGGAATCAATGCTTTGCCTGACCCAGTTGACGGCATCCTGCTGATAGCTCCCGAAGGAGTTATGTCTTGAACGTCCGGCATCGTAGACGGTATAGAGCCCCAGATTATCAATGCCCGGGCTGTGCTCGGTTCCCCATTGTCCGTAGGCAGTGACCGAGTGGGGAAGCAGCATCCGGTGGGCGGCGAACTTGAAAGCCATTCCGCTGAGTCCGGACAGCATATACTTGGGCCCGTCAAAGCGGCCGGCTGCAGTCAGAATTGCGTAGGCTGCATCTGTGAAAGATTTCGACTCCCGGCGCATCTGAATATGATTAAGCATCATGAATTGGGTTCCTCCGGGTTCAGTAAATGGAGTACAGTCCGGCATCTGGCGGTAACTTTATCCTGCAACCATTTGGGGCCGGTAAGCTCCAGCCAGTCTGTCATCAGCAGGTGGCGGATAAACAGCTCTGTGTCCAAAAAATCTACCTCGTAGAGATCTCCCCTATGAAGCCGCGCCGGGAAGCCATACCAGTGCCCGTCCGGCGGGGGAGCTGACAGCCGGAGCCGGGCAGTGAACGGCTTCAGCCTGCGTCCGGTCTCGAGCCGGGAGCCCGGGGCAGGCCCGTCAGCAAAATGTTGCCCGGTCAGCTGCAGCTGAAGAATGGAGGACAGCAGATAGTACCTGGGCTGCCCCGCCTGCTGATCCGCCGGTCTGGCGATAAGATGGTCGGCATCATAGTGATTCTCAAGCCTGAGCGGACAAAGCTCAAGCTCGCCGTCTGTACCGTCATAGATCAGCTTTACGGTGATCCGGCTCCGGATGGCATGATCCAGCAGCTCAAACATCTGCAGGCTGCGGGGATTTACTGCAAAAAGCGGCAGCCGTGCCTCACGCTCCAGCTCCTGCTGTCCGGTCAGGCGGCCCAGTAAATTACCGATCCGCCGTACCTCCGGACCATTCTCATAATTATACTTGCTGTAGCGGTATGCCAGGTATTTGAGGATTTGTTTCTCCTGATCGGTCATATACAGATAAGGCAGCATGAAGCTGTCATCCTCATAGCAATAGCCGCGTTCCCTGGCCACATATTGCAGCGGAGCACACAAGGAGGAAGCCATATATTCAATATCCCGCTGAGCCTGGCGTTTAGAGATTTCAAACTGCCCGGCGAGCGTTCTGCTGTTCGGATAGCGGCCGGTTCTCACCTGCTGGTCGAACCATTGAATGCGGTGCGTATGGCTCAAGGAAAAGTCTCCTTTTTAGAGTGAATAATTAGTAGAAAATAGATTGTGGCTTAGTCGTCCTATACTCCAGTATAGGCAGCCTCCGGTAATGAGACAATCCGGATATGAGACAAGGCCGGCTGCTCCCTGCTGTCAGGCGGAGAGCAGCCGGCCGTTAAGCACAGCAGCATCAAATGCAGATGGCGTCTACTTTAGCCTGCGGCGCCTTGCTGCACCGTTTGCATACCTTGACTCCAGTACCGTCGCTTTTTACTTTCGGATAGAGCAGCTTGATGCGAGTGCTTGTACAGATCGGGCATGTCCCGCGGCCCCGTGCGGGAAGGGACCAAAGCACACGTCCGCGTTTTGTTTTGGGCATAGGTCTGCGTACCTCATTTCGGTAGTTTGATTGTTACATCCGGAGTATATAACAAGTGGTACGACATAAAATGTCGTACCGGAGAGGGGGTGAGAAAAAAATAAAAAATATTTGCTGCAGGTCAATATCGAGGAAACGTAGAAGAAACCCAAGGTCTAATAATGACCAGGGTTTCTTTTTGGTAGGGCCAATATGAAAACGTAAGAGAAAGGGACGCTTACCCGACGCGGAATTTAGAAGCTGATTCTGCCAGATTTTTAGTGAGCTGATCAATGGTTTCTACCATCTCAGCCAGTTGTTCAATGGTGGAGGATTGTTCCACCATGGTAGCTGTAACTTCCTCCACTGAAGCAGACACCTCTTCACCGGTTGCCGAAAGGCTCTGAGCCGAATCGAGAACCTCGTCCTTGTCTTTTTGCATATGAGCAATTTCATCGGCCATCGATTTAATTTGATCCGTGATGTGCGTGATTTTATCCAGAATAGTTTGGAATGCCTTCTGGGTCTGCCCAACGAGCTCATCCTGCTTGGCGGAGATATTATTAATTTCTACTACGCTATCATTATTTTCTGCGACAAAGTCAAGATTTTGTTGAATGATTTCATAGATTTCATTCGATTGCTTCGTGCTCTGTTCAGCCAGCTTTCGGATCTCGGAGGCCACTACAGCAAAACCTCTGCCGTGTTCCCCGGCCCTCGCGGCTTCGATCGATGCGTTCAGTGCAAGCAGATTCGTTTGAGCGGCGATTTGATTGATTGCTCCTGTTATATTGCTGATGCTGTTGGAGCTTTCCTGAAGTTTTACTGTGATCGCCGAGATTTTCTGGACCTCTTGTTCATTCTTATCACTGATCTGAATTAAACCATCAACGACCTGATTGCTGGTATGGAAGACCTCAATGATTTCCTCAGCACTTTGTCTGACGGATTGGGCATTATCGTTCATCGCAGCAAATTTCTCGCTGAATCCATAGAACTTATCGACTATGTGCTCGGTATCATTGGACTGCAGTTCCATCGCCTGGGCAATACTCGTGGAGGTTACCGAGGTTTCATTAATGGAGCGGGCGGTCTGTTTAGAAGTCTTCTCCAGTTCATTGGTGCTTGCGTTGAGCACGGAGATCGAACTATTCATATTGGTGATGAGCTCTTTATTTTGCCGGACCATGGTATTGAAGCTGTCAGCCAAATCCTTGAACTCACTTGTATAGCGGCCATCGGCACCGATGGTTAAATCTCCGTTTGCCAATGTTTTGAACAGCGAGGTCAGCCTGATAACAGGTTTGGTTATAGAACGGGACAGCAGCATACCGAAACCAATGGCGACAAGCAGGGCGATAACCGTTACAATGAAGATTTTCATCAGCATATCCTGGATAGGACGTTTAATATCGGCGTAAGAATCGATAACGGAAATGGTAAGATCAGCCTTGGGAATTTTGTTGATTCTCAGATATTCGCTCGCCAATTCGACAGACTGCGTAACGAGCTCATCCGTTGCCCTGATCGCCAGAAAATCATCCATCCCTGGAGTACCGGCAAGACTTTGTCCGATCCGGGTAGGGTCGGTGGAGTTATACAGGATAATTCCGCTACGGCTCAAAATCTCTATTTTACCTTGCCCATTAATTTTAATGTTGCCCAGTTTATCCAGGAAGAAGCTGCTGTCCACGGTCATGGCCAAGACGCCGATTACCTTGCCTTCCAAATCTTTGATCGGCTGGGAGAATGCAATTAATAATTTATCGCTGCTTTTGGACTGGATGGCATCGCTGATAAAGGATTGACCCTTGAATGCTTCTGTAAAATACTCACGGTCTGCCCGGGACTGCCCAATGTTGTCTGTGTTAGTTCCTGCAAGAATAGTTCCTTTAGAATCCAAAACAAGTAAGGAGCTAATGCTGCTTGTGTCATTCATGCTTTCCTGAAGGATTCCGTTTGCTTTTTCATAGTAGGGATTGGTTGAAGAAAAAAACTCTTGCTCGGACAAAGTTCCTTGTCCCCTAAGATTTAACAGCTGTTTAAAGGTATTGTGCACTGAAATTACATAAGTGGTCTGCTCCTGCAGCTGCATTGCAGTCCACAGCCCTTCACCTATTCGGTCCGCGTTTGCGTTAATTTCATCTTTGCTCTTTCGAAGCAACAGATCCGAGGAGACAAAATATACTGTGACTGATGTCGCCAAGAGCACTACAGCAACTAGCAGGCTTAATAATATAGGAAGCTTAACCCTCAGCGAGATATTGCGTATTTTATTAGATATTATTTTTATTTTCCCCATAGTGTTCATTCTCCTTTAGCTTTTTAAGTCTCTGCGGACAGGCACGCTACATTATCGGCTGTGAATTGATAAAATTTTAATGAGAAATCTTACCAATATAACCTTCCGGTTCTTATGTAAGAGGTGTGTGTGCTATTAATCTAGTTATAACAAGTATTTGTGTAAGCAATATGATATAAAAATAAATAAATCTGAAGTCTTTGAGCACTTCCTTCCGGCTTGTCATGCCCGTCTGCATAATGCAGGCAAGTCCCTCATAGACATGTACTAATCAATGCTTTTCAAAACAGGTTAAGGGGATGATGTCATGCGCCGGATAACATGGGTACTCGCGATCATTATGAGCGTGGCCCTGGTGCTCGCGGGTTGCGGGAAGAAGGATGCCGCTTCCGTGGTGAAGGATTTGAATGCTGTGTCTGACAAGCTGGAGAGCAAGCAGGGGGCCTATCAGGGGTCGGGCACGATGACTCTCTATACCGGCGAGCAGCCGCAGGAGTATAAGGTGGAGGTATGGTACAAAAACCCTTCGTATTACCGCATCAGCCTCTCCAATGTGCAGAAGGATGTAACGCAGATCGTGCTGCGCAACGATGAAGGAGTATTCGTGCTCACCCCAAGCCTCGGCAAAAGCTTCCGCTTCCAGAGCGACTGGCCGGATAATCAGGGTCAGGTGTATCTGTACCAGACACTGCTGCGCGGCATTACTGCCGACAACAACCGCCAGCTGACCGAAGAAGGTGACAACTACGTATTCGAGGTGGCGGCGAACTACCAGAGCAGCGCACTTGTCCGGCAGAAGATCTGGCTGGCCAAAAAAACCTACGAGCCCAAGCAGGTGCAGGTCTCCGATTCCGAAGCCAAGGTCGTGGTGGACGTGAAGTTCGACAGCTTCAAGTTTGATCCCGAATTCACCAAGGATTCTTTTGATATGCAAAAGAATATGGCAACCGGCACCCCTTCCCAAAGCACAGTGGCCGAGGTTGACGAAAACGGCAATCCGGTAGCAGCACCGGCCGGGGAAGAAAATGCGGAGCAGGTAACAGCTGAGCTGGGCGATTTCGGGGTTATTGAGCCGGAATACATACCGGCAGGTGTAACCTTTAAGGACTATCACAAGATCGAGGGCAACAAGGATCATGCAGTGCTCATCCGTTATGAAGGGGACTACCAGTATACGATTATGGAAGCCCGTCCGCTGGACCGCGCCGTATCGCTGGCTCCGGCGACGCTGGTTGATCTCGGATTCACTGCAGGAGCGCTTACCGGCGATGAGCAGCAGACGCTCACCTGGATGAATGACGGTGTGGAATTCCGGATTACAAGCGCGAATCTGCCGCTTGACGAAATGATGCAGATTGCCGCTTCTATGCAGGCACAATCGGGTAAGTAATATTCAGTAGGCGGATACAGTGCATTGTGGGAGCCAATCCTCTACAAGCCGTATCCGCTTTTTTTGTACTATGGATTGATGATGACGGGACCTCTGGACAATCAGCAAAAAGATAGCCATGCTCACATTGACAGCATCCTTCGCTAAGATTACCATTGGCAGTAAGACTACAAACGCTGCGGTTATCCGTGACGGTGTTTTACTACAATTAAGAAGGTGACCTTGAAGTGCAAGCAAGCTATCGACCTACAGTTGCCGAGATAAATCTGGATGATCTGCGTGCCAATTATGAAGCTTTCCGGGCGGCTCTGCCGGCGGAAACGAAATTTATGGGATGCGTCAAAGGAAATGCGTATGGCCATGGGGCAGTGGAAGTGACGCGGGAGCTTGAACGGCTTGGAGCGGACTATGTTAGTGTGGCTTTTTTGGATGAGGCATTGGAGCTGCGTCAGGCGGGAATACTACTTCCTATCCTGGTGCTGGGCTATACCTCACCGGAAGGCATAGCCGTTGCCTGGGAGAACAAGGTGACCGTAACACTATTCACGCCGGAGGTGCTGGAGGCGGTAAGACAGCTTCCAGAAGATCCGGAGCACCGGCTGAAGGTACACATCAAGATTGACAGCGGGATGGGACGGCTGGGGCTTCTGCCGGCCGATGCGCCCGCTTTCATCGAAGAAGTGCACCGGACAGCGCAGGCGGAGCTGGAGGGCATGTTTACTCATTTTGCCAAAGCAGACGAAGAAGACAAAAGCTATACACTGATGCAGTACCGGCGGTTCATGAGCGTGGCGGAAACGCTTCGGGACAAGGAAATACAGATCCCGATCATACATACGGGCAATAGCGCTACGGCCATTGATACACCTTTCCTATCCAGTAACATGGTGCGTGTAGGCATAAGCTTGTACGGATTTTATCCCTCAACAGAGGTAAACCACGAGCGCGTGGCTTTACACCCGGTAATGACGCTGAAGACACAGGCGGTATATATCAAGACATTGCCGCCTGGGCTTGGCATCAGCTACGGCACCCGCTACTTCACGGACAGCGAAGAGGTTATTGCAACGCTCCCGGTGGGGTACGCAGACGGATATTCCCGCATGCTGACAGGCAAGGCGGAGGTGCTAATACGCGGACGCCGCGCTCCGGTCGTCGGAACAATCTGCATGGACCAGTGTATGGTAACGCTCAAATCTTTCGCTGGAGAAGCGGAACAAATCCAAGCTGGCGAAGAGGTTGTACTCATCGGACGCCAGGGCAACGCCTCTATTACGGCGGATGAACTGGCGCTCCATTTAGGCACCATTCACTACGAAGTCATCTGTATGCTGGCTCACCGTGTACCGCGCGTATATATACGTGAAGGTGCTGCCCCCAACCTGGTGAATCCACTGCTGAAGTCCTAATTTAGTGACAGGTTATCTTATACAGGAAAAGAATACAAAGGATAATCGTATAGGCGAGTGTGACATATAGTCTATACGTACCGCCATTTCTAGTTTATAATGGGATGCAGCATACTTGATATACTATCTGCATATATTCCTTGTATAAAATTCCTTGTATATTGTAACACTGGAACACAAGGGCAGAAGGCTTGTGGGGGTGGAAGAGAAGTTGGCCAATTTGCAGAACACCAAAAGAATTATGATCAGTTTGCCCGATCATCTTTTGCAGGAAGTGGATGGGATAGCCCAATTGGAGAACTCTAACCGGAGTGAATTGATCAGGCAGGCCATGAAGCTGTATTTAACGGAACGCAGAAAGCGTACCATCCGGGAGTCGATGCAGCGGGGATACATGGAGATGGCTAAGATCAATTTGACAATGGCAAGCGAGGCGTTTCTCGCAGAGGAAGATGCAGACAGTACTCTTGGCCGCTTAGTAAGCGGGGTGTAGATATTGATCGTTAAACGCGGCGACGTTTTTTTTGCCGACCTTTCGCCGGTTGTAGGTTCTGAACAAGGCGGAGTAAGGCCGGTACTGGTCATACAGAACGATATTGGCAACCGTTTCAGCCCGACGGTTATTGTGGCGGCCATCACCGCCCAGATCCAGAAGGCCAAGCTGCCGACGCATGTGGAGATTGATGCGGCTGCTCACGGCTTTGACCGGGATTCCGTCATTTTGCTGGAGCAGGTTCGAACGATTGACAAACAACGCTTAACCGATAAGATCACCCATCTGGACGATGATACGATGAAAAAGGTGGATGATTCGCTGCAAATCAGTCTGGGCCTGATCGATTTTTAGACCGGGACAGAACCGATATTCGCGTAATCAGGGAAGACGTATTGCGTAGGCAGTACGTCTTTTTAGTATGTACGGCTGGTATTCCAACAACCATTTTTGAAGTCATCATCACTCTTGTGCTATAATTAGACCGGATGGTCGGTTTAGAAGGGGGTTACGGGTATAAAAGGACGCTCGGATGGAGAAGAAACGAAGAAACGCATTGTGCAGCAGGCAGCCAGCCTGTTCGTGCAAAAGGGGTACGCGGCGGTCACGATGAATGAAGTCTGCATAGCTGCAAAAGTGAGCAAAGGCAGCCTGTATCATCATTTTCCTAGTAAAGATGAGCTGTTTCTGTCCATCGTCGAAGAGGATACGGAGCAGTGGCTCGCGGAATGGGACGTGATCCGGGGCAGAATCACAGGAATTGAGGAGCGTTTTTATGCGCTTGGCGAGCATTACGCGGGGGATTTTCAGAATCCGCTGATTGGCGGACTTGAGGAGTACGCAAGATCCCGTACCCATTCGGAGGAGATCTATCTGCGGCTGTCACGGCTGTATGAATCGGGGGCTATGGCCTGCCGCAATCTGCTGCAGGAGGGAATGGACTCTGGGTATCTGGTCAGCGGCAACCTGGATCATTATGTGGTGATTGTCTGCGGTATGCTGGAGGGAATCGGCAGAGTCAGAGAGATTACGGCACCCACGGAGGGGCCGGCGGATGTAATGAAGTATTACCGGGATGGCATACGGCTGCTGCTGCAGGGGATGCGGGCCTGAAGGATTGCCGGATGAGCTTCAAGCCCAACCTGCCGGATAGCGGATAGTTGACATAATGTTTTCCATGCTATTAATTAGACCGGATGGTCGGTCTTGTGGCAGTTGTATAACTTTTTTATAGATATGAATGTTATATGCAGGATAGGCAGATATTTAATAAACATAACGGTTGTATTACGGAGGGAAACACAATGTCGTTGCTATTAAGAAACCGCGGCGCAATGCTGATGCTGATGATCAGTATCTTTTTAACGTTTACGGGGATCGGGCTGGTGGTGCCGATTCTGCCGACTTATATGAATGAGCTGCATATCGGGGGCAGTGTCGTCGGGATGCTGGTCGCCGCCTTTTCACTGACCCAGCTGATTGTCTCGCCGCTTGCCGGCAGAATATCTGACCGGATGGGCCGGAAAAGAATTATCGTGCTGGGGCTGGTCGTCTTTTCCCTGTCCGAGGTAGTGTTCGGTGTGGCTGAGCTGCCGTGGATGCTGTTCGTGGCCCGGATGCTGGGCGGGATCGGAGCGGCAATGATTATGCCTGCGGTTATGGCGTACGTGGCCGATACCACCTCGATGGATGAACGGGCCAAGGGGATGGGGATGATTAATGCGGCCATTACGACAGGGTTCATTATCGGACCGGGGATCGGCGGTTATCTGGCGGAGTTCGGTATCCGTGTTCCGTTCTTCGCGGCGGCAATTGCAGCGGCTTTTGTAGCTATTATCACGTTTATTTTGTTGCCGGAATCGCGTGTTGCAGCGCCTGTTCATGATGAAGCGGCGGATCAGCACAAGAATGAAAGTCTGATCTCCCAGCTGGTGCGCTCTTACCGGGAGCCTTATTTTGTCGGATTGGTCATTGTATTCGTCATGTCGTTTGGCCTCGCCAATTATGAGACGGTGTTCGGACTGTTCGTCGATCATAAATTCGCTTTTACGCCTAAGGATATCGCTTTTGTGCTAACCTTCGGCTCGATTGCCGGGGCAGTGGTGCAGCTGACTGCGTTTAGCTGGATTTTGAACCGTTTTGGCGAAAATAGAGTGATTTCCATCAGTCTGCTGGCTTCCGGCGTATTCATTCTGCTCACGCTGTTCGTTCATGGCTACTTCCTGATTATGGCCGTGACGTTTATCGTGTTCCTTGCGATGGATATTCTGCGTCCCGCTGTCGGCACCCAATTGTCCAAAATGGCCGGAGAGACGCAGCAGGGCTTCGTAATGGGGATGAACTCGGCGTACACCAGCCTTGGTAATATTGCCGGACCGATTGTTGCCGGTATCCTGTTCGACCTGGACATTAATTTTCCTTATGCGGCAGCTGCGTTTGTGCTGGTTCTCTGCTTCCTGCTCTCCCTGAGCTCGGCTAAACGGATGGCCCGGCGCAGTGTGCAGGCGAAGTAAGCTTTTGGCGTGCAGTGTGGTGATGCAGTATCCCGGTAACTTTGGCGCAGCGGCAATCTGTGATACTATTTTAGTTAGGCAATGATGAGATCAGCACGTGTGCGGAAAGAGGGATACTATTGGCAGCAGAGAATATGAATGCCGGCAGTCAGCAGGATGATGCAGCACTCCGGCAGGAACAGGAACTGATCCTTGCGGCAATCGCCAAGGAGCTAAGCATCAGCCTGAAGCAGGTGCGGACCACTGTGGGGCTTCTGGACGAAGGGAACACGATTCCGTTTATCGCGCGCTACCGTAAGGAAATGACGGGCGAGCTGGACGAGAATGCGCTGCGCGACATTGAGGAGCGTCTGGCCTATCTGCGTAACTTAGGTGACCGCAAGAAGGACGTTATCCGCAGCATTGAGGAGCAGGGCAAGCTGACCCCTGAGCTGCAGGCGCAGATTATGAAGGCGGTCAAGCTGCAGGAAGTTGAAGATCTGTACCGTCCTTACAAGCAGAAGCGCAAGACCAGAGCAAGCGTGGCCAAGGAAAGAGGGCTGGAGCCGCTGGCGGACTGGGTGATGGAGCAGCGCCGCCAGGGTCAGCCGCTTGAAGAGGCTGCTAAATATATAGATGCGGAGAAGGGTGTAGACAGTGCCGAGTCGGCGCTGCAAGGCGCGATGGACATTATCGCCGAGAACATCGCCGATGATCCGGCCATCCGGGCCTGGGTCCGCCAGTACACAGCGAGCCAGGGGATTCTCGTCTCGGAAGCGAAGGATGCGGAGCAGGAGAGTGTCTACGAGAACTACTACAGCTACCGTGAGCCGGTACATAAAATGCCGCCGCACCGCATTCTTGCCATCAACCGCGGAGAGCGGGAGAATGTGCTGAAGGTCGGGATCGAGATCGTTCCCGATAAGATTCACGGCTTTATTACGCGCAAGCTGATCAAGGGGCCGTCCCCGGTCAAGGAGCTGCTGGAGACTGTGACCGAGGATGCCTACAAGCGTCTGATTGCACCTTCCGTGGAGCGTGAGGTGCGCGGGGAAATGACCGAGAAGGGCGAGACGCAGGCGATCTCGATTTTCTCGGGCAATCTGCGCAGCCTGCTGCTGCAGCCGCCGGTCCGGGGCCGGAACGTGCTCGGCGTTGACCCGGCGTACCGCACCGGCTGCAAGCTGGCTGTCGTCGACGACACCGGCAAGCTGCTGGAGGTGGCGGTGACTTATCCGACGCCGCCGAACAACAAGAAGAAGGAGGCGGCGGTGAAGTTCAAGGAGCTGATTGCCAAATACGCCATCAAGCTGATTGTCATCGGCAACGGCACCGGCTCGCGGGAGACGGAGCAGTTCACCGCCGAGGTCATTGCCGAGGTCGGTGATCCCGAGCTGGCGTACCTGATCGTGAACGAGGCAGGAGCCAGCGTCTATTCCGCCTCCAAGCTGGCGGCGGAGGAGTTCCCGGATCTGGATGTGGCCGAGCGCAGCGCCGCATCGATTGCCCGCCGCGTGCAGGACCCGCTCGCGGAGCTGGTCAAGATCGACCCGAAGGCGATCGGGGTCGGGCAGTACCAGCATGATGTCTCGCAGAAGCATCTGGAGGAGAGCCTCAAGGCCGTCGTGGAATCGGCCGTTAACCATGTCGGCGTCGACGTGAACACGGCTTCGCCGTCGCTGCTCTCGTATGTGGCGGGAGTCAACTCGACGATCGCCAAGAATATCGTCAAGTTCCGCGAGGAGAACGGCAAGTTCACCACGCGCAAGGCACTGCAAAAGGTGCCGCGCCTCGGCGCGAAATCCTATGAGCAGTGCATCGGGTTCCTGCGTATTCCCGAAGGGGAGAATACGCTGGACCGCACGCCGATCCACCCGGAATCGTATCCGGTGGTAGGCCGCCTGTTCCGCGAGCTCGGGCTGGACGTAGCGAAGCTCGGCAGCCGCGAGGTCGCGGCTGAACTCGCAGCACAGGATGCGGCCGAGCTGGCCGTGAAGCTGGATGTCGGCGTGCCTACACTGCGCGACATCCTGGAGAGCCTGCAGCGTCCGGGCCGCGATCCGCGCGAGGAGCTGCCGCTGCCGATCTTCCGCACGGATGTGCTGAAGATCGAGGACCTGGTTCCCGGCATGGAGATGCAGGGAACCGTCCGCAACGTCATCGACTTCGGCGCCTTCGTCGATATCGGCATCAAAAACGACGGGCTGGTCCACATCTCCCAGCTCAGCGGCAGCTTCGTCAAGCATCCGATGGACGTTGTCTCCGTTGGCGACAACGTGACCGTCTGGGTGCTCGGCGTCGATCTGAAAAAAGGCCGCGTCAGCCTGACCATGCGCCAGCCGCGTGAGGCTGCTGGAAGTGTGAAGTAGGCTGCAGCTGGATTTATGTTACATGCACATTAATGTGCGGTTTGAAGACTAACTGACAGAAATGTCCCCAAGCCGGAAACGGCAGAGGGGGCATTTTTTGTTGCAGGGCAGGTTCCTGCTGCCTGGTTCAGGCCACTGAGATCAATTGGCCATGTTCAAACCGTGGACTAACTGAAGACTGTACCAAACCGCTGGTGAATCCTGCCGAAGTGTTGCCGGGCCGCCACAAAGCTGCTACGGAATCTTTGCCGACCATTATCGAGCGACTACCTGGCGACTATCGAACCACTGACTAACGGCTGATTAACGACTGACCAACGACTAACGACTGACTAATGACTGACTAATGACTGACTAATGACTGACTAACGACTGACTAACCATTAACTAACCGTTGCTAAGCCCCAGTCAGAACAATAATAAATCACTGTCGAGGTAACATTAAGCCACTGCCGAACCACCATTGGACCACTACTGAAAGCCTACGACCATTATCGAGTAACTAACTGTACCACTATCCAACCCCTAACGATCGCCGCATCAATATCAAACTACTGCCACTCCACTATCGAACCACGGCTCAACCACTGACTGTACCTAACTAACCGCTGAGCCTACAGAACCACAATGTTCTAACGGACCGAGACGACGTTATTTTCACAATTCCAAGCTATCCTCCGGGTTAGCGGACTCCAGTGACGTTATCCGTGAACAAATCGTGAAAAAGGCAGTGTATTCGCATGAATAAGGGCAACTGAGTCCGTTAGCCGGAGAAAATACAGAAAATCAGGCAAATAACGCTTACTGTGTCCGTTAGCGAAGTGAACCACAGTTCTCTAACGCATTGAAATGACGGAGAGAGGTAGGATACCTGGCGGCGGGAATACTTCTGCTGGCTCAAGGAGCATATTGTTCTAACGGATCGAGACGACGTTATTTTCACACTTCTAAGCTATTCGCCTGGGCTTGCGGACTCCAGTGACGCTATCTGTGAAGGAAATGTGAAAAGGACAAGCATATTCGTTCAAATAAGTGCAGTTGAGTCCGTTAGCGGGACAAACTGGTTAAAAACAGGCAAATAACGCTTCCTGTGTCCGTTAAAATTTTGCGGGTATGGAGACAGGTTTATAATCAAAAGGTTGCGGTTATTGCTCTGGGCACCAAGAGTAGTAGCCGCTTTTATATGTCTTCATCGGCGGAATACCGGGTTGGTCAACTGCACAACGGATTTCGTCCGTTCATCAATATTTTTTCTCTCTGTGAGCCATTATACTGAAAGCGTGTTCAACATGAGTGCTAGAGGGATTAACAATGGAAGGATTAACAATTGGCTGGTATGGGGCATTGGCGGGACTGGCGTTAGCCATTATTCTGATACTGAGAAAGCTCAATCCTGTATATGCTTTGTTTCTGGGGGCGATCGCCGGAGCGTTGATTGGCGGCGCCAACCTGGAGCAGACTGTAAGCGTTCTTGTAAGCGGTACACAAAGTGTGATGTGAACAGTGCTGCGTGTGCTTGCGGCTGGTGTACTAGCCGGAGTGATGATGGAGTCGGGGGCGGCTGAGACGATAGCCCAGGCAATCGTGCGCAAGTTCGGCGGCAGCAAAGCCATCCTGGCATTGGCGCTGGCAACGATGATTATTACCGCAGTAGGCGTATTTATTCCGGTAGCAGTGCTGATTGTAGCGCCGATCGCGCTGTCGGTAGGCAACAAAATGGGCATTTCCAAAACGGCGCTGCTGCTGGCACTGTCCGGCGGGGGCAAGGCAGGAAACATTATTTCCCCCAATCCGAATACGATTGCCGCAGCCGCGGCTTCGATCTTGATCTGAGCCATGTCATGCTGGCCGGCCTGATTCCGGCTATATGCGGTCTGATTGTAACGGTAATTGTCGCCTCCCTGCTGAAGAAAAAAGGGAATATGGTTACGGATGAGGAAGCGCAGAACGGCAGCATCGACACCTCCAAGTATCCGCCGCTCGGCAAAGCCATTGTCGCTCCGCTCGTTGCGGTCATCCTGCTGATGATTAATCCGATCGGCTCGCTGTCCGGCATTGACGCATTGGCTAACTTTAAGGTGGATGCACTGTACATCCTGCCGATTGCCGGGATTGTAGGTATGCTGGCTATGGGCCAGAGCAAGAAAATTCTGCATTACACTTCTTCCGGTCTTAATAAAATGACGGCAACAGTATTGATTCTGATCGGCGCCGGCGGTATAGCCGGTCTGATCTCGGCATCTGATCTGTCCACCCAGGTGGTGCAGCTGATTGAAACGGCCGGTATTTCCGGCACGTTCCTGGCACCGATCTCCGGGATTCTGATGGCGGCAGCTACGGCTTCAACCTCAACAGGCGTTATTCTGGCAACCGGCTCCTTCGGGCAGGCCATCCTGGATATGGGTACCGCTCCGCTGGCGGCGGCTGTCATGGTGCACACCGGAGCGACGGTTATCGACTCGCTGCCGCAGGGGAACTACTTCCACGTCACTGCGGACAGTATGAAAATGAGCATCAAGCAGCGTATGGGCGTTGTCCCTTACGAGGCGATTGTCGGCGGTACGATGGCGGTTGTGGCTACAGTTATCTACGGATTTTTGTTCTAAACTAAACATGGGGTGAGGAAATGAGAGAGAAAACCTTTGTACTGGCACCGGATTCGTTTAAAGAGAGCATGAGCGCGAAAGAAGTCTGTATCGCAATGGAAAAAGGGCTGCGGAAGGTTTATCCCGATGCTGAATATATACATGTCCCGATGGCGGACGGCGGAGAGGGCACAGTCCAGTCCCTGGTTGATGCCTCGGGCGGGCAAATGTACACAAAAGAAGTAACAGGGCCACTGGGCGAGCCGGTTACCGCGCAGTTCGGCATCATGGGTGACGGCCATACGGCAGCTATTGAAATGGCTTCGGCCAGCGGCATCCAGCTGGTGAATAAGGCAGACCGGAACCCGCTGATCACCACAACGTATGGTACTGGCGAACTGATCCGGGAATGTCTGGACCGCGGCATCCGCAGCATCATCATCGGCATCGGCGGCAGTGCGACGAATGACGGGGGCACCGGAATGGCGGAGGCGCTTGGCGCAAAATTCCTTGACGCAGACGGCGGGGTACTGCCGCGCGGCGGCGGCAGTCTGGACCGTCTGGCCGGCATCGATGTGTCGGGTCTGGATGAGCGGCTGCAGCAGGTGCAGCTGATTGTGGCCTGCGATGTGACCAACCCGCTGTGCGGCGAACGGGGCGCCTCGGTTGTATTCGGGCCTCAAAAGGGCGCAACACCTGAGCTGGTTCAGCAGCTCGATGCCAATCTGGCCCATTATGCAGAGGTGGTCAAGCAGCAGCTAGGCAAGGACGTCCGCGACCTGCCGGGTGCCGGAGCCGCCGGAGGGCTTGGCGCGGGGCTGATGATCTTCACCCGGGCGACCCTGCAGCGGGGTATCGAGATCGTGATCGAATATACCGGGCTAAAAGAGAAAATGGCCGGCGCTGATTTGGTATTCACGGGGGAAGGCGGCATCGACTTCCAGACCAAATTCGGCAAGACCCCTTACGGCGTTGCCGCGACCGCCAAGGCCGGCGGCAAAAAAGTCATCGCCCTGGCCGGTTATATCGGTGAAGGCATCGACACCTTGTATGCCGAGGGCATCGACGCGATCTTCGGCATCGTTCCCGGCGCTTCCGAGCTGGACAAGCTGCTGAAGGATGGTCCAGCCAACGTCGAACGGACCTGTGAGAATATCGCCAGAGTGCTGAAGCTGGCCGAGTAAAACGGGGCAGCACAGAGTAGAGGAATAACCCAAAAAGAGGCCATCTCCAGAGCATGTAAATGTGCTGGAGACGGCCTCTTTTTCAGACTTGTACTATGGAATCATTTGCTGACTGGAGGAGCAGTCTCACTGAGGCTGGTTAATTATAAATAACTAGTCACGTTGTCACTTATACAATACCAGCAAGCCATAAGTAAGCTCCAGCAGCTGGAGCAGGTTGCGCGGATCTTTGCCGGTCAGGCTCTCAATCCGCTTCAGCCGGTATTGCAGGGTGTTGCGGTGGATGTTTAGCGCCTCCGAAGTTTGGGAGACACTGCAGTTATGGTTAATGAAGCTGCGCAGCGTCTCCAGCAGATCGGCGGTATCCTCCAGCTTGACTACGGTGCCGGCACTTGCGGTGAGATTGGCGTGGCTCAGCTTCACTAAGAATTCATGCTCGGCATAATGAATGGCCTGCTGTTCAGGCTTGAGTGCCAGCAGGATGCCCATCGCCGATTTGGCCTGGCGGTAGCTCTCGGCGATATTGGCTTCCTGTTTACCGGCAGCCAGCAGAGCGCGGGCCTGTCCGTCAAGCAGCTGGTGGATCAGCGTGGTGCAGTCCTCCTGATTCTGAACCAGAATAAGCCAGCTGTCCTCCTCGATATGGAAGGAGGGATGTGTAAGCAGCAGCTTGGATTGTGTTTCTTGCGGGACAAAGTTCCTGAGCAGCAGTACCGTGGTCTTGAGCAATAGATCAAGCTGATAGGCAGCGGCTTCCTTACGTAGCTTCTGTGTGTAAGCTCCCTGGTGGGATAGCAGCAGCTCCAGAAAGGCTTTTTTACGGCTCGCCTCATTGGCAAGATCCTCAAGGGCGTTTCTTTGTTCGATCAGGAGGGAGACGGTCGTCCGGACGATGTTGCAAAAGGGGCGTACTTCGTCGGGATTGCCGGATATACCGATTACACCGACACGGCTGCCGGCGATGACGATCGGTTCGTTGGTGCCTTTTTTCTCAAAACGGCTGTCCTGCCAAACCTCGACCATTGTTCCGGTAGCAAGAGCTTTAACCGCTCCCTGATGAACCGTACCGACCCGTTCCCGGGTTCCGCTGCCGATGATGATGCCCTCATGGTTCATGATGTTGATGTTGTAGGGGATGTCCATCATCATTTTGTCTACAATTTCCTGTGCCTGCTTCTCTGAGAGCTGAAACAAACGGTTTATCCTCCTCTGCCGGGCCGGACAAGAAGCCCCCTGCGCGGCATAATAATATTCTTTGTGCACTTGAACAAAATTATAGCGTTTTCATCACCATGATTAAAGCGGGAATTGTGTATTTTTATAGAAGCCGTCAATTAAGCCAAAAGCGTACGTTTAGGCTTGGAAAAGCCGGCTGATCCAGCAACAAAAGCTGCCGCCCGGCCGTCTAATCTATATCAGCAATAAAATAAGGAGGGGTTTTATGCATACTGTAAAAAAGACTGGTAAGCTGGCCCTTGCTGCCGCGGCGTTCGTACTTCTTGCAGCCTGCAGCAATACGCCGGCAGCGGAGCCTGGGGTGACAGCAACACCGGTACAGACAGAACAGCCTGCAGCGGAGACGCCGGCACCAAGCCAGTCACCGGAACCTTCAGCTGCGCCAGCTGCTTCTGCATCCCCGTCCGCAGTACCGGACGAAGGGACACCGCCGACAGCACTCGAAGCGGCCTCGACAGTAATGAGAGCCTTGGAGAACGGCAATATGAAGACCCTGTCCGCCTGGGTATCGAGGGATCAGGGGGTACGCTTTTCACCATATGGTTATGTGGACATTGAGAACGACCTTGTATTCTCGCAAGAGGAGATCAGCGGTTTGATGGAGGACACCGAACAACGCACCTGGGGAAGCTTCGCCGGAAGCGGAGAGCCGATTAAGCTGACTTTTGCAGAATATTTCAAACGGTTTGTGTATGATGCGGATTTCGTAAATGACGCAAAAATTACGCTCAACCAGGCGGAGAATAAGGGGACGATGATCAATAACATCAATGAGGTATACCCCGCCGACAAATATGACTATGTAGATTACCACATCAGCAGCATTGATCCGCAGTATCAGGGGATGGACTGGCGCAGTCTGCGGCTTGTTTTTGAAAAGATTGGAGAGGACCGGATTCTGGCAGGGATTGTGCATGATGAGTGGACGCCTTAGCTGAATAGAACTGTTAAAAGGAGACGCAATCCCGTCGTAGTATGGGAATCTGAGTCTTCTTTTATTTTTAGATTTGTGAAATTTTAGAAACTTTTATATCACCAATTCGTAGTAAATAAAAAAGTGAGGTGTTTACCATGAATAATAAATCGCTTACGACCGGCGTTTCTTTAGGCCTTTGCTTCGGAGTTATATTTTGGGTAGCACTTGATAGCATTTTGTTTGGCCTTATTTTCGGGATCCTTTTTGGAGTCATCTTCTCCCAGGTTAATAAGAATGAGTAAGTTCATACTTACCACACATAGATTTATATAGAGAAGAAAAAAACAGCAGGACTAGCATTTGATGGGATACAACTCCACATTAGCAGCATAAATCTGCAATATCAGTGGATGGACTGGCGGAGTCTGTGGCTTGTTTTTGAAAAGATTGGTGAGAACCGAATTCTGGTGGGGATATTGCATGATGAGTGGACGCCATAACTGAATAGGGCTGTGTATTAGGAGACGCAATCCCGTCATGGTGGGAATCTGCGTTTTCTTTTTGTTTCATGATTTTTACGGCTGGCATGCTACCTGAATGCATGGTGTAATGTATCTTCGAACTGCGCAACAGAATAATTATTTATTTTGAACTGATGTAATATTTTGTTAATATTAATGTATCTATATCAAAACAATAAAAAGGAGTTAGTCATATTGCATATAAGAAAATACTTTATCCTTTTACCGCCGTTCCTCATTCTAGGGATCGTCTTAGCTTTCAATCTATCATCCTTTAAAAGGTCTTTTGCATTATCTGGAACGGCGATGGCTTTTTGGATTACTTACTATGTTTGGATTTATATTGAGAAGTTGATTCAGAAGAAAAAAGCATAGTATTTGTAACGCAGTTTGCGTCAACGGTCCATTACTCTCGTGCTTTGCATCAAACAATCTCCCTGCATCTTTTTGCGATGTTGAGTGAAGAAATCATGTGGCGAGGGCTCATCTTTCCTGTTCAGGAGGGAATGCCTGGCAGCTGGGCATGGATAATTAAACGGGCTGCTTTGGGCCTGGATAGTGCATGCTATAGGGAACAGCTTGCTCTGGATGCTGTTGATTGCCGGTGTACTTAAAAAAAGAATAATAGGGCCCCAAAAAAATTGGAACTGAGTAGATGGCTCTGAGCTATGACAAACAGCACTCTACAAACAACCTACAGAAAGGAAGCCCGCTGATGAAACAAAAGCTCTTTGTAATCTGCACAATACTACTCATCGTGCTGGGAGCTGTTACAGTTGGGACCAAATATATTAGGGAGTACGGCAAGTTTGTCTATGAGCAGGATAAAAGTTATCTGTATGATTTTTTGGTAAGTGAGGCGGGGGACGTTACTTTTAGTTGTCAAATTACCGTCAGTAACCATACACGCAGCAACTCGCGGTTTACGATGCAGGCAGACCTTAACAAAGAGTTGGGACTGGTTAAAGAGCGTTATGCTTACGCTTACAAAGGGGATACGGATGTTCCAGAGGTGTTCGACATTGCAGCCGGGGCTACTGCAACGTATGACGTGAAATTTAAAGCCCAGCACGGTGAGAAAACTACCAAAACGGACCGGCTGCCTCCCGATAATATTCTATTCGAAATACAATAATGCTAGAGCAGCTTGTATCACAAAAACAGACCGCACATACCTTTAAGGTAAGCACGGCCTGTTTTTTTAATATAGCTTATTTCAATTTAATTGCTGAGTTCGAACCAGCTGCATTGCCATCCGAAGCCTGCACTGTTGCAGTGTAGCCTTCCGGCAGGTAAGTCACAGCAGATGCGCTGGAGATGACCTGCGGATACATGCTGTTCGGATCAGGCTTGGTTACGCTGAAGTAGATTACAGCGGTTTTGTTCTTGCCGAATTCGATCTTGTCGATGGCCAGGCCATAGCCCGGGTTCGGCAGGTTGTTCACGGTGACGGTGGCTTTGCTGATGCCGTCGGCCGCTTTTTCCAGCTTCACTTCCGCATCGTATTCGTAAGCCGGAGCTTCCGTGCTGTCGTCCGGAGTGATTACTTCCCTCGCGAATTTGGCTGCATCGTGGATCCATACCGCTGCTTCGCTGCGGGTTACCGCTTCGGTCGGACGGAAGACGCCGTTAGCACCAAGGCTTACAATCCGGGTGTTAACCAGAATCTGCAGGCTGTTCATCTGCTCCTTGGTCATTTTGTCACCGTCCGTTACGTTCGCATACATCAGAGTGACCGGGAAATTTCCTTTGCTCTGCAGCGCCTGGGTCAGCAGATGGGCGAACTGGGCACGGGTGATCGTTCCGTTCGGATCTACGGTTTTGTCCAGAGACAGACCGTTCTGCTTAGCTGTTACGAATGCGGACGCATACCAGGCTTTATCCTTTACTTTGTCAAAATAGTCGCTGGCCTTACCGGATTCGGTAGGGGACAGCTTCAGGCCGCTGACGATAAACTGCACGCCCTGGGCAAAGGTTACTTTCGCTTTTGGCGCGAACAAATCACTGGTTACTCCGTTAACAATGCCTTCCTTGTGCAGTGCGTTGATTTTTGCTTCGTTAGCATCGCCCTTCATATCGGAAAAGGCAAACGCCGATGTTCCCATGGATACTGTTGCCGCCAGGATACCGCACGCTATTGTCAGTTTTTTAGCGCCAGTCTGGAATGATAATTTCTTCATGTGCCTCACCTCTCATACTCATAGATGGGGAAAAGCGGCAAAAGGTTGCAGACTCGCACAAATTAAATGCAATTTGAATGGTTAGCCGCGCAGCAGCGATTCTGCCCCATCCACAAAAATCTCCGTCCCCGTAACATGAAACGATTCATCCGATGCCAGAAACAACACCAGATTCGCGACCTGCTCCGGCTTGCCGGGAGCCTGCTCCAGCGGATGACTGCCCTCCGGGAACTCTACCGGAATCTTCACTTCCTCCAGATCATCGCTCTTATACGTATTATCGCCAATTTTCGTATCAATAGCACCAGGACAGACTGCATTGACGCGGATTGCATACCGGGCCAGCTCAAGCGCCGCCATTTTCATAAAGGCAACCTGTCCCGCTTTGGAAGAAGCATACGCCGACGCACCCGCATTGGAGAACACACGGTTGCCGTTAATGGAGCTGGTGATGATAATGCTGCCGCCGTGCTCTTTCATTAAAGGAACGGCATATTTCACAGTGGTAAAGGTGCTGCGCAGATTGGTATTCAGCGTCTCATCCCACTCATCCACGGTAAGCTTTTCGATAGGAGCCATCGTCCCGTTAATCCCGGCATTAACAAAAATCACATCGATCCGCCCGGCCTCCTCGCCAATCCGGTGAATCGCTTCTTCGATCATTCCCGGGTTAGCCACATCGCATTCCATTACGGTTGCGCTTCCGCCTATATCCTCAATCGCCTGCTTCGTCTCATTGGCTTCATCCGGCGTACGGTCGAGCATATATACTTGGGCCCCGTGCTGGGCGAAGCGGATGGCGGTAGCCCGGCCGATTCCCGAGCCTCCTCCGGTAACTACGGCGACTTTGTCCTGTAAACGCTGATCTGCCATGATGATTCCTCCTCAAAATTTTGTGAGCTGCGCTTCCTGGGATTCGTCGTACAAAACTCGCTTCGGAAGCATTTGCTCAAAGTTTTGTGAGCTGCTACTTGAAAAGCCTTCCGGCACGTCAGTAACTAATACCCGCATGACCCTGGATGAACCACCCGCGGCAGGCTATGGCATTGATCCGAGCTGCATTTTCGCAGTACACTAAGGGGATGAGAGCGCTATTATAACTTTTAAATACAGGACTGGAGACAATAGATGAATCAGCAGCAACGCGCAGAGCGTATGAATATCGGGATTTTTGCCCATGTCGATGCCGGGAAGACGACAACTACGGAGCATATCTTATATGAAAGTGGGCGTATCCGCGCACTGGGCAGTGTGGACAGCGGTACGGCGGTGACGGATTCGATGGAGGTGGAGCGGCAGCGGGGCATTTCTGTCCGGGCGGCATTGGCTTCTTTTAGCTGGCGTGGGGTGCAGGTGAACCTGGTCGATACGCCGGGGCATGTCGATTTTCTGTCTGAGGTGGAGCGGAGCCTGCGGGTGATGGACTGCGCGGTGCTGATCCTCTCGGCGGTCGAAGGTGTACAGGCGCAGAGTGAGATGATCTGGAATGCGCTGCGTAAGCTGGGGATTCCTACGCTGATTTTTGTCAATAAAATGGACCGGACCGGCGCGGACCCGGAAGCTGTACTGGCACAGGCGCGGACCTATCTGTCCGGTGACATTATTCCGGTGCAGCAGCCGCTCGGCAGGGAGCAGGATTATCGCGGGGCAGCGGATCTGTGGTCTGTTGAGTCGGATACGGCTGCTCGGACGGAGCTTCTGGAGACGCTGGCGGAACGGGATGAGTCGCTGCTGGAGCTGTATATGGCGGGCGGGGAGACTGATCTTCTCTACTGGAAAAAATATATGCAGACCGCCGCTGCTGCCGGGCGCCTGTTCCCGCTCGTGTACGGAGTTGCGGCTAAAGGGATCGGCATTACGGAGCTGCTGGATGCGATGATTGACTATTTTCCGAGGGCGGGGGGAGATGCGGAGCAGCCGGTGTCCGGTATCGTCTATAACATCCAGCGGGATAAAAGCATGGGCCGGATGGCCTTTGTCCGCCTCTATGAGGGCACGATCCGTAACCGTGATACGGTAACGAACTACTCCCAGGCTACAGAGGCCAAAGTGACGCAGATCCGCAAGGTGGAAGGCGGCCGTACCGAGGATGTCGGCGCGCTTGAGGCCGGCGACATCGCGGTAGTCTACGGCCTGTCCGGCGTGCGGATCGGCGATGTGCTGGGCCGGCCGGATGCGGTTCCGCAGGAGGCGAAGCTCGCTGTGCCGCTGTTGACCGTGCGGGTGTTCTGGGACGCAGACATGGACGACCACAAGGTAATCGGTGCGCTGCAGGAGCTGGCGGACGAGGATCCGCAGCTCGGCGCCGAGTGGCTGCCGGAGGAGCGCGAGCTGCACATTAAGGTAATGGGGCCGATCCAGCTGGAGGTGCTGGACAGTGTGCTGCAGAGCCGTTACGGCCTGAAGGTCACCTTCGGCCAGCCGTCGGTGATCTACAAGGAAACGCCGCGTGCTGCGGGCGAAGGCTATGTCGCCTACCTGATGCCGAAGCCGTGCTGGGCGATTCTGCGGTTTCATATTGAGCCGGGGCCGCCGGGCAGCGGCCTTGTATATGAATCGGTCGTGCGCAGTTCCGACTTGCTGCCGCAGTACCAGAACGAGACGGCGCGCCGCGTACCGGAGGCGCTGCAGCAGGGGCTGTACGGCTGGGAGGTTACCGACCTGAAGGTGACGCTGGTGGAGGGGAACCACCATGTGTGGCATACCCATCCGCTGGATTTTGCCGTGGCTACGCCGATGGGCCTGATGGACGGGCTGAACCGGATCGGCACCCGGCTGCTGGAGCCGGTTCTGGCCGTGCGCATCGTCGTGCCGGAGGAGAACGCCGGCCGGGTGATGAACGACCTCGTGCAGATGCGCGGCAGCTTCGAGCCGCCCGTACTGCAGGGCGAGCGGATGATCATCGAGGGCCGGCTGCCGCTGGCCACGTCACTGGATTATCCGGTGACGCTCAGCTCCTACACGAAGGGACGCAGCACCTTCGCTTCCGCTTTCGCCGGCTACGAGCCGTGCCCGCCGGACGTCACCGCCGAGCGCACGCGCCGCGGCGTGAACCCGCTGGACCAGGCGAAGTATATTTTGAGTGTGCGGAAGGCGCTGCAGAGTTAGAAGGCAGTCCATCCGGCCGGCGATAAGCGGTTCCGTGGTAAGGCTTCGCGACCCAGTCGCTGGATAAGTGTACCTTGTGCAACTAAAACGCCGAAATCTAGAATATTTCGTGGAGTTAACTGTACTTTATACAACTAAGATAGCCCAAAATCGCATTTTTCAGCGAAATGGGTCAACTTAGTTGCATAGAATGCAGTTATCCCTCCGGACTCTCTAAAAAAGTACAGAATAGTTGTACAGAGTGCAGTTATTTGTAATCTCGAATTCCGTCTGCCTAAGGATTTTTGAAGATATAAGGAAATAACGGTTTATTCTTAACTGTATCTGTTTAAATTTCCGTAAATAAACATTACAGGCACTGAATAAACTATATTATTTAGAGATGAGGAGACTTGCGAATGGTCATACTTGGAACCATCGTTGCAATTGTAACCGCTATCATTATATCCTCCTTCCTTGGTCCATACGGGCTGCTTACGATGCTTGCGGTGGGTTTTGGTTTCTTGTTCAGCATTCATGCCAGAGTCAGGGAGGTACAAAGCGATCTGAAGCTGATTAAGCAGCATTTGGGGATAATGGAGACAAAGGAAGCTGTCGTGAGCAATGAAGAAATTGAGGCGGAGCTGGAGCGGGAAATGGCGGTGGCCAGAGAATAGTGTCTATATAATGTAGAATAAGTGCGTGCCCTCAGCGGACAGGAAACTGGAGGGGCGCACTTTTTTATGGCTTAGGCACAGCTTTTGATGCATAAATAACTCTGACTTCATCCATTAAAAAAATTTAGGATTACGCGTTGACGTTAAATGATTTTCGATAGCTTGAAGCTGTTTATCAATTTTGTGCAGTTTCTCCTGCATTTCAAGATTCTCTTTTTCGGCTTTATAGTTAATCGCGATATCCAGCATTTGTTCCTGTTTGTCCTTTATAGTTTGCCTGTTTTGGCTCATTTGGATCATTGCTGCTTGAAAAACCGTAAACACGGATAAACAAAAGCTGAGTATAAATAAAGAGCTGCGGCTGCTGTCGTACGCGAGCCATACAATGACAATCAAACCGAAATTGATAACAAATAGCCAGCTGCCCCCCAATTTCGCAACCCAATCCGCAAAACGCTCCCCTTGCCCAACCTTTTGTTCCTGTTGTTCATGCAGATGGGATTTGATGCTGCCTTTGTATTCATTAACCATTGAGGCAACCCGCTTTATATCGTCTTTATCAGGTTTACGGTTCGGGTGTTTCTCCAGTTCTTTCAGTAGTGATTCCGAATCCGTTGTGTGTTCATAGTTAGAGTTCATCGAGCGCTTGGATTTCATCTCATATCACTCCTTTTTGGTTCCATTTCTTATACCCTGATTCAACCCCTCGCATTCACATTTTGCTTTTCCTCTTTATTCCTGTTTAAAAAACTGCATATTGCATGGTACGATGCTATATCTTCGGACTGTGCAACAATCACTATGACTCTCAAAAGATTTATTAAGCTAAAGAGCAGTTTAACATGGTAGTTTTTTTGAAAGTCTCGGCTACCATTTCCTGGATTTTGTTTAGTAATCTTTGATATAATTAATTACAAATAATCTCAAAATTGAGGTGTTAAATGAGCCATATAAGAGGAGTAATTCTAGAAGGTTTTTCACATGCAGGAAAAACGTCTGTTTTAAAAGCCCTAAAGAAACTTCATGCACAAGATGACTCATCGGAGCGTAGTATCATTGTTCTAAGTGAAGATTATTCTCAAGTCTTTAACAATGTTAAAGGAGATTTTCAACGGTTAAATCGTAATGAACACCTTAAGTTACTGAAAGAACGGATCAACATGTTACGACAATTGAACGAATGGGCAGCTTATCTGGGTCCAGATGCATCTCGGGCATCAAGAGGTGTTTTTTTTATATTGGAAAGATTTCATTTGAGCCATAGAGTAGCATTTCCCACCGATTCTTCACAAGAAATTGAATCGCTTGAAAATGAATTATTTAACCTCGGGGCAAAATGTGTTTTATTAACCGTATCCTCTGACAACGTAGAGCAAAGAATGCAAAGTCGAACACCACACGTTTGGGAGAACAAAACATTTGAAGAAATCAGAAATTCAGTAGATAATTTTATCCAAACCCAAACGGAATTACATAAACAATCTAGTTTATCTATCCTGCCGACCATAGAAATAAACACTGATAAAAAAGAATGGATTACATATGCAAACCAAGTGATGGATTTAATGAGCTAACGGGACACGAAGTTTAACAAAAAATGCGGCAGCTTAAGACTTGTTGTTTCGTTGAGAGCTGCCGCGATTGCAGCAGCACCAGCCCTCGTCACTTGCTCCTGCCGATCTGCCGCCAGCCTGCTGCTTTGAAGCAGCAACCCGGATTACTGCTGCGCACCTTGTCCGCGTCAACATCGTTGATAATGCCGTCCGGCAGCGGCGCGCCTCATTCTGCTTGCGTTGCGGTGACCGCGGCGCAGATCATTTCGCTGCTGAGCCCGCTGGACTCATTCCGGAATATTGTGCATTCCCAGGCGTCACCCGTCATCCCGCAGGCCTGACCAGGTAACCATACTGCATCCCCAACGCCGTCCGCAGTACCAGATTCCTGCCGGGGCGGGTGAACTGCGGGGAACCTACGGTCTGCCGGCTGTAATGACGGTCAGCCAGGCGGCGGCAGGAGTCACCTCCCTTAGTCACTACCAGCCACGGACCGTACTGCAGGAGATTAAGCATTATCTGATTCATGCCAATGTCTGTTGCCTCCCTAACCAGTATCTTATTTCGTATTTGTGTCACTACATTTACCGTCTACCCTAAAATGGGCTCTTGCCTAGCTCTTTCATTAGGCATCTGCATAGGATGATGCATAACTATTTGGGAGGAAAAAACTTGAATAACTATCAGCCAATGTACACAATGCCGCATGCTATAACTGTCTACCCTGTTGATCCCTTCGTCGTTGAAACCTTGATGTCCGTTCGGGGTAAGCGTGTGTTGATTGAAACCACACGCGGCGGAATCAGCGGTTGTGTGATGGATGTAAAGCCGGATCATGTTATATTGGATACCAGAGGCACAAAATTCTTCGTACGTATCTCTGAAATTGTTTGGATTATGCCAGAATAGCTTTTTGAGTGAGCTGCGAAAGCAGCTCTTTTTCTTTCACTCTGCTAACACAGCTTATCCTCAAAATAACTGCTGCTGTATAATTGCTGTCCGCCGCTGCGCTGTCTCGTCGGACTGCGCAACAGAATAATTATTTATTTTGAACTGATGTAATATTTTGTTAATATTAATGTATCTATATCAAAACAATAAAAAGGAGTTAGTCATA